>NZ_JBITXX010000004.1:0-459871 GCF_044544925.1 Streptomyces sp. NPDC053431 | reverse complement strand
CGGACTGCGTGCTCCACTTCGCTTCGCTCGTGGAGGACGCCACCACGTCCGGACACCTCCCTCCCCCGCTCCGGCCCCGGACCCCTTCCCGCCGTTGTCGGCTGCGGGGCAGGGGCTCCGGCCCCGGACCCCTTCCCGTCGTTGTCGGCTGCGGGGCGGGTGTGGGTGCTCCGGCCGTGGGCCCGTCCTGTCGTTGTCGGCTGCGGGGCGGGGTGGGTGCTCCGGCCCTGGGCCCCTTTCCGTCGTTGTCGGCTGCGGGGCGGGGTGGGTGCTCCGGCCCCGGGTCCTTTCCCGCCGTTGTCAGGTGCGGGGGTGGGGGTGGGTTAGGCCCCTGGACCCCTTCGCGCTGTTGTCGGGGTGAGGATGGGGGGCTCCGGCTCTGAGTGGTTTCCCGTCGTCGTCGGATTCGGGGTGAGGGTGGGGTTTCGGAGCGTGCTGCTTGGCGTCGTTGTCGGGGGGCGGCGGCTGGACGTGCGGGTCTGGGTGAGGGCCGCGCCGGTCAGGACGATCAGCGCGCCGACCGGGGTGTTCCAGGTGAGGTGTTCGTCGAGCAGGGCGACGCCCGCGGCCGTGGCGATGACCGGGATGAAGTACGTGACCATGGACGCCGTCGTCGGGCCCACCTCGGCCACCACTCCGTACTGGAGCAGCATCGCCCAGCCCGTGCCCAGGGCGCCGAGGGCGATGACGGAGAGGAGTGGGAGTGCCTCGACGTGGGTGGGCCAGGTGGTGAACAGGGGCGTCACCAGAGCCAGTTGCAGCGTGCCCAGACCGACCTGGCCCGTCGCGAGGGAGAGGTGCGAGGAGCCCGTGCCGGACAGGGTGCGGCGGACGTAGATCCAGCCGACCGCGTAACTGGCCGAGGCGAGCAGGGCGAGGGTCGTGCCCGTGACGTCCAGGCCCGAGAAGCCCTGCCAGGCGCCTAGCACCGTGAGCACGCCGGCGAAGCCGATGCCCAGGCCCGCCGCTCGCACCCGGGTCGGGCGGTCCTCGGAGAGGGCGACGAGCGAGAGGACCATGCCCCACAGCGGGGTCGTCGCGTTGCAGATGCCCGCGAGCGTCGAGGGGATCGTCAGCTCGGCGTAGGAGAAGAGGGAGAACGGCAGGGCGTTGAGGAGGAAGGCCGCCACCGTCAGATGGCCCCAGGTGCGGGCGCCGCGCGGCAGCCGGTCGCGCTTCGCGATCAGGGCGACGACCAGGACCGCCGTACCGAACAGGAGGCGGCCGAAGGTGACCTGGAACGGCGCGAAGCCCTCCGTGCCGATCTTGATGAAGAGGAAGCTGAATCCCCAGATCAGCGCCAGGACGCCGAAGCGGACGCGCCAGTCGAGAGAGGGAAGGGTGGTGGGGCTCATGCCGTCCAGCGTCGTCGAGCCCATGGTGTAGCACAAGCGAGAATTCATGGAGGCGATGTCTTAGGATCGCTTACATGTTGAACCTGGAGCGCCTGCGGACCCTGGACGCCGTCGCGCGGCACGGCTCGGTGAGCGGGGCCGCCGAAGGGCTGCACGTCACCACCTCGGCGGTCTCGCAGCAGCTGTCCAAGCTGGAGCGGGAGATCGGGCAGCAGCTGCTGGCGAAGAACGGGCGGGGGGTCCGGCTCACCGACGCCGGGCTGCTGCTGGCCGAGCACGCGGCGCGGATCCTGTCCCAGGTGGAGCTCGCCCAGGCGGACATCGAGGCGCAGCGGGGGCAGGTGGTGGGGGAGGTGCGCATCGCCGCCTTCCCCACGGCGATGCGTGGTCTCTTTCCGGCCGCGATCCGCGCCCTGCGCGCGGCCCACCCTGAACTGTGCGTGCACACAGCCGAGTTGGAGCCTGACTTCGGGGTGCGCGAGGTGTTGCGGGGGGACAGCGACCTCGCCGTGGTGCTGGACTGGAACAACAAACGGGCACCCGTGCCCGCCGGCCTGGAGCGGGCCCATCTGCTGGACGACTCCGCCGACGTCGCCCTGCCGGCCGATCACCCGCTGGCGGGGCGCGCGGTGGTGGACCTGGAGGACTTCGCCGGGGAGGAGTGGGTCTCCTGGCCGGCGGGGGAGTTCTGTCACGAGTGGCTGATGTTCACGCTCCGCTCCAAGGGGATCGAGCCGCGGATCGCCCATGTCGCCGGTGACCACCACACCCAGCTGGCCCTGGTCGCCGCGGGGCTCGGCATCTGCGTGGCGCCCCGGCTCGGGCGGCCGGTGGCCATGGACGGGGTGTCCTTCGTGCCCGTACGGCAACCCGTGCGGCGGCACATCTACGCGACCTGGCGTACCGACGCCGGGCGCCGGCCGTCCATCCGGGCGGTCGTCGAAGCGCTGCGGACGGCCGGGGAGCCGGTCGCGAGTTAGGCCGCTTCCTGTGGACCTTGTCGGAGGACGGGTCGTCGCCCCGAAGACTCCCTGGAGAGGCCGGCCGGTCCGCCGGGGCACCCGTAAGCGACATGACCTGGGCGTATGCGTGATCTTCGTGCCCAGGCCGCCGCGGGACCGTCCGCGGGCATGATGGCCCGGCTCGCCGGCCGGACGGCCTTCGGGGAGCGACTGGAGCCGTGGCTCCGGGCATCAGGTCCGGGGAGAGTATTGCCTGGTCTGGTGGACGCCGTCCCGGCATCATCGCGGCATGGGTAAGGACATCTGGGGCTTCATCGAGTGCCACCGTGACTATCGAGACCATGCGGCGGACTCGTTCTGGCACGCCGCCATCGACTTGGACCACCTGAAGGTGCCGAGGAACTATGAAGCCTTCGGCTCTCTGTTCGGCGTCTGTGACGACGGGCAGTTCGTGCCGGTGGCTCCTGTCCGTGGACTGCCTGCCGACGCGTCGAACCGTGTTCGCGACGGTCATGAGACGACGGCCGGACGAAGCGCGAGCTGGGTCAGCTGGGTGGAGATCAAGCAGGTCGACTGGGACGAGGAGTCCGCCTGGCCGGATGCCTGCATCCGCGAGTACTACCGTGATCCGCACGGCGACTGGCAGTTCCTCCAGCGGCACTACTCCGCTCCTCGGCGATTCGTCGACCTCTGCGGACAGCCGGCTCATGTCGTGGTCCGGCCCAGCAAGCACTTCCAGGAGGGCTCCCAGTGGATCGACGGAGATCAGATGTTCCGTGTTGAGCGCCTCAGGCGCCGCGACGCCGTGCCAGACGATGAGTGGGGCCCGGTCTGGACCGTCATGCGCACCCTCGCCGACCTGCACGGCGACGACGATGTCAGGCTGGTCGTCTGGTTCGACGACTGACGTCACCCTGCGGCCCGCCCTCCCCGCTTCGGTGTCCGGTTCTGCGGCAGCGGCTCGATCCTCGCCCTCTGGCATCAGTCAAACGGCCCGACTCGTGAACGGATGATGTGAGGGAAACGCCCTAGGCGTCCTCCCGGGGTGCCGTCATCTTGCGGAAGTCCCAGGACGCGACGGCGTCCGGGGTCAGGCGCAGCCAGGCGTGCCGGCCGTCGTGCGGCATCGTGGCGAGGCCGAAGTTCTTGGCGGCGAAGAGGCGCTCCGGTGCTTCGAGTTCGGGGCAGGGCTCGCCGGTGCGGGGGGCCTCGCCGACGAACTCCGCGGTGCCCGAGAGCTCGACGCCGCGCAGTTCCCCGTACTCCTCGCCGTCGTCGATCACGACGGCGATTTGTGGCCGGGCGCGCAGTTCGGCCCAGCGGCGGCTGCGGGTGATCGAGTAGAGCCAGAGCGAGGTGCCGTCCCAGGCGAACCAGAGGGCGCTGACGTGCGGCCGGCCGTCGGCCGACACGGTGGCCACCCGGCAGGTCCGCTGTTCGGTGAGGAAGGTGTCGAGCTCGGCCGGGGTCATCATGATCCGGCGTCCACGGCGCTGTGCGACGGTCATCGTCCGCACCCTTCTGGATTTCTGATGGAGTGTCAGAAATCATGGGGGCTGCGCCGCCGGGGTGCAAGCGGTCGACCGCGAGGAGGACGTCGTGAGTCAGTCGGAACGGCTCAGGGAGCAGCTCGCCGCGGACGGTGCCGTGCTCCTCACGGTCGAGTGTCAGGAAGGCGTCGTCGGACGCGACAGCGCCCTGCCCGAACTCGGCGCCGTCGCACGCGAGTCGGGCGCCCTGCGGAACGTCGCCCGGCTCGTCGCCGCCGCGCGCGAGGCCGATGTGCAGGTGCTGCACGCCGTCGCCGAGCGGCGCCCCGACGGGCGCGGCGCCAATCGCAACGCGCGCCTGTTCCGGGCCGCGGCGCGGCTTCCCGTGCAGCAGCTCAGCGGCAGCAGCGCCGTACGGATCGCCGAGCCGATCGAGGTGGCCGAGCAGGACCTGGTGGTGCGGCGGCTGCACGGCCTCTCGCCCCTCGCCGGCACCGACGTCGACGCGCTGCTGCGGAACCTGGGCTGCCGGACCCTGGTCGTCACCGGGGTCTCCGCCAACGTGGCCGTCCCCAACGCCGTCTTCGACGCCGTCAACCTCGGATACACGGTCGTCGTGCCGAGCGACGCCATCGCGGGAGTGCCGGCCGACTACACCCCCGCGATGATCCGCAACACGCTCGCGCTCGTCGCCACCGTCGCGAGCACCGACGAGGTGCTCGCCTGCTGGAAGCGGGTCAGCCGAGCCTGATCGCCTGGCCGATCACCTCGATCGGCGTCGGCTCCAGCGGCTGCGTCGCGGGGCCCTTCTTCACGCTGCCGTCCGAGGCGTCGAAGCGGCTCTGGTGGCAGGGGCACACGATGACCCCGTCGGTCACCTCCTTCACGCTGCAGCCCAGGTGGGTGCAACGCGAGGAGAACGCCTTGAACTCGCCCGCCTTCGGCTGCGTGATCACCACGCCCTTGTCGGCGAGCACCTTCCCGCCGCCCACCGGGATGTCGCCGGTCATCGCCAGCGGCGCGTTCTCCTCGACGGTCCCGTCCGCCCCGTTCGTACCGCTCGTACCGCCCGTGGCGTCCTTGTCGCCGCCGTCACCGCCGCCACAGGCGGCCAGGGCCGCCGTCAGTCCCGCTCCGCCCGCCGCCGCGACGACCGTCCTGCGCGCCACACCGCTCATACCGCTCCCCTTCGGATCACCGTGATCTCTGCGCGCCATGGTGGCAAACGGAGCCGCTCCGCGTCACGCCGGGCGCGTCGCCGCATCCGTCGGCGCCCTCCGGAGGGAACCATCGGTCACAGGCCACACGCCACGGACACGGAAAGGGGGCCGAGAGGCCATGCCCACACCCCGACCCACGCCCCAGCCCCCCGACGCGCCCGACGGCGCGCGCTGCCTGGTCACCGGCGCGGGCGGCTACATCGGCGGACGCCTCGTCCCCGAGCTGCTGCGCGCCGGATACCGCGTGCGCTGCCTCGCCCGTACCCCGTCGCACCTCAAGGACCACCCCTGGGCCGACCAGGTGGAGATCGTCCGGGGCGACGTCACCGACGCGGCGAGCCTGCGGCCCGCCCTCGACGGCGTCGACGTCGCCTACTACCTCGTCCACTCCATGAGGTCCGGCGGGAACTTCGAGCGGACCGACCGGAACGCCGCCGTCACCTTCGCCGAGGAGGCCCGCCGCGCCGGACTGCGGCGCATCGTCTACCTCGGCGGCCTCACGCCCCGCGACGTGCCCGAGGACCGGCTCTCCCGCCATCTGCGCTCGCGCGCCGAGGTCGGCCGCATCCTCCTGGAGTCCGGCGTGCCCACCACCGTGCTGCGCGCCGCCGTCGTCATCGGATCCGGCTCGGCCTCCTTCGAGATGCTGCGCTACCTGACCGAGCGCCTGCCCGTCATGGTGACCCCCAGCTGGGTGGGAAGCCGCGTCCAGCCGATCGCCGTACGCGACGTCCTGCGCTACCTGGTCGGCAGTGCCCGGATGCCCCCCGAGGTGAACCGGAGCTTCGACATCGGCGGGCCGGACGTCCTCACCTACCGCGAGATGATGACCCGGTACGCGGCCGTCGCCCGGCTCCCGCGGCGGCTGATCCTGCCGGTCCCGATGCTCACCCCGCGGCTGTCCAGCCAGTGGATCGGACTCGTCACACCCGTGCCCGCGCACCTCGCCCGGCCGCTCGCCGAATCCCTGCGGTACGAGGTGGTGTGCGCCGAGAACGACATCCGCGCGTTCGTCCCCGACCCCCCGGGCGGCCGCCTCTCCTTCGACCGGGCCCTCGCGCTCGCCCTGCGGCGGGTGCGCGACGCCCAGGTCACCACCCGCTGGTCCTCCGCCTCCCTGCCCGGAGCCCCCAGCGACCCGCTGCCCACCGACCCGGACTGGGCGGGCGGCAGCCTCTACACGGACGAACGCGCGCGCGTGGTCGACGCGGGGGAGGCGGAGCTGTGGCGGGTCATCGAGGGGACGGGAGGGGAGAACGGCTGGTACTCCTTCCCCCTCGCCTGGGCGGTACGCGGCTGGCTCGACCGGCTCGTCGGCGGCGTCGGCCTGCGCCGGGGCCGCCGCGACGCCGAGCACCTGCGGGTCGGCGACGCGCTCGACTTCTGGCGCGTCGAGGAGATCGAACGCGGCCGGCTGCTCCGGCTGCGCGCCGAGATGCGGCTGCCCGGCCTCGCGTGGCTGGAGCTGCGCGCCGAGCGCGACGAACAGGGACGCACCCGCTACCGGCAGCGCGCGCTCTTCCACCCGCGCGGCCTCCTGGGGCAGCTGTACTGGTGGAGCGTCGCGCCGTTCCACGCGGTCGTGTTCGGCGGCATGGCGCGGAACATCGCGCGGAGGGCGGAGAAGGAGGCCCGGCGATGAGGGTCGGCGGGTCGGGGGCTGGTGTGCCCGGGGCCGGCGTGCCCGGGGCCGCCGGAGGGGGTCGGCGGTGGGCGCCCGGGGAGGCGAAAGGCCTGGTGGGGCCGGGGAGGCCGGGAGCGGGGGGCGAGTGCACGCGGGTGCATCCGGCGCGCGCGGCGGGCGGGAAGAGTACCGCCGGCGACCCTACCCAGGAGTGGTGCCATGAACGTCTCCGTCGTCCTCTTCACCTCGGACCTCCGTCTGCACGACCATCCGCCGCTGCGGGCCGCCACGGCGGACGGGCGCGGGGTCGTCCCGCTGTTCGTCCGTGACCCCGCCGTGGACCGGGCCGGCTTCGCCGCGCCCAACCGGCTCGCCTTCCTCGCCGACTGCCTCGCCGACCTCGACCGCGCCCTGCACGAGCGCGGCGGCCGACTCGTCGTGCGCACCGGGGACACGACGGCCGAGGTGCTCGCGGTGGTCCGGGAGTCGGGGGCCGACGAGGTGCACATGGCCGCCGGGTGCTCGGCCTTCGCCCGCGCGCGGGAGGACCGGCTGCGGCGCGCCCTGGACGCGGACGGCTGCCGGCTGTTCGTCCACGACGCGGTGATCACCGCCGTTCCGCCCGGGGACCTCACCCCCCAGGGCTCCGACCACTTCGCCGTCTTCACCCCGTACTTCCGGCGCTGGAACTCCGCACGTCTCCGTACGCCGCTCCGCGCCCCGCGCGCGGTGCGGGTGCCGCCCGGCGTGCGGGGCGACGCGCTCCCGGAGCGGTCCGCCGTCGCCGGCGTCTCCGCGGGACTCGTGCCCGGCGGGGAGGGCGAGGGCCGCAAGCGGCTGGCCGACTGGCTGTCCCGGGACGCCGACGCCTACGAGGAACGCCACGACGACCTCGCGGGCGACGCGACCTCACGGCTCTCCCCGTACCTGCACTTCGGCGCGGTCTCGGCCGTCGAGGCGGTGCACCGGGCGCGGGCGCGCGGCGGCGCCGGTGCCGATGCGTTCGTACGGCAGCTGTGCTGGCGGGACTTCCACCACCAGGTGCTGGCCGCGCGGCCCGAGGCCGCGACCGAGGACTACCGGCCCCGTCAGGACCGCTGGCGGCGCGGCCGGGACGCCGAGGCGGACCTGCGCGCCTGGCAGGCGGGGCGCACCGGCTATCCGCTGGTGGACGCGGCCATGCGACAGCTCGCTCACGAGGGCTGGACGCACAACCGGGGGCGGCTGGTCGCCGCGTCGTTCCTGACCAAGACGCTCTACCTGGACTGGCGGGAGGGCGCCCGCCACTACCTCGACCTCCTGGTCGACGGCGACGTGGCGAACAACCAGCTCAACTGGCAGTGGGTGGCCGGTACGGGAACGGACACGCGGCCCAACCGGGTGCTCAACCCGGTCCTCCAGGCACGGCGGTACGACCCCGAGGGCGCGTACGTGCGCCGTTGGGTCCCGGAGCTCGCCGGCCTCGCCGTGCCCGAGGTGCACGAACCGTGGCGGCTCACCGGCCTGGACCGGGCGGCCGTCGACTACCCCGATCCGGTGATCGGGCTCGCCGACGGGCTGGCACGGTTCCGGGCGGCGAGGGAGAGGTGAGGGGGCAGCGGGAGTAGGGGGGAGGCGGGGAGGTCGGAGGGGGACGCCCTGGGGGAGGAGGGAGGGGCAGGCCAGAGGATGCAGGGAGGGAGCGAGGAAGGGAGGGGGAGTTCGGGGGCTACAGCCGGTGCTGCGATTCGACGCACGACCGACGCGAGTGGAGCCCCCGATCCTGCGGCCCGAGGCTGAAGGCAGGACGGACGCCGGGAGCAAGCCCTTCCGGGCGTCCACCCCCGGCCGAGAAGGAGCCGTCATGACTGCCACCGCCGAGGAGCGCGGCACCGCCCGCGACCCAGGGGAGCTCGCGGACGAGGAGATCGGGCTCGGTATCGCCCGGGGCGACGCGGAGTGCCTCGGCGAGGCGCACCGCCGCTGGGGGCGCCTGGTCCACACGCTCGCCGCGCGGGCCCTGGGCGATCCCCGCGAGGCCGAGGACGTCGCCCAGCAGGTCTTCGCCGCCGCGTGGCGCGGGCGGGCCGGTTTCCGCCCCGAGCGGGGCACCGTGCCGGGCTGGCTCGTCGGCATCACCCGTCGCAAGACCGCGGACGCGCTGGGGGCCCGCACCCGCCGACGTGAACTCGTCGCGGAGGTCGCGGCCGTCGGCCCGGTGGGGGCGGGCGATGTGACCGAGGGCGCGCAGGAGCGCGTCCTCGACCGGATGGTGGTCGTCGGTGAACTCGCCCGGCTTCCGCGCGTCCAGCGCGACGTGCTGGCCCTGGCCTACTTCGGCGAGCTGACCCAGACCGAGATCGCCGACCGCACCGGCCTCCCGCTCGGCACCGTGAAGAGCCATGCGCGCCGAGGCCTCCAGCGCCTGCGCCGAAGCCTGACCGCGGCCGCTGTCACGGGTTGAGGAGCGCGGGGGCGGGCCGGCCCTCGTCGTCCGTCATGCCCGGTTCCCCGTACAGCCGGGAGATCAGGTCAAGGGCTGGGCGCAGGCCCGACGGGCGGTGCGTGCCGGGGGCCGGGGTGCGGCCCGACCAGCCCGGGCCCGCGAGGACGAGCAGCGGAGCGGTACGGGCTCCGCGGAGGCCGAAGGCCGTCGCCGCGACGTGCTGTGCCAGCGGGTGGTGCGCGGTGGAGCGCGTCTGGGACCACAGCACGACGGCGGCCGGTCCCGAGCGCCGCACCGCCGCGTCCAGGGCCTCGGCGGGCACCGCGGCACCGAACACCCGGGTCGGCACACCGCGTTCGGCGAGTCCGGCCGCGAGCGCCTCCAGGGCCATGCTGCTCGGCGGGCGTACACGCCAACAACACCGGCGGCCGCGCCGCACGGGCCGTGGGGGACGGGCCGGTCGCGCGTCGCGCGCCGGGCGGCCCGGCCGAGCCGTCAGCCGTCCCGACCTCGCCGCTCGGTTCGGGTCGGCCGTCCGTCCCGACCTCGCGGCCCGGTTCGGGTCGGCCGTCCGTCCCGACCATCCCGCTCCGGCCGCGCGTACCTGCCGCGCCGAACCCTGCTGCCGCGCCGGGAGGGCCACTGACGGCCGCCCGCCGCAGGGCGGTCGACACGTGCCAGGACAGCAGGTGCTCGACCTCGACGTAACGGTCCCCGGAGGAGGCCCACTTGCGGCCCACCGCGTGCAGGGCGGGTGCCATCACCCCCTCCCAGGTGGTGACGAGGCCGTGGGCCGCCAGGGCCTCTTGCAGGAGGGCGTCCATCGCCGGGCCGTCGAGCCGGACGGCGGCCCGGCCGAGGCCGCGGCTCAGCCGGCGCAGGACGTCGGTCGGCGGCTCGCCCACCGGGGCCGGCGGGCCGCCCACCGGGGCCGGCGGGCCGCCCACCGGGGCCGGCGGGCCGCCCACCGGGGCCGGCGGGCCGCCCACCGGGGTCGGCTGGCCGTCCTCCGGGCCGGGCGGCGCCGCCGCGGGGCGCTTCGGCGCCGTGCCGTCGTCGCGGACCGCCCGGGCCGCCCGCGCGGCTTCCGCCGGGGGCACCCCGGCGGAGGTCAGCCGGCACATCGCCTCCAGCGCGGCGACGTCCTCGGGCGTCCACCGGCGGTGCCGGCCGTCCTCGCGGGCGGCCGGGCCGATGCCGTAGCGGCGGTCCCAGGAGCGCAGCGTGGTCGGCGCGACCCCCAGGCGCCGCGCCACCGCCCCCGTCGTCATCCCGTGCGTCACGTCGGACATGCCTCCACCGTACGACGCACAAGCGACGCAATCCACGCCGTGGGCGCCGCCGGGCGGAGGGACGAGCGCCTCGGAGACGGGATCCGGGGGCGCCCGGTGCACCGAGGGGCCACGGGCGGGCCCACCACGCCGACGCGGGGCCAGGGTTCGGCGGCCCGCCCGAGCGCCCGGGGGCTCAGTGCGCCGTGCGTTCCCGTACCGTCGTCGTCCACGCGGGCTGCCGGTTCTCCTGGGGTTCCGCTCCGGTCTCGGCGCGGCGGCCGCCGCGGGCGAAGAAGTCGGCCAGCGGGAGGATGGCGGCGCCGATGGTGACGGCCTCCGGGCCCAGGGTGCCGAGGCCGATGGTGACCCGGGCGGCCGGGTAGCGCAGCGCGTACGCGCGGGCGTGCTCCCGGACGGTGTCGAGGAAGCGGCTGCCGAGCTGGAGGCCGGCCCAGCCGCCGACGAGGATGCGCTCCGGCTGGAAGAGGTTGATCAGGTCGGCGAAGCCGGCGCCGAGGTACTCGGCGGTCTCCTCCAGGACGGCGAGCGCCGCCGTGTCGGGGGCGGCGCCCGAGCCGGCGCCGGGGTAGGCGGCGGCCAGCATCGCGGTGAGGGCGGTCTCCTCGTCGGCCCCGGCCGGGGGCCGGCCACCGGCCTCCCGCCAGCGTTCGAGGAGCGCCTCGGCCCCCGCGTACGCCTCCAGGCAGCCCAGGGCGCCGCAGCGGCAGCGGCGGCCCCGCACCCGGACGGTCAGATGGCCCCACTCGAGGGCGCGGCCGGGACCCAGCGGGTCGGTGGCGACGCAGGCGCCGACGCCCGAGCCGAAGAGCACGAAGACGGCGCTCTCGGCTCCGCGCCCGGCGCCGAACCACAGCTCGGCCTGCCCGAGGGTGCGGGCACCGTTGTCGATCCGGTACGGGACCCCGGCGGGCAGGTCGACGGCCTCGCGCAGCAGCCGCTCCAGCGGCACGGCGTCCCAGCCGATGGTCTGGCCGTGCACGACGGCCCCGCCCGCGGTGTCCCCGGCTCCGCCGCCCGGGCCCGCGCCGGGGACGCGGCCCGAGCCCTCGCCCCCCGTGCCGCCGGTCCGCGCGCCGCCCGTGCCCTCGCCCCGCGCGCCGCCCTCTCCCGTGCCGTGCGCGACGATGCCGGGGACGCCCACGCCGACGCCGAGGAGACGGTCGGCGGGCATGTTCGCGGTGCGCAGCACCTCGGCGATGCCGTCGCGGATGTGCCCGACCACGACACCGACCTCGTAGCGGTCGTGGCGCTCCCTGCTGTCGACCGCCAACGGGCGTTCGGTGCGGGCGAGTTCGGTGAGGGTGAGGTCGAAGAGCTCGATCCGGACCCGGGTCTCGCCGACGTCCACGCCGATCATGCAGCCGCTGTCCGGGCTGATCCGCAGCAGCGTGCGGGGCCGTCCGCCCGCGGAGTCCACGCTGCCGGCCTCCTCGACCAGGCCCTCGGCGACCAGTTCGGCGACGACGTTGCTGACCGAGCCGGAGCTCAGGCCGGTCGCCGGGCCGAGCGCGAGCCGGCTCGTCGGGCCGTCGAAGTACAGCCGTTGCAGCACCGCGGTGCGGTTCTCCCGCCGCAGGTCACGCACCGTGCGGCCATTCGTCGCTCGCACCGTACCCCCAGTTCGTCAGCTCCGAAGTGCAACATACACCCGGCGCGAAGCCTTGACGCGCCCTTCCCTTGGAGTTTAACTCACGTCCTAAATTAAGCCTCCCTCGAAAGGGTTACGAGGAGTCATGCGCAGAATCAGAGCCGCGGTCACCGGCGCCGTCGCCCTCTCCCTCGCCCTCACCGCGACCGCCTGCGGCGGTGGCACCGCCCCCGACGGCTCGGGCTCGAACTCCGAGCCCAGGACCCTCACCTACTGGGCGTCGAACCAGGGTCCGAGCGTCGAGGCCGACAAGAAGATCCTCCAGCCCGAGCTCGACCGGTTCGAGAAGGAGACCGGCATCAAGGTCAAGCTGGAGGTCGTGCCCTGGTCCGACCTGCTCAACCGGATCCTCACCGTCACCACCTCCGGCCAGGGCCCCGACGTCCTCAACATCGGCAACACCTGGAGCGCCTCCCTGCAGGCCGGCGGCGCGCTGCTGCCCTGGGACGAGAAGAACCTCGCCGCCATCGGCGGCAAGGAGCGGTTCGTCGACTCCGCGCTCGGCTCCACCGGCGCCCCCGGCCAGGACCCGGCGGCCGTGCCGCTCTACTCCATGGCCTACGCGCTCTACTACAACAAGAAGATGTTCGCCGACGCCGGCATAGCCAAGCCGCCGGCCACCTGGGACGAGCTCACCGAGGCCGGCCGGAAGCTCGCCAAGGACGGGCACTCCGCCCTCGGCGTCGAGGGGGCCAACCTCGCCGAGAACATCCACCACGTCTTCGTGCTCGGCAAGCAGCACGGCGCCGACTTCTTCACCCCCGACGGCAAGGCCGACTTCACCAACGACGGCGCCGTCGCCGCGGTCAAGCAGTACGTCGACCTCATGGCCGCCCACAAGATCGTCGCCCCCGGCAACGCCGAGTACGCCCAGAACCAGTCCCTCAGCGACTTCGCCAAGGACCGCACCGCGATGGTGCTGTGGCAGACCCCCGCGCAGACCTTCGCCGCCCAGGGGATGACCCCCGACGAGTGGGGCGTCGCCCCCGCCCCCGTCCCCTCCGGCACCCCCGGCCAGGGCACCGCGATCAACTCCATGGTCGCCGGCATCAACATCGCCGTCTTCAAGAACACCCGGAACCGCGACGGCGCCCTGAAGTTCGTGAAGTTCATGACCGGCGACGCCGAACAGAAGACCCTCAACCAGGCCTACGGCTCCGTCCCGCCCGTGAAGTCCGCCCAGCAGGACCCCGCCTTCTCCGGACCCGCGCTCGCCGTCATCCGCGACACCCTCGCCAAGAGCGCCGCCGCGCTGCCGCAGGTCCCCGAGGAATCCCAGTTCGAGACCGTCGTCGGCACCGCCGTCAAGGAGCTGTTCGCCGACGCCGCCGCCGGCCGCCCGGTCACCACCGAGTCCGTGCGCGCCAAGCTCGACAAGGCCCAGCAGCAGATGCCCAAGAAGTAGCCGCGGCCCCGCCATGACCCTGACCGTCACCCCTGGGGCGCGCCCCGGGGTCGCCGCCCGCGCGACCCCGGCGCCCGCCCGCCGCCGGCGCCCCGCGCTGCCGTACCTCCTGCTGCTGCCCGCGCTGCTCCTGGAACTCCTCGTCCACCTCGTGCCGATGCTCATGGGCGTCGTCATGAGCTTCAAGCAGCTCACCCAGTTCTTCGTCCGCGACTGGACCGCCGCCCCCTGGGCCGGTCTCGACAACTACGCCGTCTCCGTGGACTTCGACGGGGCCGTCGGCGCGTCCCTCCTCGCGTCCTTCGGCACGACCTGCCTGTTCACGCTGGTGTCCGTGGCGCTGTGCTGGCTGCTCGGCACCGCCGCCGCGATCCTGCTCCAGGACGACTTCCGCGGCCGGGCCCTGCTGCGGACCCTCTTCCTCGTCCCCTACGCGCTGCCCGTCTACGCCGCCGTCATCACCTGGGCGTTCATGTTCCAGCACGACAACGGCCTGATCAACCACGTCCTGCACGACCAGCTCGGCATCGGCGACAGCCGCGCCTTCTGGCTGATCGGCGACAACAGCTTCTGGGCCCTGCTCACCGTCTCCGTCTGGAAGGGCTGGCCCTTCGCCTTCCTCACCGTGCTGGCCGGACTGCAGAACATCCCCCGGGACATGTACGAGGCCGCCGCCCTGGACGGCGCCGGGCGCTGGCGGCAGATCCGCCACATCACGCTGCCGTCCCTGCGGCCGGTCAACCAGGTCCTCGTCCTCGTCCTCTTCCTGTGGACCTTCAACGACTTCAACACCCCCTTCGTCCTCTTCGGCCGGGCGGCCCCCGAGGCCGCCGACCTCATCTCGCTGCACATCTACCAGTCGTCCTTCCAGACGTGGAACTTCGGCACCGGCTCGGCCATGTCCGTGCTCCTGCTGCTCTTCCTGCTCGTCGTCACGGGCGGCTACCTGCTGCTCACCTCGCGCGGACGGAGGCCCCGGCGTGGCTGACTCCCCGACGGCGCCGCCGCGGTCCTTCCTCTGGACCCGGCGGATCGTCCTCACCCTGCTCACCGGCTTCGTCCTGCTGCCGGTGTACGTGATGGTGTCCAGCTCCCTGAAACCGCTCCAGGACGTCTCGGGCGCCTTCCGCTGGTTCCCCTCCGGGCTCACCCTCCGTCCGTACGCCGACATCTGGCGGACCGTCCCGCTCGCCGACCACTTCGTGAACTCGGTGATCGTGGCGGGCGCCGCCACCGTCTGCTCCGTCACCGTCGCCGTCTTCGCCGCCTACGCGGTCAGCCGCTACGACTTCCGCGGCCGGCGGGTGTTCACCGTGACCGTGCTGTCCACCCAGATGTTCCCCGGCATCCTCTTCCTGCTGCCGCTGTTCCTCATCTACGTCAACATCGGCAACGCCACCGGCATCGCCCTCTTCGGCTCGCGGGGCGGACTGATCCTCACCTATCTGACCTTCTCCCTGCCCTTCTCCATCTGGATGCTCATCGGCTATCTCGACTCGATCCCGCGCGAGCTCGACGAGGCCGCCAGGGTGGACGGCTGCGGACCGGTCGGCGCGCTGTTCCGGGTCATCGTGCCCGCCGCCGTCCCCGGCATCGTCGCGGTCGCCGTCTACGCCTTCATGACCGCCTGGGGCGAGGTCCTCTTCGCCTCCGTCATGACCAACGACACCACCCGCACCCTCGCCGTCGGCCTGCAGGGCTACGCGTCGCAGAACGACGTGTACTGGAACCAGGTGATGGCCGCCTCCCTCGTGGTGAGCGTCCCCGTCGTCGCGGGCTTCCTCCTCCTCCAGCGCTACCTCGTCGCCGGCCTCACCGCGGGCGCGGTCAAGTGACGCCACGTCAGTCCCGCTTTCCCGAAAGGAACTCCGTGTCCGACGCCAGTACCCCCGCGCCCCTCGACCTGGGCGCCTTCCCGCCCGACTTCTCCTGGGGCACGGCCACCTCCGCCTACCAGATCGAGGGCGCCGTCGCCGAGGACGGCCGCGCCGCCTCCATCTGGGACACCTTCGCCCACACCCCCGGCGCGATCGACCACGGCGACCACGCTGACACCGCCTGCGACCACTACCACCGCTGGCCCGAGGACATCGCCCTGATGAAGGAGCTCGGCACGGACGCCTACCGGATGTCCGTCGCCTGGCCCCGCGTCCTGCCCGGCGGCGACGGCCCGGTCAACGCGGCCGGACTCGACTTCTACGACCGGCTCGTCGACGCCCTGCTCGACGCCGGGATCAGCCCCTCGGTCACCCTCTACCACTGGGACCTGCCGCAGGCCCTGCAGGACCGCGCCCGCGAGAGCCGGGGCGGCTGGACCGAACGCGCCACCGCCGAGCACTTCGCCCACTACGCCTCCGTCGTCGCCGGCCGCCTCGGCGACCGGGTCACCCGGTGGGCCACCCTCAACGAACCGCTCTGCTCGGCCTGGATCGGGCACCTGGAGGGGCGGATGGCCCCGGGCCTCACCGATCTGACGGCCGCCGTCCGCGCCTCGTACCACCTGCTCCTCGGCCACGGACTCGCCACCGCCGCCGTGCGCGCCGCCGCCCCAGGAGCACGAGTCGGCCTGGTCACCAACCACTCCACCGTCGAGCCCGCCACCACTCGGCCCGAGGACGTCGCCGCCGCCGTCCGCGCCGACGGACACACCAACCGCTGGTGGCTCGACCCGGTCTACGGCCGCGGCTTCCCCGCCGACATGCGCGAGCTGTACGGCATCGAACTGCCGGAGCGCGCGGGCGACCTGGAGACCATCGCGGCGCCCCTCGACTGGCACGGGCTCAACTACTACTTCCCCGTGACGGTCGCCGACGACCCGGCCGGCCCCGCTCCGTACGCCCGAGAGGTCCGCCGGCCCGAGGTGCCCCGGACCGGCATGGACTGGCCGGTGGACGCCGGCGGCCTGGAGGCCCTCCTGCTCCGGCTCACCGAGGAGTACGGCGTGCGCCGGCTGTACGTCACCGAGAACGGCTCGGCCTTCCCCGACAGCGCGGGCCCGGACGGGCGGATCGACGACCCCGACCGCACGCGCTACCTGGAGCAGCACCTCGCGGCCTGCGCCCGCGCCCTCCGCAAGGGCGTCCCGCTGGCCGGCTACTACGCCTGGTCCCTGCTCGACAACTTCGAGTGGGCCTACGGCTACGACAAGCGGTTCGGCCTGGTCCACGTCGACTACGCGACCCAGCGCCGGACGGTCAAGGCCAGCGGCCGGCGGTACGCGGACCTGATCCGCGCCCACCGGGCACAGGCCGGCTGACCCGCACCTCCCCCCACCGAGAAGGAGCCGCCATGTACCGCCCCACTCCCCGCACGGCCCCGTCCCGCTCCCGACCGCCGGGCCGGTCCCGCACCCGGATCCTCGGCCTGGTCACCGCCCTGCTCGGCGGACTGCTCGCGCTCGCCCCGGCGGGCGCGGCGCAGGCCGCGCCCGTCCTGCTCTCCCAGGGGCGGCCCGTCACCGCGTCCAGCCAGGAGAACGGCGGGACGCCCGCGACCGCCGCCGTCGACGGCGACCTCGGCACCCGCTGGTCCAGCGCCTTCGCCGACCCGCAGTGGATCCAGGTCGACCTGGGCGGCCCCGCGGCCCTGAGCCGCGTGGACCTGCGCTGGGAGACGGCCTACGGCTCGGCCTACCGCATCGAGACCTCCACCGACGGCACCACCTGGTCCACCGCCTACGCCACCACCACGGGATCCGGCGGCAGCGAGTCCCTGCCCGTCTCCGGCACCGCCCGCTACGTCCGCCTGCAGGGCCTGACCCGTGCCACCGGATGGGGCTACTCGCTCTGGGAGTTCCAGGTGTACGGCACCGGGGCCGGCGGCCCGGCCCTGCCCGGCGGCGGTGACCTCGGGCCCAACGTGCACGTCGTCGACCCCTCGACCCCCGGCATCCAGGCGCGACTGGACGAGGTGTTCCGGCAGCAGGAGTCGGCCCAGTTCGGCACCGGCCGGCACGCCTTCCTGTTCAAGCCCGGCACGTACGACGGGATCAACGCGCAGATCGGCTTCTACACCCAGATCGCCGGTCTCGGCCTGCGCCCCGACGACACCACGATCAACGGGGACGTGACCGTCGACGCGGGCTGGTTCAACGGCAACGCCACCCAGAACTTCTGGCGCTCCGCCGAGAACCTGGCCCTGAACCCGGTCAACGGGACCGACCGCTGGGCCGTCTCCCAGGCCTCGTCCTTCCGCCGGATGCACGTCAGGGGCGGACTGAACCTGGCGCCCACCGGATACGGCTGGGCCAGCGGCGGCTACATCGCCGACAGCCGGATCGACGGACAGGTCGGCAACTACTCGCAGCAGCAGTGGTACACGCGCGACAGCGCGATCGGCGGCTGGTCCAACTCCGTCTGGAACCAGGTCTTCTCAGGAGTGGAGGGCGCCCCCGCGACCGCCTTCCCCGAGCCGAAGTACACGACGCTCGACACCACGCCGGTCTCGCGCGAAAAGCCCTTCCTCTTCTACGAGGGAGGGGAGTTCAAGGTCTTCTCCCCGGCGAAGCGGACGAACGCCCGGGGCGTCAGCTGGTCCGGGACCCCGCAGGGCGAGGCGATCCCGCTCAGCCGTTTCTACGTGGTGCGGCCCGGCGCCACCGCCGCCACCCTCAACCAGGCCGTGGCCCAGGGCCTTCACCTGCTCTTCACCCCGGGCGTGTACCACGTCGACCGCACCGTCGAGATCGAGCGGCCCGGGACGATCGTCCTCGGGCTCGGCCTCGCCACGATCGTCCCGGACAACGGCGTCACGGCGCTGCGCGTCGGCGACGTCGACGGCGTCCGGCTCGCCGGCCTCCTGATCGACGCGGGTCCCGTCAACTCGCCCACGCTGCTGGAGATCGGCCCGCAGGGCGCGTCCGCCGACCACGCGGCGAACCCGACCACCGTGCAGGACGTGTACCTGCGCGTCGGCGGCGCCGGACCCGGGAAGGCCGGCACCGCCATGGTCGTCAACAACGACGACACGATCGTCGACCACACCTGGGTGTGGCGCGCCGACCACGGCGACGGCGTCGGCTGGGACGTCAACCGGGCCGACTACGGCGTCCGCGTGCACGGCGACGACGTGCTCGCCACCGGCCTGTTCGTGGAGCACTTCAACAAGTACGACGTCGAGTGGTACGGCGAGCGCGGGCGCACGATCTTCTTCCAGAACGAGAAGGCCTACGACGCCCCGAACCAGGCCGCCGTCCAGAACGGCCCGGTCAGGGGCTACGCCGCCTACCGCGTCGACGACTCCGTCACCACCCACGAGGGCTGGGGACTCGGCAGCTACTGCTACTACAACGTCGACCCGACGATCCGGCAGGACCACGGCTTCCGCGCCCCGGTGCGGCCCGGCGTGCGGTTCCACAGCCTGCTCGTCGTCTCCCTCGGCGGGAACGGGCAGTACGAGCACGTGATCAACGACACCGGCGCCGCCACCTCGGGCACCGCCACCGTCCCCTCGACGGTCGTGTCCTATCCCTGACGCACCCCCGCGGGCGATCTCGCCGGGCCCAGCCAGCGCGCCAGTTCCCCGGCGAGCTCGGCCGGGTCCGGCTCCGTGTCACCGGCCGCCCAGGCCAGATAGCCGTCCGGGCGGCACAGCACCGCGCGCCAGCCGAGCGCCGTGCCGTCCGCGTCGGCCGGGCCGACCCGTACCGTACGGAGCCGGTCCGGCGGCCAGCCGTCCAGGAGCTCCTCGGGCACGGCCGTGACGTCCTCGGCGAGCAGCAGCAGGGGCGTGGCGTCCTCCAGGAGCTCGGCCGTGCTGCGCGGGCCCTCCCGGGTCAGGAAGGTGTGGTTGGGCAGGAAGGTCCCGGTGAGCGGGTCGGTGCCCGGCCGGGGGTGGCGGATGCTCTGGCCGCTGATCTCCTCGGCGGTCGCCGCGCGGGCCTCCGGCACCTCCATGAGACGTCCGAAGTGGGCGCGCAGCGGCTCCTGTTGCGGCCGGGGATCCATGAGGGCGGCCTGGGCGCGGGTGTTGGCGACGACGGTCAGGGCCACCGCGCGCCGCTCGTCGGTGTAGGTGTCCAGGAGGGTGGCCGGGGCGTCGCCGCGGGCCACCAGGCCCAGCTTCCAGCCCAGGTTGAAGGCGTCCTGGAGGCCGGTGTTGAGGCCCTGACCGCCCAGCGGCGCATGCACGTGCGCCGCGTCGCCGGCCAGCAGGACGCGGCCGTGGCCGGGGGAGCGGTAGCTGTCCGCGACCCGGGTGAAGTCGCTGAAGCGGGAGCCGTACACGAGGTCCCGCATCGGCAGCGCGCGGCCCAGGACCCGGGCGGCGGTGGCGCTCAGCTCCTCCAGGGTCACCGGCCGGCGCCGGTCGGGGAAGGGGCGGGTGAAGTCGTGGGTCAGGACCCGGCTGTGGCCGCGTGGGTTGACGTTGATCAGGGTCGACCCCTCGGGGCCGCGCGCCCAGCCACCGGGGGCGTCGGCCGGGTCGGTCAGCCGCACCAGACCGATCACGCCGCTGAAGGACGGCTCGGTCGTGGTGACGGGGAAGCCCGCGTGTTCCCGCACCGTGCTGCGTGCTCCGTCGCAGCCCACGACCCAGTCGGCCACCAGGACGCGGACGGCGCCGTCGGCGGCGAGCACCTCGGCCTCCACCCGGTCGGCGTGCTCGGTCAGTCGCCGTACGACCGATCCCCGGCGCACGTCGGCGCCCAGGGAGCGGGCCCGCACCTCGAAGGCCTGCTCCAGGGAGGACTGCGGCTGGTGGAAGATCGGCGGCCCCTCGGCCGTGGGACTGCTGATCGTCAGGAGCGGCAGTCCGGCGAAGTGGAAGCCGGTGCGCTGCCGGAGGTCGAGGCGGCCCGGTACGGGCAGCCGCAGGACGCCCCGGCGCAGCAGGGACTGCACGCTGCGGGCGTGCAGGGTGCCGGCGCGCGGGCTGTCCCGGACGCGCTCGTGCTGTTCGAGCACGAGCGTGTCGACGTTCTGCAGCGCCAGCTCTCCGGCGAGCAGCAGCCCGACGGGGCCGCCGCCGACGACGAGGACGGTGGTGCGTTCGTGGAACACGGCGGGTCTTCCCCGTCCTTCCGGGTTACGCGTCGAAGCCGGCGAACCAGGCCGCGGCCATGTCCTTGTCGCCGTGGCCCTGGGCGGCGGCCCGCTGGAAGCGCCGGTGGCCGGCCTCGGTGGTGTCGAGCCGGACGCCGACGCGTTCGGCCGCCTCCAGGACGAGCCGGGCGTCCTTCTCCGAGTTGTCGACGGAGAACTGCGGGGTCCAGTCCCGGTTCAGGATCGCGGCGGACTTGCCCTGGAAGAAGCCGCTGTCCAGGGGGCCGCCGGAGACGACGTCCACGAAGTGCCGCGGGTCGACGCCGAGCCCGTCGGCGAGCGAGAGGGCCTCGCCCACGCCGTGGGTGAGGGCGCCGACCCAGGTGTTGAGGACCAGCTTCAGGCGGCTGGCGGCGCCGCTCGTGCCGTCCTCGCCGACCCAGACCGTGCGGGAGCCGATGGTGTCGAACAGCGGCTGCACGGTGGGGCGGACGCTCTCCGGGGCGGCGGCGAGGACCACCAGCTTGCCCAGCTCGGCGGGCTGGCGCGAGCCCTGGACGGGGGCGTCGACGAAGACCAGGCCGGCTTCGTCGGCGAAGGCGGCGAGCTCGTCCACGGCCTCGCCCACGGTGCTGACCTGCACCCAGACGGTGCCCGGGGCCAGTTTCGGGGCTGCGGCCCGGACGGCCTCCAGGACGCGGGGGCCGTCGTTCAGGACGGTCAGGACCACGTCGGCCCCGTCGACGGCCTCGGCCGGGGTGTCGGCGACCGTGACGCCGTCGGAGAGGAGGGCGTCGGCCTTGGCGCGGGTGCGGTTCCAGGCGCGGACCGTCAAGCCGCTCCTGGCCAGGTTGCGGGCGACGGGGGCACCGATGATGCCGGTGCCGAGGACTGCGATGACCGGCTGTGCGGAGGTCATGTCGGGACTCCTGGAGAGTGGTTCGGCGGGTGGGCGCGCGGCTCGCGCGGGCGCGGGGGAGCGCGGGAGCGCGGGAGCGCGGGCCGGCTGTACGAAGGCCGGCGCTCCGGAGGTCGTGCGGAGGCCGGGAGGTTCGAAAAAATTCGTACCGGGCTACCTTAGGCAGGGCGCGACCGGGCCCACAACGCGTCCCGGCCGTCTCTGTCACCTGTCCGCCTCCGAGAGGTCCCGCGATGCCGGTCGAGCTGTTCCATCCCCCGCTGGACACCGTCGAACTCGACGCCGTGTACGCGGCGTTGGCCGACCGGCACCGGCGCGGCGTGGTGGTCCGGCTGGCCCGCACCCCGGACGCCGAGGTCGCCTGCACCGCGCTCGACGTGCCGGGCGCGAAGTCCACCCGCTCGTACCACTGGAAGGTGCTCCGCGAGGCCGGGCTCATCGTCCAGCGCAGCACCGGCACGGGCATGTCGCTGCGCCTGCGGCCGGACTTCGAGCGGCGCTTCCCCGGTCTCCTCGGCAATCTGCTGAGCCTGGAGGGTGGTCACGGGGTGCCGGCCTCCTGACGCGGGGCGGACCGCGCGACGACGGCCGCCGCCGCGGAGGCCGGTCCCCGGCGGGTCAGCAGGCCCGAGAGCGCCGCCGTGCCGAGGCCCGCCACCGCGAGCAGCGCGCCGGACCACACGGGTGCCGTGTAGCCGAGGCCGGCGCCGATCACGCTGCCGCCGACCCACGGGCCGATCGTGTTGCCGAGGTTGAAGGCCGAGGTGTTCGTGGTGGTGGCGAGCGTCGGAGCGTCGCCGGCCTCGCGCATCACCTGGGCCTGGAGCGCCGGGTTGATGGAGAAGGCGGCCAGGCCGAAGGCCAGCACGGCGCCCACGGTGGCCGCCTTGAGGTGGGCGGTGGCCGCCAGGAGGGCGAGCACCAGGACCATCGCCGCGATGCCCGCGTACAGGTTGGGCAGCGGATGACGGTCGGCGAACCGGCCGCCGACGAGGCTGCCGGCGAAGCAGCCCACTCCGAACAGGGTGAGCAGCAGCGGTACGGCCGCCTCGGTGAAGCCGCTCACGTCGGTGAAGAGCTTGGACAGATAGCTGAAGCAGCAGAAGATCGCCGCCTGGGTGAGCATGGAGGTCGAAAGGGCCACCCACACCCGGGGGTTGCGGAAGGCGGCGAGCTCGGCGCGGACCCCGGCGTACGGGCCGTTCGGCCGCCGCGGTACCAGGAACAGGACGCCGAGCAGTGCGAGCACCGCCAGCGCGTCGACCGCCCAGAAGCTCGCGCGCCAGCCGGCGTGCTGGCTGAGGAAGGTCCCCGCCGGGACGCCCACGACATTGGCCACGGTGAGGCCGGCGAACATGATCGCCAGGGCGCGGCCGCGCCGTTCGGGGCCCGCGAGCTCCACGGCCACGACCGAGCCGACGCCGAAGAAGGCCCCCTGGGCGAGCGCGGCGACGACCCGGCCGGCCAGCAGCACGCCGTAACCGGGCGCGAGGGCGCCCATGGTCTGGCCGAGGACGAACAGCAGCAGCAGCCACACCAGGGCCTTCTTGCGGTTGACGCGCAGGGTGGCGACGGTGAGGGCGGGGCCGCCGACGACCACGCCGAGGGCGTAGCCGGAGATCAGCCAGCCCACGGCGGGCACGGAGACCGAGAGGTCGCGGGAGAGGTCGGGCAACAGGCCGGAGATCATGAACTCGGTGGTCCCGATGCAGAAGACGCTCAGGCCGAGCACGTGGACGGCGAAGGGCATCGCCGTTCCTCCTTCGATTCCTTCGGGTGCGTGACCGGATCATGGCGGGTTCATGACCGGAATTTGAATCGGCGTTCCAGAACGAGGGTGAAAAGGAAGGCCGACACCTGGGGTGCCGGCCATGTGGTGGGTCAGGGAGCTTCCGGGGGCGCGGGCGGCAGGATCTGGTCCACGAGGGACAGCAGGGTCGCGCGGTCGCCGACCTTGCCGAGCACCCGCAGTCCGTACATCGAGTTGAGCAGGAAGACCGCGAGCGTCCGCGGCTCCTGGTGCCGCGGCATCGAGCCGTCACGCTGCCCCTGTTCGATGCAGACACTCAGTGCCGTCTGCATCCGTGCGAAGGTGGCGCGGACCTGCTCGGTGATCTCCGGATCCTGCCCGGCCATCTCCATCGCGGTGTTCACCACCAGGCAGCCGCGGTGTTCGGGGGCGTCGGCGGTCTCCTCGTCGACGACGCTCAGCAGGACCGAACGGATGCGGTCGCGGGCCGGCTCCTCGCCCTCTTCGAGCAGTCTCGTCAGTCGGCTGGTCCACTCGGTGTCGTAGCGCCGCAGCGCCGCCTCGAACAGTCCGCGCTTGCTGTTGAACGTGTTGTAGAGGCTGCCGCGGCCGAGTCCCGTGCTGTCCACGAGGTCCTGGGCCGACGTTCCGGCGTACCCCTTGTCCCAGAACGTGGCCATCGCCGCGTCCAGTGCGTGGTCGAGGTCGAAGCCCCGGGGGCGAGGTGACATGTCGACAGGTTAGCAGTTCTGGAACGATTGTTAAAATTCGATGGACCGGCGTGACGCCCTGCTCGAAGGTGTGATTACCTCAAGTCGTCGACGCGGCACCGAGTGTCCCGGGAACCACCTGGGGCACCCGTACAGGCCCCTTCGGCGCGGGAGTCCGACCACCCCCCGCCGCCGGTGCGCCGCGACGGCCCGGTCCGCTCGTCGAACGACCCGGGCGGACACGGGGGAGAGCCCTCCGACGAGGGCACCGACATCATTTGCATGGGGGATCACCTTGGCACCCGTTCAGTCCGTCGCGCCCTTTTACGGCTTACGCCTGGAAGACGGGGCTTGCCTGCCGGGCCTGCTCGAGCAGCAGGTCACGGCGCGGCCCGAGGACGTAGCGGTCGTCTCCGACGACCGCAGCCTCACCTACCGTCAGCTCGCCGAGTCCGGTGGCCGGCTGGCCGTCCACCTCCACGGGCTCGGCGTGTCGGTCGACGACTGCGTCGGCCTCTACACCGAACCGTCGCTGGACCTCATGACCGGGGCCTGGGGCATCCTCTTCGCCGGGGCCGCCTATCTGCCGCTGTCCCCGGAGTACCCCGAGGACCGGCTCCGCTACATGATCGAGGACAGCCGCACCAGGGTGATCGTCACCCAGGAGCACCTGCGGGAGCGGCTGGCCGCCATCGCCCCGGCCGGCACCCGGATCGTGACGCCCGCGGACCTGCCGGACGCCCCGCTCGACGGCGTTCCGCACTGCGGAGTCGGGGGAGTCGGTGCCGCCGGCCCCGCCGAGACCGCGCGTGTCCCGCGGCAGCGCGACCCCCGGGGGACGGGCCCCCGCCCCGACTCCCTCGCGTACGTGATCTACACCTCGGGCAGCACCGGCCGGCCCAAGGGCGTGATGATCGAGCACCGGAGCATCGTGTCCCAGCTGCGCTGGATGCACTCCTTCGGCCACCTCGGCAGCCATGTCACCGTCCTGCAGAAGACCCCGATGAGCTTCGACGCGGCGCAGTGGGAGATCCTCGCGCCCGCCGCCGGGGCCACGGTCGTCGTCGGCGCGCCCGGCATCTACCGCGACCCCGAGGCGATCGTCGCCACCGTCAACCGGCACGAGGTCACCACGCTGCAGGGCGTACCCACCCTGCTCCAGGCCCTGGTGGACCTGGAGGAGTTCCGCTCCTGCACCACCCTGCGCCGGGTGTTCTCCGGCGGCGAGGCGCTCTCGCAGCGGCTCGCCCGCTCGCTGCTGACCGAGCTGCCGTGGGTCTCGCTGGTCAATCTGTACGGCCCCACCGAGACCACCATCAACGCCACCGCGTGCCTGGTCGACCCGGACCTGCTCGGCGACGGCGCCGGCTCGGTGCCGATCGGCGTCCCCGTCGACAACACGCCCTGCTTCATCCTCGACGAGGAGCTGCGGCCGGTCGACATCGGCACCACCGGGGAGCTCTACATCGGGGGTGTGCAGCTGGCCCGCGGCTATCTGCACCGCGAGGACCTCACGGCGGAACGATTCATCCCGTCGCCCTTCGTCCCGACCGAGCGCCTCTACAAGACCGGCGACCTCGCCTACTGGAACGAGGACGGGACCATCACCTGCGTCGGCCGTGCCGACAACCAGGTCAAGCTGCGCGGCTACCGCGTCGAGCTCGACGAGATCTCGCTGGCCATCGAGGAGCACGCCTGGGTCCGCCGCGCGGCGGCCGTCGTCACCGACGACCCGCGCACCGGCTTCCAGAACCTGGTGGCCTGCATCGAACTCAACCCGCGCGAGGCGGCCCTGATGGACCAGGGCAACCACGGCGGCCACCACCAGTCCAAGGCCAGCAAGCTCCAGGTCAAGGCGCAGCTGTCCAACCCGGGTCTGCGCGACGCCGAGGAGCTGGCCGGCCGGCCGGTGCTCGAGCTGCCCGGGCGCGAGGCCACCGAGCGGCAGCGCCGCGAGACCTTCGCCCGCAAGACCTACCGCTTCTACGACGGCGGCGAGGTCGGCCGCGAGGACATCCGGCGGCTGCTCGCACCGCCGCCGGTCTCCCCGCTGTCCCGCGGGCTCGACGAACTCTCCCTCGACCAACTGGGAGAACTGCTCCGCTGGTTCGGAGCGTTCCGCAGCGCCGAGCGCCTCCTGCCGAAGTACTCCTACGCCTCGCCGGGCGCTCTGTACGCCACCCAGATGTACCTGGAGATCAGCGGCGTCGCCGGGATCGAGCCGGGCGTCCACTACCACCACCCGCTCGACCACAGCCTGGTGCGGATCGCCGGCACGGACATGACGGGCCCCGCGCTCAAGGTGCATTTCCTCGGCAAGAGGCGGGCCATCGAGCCGGTCTACGCCAACAACATCCTCGAGGTCCTGGAGTTCGAGACCGGGCACATGCTCGGCGTCTTCGAGGAGGTGCTGCCCGAGTACGGGCTGACCATCCGGCCCGCCGGCTTCACCCCGGCCGTCAAGGAGCGGCTCGACGTCGTCGACGAGGACTACTACCTCGGCACCTTCGAGATCCACCCGAACGACGGCGAGCCCCGACAGGACCCGACCGAGATCTACGTCCAGGCCCATCCGGGCCGCGTCGCGGACCTGCCGGGCGGCCACTACCGGTACGCCGACGGCGAGTTCGAACACGTCTCGGACGCGCTGGTCCAGCGCCGCCACGTCATCGCCATCAACCAGTCCGTCTACGACCGGGCCTCCTTCGGCATCACGGCCGTCAGCCGCGCCGCGGAGCCCTGGCTGGAGTACATCGCGATGGGGGCCAAGCTGCACCACCTCCAGCGCAACGGACTCGCCCTCGGCTTCATGTCCTCCGGCTACAGCTCCAAGACCGGCAACCCGCTGCCCGCCGCGCGGCGGATCGACGAGATCCTCGCGTCCATCGGCGCCGAGACCGGCCCGTCGTACTTCTTCCTCGGCGGCCGGGTCAGCGAGGAGCAGATCCTCAGCGAGGGCATGAACGAGGACGCCGTCCACACCAAGGGCCCGGCCGAGATCATCAAGGACGAGCTGGCCGGCTTCCTGCCCGACTACATGATCCCCAACCGGGTCCTGGTCATGGACGACCTGCCCCTGACCGCCAACGGCAAGGTCGACGCCAAGACCCTCGCCGCCGACGAGCAGGTACGGGCCGCGGGCAGCGGCGCCCCCTACGTCGCCCCGGCGACCGCCCACGAACGGTGGCTCGCCGACGTCTGGGGCACCGCCCTCAAGTACGAGGACGTCTCGACCGAGGACGACTTCTTCGCGGCCGGCGGCAACTCGCTGACCGCCGTCGCCCTGGTCAACCGGATCAACCGCGAGTTCGGCACCGAACTCCCGCTCCAGATCGTCTTCGAGGCGCCGAAGCTGGGCGACCTCGCCGCCCGCATCGCGGACGGCTCCGCCGTGCCCGTCTCGCGCCTGGTCCGGCTGCACGACGACACCCCGAAGGGCGCCGAGGGCATCGCCAGCCCGGTGTTCTGCTGGCCCGGCCTCGGCGGCTACCCGATGAACCTGCGGCTGCTCGGCCGCGAAGCCGGCCTCGGCCGGCCCTTCTACGGGGTCCAGGCGTACGGCATCAACGAGGGCGAGGAGCCCTACCCGACCGTCCAGGAGATGGCCGCGGCGGACGTCGCCGAGATCCGGCGGATCCAGCCCGAGGGTCCCTACCTCCTGTGGGGCTACTCCTTCGGCGCCCGCGTCGCCTTCGAGGCGGCCTGGCAGCTGGAGCAGGCCGGCGAGAAGGTGGAGCAGCTGCTCCTGCTGTGCCCCGGCAACCCCAAGGTGCGGGCCGCCGAGGCCGAGCGCCACGGCCGGGAGGCCTCGTACGCCAACCCCGCCTACGTCACCATCCTCCACTCGGTCTTCGCCGGCTCCATCAGCGGCCCCGAGGTCGAGGACTGCCTGGCGGCCGCGAAGGACGAGGACAGCTTCGTCGCCTTCGTCCACGAGCGCATACCCGCGCTGGACGAGCGGTTGATCCGCCGGATCACCCGCATCGTCGGCGAGACCTACGAATTCGATTACAACTTCCGCGAGTTGAGCGAGCGCCGGCTGGACACCCCGGTCACCCTCTTCAAGGCGAGCGGCGACGACTACGCGTTCATCGAGGGCAGCTCCGGCTACTCCGCCGCGCCCGTGACGGTCGTCGACCTGGAAGGCGACCACTACAGCGTCCTCAAGGAGCGCGGCGTCGCCGAACTGGTGGCCGCCATCCGCGCCCGGCTCGGCGCGTAACCCCCCTCACCCGCCCCACACCTGGAGACCCCTCCATGCCGCACGTGGACATTTCCTACTACGACCGGGAATTCACCGACGAGCAGAAGGACCGGCTGGCCAGGGCCCTGTCCGACGTCGTGGTCGAGCACTTCGCGACCTACGACGGAGCCGTCTCGATCTCCCTGCACCCCGTGGACCGGAAGGACTGGCAGGACCAGGTCTTCGAGCCCCGCATCACCGGTCGGAGCGACCGGCTGATCAAGGCGCCCGACTACCGCTCCGCGTGACCCGGTCCACCACCCGAGACATCTGAGAGGCACCCGCAATGACCGACTCCCTCGGCCCCCGACTCAAGGTCGGCGTCGTCGTCCCCTCCACGAACACCTCGGCCCAGCCCGAGCTGGAGGCCCTGCGGCCGCACCAGGTCACCAACCACATCGGCCGCATGGTCATCGGCGACGACTCGATGGTCGACGAGCCCGGCTTCGACCACGTGATGCACAGCATCCGCAACTCCACCCACCCGGCGATCAGGAGCGTCGTCAGCTGCGGCCCCGACACCGTGATCATCGGCGTCTCCCCGGAGAGCTACTGGGACGGCCCGGACTCCCACGAGCGCGTCCTCGCCTCCCTGCGCGAGGCCGCCGGCGGCCTGCCCGTCGTCATGAGCCCGGACGCGATCAACGCGGCCCTCGGCGTCTACGAGGCCCGCAGGATCGCCGTCATCACGCCGTACCTGCCCGTCGGCGACGACTCCGTCAGCCGCTTCTTCAAGGACAGCGGCTACGACGTCGTCCGCATCCAGGGCCTCGGCATGCCGAGCCCCGCGAAGATCTCGCACGTCTCCGAGACCGAACTCCGCGACGTCGTCAAGGAGATCGACGGTCCGGACATCGACGCCGTCGTCCAGGTCGGCACCAACGTCGCCATGTCGCGCGTCGCCGCCCTCGCCGAGTTCTGGATCGGCAAGCCCGTCATCTCCAACAACACCGTCCTGTACTGGCACGCCCTGCGCAGCAACGGCATCCAGGACCGCGTCCACGGCCACGGCTCGCTGCTCTCCGAGCACTGACCGACCGCCGCCCACCCGGCGGTGCGGCGCCCTTCCGCCGCACCGCCCCCACCCTGACCGATGGCCGCGGCCCGTCCCGACCGGCGGGCCGCGACAAACTGGAGAACTCCGTGACCAGCACTGGCAGTAGCGAAGCGACCGCAACCGCACTGCGCCCCCACCAGGCGCCGGCCGAGGAACGGCTGCCCATCCTCAAACTGTTGGCGTTCACCGCCGCGGGCTTCCTCGCGATCATGACCGAGACGATGCCCGCGGGTCTGCTCCCGCAGATCGGGCAGGGCCTCGACGTGTCCGAAGGACTGGCGGGCCAGCTCGTCACCCTGTACGCCATCGGCTCCGTGCTCGCCGCGATCCCGGTGATCGCCGCGACCCGCAGCGTCCGGCGCCGGCCGCTGCTGCTGTGCGCCGTCGGCGGCCTGTTCGTCTTCAACACCGTCACCGCCCTGTCCACCCACTACGGCATCACGCTCGGCGCGCGCTTCGTCGCCGGCATGGCCTCCGGGGTGATCTGGGGCCTGCTCGCCGGCTACGCCCGGCGGCTGGTGCCCGAGCACCTGCAGGGCCGTGCCCTCGCCGTCGTCGGCGTCGGCCAGCCCATCGCGCTGACCGCCGGCGTGCCGCTCGGCACGTACCTGGGCTCCGTCACCAGCTGGCAGGGCGTCTTCTGGATCATGTCGGGCGTCGCCCTGGCCCTGATGATCTGGGTCCGGCTGCTGGTCCCGGACTTCCCCGGACAGGCCGCCGAGCAGCGCCGGCCGATCCGCGAGATCTTCGTGACCCCGGGCATCCGCCCCATCCTCGCGGTCATCTTCCTGTGGATCCTGGCCCACAACATCCTCTACACCTACATCTCCCCGTTCCTGAGCAAGGCCGGCCTCGGTGAGCGCGTCGACGTGATGCTGCTCGTCTTCGGCGCCACCGCCATCGTCGGCATCTGGCTGACCGGCATGTACGTGGACCGCAGGCTGCGCGTCCTCACCCTCGTCAGCCTCGCCGGCTTCGCCGCGGCCTCCCTGGTCCTCGGCATCGGCCACTCGTCGCCGGTCGCCGTGGTCGTCGGCGTGGTCGCCTGGGGCCTGACCTTCGGCGGCGCGCCCACACTGCTGCAGACCGCCATCGCGGACGCGGCGGGCGACGGCGCCGACGTGGCCCAGTCGATGCTCGTCACCATCTTCAACCTGGCCGTCGCCGGCGGCGGTGTGGTCGGCGGTCTCCTCCTGGAGTCCTCCGGCGCCACTTCGTTCCCGTGGGTGCTGCTCGCCCTGGCCGTGCTGGCCTTCGCGATCGTCGGCACCGCCAAGGCGGGCTTCAGGCCCGGCCGTCGCGGCGCCTGACCAGCCCGTACGGCCGTCGGTCGCCCGGTCCCGCGATGGTGGGGGCCGGGCTTCCGGCATGTCCGGCAGAGCGGGGGGCGGGGCGGTCCACCGGTCGGCGGTCCGCGGCGAACGCGACAGTCATGTTTCGTTGCCTCCGTTTCCGTGCCGGAGGCCGCCTCGGTGCGAGACGATGTCGCTCCCATGCCCCCGACCTCGGAGCGTGCGATGCAGCCGCTGACGCGTCCGCACATCGTGGCGGCGGGGCTGCGTCTGCTGGAGCGCGAGGGCGCGGCCGGCCTCAGCATGCGCAAGCTCGCCGGCGAACTCGGCAAGGCCCCGGCCGCCGTCTACAAACACGTCAGCGACAAGCGCGAGTTGATGTCTCTGCTGTTCGCGGAGGTGTCCCGGCGGATCGAGCTGCCGGACCCCGGCGACGACCCCCGGACGTCCATCGTGGAGGCGGCGCAGAGCGCGCACCGCGTCCTGGAGGAGCACGGGTGGATCGCCGCCGAGATGCTCGACGGGCGGGTGCTCGGCGCCGCCTCGATGCGGCTCTCCGAGTTCATCCTGGACGCCCTGGTCCGCACCGGGATGAGCGACGCGCAGGCCGCGCGCCTGCACGTCGCCATCTGGGAGTACCTGGTCGGGCATCTGGTCGCCGCCCGGGCCGGTGCGCCGGGCCTGGCCCCCTGCCCGGAGGCGGGGACCGGCGAGGACGGCGCGGAGGACTATCCGACCGTGCGCCGGGTCGCGCCGCTCGTGGCCGGGATGAGCGACCAGGAGCGGTTCGCCGCCGGGCTGCGGGCGCTGCTCGACGGGGCGTTCGCGCAGCCGCGGACCCCGCACGGCGAGACGGGCGGCGGCACGGGGGCCGGGGCGGGGGCCGGGGCGGACGTCGGCCCGGGCGGCGCCGGCGCCGGAGAGGCGGCGCCGTCGGGGCGGGTCAGCCGGTCCGCAGCCGCGGCGGCGGGGTGACCGCGCCGCGGGGCTGGTAGAGCAGCACCGGCGCCGCGGCCGCCGGCGTCTTCTCGTCCGGCGGGAAGTACCTGGCCAGCTCGTGCCGGCCGCTGATCCGCAACTTTCGGTAGGAGTGGGTGAGATGGGACTCCACGTTCCGCAGACTCACCTTGAGCAGCTGCGCGATGTCGCGGTTGCTCAGGCCGGCCGCGGCCAGCTCGGAGACCTGCCGTTCGGTGGGGGTAAGGAGCGACTCCGTGGAGTCCTTGCGCGGATCGGGCCGGCCGCCCGCGTACCGCAGCTCCCGCTGCACCGCCTCCACCAGACCGTAGGCACCCAGCGAGATGCCCAACTCGTTCGCCCGGTGCAGGAGTTCGCGCGTCCGACGCGCCTTGCCGACCTGCCGGTGCGCCCGCCCCGCCGCGTACAGCGCGTGGGCGAGGAGCAGCGGCGTGGGAGCCGGCTCGAGGATCGCCAGGGCCTGGTCGGCGAGGTGCAGCGCCTCCCGCCCCGAGCTCGCCGAGGCCTGCGCGACCAGCGCCCGGCCCAGCGCGAAGGGGGCGTCCCAGCGGCGGGCGTGCTCGGTCTCCTCCCGGGCGGCGCGCCGGGCGTCGGCCGTGTGGCGCAGCGCCAGCTGGAGCGCGGACCGGGTCGAACGCCAGGGCAGGATCGCCGGGTTGACGACGCCCCGGCGGTTCAGCTCCTCCTCGCAGCGGGCGATCAGGGCGAGGCCCCGCCGCGCCTGACCCAGTCGGCCCAGCGCGCGCCCGGCACTGTGCAGGAGGTGCAGCCGCCACCAGGTCACGGGCTGGTCCCCGGGCAGCGGCGGGGCCCCGTCGAGCAGGGCGCCGGCCGCGGCGATGTCGTCCTTCTCCAGGGCCACGTCGATGAGCACGCTCCGGGCCAGCGCCCCCGCGTGGTACGGGGCGGCGCCGATCCGGGTCAGCAGCTCGAGCGCCTGGACGGCGTCGTCCTCGGCCTCCGCGAGCAGTCCGCGGTGCCACTGCACCAGACCGCGTACGGCGAGGGCCTCGGCGATCCGGGTCGCCGTGCCCTCGGCGCGGGCCAGCCGCACCTCGGTGTCCAGGTGGCGCCGGGCCTCGTCCACGTCGCCCGCCCACAGCAGCGCGAGCAGCGCGTGGTACCAGGTGGGGGAGCCGTACGGGGCGCGGGGCACGGCCAGGAACCGGTCGGCGATCCGCCGCACCGCCTGCGCCGAGTCGCCCGCGGCGGTGCGCAGCAGCAGGACCCGCTCCAGCCGGTCCTCGCCCTCGGCCTCGTGCAGGTCCGGCGCCCCGGGCCGGTAGCTGCCCTCGTGGAGTCGGACATGGGTGAGCCGCTCGCGCAGCCGCGCGGCGGCCGCCGGGTCCAGGGGGCCGAGCGCCGCCCGTGCCTTCTCCAGCACCTCGCGGGCGCAGGCGGGCTCGTCGAGCCGGAGCAGGATGTCGGAGAGCCGCAGCGCCTCCCGGAGGCGTTCCTCGGGGCCGAGCGGTCCCGCGGCGTGCGCGGTGAGCGCCCGCGCGGAGGCGGGCAGGTCCAGGGCGGTGAGCGCCCGGATGCGCAGGCCCTCGGCGCGGGCGGCCAGTTCGTCGGGCAGGCCGTGCAGCACGGCCTTCTCGATCAGTCGGCGGGCGCCCGCGGGGTCGCGGTCGACCGTGCCCTGCGCGGCGTCCAGCAGCAGCCGGGCCATCCACGGCTCGTCGAGCCGGTGGGAGCGCAGCAGGTGCGCGGCGACGTCCTCGCAGGGGGCGCTGCGACGCCACATGGAGCGGGCGGCGAGCCGGTGCAGCTCCGCGCGCTCCGCGCACGGGATGTCCTGGTAGAGCAGCCCGGCGAGGAGGGGGTGCCGGAACGTCATGTCGTGCGGGCACAGCAGGCCCGACTCGGTGAGCCGCGAGAGGCTGCGGCAGGCGTCCTCCGTCGGCACGCCGCACAGGTCGGCGAGGAGCGCGGGGTCGAGGGGCGAGCCGAGGATGCTGGCCGCCCGGGCGATCTCCAGGCCGTGCGGGTCGAGTCGGCGGAGCATGCACAGGATGCGTTCCTTGACCGCCCGCAGGCGCAGCCGTTCGTCCGGCGGGTCGGCCGGGGACCGGCCGGCGGTGTCCGCGGTCGGTCCGGTCCCGCCCGCCGCGCTGCCGCCGGGAGCCGTCGGAACGGTCCGTATCTGCTCCGTGAGCAGGTAGGGGTTGCCGCCCGTGTCGGCGACCAGGGCGCCCACGGAGGCGTGGTCGTGGCCGCACAGCGCGGCCGCCAGGTCGAAGGCGGCGCTCGGGCTGAGGTCGTGCAGATGGATGTGGTGGTCGGGCCGGATGCCCTCCATGAACTCGACCAGGAGGTGCTGGTCGCTGGCCGGTTCGCCGCAGCGCTTCGTGGCGAGCAGCACGACCGGCAGGTTGTCGAGCCGGCGGCTGAGGAAGCCCAGCCACAGCAGCGACCTGCGGTCGGCGTGCTGGACGCCGTCGACGGTCAGCAGGATCGGGGCGCGGCGCGCGGCCCGGCCGACGCCCGCGCAGAGCTCGGCGAGCAGCGGGTAGTCGGGCTCGGCGGGCCCGTCGCCGGTGGCGGCGCTCGACGCGAAGGCGCGCTCCCAGCCCTGCGCCGTCTCGGGCAGGGTGCCGAGGAGCTGGTGCACGACCCCCAGGGAGAAGCGCTGTTCGGTGGGGGAGGCGGTGGCGGAGCACACGACCATGCCCCGTTCGCGGGCGGTCTCCTCGGCCCAGCGCAGCAGCGAGGTCTTGCCCGTGCCGATGATTCCCTCCAGCAGCGCGACCGAACCCGTGCCCGCCGTCGCGGACTCGAGCATCTCGGTCACGATCTTGGATTCCTCGCTCCTGCCGAACAGTTCCCGGGGCACCGCCCTGCACCTCCCTGCCTGAACAGTGAATGACTCGGACGAAACGGCGGGCCGGGCGGACATCGCCGCCGAACCAGCGCCGTCAAGGCCGTCTTCCGGTCACGACAAAGTCGTTTCCGCCCTGGCAGAAAGGGCTTCCTCAGACGGTGTGGAGGTCAATGCGAACCCCCCACCACGACCCCCCGATCACCGGTGAACGGCGTACACCTCTGATGCGCCCCGACGCTAGCACGGCCCCCTGTCGAATTTGTACAACCCCTTCCGCCCGAAGGAATCGAAGCGTGTTCCTTCGGCCATTGCTTCGGTCCCACCGTATTGCTGCGTGCCGGTACCGCACGGGTACGGTCTGCACGGCATTTCGGTGGTGACCGGTGAGCCATCCGGAAATCGTCCCGCCGGGACCTGACATATTCGCCCGCGGCCTAATGGCGGAAATCTGACGGAAGGAACGGTGCTCGCGTGACCGCGACCAGTGAGGAACTTCGCCCGTTGCGGGCCGTCCGCCCGGCCCCGCCGCCGTGGCCCGTCCCCGGCCCGCCGGCGGATGCGAAGGGCGGCCGCACCGAGCAGTTCGTGCTGACCCTGACCGGCCTCCTGCCCCTGGTCTACGAACAGGCCTGGCAGACGGTGCTCGGCCCCGGCTTCCGCCTGGAGACCGTCGACTGGAGGGCCACCCGCGCGGAGGTGCAGGACGCCCGCCTCGCCGAGCGCCTGGCCCGGGAGTCCGCCGTCGGACTGCCGCTCGACCGGGCGCAGTCGGTCCGCGCCACCCTGGTCCGGCGCGACGAACGCACCTGGACCTTCGCCTGGCGGTACCCCCGCGAGCTGATGGACCGCCGGGCGGGCCTCCTGCTGCTCGACCGGGCCGCCGAGGCGTACGGCGTGCTCCTGCGTGGCGGCACCCCGCCGGCGCCGCCCCGGGCCGGCGGCCTGCTCGCGGCGCGGGTGGGCCGATGACCGGCGACAACTCCGTGCGGCTGTTCTGCCTTCCCTTCGAAGGCGCCTCGGCCGACGTGTACCGGCCCTGGGCCGAGGCCGTCGGGCCCTCCGTGGTCGTCACTCCCGTGGAACTGCCCGGCCGTGGGCGCCATCCGCGCACCTGCCCGTGCGGCAGCCAGGAGCCGCTGCTCGCCGAGATCATGCCGTACGTGGCCCGCATGTGCGACCGGCCGTTCGCGCTCTACGGGCACGGCTTCGGCGCGCTCCTCGCGTACGAGATCGCCGCCCGGCTCGAATGGGAGCACGACGCCGTGGCCGAGCGGTTGTACGTGTCGGGCTCCGGTCTGCCGCACCGGCCGGTGCCCGAGCGGGCGGTCGGCCACCTCCCCGACGCCACGATGATCCGCCGGCTCCGCGACCGCGGCCGGATGCCCCCGGTCGCCCGGGACCCCAGGCGCGCGGCCCGGGCGCTGACCGCGCTGCGCGCCGACCTCGCCGTCCTGGAGGCGTACCGGCGCGACCCGCGCCACCTCGTGCACTGCCCGGTCACCGCCATGCGCGGGGTGCGGGACCGCAGCGTCACCGGGGCCGACCTGGCCGGCTGGCGCCGGTGCACCCGCCGCGCGCTGCGCATGGAGACCTTCCCCGGCGACCACTACTTCCCGCTCACCGCCCGCCGGGAGCTCCTCGACACCTTCGCGCGGGACCTGATCCGCCCGCCGGCCGCGCGCCGGCTGCTCGCGGCGGCGGGGTACTGACCGCGGCCGCCGGGCACCGCCTACCGGTTCCGGAATCGGCAACAGGAATTGCCTCCACCACGCGGCGTCCACATCCTGGCCGCCGGAGGTGACCGTATGACACCCACATACCGTGCCCACGACCTCGACGACGAGGCCTGCGGTGCCGAGCCGGAGCACGAGGCGGAACTGCACTCCGGCTTCCTGACGGACGCGGCGCACTGGCTGCGCGGCCTGCTCGGACCCGAGGACCGGGTCGCGGCGGCGGTCCGCCGGATCCTCGACGTCGGCAGCGGGCCGGGAGCGGCCACCTGCGTCCTGGCCGAGGCCTTCCCGGAGGCCGAGGTCGTCGCCGTCGACCGGTCCGCCGAGCTGCTCGCCCGGGCCGAGACCCGCGCCGCCGAGCGCGGGCTGGCCGGGCGGATCACCACCCGCCGGGCCGACCGGCCCGAGGAGTTCAGCCGGCTCGGACCCGCCGACCTCGTCTGGACCGGCAACGTCTGCCGTCACCTCGGCGACCAGCAGGCGGCCCTGCGCAGCCTGGCGTCCGCGTTACGGCCCGGCGGCGTGCTCGCCGTCGCCGAACGCGGGCTGCCGCCCCGCTTCCTGCCCCGCGACATCGGCATCGGCCGGCCCGGCCTCCAGGCGCGCCTGGACGCGCACCTGGAGGAGCGGTTCGCCGCCGGACGGGCCGGGCTGCCGGGCGCCACCTCCGTGGTCGAGGACTGGCCGTGCCTGCTGGCCTCCGCCGGGCTCGTCCCCGCCGGCACCCGCACCTTCCTCATCGACTTCCCGGCTCCGCTGGAGCTGGCCCCGCGCCGGCATCTGCACACCCGGCTGCGCCGCGTCCTCGACGAGCTCGGCGAGCGGCTCGACCTCGTCGACCGGCTGACCGTCGAACAGCTCCTCGACGGGGACGCCTGCACCGGCATCCTGTGGCGCCCGGACGCGTTCTACCTCTCCGCGGTCACCGTGCACACCGCCCGGCTGTGCCGGGTCCGGGCCTGAGGCCCGACGCCCTTCCCGTACCGCGGCGAACTCTCGCCGAAACGGTCGACCGCGAGCGCCGGAATGCGTCGCGAAATCGCCGGTGATGCGCTTCCGAACGGCCGGTGACACGCTTTTCCCGGCGGTGCCACCTCGCCTTCTTCCGCGCTTCTTCGGCTCCTTCTTCCGCGCTTCTTCTCCTAAATTCCTTAGCAGTTCGGACGGCCCGTGGCGTTTCCGCCACGGGCCGTTTCCCCTCCGTCCGCGGCACCGTAGGACACCCCGCCGCAGATTCTTCGGTCAGCCCTACGGTCGCACCGTATTGAGGGCCTCACGCCCGCACTCCTACGTTCCTTCACAGAGCGGCCGCCCCGGCCGATCCGGAATCCGGACGGGGCACGGAAGAACGACGGAGGACGCGTGAAGATACGGATGCTCGGCCCGCTGCACGCCGAGGCGAACGGTGTACCGGTCGTCCCCACCGCGGCGAAGACGCGCCAGATCCTGGCGCTCCTCGCGCTCCACCCCGGGCAGCTCGTGCCGACGGCCACCCTGCGGGAGGAGCTGTGGGGACAGGTGCCGCCGCGCAGCGCGCACACCACCTTCCAGACCTACGTCCTGCGGCTGCGCCGCGCCCTGGCCGCCGCCCTCGGCGGCCCCGACGGACCGGCCCGCGCCCGGCAGCTGCTCGCCACCGCACCCGGGGGCTATCTGCTCCGGACCGCTGAGGAGGACGTGGACGCCTTCGCCTTCCGGCGGGCGGCCCGGGCCGGCCACGCGGCCTTCGCGGAGGGCGACAGCGAGCGGGCCTCCCGGCTGTTGCGCGAGGCCCTGGCGCTGTGGCGCGGACCGGTGCTCGTGGACGTACGGGCCGGGTCGGCGCTGCGGATCCACGCGGCCGCCCTGGAGGAGAGCCGGCTGCTGGCCACCGAGCGCCGCATCGACGCCGAGCTGCGCCTCGGCCTGCACGGCGAACTCCTCGCGGAGCTCGTCGAACTGACCGAGCGGCACCCGTCCCACGAGCGCCTGTACGCCCAGGCCATGGTGGCCTTCTACCGCTCGGGGCGGCAGGCCGCGGCCCTCGACCTCTACCGCAGGCTGCGCCGGCGGCTGATCGAGGACCTCGGCCTGGAGCCCGCCCCGCAACTGCAGCGCCTGCACCAGGCGATGCTCTCGGTCGACCCCCGGCTCGACACGGTCGCCCAGGGCGGCCCGCCGACGCCGACCTTCGATCTGTACGCGGCCTGAGCGCGCCGCACCAGGCACACCGAGCACCCACAGAAGAGGTGACGCAGTGACGGACCAGACCCCCACCCTCTACGAGTGGGTCGGCGGCGCCGAGGCGCTGGAACGGCTCACGGAGGAGTTCTACCGGCGCGTCCGGAAGGACGAGATCCTCGCCCCGCTCTTCCGCGCCATGGACGACGACCACCCGCAGCACGTCGCGACCTTCCTCGGCGAGGTCCTCGGCGGCCCCGAACGCTACACCGAGCACCATGGCGGCTACCCCCACATGGTCTCCCGGCACCGCGGCCGGGGCATCAGGCCGGAGCAGCGGGCGCGCTGGGTGGAACTGATGCTGGAGGCCATGGACGTCGTCGGCCTGCCGCAGGACGCGGAGTTCCGCTCGGCGTTCGTCGGCTACATCGAGTTCGGCTCCCGCCGGGCGATGGCGAACTCCCAGCCGGACGCCGGCCCGTCCAGCCGTACCACCATCAAGAAGTGGGGCTGGGGCGAGGCCGTCCCGGGCGATGACTGACCCGCGGGCCGGAGCGTTCGGAGCCCGGAAGCGGCCCCGCCGGTTGCCGCCCGCGCGTCCCGGTATCGGCAACAAATGTTGTCCGTCCGCCACCCGCGGTCCCAGCATGCGAACCGGCGCACACCCGCCCTGATCCGCTCACCCGAAGCCCCCGGACAAGGAGTTCGACCATGCCCGCGACCACCCCCCGCTTCCTCGGCGGCAGCCGATGAGCGTACAGACAGAAGCCCACGAGGCCACCCCCCGCAAGGCGAGCGACCGGCTGCCCTTCGCGGTCTACCTCCTCGCGTTCAGCCTGTTCGCGATGGGCAGCGCCGAGTTCCTGCTCGCCGGAGTCCTCCCGGACATCGCCGACGACCTGCACATCTCGCTCTCCTCCGCCGGCGCGCTGATCTCCGCCTTCGCCATCGGCGTGGTCATCGGCGGCCCGCCCCTCGCGGTCCTCACCCTGCGCTGGCCGCGGCGGACCACGCTGGTCCTCTCGCAGGCCGTGTTCGCGGTCTGTGTGGCGATCGGCCTCGTGACCGACGACTTCTCCGTCCTGATCGGCACCCGCTTCCTGTGCGGTCTGGCCTACGCCGGATTCTGGGCGGTCGCCGCGGTCACCGCGATCGGACTCGTCACCCCCGACCGCACCGCCCGGGCCTCCGGCGTGGTGGTCAGCGGACTGTCCGTCGCCATGGTCGGCGGCGGCCCGGCCGGTGCCTTCCTCAGCCACTTCACCGGCTGGCAGGGCGGATTCTGGGCGGTGGTCGCCCTCACGGTCCTCGGCGCGGTCTCGACGGCCGTCGCCGTCCCCACGACCAAGGCCGCCCAGGAGCCCAGCGTGCGCCGCGAACTGCGCACGATGCGGCAGCCGCAGCTGTGGGTCGTGTACGCGGCGACCCTGCTCAGCACCGCCGCGTACATGATCTCGTACAACTACCTGGCGGCCTTCCTCACGGACATCACCGGGGTCGACTCCGTCTGGGTGCCCCCGATCCTCGTCCTGTTCGGCATCGGCGCCTTCATCGGCCTGTCGATCGGCGGCCGCATCGCCGACGGGCGCCCGCACCACGCGCTCCTCGTCGGAGCCGGCGGCATCCTCGTCACCTCGGTGCTGCTCGCCCTGCTCGGCGGCCACCCGATCGCGGTGATCGTCCTGGTCCTGCTCCTCGGCGTCGCCGGCTTCGTGCTCAACCCGGCCGTCTACGGGCGGGTGTTCACCGTGGCGGCCGACGCGCCCACGCTCGCCGGGGCCACCGCCGTCTCCATGTTCCAGCTCGGCATCAGCCTGGTCCCCGTCCTCGCGGGCGTCGCCCTCGGGGCCGGAGCCGGACTGACCTCCATCCCCTGGCTGGGCGCAGGCCTGGCCCTGCTGACCGTCCCGGTCGTCCTCGTCGACCGGACGATGGCCCGCAACCGGGCGCGGAACCCGAAGAGCGGCGAGAACTGACCTCGCCCCTCCCGCTCCACGGTCCGCGCTCGACGTCCCCCCGTCCGAAGACCGAGCGGCGGAGGAGTTCTCCCCCGGAACTCCTCCGACCGCTCCCTCAAGGAGGATCACATGGACAACGAACTCGGTTACGAACTCGGGAACTGGGTGGTCTCGCAGATCCAGAGCCCGGACCGGCCGACGCAGACGACGTTCACGCTGCTCGACCAGGAATGGGAACTCCTCCCCGAGGTGTTCCCGCCCTACACGGACCCCGGCCCCGCACTCTTCGCCTCGTGGGTGCCGTACGAGAAGGGCGTCCGCTTCCTGGAGATGGGCTGCGGCGCCGGCCTCTCCGCGGTGGTCGCCGCACAGCGCGGCGCCGAGCGCGTGGTCGCCCTGGACATCAACCCCGCCGCGGCGGAGAACACCCGCCGCAACGCCGCCCGGCACGGGGTGGCCGACCGGGTCACGGCCCTGGCGAGCGACCTGTTCGACGCGTTGGAGTCCGCCGAGCCCTTCGACCTCGTCTTCTGGAACACCCCCTTCATCGAGGCGCCCGAGAGCCGCCCCTACGCAGGCCCGATCGAGCGGGCCGTCTTCGACCCCGGATACGGGATGGTGCGCCGCTTCTTCCGCGACGTGCGGTCCCACCTGGCGCCGAACGGGCGGGTCTACCTGGGCACCAGCGAGGCCATGGGCAACCCGGACAAGATGCTGCGGGCCGCCGCCGACGCAGGATTCGAGGGCCACCGCTACCGCAGCGAGTCCGTCGGACTGCCCGCGGCGGACTTCCCCGCCTCCCCGGCGGTCGCGGCCCACACCGACGAGAGCGGAGTCGTCGACATGGACTTCACGATGTACGAGTTCCTGCGCCACTGACCCGGCACCGGTTCGGACGAACTCATCCACGACCGGGCGGACACGACCGCCCCGGAAGAAGGGAATGTCATGAGCTCCCACGGGAACGCGAACGGCACCGGCTTCGACGTCGTCATCGCCGGCAACGGAGTCCTCGGACTCTCGCTCGCCCGGGTCCTGGCACAGCGGGGACAGCGCGTCGCCGTACTCGGGCAGCCACACCGGCCCTGGGCCGGATCGGCGGCCGCCGGGGCCATGCTCGGCTGTTTCGGCGAGGTCACCACCTCGCTGCTCGCCACCGAGCACGGCCGCGCCAAGCTCGAACTCGGCATCGAGGCCACCCGACTGTGGCCGCAGTGGCTCGCCGAACTGGAGGCGGACACCGAGGGCGCCCCCGTCAAGACCGCGGACGGCACCACCGTCATCCTCAACACCATCGGCACCGCCGAGATCGACGACGCCAACTACCAGGCCATCCGCGCCGAACTCACCCGGTACGACGAGCCCTTCGAGGACGTCGAGCCCACCGACCTCGACTGGGTGGACGCCGAGCCGATCTCCCGCCCCCTGAAGGCCTTCCACATACCCGGCGAGCACGCCGTCGACGCCGCCGCCCTCCTGGAACGCCTGGAGCAGGCGGTCGTCCGGGCCGGCGCCACCCTCGTCCCCGAGTTCGCCGCCCGTGTCGTCCACCAGGGCGGGCGGGTGACCGGCGTCGTCACCACCTCGGGGCGCACGATCAGCGCCGACCACGTGACCCTGGCCGCCGGCGCGCGCAGCCAGGAGCTGCTCGACAGCCTGCCCATCGGCTCCCGCGTCCCGCGCCTGGTCAGCGGCTACGGCGTCTCCTCCCTGATCAGGACCGCCGACGGCACCAGGCCGGACAGCGTCATCCGGACCCCGAACCGCTCCTTCGCCTGCGGTCTCCATGTCGTCCCCCGCGGCGAGGGCCACGTCTACGTCGGCGCCACCAACGTCATCTCCGTGGAGCCGCGCGACACCGCCGAGATGCGCGACCTGGTCTTCCTCCTCCAGTGCGCCCACCGCCAGGTCCGCCGCAACCTCTGGAACAGCGACGTCGCCAAGGTCCAGGTCGGCAACCGCCCCGTCTCCATGGACGGCTTCCCGCTGCTCGGCCACGGCGGCATGGACGGCCTGTGGATCATGACCGGCACGTACCGCGACGGCCTGCACCTCTCCCCGCTGCTCGCCCAGGACTTCGCCGCCCGGATCCTCGGCGAACCGCACCGGACCGAGCTGGACCGCTTCGCCCCGCTGCGCCAGCCCCTCAGGACCGGCACCCGCGAGGAGATCGTCGACGTCCTCATCGACCACCAGATGGGCATCGGCTACGAGCAGGACTGGACGATCCCGGTCGAGTGGCACCAGTGGATCGAGATGGACCTGCGCCCGGCCACCCTCGCGTGGGCGAACGAGCTCGACCCGGAGTTCACCCCGCCGGCCGAGCTGCTCTTCGCCTCCCGTTTCGACCCCGAGCTGGTCAGCCTGCTGCGCAAGTACTACGCGACCTGCCGCGAGAACAGCTGACCGGCTCCCTCCCTTCCGCCCTCCCGCTTCCCACCGCAGGACACCGGACACCTCGAGAAAGGACAGTGCCATGGCAGTCGAGGCGATCGACCCGCCCGGCCTCCCCAAGCCGTACGGCTGGCGGCAGCTGGCCGTCGGCACCGGAAGCCGGGTGGTCTTCCTCAGCGGCCAGACCCCGCGCACCGCCGACGGCGAGCCGGTCGGCATGGGGGACCTCGCGGCCCAGACCGAGCAGATCTACCTCAACATCGCCACCGGCCTAGAGGCGGCCGGTGCCTCCTTCGACGACGTCCTGCGCCTGACCATGTACGTCGTGGACTGGTCGCTCGACAAGTGGGAGGCCATCACGGCCGGCGCCGAGCGCGCCGCGGCCCGGCTGGGCGCCGACGTCGTCCGGCCCACCACCCTGGTCGGGGTCGCCACCCTCGCCGAACCCGACTTCCTCATCGAGATCGAGGCCACCGCCATCGCCTCCTGACCCGCTCCCCGCAGCAGCGTGAGGCCCCGCCGGATCCGGCGGGGCCTCTTCGACGGGTGTGCGGGTCAGTGCCGCTTGGCGAGGAGGTCGTCGATCACCGTGGCGACCGTCTCCGGCGAGGGCAGCGCCGGGTGGTGGCTGACGGTGCCCGTGGTGGGGTCGAAACCGTCGTGCCACTCGGGCTCGTTGACCAGCCCGCCGTCCTCCCGGATCCGCGCGACGTTCCGCCGGACGGCCGGCTTCTGCCACATCGTGGCGCCCATGACCGGGAAGTAGACGACCGGGTAGTCCACCGAGAGCGCCACCGTCATCAGCCGGTTGGGCGCCGCGCCGCCCGCCGCGGCGGCCAGCGTGTGGGCGGTGGCCGGCAGCACGGCCAGGATGTCGTGGTCGCCGGCGAGCCGGGACGGCTTGTCCGTCGGCCAGTCCGCCGGGGATTCCCCGTGCACCACCCGCTCGGCGAAGAGCGCGACGCTCTCGGGTGAAAGGAACGACGTGGCGGTGTGGGTGAGCAGCACCGTGAACGTGCTGCCCGCGATCTGCCGGCGCATCGCCTCGACATAGGCCGGAAGCCGGGTCACCGCAATCGATCCGGTGGCACCGACAAGTATGCGTTTCCCGGGCGGCGCCGGGGAGTTCCGAATTCCCATGTCCCGATGATGTCGCCGCGCTCCCGCCGCCGGTCAAGGGCCAAGTCCCGCTCGCGGCAGGGGAGTCGGCCTCGGGTCCAGCGGCGGTCGAGCGCGGTCCAAACCCTACGGTCGTCCCTACGGTCGGACCGTATTGAGGCCGTTTGTCGCCCCTCCTAACCTCCGTTTCCGGATAGGAATTCGAAAGCCCACCAGGGCATCTGACGAAAAGGGGCGGACCACGATGGAGGATCTTTTCGCGGAGCTGCGCGGCGGGGCCGGCCACCCCCGCCTCGACGACACCCGGCTGCCCGATCTCAAACCGCGGCCGGAGCACCGTCACGAACCGTTCCCCCTCACCGACATCCAGCAGGCCTATCTGATCGGCCGCCACAGGGGCCTGGAACTCGGCGGCGTCTCCAGCCAGTACTACCTGGAGTTCGACTGCCCCGCGCTCGACCTGGACCGGCTGACCGAGGCCCTGCGCGAGGTCGTCGCCCGCCACGACGCACTGCGCACGGTGGCCGGCCCCGACCAGACCCAGCGCGTCCTTCCCGCCGACGAGGTGACGCCGTACGTGATTCGCCGTACGGACCTGCGCGGCCGGAGCGCCGAGGAGCGGACCGCCGCGATCGACCGGATCCGCGCCGAGCTGACCGAACAGGTGCTGCCCGTGGACCGGGCGCCGCTGTTCGACATCCGCGTCACGCTCCTCGACGGCGACCGGATCCGGCTGCACCTGGCCGTCGACCTCCTCTTCCTGGACATGCACGGACTGCACCGCCTCCTCGGCGAATGGCGCCGCTGCTACGACGAGCCCGCCCGGCCCGCGGAACCGCCGGAGCTCTCCTTCCGCGACTACGTGCTCGCGCAGGAGGAACTGCGGGACGCGACCCTCGGCCAGGAGGCCGCCGCGTACTGGGCCGACCGCCTCGACACGCTGCCCCCCGCGCCCGAGCTGCCGCTGGCCGTCGCGCCCGAACAGCTCGGCACCCCCCGCTTCGTACGGCACCGGGCGCTGCTCCCGGCGGAGCGCTGGACGGCGCTGCGCGAGGCGGCCGCCCGGCACGGGCTCACCCCGTCCGGCCTGCTGCTCGCGGCGTACGCGGAGGTCGTGCGGACCTGGTCGCGGCGCCAGGAGTTCACCCTGACCGTCACCCAGTTCCACCGGCTCGGACTGCACCCGCGACTCGACGAGATCATGGGCGACTTCCTGGCGCCGAGCCTGCTCGCCGTCGGCGGCCGGGCCGAGGACACCTTCGCCACGCGGGCCCAGGACCTGCAGCGGCGGGCCCTGGAGGACCTCGCGCACTCCACGTACGGCGGCATCCGCGTGCTCCGTGACCTGGCCCGCCGCAGGGACGACGGCCGGGCCTCGATGCCCGTGGTCTTCTCCAGCACGCTCGGCGCCGCCGACGGCGGCCGCCTGGAGGCCTTCGGCGAACTGGTCCACGACCACAGCCGGACCCCGCAGGTGTGGCTGGAGAACCAGATCCTCGAACGGGACGGCCGGCTCTCCGTCAACTGGAACGCGGTCGAGGGCCTGTTCCCCGAGGGCACCCTGGAGGCCATGTTCGACGCGTACCTGGCGCTGCTCGACCGACTCGTCGACGACCCGGCGGTCTGGGACGCCACCCGCGGGATCGTGCCGCTGCCGGCCTCCCAGGCCGAGGAACGGGAGCGGGCCAACGCCACGGCCGAGGACATCCCGCCGGCGCTCCTCCACGAGCTGGTCGCCGACGCCGCCGAGCGCCGCCCGGACGCCGTCGCGGTCGTCACGCCCGGCACGGAGACCACGTACCGCCGGCTCACCGAGGACGCGCACCGGATCGCGCACCGGCTGCTCGAAGGGCCCGGCGCCGAGCCGAACGAGATCGTCGCCGTGTCGATGCGCCCGGGTGCCGCCCAGTTCTCCGCGCTGCTCGGCGTGCTGCACTCGGGCGCCGCCTACGTGGCCGTCGACCCCGAACTGCCCGAGGAGCGGCGTCTGAAGCTGCTGACCCGATGTTCCGTGCGGGCCGTGGTGACGGAACCCGAGCTGCGGGACACCCTCACCTGGCCCGCGGGAGTCACCGTCCTGACGGCCGAGGACGAGGCCACCCGGGCGTGCTCCGCCGAGCGGCCGAAGGCGCGGCAGAGCCACGACGACCTCGCCTACGTCATCTTCACCTCGGGCTCCACCGGCGAGCCCAAGGGCGTGATGATCAGCCACCGCAACGCCGCCAACACCGTGCAGGACATCAACCGGCGCTTCTCCGTGGGCGCGGACGACCGGACCATGGCCCTCGCCCCGACCGGCTTCGACCTGTCGGTCTACGACCTCTTCGGCGTCCTCGGCGCGGGCGGCACCGTCGTCGTGCCCGACCCGGCCCGCGGCCACGACATCGCCCACTGGTCCCAGCTCGTCGGCCGCTACGGCGTCACCATCTGGAACAGCGTGCCCGCGCCCATGCGCATGTGGATCGACTCGCTCGGCGACGGGGCGGTTCCGCGCGGCTGCCGGCTGCGGCTCGCCCTGCTCAGCGGCGACTGGATCCCGGTGGACCTGCCGGAACGCATCCGGGAGAAGATCCCCGCGATGCGGGTGATCAGCCTCGGCGGCGCCACCGAGGGCTCGATCTGGTCGATCCACCACCCGATCGAGGACGTCCGCCCCGACTGGGCGAGCATCCCCTACGGCAAGCCGCTGGCCAACCAGACCACGCACGTCCTCAACCAGTGGCTCGAACCGTCCCCGGTCGGCGTCACCGGAGAGATCCACATCGGCGGCACCGGCGTGGCCCAGGGCTACCTCGGCGACCCCGAGCGCACCGCCGAGCGCTTCCTCGTCCACCCCGTCACGGGCGAACGGATCTACCGCACCGGCGACCTCGGACGCTATCTGCCCGGCGGCGACATCGAGATCCTCGGCCGCGAGGACTTCCAGGTGAAGATCAACGGCTACCGGGTCGAGCTGGGCGAGATCGAGGCCGCCCTGCTCCGCCGGCCCGGAGTGCGGACCGCACTCGTCACCGCGCCCGCCCACGCCCGTACCGGACAGCGGCAGATCGCCGCGTACGTCGTCCCCGAGCCCGGAGCCGAACCGGAGCCGGCCGCGCTGCGCGAGGCGCTCACCGCCCTGCTGCCCGCCTACATGGTGCCCAGCCGCTTCCTGATCCTGGACACCCTGCCCCTCACCACGAACGGCAAGATCGACCACAAGGCGCTGCCCACACCGTGGAACGACGAATCCGACACCGCCGCCGCGCGGGTCGCGCCCCGCAGCCGGGTCGAGGAGCGCCTGTTCACGCTCTGGTCCCGGCAGCTCGGCCACGGCGACTTCGGCGTGGAGGAGGGCTTCTTCGACATCGGCGGCGACTCCCTGCACGCCGTCGGCCTGCTCGCCCTGCTGCGCACCGAGTTCGGCATCGGGGCCGACAAGGAGCAGGAGATGGTCGAGGGGCTGTTCATGAACGCCTCCATCGCCTCGTTCGCCGAACTGATCGCACCCGTCGAGGAGTCCGCAGCGTGACCACCACCCCCGACCCCGTCGCGACGGTCCGTGAATGGGAGTACGTGATCGTGGGAGCGGGTTCCGCCGGAGCCGTGACCGCCGCCCGGCTCGCCGCCCGCGACTCCGGGACGGTCCTCCTCCTGGAGGCCGGCGAGGACCAGCCGCGGCCCCGCGACCGCTCCCACCCGCTCGCCGACGCCGGACGGCTCGTCCTGACCGGCCACAACTGGGACTACCGCGCCAACCTGCGCACCAGCGACCGCCTGGACGACCTCGTCCGGGGCCGCGCCGGGGCCGCGGACACCACCGGGACCGCGGGCGGCCGGGTGCCGGCCCGGGCCCTGTGGGAACGCTTCCCCTACCAGCTCGGCAAGGTCGTCGGCGGCGGCTCCGCCGTCAACGGCGCCATCGCCCTGCGCGGACTGCCCCGCGACTTCGCCGCCTGGGAGGCCGCCGGCAACCCGGACTGGTCCTGGGACCGCGTGCTGCCCTTCTACAAGGACATCGAGAACGACGCCGACTTCCCCGGCCCGCTGCACGGCGACAGCGGACCGCTGCCGATCCACCGCACCCCGCGCGAGCGGGTGCACCCGCTGGACGCCGCCTTCTGGGAGGAGTGCAACCAGCAGGGCGTCACCGACCTGTCCGACCTCAACGCCGGCGTCGAGGCGGGCGTCGGGCCCATCCCCGGCAACGCCGTGGACGGCGAGCGCGTCGACGCCGCCACCGCCTTCCTCGCCGGCGTCCGCGACCTGCCCGGCTTCCACCTGCGCACCGGCGTCCGGGTCACCCGGGTGCTGTTCGAAGGGAACCGGGCCGTCGGCGTGGAGGCCGAACTCGACGGCGCGCTCACCCGGATCCGGGCGCGGCACGTCGTGCTCAGCGCCGGGGCCGTCGGCACCCCCGTCGTGCTGCAGCGCTCCGGCGTCGGCGCCGCCGGACTGCTCGCGGCCCTCGGTATCACCCCCGTCGCCGACCTGCCCGGCGTGGGACGGGACCTGGTGGACCACCCCTCGGTCGTCATCTGGTCCCGGCCCGCCGACGGGGTGTGCACCCCGGGACTGCCCTGGCGGCAGGTCGCCGCCCGGACGAGCAGCGGCTTCGACGCCGACGTGGACGTCCAGGTCGGGCTGCTCAACAACGTGGAGAGCCACACCATCCCCGGCTTCGTCGACCGGCTCGGCTGGCCGCTGGTCGTCGGCATCTCGGTGATGCTGCTGCGGCCGCGCTCCCGGGGACGGGTCTTCCTCGACAGCGCCGACCCGTACGCCGCGCCCGTCATCGAGCTCGGCATCGGCACCGACCCCGAGGACGTGGAGCGCCTGTGCCACGGAGTCCGCCGGGCCTGGAGCCTCCTGCGCTCGCCCGGCCTGTCGAGCCGGCTGACCGGGACGCAGTTCTGGAGCGACCGGATGATCGCCAACGACGGCGTCGTCCGCAGCGGTGTGCGCCACATCATGAACCCCGGCTGGCACGCGGCCGGTTCGTGCCGGATGGGGCCGGACACCGACCCGTGGGCGGTCGCCGACCAGGAGGGCCGGGTGCACGGCACCGAGAACCTGCGGATCGCCGACGCCTCGCTCTTCCCCGCCATCCCCAGCGCGCCCACCAACCTGACCACCCTCATGCTGGCCGAGAAGCTGGCCCGGAGCACCAAGGAGTGACCGTGCACCCCGTATCAAGGCCTCCGGTGCGGCTCTACTGCTTCCCGCACGCCGGGGCGACCTCCCTGGTCTACCGGGGCTGGCAGGCGCTCGGCGAGCCCCACCTCCTGGTCCGGGGCGTGGACGCGCCGGGCCGCGGCACCCGCCGTCAGGAGCGCCGGGCGGCCGGGTTCCACGCCCTCGTCCGGTGCATGGCCCGGCAGGTCGTGGCCGATCTGCTGGCGGAGCGGGAGCGGACGCCCGGCCTGCGCTGGGCCACCTTCGGGCACAGCTTCGGCTCCACCACGAGCCTCGCGGTGGCCGCGGAGGTGACCCGCCAGGTCGGTGTGGCACCCGAACGGGCCGTGCTGTCGGGGGCGGTCCCGCCCCGGCTCCAGCGGCCCGGGCCGCTGCTCGACTCCGTACCCGACGAGGAGCTGCTCGCCCGAACGGCCGCCGACGGCGGCACCCCGGCCGCCGTGCTCGCCGACCCGACGATGAGCCGCATCCTGCTGCGGATGCTCCGCGAGGACGACGCCGTACGGGCCGAGTTCGCCACCGAGGCCGCGAGTCTGCGGGTGGACTTCCCGCTCACCCTGATCGGCGCCCGCGAGGACGTCCACGCGCCGCCGGACAAGGTCTGGCAGTGGGCCGCGCACAGCTCGGCCCCGGCCCGCCGGGTCGAGATCGACGGCGGCCACTTCGCGGCCGTCCAGCGCCCCGAGGACACCCTGACCACCGTCGTCGACGACATCGACCCCGGGAAGGGGTGAGCGCATGGCACGCAGCAGGTACGAGGCCGAGCACGAGCAGTTCCGGGTCACCTGCCGGGAGTTCCTCCGCCGGGAGGTCCTGCCGCACCACGACCGCTGGGAGCGGGAGGGCATCGTCGACCGCGAGGTCTGGCGCAAGGCCGGCCGGGCGGGGCTGCTCGGCATCGGCGTGGACCCGGCGTACGGCGGGGGCGGCGAGCCCGACTTCCGCTATCCGGCGGTGTTCTCGCAGGAGATCATGTGGGCCCGGGCCACCGCCCCGGGGTTCGTGGCGCACAACGACGTCATCGCCACCTACCTCGCCGAGCGGACCACCGAGGAACAGCGCAAGCGCTGGCTGCCCGGCCTCTGTTCGGGCGAGCTGATCGCGGCGATCGCGATGAGCGAGCCCGACGCCGGCTCCAACGTCGCCGACATCCGCACCACCGCGGTCCGCGACGGCGACTCCTACGTCCTCGACGGGCAGAAGACCTTCATCACCAACGGCGAGAACGCCGACGTCGTCGTGGTCGCCGCCAAGACCGCGCCCGAGCGCGGCGCCCAGGGCATCAGCCTCCTCGTGGTGGAGCGCGACACGCCCGGCTTCACCCGCGGGCGGCGCATGGAGAAGCTGGGCTGGCACGCCAGCGACACCTGCGAGCTGTTCTTCGACGCCTGCCGGGTGCCGGCCGGGAACCTCATCGGCAAGGAGAACGCCGGACTCGCCTACATGATGGCGGGGCTGCCCCGGGAGCGGCTGAGCATCGCCACCGTGGCGGTCGGCGCGGCCGAGCGGATGCTGGCGGACACCCTCGAGTACGCCAGGACCCGCGAGGCCTTCGGCCAGACCATCGGCAGCTTCCAGCACAACCGCTTCCAGCTCGCCACGATGGACACCGAGCTGACCATCGCGCAGGTCTTCCTCGACCACTGCGTCGCCGAACTCAACGCCGGCCGGCTCTCGGTGACGGACGCGGCCAAGGTGAAGTGGTGGACCACGGAGCTCCAGGTCGACATCGCCAACCGCTGCCTCCAGATCCACGGCGGCTACGGCTATCTGAAGGAGAGCACCATCTCCCGGGAGTGGGCCAACAGCCGGGTGCAGACGATCTACGGCGGGACGACGGAGGTGATGAAGGAGCTGATCGGCCGGTCCCTCGGCCTCTGAACCCTCCTGGCCCCGGTGCCCCGCCCCGCGACACGCGGTGCGGGGCACCGTCCGAAAACAGCACCGGCGTTTGCGACTTCGGGGACCGGTCGGTCTGATGTACGGCATGGACCAGTCACCGACCATCACCCAGGCCCTGTCCGCGGTCGGTCCCCGGCTGAAGCGGGTGCGCACCGCTCGTGGTGTCACCCTCGCCGCGCTGTCGGAGGCCACCGGAATCTCCAAGAGCACGCTGTCCCGCCTCGAAGCGGGACAGCGCCGCCCCAGTCTCGAACTCCTGCTGCCCATCGCCCAGGCCCACCAGGTCCCCCTCGACGAACTGGTCGGCGCCCCGGAGGTGGGCGACCCGCGCGTCCGCCTCAAGCCGCACGCGGTGAACGGCAACACGGTGCTGCCGCTGACCCGTCAGCCCGGTCCGCTGCAGAGCTACAAGATGGTGCTGCCGGCCAGCCGGGACACCCCGGAGCTGTGCACCCACGAGGGCTACGAGTGGCTGTACGTGCTCTCCGGGCGGCTGCGGCTGGTCCTGGCCGACCACGACCTGGTGCTCGACCCGGGCGAGGTGGCCGAGTTCGAGACCCGGCTGCCGCACTGGTTCGGCAGCACGGGGGAGGGCCCGGTCGAGGTCCTGAGCCTCTTCGGGCGCCAGGGCGAGCGCATGCACGTCCGTGCCCGGCCGACACGCCGGACGCCCGCCTCCGGCACGTAGCCGGGGCGGGCAGGCGGGCGCGTGGGCCGGGTCACGTGGGCGGGGACGGGGGCGTGGGCGGGGCCGGGGGAGGCGGCCGGGGGAGGCGGCGGCCCGGGGGAGGCGGCCGGGGGAGGCGGCGCCGGCCACTGCCCACCGCCAGTCTCCCACCGCCCACCGCCCACCGCTCAGGACGCGGGGACGGTTGCCTCGGGGGAGCGGGCCGCGGCTGCGGAGCGGTGCGCGGCTGCGGCGCGGTGCGCGGCGAGGTCGCGCTCGATCTCCTCGTCCACCAGGTCGTGGTTGAGGGCGAAGGCGGCCGCGGCTCCCATGCCGGCGGCGGTGACGGCCTGGGCGCGCGGGTCCACCACGTTGCCGACGGCCCAGAGGCCGGGCCTGCTGGTGCGTCCGGCCCGGTCGGTGACCAGCCAGCCCTGCTCGTCCTTCGCGCAGCCGAGGCCGTCGAAGGCCCCGTCGTTCGGGGTCATCCTCGGGAAGAGGAACACCCCGGCGCACTCGACCGTCGAGCCGTCGGCGAGCTCCACCGCGTGCAGCCGTCCGTCCTTGGTCAGGAGGGTGGACACCGGTCCCTCGACCACCTCGACCCCACGCGCGTCCATGCGCTCGCGCTCCTCGTCGGCGAGGGGCCGGCTGTGCGGGACGTACACCACGTGCGGCGACCACTGGCGCAGCAGCAGTGCCTGGCCGGGGGAGGCGGGGTGCACACCGAGCACGACGATCGGCCGGTCGCGAACCTCGTAGCCATGGCAGTACGGGCAGAAGTGCACGTCCTCGCCCCACAGGGCGCGGACGCCCGGGATCTCGGGCAGGTCGTCGCGCAGGCCGGTGGCGAGGACGACGTGCCGGGCGTCGAGGCTCGCGCCGCCCTCCAGGCGGACCAGGTAACCGCCGGTCTCCCCGGCCTCCACCTGGTCCACCCGGCCCTCGATCCGGACCGCGCCGTAGCGCGCGATCTCCGCGCGGCCCGCCTCCAGCACGGTGTGCGGGGGGACGCCGTCGCGGGAGAGGAAGCTGTGCATGTGGGCCGAGGGGGCGTTGCGGGGCTCACCGGAGTCGACGACGGCTACGGTGCGGCGGGCCCGGGCGAGCACGAGCGCGGCATTGAGTCCGCCCGCCCCGCCGCCTATCACGATGACGTCGTACGAGGTTCGGTCCTGGTTGTGGTTCTGGGCGCCGGTCATGGCGATCACCTCCGCCGCCAGGGTGCGGGCGGCCGAAGACCCGGGCAATCTTTGTTGCCGTTTCCGGGACGGGGCACGCGGGCGCCGAGGCCCGCCGCGAGCGTGACCGCCCTGGCCGAATTCCGTCATTTTCGCCTTGTAGGAGAAAGCGCTCCTCCGGCCGTCGGCCGGAGGAGCGCTTTGCGTTCCTTCCCGGCGCGGCGGCCCGCGTCCGGCGAAACGGGCGCGTCCGTGGTGCTATTCCTGACGCGCAGTCAGCACATGCCCTGTGCTCGGCTTCCTTTTCGCACGAGGAGAAATCCGCAGTGACGCCTTCCGCGCAACCGCGCCGCAGACGCTCAGCCGCTCTCCGGCTGGCGGCCACCGCCGCCCTGCTCACCGCCGGCTTCCTGCCGACGACCTTCGCCAGCGCCGACGCCCCGCCGCCCAGCCTGACCGGCAGCGACTTCGAGATCGACGCCGACGCCAACCTCCGTGTCGACGTCATGGGCGACCTCGACTGGAACAACGTCTCCGAGATCCGCACCCAGGACACCCTGATCGGCGGCGAGGACAGCGCCTTCACCGAGGGCACCAAGGAGAACACCGCCGTGCCCACGCTCGGCGCCGGCGGTGTTCCCCCGAACAAGAGCGATCTGAGGTACTTCGGCGTCTACCAGGAGGGGAACACCAGCGACGGTTTCCTCCACCTGTTCTGGACCCGCGTGCAGGACCCCTCGGGCACGACGAACATGGACTTCGAGCTGAACCAGAGCCGGGTCAAGAGTGCCAACGGGGTCACCCCCATGCGGACGGTCGGCGACCTGCTGATCACCTACGACCTCGACAAGGGCGGCACCCGGCCGACGATCAGGCTGCGCCGGTGGACGTCGGGAGGTGTCTGGAGCGCGCCCGAGGACCTCTCCTCGGCCGGCGACGCCACCGGCTCGATCAACACCAGCGCGATCTCCGCGGTCGAGGGCGGCCCGCTGGGTTCCCTCAGCCCCCGCACCTTCGGTGAGGCCTCGGTCCGCCTCAGCGCGCTCCTGCCCAGCAACGGCACCTGCGCCAGGCTCGGCTCGGCCTACCTCAAGAGCCGTTCGTCGGACAGCTTCACCGCGGCCCTGAAGGACTTCATCCCGCCGTCGAACATCTCCGTATCCAACTGCGGCAGCGTCCAGATCCTGAAGACGGACGACCGCGACGTCGAGCTGCAGGGCGCCGAGTTCACCCTGTACGAGAACAACGCCCCGCTCACCCTCCCGCGCGGAGCGGAGGACGTCGTCACCACCCTGAAGTGCACCACGGACACCAACGGCGTGTGCACGATCCCCAACGTGCCGACCGGGAACTACATCGTCCACGAGACGGTCGTGCCGGCCGGCCACGACCCGGCCCCCGACCAGGCCATCACGGTGAACGCCGAGCAGACGGTGCCGCTCACCTTCGTCGACCCGAGGCAGCGCGGCGCGATCGAGATCACGAAGCTGCGCAAGCACGCCAACGCGGGAGCAGGTGACCAGCCCCACCCGGGAGTCTCGTTCACCATCGACGGCGTCACCAAGACGACGAACGCGAGCGGCAAGGTCTGCTTCGACAACCTGGAGTTCGGCAACCACACCGTGCACGAGGTCACGCCGGTCGGCTACCACGGCGAGGCCGACAAGACGGTGCTCGTGAACAACGCGGCGACCTGCACGGACGCCCCGTACGTCGGTGAGGCGGTCACCTTCCGGAACACGCCGCTGTCCAACATCACGGTCTCGTTCCAGCCGCAGGTGGACAACGGAGAGGGCCCCGGCACCAAGTCGAAGATCAGCTGCGCCCAGGCCGGCACCGACCTGACGGCGACACCGGCCGACGCCACCCCGGGTGTCTACGACGACACCTCGGAGACGTTCCGGGACCTCGAGCCCGGTACGTACACCTGCACGGTGGTCATCGACCCCTGATCCGATCCAGCGAAACCCGATCGACGGCGCCATCGCTCGACGCGATGGCGCCGTCGGGCGTGTGCGGCGTGCGTCTGGCGTCCGGGCGGCTGGTGTCTGGTGGCTTGACGACTCTGGATTGTCGAGCAATTGCGAAATCGGCGCGATATCTTGCGTCCGCTTGTCGTCGGTGGTTGAGTGTGGCCCGCCCCACAGCGCACCCGCACGGACGGTGGGGCCTCCTCCACGCCATGCCCGAAGGGGACCACCCATGAGAGTTGCCCGGCTCCGCCGTACTCGCCGCGCCAGCGCGGTCGCCCTCGTCTCCGCGCTCACGCTGACCGCGCTGGCCGCCTGCGGCACCAGCAGCAGCAGCGACGACGGCGGCGGTGCCGAGGGGAGCGGATCGACCGACCCGTCCGCCCCGCTGGACCCCCGGACGAAGGTGACGCTCACCATCGACTGCATGCCACCGGCGGCGAAGGCGGCCGAGCTCAAGGAGTGGAAGGAGGACGTCGCCGAGTTCAACAAGACGTACCCGAACGTCACCATCGAGGGCCGCTCCACCCCCGGCCAGTGCCTGGAGCCGCCGCGCTTCACGGCCATGCTCAAGGCCAAGTCCCAGCCGGACGTCTTCTACACCTACTTCACCGACCTGCCCCAGGTGCTGTCCGAGGACGGCGCCGCCGACATCAGCGCCTACGTCACCGACCGGACCGTGCCGCTGCTCAAGGACATCGACCCCGACGTCCTCGGCTCGCTCAAGCACGACGGCAAGCTCTACGGACTGCCCACCAGCAACTACACGATGGGCCTGCTCATCAACCGCAAGCTCTTCCGGCAGGCCGGGCTCGACCCCGACAACCCGCCGCGCACCTGGGACGAGGTCCGCGCCGCCGCCAAGAAGATCGCCGGCCTCGGCAACGGCACGGCCGGCTTCGGCGAGTACAGCGCGGGCAACACCGGAGGCTGGCACTTCACCGCCCAGATGTACAGCCGCGGCGGCGACATCGTCGACGCGAGCGGCCGGAAGGCCGCCTTCAACAACGCGACCGGCAGGGAGGTCGCCGCCACTCTCCACGCCATGCGCTGGGAGGACGACAGCATGGGCAAGACCCAGCTGCTCCAGTGGGGCGACCTGCAGAAGCAGATCGCCACCGACAAGCTCGGGATGTTCCTCGCCGCCCCCGACGACATCGCGTACATGGTCCAGCAACTCGGCGCGACATACGAGAACTTCGGCATGGGCCCGATCCCCGGCGGCAGGAACACCCTGGCCGGCGGCAACAACTACATGATCAAGAAGGGCATCTCCGGCGACAAGATCAAGGCCGCGATCGCCTGGCTCAACTTCAAGAACCTCACCCTCGGCAAGGGACAGTTCGACTGGGCGCGCACCAAGGCCGACAAGCTCCCCGTCGGCGTCCCGCAGCCGAACTTCTGGCAGAACGAGTCCAAGACCAAGGACGACGCGGCGCGCCTGGCCAACGCCACCATGCCGGTCGCCAACTTCAGGACCTTCATGGACAACCCGGTCCCGGGCAAGGCCGAGCCGCCGAAGGCCCAGGAGATCTACAAGGTCCTCGACACCGTGATGTCCGGCATCCTCACCAACAAGGACGCCGACATCGACAAGCTCCTGTCCACCGCCGAGGCGCAGGTCAACCAGGTCCTGGCCAACCAGTGACCGGCCCGGGCGGGGCGTCCGGCCCCCGGTCGCCCCGCCCGGCGGCAGAAACGGCAGTCCCGTACCAAGGAGCGACGATGTCGGCCCCGAGCCTGACCCCGAGCAAGGCGGGAGCTCCCCGCCCTCCCACGCCGCGAGCACAGCGCCCGCCGGCCCCCGGCGGCTCCTTCGCCAGGAGCCTGAAGCGCCATGCGACGGCCCACGGCTTCCTCATCGGAGCCGTGCTCTGCTTCACGGTGTTCTCCTGGTATCCGATGATCCGGGAGTTCCTCCTCGCGTTCCAGAAGACCGAGGGCGGCCGGACGACCTGGGTCGGCCTCGACAACCTCGTCACCGTCTTCCACGATCCGGCGTTCTGGCAGGCCTGGCGCAACACCCTGCTGTTCACCGTCCTCGCGCTGGTCCTCGGCTTCGCGGTGCCCTTCGTCGTCGCCGTGGTCATCAACGAGTTCCGGCACGGCCAGGCGTACCTCCGGCTGCTGGTCTACCTGCCGGTGATGCTGCCGCCCGTCGCCGCCGTGCTGCTCTTCAAGTACCTCTACGACCCGGGGTACGGGCTCCTCAACGAGCTGTTCCGCTTCCTGCACCTGCCCGAACAGCAATGGCTGCAGGACCCCGACCTGTCCATGCTCTCCGTGGTCATCGCCTCCACCTGGATGAACATGGGCGGCGCGACCCTCATCTACCTCGCCGCCCTGCAGGGCATACCCGGCGAGCTGTACGAGGCGGCCGAGCTCGACGGCGCCGGCCTGTTCCGCAAGATCTGGCACGTCACCGTCCCGCAGACCCGGCTCGTCCTGTCGCTGATGCTCCTCATGCAGGTCATCGCGACGATGCAGGTCTTCGTCGAACCGTTCCTGCTCACCGGCGGCGCCGGCCCCGAGGGCTCCACGACCACCGTCGTGTACCTCATCTACCAGTACGCCTTCAACTTCAACAACTACGGCGCCGCGGCGGCGCTCGGCCTGCTCCTGCTCGTCCTGCTCGCCGGGTTCTCGGCCGTGTACGTCAAACTCAGCCGCGCCGAGGACGCGTAGGCCAGGGGAGTCGACCATGTCCACACGCACACTCATCTCGCCGGCCGTCCTCGCCAGGCCCAGGGGCCGGGCGCTCTACCGGACCGTCTTCGTCCTCGTCGTCGCCGGCTTCACCCTCACCTTCATCGGGCCGCTGTACTGGCTGGCCTCCAGCGGTTTCAAGGACGCCCAGGAGGTCGTCCGGACCCCGCCGACCCTGGTCCCCGAAAGCTTCGCCCCGGACAACTACAGCCGGGCCTGGGAGGTCATGGACCTCTCCTCCCTGCTCCTCAACACCCTGTACTACGCGCTCGGCGCCCTCGTCTTCCAGCTCGTCCTCGACGTGGCGGCCGCGTACTCGCTGTCCAAGCTGCGCCCGTTCCTGGGCAGGGCGATCCTCGGCATGATGCTCGCCACCCTGATGATCCCGGCGACCGTGCTCGTCGTCCCCCAGTACCTGACGGTCCTCGACGTGCCGGTCGTCGAGCGCAACCTGCTCAACACGCCCTGGGCGATCTGGCTGCCGTCCGTCACCAACGCCTTCAACATCTTCCTGCTGAAGCGCTTCTTCGACTCCATCCCGCGAGAACTCCTCGACGCCGCCTCCCTGGACGGCGCCGGACCCCTGCGGATCCTCTGGTCCGTCGTGCTGCCGATCTCCCGCCCCATCCTCGGCGTGGTGTCGATCTTCGCGGTCGTCGGCGTCTGGAAGGACTTCCTCTGGCCGATGCTCACCCTGCCCGACCCCGCCCGGCAGACCCTCAACGTCGGCATCTACTCGCTGTCCAACGGCGTCCCCGTCAACGTGCTCATCGCCGCGCTGACCATCGCCTCGGTGCCGACCCTGATCGTCTTCCTCCTCTTCCAGCGCAACATCATGAGCGGCCTGACCGCCGGCGGCCTCAAGGGCTGACCTCCGCCCGGCCCGCCCCGCCCCGTCCCGGCCCGCCCGACCCGGCCCCTCGTGCCGGGCGCCTCCCCGAAGCCTTCGCCGCCGTCCCGTCCCACCGCCCCGCAGCCGTCGGGACGGCGGCGAAGAACCCTCCCTGCCCGAAAGGAACGACCTGTGGCAGCCCCTCACGCGCCCCGCACCGACGCCTGGTGGCGCGACGCCGTCATCTACCAGGTGTACCCCCGCAGCTTCGCCGACGGCGACGGCGACGGCACCGGTGACCTCGCGGGCGTCCGGGCGAGACTGCCCTACCTCGCCGAACTCGGCGTCGACGCCGTGTGGTTCACCCCCTGGTACGCCTCACCCCTCGTCGACGGCGGCTACGACGTCGCCGACTACCGCGCCATCGACCCCGTCTTCGGCACCCTCGACGAGGCCGAGAAACTGATCGCGGAGGCCGCCGCGATCGGCATCCGCGTCATCGTCGACATCGTCCCCAACCACGTCTCCGACCAGCACGCCTGGTTCCGCGCCGCGCTCGCCGCCGGACCCGGCAGCCCCGAGCGCGAGCGCTTCCACTTCCGGCCCGGGCGCGGCGAGAACGGGGAACTCCCGCCGAACAACTGGCCCTCCCAGTTCGCCGGCGCCACCTGGACCCGCGTCCCGGACGGCGAGTGGTACCTCCACCTGTTCGCCCCCGAACAGCCCGACCTCAACTGGGCCCACCCCGACGTCCGCCAGGAGCACGAGGACGTCCTGCGCTTCTGGTTCGAGCGCGGCGTCGCCGGCGTCCGCATCGACTCCGCCGCCCTGCTCGCCAAGGACCCCGCGCTCGCCGACTTCGAGGAGGGCGTCGACCCGCATCCGTACATCGACCAGGACGAACTCCACGACATCTACCGCTCCTGGCGCGCCGTGGCCGACACCTACGGCGGCGTCTTCGTCGGCGAGGTGTGGCTGCCCGACCCCGAACGCTTCGCCCGCTACCTGCGCCCCGACGAGCTCCACACCGCCTTCAACTTCACCTTCCTCGCCTGCCCCTGGGAGCCCGGGCGGCTGCGCGGCGCCATCGACGGCACCCTCGCCGAGCACGCCCCCGTCGGCGCGCCCGCCACCTGGGTGCTGTGCAACCACGACGTCACCCGCACCGCCACCCGCTACGGCCGCGAGGACACCGGCTTCGACTTCGCCAAGAAGCGCTTCGGCATCCCCACCGACCTCGCCCTCGGCACCCGCCGCGCCCGCGCCGCCGCGCTGCTGACCCTGGCCCTGCCCGGCTCCGTCTACCTCTACCAGGGCGAGGAACTGGGCCTGCCCGAGGCGGACGTGCCCGCCGACCGCATCCAGGACCCCATGTACTTCCGCTCCGGGGGCACCGATCCCGGCCGCGACGGCTGCCGGGTCCCGCTGCCGTGGGAGGCGCAGGCACCGGCGTACGGCTTCGGCACCGGCGCCGAGCCGTGGCTGCCGCAGCCCGCCGACTGGGCGCACTACGCCGTCGACCGCCAGAGCGCCGACCCCCGCTCCATGCTCACGCTGTACCGCGAGGCGCTGCGGCTACGCCGCTCCGAGCCCGGCTTCGGCGACGGGCCGATGGACTGGCTGCCGGCGGGGGAGGACGTCCTGGCCTTCGCCCGGCCCGAGGGCCTGCTGTGCGTCGTCAATCTCTCCGGTTCGCCCGTCTCCCTGCCCCCGCACGACCTTCTCCTGCTCGCCAGCGGCCCGCTCGGACCCGACGGGACCCTCCCGCCGGACACGGCGGCGTGGCTGCGGTCCTCGGCCGTCGGCCCCTGACCTTCGGACACCGAAGGATTCGCTTTCCACTGCAACTGGCTTGCATTTCTTGCGCTACGCTTGCGTTCATGACGCGACGACTTGCTCAGGTGGCGAAGAAGGTAGGGGTCAGCGAGGCGACGGTCAGCCGTGTCCTCAACGGCAAGCCCGGGGTCTCCGAGGCGACCCGCCAGTCGGTCCTCACGGCCCTGGACGTCCTCGGATACGAGCGGCCGACGCAGCTGCGCGGGGAGCGCGCCCGGCTCGTCGGCCTGGTCCTCCCCGAGCTGCAGAACCCGATCTTCCCCGCGTTCGCCGAGGTCATCGGGGGAGCGCTCGCCCAGCAGGGGCTGACCCCCGTGCTGTGCACCCAGACCAGGGGCGGCGTGTCCGAGGCCGACTACGTCGACCTCCTGCTGCAGCAGCAGGTCTCCGGCGTCATCTTCGCCGGCGGCCTGTTCGCGCAGGCCGACGCCCCGCACGAGCACTACCACCAGCTCGCCGAGCGCAAGATCCCGGTCGTCCTCGTCAACGCCTCCATCGAAGGCCTTGACTTCCCCTGCGTCGCCTGCGACGACGCGGTCGCGGTCGAGCAGGCCTGGCGCCACCTGGCCTCGCTCGGCCACGAGCGGATCGGCCTCGTCCTCGGGCCCTCCGACCACGTGCCCTCGCGCCGCAAGCTGGCGGCCGCCCGGGTGGCCGCCGAGGCAGCGGGCATGACCTGGGCGGACGAGCTGGTGGAGCGGTCGATCTTCTCCCTGGAGGGCGGCCAGGCGGCGACCACCCGTCTGTTGGAGCGCGGGGTCACCGGCATCGTGTGCGCGAGCGACCCGCTCGCCCTCGGTGCCATCCGGGCCGCCCGCCGACGGGGGCTGTCCGTTCCCGCCGACGTGTCGGTGGTCGGCTTCGACGACTCGGCGTTCATGACCTGCACGGAGCCGCCGCTGACCACCGTCCGGCAGCCGATCGAGGCGATGGGGCGCGCGGCGGTCGACCTGCTCGGCGCGCAGATCCAGGGGAGCGCGGCACACCCCGGCGAGCTGCTCTTCGAGCCCGAGCTCGTGGTGCGCGGCTCGACCGCGCCGCCGCCCGCCGAGTGACCCTCTGAGGCTCCGTCACCCGCCCGCTCCGTCGCTCCGCCCCCATCCCCCACCCTCTTTCCATGCCCCAGCCGCGTCGCCGAACGGCACCGGTGTCCCCGCTCCTCGCAGTGGCCAGGACACCGGTGCCGTTCGGCGTTTCAATCGCCGTTCTGTGTCGGGGACTTGACGGGATCGTTGACAAACACGGCAGGCAGTAGAAACCTGTCACCTCGACGTTGCAAGTGAGTCACATATCTACTCAAGAAATCGACGCGACGTCGCCATCCTTTGATGGAGTCGTGCTGGGCTCCTCCAGTCCAGGTCGACCTCGGCGCCTCCGTCGCCCTCCACGATCCGCTGCCCTGCTCCGGACAGACCCTCATCGCCGGCTACGAGCCGGCTCCCCCTTCGTGATCCGCAGGAACTGACCACCGAAACGGATCCCCGACCGGAGCCCACCAACCCGGAACCCCCGCACCGTCCGCATTCCACGACATCAGAAATGCGAGGAACGATGACGACCCCCACCTGGAGATCACGGTGGCTCAGCGCCGCGATCACGACGAGCCTGCTGGCGCTCGGCGGTCCCCTCATGACCGCCCACGCCGCGGGCGGACCCGACATCGCGCTCGGCGACCCCGCGTCGGCGAGCAGCGCCCACAGCGGATACGCCGCCGCGAACATCACGGACGGCGACCAGAGCTCCTACTGGGAGAGCGCCGGCACCGGCCTGCCCCAGTGGGTCCAGGCCGACCTCGGCGGCAGCGAGCGGGTCGACGAGGTCGTCCTGAAGCTTCCCGCGGGCTGGGAGAGCCGCACCCAGACCCTCGCGATCCAGGGCAGCGCCGACGGCACGAGCTTCACCACCCTGAAGGGCTCCGCCGCCTACACCTTCAACCCCGGCTCCGGAAACACCGTCACCGTCGCCTTCCCGGCCACCCGGACCCGCTACGTCCGCGTCGCCGTCAGCGCCAACACGGGCTGGCAGGCCGCCCAGCTCTCCGAGCTCGAAGTGCACGCCGCCGGCGAGTCCTCGACGAACCTCGCGGCCGGCAAGACCCTCCGGGCCAGCAGTCACACGGAGGTGTACGCCGCCCCCCACGCCAACGACGGCAACCGCTCCAGCTACTGGGAGAGCGCCAACAACGCGTTCCCGCAATGGCTGGAGGCCGACCTGGGCTCCTCGCTCGCCGTCAACCGCGTGGTGCTCAAGCTGCCGGCCGGCTGGGGCGCCCGCAGCCAGACCCTGAAGATCCAGGGCAGCGCCGACGGCACCGCCTACACCGACCTGACGGCAGCCCAGGCCTACGCGTTCGACGCGGCGCACGACAACACCGTGACGATCTCCCTCGACTCCACCACCACACGCTTCGTCCGCGTCCTGGTGACCGCCAACACCGGGCAGCCCGCCGCCCAGATAGCCGAGCTGGAGGTCTACGGCCCGGCCACCGGCGACACCCGGGCGCCCACCGCGCCCACCAACCTGGCGTACACCGAGCCCGGCAGCGGTCAGATCAAGCTCACCTGGACCGCCTCGACCGACGACGTCGCCGTCGCCGGGTACGACATCTACGCCAACGGCACCCTGCTGACCGCCGTCGCCGCCGACGTCACCACGTTCACCGACAGCAGGCCGGCCGACCAGACCGTCTCCTACCGCGTACGGGCCCGCGACGCCGCCGGCAACCAGTCCGGCGACAGCAACACCGTCACCCGCGTCGGCGACGCCGGCGACACCCAGGCGCCCACCGCCCCCGCGAACCTGGCGTACACCGAGCCCGGCAGCGGTCAGATCAAGCTCACCTGGACCGCCTCGACCGACAACGTGGGCGTCACCGGCTACGACGTCTACGCGAACAACGTCCTGCGGCAGAGCGTCGCCGGTGACGTCACGACCTTCACCGACACCCAGCCCGCGACCAGCACGGTCACCTACCGCGTCCGCGCCAAGGACGCCGCCGGCAACCGGTCCGGCGACAGCGACACCGTCACCCGCAACGGCAGCGGCGGAACCGGCTCCAACCTCGCCGTCGGCAAGCCGATCGAGGCCTCCTCCACGGTCCACACGTACGTCGCCGCGAACGCCGACGACAACGACACGGCCACCTACTGGGAAGGGGCCGGCGGCAGCTATCCGAACACCCTCACCGTCAAGCTCGGTGCCAACGCCGACGTCGACCGGCTCGTCCTCAAGCTGAACCCCGACACCGCCTGGTCCGCCCGCACCCAGACGATCGAGGTCCTCGGCAGGGAGCAGAACGCCTCCGGCTACACCGGCCTGGTCCCCGCGAAGAGCTACGCCTTCGACCCGGCGAGCGGCAACACGGTCACCGTCCCGGTGTCCGCCCGCGCCGCCGACGTCCAGCTCAGGTTCACCGCCAACTCCGGCGCCCCGGCCGGGCAGCTCGCCGAGTTCCAGGTGATCGGCGTCCCCGCGCCGAACCCGGACCTCGTGGTCACCGGCCTGACCACGGCGCCCGCCGCCCCGGTCGAGTCGGATCCCGTCACCGTGACGGCCACCGTCCGCAACGACGGCCCGGCCGCGGCCCCGGCGAGCAGGCTCGCCCTGCGCCTCGGCGGCACCAAGGTCGCCACCGCCGACGTCGGCGCCCTCGCGGCCGGCGCCCAGGCCACCGTCACCGCCTCCCTCGGCACCCGGGAGGCGGGCTCGTACGAGCTGAGCGCGGTCGCCGACGAGACGAACGCGGTCATCGAGCAGAACGAGACCAACAACACCTTCACCAGCCCCACGGCCCTCGTCGTCAAGCCGGTCGCCGGCTCCGACCTGGTCGCCACCTCCGTCGCGACCACCCCGTCCAGTCCCTCCGCCGGTGACACGGTCTCCTTCAAGGTGACGGTGAAGAACCAGGGCAACCAGCCCACCGCCTCCGGCGCCCAGGACGTCACCCTCAGCCTGCTCGACCAGCGCGGGAGCACGGTCAAGACCCTGACCGCCACCCACGGCGGCACGCTCGCGCCCGGCGCCTCGGCCGTCGTGACCCTCGGCCCGTGGACCGCGGCCGACGGCACGTACACCGTGCGGACCGTCCTCGCCGCCGACAGCGCCGAACCGCCGGTCAAGCGGGCCGACAACACCTCCACCCAGCCGCTGTTCGTCGGGCGCGGCGCCCACATGCCGTACGACATGTACGAGGCGGAGGACGGCACGACCGGCGGCGGCGCCACCGTCCTCGGCCCCAACCGGACCGTGGGCGACCTGGCCGGCGAGGCGTCCGGCCGCAAGGCCGTCAGCCTCGACGCGACCGGCGAGTACGTCGAGTTCACCACCCGCGCCGCCACCAACACCCTGGTCACCCGCTTCTCCATCCCGGACGCCGCGGGCGGCGGCGGGATCGACTCCACGATCGACGTCTACGTCGACGGCGTCTTCAAGAAGGCACTGCCGCTCACCTCGAAGTACGCCTGGCTGTACGGTGCCGAGGCCGCGCCCGGCAACTCACCCGGCGCGGGCGCCCCGCGGCACGTCTACGACGAGGCGCACCTGATGCTCGGCGAGACCGTCCCCGCCGGCAGCCGGATCCGTCTCCAGAAGGACGCCGCCAACACCAGCACCTACGCGATCGACTTCGTCAACCTGGAGCAGGTCGCCCCCGCGGCCAACCCGGGCCCCGCAGCGTACACCGTGCCCGCCGGCTTCACCCACCAGGACGTGCAGAACGCCCTCGACAAGGTCCGCATGGACACCACGGGCACGCTCGTCGGCGTGTACCTGCCGCCCGGCGACTACCAGACGTCGAGCAAGTTCCAGGTCTACGGCAAGGCCGTGAAAGTCGTCGGCGCCGGCCCCTGGTACACCCGGTTCCAGGCACCCACGACCCAGGACAACACCGACATCGGCTTCCGGGCCGAGGCGAGCGCGAAGGGCTCGCTCTTCAAGGGCTTCGCCTACTTCGGCAACTACACCTCGCGCATCGACGGCCCCGGCAAGGTCTTCGACCTCGCGAACGTCTCCGACATCGTCATCGACGACATCTGGAACGAGCACATGGTCTGCCTCTACTGGGGCGCCAACACCGACCGCGTCACCATCAGGAACTCCCGGATCCGCGACCTGTTCGCCGACGGGGTCAACATGACCAACGGATCCACCGACAACCTCGTCACCAACAACGACGCCCGCGCCACCGGCGACGACAGCTTCGCGCTGTTCTCCGCGATCGACGCGGGCGGCGCCGACATGAAGAACAACGTGTACGAGAACCTGACCACCACCCTCACCTGGCGGGCCGCCGGCGTCGCCGTCTACGGCGGCTACGACAACACCTTCCGCAACATCCACATCGCGGACACGCTCGTCTACTCCGGCATCACCATCTCCTCGCTCGACTTCGGCTACCCGATGAACGGCTTCGGGACCGGGCCGACGACCTTCGAGAACGTCTCGGTCGTCCGCGCCGGCGGCCACTTCTGGGGGAACCAGACCTTCCCCGGCATCTGGCTCTTCTCGGCCTCGAAGGTCTTCCAGGGAATCCGGGTGAACCACGTGGACATCGTCGACCCCACCTACAGCGGGATCATGTTCCAGACGAAGTACACGGGCGGTCAGCCCGAGAACCCGGTCAAGGACACCGTCTTCACCGACATCTCCGTGACGGGCGCCCGCAAGAGCGGCGACGCCTGGGACGCCAAGTCCGGTTTCGGCGTCTGGGCCAACGAACTCCCCGAACCGGGCCAGGGCCCGGCCGTCGGCGAGGCGACGATCAACTGCCTGCGCACCAGCGGCAACGCGCAGGACATCCGCAACACCACCGCGTTCCGGCTCACCGTCAACCCCTGTTGACCGCGGCCCGGCGATGCGCCGGCCCCGCTCGACCCGCGTGACCCGTTCGACCCGCGTGACCCGCGTCCGCCGCACCTCGCGGCGGACGCGGGCGCCGTAGCTGGTTCGCCGGCCTGAAGGTGGCCGGGCGCGCAGCCGGGGCCGCCATCTCTTCCCTCCTCACGCGGGCGGGGAACCCGTCCGCAGCAGCAGCATGGCGATGTCGTCGGTGTAGTGGCCCGTGGGGCGGGCCTGCTCCAGGAGGAGGTCGATGAGGCGATCGAGACCTTCCCCGCTGTGCCGGCCGAGGTGCTGGGCGAGGCCGTCGGCGATCCGCCCGATGTCGGTGCCGGGAGCCTCGACCAGACCGTCGGTGTACAGGGCGAGGGTCGTGCCCGGGGGGAGGGGCAGCACGGTGAGCGGGTAGGGGATGCCGAGGTCGACCCCGAGCAGCGGGCCGGGGTCGAGTTCCATGACGAGCGGCGGCAAGGCGGGACGGTGCAGGAGCGGCGGTGGGTGGCCCGCGCTGGCCACCACGGCTTCCTGGCGTTCGAGGTCGATGTGCGCGTACAGGCAGGAGACGAGCAGGTCGGTCTCCAGGTCGGCCAGGACGCGGTTGATCCGGGCGAGGACGTGGTCGGGCGGGGCGCCCGCGGTGGCGTGGACGGCGGTGCGGACCTGGCCCATCAGTGCCGCGGCGGGCACGTTGTGGCCCTGGACGTCGCCGATGACGGCCGCGGCCGTGGTCGGATCGATGCGGATGAGGTCGTAGAAGTCGCCGCCGATCTCCATGCCGTGGCTGGCCGGAAGGTAGCGGGCGGCGGTCTCGAGTCCCGTCAGGGCCGGCAGGCTGCGCGGCAGGAGGGCCTGCTGCAGGCCGTGGGCGAGGTCGCGGGTGGCGTCGTAGAGGCGGGCGCGGTCCAGGGCCTGGGCGATCAGCCCGGCGAGGGAGGTCAGCACGGCGCGTTCGTCCGCGCTGAAGGACCGGGGCTCGTTGTAGGAGAGGATGCAGCAGCCCACCGGGCGGCCGGAGATCACCAGGGGCAGGAAGGCCCACGCCTGTTTGCCGCTGATCCGCGGCGCGTGGGGGTAGCGGCGGGCCATCTCCTCGGGGTCGGCGAAGAAGGACGGGACGCCGTCGGCGAGGGCCTTGCCCGCGGGGGTGAGGTCGGTGTCCAGGGGGAGACCGTCGAGTCGGTCGATGGTCCGCCGGTCGTAGCCGTGGTATCCGGTGATCTTCAGACGGCCGGCGTCGGCCGCGGAGACGACCAGGCCCTCTGCGCCGAAGGCGGGCAGCACCTGGTCGGCGATGAGCTCGACGACGTCCCGGACGGCGACCGTCTCGGTCAACGCGGCGGCCAGGTGCACCAGTTGGTACAACCGCCCGGTCTGCGCGGTGCGCGAGCCCGCGCTACCGGTGGGCCGGGAGGCGCTGGTGGCCGCCGGCCGGTCGTCCTCCTGGGCCGTCGCCGGGGTGATGCGGACACTGATGCCGCTGACGTCCGGGTAGACCTGGAAGCGCAACCAGGTGTCGGGGGGCCGCAGCGCGGTGAAGGCGACCGGGTCCCGGCTGATGACCGCGGTGCGGTAGTGGTCCTCGACGACCGTGTCGTCCAGCCAGGGCAGGGACTGCCAGGGGCGGGTGCCCAGCAGTCGGCCGGACCCGGCGCCGAGCAGGGATTCCGCCGAGGCCGTCAGGAAGGTGATCCGCCCCTCCAGGTCCATGCCGAGAGCTCCCTCGGGCAGGCGCTCGACGTAGTCCACCGCCGCCTGCGGGGACAGGCCGCCGTGCGAGCGGCCGACCTCGCCGAGCTGGACGAGGCGGGGCTGCTCGGGCACGACGGGCGGTACGGCGGCCTCGTCCAGGGCATGGGCGACGCGCCGGGCGGCGGAGCCGATGTGGCTCCGTTCCCGGCGGGTGGGGGCGGCCGGGTGACTGGCGGGCCACAGCAGCAGCAGCGCGCCCAGGCACCGGCTCCTGCCCTGCATCGGGGCGGCGGCGAGCGCGAAGCGATAGGGCAGGCTCGCGGCGGCGCGCGGATAGGTGCGGGCCATGTCGTCCTGCGATCCCACCCAGACCAGCCGGTTCTCCCGGACCGCGTCGCTCACCGGGACGGACGCGGTCAGCGGAAGGCGCAGCCACGGCCACGCCACCTCGACCGGTACGCCGCAGATCACCGCGAGGCCCAGCGTCCCCGAGGCCTCGTCCAGCAGATAGATCCCGCCCGCGGACGCTCCGGTGCGGCGCACGGTATCGGCCAGCAACCTGTCCAGCAGGTCTGCGGCGTCGAGCCTCTCACCGGGGACGGACACCGTTCACGTATCCGTCCGCGCAGTACACCGGACAGCCATAAGCCGACCATACGCCCCCGACCTGCCGGGCCGGGCAGGCGGAAGGCGGTCCGGCGGGACGGCGCGGTCCGGCCGGCGGGCGGCGGGCTGCCGCACACCACGACGGTACGGGCCTCGCCGACGTGCTGATCATGAGGACCGGCGGCCGGATAGCCTGGGCGGATGCTTACCGAAGTGACAGCGACCCGCTATGTCACGCCCCTGCGTGAGGGCGGCTCGCTCCCCGGGATCGTCGAGGCCGACGACCTCGGTACCTACGTCATGAAGTTCACCGGCGCCGGGCAGGGCCGCAAGACCCTCGTCGCCGAGGTGATCTGCGGGCAGCTCGCCCGCCGCCTCGGGCTGCGGGTGCCGGAGCTCGTCACCCTCCAGCTCGATCCCGTCATCGGACTCTCCGAGCCCGACCAGGAGGTGCAGGAGCTGCTGAAGGCGAGCGGCGGGCTGAACCTCGGCATGGACTTCCTGCCCGGCTCGCTCGGCTTCGACCCGCTCGCCTACGAGGTCGACCCGAAGGAGGCCGGCCGGGTCGTCTGGTTCGACGCGGTGATCAACAACGTCGACCGGTCCTGGCGCAATCCGAACATGCTGGTCTGGCACGGCGAACTGTGGCTCATCGACCACGGCGCCACCATGATCTGGCACCACAACTGGCCCGGCGCCCAGGCGTCCGCCGCCAAGCCCTACGACGCCTCCGACCACGCGCTCGCGCCGTTCGCGCCGGACGTCGCCGCGGCGGCCGCCGAGCTCGCCCCGCTGGTCACCCGCGAGCTGCTCACCGAGATCGCCGCGGACGTGCCCGACGAGTGGCTGGTGGACGAACCCGGCTTCACGAGCACCGACGAGCTGCGGGCCGCCTACGTGGAGGCCCTGCTGCCGCGCGCCGCCACCATCCACGAGCGGATCACGCTCGGTCCGCGCACCGACCGGCGCCCCCAGCAGCCGCCCGGCTGGCTCGCCGAACGCCTCGCCCCCCGGCCGCAGGCCGCCCAGGACGCCCCCGAGAAGGACAGCACCCCGTGACCGACCGCGATGTCTTCGAGTACGCGCTGCTGCGGGTCGTGCCCCGCGTCGAGCGCGGCGAGTGCTTCAACGCCGGCGTGGTCGTCTACTGCCGCGCCCGCTCCTTCGTGGCGGCCCGCACCCATCTGGACGAGGCCAAGCTGGCCGCGCTCGACCCCGGCGCGGACGTCACCGGCGTCCGGGCCGCGCTGCACGCCGTCGAGGGGGTCTGCACGGGCGGCGAGGCCGCCGGGCAGGCCGCCCGGGACGACGCCGGACGGCGCTTCCGCTGGCTGATCGCGCCCCGCTCGACGGTGGTGCAGCCCGGCCCGGTGCACACCGGTCTGACGGCCGACCCCGAGGCCGAGGTGGAGCGCCTGCTCGATCTTCTCGTGCGCTGAGTGATCCGGTGCACCCGGTGGGCCGTTGACACCGGGTGCCAGGGCTTCTAGCGTCTCGTCCTGCGGTCGATACTAAGCGGTCGCTCATCTCCGGCCAGGATGGGTGTCCGGGGAGAGCGGGCGGCTCGCGGGGTACGGACCGTATCCAGGGACGAACCAAGGGCGAGGAGAACCAGCATGTCCACCACCGAGCAGCGTGTAGCCGTCGTCACGGGTGCCGCGCGGGGCATCGGAGCCGCCACCGCGATCCGGCTCGCGGCCGAGGGCCGCGCCGTCGCCGTACTCGACCTCGACGAGGCGGCCTGCAAGGACACCGTCGAGAAGATCACCGCCGCCGGCGGCACCGCGCTCGCCGTCGGCTGCGACGTCTCCGACAGCGCCCAGGTGGAGGCCGCGATCGCCCGGGTCGCCGCCGAGCTGGGCGCCCCGACGATCCTCGTCAACAACGCGGGCGTGCTCCGCGACAACCTGCTCTTCAAGATGTCCGAGTCCGACTGGGACATCGTGATGAACGTGCACCTCAAGGGCGCGTTCCTGATGGCCAAGGCCTGCCAGAAGCACATGGTGGACGCGGGCTTCGGCCGGATCGTCTCGCTCTCCTCCTCGTCGGCGCTCGGCAACCGCGGCCAGGCCAACTACTCCGCCGTCAAGGCCGGTCTGCAGGGCTTCACCAAGACCCTCGCCAAGGAGCTCGGCAAGTTCGGCATCACCGCCAACGCCGTCGCCCCCGGCTTCATCGTCACCGAGATGACCGCGCAGACCGCCGAGCGCGTCGGCATGGGCTTCGAGGAGTTCCAGGCCGCCGCCGCCACCATGATCCCGGTCCAGCGCGTCGGCACGCCCGAGGACATCGCCAACGCCATCGCCTTCTTCACCGGCGACGACGCGGGCTTCGTCTCCGGCCAGGTCCTGTACGTGGCCGGCGGACCGCTCAACTGACCTGCGGCGCGGAGGAGTTCACGTACATGAGCACGAAGGAGCTGCCCGAGCTCTCGGGCAAGGTCGCCCTCGTCACCGGCGCGAGCCGGGGCATCGGCTACGGAGTGGCCGAGGCCCTCGTCGCCCGCGGTGACCGGGTGTGCATCACCGGACGGGGCGAGGAGGCCCTCAAGGCGGCCGTGGAGCGGCTCGGCGCCGACCGGGTCATCGCGGTGCCCGGAAAGGCGCACGACGAGGCCCACCAGGCCGCCGCGGTCGAGGCCACGATGGAGGCCTTCGGCCGGGTCGACTACCTGGTCAACAACGCCGGCACCAACCCGGTCTTCGGCCCCATCGCCGAGCTCGACCTGGGGGTGGCGCGAAAGGTGTTCGAGACCAATGTCGTCTCGGCGCTCGGCTTCGCCCAGCAGACCTACCGGGCGTGGCAGAAGGAGCACGGCGGGGCGATCGTGAACATCGCCTCGATCGCCGGCATCTCCGCGTCGCCGTTCATCGGCGCCTACGGAATGAGCAAGGCGGCCATGATCAATCTCACCCTCCAGCTGGCGCACGAATTCGCGCCGATGGTCCGGGTCAACGCGATCGCGCCGGCCGTCGTGAAGACCAAGTTCGCCGCCGCGCTCTACGAGGGCCGGGAGGCCGAGGCGGCCGCCCCGTACCCGCTCGGCCGGCTGGGCGAGCCGTCGGACATCGGCGGCGCGGCCGCCTTCCTCACGTCGTCCCAGTCGGACTGGATCACCGGTCAGACGCTGGTCGTCGACGGCGGCATTTTCCTGAACGCCGGTGTCGGGTGACCGGTATCCGGACACTTCCCTGATTTATTGACCGGTTTGGCCCCGGTTATACGACGAATGCCTTGAGTGCCCCGCCCGGGCGGACGATTGACCTGGCGGGGCGCTGCGGTATCGTCTGCCGATCCCAGGCTGAACGAGGAGCGTGCACGTGTTCAACCGGACCAGTCTGCAGGCCGCTGCAGCCCTTGCGTCCATATCCCTCCTGTCCGGATGCAGTGTGTTTTCGGACGGTGAATCCGCAGCGGAACAGAGAATCGTCGTAGGGACGACGAGTTCTCCCACGACCCTCGATCCGGCCGCCGCCTGGGACAATTCCTGGGAGCTTTTCCGGAATGTCTTCCAGACGCTCGTGAGCTTCCCGACCGGTAGTACGAGTCCGCAGTCGGACGCCGCGGACTGCCAGTTCAAACAGGGCTCCTCCAGCCGGGTCTTCGAGTGCCAGGTGCACGACGGGCTCACCTTCTCCAACGGGCACAAGCTGGACGCCGAGGCCGTCAAGTACTCGATCGAGCGGATCCGCACGATCGACCACAAGGGCGGTCCCAACGGCATGCTGGGCTCGCTCGACAAGGTCGAGGTCGTCGACCCCCGCACGGTGGTCTTCCGGCTCAACCGCCCGGACGCGACCTTCCCCTTCATCCTCGCCACCCCGGCCATGTCGATCGTCGACCCGGCCGAGTACCCCGCGGACAAGATCCGCGAGGACGGCAAGCTGATCGGCTCCGGTCCGTACGTCCTCGACTCGTACACCGAGGGCGAGAAGGCCGAGCTGACCCGCAACCCCAGCTACAAAGGCTTCGCCGACCGCAAGAACGGCGGCGTGACCATCCGGTACTTCAAGGAGTCCGAGGCGATGGTCTCGGCCCTGAAGAAGAAGGACATCGACGCCACCTACCGCGGTCTGACCGCGGCCGAGGTCGTCGAGCTCCAGAACGACAAGCCGGAGAACCAGGGCCTCCAGCTGGTCGAGTCCACCGGCGCCGACATCCGCTACCTCGTCTTCAACACCAAGGACGACGACTCGGTCGCCAAGCTGCCCGTCCGCAAGGCCATCGCCCAGCTCGTCGACCGCGAGGAACTGGTCAACAAGGTCTACCAGGGCACCGCGGAGCCGCTGTACTCGATGGTCCCCAAGGGCATCGCGGGCCACACCACGAAGTTCTACGACCGCTTCGGGCAGCCGGACAAGGCCAAGGCCAAGGCCATCCTGCGCTCCGCCGGCATCACCAAGCCGGTCAAGCTCGACTTCTGGTACACCACCGACCGGTACGGCTCCTCGACCGCGCCCGAGTTCGCCGAGCTCAAGCGCCAGCTGGAGGAGTCCGAGCTCTTCGAGGTCACCCTGCACGGCAAGCCGTGGAAGGAGTTCCAGGCGGGCTACCAGAAGGGCCAGTACCCGGTCTTCGGCCGCGGCTGGTTCCCCGACTTCCCGGACCCGGACAACTTCATCGCCCCCTTCGTGGGCAAGGAGAACGTCCTCGGCACCCCGTACGTCAGCCCCCGGATCACCGACGAGCTGCTCCCCAAGTCCCGGCGGGAGAGCGACCGCGCGGCCGTCACGGACGAGTTCACCGAGGCGCAGGAGATCATGGTCCAGGACGTCCGGCTGCTGCCGCTGTGGCAGGGCAAGCTCTACATCGCCGCGAGCGAGGACATCGCCGGCGGCGAGCGGGCGCTCGACCCGCAGACCGTCATGCAGATGTGGGAGCTCAGCCGCCGCACCAGCTGGTAGGGGGTCGCGGGACCCGGGCGGCCGACGGCGTTGTCAGTGGTCCCCGGTAGGTTCTCGTTCGGAGTAAACGAAAGCCCACCGGAGGTTGTTGACGTGACCGACACCGACATGCTGCCCGAGTCCTGGCGCGGCGTCCTCGGCGAGGAGCTGCAGAAGCCCTACTTCAAGCAGCTCACCGAGTTCGTCGAGGAGGAGCGGGCCAAGGGGCCGGTCTACCCGCCGCGCGAGGAGGTCTTCGCCGCGCTCGCCGCCACCCCGTTCGACAAGGTGAAGGTCCTGGTCCTCGGCCAGGACCCGTACCACGGCGAGGGCCAGGGCCACGGACTGTGCTTCTCCGTCCGCCCGGGCGTCAAGACCCCGCCCTCGCTGCGCAACATCTACAAGGAGATGCAGGCCGAGCTCGGCCACGCCATCCCCGACAACGGCTATCTGATGCCGTGGGCCGAGCAGGGCGTCCTGCTGCTCAACGCGGTCCTCACGGTCCGCGCCGGCGAGGCCAACTCGCACAAGGGCAAGGGCTGGGAGAAGTTCACCGACGCGGTGATCACCGCCGTGGCCGGCCGCCCAGATCCGGCGGTCTTCGTCCTCTGGGGCAACTACGCGCAGAAGAAGCTGCCGCTCATCGACGAGGAGCGGCACGTGGTCGTCAAGGGCGCCCACCCCTCCCCGCTGTCGGCGAAGAAGTTCTTCGGCTCCCGCCCGTTCACCCAGATCGACGAGGCCGTCGCGGCCCAGGGACACGAGCCGATCGACTGGCGCATCCCGGACCTCGGCTGAGCCTCGCCCGGATCCGGCGCGGCGGGGGCTAGCGTCGGACCCGGTCCCTCGCCGAGAGGGGCCCGGGAGGACAGCACGTGGAGGCCGTAGTGACCGGGCAGCAGGTGTCGGACGACGCCGTCATGACCAGGATCGGGCAGGCGATGATGCTGCTCCACGGCGGCGACCGGGAAGAGGCCCGCAATCGCTTCGGCGCGATCTGGGACCAGCTCGGACCGGACGGCGACCCGCTGCACCGGTGCACGCTCGCGCACTACATGGCGGACGCCCAGGACGACCCGGACACCGAGCTGGCCTGGGACCTGCGGGCCCTGACGGCCGCCGAGGGCCTCGACGAGGACCGGCTCGCCCGGCACCACTCCGCGGCGGCGCTGCGCGCCCTCTACCCCTCGCTGCACCTCAACCTGGCCGCCGACTACGTGAAGCTGGCCCGCCCCGACGCGGCCCGGGTCCATCTGGACCGGGCCCGCGTCGCCGCCGAGGGCCTCGACGACGACGGGTACGGCAACGGGGTGCGGGCCGCGATCGAGCGCCTGGAACTGCGCCTGCGAGGCCGGCGTCCGTAGGACGCGTCCTCCCGTCGGGCCGGGCTCGCGACCCGCTCCCCGGGACGCCCGGGCGTGCCGCTCGGATCGCGCCGGGCTCACGACGTCCGGGGCACCCGCTCTCACGACGTCCGGGGGACACGCCCCGGTGGCGTCGAACTCCTGTCGTGGCCCGCGGGGCAGGCGGGAGTTCGACGACAGGCCCTAGCCGCCCCGGCAGATCCGGGCCTGCTCGCTGTGCGGGCTCCAGCCGCCGTACGACTCCCCGAGGGCGCACACGTCGGCCCGGTCGCGGGGCACGTGCGGGAGCTCGGGCAGGACGACGTCCGGGTACCGGGGCGGGCGGGGACGCGGTACGGCGGAGGGGTGCGGCTGCTCCGTACGGCGCGGGTGCGCGGTCCCGGACCCGCCGGGCGCGGGCCGCTCGACGGGCGACCGGGGCGCGGGCGCCGGGGGATCGGGCATCGCCGCCTCCAGGGCCTCGCGGGCGGGGCCCTGGACGATCTGCGGTGCGACGTCCTGGCCGGCGGGATCGGCGGCCCGTCCGGTCGGGGGCGCGGGGGCCGTCGCCGGCGGTTCGACCGCGACGCAGCCCGTGAGCGCGGCCATGGCCATTCCGACGAGCAGCGTCCTTGTGGTTCCGGTTTTATGCACCCGCGCAACTCTGCTGGTCGCGGGTGCCGCGGTGCGCCCCTACTCGCGGGGAATGCCCCGCATGAGTGATCACCCCGGTGCCGGGCTGACCGGCCCGCCGGCCGGTCCCGCACGCGCAGCCCGCACCGGGGTCCCGGATCGGGCGCGCCCGGCCGGTCAGTCGCCGGTGGCGCCGTCGATGCGTTCCCGGACGAGGTCCGCGTGGCCGTTGTGGCGGGCGTACTCCTCGATCATGTGCAGGTAGATCCAACGCAGGTTGAAGGTCTCCCCGGTGCGGTGCTTCCCGGCGCCGACGTCGTCGAGCTCGCGCTCGGCGGCGTTGGCCCGGGCCACGGCGATCTCGCCCTGCCAGGCCGCGTACGCCTCCTCCCAGGTGTCCTCGTCGGTGACGTGGAAGTCCCGGTCGCGGTCCTCCGGGGTGCAGAAGATCCAGCCGGGATCGTCGCCCACCAGGACCTTGCGGAACCACCCGCGCTCGACCTCGGCCATGTGCCGCACCAGACCGAGCAGGGTGAGGTCGGAGGGCGGGGCGGAGGCGGTGCGCAGCTGGGTCTCGTCCAGGCCTTCGCACTTCATGGCCAGGGTGGCCCGGTGGAAGTCGAGCCACTCCTCCAGGGCCGCGCGCTCGCCGGTGAGGGTGCCGGGGTCGACGCGCGGGGTGGAGGTGATGCGTTCGGCAGTCATGCCCGGCATCGTCGCCGATGACCCGCTCCCGTGGCCAGGGAATTGACGCCGGTTCAGTCCCGCGCGACCCCCAGCATGCCGCGCAGCAGCTCGTCGAAGCCGGTGCGCAGTTCATCCCGGCTCGGCACGGCCGCGTGGAAGGAGCCGGCCGTGCAGGAGAACATGAGCCCCTCGCACCAGGCGATGAGGGACAGCGCGTGCCGCTCGGGCGCGGAGGAGCCCGCCGCGCGCATCATCGCGATCAGCGGGCCGTGGAAGACGGCGCCGGCGGAGTCGAAGAAGGAGCGCAGCTCGGGTCGCCGGGTGGCCTCCAGGGCGAGCTCGTAACGGGAGACCAGCAGCGTCCGGTGGTCCGTCAGATAGCGGTGCAGGGCGAGCGCGAGGGCGTTCGTCAGGGCCTCGGGCCCGGTATCGGCGGCCGGCAGCTCGTGCGGGGCGAGGACCGCCGCCTCACGCTGGACCTGGCGCCGGACGGCGGTCTCAAGGAGGGCCTGGCGGGTGCGGGCGTGGTTGGACGTGGAGCCCTGGGGGAGGCCGGCCCGTTCGTCGACGGCGCGATGGGTCAGCCCGCGCATCCCGCGCTCCACGAGGAGGTCGAGGGCGGCATCGCCGATGCGGTCGGCGCGGGTCGGAGGGGCGTCGGCGGCCGGTGCTGCGGTCATGAGGACAACCTATCGAGCCCTTCCTTCCCCAGCGAACTACAGCTGTAGTACGGTGAACGAGCTCACTACACCTGTAGTCCCACGTGGGGCGGACGGCTACTGCCGCACCGCTCCTGTCGTCCCCGAGGGGGAGCCATGGAACAGCACCGCGCCGTCGTCGTCGGAGCCGGCATCGGCGGTCTCACCGCCGCCATAGCCCTGCGCGACCGCGGCTGGGACGTCACCGTCGTCGAACGCGCCACCGGCCTCGCCCCGGTCGGCGCCGGCATCGCGCTCGCCCCCAACGCCCTGCGCGCCCTCGACGTCATCGGCCTCGGCGACCGGATCCGCGACCTCGCCGCCTGGCAGGGCGACGGCGGCATGCGCCGCCCCGACGGGCGCTGGCTCTGCCGCACCGACGCCCGGGCCGCCGCCGCCCGCTTCGGCGGACCGCTCGTCCTGCTGCACCGCGCCACCCTCGTCGACCTCCTCACCGCCGCCCTGCCCGCCGGCACCGTCGCCACCGCGACCCCGGCCGCGCTCACCGACCCCGGCGACACCCACCGCCCCGCCCGCGTCACCACTCCGGACGGCGAGCTGGAGGCCGAACTCGTCGTCGCCGCCGACGGCATCCGCTCCGCCGTCCGCACCGACCTCTTCCCCGACCACCCCGGCCCGCGCTACGCCGGCTTCACCACCTGGCGGGTCGTCGTCCCCGCCCCCGAGCGCCCCTTCGCCCCGCACGAGACCTGGGGCCCCGCCCGCCTGTGGGGCAGCCAGCCGCTCAAGGACGGCCGCGTCTACGCGTACGCCATGGCCGCGGCGCCCGCCGGAGCCCACGCCCGCGACGGCGAGAAGGCCGAACTCCTGCGCCTCTTCGGCGACTGGCACCAGCCCGTCCCCGCGATCCTCGACGCCGCCGACGAGAGCGCGGTGCTGCGCCACGACGTGCACCACCTGATCGACCCGCTGCCCGCCTTCCACCGCGGCCGCACCGCCCTGCTCGGCGACGCCGCCCACGCCATGCAGCCCACCCTCGGCCAGGGCGGCAACCAGGCCGTCGAGGACGCCGTCGTCCTCGCCCACCACGCGGGCGGCCTGCCCGTTCCGGCCGCGCTCGCCGCGTACACCGCCGACCGGCTGCCGCGCACCACCGCGATCGTCCGCAAGGCCGCCCACGCCGGCCGCCTCGCGCTGCTCTCCGCCCGTCCCGCCGTCGCCCTGCGGGACACGGCCATGACCGCCGTGTCCCGTTTCGGCCCCGGGCTCGTCCTGCGCGGCTTCGACGGCATCGCGGACTGGTCCCCGCCGATCGCCGGCGCGGCGGCGATCGTAAGCTGACCGGCGCGAACTCCCGGCACCACGAACCAGAAGGAGACCCCGTGAAGGTCGGCTGCATCGGACTCGGCGACATCGCGCGCAAGGCCTATCTGCCCGTCCTGTCCACCCTTCCCGGGGTCGAACTGCACCTCCAGACCCGCACCCCGGCCACCCTGGACGAGGTCGGCGAGACCTACCACGTGCCCGCCGCGCGCCGGCACCGCGACCTCGACTCGCTGCTCTCGGCGGGCCTCGACGCCGCCTTCGTGCACGCCCCGACCTCCGCGCACGCCGGCATCGTCACCCGGCTCCTGGAGGCCGGCGTGCCCACGTACGTCGACAAGCCGCTCGCCTACCACTACGCCGAGTCCGAAGCCCTCGTGGACCTCGCCGAGAAGACGGGCGTGAGCCTCACCGTCGGCTTCAACCGCAGGCTCGCCCCCGGCTACGCCCAGTGCCTCGACCACCCGCGCGAACTGATCCTCATGCAGAAGAACCGGATCGGCCTGCCCGAGGACCCGCGCACCTTCGTCCTCGACGACTTCATCCACGTCGTCGACACCCTGCGCTTCCTGCTCCCCGGCGACGTCGAGCACACCGACGTGCGCGCCCGGGTCCGCGGCGGGCTGCTGGAACACGTCGTCCTCCAGCTGTCCGGCGACGGCTTCACCGCGATCGGCATCATGAACCGGCTGAACGGATCCACCGAGGAGATCCTCGAGGTCTCCGGCCAGGACACCAAGCGCCAGGTGGTCAACCTCTCCGAGATCGTCGACCACAAGGGCCAGCCGACCGTGCGCCGGCGCGGCGACTGGGTGCCGGTGGCCCGTCAGCGCGGCATCGAGCAGGCCGTCGTCGGCTTCCTCGACGCCGTACGCGAGGGGCGGCCGCTCAGCGCCCGGGACGCCCTGCTGACCCACGAGCTGTGCGAGCGCGTGGTCCGCGAGGCCCTCGCCCAGGCGTCCTGAGCCGCTCGCGGTACGCCGCCACGCACACCGCGGCGACGACCACGAGCGCCCCGTACAGCGGCCACGCGCCGAGTCGTTCGTACAGCGTCCGGCCCGTCGGCAGCGGCAGCTCGTAGACGGCGGAGGCGCTCTCCCCGGTGCCCAGCACCGGGCCGACCCGCCGCCCGTCCGGCCCGTAGGCGGCGCTGATCCCGGTCAGCGTCGCGTGCACCATCGGACGCCCCGACTCCGCCGCCCGCAGCGCGCCGAGCGAGGCGTGCTGGGCCGGTGCCCAGCTGTCCTGGAAGGTCGAGGTCGACGACTGGGCGACGAGCACGTCGGCGCCGTCCCGGGCGAGCCGCCGGCTCATGTCGGGGAAGGCCGTCTCGAAGCAGATCAGCGGCCCGATCCGCAGGCCGCGTCCGGCCGGGCCGGCGGCGTCGGGCAGCGTCAGGACCACCGGTTCCGTGCCCCGCCGGCGGTCCTCACCGGCCGCCTTGCCGACCGAGGTGACCCAGCCGAGCACGGCCCGCGCGGGCACGTACTCGCCGAAGGGGACGAGCCGCGTCTTGTCGTAGCGCCCGCCGGTCGGGCCCCCGGGGCCGACGAGGATCGCGCTCTTGAAGATCCCCGGCCGGTCGGAGCGGCGCGCGTCCACGTTCACGAGCACCGGCGCGTCGACGGCGCGGGCGAGCGCGGCGAGCCGGGCCGCGAGGTCCGGCCGCGCCCGCAGGTCCGCACCGACACTGCTCTCGCCCCACACCACCAGGTCGAGCCGCTGCCCGGCGAGCGCCCCGGTCAGCTCCTCCGCCCGGTCGAAGCGCCGGGCGGCGCCACCCGACCCGTCGTACACACCCGGCTGGACCACCGCGATCCGCACCGTCCCCGCGGCGGGCGGCGGCGCGGCGCCCCACCAGGCGAGCCCGACGACCAGGCCGCAGCCGGTCAGGCCCACCAGTGCGGTACGGCGCAGCGGGGGCACCGCGATCAGCAGGACGAGGGCGGTGTCGACGGCGACCACGAGCAGGGTCACCAGCCAGACCCCGCCGACCGAGGCGAGCCGCAGCGCGGCCGGCACCTGCCACTCGGCTGCCCCGAGCAACCCCCACGGACCTCCCAACCCCTGCCAGGACCGCACCAGCTCGACCATCAGCCAGCCGGAGGGGATGACGACCAGCGCGGCCGCGGCCCGGCCCGGTGACGGCGTGCCGCCCAGCATCGCCCGCACCAGGTGTCCCCACGGCAGCCACAGCAGCCCGAGCAGCACGGCGAGCAGGAGCAGGAAGACGTGGAGGCTCGGCAGCAGCCAGTGGTGCACGGCCAGCATGAAGCCGACGCCCCCGCACCAGCCGTCCAGGCCGGCCCGGCGGGGGCTCGGCGCCGAACGGATCAGGAGCAGCCAGGGGACGAGCGCGAGATACGCCCACCACCACAGACCGGGGGCGGGAAAGGCGAGCGCGGGCAGCGCGCCGAGGCCGACGGCGAGCGCGGACCGGGCGACGGACGGGTGGCGCATGCCCTGCCTCCTGGGGTCGCCTCCAGTGTGCGCGCGCCCGGCCCCACCGACCGGACCGACGCGACGCCGGGACGGCGAAAGGGGCGCGGTGGGGCGGGTCGGGGAGGGCCGGTGGGTCGGGGTGGGTGGCGTTCGGGGGACGGGCTTCGGGGGGCTGGTCGGCGGGGCGCGGCTCTGGGGAACCGGTTCCGGGAACCGCACCGGGGCGGCTCACACCCGGCGCCACTTCTCCTCGACCACGACCGAGCGGAACCGCCAGCCCCCGTCCGTGCGCAGCAGCGTGAAGGTGTACCGCCCGCCGCACACGAAGTCCTCGCCGGACTCGAAGCGCATCGGGTTCGCGTAGTCGGCGCGCACCGTCGCGGTGTCGCCCGGGTAGCCGCCGAGGTCCTGGATGCGAACCCGGCGGTTGACGATGAGGTGCTGGCGTACCGGAAACAGCCGCATCGTCTCGGCGAGCCAGTCGGCGACCGCGTCGGCCGGCCCCTCGATCCCGCCGGAGCCGCGGTAGTCGGCGCGGCCCTCCGGGGCGAACAGGGCCCGGTAGGCGGCCCAGTCGGAATCGTCCACGGCCACCGCGTAGCCGGTGACCAGATCGTCGATGGCGAGCCGGTCCATCACGGTGGCGAGGTCCACACGCTGTGTCATCGGATCAGTGTCGGGCAGTGCGGCCACGGGGCCAAGGGGCGTGCGCGCGGCGGATCCGGAACGGACCGGGACGGCGGAAGGTCAGCCGGCGGACTCACCCGCGTGCGGGCTCAGGACGTCGGCGCCGACGAGGACGAAGAGCAGGATGCCGAGGGCGATCCGGTAGATCACGAAGGGCATGAAGCTCTTGGTGGTGATGAACTTCATGAACCAGGCGATCACGGCGTAGCCGACGCCGAAGGCGATGACCGTCGCGAAGATCGTCGGACCCCAGGAGACGTGGCCGCCCTCGGTCGCGTCCTTGAGCTCGAAGACGCCGGAGGCGAGCACCGCCGGGATGGCCAGCAGGAAGGAGTAGCGGGCGGCGGCCTCACGGGAGTAGCCCATGAGGAGACCGCCGGAGATGGTGGCGCCGGACCGGGAGACACCCGGGATCAGGGCCATCGCCTGGCAGACGCCGAAGATCAGGCCGTCGCGTACGCCGAGGTCCTGGAGCGACTTGCGCACGCGGACGGCGCGGTGCCGGCCGCCTATCTCGTCACGGGCGGCGAGCCGGTCGGCGATGCCGAGCACGACGCCCATCACGACGAGGGTGGTCGCGGTCAGCCGCAGATCGCGGAACGGGCCCTCGATCTGGTCCTTGAGGGTCACGCCGAGGACGCCGATCGGGATCGACCCGACGATGACCAGCCAGCCCATCTGGGCGTCGTGGTCGCCGCGCATCCCCTTGTCGAAGAGCGACCGGAACCAGGCCGACACGATCCGCGCGATGTCCTTGCGGAAGTAGATGAGGACGGCGGTCTCGGTGCCGATCTGGGTGATGGCCGTGAACGCGGCCCCCGGGTCCTGCCAGCCGGCGAACGCGGCGGTGAGCCGCAGATGCGCGCTGGAGGAGATGGGAAGGAACTCGGTCAGCCCCTGGACGAGTCCGAGGATGAATGATTCGAACCAACTCATGGGGCCAGGGCCGTCCCGAATGTACGTGTGTGGTCGTGCGGTCGGTGCGCAGCGTACATTCCCGAAGTTACGAGATCGCCTGCGGGGTTCCGGGGACGAGGGTTCCGGCGAGACACGAGGCGAGGCGAGGCGGGGCGGGGCGGGGCGGGGATACGGGAGGCGGGTGCGGGGGCGCCGGGGCGCGGGACCTCGTGGGGGCGGGCTCAGCCCCCCAGGTCCCTTGGGCTGGGGTGGGGCCCTTCCGCCTACGTCCCCCGGGTGGGGGCGGGCTCAGCCGCTCATGTCCCGGGGTCGGTGCCCAGCCGCTCATGGCCGGCCCTGTGACAGGGGCTCAGCCCTCGACGGGACCCGTGGTCGTCCAGCCCGGCGCGCGCACGTGGTACGTCAGGTTCGCGCGGTCGGCCTGCTCTCCGCAGCTCCCGCAGACGACGCGCGGGTTCAGCACCTCGCCGCAGCTGTGCTCCAGGACCACCGGCCGGGCCTCCGCGTTCAGGTGGCGGTCGCCCCAGGCCATCAGGGTCACGAGGACGGGACCCAGCTCCTCGCCGGCCGGGGTGGCCCGGTACTCGTAGCGCTTGGGCCGCTCGCTGTACGCGACCTTCTCCAGGATCCCCGCCTCCACGAGCCGCTTGAGGCGGGCGGTGAGGATGTCGCGCGGCGCGCCGGTGTTCCGGGCGATCCGGTCGAAGCGGCGGACGCCGAGGGAGACCTCGCGCAACACGAGGAGGGAGTACTTCTCGCCGACGAGCGCGAGGGTGTCGGCGATCGAGCAGGGACGGGGCGCGGCCTTCATGGGCCAAGACTAAGGCAACGGCTCCCGGCAGGGTTTGAGAATCCAACTAACTGGGCTATGTTACCGGTAAGTGTTGGTCCAGATTTCCAACTCTCCAGGTAGGAGACGTGTCATGCGTGACGCCGTCATCGTCGAAGCGGTGCGATCCCCGATCGGGAAGGGCAAGCCCGGCGGGTCCCTCGCCGACGTGCACCCCGTCGCCCTGCTCTCGCACACCCTGCGCGCCCTGATCGACCGCTCCGGCATCGACCCCGCCCTCGTCGACGACGTCATCAGCGGCACCGTGGACCAGGTCGGCGAACAGGCCATGAACACCACGCGCTACGCCTGGCTCGGCGCCGGACTGCCGGAGACGGTGCCCGCCACCACCGTCGACCGGCAGTGCGGCTCCTCCCAGCAGGCCGTGCACTTCGCCGCGCAGGGCGTCATGTCCGGCGCCTACGACATCGTCGTGGCCTGCGGCGTCGAGTCCATGAGCCGCGTCCCCATGTGGTCCAACGTGCCGCCCGGCGCCGACCCCTTCGGCCCCGGGGTGGCCGCCCGTTACCCCGAGGGCCTGGTGCCGCAGGGCATCAGCGCCGAGCTCATCGCCGCCAAGTGGTCCATCGGCCGCGAGGCGATGGACGAGTTCTCCGCCGCCTCGCACGCCAAGGCAGCGCGCAGCTGGGCGGACGGCCTCTTCGACGACCAGGTCGTGCCGTACGGGGACGTGCGCCGCGACGAGTCGGTGCGGCCCGCGACCACGCCGGAGATCCTCGCCGGCCTGCGGCCCTCCTTCGAGGACCCCGGCTTCGCCGAACGCTTCCCGCAGATCGAGTGGTCGGTCACCGCCGGCAACAGCAGCCCGATCAACGACGGCGCCTCCGCCGTCCTCGTCATGGCGGCCGAGACCGCCCGCGCCCTCGGGCTGCGCCCGCTCGCCCGGCTGCACGGCTTCGCCGTGACCGGCTCCGACCCGCTGCTGATGCTGACCGGCGTCATCCCGGCCACCGAGAAGGTGCTGCGCCGCGCCGGGCTCTCCCTCGACGACATCGACCTCTTCGAGATCAACGAGGCCTTCGCGAGCGTCGTCCTCGCCTGGCAGCAGGAGACCGGCGCCGACCCGGCCAAGGTCAACGTCCACGGCGGCGCCATCGCCCTCGGCCACCCCCTGGGCGCGAGCGGCACCCGCCTGACGACGACCCTGGTACACGCGCTACGGGCCCGCGGCGGCCGGTACGGGCTCCAGGCGATGTGCGAGGCGGGGGGCCTGGCGAACGCGATGATCGTCGAAGCGCTGTGAGCTGACGGGGCGGGCCCGGCCGAGGCTCGGACCCGACCGAACTCCCGGAGTCAGCTGCCGCTCGCGCCCGGACCCGCAGTGACCCCCGCCTTCGCCCCCGCGCCGGCGCCGGCCCCGGCCGGCACGACCTCCGGCTCCGCCTCCAGCTTCGGCTGCGCCGCCTCCTCCGCCTCCAGCTTCGGCTTCGAACCCGGCGGGGCGCCGGCGCCCGTCAGCCGGTGTCGCTTGCGCCAGCCCACCACCGCGGCAGCCAGCGCCGACACGACGATGAAGCCGGTCGAGACGAGGAAGGCGGGGGAGGTCGGCGAGGTGGCACGGCTCCCCGCGACCACGTACGCCACCGTGTTCGGTACGGAGCCGAGGGCGGTGGCCAGAAGGAAGGGGAGGCACCGCATCCGGGACACGGCGGCCGCGTAGTTCGCCACCACGAACGGCATTCCGGGGAAGAGACGGATCGCCAGCATCGACCGGAAACCGTGCCGGCTCAGCTGCCCGTCCGCCGCCTTCAGCCAGCGGCCCCGGACGTACGGGCGCAGCGCCTCCTGGCCGAGCGCCCGGCCCAGCGCGAACGAGAGGCCGGCTCCCAGGACCGTCCCGCCGAGCGCCGCGGCGAAGCCCGCCTGGGTGCCGAAGAGCGCGCCCGCCGCCAGGTTGAGGATCGGCCGCGGCACCAGCGCCGCCGTGCACACGCCGTACGCGAGCCCGAAGACCAGCACCGCGCCCGCGCCGCTCAACTGCGGTGGCCAGCCCGCCGACAGCAGCCGCTGCGGCTCGAAGAGCAGCACCGACACGCCCGCGGAGAGCAGGATCACGGCGAGATACGTCAGCCGGGCCTTGGGCGAGAGGAGCATCCGGGGAGATTAACCGACAAGGACGGGTGATCGCCGTAACGCACGCCATGCCGACGGCGCTCCCGCCCTGCCGCCCTGCCGCCCTGCCGCCCTGCCGCCCTGCCGCCCTGCCGCCCTGCCGCCCTGCCGCCCTGCCGCCCAGCCGCGCCGGCGCCCTGCCGCCCCGCCGCTCCCTGCCCCGCTGCCCCGCGCCGCCTTCCCCGCTTAAGGTGAGGCCGTGACCGCCTCCGCGCCCGCCGCCGTCCCCGAGAGCACCCTCGCCGACACCGTGCTCGCCCGGCTGACGGACGTCTACCCGGCCGCCGGCGACCCGTTCCGGGCGCAGGAGATGATCGCGTACATGAAGGGCGTCGCCCCCTTCCTCGGGCTGCGGACCCCTGAGCGGCGCGTCCTGTCCCGTACGGTCCTCGACGGCCTGCCCGCCCCCGATGAGGCGGACTGCACTGCCGTGGCGCTGCGCTGCTTCGCGCTGCCCGAGCGGGAGTACCACTACTTCGCCGTCGACTACCTGCGCCGCCATGTGAAGCGCTGCTCGTCGGACTTCCTGCCGGTCGCCCGGACCCTCGTCACCACCGTCCCGTGGTGGGACACCGTCGACCACCTCGCCGCCCACGTCGTCGGCGGACTGGTCGCCGCCGACCCGGCGCTCGCCGCCCGCATGGACGAGTGGATCGCCGACGACGACCTGTGGGTCGCGCGCACCGCCCTGCTCCACCAGCTCCGCTACAAGTCCGCCACCGACGCCGAGCGGCTGTTCTCGTACTGCCTGCTGCGCTCCGGGCACCCGGACTTCTTCATCCGCAAGGCGATCGGCTGGAGCCTGCGCGAATACGGAAAGACCGCGCCAGGCGAGGTACGCGCCTTCGTCGCCGAGAACACCTCCCGCCTCTCACCGCTCTCGGTGCGCGAGGCCCTCAAGAACCTCTGAGGGCCCCGAAATTCGGTCGACGGCGGGACGCCCGGGCGGCCATGATCGGGGCATGTCCCGGTACGCCTTCCTCGCAGCGCCGTCCGCAGCAGCGGACGCGCCGAAGGCTGCCGTCGCGAACGTTCTGACCTGCCCGCCCGGCGTGACCGGCATGCCCGGCGTGACCGGCCCGACCTGCCTCACCGTTCTCGCCGTTCTCGCGAGGCTCGGCGGCGACCGAAGCTGACCCTTCCCGGACCGTCCGGCGGACCCCACAGGGGGAGGGTCGGTTCGGCCCTGGGGTCCCCACACACGCTTCGAGCACCGAAACGAGCGATTCAGCCATGCCCAAGCAGGCGTACGCGCGCACCAAGCCGCACCTCAACATCGGCACCATGGGCCACGTCGACCACGGCAAGACCACCCTCACCGCCGCCATCACCAAGGTCCTCAGCGAGCGCGGCACCGGCGGCCCCACCACGTACGTGCCCTTCGACCGGATCGACCGGGCCCCCGAGGAGGCGCGGCGCGGCATCACCATCAACGCCGCCCACGTCGAGTACGAGACCGACACCCGGCACTACGCGCACGTCGACATGCCCGGACACGCCGACTACATCAAGAACATGGTCACCGGAGCCGCCCAGCTCGACGGGGCGATCCTCGTCGTCTCCGCGCTCGACGGGATCATGCCGCAGACCGCCGAACACGTGCTGCTCGCCCGGCAGGTCGGCGTCGACCACATCGTCGTCGCCCTCAACAAGGCGGACGGTGCCGACGACGAACTGGCCGACCTGGTCGAGCTGGAGGTACGGGAGCTGCTGAACGCGCACGGCTACGGCGGCGACGGCGTGCCGGTGGTCCGGGTCTCCGGGCTGCGCGCGCTGGCGGGCGACCCGCGGTGGACGGCGTCCGTGGAGGCGCTGCTCGACGCGGTGGACACGTACGTGCCGGTGCCGGAGCGGTATGTCGAGGGGCCGTTCCTGATGCCGGTGGAGAGCGTGCTCACCATCACCGGCCGCGGCACCGTCGTCACGGGCGCCGTCGAGCGCGGCACGGTCCGCGTCGGCGACCGGGTCGAACTGCTCGGCCCGGACAGCGAGACGGTCGTCACCGGCGTCGAGACCTTCGGCCGCCCGATGGAGTCGGCGCAGGCCGGCGACAACGTGGCGCTGCTGCTGCGCGGGGTGCCGCGCGGAGCGGTCCGCCGGGGTCATGTCGTGGCGGCGCCCGGCACGGTCGTGCCGCGCCGGCGCTTCACCGCGCGGGTGTACGTGCTGTCCGCCCGCGAGGGCGGCCGCAGCACGCCGGTCACGACGGGCTACCGGCCGCAGTTCTACTTGCGGACGGCGGACGTCGTCGGCGCCGTCGACCTCGGCGAACCCGCCGTCGCCCGCCCCGGCGAGACGGTCACCATGACCGTCGACCTCGGCCGCCCCGTACCCCTGGAGCCGGGCCTCGGCTTCGCGATCCGCGAGGGCGGCCGAACGATCGGCGCGGGCACGGTGACGGAGGTCCTCTGACGGGCCAGGTCGGGGGCGCGGCCGGGGAGGGGCGCAGCTTCCTTGCGGGGCGCTGCCCCCTTGGGAAGCGCTGCCCCCTTGCGGGGTGGTGCCTCCGGGCGGCGCGGTGCCCCGGGCGGGGCGGTGCCCCGGGCGGGGCGCTGCGCTGCCCTGGGCGGGGCGCTGCCGCGCCGCGTGCCTGCCCCGTCCTCGGCCGCGCTCGTTTCCGTGAGCACGGGCCCGGGACCATCGGGGTTGCGGAGGCTCGGCCGTCTGGGCGGTCCGTCGCTCGGTGCGGGTTTGGACGAGCGTCCGCGTGGAGGGGAGCGTTCCGGGGCCCGCGTAGGTGGGCGGTTGTGGTCGTGGTTCAGACTCTGCTCATGAACGAGACCGCGAGTCGTCGTACGGCACTGGTACTGGGCGCCGGTGGGCTGACCGGTGCGGGGTGGGAGATCGGGATCCTGCGGGGCCTCGCCGAGGCGGGGACGGATCTGACGGACGCCGATCTGATCGTCGGAAGCTCCGCCGGCGCGGTCGTCGGCGCGCAGCTCGCGTCGGGGAAATTCTCGCTCGACGCGCTCTACGAGAGCCAGTCGGCCGAGCCGGCCGGCGAGCTGCCCGCCCGCCTCGGACCCGGCCGGATCCTCAAGTACGCCTTCGCCGTGCTCGGGTCACGCACCCCCGAGGCGTACGGCCGCAAGCTCGGCCGGCTCGCGAGCGCGGCCGCCACCGTCTCCCCGGCCGCCCGCCGCGACGTCGTCGCCGACCGGCTCGGGCCCGCCGCCGACTGGCCCGAGCGGCGGCTGCTCGTCACCGCCGTCGACGCCGACACCGGCGAACTCACCGCGTTCGACCGCGACGCCGGCGTTCCCCTCGTCGACGCCGTCACCGCCAGTTGCGCCGTTCCCGGCGTCTGGCCGGTCGTCGAGCTCGCCGGACGCCGGTGGATCGACGGCGGGCTCCACTCCACCGCCAACGCCCACCTCGCCGCCGGGTACGACAGCGTCGTCGTCATCGCGCCCAGCCGCACCGGCAACAAGGTGATCCTCTCCCCGGCCGCGCAGGGCGCCGCCCTGGCCGCGGCAGGGGCTCGGGTCGAGGTCATCACCCCCGACGCGGAGTCGAGGAAGGCCTTCGGCCGTAATCTGCTCGACCCCGCCCGCCGCGCCCCGGCCGCCCGGGCCGGCCGGGCCCAGGCCGCCGCCCACACGCGGGCGGTCGCGGCCCTGTGGGCACAATGAGGGCGTGAACGAGCACATTCCCGTCATCCGTGACGTCGACCACGGCACCGCCCGGCTCATGCCCGACGTGGACATCGAGCGGGGCTGGCTGCTCACGGTCGACGGCGCGCCCCAGTCGTACGTCGACCTCGACGACCCGACGCACCTCGAGTTCGAGTACGCCCAGCGGCTCGCCCACGTCGTCGACCACGCCGCCGAGGAGGGCGTCCCGCTGGACGTCGTGCACCTCGGTGGCGGGGCGCTCACCCTGCCCCGCTACGTCGCCGCCACCCGGCCGGGCTCCCGGCAGCAGGTGGCCGAGGCCGACCGCGGGCTGCTCGCCCTCGTCGCCGAGCACCTGCCGCTGCCGGAGGGCTCGGGGATCGCGGTGCACGGCGCGGACGCCCGCGCGTGGCTGGAAGCCGCGCCGGACGCCTCCGCCGACCTGATCGTCGCCGACGTCTTCGGCGGCTCGCGGGTGCCGGCGCACATCACCTCGGTCGAGTACGCCCGGGAGGCCCGCCGGGTCCTGCGTCCGGGCGGCACCTACGCGGCGAACCTCGCGGACGGGGCGCCTTTCGCCTTCCTCGGCTCCCAACTCGCCACGTTCGCGGCGGTCTTCCCGGAGCTCGCGCTGATCGCCGAACCGGCGGTGCTGCGCGGCCGCCGGTTCGGCAACGCGGTGCTGGTCGCCTCGGACCGGGAGATCGACACCGCGGGCCTCGCCCGCCGCACGGCCGGCGACGCCTTCCCGGCCCGCGTGGAGTGGGGTGCGGACCTCGCCCGGCTCACCGGCGACGCGCGGCCGGTGCGGGACACGGAGGCCGTGCCGTCACCCGCACCCCCGAACGGCGCCTTCGGCATCGGCTGAGCCGACACCGTCCGCCCCAGGGTCCACGCCCTGCGGTGCCGCCGCCCCGCCCCCCTCCGAGCCCCTCACCTGCTTCGTACGCCGTGTCAGGTTGCGTACGTCCGGGACCAGGAGGACCAGGGCCGTCACGAGGACGATGAGGGTTGCCGAGCCCCACAGGGCCTCGCTGCGGCCGAAGGCGGTCTCCGCCGGGCCCGCGAGGGCTGTGGACAGGGGGAGCATGGCCGTCGAGCCGAACCAGTCGTATGCCGAGACCCGCGACAGCTTCTCCTCCGGGATCTCCTGGTGCAGCGTCGTCATCCAGCACACGCCGAAGACCTCGATCGCCACACCGCTCACGAACATGGCCACGGAGAGGCCGACCACGTCGAGCGGGACGGCGAGGGCCGCCGACGGCAGGGCGATCGGGAAGACGCCCAGGGTGCCCACGAGGAGCATCCGGCGGGGCTTCCAGCGGGCCATCAGGATCGCGCCGCCCAGCGTGCCCACGCCGAACGCGGCGAGCGCCAGGCCCCAGGGCCGGGCGCCGCCCAGTTCGTCGCGGGCGACCAGCGGTCCGTACACCGACTCCGCCGCGCCCACCAGCGCGACCACGACGGCGAACTGCGCCACGATCGACCACAGCCACGGACGCCCGGCGAACTCGTCCCAGCCCTCGCGCAGATCGGCCAGCAGCCCGCCGCCCGCCGCGCGCTCGGGGACGTGCCGGACGTCGAGGAAGGCGCGCAGCGCGCCCGCCACGGCGAAGGCGGCCGCGTCGATCGCGAGCACCCAGCCGGGGCCGAAGGCCGCGATGAGGGCGCCGCCGAGCGCGGCTCCGCCGATGCCGGCGCCGTTCATCGCCATCCGGAAGAGGGCGAAGGCGCGGCTGACCTGTTCGCCGTCGACGCTGGACATCAGCATGCCTTCGGCGGCCGGGTTGAAGAACGCCTGGCCGGTGCCGCACAGCGCGGTCAGCAGCATCATGTGCCACAGCCGTGCCTCGCCGGTGAGGACGAGGACGGCGAAGACCGCCTGCGACAGGCAGTTGAGGGCGTTGGCGGCGACCATCACCCGGTGCCGGGGCACCCGGTCGGCGACGGCGCCGCCGACGAGCAGGAACAGCACGAGGGGCAGGGTGCGGGCCATCGCCACCAGGCCGACGTCGCCGCCGTCGCCGCCGGACTGGATGACGGCGAACGCCGCCGCGATCAGGGCGCCGTGGGTGCCCAGGTTGGTGACGATCGCGGCGGCGGTCAGCAGCAGGTAGTTCCGCCCGGCCCAAGCGGGTACGCGGTCGCGGATCAGGACGACTCCGGGGCCTCGGGAGCGAGTCGCACGGTGGAGACGATCTGCTTGATGGTGGCGTCGGGAAGCTCGTCCTTCACACCCTTGGCGGCATAGAGCACGAAGGACGAGAAGTCGCCCTTGGCGTTCTTGAAGGAGAAGGCGAAGGACTTGCCGTCCGACTCGCACTTGTTGCGCTTCTTGATGTTGGGGGCGACGGCCGTGGCCATGCTGCCCTGGAGACCGGACGTGGTGGTGTACGGCACGGCCTTGGTGATCTTGATGGTGCCCTTGGGCATGTGCTGGGCGTAGCCCGCCCACACCCAGTTGCCGGCCTCGTTGAAGGCCGCCTCGGCGGTGTCCTTGGCGCCCTGGCCGCCCTTGGTGCCGGCGGTGCTCAGGCCCCAGGTCTCCTCGGTGCCGTTCTTGTCGGTGTCCAGCGCGCACCAGTTGCTCTTGAGGTGCGCGGGCGCGGACATCGTGACGACGGGGGAGCCGTCGCCCTTCTTCTCGTCCTCGAAGAACGTGACGACGCCGGGCTTCGACAGCTCCCACTCCGGCGGCACGTCGAACAGCGTGCCGTACTTCGGGTTGTAGACGACCTTCCAGCCCGGGATCGTCGGCTGGTGACCGGCGCCGTCGCGCGGGTTGTCGAGCGGCGGGGACGAGGAGGTGCCGGGCGTCGTCGGGGCCGACTGCGACGGCTTCGGGTCGCCCGCCTGGTCGCTCTTGTCGTCGTCCTTGCCGATCACCAGGTAGCCGGCGACACCGGCCGCCGCGAGGACGGCCACCGCGGCGACGATCGCCACCAGCGTCGTCTGCTTCTTCTTCCCGCCGTCACCGCCGGCCGGCTGCACGGGACCGGGCACCGTGTACTGCGGCACCGTCGGCTGCTGGTACGGGTTCGGCTGCCCGTAGCCGGGCTGCGTCGGCTGCTGCTGGTACGGGTTCGGCTGCGCGTACCCCGGCTGGGTCGGCGGCTGCTGCTGATACGGATTCGGCTGCCCGTAACCGGGCTGTTGACCCGGCTGTGCGTACGGGTTCTGGTTCTGGTCCTGCGGGTTCTGCTCGCCCCCGGGCGGCTGCTGTCCTGGCCACATGGCCAGTAACGATAGAGGTGCGGCCCGTGCCCTGCCACGGCCGCCCCCGTGCGGGGATGGCGAAGACTGCTACCCGTGGGTAACATCACGGCCCATGAGCGCAGAACAGATGAACGTCGGCGAGATGCTCGCCGCGACCGTGCCCATGGCCCGGACCCTGAACCTGAAGTTCGTGGAGACCACCGCCGAGCGCGCCGTCGTGGAGCTTCCGGACCAGGCCGACTACCACAACCACGTGGGCGGCCCGCACGCCGGCGCCATGTTCACCCTGGCCGAGTCCGCCAGCGGCGCCATCGTCCTGGCCGCCTTCGGCGACCAGCTCGGCCGCGCCGTGCCGCTCGCCGTCAGGGCCGAGATCGGCTACAAGAAGCTCGCGATGGGCGCCGTCACGGCGACCGCCACCCTCGGCCGCCCGGCCGCCGAGGTCGTCGCCGAGCTCGACGCCGGTCAGCGCCCCGAGTTCCCGGTCAAGATCGACATCACCCGCGCGGACGGCGCCGTCACCGGCGAGATGACCGTGGTCTGGACCCTGCGCCCCAACTCCTGACTCCTCATCCCGGATCCCGGATCCCGGATCCCGGATCCCGGATCCCGGACCCCGGATCCCGGGACGGCGCGGCGCGGTGCCCCAGTGGCCCGCAGGGCGCGGCTCTGGCCCGCGCGGCGCCCCCCGGCTCGCGCGGCGCCCCCCGGCTCGCGCGGCGCCCCCGGCTCGCGCGGCGCCCCCGGCCCGCGCGGCGCCTTCGGCACGGCGGCGAGGAAACGGACGGACCGTCACGCATAGTGCGATCAACGCATGATCGCCGGAATCGTGCCGGTTCGAAGGAGCGCCGCCGTGCCCCACGCACCTGTCCCGGACCACGACGAGCCCGCCACCGCTCCCGCCCCCCGCCGGGTCTCCCGGCGCCGGCTGCTGCTCGCCCTCGCCGGCGCGGCGGCCCTCACCGCCGTCCCCCCGGGCGCCGCCGGAGCGGCCGCCGCACCCGCCCGGCACGCCGAGCGGACCGGCCGGCCCGTCGCCCCACGGACCGCCGAACGGGTCGACGCACTCCTCGCCCAGCTCACCCTCGAGGAGAAGACCGCCCTGCTGCACGGCGCCACCGACCCCGAGGGACTCGGGCAGGCCGGCTACGTGCCCGGCGTCCCCCGCCTCGGCATCCCGGCGCTGCGCCTCGCCGACGGCCCCGCCGGAGTCCGGGTCCGGACGCCCGCGACCGCGCTCCCCGCGCCCGTCATGCTCGCCGCCGCCTTCGACCCCGGACTCGCCCGTGCCTACGGACGCGTCCTCGGGCGCGAGGGCCGCGCCCTCGGCCAGGACGTACTGCTCGCGCCGATGGTCAACCTCATCCGCACCCCGTACGCGGGACGCAACTTCGAGACCTTCTCCGAGGACCCGCTGCTCTCCGCCGACCTCGCCGCCGAGGAGGTCCGCGGCATCCAGGCCGAGGGCCTGATCGCCGCCGTCAAGCACCTCGCCCTCAACAACCAGGAACGCGACCGGATGACGGTCGACGTCCGGGCCGGTGAACAGACCCTCCACGAGACCGAACTCCGCGCCTTCGAGGCGGCCGTCGCCGCCGGCGCGGGCGCCGTCATGGCCGCGTACAACAAGGTCGACGGCGTCCACGCCACCGAGAGCGGCGCCCTCCTCACGGCCGTCCTGCGCGACCGGTGGGGATTCGACGGCTGGGTCGTGAGCGACTGGGGCGCCGTCCACTCCACCGTGGCCGCCGTGACGGCCGGCTGCGACATGGAGATGCCCGGCGGCGCCTACTACGGCGCCGCCCTGCGCCGCGCCGTGCGCGACGGCCGCATCGAGGAGGCCGCCGTCGACACCGCCGTCCGCCGCGTCCTCGCCGTACGCGAACGCTTCGGCCTCCTCGACGGGAAGAGCGCCGCCACCCGCGCCGAGCGGGACGCCGCGGCCGGAGCCCGCCTCGCGCGCCGTGTCGCCACCGCCGGGGCCACCCTGCTCCGCAACGAGCGCCGGACGCTGCCGCTCACGGGTCCGGCCGCCCGCTCGATCGCCGTCATCGGCCCCAGCGGGGCGGTGCCCTTCGTCAGCGGCGGCGGCAGCGCCCACGTCGTTCCCGACACCGCCACCAGCCCGCTCGACGCCCTGCGCGCCCGCGCCGGCGACGACGCCACCGTCACCCACGCGCTCGGCGAGGACGTCTACGGCAGGCCGCTGCCCGTCGCCGGGGCACCCGCCGGGACCGCAGACCCGCTCGACGCCGTCACCGTCGCCGCCGGCGAGACCTGGAGTTACGACGGCACCTTCACCACCACGGCCGACGACGACTGGAGCTTCTTCGTCCACTACGGCGGCAGCCGTCCCACGGTGACCCTCGACGGCGCGGAGCTCTTCCCTGCGAACGGGACCGTCGGCGCGTACGTCTTCGGCGGGATCGGCGGCCGCGCCGCCGACGGACTGCAGCTGCGCCGCGCCGACCGCCGCCTCACGGCCGGCGCCCACCGCCTCACCGTGACCGCCCGGGGCGGCGGCGGGGGACAGGTCGTCCGGCTGCGCGCGACCAGTGGCGCCCACCGGGCCGCCGATGTCGCCGAAGCGGTCGCCGCCGCCCGCGTCGCCCACAGCGTCGTGCTCTTCGCCTACGAGGACGCCACCGAGGGCCGCGACCGCACCGGCCTCGCGCTGCCCGGCCGGCAGGACGCCCTCGTCGCGGCCGTGACCGCCGCCAACCCGCGGACCACCGTGGTCCTGAACACCTCGTCGGCCGTCACCATGCCCTGGCTGGACGCCACCGGCGCCGTGCTCCAGATGTACTACCCGGGTCAGGAGGGCGGCCCCGCCACCGCCGCCGTGCTGTTCGGCGACATCGACCCCGGCGGCCGGCTCACCCAGACCTTCCCGCGCTCCGAGACCGCCCACCCCACGGCCGGCGACCCCGGCCGCTACCCCGGGCAGGGCGGCATCGAGGAGTACGGCGAGGGGATCCACGTCGGCCACCGCTGGTACGACGCCGAGGACGTCACGCCGCTCTTCCCGTTCGGGCACGGCCTCTCGTACACGAGCTTCGGCTACGAGCGGCTGAGCGTCGTCCCCGACGGCGACGGGCTGCACGTCACCTTCACCGTCGCCAACACCGGAGACCGCACCGGCTTCGAGGTGGCCCAGGTCTACGCCGGGCCGTCGCCGGCCCTCGCCGCCCTGGGCCTCGACCAGCCGCGCCGCCTCCTCGCCGGCTACCGGCGCCTCCAGCTCGCCCCGGGCGAGCGACGCCGGATCACCGTGCCGGTGGCCGCGCGGACCCTGTCGTCGTGGGACCGGGCCCGGCACGACTGGGTGCTCGGCACCGGGGAGCGCGAGGTGTGGGTCGGGGCCTCCTCCCGCGATCTCCGGCTGCGGGCCCGGGCCCGGGTGGGCGCTTAGCGGCCGCTTACCGTGTTCGCGGTACCCTGCCCGCATTCGATCGCCGACCCGGGAGAGGAACCCGCGTGCACGTCCAGGAATGGCTGGAGACGATCCCCGCGGTCGCCGTCTACGCACTGGTCGGGGTGGTGATCGGGGTCGAGAGCCTGGGCATCCCCCTGCCCGGCGAGATCGTCCTGGTGAGCTCGGCCCTGCTCGCCTCGCAGCACGGCCACATCGACCCGTACGTCCTCGGCGCCTGCGCCAGCGTCGGGGCCGTCGTGGGCGACTCCATCGGCTACGCGATCGGCCGCAAGGGCGGCCGGCCGCTGCTGAGCAGACTCGGCAAGAGGTTCCCGAAGCACTTCAGCGAGGCCAACATCGGCCTCGCCGAGCGTTCCTTCGAGAAGTGGGGCATGTGGGCGGTGTTCTTCGGCCGCTTCGTCGCCCTGCTGCGGATCTTCGCCGGCCCGCTCGCGGGCGTGCTGCGCATGCCGTACTGGAAGTTCCTCATCGCCAACGTCTTCGGCGGCATCCTCTGGGCGGGCGGCACCACGGCCGTCATCTACTCCGTGGGGATCGTCGCCGAGGCCTGGCTCAAGCGCTTCTCGTGGCTCGGCCTCGTGCTCGCGGTCCTCATCGGACTCGCCTCGATGCTGGTCTTGAAGAGCCGGGCCAAGAAGGCCGCGGCGGCGGCCGAAGCCCGCTCCGAGGCCCCGGTCCCGGCCCCGGCCGAGGCCACGGCCGACTGAGGGCGGGCGAAAAGGGGCCGTCCCGGCGGCCGTCCCGGCGAGGGGCGGCCGGTCAGGGAGAGCCGCAGACGGGCCAGGGCCTTGCGGGCCCCTGGCCGGTCCGCCGCCCCCAAGCGCGCCGCCCCCCAGGCCGACCGCCCTCCGGTCTCAGTTCTCGAAGGCCTCGGCGTGGCCCTTGGCCAGGTGCAGGTACATCTCGGCGTTGAGCCGGATGCCCGCCAGCTCCTCCTCGGTCAGCGGGCGCCGCACCTTCGCGGGCACGCCCGCGACCAGCGAGCCCGGCGGCACCTCCATCCCCTGGGGGACCAGCGCCTGCGCCGCCACCAGGGAACCGGCGCCGATCCGCGCCCCGTTGAGGATCGTGGCGCCCATGCCGACGAGGACGTCGTCCTCGATCGTGCAGCCGTGCACGGTGGCGTTGTGGCCGACCGTCACCCGCGCGCCGATCGACACCGGGAAGCCGGGGTCGACGTGGACCGTGCAGTTGTCCTGGACGTTGGCGTCCTCGCCGATCTCGATGGGGCCGCAGTCCGCCCGCAGCACGGCGTGGTACCAGACGCTGGCGCGCGGTCCGAGGGTGACCTCGCCGAGCACGACCGAGGTCGGCGCCGTGAAGGCGGTCGGGTCGACCTTCGGCTCCTTGCCGCCGACGCCCTTGATCAGTGCCCCCGGCACTGCTTCTGCCATCGCTTCGCTCCTTCGCTCCGTCACGCCTCGGGCGGAAGACTAGTCGGGGCCCATGACGGACATCACAGCGCACCGAACCGATCATCGACGACACCGCCGACTACGGTGTCCGGGTGCCCCGGAACAGAAACACGTTCTCATCGCTGACCGCCTGGCGACGCCGTGTCGTCGCCCGCGCCCTGCAGAGCGGCTGGCGCCGGATCCAGCAGGCCGGCGCGGTCACCGCCGAGCACCCGGGACGGCTGCGGTTCCGCCGGATCGGCGAGGGCACCCGGCTCGCCTTCCCCCAGGGCTCCGTCTTCGGCGAGCCGTGGATCGAGATCGGCGCCTGCTGCATCATCGCCGAGCAGGTCACGCTGACCGCGGGCATGTTGCCGGACCTCGACCTCGGCAAGGACACCGTGCTCACCCTCGGGGACGGGGTCGTCCTCGGCCGCGGCAGCCACGTGATCGCCGACGCGCCGATCACCATCGGCTCGGACGTCTACTGCGGGCCGTACGTCTACATCACCTCGACCAATCACAGCTACGACGACCCCGACGTGCCCATCGGCCGGCAGTGGCCGCGCTCCGCACCGGTCGAGATAGGCCCCGGCTGCTGGCTCGGCACGGGCGCCGTGATCCTGCCCGGCGCCCGGCTCGGCCGGAACGTCGTGGTGGCCGCCGGAGCGGTCGTACGGGGCGAGGTGCCCGACCACTCCGTGGTCGCGGGCGCGCCCGCGAAGGTGGTCCGCTCCTACGACCCGGAGCAGGGCTGGCAGCCGCCGCTGCGCACCCCCGCGCCGAGGCCGATCCCGGACGGCATCACCCCGGAGCAGCTGGCCGCGCTCGCGGCGCTCGACCCGGACGCGCTCGGCGCGCTCGACGAACTCGACCGCGCGCCCGGACCCGACGGTCCGACCGGCCGTGACGGCGTCGGCCGTGACGACGTCAGCCGTGCCGACGTCGCCGGTCGCGACGGCGCTCACGACCTGGCCGCCCGGGAGGGCTGAAACCGGCCCGGCTCGAGGGCCGGGCACGGGCGGGCTCGCGGGCCGAAGGTGCGGGACGGGCGGGCTCGCTGGCCGAGGGTGCGGGACGGGCGGGCTCGCGGGCCGAGGGCCGGGCGCGGGCGGGCAGGCGGCCGAGGATGCGGCGCCGCCGACCCCCGGAGCGTCCGGTCCCGTCAGCCCGTGGCCAGCAGGACCGTGCCCACCAAGGCCAGACCCGCGCCCGCCGCCTGCACCGCCCTCAGGCGCTCCTTGAGGACGCCGCGGGCGGCCAGCGCCGTCACCACCGGGTAGAGGCTCGCGAGGACCGCGGCGATCGTCACAGCGGCGACCACGCCCCGTACCCCGCCGCCGTCCTCCGGCAGCACCCGGCCGCCGCGCCGGACGGAAAGCCACAGGGCGCCGCCGCCGACGGCCACGTTGGTGACGCGCTGCACGAACAGGGCGAGGAAGAGCCCGGTCAGGCTGGTGGACGCCTCGGAGATCAGGGCCATCACCGCGCTGAAGCCGAAGGCCGCCACGAGCGTGAGAAGCACCGCCTGGCGCTGTACCGGGGCGCCGCGCAGCTCGGGGCCGCCCGCGAGGACCACACCGACGATCGCCACCGCGATGCCGGCGAACTGGAGGAGGCCGGGGCGGTCGCCCAGCAGAAGGCCGACGCCCACGGGCACGACGACGCCGAGCGAGCCGAGCGGGGAGACCACGCCCATCGGGCCGAGCGCGAGCGCCCGGTAGAAGGCGAGCATCGCGGCCGGGCCGACCGCGCCGGCCGCGACCGCGTACCAGAGCAGGGGCCCCGCCTCGCTCAGGGCGCCGGTGGCGAGGACGACGGTGCCGAGGACGGCGACCGCGATGCTCTGGGACACCACGACGACGGTCAGGGCCGGGAAGCGCCGGGTGAGCAGCCCCCCGCCGAAGTCGGCCAGACCCCAGAGCAGGCTGGTGGCCAGGGCGAACAACGCCGTCAGTGCCGTCATCGGTGGTGCCTCGCAGTACAGTGCAATGAACAATCGGGTGCACCACACGGTAGTACAGCCTGTTGAACTCTGTCATTCACAATATTGGACGGAATGTGTCGGACCTCGACCAGCTCACCCAGTCGCTCGCCCGGAACCTGAAGCGCTGGCGCAACGAGCGCGGCTTCACCCTCGACGCGCTCGCCGCCCGGGCCGGGGTCAGCCGCGGCATGATCATCCAGATCGAGCAGGCCCGCACGAACCCGAGCGTCGGCACCACCGTGAAGCTGGCCGACGCGCTCGGCGTCTCGATCACCACCCTCCTCGACTACGAGCAGGGCTCGCACGTCCGTCTGGTGCCGCCGGACCAGGCCGTGCGCATGTGGTCCACCTCCACCGGCAGCCACACCACGCTGCTCGCCGGCACCGAGGCCCGCGGCCCGCTGGAGCTGTGGCACTGGACCCTGATGCCCGGCGACGGCAGCGCCTCCGACCCGCACCCCGACGGCACCACCGAGCTCCTGCACGTCACGGAGGGCACGCTGACCCTCGTCGTGGACGGCGCGGAGCACCTCATCCCGGCCGGCACCTCCGCCGTCTTCGAGAGCAACGTGCCGCACGCCTACCGCAACGAGGGCGAGGAGACGGTCGAGATGACGATGGCCGTGTCCATCCCGCCCGCCCGCTGAGGCCGCCCACGCACCCCACGCACGTCCGCGCACCCCTGGCCGTACGGCACCGCCCACGCACCCCCCTGCCCGTACGGCACCGCCCGCCCGTTGAGACGAACAGCCGCCTTCCGGCGCGGACTTGTTAGCGTGCCGGTATGCGCGCACCCATCGGAGACTTCACCGACGTCCGACCCGCCCTCGACCGCCTCGACCTGCTCACCGCGCCCGTCGCCGCGGCCGTCCGCGCGTGGCGGGGCAGCGTCCCCGCCGAATCCGTCCTCTACGTGGACACCGACCCGGCCATCGCCGACACGGCGGTGTTCGTCGAGCACTACGGGCAGCGGCTGCTCGACGAGTCCGCGAACTGCGTGATCGTGGCGGGCAAGCGCGGCGAGAGCACGACCCTGGCCGCCTGCGTGGTGCGCTCGGGCACCCGGATCGACGTCAACGGGGCCGTCCGCAAGCAGCTCGGCTCCCGCAAGGTCCGCTTCGCGCCGATCGACGTCGCCACCGGGGACACCGGCATGGAATACGGCGGCATCACGCCCCTCGGCCTGCCCGAGGGCTGGCCGGTCCTGGTGGACGCCACCGTCGTGGACACCGAGTGGGTGCTCGTGGGCAGCGGGCGGCGGCGCGGCAAGATCATCCTGCCGGGCAAGGCCTTCGCCGAGCTGCCGGGCGCCGTCGTCCTGGAGGGGCTCGGCCTCGAGCCCGCCCCGGAGCCGCCCGGCGTCAGCTGAGCTTCGGTATCTCGATGGCCGGGCAGCGGTCCATGACCATGTCCAGGCCGGCCTCCCGGGTCCGGTCGTACGCCTCCGGGTCGACCACGCCGAGCTGGAACCAGACCGCCTTGGCGCCGATCGCGACCGCCTGGTCCGCGACCGCGCCCGCCAGGCCGCTGTTGACGAAGACGTCGACCACGTCGACCGGGAAGGGGATGTCGGCCAGGCTCGCGTACCCCTGCTCGCCGTGCACCGTCTCCGCCTTCGGATGGACCGGCACGATCCGCTTGCCGAAGCGCTGCAGCAGGGCGGCGATCCTGTAGGCGTCCCGCCCCCGGTTGCCGGAGAGGCCCACGATCGCCCACGTGTCGCCGCTCTCGGTGAGGATCCTGCGGACGGTCTCCGACTCCGTCTCGGCGGTCCTGGTCTCGACGCTCATGTGCCGCTGCCTTCCGTGACATCCGTACGTGCGTGAACCACGCGGTCGTCCTGGTGAACGATCCGTGACCGTCGGTCATTCCCGGCCCGGACCGGCAGCGCGCGGGACCCGCCCCGGACGGAGCGGGCCGGCCGGGCGCATAGGCTGTCGGGATGCAGGAGCAGTACCGCACGCTCGCCGGCGAGGGCGTCCACGAGACCGAGATCAACCGATCGCGCTTCATCTGCGCGCTCGCGCCCGCCGCCACCGAGGAGGAGGCGCAGGCGTTCGTCGCCCGCATCCGCCGCGAGCACCCGACCGCCACGCACAACTGCTTCGCGTACGTCATCGGTGCCGACGCCTCCGTCCAGAAGGCCTCCGACGACGGCGAACCCGGCGGCACCGCGGGCGTCCCCATGCTCCAGATGCTCCTGCGCCGCGAGATGCGCTACGTCGCCGCCGTCGTCACCCGTTACTACGGCGGCGTGAAGCTCGGCGCGGGCGGCCTCATCCGCGCGTACGGCGGAGTCGTCGGCGAGGCCCTGGACGCGCTGGGCACGGTCACCCGGCGCCGCTACCGGCTCGCCACCGTCACCGTCGACCACCACCGCGCGGGCAGGCTCCAGAACGACCTGCGGTCCACCGGCCGGTCCGTGCGGGAGGTCAGCTACGGCGCCGCCGTCACCATCGAGATCGGACTGCCCGACGCCGACGTGACGGACTTCACGGCCTGGCTCGCCGACGCGACGGCCGGCGAGGCGAGCTTCGAACTGGGCGGGGAGGCGTACGGCGATGCCTGAGACGGCGCCGACCGCCACCCGCGCTGTCGTACCCCACCGATACGCTCCCGGATCATGAGGCTTCTGCACACGTCGGACTGGCATCTGGGACGCTCCTTCCACCGGGTCGCCCTGCTCGACGCCCAGGCCGCCTTCCTCGACCACCTGGTGGCGACGGTGCGCGAGCGCGAGGTGGACGCCGTCCTCGTGGCCGGCGACGTCTACGACCGGGCCGTGCCCCCGCTCGCCGCCGTCGAGCTCTTCGACACCGCCCTGCACCGGCTCGCCGAGGCGGGCGTGCCCACCGTCATGATCTCCGGCAACCACGACTCGGCCCGCCGCCTCGGCGTCGGCGCCGGCCTCATCGAGCGGGCCGGCATCCACCTGCGCACCGACCCGGCCGGCATCGGCACCCCGGTCCTGCTCACCGACGCCCACGGCGACGTCGCCCTCTACGGCCTGCCCTATCTCGAACCCGCCCTGGTCCGCGAGCGGTTCGGCGCCGAGAAGGCCGCGCACGAGTCCGTGCTCGCCGCCGCCATGGACCGGGTCCGCGCCGACCTCGCCACCCGGCCCGACGGCACCCGATCCGTCGTCCTCGCCCATGCCTTCGTCGCGGGCGGCGAGGCCAGCGACAGCGAGCGCGACATCACCGTCGGCGGCGTCGCCGCCGTCCCCGCCGGAGTCTTCGACGGCGTCGACTACGTGGCCCTCGGACACCTCCACGGCAGCCAGACCCTCACCCCCCGGATCCGCTACTCCGGCTCGCCCCTCGCCTACTCGTTCTCCGAGACCACCCACCGCAAGACCATGTGGCTGATCGAGCTCGGAGCCGACGGCGCGGTCGACACCGCCGAACGCGTCGACTGCCCCGTGCCCCGCCCGCTCGCCCGGATCCGCGGCCGGCTCGACGACCTGCTCGCCGATCCCGCGCTCACCCGCCACGAGGAGGCCTGGGTGGAGGCCACCCTCACCGACCCGGTGCGGCCCGCCGAGCCCATGGCCCGGCTCACCGAACGCTTCCCGCACACCCTCAACCTGGTCTTCGAGCCGGAGCGCACCGACGACGACCCGCTCCTCTCCTACGCCACCCGCCTGCGCGACCGCAGCGACCAGCAGATCGCGGAGGACTTCGTGGCCCACGTACGCGGCGGCGCCGGCCCCGACGGCGCGGAGCGCGCCGTCCTCCACGGCGCCTTCGACGCCGTGCGCGTCGACGCGGCGGAGCGCGAGGTGAGCGGCCGGTGAGGCTCCACCGCCTGACGATCTCCGCCTTCGGGCCCTTCGGCACCCCCCAGGAGATCGACTTCGACGCGCTGTCGTCGGCCGGGCTCTTCCTCCTGCACGGACCCACCGGCGCCGGCAAGACCTCCGTCCTCGACGCCGTCTGCTTCGCCCTCTACGGCGCCGTCCCCGGCGCCCGCCAGAGCCCCGGGACCGTCCTGCGCAGCGACCACGCCCCCGTCGGCACCACCACCGAGGTCACCCTCGAACTGACCGTGGGGGAGCGGCGCCTGGAGATCACCAGGAGCCCGGCGCAGCTGCGCCCCAAGAAGCGCGGCGGCGGCTTCACGACGGAGAAGGCCCAGAGCACGCTGCGCGAGTACGACGCCGGGACCGGCACCTGGAAGGGGCTCAGCCGCTCCCACCAGGAGATCGGCGAGGAGATCACCCAGCTCCTCGGGATGAGCCGCGACCAGTTCTGCCAGGTCGTCCTGCTGCCGCAGGGCGACTTCGCCCGCTTCCTGCGCGCCGACGCCGAGGCCCGCGGAAAACTCCTCGGCCGGCTCTTCGACACCCGCCGCTTCGCGGCCGTCGAGGACCGCCTGGCCGAGTTGCGCCGGGCCGCCGAGCACGAGGTCCGGGAGGGCGACGAGCGGCTCCTCGCCCTCGCCCACCGGATGGCCGAGGCCGCCGGGACCCGCGGCGCGCCGCCGGAGCAGCGCCCGGGCGAGCCCGGCCTCGCCGAGGCCGTGCAGATCCGTGCCGCACTCGCCCGCACCGACGCCCGCGAGGCCCACGACATCGCCCGACTGCGCCTGGCCGCCGCCGAACGGCGCGAGGCCGCCGCCCGCGCCGCGCTCGACGCCGCGCGCGAACTCGCCGAGCGCCAGGCCCGGCACGCCGACGCGCTGCGCCGACGCGAGGAGCTGGCCGCCCGCCGCCCGGAGCGCGACGCCTGGCAGACCGCCCTCGACCGCTCCCTGAAGGCCGACCGGGTCGCCCCCGCGCTCGGCCTGCGCGAGCACGCCGAGCGCGCCCTCCGGACCGCGAACGAGGCCCGCGACCGCGCCCGCGCCGTACTGCCCCCCGACCTGGCCGAGGCCGGAGCCGAACACCTCTCCACGGTGGAGCGGCGCCTGCGTGAGGAACTCGGCGGCCTGGAGGCCGCCCGCCGCGCCGAGCAGCGCTGCGCGGAGATCGCCGCCGAGCGGGCCGCCCTGGACCGCGAGGCGCGCGCGGACGAGGAGTTCCTCCAGGACGCCGCCGCCTGGCTGGCCGACTGGGAGCCGCACCGCGCCGAACTCCAGCGGCGCGTCGAGGCCGCCCAGGAGGCCACCGCCCGCGCCGAACAGCTCGCCGGCCGCCTCGAACCGGCCCGCCGCCGCCTCGCCGCCGCCCGCCGCCGCGACGCCCTCGCCACCGAACTCGACGCCGCCCGCGCCCGGTTGACGGAGGCGCGCGAGCGCCGCAACGAGGCCCACGAGCACTGGCTCGACGTCCGGACCCGCCGCCTGCGCGGCATCGCGGCCGAGCTCGCCGCCGCCCTCGAACCCGGCACCCCCTGCCAGGTCTGCGGCTCGGCCAGCCACCCCGACCCGGCCCGCGCCACGGCCGACCACGTCGACCGCGCCGCGGAGGACGCCGCCTACGCCGCGTACACCCGGGCCGACGAGACCCGCACGGCCGCGGAGACCGCCGTCGCGGCCACCGCGGAGGCCTGGGAGACCGCGCGCCAGGAGACGACGGCGGGCCGGGCGACGGGCGAGAGCGGCACCGGCGCCGTGGACGCGGAGGCGGCCCCCGAGGAGCCCACCGTCGCCGAGCTCGCGCGCGTGGTCGACGAGCTCGCCCGCGAGCAGGCCGAGGCGCACGCGCTCGCCGCCCGGACCCATGCCGCCCGTGAGGAGCTCGCCCGGGCCGAGCGGGAGCACGAGGAGCGGGTGGGCGCGCAGCGCGAGGCCGAGACCCGGGTGGCCGCGCGGACCTCGCGACGAGAGGCACTCGAGCAGCAGCAGGACGCCATCGAGGCCGAGTTGGCGCGGTCCCGCGGCGAGTCCGGCAGCGTCGCCGCCCACGCGACGCTCCTGGAGCGGCGGATCGCGCTGCTGACGGAGGCCGCCGAGGCCGTGCGGACCGCGGAGCTCGCGGCGCGCGGCCTGAAGGAGGCCGACGACCGGCTCGCCGACGCCGCCTTCAGGGCCGGCTTCGCCACCCCGGCCGAGGCCGCCGCCGCTCTCCTCGACGAACCGGAGCGCCGCGCCCACCAGCAGCGCGTGGACGCCTGGCAGGCCGAGGCCGCCGCGGTCGCGGACCGGCTCGGCGAAGCCGCCACCGCGGCCGCCGCCGCGCTGCCGCCCGCCGACCCGGCCGCCGCCGAGGCCGCGCACGCCGCCGCCGCGCGGGTGCTGCGCGAGGCCGACACGGCGCTCGCCGCCGTACGCGAACGGGTCGGCGCGCTGGACCGGTTGTCCCGGCAGGCCGACGCCGAGGTCCGCCGGCTCGGCCCGCTCCGCGAGGAGTACGAGCGGGTGGCCCGGCTCGCCGGGCTCACGGCCGGCACCTCGGCCGAGAACGAACGCAAGATGCGCCTGGAGTCGTACGTCCTCGCCGCCCGCCTGGAACAGGTCGCCGCCGCGGCCACCGCCCGGCTCCAGCGCATGTCCTCCGGCCGCTACACGCTCGTGCACTCCGACGCCCGCAGCGGCGGCCGGCGGGCCGGCCTCGGCCTGCACGTGGTCGACGCCTGGACGGGCAACGAGCGGGACACCGCGACGCTGTCCGGCGGCGAGACCTTCTTCGCCTCCCTAGCGCTCGCCCTCGGCCTCGCCGACGTCGTCACCGACGAGGCCGGCGGGGTCCGGCTCGACACCCTCTTCATCGACGAGGGCTTCGGCAGCCTCGACGACCAGACCCTCGACGAGGTCCTCGACGTCCTGGACTCGCTGCGCGAGAGCGACCGCAGCGTCGGCATCGTCAGCCATGTCGGCGACCTGCGCCGCCGCATCCCGGCCCAGCTGGAGGTGGTCAAGGCCCGGCACGGTTCCGCGGTGCGGCTGCGGACCGGCGGGGAGGCGCTCAGCGGCTGATCGGCCGCCGGCCAGGCTCAGCGGCTGATCGGGCGGCGGGGGAGGGGGGAGGAGTAGACGACGCTGGTGGTGACCGAGCCGAGCGCGCCGACCTTGCCGGAGATCTCCTCCAGGTGCCTCATCGACCGGGCGGCGACCTTCAGGACGAAGCAGTCGTCGCCGGTGACGTGGTGCGCCTCCAGGACCTCGGGCGTGGCGTCGATGAGGTCGTGGAAGGGCTTGTAGTTGCCGTTGGGGTAGCGCAGCCGGATGAAGGCGAGGATCGGCAGCCCGAGGCGCTCCTGGTCGACGACCGCCGTGTAGCCGGCGATGACCCCGGCCTCCTCCATGCGCCGCACCCGCTCGGTCACCGCCGACGGCGACATGGACACGGCCCGGGCGAGCTCGGCGAAGCTGGCCCGCCCCTGGTCCTGGAGGGCATCGAGAATCCGCCAGTCCGTGGCGTCCGGGATGTATCCGCTGGTCATGGGCGTGACCCTGCAGAAAAAACCCCGGGAGTGCAAGCGCCTCCCGGGGTCCGCCCACGATACGGAACAGGCGAAAGAGGGGGAGAGCGGGTGATTCCGCCCGGAACCCCCTCCCCGGCCCGCTCAGAGCCGCGAGATCTCGTCCACCAGGTCGTCCAGGCCCAGCGGCCCCTGCGACAGCGCCGCCATGTGCCACGCCTTCGCGTCGAAGGATTCGCCGTGCGCCGCCTGCGCGTTGGCGCGGCCGAGCAGCCAGGCGCGCTCGCCCAGCTTGTAGCCGATCGCCTGGGCGGGGACGGAGAGGTAGCGCGTCATCTCGCTCTCCACGAAGGCCGGCGGCCGGCTGCTGTGCCGCTGGAAGAACTCCTGCGCCAGCTCGGGCGTCCACCGCTCGCCGGGGTGGAACGGGGAGTCCGCCGGGATCTCCAGCTCCAGGTGCATGCCGATGTCGACGATCACCCGGCAGGCCCGCATCATCTGGCCGTCCAGATAGCCGAGCCGCCGCTCCGGGTCGGGCAGGAAGCCCAGTTCGTCCATCAGGCGCTCCGCGTACAGCGCCCAGCCCTCCGTGTTGGCGCTGACCTTGCCGATCGTCGCCTGGTAGCGGGAGAGGCGGTCGGCGACGTGCACCCACTGCGCGATCTGCAGGTGGTGGCCCGGCACACCCTCGTGGTACCAGGTCGACACCAGGTCGTAGACCGGGAACCGGGTCTGCCCGTCCACCGGCAGCCAGGTGCGGCCGGGGCGCGAGAAGTCCTCCGAGGGGCCGGTGTAGTACGGGGCCGCGGCGCCGCCCGGCGGTGCGATGCGGGACTCCACCTGCCGCACCCGGTCGGCCAGTTCGAAGTGGGTGCCGTCCAGCGACTTGATCGCCTCGTCCATCAGCTGCTGCAGCCAGGCCTGGACCTCGTCCACACCCTCGATGTGGGTGCCGTGCTCGTCGAGGTGGGCCAGGGCCTCCCACGGGTCGGCGCCCGGCAGGATCCGGTCGGCCTCGCGCCTCATCTCGCCCAGCAGCCGGTGGTATTCGGACCAGCCGTACGCGTAGGCCTGGTCGAGGTCCAGGTCGGTGCCGTTGAAGAAGCGCGACCAGCGGCGGTAGCGCTCGCGGCCCACCGTGTCGGGGGCGCCGGCCACCGCGGGGGCGTACACGTCGCGCATCCAGTCCCGCAGCGCCACCACGGCCCGGTCCGCCGCCGCGCCCGCCGCCGCGAGCTCGGCCCGCAGCTCCTCGTGGACCGTGTCGCCGGCCTTCTCGGCGCCGTCGGTGAATCCCTCGAACCAGCCCCGGGGCGTACCGTCCTGGCCCGCGCCGCCCGCGCCCGCCCACTCGGTCAGCTGCCCGACGAACGTGGCGGTGGCCCGGGGGCCGCCGCGCATGCCGCGTTCGAGCCCGAGCGCGAGCGAGGCCCGGTAGCCCTCCAGGGCGGCCGGGACCGCGCGGAGCCGGGCGGCGACGGCCGTCCAGTCCGCGGCGGTCGCCGTCGGCAGCATCGTGAAGGAGATCCGCACGCTGTGCGCGGGCGAGCGCAGATTGCTCACCGTACACAGGCCCTCGTCCGCCTCGTGCACCAGGAGTTGGGCGGACAGCCGTTCCCGCAGCAGCCGCGCGCAGCGCCGCTCCGCCTCGTCCTCGGCGCCGGGCAGCCGCTCGGCCTCGTCGAGCCGGGCGAGCGTGCGCCGGGCCAGCTCGGCGAGGGCCTCCTGGCCGGCGGGGGAGAAGTCGGGCAGCCGTCCCGCGCTCTCGTGGACTCCCAGGAAGGTACCGGTGATCGGGTCGAGTTCGATGAGCGCGTCGACGTAGTCGTCGGCGACCTGGCGGGGAAGTGCGGTGCGGGAAGTCTCTGGCATGACGCTCATCCTGACCCGTCCATGGTCCGCTCGTCACCACGACCGAGCTCACTCGGCTGACAAGTGAGCGCCCGGAACAGGCGCGGGCGGTGCTCCGCACGCCCCTCGCCCGACGTCCGGACGGGGCTCCACCCAAGCCGGCCCGGGCCGCACGGCGGACCCGACCGGCGTGCGTCGCCGCAGGTCGGCCGGGTTCGCGGCGGGCGCCCGGGCCGAGGGGCGTGGGGCCCGCCGGGAGAGCGGAGCGCCCGGGACGCCGGGCGGTTCCCTGCCCGCCCGGCGCGCGGCCCGATCAGTTCCCGCCGGACCGGCCCGACCCGGCCGGATGACAGGGCGTCGCCCCCGGCCGGAGATTGGCCGGATTCCGTCGCAGCGGGTGTCCGAGGACGGCGTCGTCATCTCGCGACGGGCGAGGAACGGGGGCTTCGCCCGTGTCCGGCCCGCCGGAACCGGCCAATGGCCGAACTCGGCAGGGCGATTTCGCGCTACCGCCGGGTAACCGTTCGGGGTGCTCTCCAGGTCACCGCCCGGTGCCCCTCCGCCGCGGGAGCGGCGGCCCTCAGCGCCCGGTCCGGCGGGGCGCCGCGGCGTCCGTGGCGGCGTTCACGGAGGTGTCCGGCGCCTTCTGCGGGGCGGCCGCCGGGGTCGTGCCAGGCGTCGCGGCCGGCCGGCTCGTCAGGCGGGCGGTGATGACCAGGGTGCCCTCCTCGATCTGGTAGTCGAGGGGCAGGTTCAGCGCCCGCATGGCGGCCACCATGCCGGTGTTGGAGGACTGGGTCACCGCGTAGACGCTGTCGCAGCCGGCCTCCTCGGCCAGGGCCACGAGCCGGCCGAGGAGTTCGGAGCCGATGCCGCGCCGCTGCCAGTCGTCCTCGACGAGGAGGGCGACCTCCGTCTCGTCGCCGTCCCACAGCAGGTGCCCGAGGGCGACGACCCGGCCGGATGCGGTCTGCACGGCGAGGGTGCGGCCGAACCGGGGGCTCAGCAGGTGGTCGAGGTAGCGGTCGGCGTCGCCGACGGGGCCGTGGTACCGCCGGCCGAGGGTGCGGGCGGAGCAGCGGTCGTGCATGGCGCGCGCGGCGGCCAGGTCGCGCTGGTCGGCGCGGCGGACGGTGATCTCGTTGCCCTCGGGCAGGGTGAACACGTCGCTGCTGCGGGGGATGCGCGGACCGAGCCGGGCGTCGAGTTCGACCAGGGCGCGGGCCCGGGCGAACTCGGTGGGGGTGAAGGGCAGATGGGGCCGCTCGACGACGATCGTGCCGCCGTTCGGGTCGCGCAGCCGCATCACCCTCTCCTCGAGGACCCCTTCCACGGGGGCGGGTTCGCCGGTGGGCCGGCCGCTGAGGGAGACCGGCGGCACGGAGTGGATGGTGCAGCGGCCGAGCAGCTGGCGCAGGGCGAGGGGCAGTTCGGCCGCGTCGAGCGCGGTGCGGGTGGCCAGTCCGAGCACCCGGGTCGGGGTGTCCACGAGGTCGTGGGCGTCGGCCCGCTCGGTCCAGGTGTCGCTGCCGCCGGCGGCGGCGATCGCCCGGGTCAGCTCGCTCGTCTGGAGCGCGGCGGGCGCGCGGAGCAGGAACTCGTCGACGGTGCCCTCGGCGAGCGGATGGGTCTGCAGGGTCAGGATGTCGACCCCGTGGCGGGCGAGCACCGTGCACAGTGCGGCGAGGCTGCCCGGCGTGTCGCGGACCGTGGTCCGCATCCGCCACAGGACCGTGCCGGCCGACACGGGGGTGGAGTCGGCGCCGGAACGGACGGCCGGCGGCAGCGGGGCGTCCCCGCTGCCGCCGGGATCGTCGGCGGGCGGCGCATGGCTGTGCCGACGGGCCCACCACGTGTGGAACGCGGCGGTGGCGACCAGCGCGATCGCCGAGAACACGAGCAGGTAGGGGCCGTCGTGTCCCTTGACGACCGTCTTGGCGATCGTGTCGGCCACCACCACGGCGGTGAACAGGGCCGCGAGCTCGATCAGGTCGTGCCGCCAGTGGTGGGCGCGGCGGGCGTTCTTCGTGGGCGTCATGTCGGTCATGACCTCACTGTGACCCAGCGGTGTTGCGTGATCACGAACGCTTTGTGACCGACGGGTTAAGTGCCGATCTGGGCGCCTAGTGACCGATTTCGGCCCCTTCTGAAGGAGTCTGATCGGCGTTCTGTCCGAGTGCGGCAAGCAGTCGACGTGCCTGCGTCACCAGCTGAGAGGAACCCGCCCGCGCCGCCGTCTCCGCGAGCCCCGCCGGCTCCCCCGAGGCCCCGCACCGCTCCACGCACTCGGCGGCCACCGCCACCAGCTCCCCCGTCCCGTGCACCGCCTTCGGCGCCCTGAACAGACCCGGAAGCAGCGCGGCGAGCACCGCGTACACCGTGGCGTACGCCCCCGTCGAGGCCGCCGTACGGACCGCGTCCGCGAGCCGGTTCGGCTTCACCGTACCCTCGGCGACCAGGTCGGAGAGCCGGGCGGCGAGGAGCGCCGGATCCAGGTCCCCCCGCGCCGCGAGAACGAGCAGCGCGTCCACGGCGGTCAGCCGGTCCTCCGCGTGCCGGCAGCCGAGTCCTATCGCCAGGGCCAGATGGACGGCCGGACCGGCCGGACCGTCCGCCTCGGCGAGCGCCGTGAGACCCCAGGCCGCACCGCGCTCCTCGCACTCGGCCGCGCCGGCCAGCGACGGCAGCAGCCAGGCCCCTAGGGTCTCCCGGTCGTCCGGCAGCACCCCCGGCCAGAGTGGACGCAGCGCCGACCAGTGATACCTGCCGCACCCGCGCGCGGACTCCGTCGGCTCCGCCCCCAGCCAGTGGAACGCGGGCGGGAACTCCTTCCTGATCGTCCGGTGCTCCCGTACCGCGAGCACCAGCCGGTCCGCGAGCCACCACGAACTCGACCGGCTGTCCTCGCTCCTGGCGAGGAACCGCAGCCCCGGGGCGAGGGACTCCGCCGCCGTCAGCCAGTCCGCGAGCCGCGCACCGGCCCTCGTGCCGAGCCCCGCCGCCTCCCTCGCGGCCCGCGCCGCCGACGGGTCGGCCTTCCGCACCCGCAGCAGCGCCTGGGCGAGATCCACCGGCAACGGCTCGACCCCGGCGTCCCGGTACTCCCGCAGCCGCTCCACCAGCACCAGCGGATCGACGGCCCCGGTGTGCAGCGTGGGGGTGGCGAGCAGGAACGGCACCGGCGCCGCCGTGGCCATCAGCCACGCGACCTCCCACGAGCGGACGTCGACCGCCCTGTTCAGCGCCTCGTGCGCACACCCCGGCGCCTGGAAACGGCGCCTGCGGGCGATGTCGAGCTGGGCCGGCCGCACCCCGCCGACGAGCGCGGCGAGGACGGTGAGCACGCCCTCCGAACTCCGGACCACATGATCCTGGCGCTCCAGCCAGTACTCTCCCGCGAAGGTCTCCCGCACGGCCGCCGCCAGTGCCTCCCGGTCCCGGTAGGCATGGCGGACGACGCCGTCCAGGGCCCGCTCGAAGTCCTCGACGGACTCGTACGGATTCCGGGCCAGGGTGACCAGGTCCTCCATCAGCTCCGCGACCGTCTCCGCCGCCGGCGCGAGGGGGCGCGGCTCCGGCACGGGCGGCAGGACCTCCTCGTACGGACCGGCGTCGACGACCGCCGCCCCGCCGAACAGCTCCACCGCGGCCGCCCGGTGCACCGGGCTCAACAGCTCGGCCGCACCGGCGAGCTCCTCGCGCACCCGCTCGTCCACCCCCGCCAGGTGACGTCCCACCAGGGCGAGGCCGCGCTCCTGGATCGCCGTGTCCTCGTGCCCGAACACGTCGGTGACCACCGGCAGCAGCTCCTCGGCCGCCCCCGGCTCCCGCCGCAGCACCTTGCCGAGCAGCGTCAACTGCGCCCGCACCAGCTTCTTCTCCGTGCGGAACAGCACGGCGCCGGACATCTCCGCCAGCTGCGGCACCGTGAGCCCGCCGTCGAGCGCCAGCTCCGCCAGGACCTCCTGCGCGTACGCCGCCACCGGCGACGGGGCGTCCGCCACCATGCCCAGCCAGTCGGGCACCCGCCCGCGCCGCTCCTCGCCGGTCGTCCCGAGCAGCTGGAGCAGCGTCAGAGGGAAGCGCAGGTCGCGCGGCCGCCCGCCGCGCAGCAGCCGGGCGACGCAGCCCTCGACCAGCACGGCCCGGTCCAGGACGCCCTCGTCGGCGAGCGTCTTCAGCGCGGTCGGCCAGTGCGTGGGCGCCTCCGGGCCCACCGACCAGGTGAGCCGGTCCGGCGTCTCGGTCAGCTCCAGGACGCGGGGCACGAGCACCGGCGTCTGCGGGTCGGAGCGCAGCCGCTCCAGCAGCCGCGCGTCCGTCATCTCACGGGTCCAGCCGCGGAGATACGCCTCCGTGGCCGGCGCCGGACTGCCGGAGCGCACCACCAGGCCGTGCACCAGTCCGTAGTCGTCGTCGGCGACCGCGGGCCGCTCGGCCAGCCGCCGTGCCACGTCCGCGAGCCACGCGGGCTCCCGGTCCGCCAGCACCTCCAGCAGGTCGTCGCTCGCGTTCCGCCCCCAGCCCGCCAGGTCACGGGAGGCGATCCAGGCGGCCGCCGCGGCGGCGCCCGTGTGGCACCCGGCCCCCGCCACCCGCAGCGCGCGCTGCGCCTCCACCTGCTCGTTCCACCGGTTCCAGTCCCAGCCACGCACCTCCTTGCGCAGCTCCTTCAGCTCCGTGAGGACCGTCTTGCGGCCGGCCGCGTCCAGCCGCCGGAGCAGCCCCGGCACCGCTCCGTGCCGGCCCGCGCGCACGGCCGCCAGCAGCTCCCCGGCCGCGCCCTCCGTCATCTCCGTCGCCGCCGTCGTTCCCGTCGCCCCTGTCACTTCTGGCGCCCCCGTCACTTCCGCCGTCCTCGCCGGCCCGGTCGTACCCGTCGTCATCACGTTCGTCATGCCGCGACCCCCGTCGTCTCCGCCACGGCGCCCCGCCGTGCCATCCGCACCGCCAGCGCGTGCTTGCACGGGCCCCGACGGCCCCGGTACTCCGCCCACCAGGTGCACGTGCAGCTCAGCCGCCCGCCTTCCGACTCGCGTACCTGATAGCGCCGTTCGCCCGACGTCACCGAGGCCAGCAGGCCGTCCAGGGCCACCGCGCCCTCCGTGACCAGCCTCCGGGCGGCGACCAGGCGCGGGTTGTGCCGTTCGGCGCGGTCCGCGTCGTAGGGGAGTTCGCGGTGGAAGTAGGCCGCGTCCGCCACGTCGTAGCCCACGCGTCCCGCCGTGCCGAGCCGGGTCAGGGCCGCCCGCACCCGGTCGACGGAGAGTCCGGACTGCTCGGCCAGGTCGGCCGGGTCGATCCGCGGCTCCCAGGCCAGCAGCACCGAGATCAGCTCCGCGTCCTGGGCCGCCTCCTCCGTGGCGAGCGCCTCCAGCACGCCGCCCTCGCCGGAGAAACCGCGCGCCGGGTCGGGGGACAGGGTCAACGTCAGCCGCATTCCCGACAGCTCCACCTCCCAGGCGCTCGGCGCGGGCCTGCCGTCCGGCACCGGCCCGTACACCCGCAGCGCCGTCGCGTGCCGCAGCACCCGCTCCAGGGCGATCAGCCGGTCCGGCCCCGCCAGGCACACCGCCCCCGCGACCGGCCGCGTGGTCGGCCGCAGCGTCCGGCCCGACTGCACCACCCACAGCGGGCCCCGGCCCCGTGCCGGGGAGCGCGGCAGCGAGCGCAGGAAGCGGACCGCCTCCGCCCCCGACAGCTCGGCCCGCAGGTCGAAGCCGGCGGAGGAGACCTGCGCCTCCGCGAAGCCGCGCAGCCAACGGTCCGGCAACGGCACCTTCTTCTCCACGACCGGGCCGTCCAGCGTGGTCACCGCCAGCTCCTCCGGACCGACCCGCAGATGCAGCGGATCGTCCCCCGTGAGCCGCGAGAGCGCCTCCCGCAACGGGTTGTTGACGTCCACGTTCGTCGTGCCGTGTCCGGTCTCCGACCCGTCCAGACCCGCGCTCAGCACGTCGAGCCGGGCGTACACCCCGCCGCAGCCCGAGAAGGACTCGAACCGCAGCCGGTCGCCGTTCCCGGTCACCACCGGGTCCAGCGAACCCGGCCGTATCCGCTGGTGGTAGCGCGCCGCCGCCACGTCGGCCACGGCGAGCAGCCCCCGCGCGGCGACCTGCGGCGAGGTGAGGAAGCCGGAGAAGAACCGGGGATGGGCCTCGGCGCCTCGCGGCGTGAGACCCCCCGAGGTCTCCAGGCCGAGCAGCCGCCCGGAGCCCACGGGCTCCAGGGCGGACGGGCGTGCGTAGGCGAGCGCCTGTACGGATCGCGTCATGGGAACGACCGTAGGACCGGGCACTGACAATCGGCCGGGATCCCCTCCCACCAGGCCGTTCGGGCCGGCCCGCGGGGCCACCGCGCCGTTCGGCCGCCACGCCCTTGGGGCCGGTCCCCAGGCCCCCGGCCCCCCGCCCGGCTACTGTCCGACGCGACCCGGCCGGAGCACCTGCGAGAACAGCACCGTTCCGCCCTCGGCGCGCAGGCGGACCGTCAGTTCCCCGCTGTCGCCGTCGATGTCGACCTCGCCGAAGTACTGCGGGCTCTCCATCGGCGACAGGTTGGCCCGCTCCGGCGCCCGCACGAAGACCCGCTCCGGGCCGAAGGTGGCGTCCAGCCGGCTGGCGGGGAAGGCGCCCGCGGCCAGCGGGCCCGACACGAACTCCCAGAAGGGCGCGAAGTCCTGGAAGACCGCGCGCTCCGGCGCGTAGTGCTGCGCTGAGGTGTGGTGCACGTCGGCCGTCAGCCACAAGGTGCCGGTGATACGACGGTGCTTGACGAACCGCAGCAGCTCGGCGATCTGCAGCTCGCGGCCGAGTGGAGCGCCCGGGTCGCCCTGCGCGACCGCCTCGAAGTCCGTGGCGCCGTCGGCGACGACCAGGCCCAGCGGCATGTCGGCGGCGAGCACCTTCCACACCGCGCGGGACCGGCCGAGCTCGCGCTTGAGCCACTCCAGCTGCTCGGCGCCCAGGATGCCGACGGTGTCGTCCGCCTGCCGGCCCGGCGAGTTGGCGTTGCGGTAGGACCGCATGTCCAGCACGAACACGTCGAGCAGCGGCCCGTAGCGCACCACCCGGTGCATCCGGCCCTCGGACCGGGCCTCGCCCGCGCGCGCGTGCAGCGTGGAGACCGGGAAGTACTCGGCGAACGCGCGGGAGGCGCGGGCCGCGAGGACGTCGACGTTCTTCTCGGTGTAGCGGGAGTCGTCGAGGATCTGGCCGGGGTACCAGTTGTTGCGCACCTCGTGGTCGTCCCACTGCACGATCGACGGCACCTGGGCGTTGAAGGCGCGTACGTGGTGGTCGAGGAGGTTGTAGCGGAAGTTGCCGCGGTACTCGTCCAGCGTCTCGGCGACCTTCGACTTCTCGGGCGTGGTGACGTTCCGCCAGATCCGGCCGTCGGGCAGCGTCACGCTGGGCTGGATGACCCCGTCCGCGTAGATCGTGTCGCCGCTGCACAGGAAGAAGTCCGGGTCGAGCCGGCGCATCTCCTCGTACACGCGGAAGCCGCCGATGTCCGGGTTGATGCCCCAGCCCTGTCCGGCGATGTCGCCGGACCACAGGAAGCGCACCCCGTCCCGGGGCCGCGCCGGAGCGGTGCGGAAGGTGCCGACGACCGGCTCGCCGGTCCGGCGCGGGTCGTCCGGGTCGGCGAGCGTGACGCGGTAGTGGATCTGCTCCCCGGCGGGCAGCTCGCGCAGCGCGGTGGTGCCCGTGAAGTCGGTTTCGGGGCCCAGGAGCGGTCCGAAGTGGCGGCGGACGCGGCGGAACGACTCGCCGGCCGAGGTCTCCACGATCATCCGGGCCGGCCGGTCCGAACGGACCCACAGCAGGGCCGAGTGCGCGGTGACGTCACCGGTCTGCACGCCCCACGCGGCCGACGGGCGCCCCGAGAGGGCGAACGCCGGGCTCGCGAACGCGCCGCCGCCGACGGTCAGAGCGGCGGCCGAGGCGGCGAGCGATCCGCGCAGGACCGTACGGCGGGCGGGTGACGGGCCGGGCATGGGCTGGGACATCGAAGCGCCTCCAAGGCTGATCGGACGGACCGCACCCATGCCTAGCGCCCGGGGAAGGCGCGCAACCCAACCCCGCGTGAACAACGCCCGGGCGCCGACGAGGTGACGCCGGCCGGCATCACGACGGGGGTCGGAGCGCACCGCTGCGGCGCCCGTGAGACGGCGTCAGAATGCGGGCGGGGCGCACAGCTCCCGCACTTCAGGATGTCGGCGGGGCCCACCGCTCCCGCGCCCCAGGGGCCGGCCTCAGCTTGCGGGCCGGGGCGCCCCCGGCCCGGCTCCCGCCACGGCCCCACCCCCATCACAGCCCGCCCGTGTCCCGGCTCTGTCCCTCTGTCCCGGCCCTGCCCCCCTGTCCCGGCCCCGCCCCCCCGTCCTGGGCCCGCCCTCCGTCCTGGGCCCGCCCCCTGTCCTGGCCCCGCCCCCGTCCCGCCCCTACCCCCCGTCCCGTCCCCGTCCCGCCCCTACCCCCCGTCCCGCCCCCGCCCCGTCCCGTACGCCTCCGCCACCAGACCGATGCCCCGGGCGATGTCACCCGGCGTCAGATGGGCGTAGCCGATGACCAGGTGGACCGGGTCGGTGTCGGTGAAGCGGGCCGTGCCGTAGTCCTCCAGGGGGCGCAGCGCCACCCCCGCCGCGCGCGCCCGCTCCAGGAAGCGCGTCGTGGGACCGTACGTGGGCGGCACGCGCGCGATGACGTGCAGTCCGGCGGCGATGCCGGTCACCTCCGTGCCCGGGAAGTGCCGTTCCAGGGCCGCGACCAAGGCGTCCCGCCGTTCGCGGTAGGCGCGCTGGCAGCGCCGCAGCTGACGGTCGTAACCGCCGTCCGCCACGAAGCGGGCGAGCACGGCCTGGTCGAGGGCCGGATTGCCGAGGTCCATGGTCCGCTTGCGCTCCACGACCTCGTCGAGCAGCGCCTCCGGCACCAGCATCCAGCCCAGCCGGAGCCCGGGGGCGAGGGACTTGCTGACCGAGCCCGCGTAGGCGACCCGCTCCGGATCGAGCCCCTGCAGCGCGCCCACGGGCGCGCGGTCGTAGCGGAAGTCCCCGTCGTAGTCGTCCTCCAGGAGGAAGCCGTCCACCGACCGGGCCCAGTCGAGCAGTGCGGCCCGGCGCCCCGCCGTGTACGCGATCCCGGACGGGAACTGGTGGGACGGTGTCACCACCGCCGCCCGCACCCCGGACGCGGCCAGCGGACCCGGTACGAGACCCTCCTCGTCGACCGGCAGCCACACCGTTTCCAGGCCGGTCGCGGCGAACAGCCTGCCGTGCTCCGGGCTCCCCGGATCCTCCACCCCCACCGTCCGCAGCCCGCGCGCGTGGAGCGCGAAGCCGAGCAGCGTCGTCGCCTGCGCCACCCCCGAACACACCACCAGGCGCTCGGGATCGGCCACCACCCCACGCCGGCGCGCCAGCAGCGCCGCGAGCGCGCTGCGCAGTCCGGGCAGGCCGCGGGGATCGGGATAGCCGAGCTGCCGGTGCTCCAGCTCGGCCAGGACGGCCCGCTGGGCCGCGCCCCACGCGGACCTCGGGAACATCGACAGGTCGGGCGTCCCCGGACGGAAGTCGACCCGCGTGCCCGGCGGGCGTGGCGCCAGGTCCCGCACGCCCGGCGCCGCGGCCCGGGCCACCCCGCCGACCCAGGTGCCCGACCCCCGGTCGCTGCGCAGGTACCCCTCGGCGGTGAGCTGCTCGTACGCCTCGGTCACCAGGCCCCGGGAGACGCCGAGGTCGGCGGCGAGCGCCCGGCTCGACGGCAGCCGGGTGCCGGGCGCCAGCCGGCCGGTCCGGACCGCCTCACGCAGCGCCTCCCGCAACGACCGCCCGCGCCGCCGCGGCGGCGCCGCCGCCGCGGGCAGCAGCAGCTCCCAGGCCGGATGCCCGCGCATGAGTCCCGTCCCCCCTCGTCCGCTCGCCGGACCGTCCGGCGCGGAGCCTACCCGGGGGCCGGACCGGGGCCGAAGGGGGCAAGTGAGTACAAGGGGGTGCGCCGATCCGGGACCGGTCCGGGGCAGCGGAAATCTCGACAGTGACCGCTCCGGTCGGCGCATCCGGAGCGCTTTTCCTCCCGGTCCGGCCCGGTGCCCTCGGCTCCAGCCCGGTGCCCTCGGCGACCGGTCCCGGGGACGGCGGCCCGAGAGTCGCCCACGGCCTGCGGAACGATTCACGCGGGGGTTTCCGCCGGTTTCGTCGCCAACGCGCACAGGATCGTCACCGAACCGACATACCGAGCGGTCGGAATCCCCTTACGCGAGAGCCCTACCCATGAGTAACGTACGCGGACCACCAGCGCCACCCGCCCGTTCCCCCCGGGGCGGCAAGGAGCAAGATCGATGTCATACCACCAGCCTTTCCCCGACCCGCCGCCCCCGCCCCGGCACCAGAATGCCGGGTGGCACCGTCACGACGCGGCGTCGCGGTCCAGGGAGGGTGGATCGCCCTCCTGGGACACCGATCCACCGGCAGCCTGGGACTCGGCCCCGCGGACATGGGACTCCTTGCCGCAGGGCTGGGACTCCGCGCAGCAGCCCTGGGGCGCCTCCCCCCAGCCGCAACCGCCCGCCGCCGCCCACGATCGTGACGACCTGCGCCGGCTCGGATCTGCTTACCGCAGGCTCCGCCGCGTCGCCACCTTCACCGCGCTCGGCTACTTCGTCCTCTTCCTTCTCCTGTCCGGCTACGCCCCCTCGGTGATGACCGGCAACATCACCGGTGGTCTCACCACCGGTCTGGTTCTGGGGCTCCTCCAGCTGCCCGTGGCGCTGGCTGCGAGCGCGCTGTACGAGCGGATGGCGCGCAACCGCGTCGACCCGCTCGCCGCGGCGCTCCGCGAACGCGCCGAGCAGGCGGCATCGGCAGCCGCGCCCCGGCCGGAGCGCCAGAGCCACTCCGGCCGTCCCGTGTGGCCCACCGGAGGTGCGCGCGCATGACCGGCTTCAGCTCCGAGGCCCAGACCATGTCGCTGCTGGCGTTCATCGCGGTCATCACCGTCACGCTGCTGCTGTGCGTGATGACCAGCCCCGAGCGTGACGACCTGGGCGATTTCTACACCGGCTACCGCTCGCTCTCCCCCGTGCAGAGCGGCCTCGCGATCGCCGGCGACTACATCTCCGCCGGCACCGTGCTCGGCACCATCGGCATCATCGCGCTCGTCGGCTACGACGGCGTCACGCTCGCCCTGAGCACGGTGCTCTCGCTGGTCCTGATGATGTTCCTGCTCGCCGAACCGCTGCGTAACGCCGGCCGGTTCACGATCGGCGACGTCTTCACCCGGCGACACCCCGGCCCCGCCGTGCGGATCACCACGGCTGCGGTCACCCTGACCGCACTGCTGCCGCTGGTGGTCTTCCAGCTCGCGGGCGCCGGCGATCTCCTCTCCGTCGTCCTCGGCTTCGACTCCGACGGCTTCAAGACCGGGGCGATCGTGTTCCTGGGCCTGCTGATGATCGCGTACGCGGCGATCGGCGGCATGAAGGGCACCGCCTTCATCCAGATCGTGAAGACCGTCGCCCTGCTCGGCGCGTCCCTCGCGATCGCCGCGCTCGTCCTCAACCGCTTCGACTTCAGCCTGCCCTCCCTGCTGGACGCGGCCAAGCGCGGCAGCGGGGCGGGAGACGCCTATCTCGCCTCCGGTCTGCAGTTCGGCGGCGACGCGCTCGACATGATCAGCACTCAGCTGACGGTCGTGCTCGGCGCCGCGGTGCTGCCGCATATCACCATGCGCATGTTCACCGCGCGCAGCGCGGCGGCCGTGCGGCGCTCGATGTCCTGGGCCGTCTCGACCGTCGTCGTGACCTGTCTGCTGATCGCCGTCATCGGCTTCGGCGCGGCGGCGATCGTCGGCCACCAGGGAATCGTCGCCGGCGACCCGCAGGGCAAGACGGCATTCCTCATGGTCAGCCAGGCCGTCATGGGCACGGACCCGACGACCGTCGAGACCCTGCTGTTCACGGCCGTGTCGACGGCCGTCTTCCTCACCCTTCTGGCCTCGGTCGCCGGGATCACCCTCGCCTGCGCCAACACCCTGGCGCACGACGTCGTCACGCACGGGTTGCGCCGCAAGGCGCGACCGAAGGGCTCCGCGGAGATGGCCATCGCCCGGACCGCCGCGGCGGGCGTCGGGTTCGTGGCGATCGCGATCGCCGCCGGTGCACGGCATCTGAACCTTCAGGCGCTGCTCACCCTGTCGTTCTGCATCGGCGCGTCCGCGGTCGCACCGGCCCTCGTCTACAGCCTCTTCTGGCGCCGTTACTCCCGTACGGGGCTGCTCTGCACCCTCGTCGTGGGCAGCGCCTCCGCGTTCATCCTCATGACCGGCAGCAACCTGGTGTCCGGATCGCCCCAGGCGATCTTCCCGGACCAGGACTTCAACTGGTTCCCGTTCACCACGTCGGGCATCCTCTCGGCCCCGCTGGGCTTCCTCGCGGGCTGGCTCGGCACGGTGCTCCACGAACGTGACCCGGCCGACGAGCGCATGCGGTACGAAGCGGTGGAGGAGATGATCCTCGCCGGCACACCCGCGGCGAACACCACCTCCGCGCCCTGACGCCCACGCACGGACGGAAGGGCGCCCGGGCCGAAGTTCCGGGCCTGGCGCCCTTTCGGCTTCAGGTCGTGTCCGGAAGCCAGGGGAGCCATGGCCGGAGGCAGGCGAGGGTGGCCATGGCTCGGTGGTGGACGGCTCGTTGGGGAAGTGGTCCCCGATGGCGCCACGCAAGTGGACCCCGACCAGCGGCCGTTCGGTTCCTAGCGTCGGAGGCATGAACGCGAACTCCCTGCGCGGCGCGCTCCTCGTGACCGTCGCCTACGCCCTCGTCGGGGCCTCCTTCACCGCCAACAGCCTGCTCGGCGCCTACCCGTACGCGGGCGGCCAGGCGCTGCGCTACGGCGCCGCCTGTCTGCTCCTGCTGCCGCTGCTCGGCCGGGGCGGCTTCGCCCCGCTGCGCGTCCTGACCGTCCGGCAGTGGCTCCGGCTCGCCCTGCTCGCCGCCGTCGGCATGGTCGGCTTCAACCTCGCCGTCCTCGCCGCCGAACGCACCGCCGAGCCCGCCGTGCCCGGCGTCCTGGTCGGCTGCGCCCCCGTCGTGGTCGCCGTCCTGGTGCCGCTGACCGACGGCCGCCGGCCCACCCGGGCCGTGTTGTACGGGGCGGTGCTCGTGGCCGCGGGGGCCTTCACCGTGCAGGGCTGGGGCCGCACCGACGCGGCCGGTCTCGGCTGGTCGGTGGCCGCCCTCGCGGGCGAGGTGGGTTTCACCGTCCTCGCGGTGCCGGTGCTGCGCCCGCTCGGCCCGAAGCTGCTGACCGCGGTGGTGTGCGGCCTCGCGGCCGTCGAGTCGGCGGCGCTCGCGCTCCTCGCCGACGGGACGGCCGCCCTGCGCGTGCCGACGGCGGCGGAGACCGGCGCGCTGGTGTGGCAGGCCGCGCTCGCGACGGTCGTCGGATTCGTCCTCTTCTACATGGGCGTCCAGCGGATGGGCATGGAGCGGGCCACCCTGTTCACCGGCGCCATCCCGGTGGCCGCGGCGCTGACCGCGGCCGCGGTCGCGCACGGCTCCTTCGGCCCGGCGCAGGCCGCCGGCAGCCTCCTGGTGGGGGCCGGAGCGGCCCTCGGCACCGGCCTGTTCGGGGGCGGCCGGGCCGACGACGGCTCAGCCGGCGCTGCCGTCCAGGATCACCCGGGCGACGAGCGCGGGGTCGTCGTTCATGGGGACGTGGCCGCAGCCGGGCAGCCGGACCAGGCGGGCGCCGGGGATGGCCTGCTTGGCGCGCACGCCCTGACGGCGCAGGAGCAGCCGGTCCCGGCTGCCCCAGGCGATGGTGACCGGCACGGCGGGGACGTCGTCGGTGAAGGTGACCGTGCGTCCGGCCGCCAGGGTCTGGTGGAAGCCGGTGGCCGCACGCAGGGACATGGTCTCGGCGACCGCGGCGTCGGGTGAGAGGCGCCCGGGCCGCGCGTAGATGGTGCTGGTGAGGACGGTGCGGCCGGCCGCGCTGCGGGAGAGGCGCTCGATGAGGGGCACGGGCATCGCGAGCGCCGCGCCCCGCATCGCGCGCAGCGTCGTGAACGCGTAGCGCCGCTCGCCCTCCGACCAGAAGCCGGCGGGGGAGAGGGCGGTCACCGAACGCACCAGCTTCTCGCGGCCGAGTTGGAGGGCGAGCAGACCGCCGAGCGAGTTGCCCGCCACGTGCGGCCGTTCGACGCCGAGCGCCGCGCAGAACGCGTCGAGCACGGGCACGACCGTGCTCAGGTCGTACGCCAGCGGCTCGGGGAGCGCGGGGGAGGCGCCGAAGCCCGGCAGGTCCACGGCGATGACGTCGCGTTCGGTCGCCAGGACGTCGATCACCGGCTCCCAGGCCTGCCAGAGGTGCCCGATCCCGTGGAGCAGCAGCAGGGGCGCGCCGGTGCCCCGCCGCTCGTACGTCACGGTGACCGTGCGCGGTCCGCCCGTGGACTCCACGGCGAACGAGATCTGTGCGGACATGGCAGCTCCCTGTCGTACGGACACTTCCGAGACACCCTGTCAGCAACAATTACCGGTGAGTAGCCTCGAGTTCAAGACCCGCGGCCGGAACTGGACAGGGATCCGCGGGTCGGTTGGGATGGGGGAGTGCCGACCGAGACACTGATGGACCCGACCGACGTCTTCGAAGAACACCGCGCCCTGCTCACCGGCGTCGCCTACCGCATGCTCGGACGCGCCGCCGAGCCGAGGACGTGGTGCAGGACGCCTGGCTGCGCTGGACCGCCGACGACCGCGGCGGCGTCCGCGAGCCCCGCGCCTACCTCGTACGGATCACCACCCGGCTCGCCCTCGACCGGCTCCGTCAGGCGCAGTCCCGCCGTGAGTCCTACGTGGGTCCGTGGCTCCCCGAGCCGATCGTCACCGACTTCGGCCCCGCCGTGCCCGACACCGCCGAACGCGCCCTGCTCGCGGACTCCGTCTCCCTCGCCCTGCTCGTCGTCCTCGAATCCCTCTCCCCGCTGGAACGCGCGGTGTTCGTGCTGCGCGAGGCCTTCGGCTTCCCCTTCGCCGAGATCGCCGCCGTCCTGGACCGCAGCGAGGCCGCCGTCCGCCAACTGGCCGGCCGCGCCCGCAAGCACGTCGACGAGGGCCGCCCCCGGTACGACGTCGACCCGGCCCAACGCCGCGACCTCACCGAGCGGTTCCTCGCCGCCGCCGCCAACGGCGACCTGGAGGGACTGCTCGCCCTGCTCGCCCCGGACGTCCGGCTCGTGGGCGACAGCGGCGGCAAGTCCAAGGCACCGCTGCGGATCATGGAGACCGCCGACAAGATCGGCCGCTTCCTGGTCGCCGTCGCCGAGGGTGCCGAGGAGACCTTCGAGCACCGCTTCGCCGAGGTCAACGGCGCCCCGGCGCTCATCGCCCTCGTCGACGGCAAGGTCGACAGCGTCTTCCAGGTCGACGTCCGCGACGGCCGGATCGCCTGCGTGTACATCCTGCGCAATCCGGACAAACTCCAGAGCCTCGTCCTCGACTGACGCCGGCCTGGCGCCACCTGTCCGTCCACCCCGCTCCGCCCGCCCCGCCCCGGACCCCACGGCTCCGTGGCGGGGCGTCGTGCTGCGCGGGCCTCACAGCGACGCGAACGTCCTGTGAACGATCTAGGTCAGAGGGTCACATGCAGGGGCGTTCGACGGAGGATTGGTCTTGACCAAGGGTGTGCCGCGCTTTATGGTCGCAGAGTTAGTGCAGGAACCTTTAATAAACAAGGGCGCGGAAAACGCCGCGGGACACGGCGAATGTGCGGAGGATCAGGGTGGGGACCACGCAGCTCGAAGCAGCACCGGAGCCGAAGTACTGGCACCTCAAGACCGTGATCGGCGAAGCCCTCGACTCGGATTTCGCGGTCGGGGAGATCCTGCCCAACGAGCGTGAACTGGCCGCCCGTTTCGGCGTCGCGCGTGCGACCCTCCGGCAGGCCCTGGAGCAGCTGGAGCTGGAAGGCCGCCTGCAGCGCCGCCGCGGCGTCGGCACCACCGTCGCCCCGCCGCGCGTCGGCGTCGACGTCTCCACCACCCAGCACTCCTGGCCCGGCGTCGGCGAGGACACCTGGCAGTCCGTCGACTCCGCCGCCGACAAGGCGCCCGCCGCCGTCGCCCGCCTCCTCGACATCGAGCCCGGCGAGCACGTGCACATCGTGCGCCGGCTGCGCGTCACCGAGGGTCAGCCCGTCGCGGCCGAACTCCTCTACGTGCCCTCCGGCTCCGTGCCCGGCCTCATCGAGACCGACGCCGCCGCCGGGACGGCCCGTGCCCGCGCCGTCCTGCGCGAGCTGCAGCAGCTCGCCCTCGACGGCCAGGACCGCTCCGTCGAACTGGGCTCCGCCCGCGCCGACGACGCCAAGGAGCTCGACCGCCTGCCCGGCGCGCCCGTCCTCGTCGTCACCACCCGCTACCTCTCCGGGGGCCGTACCGCGGCCGTGTCCGTGGCCACCTACCGCGCCGACACCTGCCGGCTCACCTTCGGCGACTCCGGCGATCTGGCCATCGCCTCCTGACGGAGCGCCACCCGCGTACGACGACGACGGCCCCGGGCACACCGCCCCGGGGCCGTCGCCGTGTCCGAGACCCGTGTCCGTTCATACGTATCCGAGGACCCGTGTCCGTGAACCCGTGTCCGTGAACCCGTGTCCGAGGGCCCGTGTCCGGCAGGAGACTCAGCGACGCGCCGTCGCCGTGCCGTCCACCGCGAACAGCTGCTCCTCCACGTGGTCCAGCGCGAGCCGCAGCGCGCCCGTGCCCACCGCCGCCTCGCCCAGCATCGACAGCACCACCCGCGGCGGCCGCAGACAGAAGCGGGCCAGCTCGTCGCGCAGCGGCTGCAGCACCCCGTCGAGGCCCGCCGCCCAGCCGCCGATCACCACCAGCTCCGGATCCAGCGCCAGGACCAGCGCCGCCACGTCGTGCACCAGGCGCTGGATGAAGCGCTCCACCGCCGCCTGGGCCCGCGCGTCGCCCTGCCGGGCCAGCGCGAACACCTCGGCGACCGCCTGCTCGTCCAGCGGGTGCAGCGGCTCGTCCGTCGTCGACAGCAGATGCTCCGGCGTGACGCCCCGGCCGAGCAGGTGCAGCGCGCCGATCTCGCCGGCCGCCCCGCCGTAACCCCGGTGCAGCCGCCCGCCTATGAGGGAGCCGGCGCCCGGACTGAGGCCGGCCAGTACGAACACGATGTCGTCGGAGTCGGTCGCCGCGCCCTTCCAGTGCTCGGCCACCGCCGCCGCGTTGGCGTCGTTCTCCACGATCACCGGGCAGCGGAACGAACGCCGGAGCCGCTCGCCGAGCGCCAGACCCGTCCAGCCCGGCAGGGCGGTGCCGAGCCGGACCGTGCCGTCGGCCTCCACGATGCCCGGCGTGCCGACGCCGACCGCCCGCAGATTCGACCGGGGCACCCCGGTCCTGCGCAGCACGTCGGCCACCACGGCCCGGACGCGGTCGAGCCGCTCGTCCTCCGGGGCCGTCTCCGACACCTCGCGCGAACCGGCGCCGATGATCCGCCCGTCCAGGCCCGAGATCAGCGCGGCGACCCGGTGCGGGCCGATCTCGACGCCGAGCAGGTGGCCCGCCTCCGCCCGGAAGCGGAACCTCCGGGCCGGCCGGCCCTGCCGCCGGGTCTCGCCCTCCTCGGGCGCCGCCTCGACGACCAGACCGCCCGCGATCAGTCCCTCGGTCACTCCCTCGACCGTCGGCCGGGACAGACCCGTGATCCGGGTCAGGTCCGTGAGCGTGAGCGCGTCGGAGCTCCGCAGCGCATGGAGTACCACCGCGGAGTTGATCCGCCGCAACAGCGACGGGTCCCCGCCGGTCAGCCGCCCCACCGTGTGTCCTCCCAGCTCGTGCGCTTCTTTGGCCGGATGTTACTCAATGGACGGGGGAGCGGCGAGCGGCGTCCGCGGGCAGGTCCGGCACCCGCTCCGGGCCCGGCCGGCGCGCTGCGCGCCGGCCGGGCCTGACGGGCCGCCAACTGTTGTCGGTGCGGAGCGGTTTACTGGAAGACATGGAGACGGCACAGCACCTCGCGGCGATCGACGACCTGGTCGTCCGGGCCTTCCCGGAGCGCGCCGAGAGCTCCGGGTTCCGCGACAGCGGCCCGGGCTACCACGTCGCCGCGCTCGCCACCAGCGAGGAGTTCTGGGAGGACGACGGCACCCGACGGTCGGCCGTCCACGAGCAGTACGAGGCGGACCGGGACGGTCTGTCGACGGTGCTGGGCGTCCGCTGGGGCCCGCCCCAGGTCTTCAGCCTGTGGTCGGTCCTCGACCGGAGCATGTCGGGCGAGCGGATATCCGAGCCGTGGGGCGGGGTGTGCTGCCACGTCCCGGACCTGCACCTGTGGCGGGCGGGGCAGCGCTGGATCGGCCTGGGGGTGTCCCAGTGGGACAAGGAGCTGCCCTTCCAGCTCCTCGCCGTGGTCACCACCGTCGACCCGCCCTGATCCGGCCCGGCACGCACCGGACGCCGGCTCCCTGACGGGCGGCACCGGCGGCCGGCCGGCCTGTTCCGGAGGAGCCGCCCCAGCCGCGCCGGTCCGGGACGCCCTGGCCGCGTCGGCCCGGGACGGCCTAGCCGCGCCGGTCCGGGATGCCCTGGCCGCGCCGGTCCGGGACACCTGCGGCCTCCCGCAGCCGGGCGAACTCCTCGGCCATCGTCTCGAGCGTCCAGTGCGCGTTGAGCCCGCTGGGGTTGGGCAGGGCCCAGATCCTCGTCGTGCCGAGCGGCCCTTCGATCGTCCGCTCCTGCGGGCCGATCGCGGCGCGCTTGTCGTCGAACGCCGTGCGGTACGCGGTGACTCCGACGACCGCGAGCCAGCGCGGGCCGAGCCGTTCCACCTTCGCGGTGAGGACGCGCCCGCCCGTCCGGTACTCCTCGGCGCTCAGCTCGTCGGCCCGCGCGGTCGGCCGCGCCACCACGTTCGTGATGCCCAGACCGTAATCGAGCAGCTCCTCCTGCTCCGCCGGGGCGAGGCGGCGCGGGGTGAAGCCGGACAGGTGCAGCGCGGGCCAGAAGCGGTTGCCCGGCCGGGCGAAGTGGTGGCCGGTCGCCGCCGTCATGAGACCCGGGTTGATGCCGCAGAAGAGGACCGAAAGGCCGCCCGCGGCCACGTCGGGGACGACGCGGTCGCGGGCGGCCTCCAGCTCCTGCTGGGTGAACCGGGGAGTCCGGGTCAGAGGATCGCCCCGGGGGTGTAGCCGGCGGCGTCCGGGTGCTGCTTCACGATCTCCTCGATCCGGGAGACCACGACGCCGACCTGGTCGGCGGCGGCACCGGTGAAGGACAGCTTGTCCGCCATCAGCTCGTCGAGCTGCGCGCGGTCCAGCGGGATCCGCTCGTCGGCGGCCAGCTTGTCGAGCAGCTCGTTGCGCTCGGCGCCCTGCTCGCGCATGGCGAGGGCGGAGGCGACGGCGTTCTCCTTGATGGCCTCGTGGGCCAGCTCGCGGCCGACCCCGGCGCGGACCGCGCCCATGAGGACCTTGGTGGTCGCCAGGAAGGGCAGGTAGCGGTCCAGCTCGCGGGCGACGACGGCGGGGAAGGCGCCGAACTCGTCGAGCACGGTGAGGAAGGTCTCCAGGAGCCCGTCGAGGGCGAAGAACGCGTCGGGCAGCGCCACCCGGCGGACCACGGAGCAGGACACGTCGCCCTCGTTCCACTGGTCGCCGGCGAGCTCGCCGGTCATCGACGCGTAGCCGCGCAGGATGACCATGAGACCGTTCACGCGCTCGCAGGAGCGGGTGTTCATCTTGTGCGGCATCGCCGAGGAGCCGACCTGGCCCGGCTTGAAGCCCTCGGTGACCAGCTCGTGGCCGGCCATCAGGCGGATCGTCTTGGCGATCGAGGACGGGGCGGCGGCCAGCTGCACGAGCGTGGTGACCACGTCGTAGTCGAGCGAGCGCGGGTAGACCTGGCCGACCGAGGTGAAGGCGTGCGCGAAGCCGAGGTGGGCGGCGATCCGCTGCTCCAGGTCCGCCAGCTTCGAGGCGTCGCCGCCGAGCAGGTCGAGCATGTCCTGGGCGGTGCCGACCGGGCCCTTGATGCCGCGCAGCGGGTAGCGGCCGAGCAGCTCCTCCAGGCGCGCGTATGCCACGAGCAGCTCGTCCGCGGCGGTCGCGAAGCGCTTGCCGAGGGTGGTGGCCTGGGCGGCGACGTTGTGCGAGCGGCCGGCCATGACCAGCTCCGCGTACTCGCCGGACAGCTTGCCGAGACGCGCGAGGACGGCGACCGTACGGTCCCGCATCAGCTCCAGGGAGAGCCGGATCTGCAGCTGCTCGACGTTCTCGGTCAGGTCGCGGGAGGTCATGCCCTTGTGGACGTGCTCGTGGCCGGCGAGGGCGTTGAACTCCTCGATCCGGGCCTTCACGTCGTGCCGGGTGACCTTCTCGCGCTCGGCGATCGAGCCGAGGTCGACCTGGTCGAGCACGCGCTCGTAGTCGGCGAGCGCCGCGTCCGGAACCTCGATCCCGAGGTCCTTCTGGGCACGCAGCACCGCGAGCCACAGCCGGCGCTCCAGCTTCACCTTCTGCTCGGGGGACCAGAGGACGGCGAGCTCCGCGGAGGCGTAGCGGCCGGCCAGGACGTTGGGGATGCGGGGCTTCGCAGTCACAGCTGTCACGTGTCCTGATTCTACTGGCGGTTTCTGCAGGCCAGCGCCACGGTTCCGGCTGGAGCTTGCTACGAGACGGACGTCACGTCGCGGCCCGCCGTCAGCCGGTCTCCGGGATCTCGTACGGCAGCAGCTCGGGGCGCTTCGGGGCGCGGCCGTCGCCCGAGGAGCGGCCGGTGAGCCGGCGTCCGATCCACGGTCCCAGGTGCTCCCTGGTGAACCGGGCGTCGGCGATCCGGCGGGCCGCCCAGCCCGGCCGCGGCGTCGGGGCCAGGGGATCGCGCCAGTCGCTCTCGCCCGGCAGGCCCAGGGCCTGCCAGACCGCCTCGGCCACCCGCTGGTGCCCCTCCGCCGTCAGGTGCAGCCGGTCGACGTCCCACATCCGGGGGTCGGCGAGCGCCGGCGCGCCGTACAGGTCGACGACCAGGGCGCCGTGCCGGGCGGCGAGCTCGTCCACGTACGCGAAGAGCTCCTCCATGCGGGGCCGGAAGCGCTCCAGGACCGGTCCCTGGCGGCCGGGGCTGCGCATGAGGACCAGCTGCCGGCACGAGGGGGCGAGCCGCTCGACGGCCTCGCCGAGCAGACCGCGCACCCGGCCCATGTCGCACTTGGGGCGCAGGGTGTCGTTGAGCCCGCCGACGAGGGTGACGACGTCGGCCTTCATGGCCGCCGCGGTGTCCACCTGCTCCTCGACGATCTGGCCGATCAGCTTGCCGCGCACGGCCAGGTTCGCGTAGCGGAAGCCGGGAGTGCGGGCGGCGAGCCGGCCCGCGAGCACGTCGGCCCAGCCGCGGTAGGAACCGTCCGGCCGCAGATCCGACATACCCTCGGTGAAGCTGTCGCCCACGGCGACAAGACTGGTGTACGTGGCATTGATCTCCATGGCCCAGCGATCATACCGCTCGGTATGGGCCGCCGGCCGTGGAGAACCGGGAGGGGAAACCCCATGAGCGAGGCGCTGCTGAGTGCGCTGACCGAGGCCCTGGCCGATCTGGTCACGGCGGTCGAGACCGCGGACGACGAGGTCCTCGACCCGGACACGGCGGTGAAGTGGCTGGAGAGCACCGGGTACGTCCTCGGCGGACTCCCGGCCGCGGACCGCCGCGCCCTCGACCGTCTCTTCCGCGACGCCGCCCTGCGGCGGCCGCCCGGCCCGCGGCGCGACGAGCTGCTGAAGGTGTCGGAAGGCCTCGGGCTGACGGCGGACGACCACGCCGTGAACTGCGAGCGGGTCGCGTCGGCCGTGGAGAGCTTCGTCACCCTCGTCCGCGGCGCCGACCCCGCCACCCCCGTCCCGACCTGCCCCGGCTGGACCCTCGCCGACCTGGTGAAGCACCACGGCACCACCCACCGCTGGACGGAGCACCTGGTCCGCACCCGGGCCACCGAGCGGGTGTGGTCCACGGACGTGCCCCTCGACCTGCCCGAGGACCCGGCCGCCTACCCGGAGTGGCTGGCCGCGAGCGCCGAGGCGAGCCTGCGCGCCCTGCGCGCGGCGGAGCCCGACGCCCCGACGTGGTCGCACGGCGCCGACCCGCACGTCCGGTTCTTCCCGCGCCGGCTCCTCTTCGAGGCGGTCGTCCACCGCGCCGACGCCGAGCGCGCGCTCGGCCGGGAGCCCGGCCCGATCGACCCGGGCACGGCCGCCGACGGCATCGAGGAGTTCCTGGAGAACCTGCCGTACTTCTCCTGGGTCGCCGAGCCCGTCGCCCGGCTCGGCCGGGACGGCGCGCGGCTGCGGCTGGCGGCCACCGACTCCGGCGCCGCCTGGACGCTCACCCTCGGCGGGGGCGGCTTCACCTGGCAGCGGCGGGCCGACGGCGAGGCGACCGCGACCGTCGAGGGCACCGCCGCCGACCTGCTGCTCCTCGTCTACGGGCGGTACGCGGCCGACGACCCGCGCTTCACGCACGCGGGCGACCGTACGGTGCTGGACGCCTGGCGGGCGGCGACCGCGCTCTGACCCGCCGAAGGGCCCCGGGACGAGGTCCCGGGGCCCTTCACGTGGTCGAGGTCACGCGGAGGGGCGCCCCACCAGCTCGCGCAGCACGTCCTCCATCGTCACCAGACCCGCCGGCCGGCCGTCCTCGTCGAGGACCGCCGCCAGGTGGGTCCGGCTGCGCCGCATCGCCGTCAGGACGTCGTCCAGCGGCGTCGCCGCCCGCACCCGGGCGATCGGCCGCAGCGCCGACACCGGGAACGGCAGGTCGCGGGGGGTGACGTCGAGGGCGTCCTTCACGTGCAGATAGCCCAGGATGCGCTGGTCCGAGTCGAGGACCGGGAAGCGGGAGAACCCGGACCTGGCCGACATCGCCTCCAGCTGCTCCGGAGTCGTGTCCACCCGGGCGTACACGACCTTCTCCACCGGAAGAACCACGTCCCGCACCGGGCGCCGGCCCAGTTCCAGGGCGTCGTGCAGCCGCTCGGCCGCCCGGTCGTCGAGCAGGCCGGCGTGACCGGCGTCGGTGACCATCCGGGCCAGCTCGTCGTCCGAGAAGGTCGCCGCGACCTCGTCCTTCGCGTCCACGCGCAGCAGCTTCAGGATGCCGTTGGCGAAGGCGTTGATCGTGAAGATCACCGGACGCAGCGCCCGGGTCACGGCCACCAGCGGCGGGCCGAGGAGCAGCGCCGCCCGGGACGGCTCGGCCAGGGCGATGTTCTTCGGGACCATCTCGCCGAGCAGCATGTGCAGATACGTGGCGACGGTGAGCGCGATCACGAACGAGATCGGGTGCACCAGGCCGTGCGGCACGCCCACGGCGTCGAACAGCGGCTCCAGGAGATGGGCCATGGCCGGCTCGGCCACGATGCCGAGGACCAGGGTGGACAGCGTGATGCCGAGCTGGGCGGCCGCGAGCAGCGCCGAGACGTGCTCCAGGCCCCAGATGACGCTGCGGGCCCGGCGGTCGCCGGCCTCCGCGAGCGGTTCGACCTGACTGCGGCGCACGGAGATCAGGGCGAACTCGGCGCCGACGAAGAAGGCGTTGACGAGCAGGCTCGCCAGACCGATCAGCAGCTGGACGACGGTCATCGGCCGGCCTCCTCGCCGGAGTGGGGGAGGGGGGCGTGCAGCAGCACCCGGGCCGCCCGCCGTCCGGTGGCGTCGACCACGTCGAGGCGCCAGCCGGCCAGCTCCACGCGGTCGCCGAGGACCGGGATCCGGCCGAGCTCGGTGGCCAGCACGCCGGCCAGGGTCTCGTACGGGCCCTCCGGCACGCGCAGGCCGATGGCCTCCAGCTGGTCGGTACGGGCCGCGCCGTCCGCGGACCACAGGGCGCGGCCGTCGGCGTCGTCGCCCACCCGCGCCAGGTCGGGCGTCTCGTGCGGGTCGTGCTCGTCGCGGACCTCGCCGACGACCTCCTCGACGATGTCCTCCAGGGTCGCGACGCCGGCCGTGCCGCCGTACTCGTCGATGACGACGGCCATGGTCTGCCTCCCGGACAGACGGTCGAGCAGCTTGTCCACGGTCAGGCTCTCGGGCACCAGCAGCGGCTCGCGCAGCAGGTCGCCGACGTTCCGGCGCGGCCGTTCCTCGGCCGGTATCGCGAGCACGTCCTTGATGTGCGCGATGCCGACGACCGAGTCCAGGCTGCCGCGGTAGACGGGGAAACGGCTCAGGCCGGTCGCCCGGGTCGCGTTGGCCACGTCCTCCGCGGTGGCCTGCACCTCCAGGGCGGTGACCTGGACGCGCGGGGTCATCACGTTCTCCGCGGTCAGCTCGGCCAGGTTGAGGGTGCGGACGAACAGCTCGGCCGTGTCCGCCTCCAGGGCGCCCTCCTTGGCGGAGTGCCGGGCCAGGGCCACCAGCTCCTGCGGGGAGCGGGCGGAGGCCAGCTCCTCGGCGGGCTCCAGGCCGAGGCGGCGCACCAGCCGGTTGGCCGTGTTGTTGAGATGGCTGATGAGCGGCTTGAAGGCGGCGCTGAAGATGCGCTGCGGGGTCCCCACCACCTTGGCGACCGCCAGCGGGGAGGAGATCGCCCAGTTCTTGGGCACCAGCTCGCCGACGACCATCAGCACGACGGTCGACAGGGCGGTGCCGATGACCAGGGCCACCGAGGACGCGACCGAGGGCGACAGGCCGAGGGCCTCGACCGGGCCGCGGATCAGCGCGGCGATCGACGGCTCGGACAGCATGCCGACGACCAGATTGGTCACGGTGATGCCGAGCTGAGCGCCGGACAGCTGGAAGGTGAGCGACTTGACGGCCTTCAGGGCACCGGCCGCCCCGCGCTCGCCCCGCTCGACGGCGGCTTCGAGCTCGGAGCGCTCGACGGTGGTCAGCGAGAACTCGGCCGCCACGAAGGCGCCGCAGGCGAGGGCGAGGAGCAGCGCCACCAGGAGCAGCAGCACCTCGGTCATCGGTTCACCTCCGTCCCTCGACGAGTCCCATGATCAGTCAGGGACGTGAGGACCGCGCGACGTCGGCTTGCGAAACGGGTACTGGGAGGCTCGCCCATGGGCGGACGCTCACACCTTTCGGTAGGTGATCGATACTGCACACCATGGTAAAGGATCGGCAAAGCGGCGGTCTCAGCCGGTCAGCGGCTTCACCCAGCGGGTCCACTGCTCCTCGGGGCCGTACGCCGCCGCCCGCCACGCCGCCTGCGCCGGCGCGTTCCGGTCGAGCACCATCGCGTCCGCCCGCCGACCACCCAGCCGTACGAAGCGTTCCTCGGCCGCGGCGAGCAGCGCGCCACCGATGCCGCGGCGCCGGTGGTCCGGATGGACGGCGAGCCGGTACAGATGACAGCGCCACCCGTCGAACCCGGCGATCACCGTCCCCACCAGCTCCCCCTCCCGCTCCGCGAGCAGCAGCGCCTCCGGGTCGCGCGCGACGAGCCGCGCCACCCCGGCGCCGTCGTCGCTGATGCTGGTCCCCTCGGCCGCCGCCTTCCAGAAGGCGAGCACGGCGTCGATGTCGGCCGCCACCGCGGCCCGTATCCGAAGATCGTCCATGCGGGCATCCCACCACCGGCCGCTCCCGGCCGTCGACCGGGTTTCACCCCTCAGACGCGCGCAGCTCCGCGATCACCGGCCCGAACGCCTCCATGGAGTGGTCGAGCACCGTGACGTACGAGATGCCGAGCCGCTCCCGCAGGGCGACCAGCCGGTCGGCGATCTCCCGCACGGTCCCGATCGCCAGCACCGGCAGATCGAGCACCTGCTCCTCGGAGAGATACGGCACCAGCGGCAGGAACCCCGCCACGGCCCCGGCTGGGTCGTCCGTCACGATCACCCGCTGGAGCAGCAGATTGCGCTCCGCGGGCGTCCGGCGCCCGGCCGCCCGCTCGAACCCCTCGAACGCCGCCACCCGCGCGGCCATCTCCTCGGCGGTCAGCAGGGTGGGCGCGCCACCGTCGAACCGGCCACCGGAGAACGCCATCACGTCCGCGTGGCGGGCGGCCAGCCGCAGCACCCGGTTCCCGTTGCCGCCGATCAGCAGCCGCACCGGCGGGGAACCCTCCCCGCCCTTCAGCGCCCCCGCCAACTCCTCCACCGTGCGGGCCAGATGGTCGACCCGCCCGCGCGGCGGCAGGAAGGGGACTCCGGCCTGCTCGTGCTCGGCCGGCACGTACCCCGTACCCAGCCCCAGTTCGAGCCGCCCCTCGGTGAGCGCGGCCGTCGTCGTCACCTCGCGCGCCAGCAGCACCGGGTTCCAGAAGGCCGCGTTGAGCACGAAGGTGCCGACCCGCGGCCGGGTGGTGGCCTCCGCCGCGGCGACGAGCGACGGGAACGGGGCGGGCATCCCGAGATGGTCGGCGACCTGGATCAGGTCGTACCCGAGCTCCTCCGCGCGGCGGCAGCGCGACCGCCACTCGCTTCCCGTGCCGGGCGTGAGCATGTTGACGGAGAACCGGAACGGCAGAACCACGGCGCATCCTCCAGTTGACAGACCCTCAGCGACGAACTTCCGCCTCTCAGCCTGTCACGAAGCAGAACTCGTTCTCCTCCGGATCGAGCATCACCTGGAAGGACCCCTGCTCGTCGGTCACGAGACCACCCGACCGGCGGGCGCCCAGCGGCAGCACCTGCTCCGCCGCCCCCTCCGGGTCGGCCACCTCCACGTCCAGATGGACCCGGTTCTTCACCGTCTTGCCCTCCGGCACCTTCTGGAAGGCCAGCCGGACGAAACCCGGCGGGTCGACGTACGACCAGTCGGGGCTCCGGTCGACCGGAGCCCCGCCGAGGACCGCCGCCCAGAACCGCACGAGGACGGCCGGTTCGGCACAGTCGAACACGATCTCCTGCACACGAGCACGCATGGCGCCAGGGTACGGCGCGGGGCCGGCCGGACCGGATCCACGAGAAGCCGGCGGCTCAGGCCGCCACAGCCGCGACGAGAGGCCGGCGGCTCAGGCCCCGACTGCCGAGACGAGGCCCGGGAGGCTCAGGCCCCCGCCGCCGCCGCGAACGCCGTCGCGTCCCAGGTGCCGCCCAGCGCGGGCGCCAGCCAGGAGGCCGCCGCCGCACGGAACTCCGCCGCGGGCAGCCCGCCGGCGCCCGCCGGCACCGCCCCCAGCAGCGGCGCGCCCGCCGCCTCCGGCAGATCCGCCAGATTGCACCGCTCGGCCAGGTCCGGGGACTCCGGCCAGCTGCCGATGACCACGCCCAGCTGCTCGATGCCGCGCGCCCGCAGCGCCTCCGCCGTCAGGGTGGTCGAGTTGAGCGTGCCCAGCCCCGCGGGGGTCACGACGAGCACCGGAGCGCCGAGCAGCCGGGCCGCGTCCGCGAGCGTCCCGCCCTCCTCGTCGAAGCGCACCAGCAGCCCGCCGGCGCCCTCCACGAGCACCAGGTCGTGCGTGTCCGCCAGCTCGCGCGCCGCCGCCGCGACCGCGTCCGGCCGGACCGGCGCGAGCCCCGCGCGACGCGCCGCGGTCCCGGGCGCCAACGGCTCCGGGAAGCGGGCCAGTTCGGCCCCCTTCGCCGCCCCCGACAGCCGCAGGACCTCCTCCACGTCTCCCGGCTCCCCGGGCCCGACCCCCGTCTGCGCGGGCTTGAGCACGGCGACGGACCGCCCGGAGGCGGTGGCGACGGCGGAGAGGGCGGCGGTGACGACGGTCTTGCCGATCTCGGTGCCGGTGCCGCTGACGACGATGACGGTCATGAAGAGGGATTCCTTTCCGAGGGAAGCGGGCGCCGCGCGCCTGGGCGGCGCGCGGCGCACCTCGTGGTGGGCGGGGCGGACCTCAGCCCGCTGCCGCCGCCGCGCGCACCGCGGCGCAGATCCGGGCCACGTCCTCGTCGCCCGTCACGTACGGCGGCATCGTGTAGACGAGGTCGCGGAACGGGCGCAGCCAGACGCCGGCGCGGACCGCCGCCCGGGTGGCGGCGGTCATGTCGACCTCGTGGTCGAGCTGCACCACGCCGATCGCGCCGAGGACCCGGACGTCGCGGACGCCCGGGAGGTCGGCGACGTCCGCCAGCCCCTCGCGGAGGCCGGCCTCGATGCGCTTGACCTCGACCTGCCAGTCCTGCCCGAGCAGCAGGTCGATGGAGGCGAGGGCGACCGCCGAGGCGAGCGGGTTGCCCATGAAGGTCGGCCCGTGGGCGAGCACGGGGACCTCGCCCCGCGAGATGCCGTCGGCGACCCGGCTCGTGCAGAGCGTCGCCGCCATCGACAGATAGCCGCCGGTCAGCGCCTTGCCCACGCACATCACGTCGGGGGAGACGCCGGCGTGGTCGGCGGCGAACAGCGCGCCCGTGCGCCCGAAGCCGGTCGCGATCTCGTCGAAGATCAGCAGCACGTCGTGCGCGTCGCACGCCTCCCGCAGCACCCGCAGGTACGCGGGGCTGTGGAAGCGCATCCCACCCGCGCCCTGCACGACCGGTTCGACGACGACCGCGGCGAGCTCGTCCGCGTGCCGTCCGATCGCCTCGCGGAGCAGCTCCGCGTACGACTCCTCGTACGCGGCCGGCGGCGCCTCCACGAAGACCTGCCGCTGGAGCACCCCCGACCACAGCTCGTGCATGCCGCCCTCGGGGTCGCACACGGACATCGGCTGCCAGGTGTCACCGTGGTAGCCGCCGCGCCAGGTGAGGAGCCGGCGCTTGCCGGGACGGCCGACGGAGCGCCAGTACTGCAGGCACATCTTGGCCGCGACTTCGACCGAGACCGATCCGGAGTCGCTGAGGAAGACGTGCCGCAGCGGTTCCGGCGTGATCTCGACGAGGCGCGAGGCGAGCCGGACGGCCGGCTCGTGGGTGAGCCCGCCGAACATGACGTGGCTCATCCTGTCGAGCTGGCCGCGCGCCGCCTCGTTGAGCACGGGGTGGTTGTAGCCGTGGACGGCCGACCACCACGAGGACATGCCGTCGATCAACTCGCTTCGGCCCTCGCTGGGTTCGGCCAGCCGGAGCCGCACCCCGGACGCGGACGCGACGACCAGCGGATCCGTACGGCCGGGCATCGGGCCGTACGGGTGCCAGACGTGCGCCCGGTCCAGGGCGAGCAGTTCGTCGTTACGCATTCGGCGCGAGATCCGTGCCGGCGCCCCGGCGGCGCACCGCCACCAGGTCCGTCCGGGCCTCCGAGGCCGCGGCCGGGGCCGCCGCCGGAACCGAGGCGTGCCCGCCGCACGGACCGCAGCCGCCGCCCGCCTCGGCGTGCGAACCGCAGCCCGCGCCGGCCTCGGCCGCGGAACCGCAGCCGCCGCCACCGGCCTCGGCGTGCGAGCCGCAGCCGCCGCCGGCCGCCGCGGCGAGCGCGTCCGCCCGGTGCGCCGGCAGCGTCGTCGTGCCCGCGCCCTCCACCTCGAAGCCCGCGTCCGCGATCATGTCCAGGTCCGCCTTGCCGGCCTGGCCCTCACTGGTGAGGTAGTCGCCGAGGAAGATCGAGTTGGCGATGTGCAGCGCCAGCGGCTGCATCGAGCGCAGGTGCACCTCGCGGCCGCCCGCGATCCGGACCTCCACGTCCGGGCAGACGAACCGCACCATCGCGAGGATCCGCAGGCAGCGCTGCGGGGTGAGGTTCCACTCCTTGGCGAGCGGCGTGCCCTCGAACGGGATGAGGAAGTTGACCGGCACCGAGTCGGAGTCCAGCTCGCGCAGCGCGAACACGACGTCGACCAGGTCCTCGTCGCTCTCGCCCATGCCCGCGATCAGGCCCGAGCAGGCCGACAGGCCGGCGCCGTGCGCCTTCTGCACGGTGTCCACGCGGTCGGCGTAGGTGTGGGTGGTCGTGATGTCCCCGTACGTCCCCTCGGACGTGTTGAGGTTGTGGTTGTACGCGTCGGCGCCGGCGTCCTTGAGGCGCTCCGCCTGGCCGTCGGAGAGCAGACCGAGGCAGGCGCAGACCTCCACGCCCTCGTTCTGCTCCTTGATGGCCTCGATGGTCTTGCCGACCCGCTCGACGTCGCGGTCCGTCGGACCGCGGCCGCTGGCCACCAGACAGACCCGCTTCGCGCCGCCCGCGACACCGGCCGCCGCGGCGGCGGAGGCCTCGTCGGGCTTCAGCCACGTGTACTTGAGGATGCCCGCCGTCGAGCCCAGCCGCTGCGAACAGTACGAGCAGTCCTCGGGGCACAGCCCCGACTTCAGATTGACCAGATAGTTGAGCTTCACCCGCCGTCCGAACCACTGGCGGCGCACCTTGCCGGCCGCGGTCACCACATCGAGCAGGTCGTCGTCGGATGTCGCCAGGACGGCGAGCGCTTCTTCACGGGTCGGCAGCTCGCGCCGCAGCCCCTTCTCCACCAGGGTGTTCAGCAGGTCCATAAGGGCTGATCCTTACCTACGGCAGACCTCCGGGCCAAGGAAGAGAAGAACAAACAGACCGGTTCGTAGTGTGTGGATGGCCACACCCTGACCTGGAGCCCGGCCGGTTAGGGTCTGTGGGCTGCCTACAAAAGGATCTGCCATGCCGCCGTACGCCGAGGACCCGCAGGACGCGCAGAACCCGGGCGCGGGCTCGGACCCCCGCCGAACCGCCTTCGCCTGGACCGAGGCCGCGGCACGGCAGCGCGCGGAGGCGGGGCTCGTACGGACACTGCGGCCCCGGCCGGCCGAGTCGGAACTGCTCGACCTCGCGAGCAACGACTACCTCGGCCTCACCCGCCGCCCGGAGATCACCGAGGCTGCGGCCGAGGCGGCCCGACGCTGGGGCGCGGGATCCACCGGCTCGCGGCTCGTCACCGGCTCGACCCGGCTTCACGCCCGCCTGGAGCGCGAACTCGCCGAGTTCTGCGGCTTCGAGGCGGCGCTCGTCTTCTCCTCCGGCTACACCGCGAACCTCGCGGCGCTCACCGCGCTCTCCGCCCGGGACGGCCTGATCGTCTCGGACGCGGGCAACCACGCCTCGATCGTCGACGGCTGCCGGCTGTCCCGGGCCGAGACGGCGGTGGTCCCGCACGCCGACCCCGAGGCCGTCGCCAAGACGCTCGGCGCGCACCCGGACCGCCGGGCGATCGCGGTCAGCGACTCCGTCTTCTCGGTCGACGGCGACAAGGCGCCCCTCACGGCGCTCGCGGAGGCCTGCCGGGCGCACGGCGCGGGCCTGGTCGTCGACGACGCGCACGGTCTCGGGGTGCTCGGTGCCGGCGGACGCGGCGCCCTCCACGAGGCGGGGCTGGCGGGCGACCCGGACGTCGTCGCGACCCTCACCCTCTCCAAGTCGCTGGGCAGCCAGGGCGGTGCGGTGCTCGGCCCGGCCCGGGTGATCGAGCACCTGGTGAACGCGGCCCGCACCTTCATCTTCGACACCGGACTCGCCCCCGCCGCCACGGGCGCCGCTCTCGCGAGCCTGCGGCTGATCGTGGCCGAACCGGCCCTCGCGGACCGGGCGCGCACGGTCGCGACCACGCTCCACCGCCTCCTCACCGAGGCCGGGCTGACCGCCGTGCGCCCCGACGCCGCCGTGGTCTCGGTCCGCGCCCCGGGCCCGAACGAGGCCCTCCGCTGGGCCGCCGACTGCCGGGAACTCGGTGTGGCCGTCGGCTGCTTCCGCCCCCCGTCCGTCCCGGACGGCATCTCGCGGCTTCGCCTGACGGCCCGCGCCGACCTCACGGAGGCGGAGATCGAGCGCGCGGTCACGACCATCGTCCGCACGGCACCGGAGGGCGCGAGGGCCTGAGCCCCCGCCGGCGGCCGGGCGCGGGCAGCGGCTCGGTGCCCGCCGCCCGCAACCGGGCCGGTCGTCAGGCTCGTCCTACAGCGCATCATGCTGAGCCTGAACGCGCCCTTCACCGACCTGCTGACCTCGTCCTTCCGCCGCCTGCTCGCCTTCGCCTGGGGGCAGACCCGGGCCTGCGCCTTCGCGATCGCGCTGCTGTCGGGGGTGGCGGCGTCCACGCTGCTGCCCGGGCTCCCGGTGGCCCGCTACGACCTGCTCGTCGTCTACGGCGTGCTGCTCACCCTGCTCTTCTGGCTGCGCGGCTGGGAGTCGGGGCGGGACGTCGCCGTCATCGCCGTCTGCCATGTCATCGGCCTGGCGTTCGAGCTGGTGAAGGTGGCGCTCGGCTCGTGGAGCTACCCCGAACCGGCCGTGCTCAAGTTCGCCGGCGTCCCGCTGTACGGAGGGTTCCTCTACGCGGCCGTCGGGAGCTACGTCTGCCGGGCGTGGCACCTCTTCGACCTCGAGCTGGTGCGCTACCGGCCCCGGGCGACGGCGGTGGTGGCCGCGGCGATCTACGTGAACTTCTTCACCCACCACTGGCTGCCGGACGCCCGCTGGCCGCTCGCCGCGCTGCTGCTGGCCGTCACGGCGGGCACCTCCGTGCGGTTCACGGTGCGCGGTGCCCGCCTGCGGATGCCGCTGGCCCTGTCCTTCGTGCTGATCGGCTTCTTCCTGTGGCTGGCGGAGAACCTCGCCACGTACGTGGGCGCCTGGCGCTACCCGTACCAGCTCCACGGGTGGCAGCCCGTCGGCGTGGAGAAGTTCGGCGCCTGGTCGCTGCTGATCAGCATCACGTTCGTCCTGGCGGCGGCCACCCGCCCCCGCCCCGCGGCCGGGACCCGGGCCCTGGCGTCTAACTAGGAGTCGCCTTCCTCGACGTCGCCGTCCCCGGCCTCGCCCCTGCGCCCGTGGGGGCGGCGCTGTTCCTCGCGGCCCAGGCCGGGGGACTGGCGCTTGGCGCCCATGCCGTGCGCGTCGGGCGCGGTGTCGCCGCGGCGGCCGCGTACCGCCTCCTCGGCCTCCTGGCGGGCCTCGGCGTCACCGCTCTCGCCGACGGCCTCGGACGGTGTGGTGCGGGGCGGCGCGTCCGCGGGAAGGGTGCGCCGGCGCTCGTGGTGGCTCATGCTCGTCCTCCGTGTGCGTACGGACGATGGGTGGGACGTGGATGCGGCTGCCCGGTGGCCTCACGCGGAAACACCGGGCGCCGCGGCGAGCACGAAGGGGTGGCCGGCCGGGTCCGTGCAGCGCCGCACGGCGGTGCGCCGGTCGAGGCGGGTGCCGTCGACCTCGGCCGCCACCGGCCGCGCGCCCAGGCTGATGGCCTCGCGTTCGGCCTCGTCGAGGGCGTCGGGGGCGACCAGGATCCATAAGTGGGCCTGCTGGGAGTCCTCCGGCCGTGGCCAGCTGGGCGGAGCCTGGCCGGGGTCGCGGTGGATGCCGAGGACGACGCCCCCGGGGGAGCAGATCAGGAGCAGGTCGGGGTCGCCCTCGGCCGGTTCGGCGGTGCCGCCCAGCAGGGCGGCGTAGAAGCGGGCGAGGGGCTCGGGATCGCTGCTGTCCAGGACGAGGACGGTGCTCTTGGAGACGGGGTGCCGGGAGACGGTGTTGTCGGAGAGGGTCATACGGCTCGTGTGCCCGCTCAAGGGCCTTACAGGCACGCCGAGTCCGCATCCGGCCGCCGCGCGCACGGTTCACCGCTTCGGGCGACAGATATCCGCATATCTTCGCCGATCGACGTCCAGGCCGGCCCGATCGGTGGCACTCTGACGCGAAGCGCAATCCGGGCGGGGCCCGGTGGGAAAGGGACGGCGTCGCCATGGCAGACCACCAGGAAGCAACCGTCACGCTGCCGAGCGATCCGGCCTCGGTCTCCGCCGCCCGGAGGTACGTCGCCGAGGTGCTCACCTCCTGGGGGCTCGGGAGCGCGAGCGACACGGCGGACACGGTCCGGCTGATCGTCTCCGAGCTGGCGACCAACGCGGTGCAGCACACCTTCGGCCGGTCGCCCACCTTCACCGTCGACGTGCGCCTGGAACGCGACGAGCGGCTGCACATCGGCGTGACCGACAGCCACCCGCGGTGGCCCCGGCGCCTCCCGGCGGCCGTCCAGCAGGACAACGGGCGCGGCATGGTCATCATCCGCTCGCTGACCGCCGAGGCCGGCGGCCGCCTCGCGGTGACGCCGACGGCCGAGGGCGGCAAGACGGTCCGGATCAGCCTCCCCTGGACGGCGGCGACGCTGACGCCTCGATAGGGACGCTGACGCCCCGACAGGGCGGGCCGCCCCCGGGACCGCCCGCCCCCGCGCGCGCCGACCCCGGGGACGGGAGTCGTGGGGGCGGGGGCCGCGGAACGGGCCCGGTGGGCGCCGGGCGGCGGGCGCGGCGGGATCCGCGGTCAGCGGACGCGGCCGTAGAGCACCTTGGCCGACCAGATCTTGTCGAGCTTCACCCACGAACCGGTCTTCGGGGAGTGCCAGATCTTGTTGTTACCCGCGTAGATTCCGACGTGGTACACCCTTCCACCGGAATGGAAGAAGACGAGGTCCCCCTTCTGGCGGCTGGACGCCGCGATGTGCCGGGTCTTGTTGTACTGCTGCTGCGCGGTGCGGGGCAGCGTCTTGCCCGCCTTCTTGTACGAGTAGAGCGTGAGGCCCGAGCAGTCGAACCTGGTGGGGCCCGTAGCGCCGTACTTGTAAGGCGATCCCTTCTTCGAGGCGGCGACGCTCAGGGCCGTGTCGGCGTACGAGGTCGCGGCCTGGGCCTCCGGCGCCGCTCCTGGGGCGAGCAGCGTGCCGCCCACGGCGGCGAGGGTGAGAGCCGAGACGGCTCCGGCCCGGGACAGCAGGGACGGGACATGAATCTGCGCAGTCATGCGCAACCCTTCGTCAGCCGCCTGTGAAGGATGACCTGTCGGGTTCGGGCAGGCGAAGATGCCCGGCCGCGGCTGCGGCTTCACCCCGAGGGCCGTCACCCTTGCGGGCACGTCCCGTGTTGCTCGGGTCCTCCACTCCTGCCGATCCACTCCTGTCGACCAGACGTCCGGGACGGCGGCAGGACTCGGCGTCCGCCCGGACCGCCCCGCCTCGGGTGGCGGGGGCTTGTCGTCGACAGGGATCTTGACCCACACCTAGGGCGAAATCCGAGCTGAAACGGCCATATGTGAGGCTCCTCACGACTGATCCATTCGAGTGGACAGTCGGGTTTCGCGATCTTCGGAGGTTTGGCCGACGACCCCGTCACCAGCGATGGAATGCCCGATTCCGCTAGATGTGTACACCTGTTGCGCAACTTACCTGAGCTCCATGTCGATTCGTCGACTACGCCGAACGGGGGAGCGATTCTGCGTCGCGCATGCCCCGTGTGGACCTCGACACGACACGCGGTGTTGTCAACTCGCCTGCTCTCCGGGGAGGGTGACGCGCCCTGAGCGCCGCTCGCCGTCCAACACCCTTAGCGCGCGCGTCAATGTGGCCACGTGGACCTCGCTCTCGCCCCGCATATGCATGAGCGTCAGGGCGTCCCGGAGCGCCGTCGCGCGTCCTATCAGGGCCTGGGCGGCTCGCAGGGCCCCATAGGTATGCGAGGACCTGGATGGATTGATTCTTCCCAGCAGGTCGACGACTTCGAGGTACGCGTCCACGAACTCGCTCTCGGCGCGCGTCAGCGCGGGGAGCGGCGGCAGCTCCGGGACCATGGCCGGCTCACCCCTCGTCGGCGGTGCCGGCGGACCCGCGGCGGCTCTGCACGACGTGGTCGACCAGGCCGTACGCGCGCGCCTCCGTGGCGTCGAGCACGGTGGTCCGGTCGATGTCGGCGTCGACCCGGCCGCGGTCCCGCCCGGTGTGCGCGGCGAGCAGTCCGGCGACCAGCGCGCGCTGTCGCAGCAATTCCCGCGCGTGGATGTCGAGATCGCTGGGCTGACCCCGCAACGGCTCGTCCAGCGTGGGCTGCTGGAGGACGATCCTGGCCCCGGGCAGCGCGAGCCGCCGGCCCGGGGAGCCGGCCGCGAGCAGCACCGCCGCGGGCCCGACGGCCTGACCGAGGCAGATGGTCTCCACCTCGCACGAGACCGTGCCGATCGTGTCGTAGATCGAGGTCATCGCGCTGATCGAGCCGCCGGGGGAGTTGATGTAGAGGCTGATCACCTGCTCCGGGGCGGCGTGGTCGAGGTGCAGGAACTGGGCGATGACGTCGTTGGCCGAGGTCTCGTCGACCGGCGTGCCCAGGAAGACGATCCGCTCCTGGAGCAGCTTCGCGTACGGGTCGAGGGTGCGCGTGCCGTAGCTCGTGCGCTCGGTGAACTCCGGAAGGACATATCGCAGGGCGTGCCGCATGGCGCTCCTCCTTCTGTAAAAAATGTACAGGATGTACAGCCCGTAAGATGAGGAGCATGGCCTACGAGATTCCGGTGACGCAAGCCCGCGCAGAGCTCGCGGAGCTGATCAACCGCGTCGTCTACGGCGGTGAGCGGGTGGTCGTCACCCGCCACGGCAAGCCGCTGGTCGCCCTGGTGTCCGCCGCTGACCTGGAACGACTCGAGGCGACGGAGGCGCCGGCCGAGGAGCAGGTGATCAGCTCGCTCTCCTCCGTCCGCGGAGTGACGTCCGCTCCGGGTGAACAGCGCCGCTTCGGCATCGCCGCCCGTCACCGCGACCCGGGCGCCCCCGACGCGTGACGCCTGACGCGTGAGGCGCGCCGGGCGGTGCCCGGCGCGCACTCGACCGCATGTCCGAATCCCCCTGTCGTGGGACCGAGTGCGCCGACCGTTGTCCACGCAGTTGCAAAGCGCGAGTTAACGAGCCGGAAAAACTTCCGCCCTAACCTGCAATGTCTGACCCGGCGGCCCCTCTCGTGGCTCAACAGAGTGTTGATGATCGCTATGGTCCGCTGCTGTCCGGGTGAGTCACCCGGTGAAAGACAGTGAGGTGGAAGCGTGCAACTCAGCCCCCACGAGCAGGAGCGCCTGCTCATCCATGTCGCGGCCGACGTGGCCGAGAAGCGCCGGGCGCGCGGCGTACGGCTCAACCACCCCGAGGCCGTCGCGCTCATCACCTCGCACGTCCTGGAGGGCGCCCGGGACGGTCGCACGGTCGCCGAGCTCATGTCCTCCGGTCGCAAGGTGATCACCCGCGACGAGGTCATGGAGGGCATCCCCGAGATGATCCACGACGTCCAGGTCGAGGCCACCTTCCCGGACGGGACCAAGCTCGTCACCGTCCATGACCCGATCGTGTGAAAGCGGACCGTCAGCGATGATCCCCGGAGAAATCAGGTACGGGGACGGACCGGTGACCCTCAACGAGGGCCGCCCCGTCACCCGCCTCACCGTCCTCAACGCCGCCGACCGGCCCGTCCAGGTCGGCTCGCACTACCACTTCGCCGAGGCCAACCCCGGTCTCGACTTCGACCGCGCCGCCGCCCGCGGTCTGCGCCTGAACATCGCCGCCGGCACCGCCGTCCGCTTCGAGCCCGGCATCCCCGTCGAGGTCGAGCTCGTACCGATCGCCGGCCGCCGGATCGTGCCCGGCCTGCGCGGCGAGACCGCGGGACCCCTCGACCACGACGAGACCCAGGGAGGCGAGCGTGCCTGAGCTGCACCGTGCCGTCTACGCCGACCTGTTCGGCCCCACCACCGGCGACCGCGTCCGGCTCGCCGACACCGACCTGTTCGTCGAGATCGAGGAGGACCGCTCCGGCGGCCCCGGCCGCGCCGGCGAGGAGGCCGTCTTCGGCGGCGGCAAGGTCATCCGCGAGTCGATGGGCCAGTCCCGCACCACCCGCGCCGAAGGCGCCCCGGACACCGTGATCACCGGCGCCGTGGTCATCGACCACTGGGGGATCGTCAAGGCCGACATCGGCATCCGCGACGGGCGGATCACCGCCCTGGGCAAGGCCGGCAACCCCGACACCATGGACGGGGTCCACCCCGCGCTCGTCATCGGTCCCGAGACCGAGGTGATCGTCGGCAACGGCCGGATCGTCACCGCGGGCGCCGTCGACACCCACGTCCACTTCATCTCGCCCACCGTCGTCGAGCAGGCCCTCGCCACCGGCGTGACCACGCTCGTCGGCGGCGGCACCGGACCGGCCGAGGGCACCAAGGCCACCACCATCACCCCCGGCCCCTGGCACATGGCCCGGATGTTCGAGGCCCTGGACACCTTCCCCGTGAACATCGGCCTGCTCGGCAAGGGCAACACGATGTCCCGGGAGGCCATGCACTCCCAACTGCGCGGCGGTGCCCTCGGCTTCAAGATCCACGAGGACTGGGGGGCCACCCCGGCCGTCATCGACGCCTGCCTGAGCGTCTGCGAGGAGACCGGCGCCCAGCTGGCCATCCACACCGACACCCTCAACGAGGCCGGCTTCGTCGGCGACACCCTCGCCGCCATCGCGGGCCGGACCATCCACGCGTACCACACGGAGGGCGCGGGCGGCGGGCACGCGCCGGACATCATCACCGTCGTGTCCGAGCCGTACGTGCTGCCCAGCTCGACGAACCCCACCCGGCCGCACACCGTCAACACCATCGAGGAACACCTCGACATGCTGATGGTCTGCCACCACCTCAACCCGGCCGTGCCGGAGGACCTCGCCTTCGCCGAGTCCCGGATCCGGCCCTCCACGATCGCCGCCGAGGACGTGCTGCACGACCTCGGCGCCATCTCGATCATCTCCTCCGACTCCCAGGCCATGGGCCGGATCGGCGAGGTGATCATGCGGACCTGGCAGACCGCCCACGTCATGAAGCGGCGGCGCGGCGCGCTGCCCGGCGACGGCGCCGCCGACAACCACCGGGCCCGGCGCTACGTCGCCAAGTACACGATCAACCCGGCCGTCGCCCAGGGCATGGACCACCTCATCGGCTCCGTCGAACCCGGCAAGCTCGCCGACCTGGTGCTGTGGGAGCCGGCCTTCTTCGGCGTCAAGCCGCTCGTCGTCGTCAAGGGCGGCCAGATCGCGTACGCGCAGATGGGCGACGCCAACGCTTCCATCCCGACGCCCCAACCGGTGCTTCCTCGGCCGATGTTCGGCGCGCTCGGCCGGGCCGCCGCGGCCGGCTCGGTCAACTTCGTCGCCCAGGCCGCCCTCGAGGACGACCTGCCGCACCGGCTCGGCCTGCACAAGGAGTTCACCGCCATCGGCTCCACCCGCCGGGTCACCAAGGCCGACATGCGGGAGAACGACGCCCTGCCCCGGGTCGAGGTCGACGCCGACACCTTCTCGGTGACCATCGACGGCGAGCACGTCGAACCGGCACCCGCGGCCGAACTGCCCATGGCCCAGCGCTACTTCCTCTTCTGAGCGCCGAAGGCCCGAATCGACGATGACCCGATCCGCACTCCTCGTGCTCGCCGACGGGCGGTTCCCCGCCGGCGGGCACGCCCACTCGGGCGGCGCCGAAGCCGCCGTCAAGGCCGGCCGGCTCACGAACGCCGCCGACCTGGAGGCGTTCTGCCGCGGCCGGCTGCACACCACCGGCCTCACCACGGCCGGCCTCGCCGCCGCCGCGGCCCTCGGCGCCGACCCCCACGCGCTCGACGCCGCCGCCGACGCCCGCACCCCCTCGCCCGCCCTGCGCGCCGTCAGCCGCAAGCTCGGCCGGCAGCTCATGCGGGCGGCCCGGGCCGCCTGGCCCGGCCCCGAACTCGACCGGCTCGCCGCCGCGTTCCCGCGCGGCGCGCACCAGCCCGTCGTCCTCGGGGTCGCGGCCCGCGCCGCCGGACTCGGCCCCGAGGACGCCGCCCACTGCGTCGCGTACGAGACTGTCGGCGGCCCCGCGACCGCCGTCGTGCGCCTCCTCGGCCTGGATCCCTTCCAGGCCACCGCCGTCCTCGCCCGCCTCGCTCCCGCCCTGGACGAGGTCGCCGCCGAGGCTGCCGAGCGCGCCGCCGCCGCGCTCGGCGGCGCGGGCGGCGGCCTGGACGCACTGCCCGCCGCCTCGGCCCCGCTGCTCGACCTGACCGCCGAGCAGCACGCGGCCTGGCCCGTCCGCCTCTTCGCCTCGTAACTCCCCCGCAAGGAGCCCTCCATGCACCTCGACCACGGCCACGACCACGGCCTCGCCGTCTCCGCCGACGCCCACCGGCCCGACGGCACCCGCCGCGCCCTGCGCATCGGCCTCGGCGGCCCCGTCGGCTCCGGCAAGACCGCCACGGTCGCCGCCCTCTGCCGCGCCCTGCGCGACTCCCTCTCCCTCGCCGTCGTCACCAACGACATCTACACCCGCGAGGACGCCGAGTTCCTGCTCCGCGAGGCCGTCCTGCCGCCGGAGCGCATCCAGGCCGTCGAGACCGGCGCCTGCCCGCACACCGCGATCCGCGACGACATCTCCGCCAACCTCGAAGCCGTCGAGGACCTGGAGGACTCCGCGGGCCCGCTCGACCTCGTCCTCGTCGAGTCCGGCGGCGACAACCTCACCGCCACCTTCTCCAAGGGCCTCGTCGACGCCCAGATCTTCGTCATCGACGTCGCCGGCGGAGACGACATCCCGCGCAAGGGCGGCCCCGGCGTCAGCACCGCCGACCTGCTCGTGATCAACAAGACCGACCTCGCCCCGTACGTCGGCTCCGACCTGGAGCGGATGGCCCGCGACGCCAAGGAGCAGCGCGGCGAACTGCCCGTCGCCTTCACCTCCCTGCGCTCGGCGGAGGGCGTCGCGCCCGTCGCCGACTGGGTCCGTGCCCGCCTCACGGACTGGACCGCATGAACCTGCCCGACCGCATGAGCCTCGCCGCCACCGCCCGCGTCACCGCCGCGGCCGACGGCACCCTCCCGGTCCTGGAGAGCGAGGGCCCCCTCGCGCTGCGCCGCACCCGCGCCCCCGGCCCGTACACCCGCGTCACCGTCGTCGGTGCGATGAGCGCCCCGCTCGGCGGCGACCGGCTCGCCCTGCTCGTGGACGTGCGGGACGGGGCGCGGCTGCTCGTCGACTCGGCGGCCGCGACCGTCGCCCTGCCCGGGCGGTCCGCCGCGACCGCCACGTACGACGTCACGCTCACCGTCGGCGCGGACGCGGAACTGCGCTGGCTGCCCGAACAGCTGGTCTCCGCCGCCGGTTCGGCGCTGCGGATGCGGACGACCGTCGAACTCGCCCCCACCGCGCGTCTCGTCCTTCGAGAAGAACAGGTCCTCGGGAGGCACGGCGAGCCGCCCGGCACCCTCGCCACCCGGCTCACCGTGCGCCTCGCCGGACGTCCGCTGCTCGACCAGGAACTGCGCTACGGCCCCGGAGCTCCCGGCGGCTGGAACGGCCCCGCGGTCCTCGCCGGCCACCGCGCCACCGGCCAACTCCTCGTCGTCGACCCGGCATTCCAGGACAAACCGGCCGAAGTCCGGCTGCTCGGTGAGCACGCCGTGCTCGCCCCCCTCGCCGGGCCCGCCGCCCTCGTCACCGCCGCCGCCCCCGACGCCCTCGCGCTGCGCCGCGTCCTCGACGAGGCGCAGGGGCTGCTCGCCGGCGGCCGGTGACGGTTCCGCTCAGCGGTACACCGGTCTCCGGTTATTGGTTCGGCAAAGAAACACCCGTACGCCCTTTCACCCGTGGCCACCTTGACGAAAGGATCCCCCGGACAGCACAGGACCACGGCGCTGCCACGGGGGCGGCGCCCACAAGGGGGAGGGACCACTTGAGACGTACAGCAGTGTTCGGCTCTGCCGGCACGCTGGCCGCGGCCACGCTCATAGCCGGCGCCCTGGCCGCACCGACGGCCAGCGCCCAGAGCAGCAGCCACGACCGCGACGACGAGGCGCGCGGCGCCACCGTCGCCGCCGCCCGCGCAGCGAAGGCGGGCATCGACTGGCAGGACTGTCCTGCCGACTGGGGCCTGGAGAAGCCCATCCAGTGCGGCTGGGTCACCGTCCCGGTCGACTACGCGAAGCCCAACGGCAAGCAGATCAAGATCGCCGTCGACCGCGTCGTCTCCACCGGCACGCCCGCCGAGCGCCAGGGCGCGCTGCTCTACAACCCGGGCGGCCCCGGCGGCTCGGGCCTGCGCTTCCCGCGCCGTGTCACCACCAAGAACAAGATCTGGGCGAACACCGCCAAGGCCTACGACTTCGTCGGCTTCGACCCGCGCGGCGTCGGCCACTCGGCGCCCATCTCCTGCGTCGACCCGACCGAGTTCGTCAAGGGCCCCAAGCTCGACCCGGTGCCGGACAGCGAGGCGGACAAGCTCGCCCAGCGCAAGCTGGCCGCCGAGTACGCCAAGGGCTGCGCCGAGAAGAGCGGCGACATGCTGCCCTACATGACGACCCGCAACACGGCCCGTGACCTCGACGTCGTCCGGGCCGCGCTCGGCGAGAAGAAGCTCAACTTCATCGGCGTCTCCTACGGCACCTACCTCGGCGCCGTCTACGGCACGCTGTACCCGACCCACGTGCGCCGCATGGTGGTCGACAGCGTGGTCAACCCGTCGAAGAAGGAGATCTGGTACGGGGCCAACCTCAACCAGGACATCGCCTTCGAGGGCCGGCTCAAGGACTGGATGACCTGGGTCGCCCAGCACGACGACGCCTTCCACCTCGGCAAGACCTACGCCGAGGTCCAGCAGCAGTGGGTGACCCTGCGCGCCGCCGCCAAGAAGAACCCCCTCGGCGGCAAGGTGGGCCCGGCCGAGCTCATCGGCTTCTTCCAGAACGCCCCGTACTACGACTCCATGTGGGTCCCGGTCGCGGAGGCCTGGAGCGCCTACGCCGCGGGCGACCCGCAGCCGCTGATCGACGCGGCCGCCTCCGACCCCACCGACACCGCCGGCAACATCTCCTCGGAGAACGGCAACGCGGTCTACACCGCCGTCGAGTGCGCCGACGCGCCCTGGCCGACCAGCTGGAAGAAGTGGGACCGGGACAACTCCCGCCTCCACGAGCAGAACCCGTTCATGACCTGGGCCAACGCCTGGATGAACCTGCCCTGCGCCACCTGGTCCGCGCCGCGCCAGCGGGTGACCGACGTGCGCACCGGCAAGGGCCTGCCGCCGGTGCTCATCGTCCAGTCCGAGCGTGACGCGGCCACGCCGTACGCCGGCGCCGTCGAGCTGCACAAGCGGTTCAAGGGCTCGCGTCTGATCACCGAGAAGAACGCGGGCTCGCACGGTGTCACCGGCCTGGTGAACCCGTGCATCAACCCCCGGGTCGAGACGTACCTGCTGACCGGCCAGGTGGACAGCCAGGACGTGACGTGCGAGCCGCACGCCACGCCCCAGCCGTAACACCGCACGACGCCAAGGGGGGGGGGGGGGGCGGCCGCGCCCCCCCCCCCCCCCCCGGGAACCCCCCCCCCCCCCCCCCCCCCCCCCCCCCCGCCCCCCCCAACCCCCCCCCCCCCCCCCCCCCCCCCCCCCCCCCCCCCCCTACCCCCCCCCCCCCCGGGGGGGGGGGGGGGCCCCGCCCCCCCCCCCCCCCTCCGCCGTTTCAGCGCGAGGCCAGCCAGGCGTCCTCCGCCGCGTAGTCGAAGAAGTCCACCCCGTACTTCACCAGCCCGGGGAAGGCCTCCCGCCAGTCCTGCCGCGCCACCGTCGCCGCCAGCCACTCGACCGTGCCCGGCAGCGAATCCTCGTACGTCACCACCGGCCGGTAGCCCAACTCCCGCTCCGCCGCCGCCATGTCGTAGACGACCGGATGGGGCGCCGTCCACGGCGTGAGCCCCACCGTGCCGGCCGCCGCGCCCTCGAGGAGGACGGTCTCGCTCGTCACCCCCATCACCGCGTCGATCGCCGCACCGATCTCCGCGACCGTCGGCGCCACCGGGTCCCCGCCGTTGAGCACCCGGGTGCCCGGCCTCGCCGCGGCCAGCCGGGTCAGCTCGGCCAGGTTGTCCACGTGCACGGGGTGGAAGCGGGAGCGGCCGCCCTCCGCGAGCACCCGCACCGGTCGCCCGTCCAGCGCCCGCTTCACGAACCACAGCTCCCGCGGCCCCGGGGAGTACGGCCCGTGGACGGCGCCCGCCCGCAGCACGGTCGTCGGCAGCCTCTCGCCCGCGGCGAGCAACTCTCGTTCCAGCGCGACCTTGCGCGTCCCGTACGAGGACCCGCCCGGCGCCACCGTCCGCTGGGTCTCCGGGATCGGCACCGGATAGCGCGGGAAGCCGTCCGGCTCCTCCTGCGTGTCGAAGCTCCGCCCCCGGTCGTCCTCGTAGACGGCGCCGCTGGAGATGATGACCGCGGAACCGATCCGGTCCGCGAGGCCCGTCAACTGGCGGCCGTGCCCGGCGTCGTAGGCCACCACGTCCACCAGGACGTCCGTGCCCGTGCCCAGCGCCGCCGACAGCGCTCCCTCCTCGCCGCGGTCCACCGCCACCGAGCGGACCTCCGCCGGCCACTTCTCTTCCCGGCCGCCCCGGCGCGAGGCGGCCGTCACCTCCCATCCGTCCGCGACGAGCGCCCGCACGGCCGCCCGTCCGATCTGCCCCGTCGCTCCCAGCACGAACGCGTTTCCCTTGGTCATGGAACGGACGCTACGGGTCCGGGGGCGGACGGCCCAGGACCTTTCGCCGTGCGCGGATTCGCCCTCAGCGTCCCCGTCCGGGGAACTTCCTGGGCGCCGCGGCGGTTTCCGCCGCCTTCACCGTCGCCGCGTACTCGTCCACGTACTCCTGCCCCGACAGCGCCAGGATCTCGTACATGATCTCGTCGGTGACCGCGCGCACCGCGGCCTTCTCGCCCGCGAGACCCGCGTACCGGGAGAAGTCCAACGGCTCGCCGAAGCGGATGGTGACCCGGCGGATCCGGGGCAGGACCCGGCCCGGCGGCTGGATCTCGAAGGTGCCGACCATCGCGCACGGCACGACCTTCACGCCCGCCGTCAGTGCCATGACGGCCACCCCGACCTTGCCCTTGTAGAGCCGCCCGTCGTGCGAGCGGGTCCCCTCCGGATAGATCCCGAGCAGCTCGCCCCGGCCGAGCACGCCGAGCCCCTCGCGGATCGCGGCCTGCCCGGCCTCCTTGCCCGAGCGGTCCACCGGGATCTGGCCCGCGCTGCGGAAGAAGGCCGCGGTCAGCCGGCCCTTGAGGCCGGGGCCGGTGAAGTACTCCTGCTTGGCGAGGAAGGTGATCCGGCGGCTCAGCACCACCGGCATCAGGAAATGGTCGGAGAAGGACAGATGGTTCCCCGCGATGATCGCCGCACCCTCCTCGGGCACGTGCTCCAGACCCTCCACCCGTGGCCGGAACAGCAGTCTGAGCAGCGGACCGAGCAGGACGTACTTCAGGACGAGGTAGAACACCGGCAACCCCCGTTCACGCGGCAGCAACCTTCTTTGTAACCAAGCAGGCCCGCGTGGTCCACTGGTGGGGAGAGAGCGGGTTCGATGACAGGCGCGCGCGGGCACAGGCGTCCCGGCGCAGCCGCCACCGCCGTCCTGTGCGCCGTGGTGGCCGCCGGTCTGTACGGCTGCTCCGGCTCGGGCCCGTCGGAGCCGACGCCGACGCCTTCGCCCGCGCCCGCCACCCGGCCACCCGCCTCCTCGTCCCCCGGCGGTGTCTCCCCGTTCACCGGACGGCCCGCCCGCTCCGGCCCGGTCCTCGCCGTCAAGATCGACAACGTGCCGCCGGCCCGGCCGCACACCGGCCTCGCCGAGGCCGACCTCGTCTACGTCGAGCAGGTCGAGTCCGGCCAGACGCGGCTCATGGCGGTCTACGCGTCCCGGCTGCCCGACCGGATCGGCCCCGTCCGCAGCGCCCGCGAGTCCGACCTCGCCCTGCTGCGCCAGTTCGGGCGCCCGGTCCTCGCCTACTCCGGCGCCCAGAGCGCCCTCACCCCGCTGCTGCGGGCCGCCCCGCTCCACCTGGTCACCGAGGGCAGCACCCCCGCGGCGTTCGTCCGCTCCTCCGCCCGGGCCGCTCCGCACAACCTCTACCTGCGGCCCGCCCGCGCGCTCGCCACCGCCCCCGACGCCACCCGCGCCAAGGACATCGGCTTCCGTTTCGGGCCCGCGCCGGCGGACGGCACCCCCGTCAACAGCCGGACGGTCCGCTTCCCCACCGCCCGCTACACCTTCGCCTGGGCGCCCGCCGAGCACGTCTGGCACGTCGCCATGGACGGCCGGTCCGACGGCCCGCTGAAGCCGGCCACCGTCGTGGTGCAGCACGTCACCGTACGGGCCTCGCGCTTCCACGACGTCCTCGGCGCCGTCTCCCCGTACACCGTCACCACCGGCTCCGGCCGCGCACAGGTGCTCCGCGACGGGAAGTCCTACGAGGCCCGCTGGAGCCGGCCGGACGCGGACGCCGGGACCGCCTTCACCACCCCGGCGGGCGCCCCGATGCCCTTCGCGCCCGGGCAGGTGTGGGTCCTGCTCACCGGGAACCGGTGAGGCCCGGCCCGGTTGAGGCCCGGCCCGTGAGGCCCGGCCCGTGAGGCTCAGGGCCGGGGTCCGGGGCGGTGCGGCCGGACGGGCCTGGGGTGCGGCTCTCCGGCGTCGGCGGCCGCCATCCCGATGGTGGCCACGCCGAGCACCACCCAGCCGAACCAGAGCCAGCCGCTGCTGCCGAGCGCCACCGTGTACGTGGTGGTCAGCACCAGCGCCGCGAAGGTGATCACACCCATGGTCTTCGTGGGACCGGACATCATCGCTCCGCCCTCCTCGAAGCCGTCCGACGAAGCCGGGTCGACGACGTCGTTCGACCCCGCCATCGTGACCCCGGAAGCGGGGCGCGCGCCAGACCTCGTACGCGCTGTTGTGCGCCGGTACGGAGGGTTACCGCCCCCGCGCCTGCAGCGAGGCGAGGTACGCGTTGTACGCCTCCAGCTCCTTGTCGCCGTCCCGGTCCGCCGCCCGGTCCTTGCGGACCGCCTGGCGCTGCTCGGAGTGGTACCACTGGTAGACCAGCGCGATCAGCACCAGCACGGAGGGGATCTCGCTGAACGCCCAGGCGATGCCGCCCGCCGCGTGCTGGTCGGACAGCGCGTCGATGCCGAGCGAGGCCGGCGGGTTCTCGTAGACCTTCACCAGCGGCTCGGTCGCCATCATCATCGCGATGCCGAAGAAGGCGTGGAACGGCATGCCCGCGAACAGCTCCAGCATCCGCATCACGTAGCCCGGCCGGTGCGGGCCCGGGTCGACACCCATGATCGGCCAGAAGAAGACCAGACCCACCATGAGGAAGTGCACCATCATCGCGACGTGACCGGCCTGCGAGCCCATGAGGAAGTCGAACAGCGGCGAGAAGTACAGCGCGTAGAGGCTCGCGATGAACATGGAGATGGTGAACGCCGGGTGCGTGACGATCCGCATGTACCGGCTGTGCAGCAGCTTCAGCAGCAGCTCCCGCGGGCCGGTCGAGCCGCGGCCCGCCACCGGCAGGGCCCGCAGCGCCAGCGTCACCGGCGCGCCGAGCAGCAGCAGGATCGGCGACAGCATGGAGATCACCATGTGCTGCACCATGTGCACGCTGAACATGACCATGCCGTAGTCGTTCAGCCTGGTGCACATCACGAGCGCGATGGTCAGCACGCCCACCGCGAAGAACACCGTCCGGCTCACCGGCCACGCGTCCCCGCGCCGCCGCAGCCGCGCCACGCCCCAGCCGTACAGGCCGAGCGCGGCGAGACAGCCGAAGAGGAAGAACAGGTCGGGGGAGAACTCCAGGGCCCGCCCCAGCGTGAACGGCGGCATATCCATCGTCATGCCGTGCCCGCTGTGATCCATGTGTTACTCCTGGAGCCCGATTCGCGCTTGTTGTCCGCACCAGACTAGAACCGCCCCCGGTCGCGATCGCGACCGGGGGCGGTTCGTCGGGGTGGCGCCGCACGGAGGTGCGGTCAGAGCACGTTCTCCGCCTCGGTGTAGCGGTCCTCCGGGACCGTCTTCAGCGTCTCCACGGCCTTCGCCAGCGGGACGAGCACGATGTCGGTGCCCCGCAGCGCCGTCAGCATCCCGAACTCGCCGCGGTGCGCCGCCTCCACCGCGTGCCAGCCGAAGCGGGTCGCGAGGACCCGGTCGTACGCGGTCGGGGTGCCGCCGCGCTGGACGTGGCCGAGGATCACCGGACGGGCCTCCTTGCCGAGGCGCCGCTCCAGCTCGACGGAGAGCTGGTTCGCCACGCCGGTGAAGCGCTCGTGCCCGTAGATGTCCGTGCCGGCGGTCTTGAAGTCCATCGAGCCCTCGCGCGGCTTCGCGCCCTCGGCGACCACGACGATCGCGAAGCGCTTGCCGTCCTCGAAGCGGGCGCCGACCCGGGCGGTCAGCTCGTCCATGTCGAAGGGCCGCTCGGGCACGACGATGGCGTGCGCGCCGGCCGCCATGCCGGAGTGCAGGGCGATCCAGCCGGTGTGCCGGCCCATGACCTCGACGATCAGCACGCGCTGGTGGGACTCGGCGGTGGTCTTCAGCCGGTCCAGGGCCTCGGTCGCCACGGTGACGGCGGTGTCGAAGCCGAAGGTGACGTCGGTCGAGGCGATGTCGTTGTCGATGGTCTTCGGGACGCCGACGATCGGCAGGCCGGCCTCCGACAGGAGGTTCGCGGCCTTCAGGGTGCCCTCGCCGCCGATCGGGATGATCGCGTCGAGGCCCAGGTCCGCGACATGGCCCCTGGCCCGCTCGACGCCGTCGACCAGATGGGCGGGCTGGACCCGCGAGGAGCCGAGGATGGTGCCGCCGCGGGCCAGGATGCCGTTCACGGCCTCGAGGTCCAGCTTGCGGTAGTCGGCCTCCAGGAGGCCCTTCCAGCCGTCGAGGAAGCCGATGACCTCGTCACCGTGGTCGACGACGGCGCGGTGCACGACGGAACGGATGACGGCGTTCAGACCGGGGCAGTCTCCGCCGGAGGTGAGCACACCAATGCGCATAGCCCAAAAACCTTTGCAACGTGGGCCGACTCCCGGACCACGTCGTCCGGCTGGATCCCCGCCACCCTATCGGTGCCGAGCGGCGGGGCCGAACCGAATGTCCGCAGATTGGACACCGTATTCACTTACGAATCCAATGTGCGTCTACCCGCTCAGACGTGCAGTCTGGTGATCCGTCAGGACGGCTGCGTGGCGGCGGCGATGCGCTCGTCGCGCAGCGCCTCGTACCAGCGGTCGTCCGTCGGGGGCAGCGCGTTCACGTCCAGCGCCAGCTTCAGGAGCAGGTCCGCGATCTGCGGGTTCCGCGCCATGACGGGGCCGTGCATGTAGGTGCCGAAGACGGTGTCGTTGTACGCGCCCTCGGTGCCGTCGCCGGTGCCGTTGCCCTTGCCGAACACGGTCCGGGCGAACGGGCGGGCGGTCGGGCCGAGATGGGTGATGCCCTGGTGGTTCTCGAACCCGGTGAGCTGGGGCAGGCCCAGCTGCGGGTCGATGTCGGCGAGCACGTCACCGACACAGCGGGCGCCCTCGCCGCGGACCGTCGTCACGTCGAGCAGGCCGAGGCCCGGCTGGCGCTCGCCGACGTCGTTGACGAACTCGTGGCCCAGGATCTGGTAGCCGGCGCACACCGAGAAGATGATCGCGCCGTTGGAGGCGGCCCGGCTCAGGCCGCCGTCGCGGATCAGCCGCTCGGCCGCGAGCCGCTGCGGCCGGTCCTCGCCGCCACCGATCAGGTAGATGTCGCCGGAGGTCGGGATCGGCTGGTCGCTGCGCACGTCGACGCGCTCGACGCTGAGTCCGCGCTGGTGGGCGCGGCGCTCGACGACGAGGACGTTGCCCTGGTCGCCGTAGGTGCTGAGCAGGTCGGGGTAGACCCAGACCAGACGCAGGCTGCTGTCACTCATGCTGCAAGTCCTTCTGCGGGGTCGAGTCGCGGTCAGTTGCCGACGCGGCGGCGGACGTCCTGGAACGCGGTGTAGTTCGCGATGAGCTCGATCTGTCCCGGCGGGGCCACCGTGACGGCCTCGTCGAGCGTCTCGCACACGCGGAAGTCCACCCCCGCGACCTCCAGGCGGACCGCGAGGTCCAGCTTGCGGTCGCCGATCACCATGATCGGGTGGCCGGCCAGCCGGCCGTAGTCCACGTCCCACAGCCAGGAGGTGTCGGTGCCGTCGGCGCCGCGCGCGTTGACCGAGAGGATCACCGGCGTCGGCGGCTGGTCGATCAGGGAAAACGTTTCGAGCCAGCCGGCCGGGTTCTTCGCCAGCAGCAGCCGCAGCTCACGGCCCTGGAAGGAGACCACGTCATAGCGGCCGGCGACGGCCTGCACCTGGTACATGCGCTCCAGGGCGACCTGCGGCGGCACCCCGAAGACCGCGGCGACCGCGGCCGAGGTGGCGGCGTTCGCCTTGTTGGCGCGGCCGGGCAGCTGGAGGTGGATCGGCCAGGCCGAGCCGTGCGGGTCGAGCACGTGGTCGCCGTTGAGCGCCCAGCTCGGCGCGGGGCGGCGGAAACCGCACTCGCCGCAGAACCAGTCGTCACCGGGGCGCTGCAGCACACCGCCGCAGGAGGGGCAGGACCAGGCGTCGTCCTTCCACTCCTGGCCCACGGCGACCCACACCACGTTGGGGGAGGAGGAGGCGGCCCACACGATCAGCGGGTCGTCCGCGTTGGCGATGACCACGGCCTTGGTGCCGTTGAGGCCCTCGCGCCACTTCTCGGCGAGCATCCGCGTCTCGGCGGCGCGGTCGAGCTGGTCGCGCGAGAGGTTGAGCAGGGCGATCGCCTTCGGGGTGGTGTCCCGGGCGACGCCCGCCAGGTACTTCTCGTCCACCTCGATGACGCCGAACTTGGCGTCCGAGCCGCCGGCCAGGGCGGAGGTGATGCCCGCGGGCATGTTGGCGCCGAGCGCGTTCGACACGACCGGGCCGCTGGCCCGCAGCGCCTCGGCGATCAGCCGGGTCGTCGTGGTCTTGCCGTTGGTCGCCGACACGAGGACCACGTCCAGGTGCTGCGCGAGCCGCCCCAGCAGATCGGGGTCGAGCTTGAGCGCGACCCGGCCGCCGATCACCGATCCGCTGCCGCGTCCCGCGGCCCGTGACACCGCGGCGGCGGCCTTGCCCGCCGTCACGGCCAGCTTGGCGCGCGGCGACAGCGGCTCCGAGTTGCTGCCTGACATCGTCCTTGTTCCTCCTTGCGTCGGTCCGGGCTCAGCCTATCGAGATCCGGCCAGCAGCCCGAACCGCGGCACCACGGCGCGGACGCGCCGACCCCTGAACGTACCCTTGCGCCCATGCGAAACCGGCTGATCCCCGGCAGTTCCGGCCACGTCCGAGCGATGACCCTGCTCGGCGACCCGGTGCTGCACACCCCCTGCGAGCCCGTCACCGACTTCGGCCCCGAGCTGGCCCGCCTCGTCGAGGACATGTTCGCGACGATGTACGCGGCGAACGGCGTGGGCCTCGCCGCCAACCAGGTCGGGGTGGGGCTGCGCGTCTTCGTGTACGACTGCCCCGACGACGAGGACGTCCGGCATCTGGGCCATGTGGTGAACCCGCGCCTGGTCGAGGCCGACGGCGACGTGTTCCGCGGCCCGGAGGGCTGTCTGTCCCTGCCGGGCCTGGAGGCCCCGACCCCGCGCCACGACCGCGCGGTCGTCGAGGGCGTCCGCCTCGACGGCACCCCGGTCCGCGTCGAGGGCACGGGTTTCTTCGCGCGGTGCCTCCAGCACGAGTGCGACCACCTGGAGGGCGGGGTGTACGCCGACCACGTGACGGGATGGGCGCGCCGTCGCCTGCTGCGGGCGATCCGGAAGGAGCCGTGGGGCGGGGGCGCGGAGGTGCTGGGCGGCTGAGCGCCGCGGCGGCGCAGTGCGCCCGGCCCGGGAGCCGGTCAGAACCCCGGCCCGTCCGCCCGGTCGCCGGCGGCCGCCAGCCGTCCCCACAGCAGGTCCGCCAGGCTCCGGACCAACTCCGCGCGCGAGCAGGGGCGTTCGCCCAGCCACCAGTCGCCGGCGGCGTGCATCATGCCGACGATCCCGTGGCCCCAGATGCGGGCCTGCGCCTCGCTGCCCGGTCCGAGGTCGACGCGCTCGGCGATGACCTGACCCAGCTCCTCGCCCATGCGGCGGAGCAGCGGCGCGGAGTGCCGGCCGACGTCGAAGCCCTGCTCCGACTGGTGCGACTCCTCGGCCGGGTGCATGAGGAAGCGGTAGACCTGCGGCATGGCCTCGATGGAGGCCAGATAGGTGTCGAGGGTGGACTCGACCCGCTGCCGCCGCTCGGCGGGCGCGTCGAGCGCGGCCCGGAGCGCCGAGAGGAGGGCGTCGGTGTGGCGGGTGGCGAGGGCTCGGTAGAGGCCGCCCTTGTCGCCGAAGTGGCGGTAGAGGATCGGCTTGGTGATCCCGGCCTCGGCCGCGATGGCGTTCATGGAGGCCTTCGGGCCGTCCCGGAGCACCACGCGGTCCGCCGCCTCCAGCAGCTCCCGGCGCCGCTGGTCGGCCGGCTTCTGCTGATCGGTGGTGGTCCGGTGTGTGGTGTCCATAAGCGTCTCTCCCCGCCCGTACGAAATTCCTGAGGCTGTCCGCAACGTAACACCCGAACGGCACTCGGTGCCGCTGGGCCGTCGCCTGCCAGGAAGCGCTCCGGTGCTGGTTGACAGCCCCTACCCGTCGGTAACAGACTGCTGTTACCGCAAGTAACATACCGCTGGGAGGGACCATGGCCGAGTTCACGCTCGATCTCAACGACGACCAGAAGCAGGTGCGCGACTGGCTCCACGGCTTCGCCGCAGACGTGATGCGCCCCGCGGCGGCCGAGTGGGACGAGCGTGAGGAGACCCCCTGGCCGATCATCCAGGAGGCGGCCAAGCTCGGAATCTACTCCCTCGACTTCTACGCCCAGCAGTTCTTCGACCCGACCGGCCTGGGCATCCCGATGGCCATGGAGGAGCTGTTCTGGGGCGACGCCGGCATCGCCCTCTCCATCGTCGGCACCGGACTCGCCGCCGTCGGCGTCCTCGCCAACGGCACCGAGGAGCAGATCGGCACCTGGGTCCCGCAGATGTACGGCGACGCCGACGACGTCAAGGTCGCCGCCTTCTGCTCCTCCGAGCCCGACGCCGGCTCCGACGTGGCCTCCATGCGCACCCGCGCCGTCTACGACGAGGCCAAGGACGAGTGGGTGATCAACGGCACCAAGACCTGGGCGACCAACGGCGGCATCGCCAACGTCCACGTCGTCGTCGCCGTGGTCGACCCCGAGCTCGGCTCCAAGGGTCACGCCTCCTTCATCGTGCCGCCGAACACCCCCGGCCTCTCCCAGGGCCAGAAGTTCCAGAAGCACGGCATCCGCGCCTCCCACACCGCCGAGGTCGTCCTCGAGAACGTCCGGGTCCCCGGCCACTGCCTCCTCGGCGGCAAGGAGAAGCTCGACGAGCGCCTCGCCCGAGCCCGCGAGAAGGCCAGGCAGGCCGGCAACGGCGAGCGGGTGAAGAACGCCGCCATGGCCACCTTCGAGGCCTCCCGCCCCGCCGTCGGCGCCATGGCCGTCGGCACCGCCCGCGCCGCGTACGAGGTCGCCCTCGACTACGCGAAGACCCGCGAGCAGTTCGGCCGCCCGATCATCGACAACCAGGGCGTCGCCTTCCAGCTCGCCGACATGCGCACCCAGATCGACGCGGCCCGCCTGCTGGTCTGGCGCGCCTCCTGGATGGCGACCGCCGGCAAGCCCTTCACCTCGGCCGAGGGCTCGATGTCCAAGCTGTACGCGAGCGAGGTCGCCAAGAAGGTCACCGCCCAGGCCATCCAGATCCTCGGCGGCAACGGCTACACCCGCGAGTACCCGGTCGAGCGGATGCACCGCGACGCCGCGATCTACACCATCTTCGAAGGCGCGAGCGAGATCCAGCGCCTGGTCATCGCCCGCACCCTGTCCGGCATGCCGATCCGCTGACCCGCCGATCCCTCCCCCCCAGGCCGCCGGCTCGCGGTGCCGGCGGCCCCGAACTCCGGGGAGTCCAGGCCCCGGGGCCAGGACCCGGAGGGTCATACGACGCAGAACTCGTTGCCCTCCGGGTCCTGGAGCACCACCGCGTAGTGGTCCATGCCGTCCGGCTCGTCCATCGCGTACAGCACGGACGCGCCGAGCGCGGTCAGCCGGGCCACCTCGGCGTCCACCCGCTCCCGGCGCACGGCGAGCGGCACGGTCCGGCCGCCGCCGACCTTCAGGTCCAGATGCAGCCGGTTCTTGACCGTCTTCGGCTCCGGGACCCGCTGGAACCAGACCCGGGGGCCGGTGCCCTTCGGGTCCACAATGGACTCCGGGAGCTCCCCGGTGCCCTCCCCGAGCTCGTCCTCGGGGACACCGATCGCCCGCCAGTACGCGATCCAGCTCGCGTGCCCCTCCGGCGGCGGCTCCGGCTCGTACCGCAGGGCCTCGGCCCAGAAGGCGACCAGGCGCTGCGGATCGGCGCAGTCGACGGTGAGCTGCAGGGTCATCTCAGGTGCGTCCATGGCGGAAGCGTTCCAGAGACCACTGACAACGGCCCGCCGCGCCGACTACCGGCGGGTCACCTCCTGCGGCAGAATCGATCACGGGATCCGACCGGACGACTCCACCACCGGACCTCCCGACGGTCGGGCGAGCCGATCGTCGGACCCGGCCACGCCACCGCAACGCTCAGGGGGAACGGCACGATGGCGACGACCACCGCGCGGGCGATACCCGAACTCACGGGCGTCCCGCTGCTCGGCTCACTGCTCGACCTCAAGAACGACTCGCTCGGCACCTTCCTGAAGGCCCGCCGCGACCACGGGGACGTGGTCCGGATCTCCGCCGGGCCACCCGGCGCCCGGGCCACCGTCCACTGCGTCTTCTCCGCCGAGGGCGCCCAGCAGGTCCTCGCCGGCGACGCCGCCAACTTCCGCAAGGACAACGCCTTCTACCAGGAGATCCGGGAGTCCTTCGGCAACGGGCTGCTCACCAGCCAGGACGGCGACTACCTGCGCCAACGACGGCTCGTCCAGCCGCTGTTCACCCGCAGGAGCGTCGACACCTACGCCTCCGCCGTGGCGGCCGAGGTCACCCGGCTCACCGACACCTGGCGCGCCGGGGCCCGGGACTCCGTCGACGTCGTGCACGAGATGACCGGGTTCGCCCTGCGCGCCGTCGCCCGCATCCTCTTCGGCACCGACGTCGAGGCCGCCGTCGGCATCGTCGAGCGCTGCTTCCCCGTCCTCGGCGCCTACGTCTCCCGCCGTGGCTACTCGCCCCGCAAGCTCCCGCGCCACTGGCCCACCCCCGGAAACCGCCGGGCCGCCACCGCCCACGAGGAGCTCTACGCCGTCTGCGACCGCATCATCGCCGAGCGGCGCGCGGCCGGCGGCGACGGCCGGGAACGCGACCTGCTGACCCTCCTGGCCGCCGCCGGCAGCGACGAGGACGGCGGCTTCGACGCGGCCGAACTCCGTGAGCAGGTCCTGGTGTTCCTCCTCGCCGGTCACGAGACCACGGCCACCTCGCTCGGCTTCGCCCTGCACCTGCTCGCCCGCCACCCCGAGCAGCAGCGGCTCGCCCACGAGGAGTTGGACCGCGTCCTGGGCGGCCGCACCCCCGACGCCGCCGACCTCGACGCGCTGCCCTACCTCGGCCGCGTCCTCAAGGAGGCCATGCGGCTCTTCCCGGCCGCCCCGGCCATCGGGCGGCGGGCCGTCGAGGCCACCGAGATCGACGGGTACCTGATCCCCGCCGGGGCAGACGTGATCGTCTCCTCGTGGGTCACCCACCGGCACCCCCGCTACTGGGACGACCCGGAGCGCTTCGACCCCGACCGCTTCACCCCCGAGCGCGAGGCCGAACGCCCGCGCTACGCCTGGTTCCCCTTCGGCGGCGGCCCGCGCGCCTGCATCGGGCAGCACTTCTCGATGCTGGAGTCCGTGATCGCGCTCGCGATGATCCTGCAGGACTACGAGCTGGAGGCGATCGACACGCATGTGCCCCTCGGCTCCGCGATCACCCTCCAGGCCCTCGGCCCGGCCCGCTGCCGCTTGAAGCCCAGGCGGCGTTAGGCCCTGTCGTCGAACTCCCGTCGTTGCCCGGAGGGCGGACCCACGTCGTCAGGGCGTGCACGTGGTGCCGGCGGGGACCTTCCTCAGGGCGATCAGATAGTCCTCGACCTTCCTGTCGACACAGGCGTCGCGGCCGTACCCGGTGTGCCCCGGCGCCTGGAAGGACAGCAGCATGCCGCCGGGGAACTGCCGCGCCAGGCTCACCGCCTCGGCGTACGGCGTCGCCGGGTCGCCCGCCGTGCCCACGACGAGGACCGGCGGGACGCCCACCGCGTTCACCCGGTGCGGGCGGTCCGGACCGGCCGGCCAGTCCTTGCAGACGAGTTCGCCCGTCAGCCCCGTGGTGCCGTAGACACCGGCGGCCTTCTCGGCGGGAGCGAGCGCGTCCCAGTAGGCCCGGGCGTCGCGCGGGTGGGGGACGTCGAGGCAGTTGACGGCGATCAGAGCGGCCTCGGAGTTGTCCTCCGGGACGGCGGGCGCGGCGGGGTCACCGGAGTCGGCGGACCCGGCGGGCGATCCGGTCGCGTCGGATGACGCGTCGGGTGCCTCGGACGCGCCGGACCCGTCGGACGCCTCGGACCCGTCGGACGCGCCGGACCCGTCGGAGGCGTCGGTCCCGTCGGTCCCGTCAGTCCCGTCGGAGGTCTGCCCGTCGTCGCCCGGCTCCTCCTCCTCGCCCGCCTCCGTGGCCAGCGCCGCGAGCTTCGTACCGTCGCCGCCGTCCGCCGCGCGCAGGCCGGCGGACAGGCCCTCCCACTGTGCCTCCGGCGTGTACATGGACAGGCTGAGCGCGGAGATCAGACCGGCCGCGTCGAGTCCGTCCTCCGAGCCCTCGACCGGCAGCGGCTCGCGCTGCGTCCGCGCCACGAGGCGGTCGATCAGCGCCCGTATCTCCTGGGGGCCGGTGCCCGGGCAGCCCTGCTCGACGACGTCCGCACAGGTGCGCGCGTACGTGTCGACGGCGTCCCGGAAGCCCTTGGCCTGGCTCATCATGCGTTGCCGCCAGTCGAGCGCGGGGTCGACCGCCCCGTCCAGGACCATCGCGCGCACCCGGCGCGGGAACTGCTCGGCGTACGAGGTGCCCAGGCTCGTGCCGTACGACCAGCCGACGTACGTCAGCCGCCGCTCGCCCAGCGCCGCCCGCAGCACGTCCAGGTCCCGCGCCGCGTCGGCCGTACCGACGTGCGGGAGCAGCGGCCCACTGGCCTTCCGGCAGGCCTCGGCGGTGGCCCGCGCGTCGGCGAGGACTGCGGCGCGCTCGGCCTCGGTACGGGGGCGCAGCGGGACGCCGGCGGCCGGGGTCGCCGCGTCCTCGTCCGACCGTCCCGGGGGGACGCACGTGAGGGCCGGCCTGCTCTCGCCGACGCCGCGCGGGTCGAAGGCCACGACGTCGAACCGCTCGCGCACGCCCCGCCCGAGATCGTCGGCGAGGCCGTCCCTGAGGGCCTGGACGCCCCGCTCACCGGGTCCTCCCGGGTTGTAGACGAGGGAGCCGATCCGCCGGCCCGGCGTGGCCGTCGCGGCCTTGGCCACCGGCAGCACGAAGGTCTTCCCGTCCTCCGGGTGCGCGTAGTCCATGGGGACGGTGAGCGAGGCGCACCGCAGGTCGCCGCAGGGCCGCCAGGCGAGCTTCTGCCCGTAGAAGCGGCGCAGTTCGGGCCGCTCGGCCGGGTCGGGCCTGGCGGACGCGGCCCTGGGCCGGTCCCCGTCGGGACCGGGACCGGTCGTACAGCCGGCCGTCGACATGGCGCCGAGGACGGCGAGGGCCAGGACGAGGGCCGGACGGCGGCGGGCGGTGGCACGGATCACGAGGAGCTCCCCTTGGACGGTCGGTCCCGGAAGGATCACGCGCGGATGCTGAGGATTTCCTGAAGCGGGTGCCGGGGAAGGCGGCGGTGCGGGTGCGCGGGGGAGGCGGCGGGAGGGAGAGGACTCCGGGTACGGGCCCTGGCCGGCCCCTCAGCCCTCCCGTGAGTCCCGCGCCTCCTGTGAGTCCCGTGCCTCCCGTGAGTCCCGCGCCTCCCGTGAGTCCCGCGTCGGCAGGCGCAGCATGAACCGCGCCCCGCCGTGCTCTCCCTGTCCCGCCGTGAGGGTGCCGCCGTGCGCGTGCGCGATCCAGGAGGTGATGGAGAGGCCGAGGCCGGTGGAGCCGGAGCCGCTGCGGAAGCGTTCGAAGAGAGCGCCCGCGACCTCCGGCGGGAGCCCGGGGCCGGAGTCCTCGACCGTCACCGTGCCGTCGCGGGTGACCGTGATCAGGACGTCCGCCGGGAGCCCCGGCGCGTGGCCGTGGGCGAGGGCGTTGCCGAGCAGGTTGCCCACGGCGCGGCGCAGCAGGTCGGGGTCGGCGACCACGACCGTGTCCTCGGCGTCGATCCGTACCCGGTGTCCGCCCGTGGCGGCCTCGCCCGCCTCTTCGACGACCGCCTCGACCAACTGGTCGAGGCGCAGCGGCTGGCGGGCCAGGGTCGCCGTGCCGGACATCAGGCGGGCCCTGGTGAGCAGCCCGTCGACGAGCCGCCCCATGCCCTCCGCGAGGCGCAGGGTGCGCCGGTGCACGTCCGCGCTGTCCGTCTCGCCGCGCAGCGCGGTCTCGGCGAGGGTGCGCAGCGAGGCGGCCGGGGTGCGCAGGTCGTGCGCGGCGTCCGCGAGGAACGCCTCCTGCCGGCCCAGGGCGGCGAGAGCGGGCCGGACCGCCCGCCCGGACAGGGCGTGCCCGACGGCGGCGGACAGCAGGACGAGCAGGGCGCAGCCGCCCGACACGATCCACACCAGGCGCCGGTGCTCGTCCTGGGGCGCGCTCGCGTCGGCCGTCGTCACCAGGACGCCCTGGGGCGGCTCGTCGTCGGCGGCCTCGGCGGCGTAGAAGGGCAGCGCGAAGACCCGTACCGGGGTGCCGTCCGTCGTACGCCGGTCGAAGCCGCGTGGCTCCTCGGCCCGGGCGGCCGCGCGGCCGGCCGCCAGGACCACGCCGCGGCTCACGCTCAGGCAGGGCTTGGCCGGGGCGTGCTGGACGGTGAGGTCCTCGGGGTCGGCGCCGTCGACGAGGAGCACGGTCAGCGGCGGGCAGTCGATGTTCATGGTGTCGGCGAGGACGGCCGTGTCCAGGCGTCCGTCCGCGTCGGTCTCCAGGAGCCCGAGGGCCCAGCTGCTGTCCGCGTCCATCGCGTGGTCGAGCTGCTCGCGCCAGCGGCCGCTGTCGCTGCGCACGGCGAGCAGCGCCATCGCGATCAGGCCCACGGCGCTGGTCAGCGCGAACAGCAGGCTGATCCGGCGCCGCAGCCGCAGCACCCGCTCCGTCGGCGTGAGCGGCCGCGACCGGCGCGTAGGGCGGCCGCTCACCGGGCGGCGTCGGGCGCGAGCCGGTAGCCGACCCCGCGCACGGTGTGGATCAGCGGCGGGTCGCCGAGCTTGCGGCGGAGCTGGGAGACGAGCACCTCCAGGACGTTGGACTGCGGCTCGGCCATCTCGTCCCAGCAGCTCTCGATCAGCTCGGCTCGCGGGACCGCCTGGTCGGCGCGGGCGGCCAGCACCTCCAGGACGGCGAACTCCCTGCTCGTCAGGGTCAGCAGCACACCGCCGCGGCGCACGTGCCGGCGCGCCGTGTCGATCTCCAGGTCGCCGACCTGGTGCACCGGCGGCCGTACCACCGCGGCGCGGCGGCACAGGCTGCGCACGCGGGCGACCAGCTCGGGCACGGCGAACGGCTTGACGAGGTAGTCGTCACCACCGCTCGCGAAGCCGGCCACCCGGTCGGCGACGGTGTCGCGCGCGGTCAGGAACAGCACGGGCACGCCGCGGCCGGCGCGCCGCAGGCCCTCGACGTAGCCGGCGGCGTCCCCGGACGGCAGCATCCGGTCGAAGACCGCGCAGTCGTACGCGGTGACGAACAGCGCCTCGTCCGCCTGCGGCAGATCGGCCGCCTCGTCGACGGCGAGCCCGGCGGCCCGCAACGCGGCGGCCACACCGAACCGGAGGTTTTCGTCGTCCTCGACGAGCAGTACGCGCACGCCGCACACCCTAGGCGGACTCCGCTCCCTGAGCCATGGCCGGCACCCGGCTCAGGTTCCAGAGCCGGCACCCGGCACCCGGCTCAGGTTCCGTGGCCCGGCACCCGGCTCAGGTTCCGGGGAGGATGCGGCGCGTCTCGTAGGCCCACATCGCGATCTCGACCCGGTTACGGGCGCCGAGTTTGGCCATCAGGCTGGCCAGATGCGTCTTCACGGTGCTGAGGCTGATGTGCAGCGCGTCGGCGATCTCGGTGTTGGTCAGCCCGCGAGCGACGGCGAGGAGCACCTGCTCCTCGCGGGCGGTGACGGGGGAGACCGGCTGGGCCACGGGCCGCCCGGCGGGCAGGTCCGCGAACGCCTGGAGCAGACGGACGGTGACGCTGGGCGCGATGAGCGCCTCACCGTCGGACGCCGACCGTACGGCCTGCGCCAGAAGGTCCGGTCCCGTGTCCTTGAGGAGGAATCCGCGGGCGCCGGCCCGCAGGGAGCCGTAGACGTACTCGTCGAGGTCGAACGTGGTGATGACGACCACGGCCGGCGGGTCGGCGACGCCCGGGCCGGCGACCAGCCGGGTGGCCTCGAGCCCGTCGAGCACGGGCATGCGGATGTCGAACAGGCAGACGTCGGGGCGTAGTTCGCGGGCCAGACGGACCGCTTCCCGTCCGTCGGCGGCCTCGCCGACCACCTCGATGCCGGGCTGGGCGTTCAGCATGATCCGCAACCCGGTGCGGATGATCGTCTGGTCGTCAGCGACGAGGACGCGAATGGACACCGCTCTCGCTCCTCGCTCTCGGCAGTTCGGCGTCGACATGCCAGCCCCGGTCGGTGCCCGGGCCGGCTCGTAGTGTGCCGCCCAGCAGGGTCGCGCGCTCGCGCAGTCCGGTAAGTCCGTATCCGTCGCGACCCCGGCCGGTGCGCCGGCCGTTGTCGCGCACGCTCACCCGCACCGTGTGCCGTTCGGCGGCGACCCGGACGACGAGCTCGGTCGCGTCGACCGCATGGCGCAGCGCGTTGGTCACCGACTCCTGCACGATCCGGTAGACGGCCGCGTCCACGGCCGGGGGCAGCGCGTCCAGTTCGCCGTCGAGCCCCAGGTCGACCCTGAGGCGACCACCCGGGGTGCGCACCAGGCGCTCCAGATCCGCGACACCGGCAGGGGGCGCCAGCTCGGCGCCGACCCCGCGGTCGCGCAGCGCGGCGACCATGGCGCGCATCTCCTCCAGCGTGCGCGCCCCTTCCTCCTCGACCCCCTCCAGCGCCTCGACGGCGGCGGACGGGTCGGTGCCCGCGAGCACCCGGCCCGCCTGGGCGATGATCACCATGGCCGAGACGTGGTGGGCCACCGTGTCGTGCAGTTCCCGGGCGAGCTGCTCGCGCTCGCGGGAGCGCACCTGCTCCAACTGCCGCTCGCGGGCGGTCACCCAGAGCCGCACGGCGGCCCCGACCACGCCGGGCACCAGCAGGAAGGCGAAGCCCACGAGCTTTTCGACGACCGGGGTCCCGTCCGTGACGACACACAGCGCGCCGACCGCGAGGATCACCGCGCCGCCCAGCACGATCTCGCGTCCTGATCCCCACCGGGGCAGCGCGTACACCAGCACGAGCACGACCACGCCGGTGTACAGGCCGACGGGCTCGCGCGGTGCGGCGACGAGCGAGGCCAACGGAGGCAGGGCCACCGAGCCGAACGCCAGCGTCACCATCGCCAGCGGGCGGGTCCGGCGCCACAGGGGCAGCAGGCAGAGCCAGACCGCCGACACCACCGCCACCGGGCGCCACACGACGTTCTCGCGCAGGGTGGCCTCCAGCACCACACCGCTCAGACCCACGGCGAGCAGCGCCCAGTCCCGCCACACCCGGGCGGGCGCGTCGGGCGGCCGGGGTTCGGTCCACAGGGTTCGCAGGTCGTCTCGGAGCACGGTTCTCAGCCTAGGGACCGCGGCGTGCCGCGCATCGGCCGAAAGGACGGGTCGTCACTCCGCCCCGGGGCCGACGGATCCGCGGCCCGCGGGCCGATGTCGCGGAGAGCCGTGGCGGCGAGCCTCGGCATCGGCGGCCGTACAAGGACGGCCGACCGAGGTGGTTGGAGGACCCGATGCTCTCGAAAGCCCTGTTGCGCCTGGGCGCAAGCGCCGCCCGCCATCCCTGGCGGGTGATCGCGGCATGGCTGATGGCCGCCACGCTCGCCGTCCTCGCCGCCGTCGCCTTCGGTGGGCGGACCGCGGACTCGATGACCGCTCCGGGACTGGACTCCCGGCAGGCCGCGGAACTGATCGAGCGGGCAGGCACCGGCCAGGAGGGGATGACCGCCCAAGTGGTCGTCACCCCCCTCCACGACGGTGCGACGTTCTTCGACGACGACGGCGCGCGCACCGCTCTCACGCGGCTGCGGGCCGAGATGAGGCGGCTGCCGCACGTGCTCGGCGCGAGCGACCCGGCGGGGGCGCTCGAGGCGGGCGGGGACACCGCCGTGCGCGGCGGCCTCGTCTCGGCCGACGGGCGGATCGCGGTCGTCCGGGTGCAGTACCCCGACCAGAGCCGGCTGTCGGCCGAAGACCTGGACGCCCTCGTCGAACTCGGCGACCGGCTGCGCGCCGAGCTGCCGCTGCGCATCGAGATGGGCGGGAGCCTCTTCTACGCCTTCTCGGACCCCGACGGCGGCGTGAGCGAGCTGATCGGCCTCCTCGCCGCGGCCGCGATCCTGTTCCTGGCGTTCGGTTCGCTCGTCGCCGCCGCGCTGCCGATCGGCATGGCGGTCTTCGGACTGACCGTCGGGGTCGCCACGATGACGGTACTGGCGGGGGTGACGGACGTCCCGGCCTTCGCTCCTGTCCTGGGCAGCATGGTCGGGCTCGGCGTGGGCATCGACTACGCGCTGTTCGTGCTCGCCAGGCACCGGGAGTACCTCGCGCGCGGGCTCGATCCCCGCGAGGCGGCGGGGCGAGCGGTGGCCACGGCGGGGCGGCCGGTGGTCTTCGCCGGCGGCACCGTCGTCGTGTCGATCCTCGGCCTGGCGGTCGCGAACGTGCCGTTCATGACGGTGGGCGGGGTCGCCGTCTCGATCGTCGTCCTGACGATGGTGCTCGCGTCGGTGACGCTGCTGCCGGCCTTCCTCGGCGCGGCGGGCCCGCGCCTGGCCCGGGCCGGCCGGATCGGCCGGGCACTTCGGGCGGGGCGGCCGGGCCGATTCGGGCGACGGCGGGACCCGGAGGCGGGCGCCGTCCCCGCCGCCGGGTGGCGGCGCTGGATCGGCCACGTCAGCCGGCACCCGGTGCCGTACGCGATCGGCGCGGCGGGGCTGCTGCTGACCGCGACGCTGCCCGTGCTCGGCCTGCGCGTCGGCCTGCCCGACGACGGCTCACTGCCCCCCAGCCGTACCGAGCGCCGCGCCTACGACCTCGTCGCCGAGGGGTTCGGGCCGGGTACCAACGGTCCCCTCGTCATCGCCGCGGACCTCGCCGGTGATCCGGGAGTGCTGGACCGACTCGTCGGGGCGGTCACGGCGGATCCGGGCATCGCGTCCGTCGCGCCGACGCACATCGATCGGGCCACCGGCATCGCGACCCTCGTGGTGTTCCCGACCACCAGCCCTCAGGACAAGGCCACGACCGACACCATCGCCCGGCTGCGCACCGAGGTGCTGCCCACGGCCATCGGGGACGGCCCGGCCAGGGCCCACGTCGGCGGCGCCGCCGCCGGCCTGTCCGATGTGGGCCGACGCACCAGCCAACGCCTGCCCGCGTTCGTCGCCGCCGTGCTGGCGATGTCGTTCCTGCTGCTGATGCTGGTCTTCCGCTCGATACTCGTACCGCTCAAGGCGGTACTGCTGAACCTGCTGAGCATCGGCGCGTCCTACGGCATCATGGTCGCGGTCTTCCAGTGGGGCTGGGGAGGCGCACTCATCGGGCTGGAAGCGACGGTTCCGATCGTGTCGTTCATCCCGATGTTCCTCTTCGCCATCCTGTTCGGCCTGTCGATGGACTACGAGGTGTTCCTCCTCTCCCGCGTGCGGGAGGAGTACCTGCGCACCGGCGACAACGGCACGGCGATCGTCGAGGGCGTCTCGCGCACCGCCCGGATCATCACCTCGGCCGCCCTCATCATGGTGGCGGTCTTCCTGTCCTTCGCCGTCGCCGAGGACCCCTCCGCCAAGATGTTCGGGCTCGGCCTGGCCACCGCGATCTTCGTCGACGCCACGGTCGTACGCATGGTGCTGGTGCCGGCGACCATGACACTCCTCGGCCGGACCAACTGGTGGCTCCCGAAGTGGCTGGACCGGATGCTCCCCCGCGGCCCGGTCGGCACCGACGACACCGACGCGGAAGCCACGGGTGAGGCCCCGCGGCCACGGCTGGTCGACCGCTGACTCGACTCCGGACCGGTCGGCGGCCTGGTCCCTCTTGTCCGGGACGACCGCCTCGATACGGCGTTTGCGCAGGTGGACGCGGTTTCCAGGGGACGGGTACGCCTTGTCCCCGGCGACCGCGTCCGGCCCGGACGCGGGGTTGATCACGACTCGACCCGATACGCGCCCTAGCCGCGCGTCGCCACGATCACCGTGGCGTACAGCTCCTCGTCCTCCAGGACCCGGGCCGTCAGGCCGTGCTCGGTGACCGCCTTCACCGCCCGGTCGGCCTGCCGTTCGCTGGTCTCCACCAGGAGGTGCCCGCCCGGGGCCAGCCACTCCGCCGCCCCGGCCGCTACCCGGCGCAGCACGTCCAGGCCGTCCGTGCCGCCGTCGAGGGCGACCCGCGGCTCGTGCTCACGGGCCTCGGCGGGGAGCAGGGCCACGTCCTCGCTGGGGACGTACGGGACGTTCGCGACCAGCACCTCGATCCAGCCGCGCAGCGCCTCCGGCAGCGGCTCGAAGAGATCGCCCTCGTAGACCCGGCCGCCGCGCGGCTCCACGTTGCGGCGGGCGCAGCGCACCGCCGCCGGCTCGATGTCGGAGGCGTACACCTCGGCGCCCTCGACGGACGCGAGCAGCACCGCGCCCGCCGCGCCCGAGCCGCAGCACAGGTCGACGCAGACGGCGCCCGGCCGGGCCAGGGAGACCGCCTGGGCGACCAGGAACTCCGTACGCCGGCGCGGCACGAAGACGCCGCCGTCGACCTCGATCCGCAACCCCCCGAACGCGGCCCAGCCCACGACGTGTTCGAGGGGCAGGCCCGCGGCCCGCCGCTCGACCATCGCGTCGAGCTCGGCCGCACCGGCCGCCGCCGCGCGCAGCAGTTCCGCCTCTTCCTCGGCGAAGACGCAGCCCGCGGCCCGCAGCCGCTCCACCACCCCCAGGTCAGGCAAGCTGGGCCTCGATCGCCGCGACGACCTCCGGGGCCTCCGGCTCGGTGCGCGGACGGAACCGGGTGACCACGCCGTCCCGGCCGACGAGGAACTTCTCGAAGTTCCACTGCACGTCACCGGCCTCGCCCTCGGCGTCCGCGACCTTGGTGAGCTCGGCGTACAGCGGGTGCCGCCCCTCGCCGTTGACCTCGGTCTTCTCCAGGAGCGGGAAGCTCACGCCGTACGTCGCCGAGCAGAACGTCCCGATCTCCTCCGCGGTCCCCGGCTCCTGGCCCGCGAACTGGTTGCAGGGCACGCCGAGCACGGTGAAGCCGCGCTCCCCGTACTCCTTCTGCAGCCGCTCCAGACCGGCGTACTGCGGGGTGAGACCGCACTGGGAGGCCACGTTCACCACCAGGACCGCGTGGTCGCGGTAGTCGGCGAGGGAGATCGGGTCACCGGTGAGGGTCTTCAGCGGAATCTCGTACAGGCTCATGGACAGCTCCTTGGGGGAAATGAGGTTTGATCTCAGCATGGGAGAAGAACCGCTGGCAATCGACATCGATTCCGTGCCCCCGCCGGAGGGCCCGCGGCGCGTGTGGTGCCGGCTGTGCGGGCGCCCCCTGACCGGCGCCGACTCCCGCCGCACCGGACTGGGCCCGTCCTGCGACGCCAAGCTCCACCCGCCGGGCCCGGACATCCGCACCCGGCGCCACGAGGTCGAGCAGGACCCGCTGCCGGGGACCTGAGGCGCGCCCGGTGGATCGGGGCCGGCCGGGCCCGGGAACCTACAGCTTCCGGAACAGCCCCTCCTGCACCACCGACACCAGCATCCGCCCCTCGCGGTCGTAGATCCGGCCGCGGGCCAGGCCGCGGCCGTCCGTCGCGATGGGGGACTCCTGGTCGTAGAGGAACCACTCGTCGGCGCGGAACGGGCGGTGGAACCACATCGCGTGGTCGAGGGACGCCATGTCGAAGCCGCGGGGACCCCAGAGCGGCTCGACCGGGATGCGGACCGCGTCGAGCAGCGTCATGTCCGAGGCGTAGGTGAGGGCGCAGGTGTGCACCAGGGGGTCGTCGCCCAGGGGCCCGACCGCGCGCATCCAGACCGCGCTGCGCGGGTCCGCGTCCTGGACCTCCTCCTTCGTCCAGCGCAGCCGGTCCACGTAACGGATGTCGAAGGGCTGGCGGCGGGCCATCCGCTCCAGGGCCTCCGGCAGGGCGCCGAGGTGGTCCTTGATCTCGTCCGCGAGCCTCGGCAGGCTCTCCGGGTCGGTGAGGTGCCGGGGCGGCAGCTGGTGCTCGAAGGCGCCCTCCTCCGGGAGGTGGAACGAGGCCGTCAGATTGAAGATCGTCCGGCCCTCCTGGATCGCGGTGACCCGGCGGGTGGTGAACGAGCGCCCGTCGCGCACCCGCTCCACCTGGTACACGATCGGTACGCCGGGCCGGCCCGGGCGCAGGAAGTAGGCGTGCAGCGAGTGCACCGGGCGATCGTCGTCCACGGTGCGGCCGGCCGCCACCAGGGCCTGGCCGGCGACCTGCCCGCCGAAGACCCGCTGCAACGACTCCTGCGGACTGCGGCCGCGGAAGATGTTCACCTCGATCCGCTCCAGGTCGAGCAGATCCACGAGCCTCTCGGCGGGATTCGTCACCTCATGCCCTTTCCACGGGAGTGCCTGCAGCTGTCCGATTCCACAGCAGTGCCTACAGCTGTCCGACCGACGTCACGCGGACGACCGCGCGGCCCTCCTCGTCCGAGGCCGCCAGGTCCACCTCCGCGCTGATGCCCCAGTCATGGTCGCCGTTCGGGTCGGCGAAGGTCTGCCGGACGCGCCAGACGCCGTGCGCCGGGTCCTCCTCGATGGACAGCAGCTTCGGGCCGCGCGCGTCCGGACCCGTACCCAGGTCGTCGTACTCGTCCCAGTACGCGTCCATCGCCTCGCCCCACGCGTCCGCGTCCCAGCCGGACTCCGCGTCCATCTCGCCGAGCTCGTCCACGTGGTCGAGCGCCGCCAGCTCCACCCGGCGGAACATCGCGTTGCGCACCAGCACCCGGAAGGCGCGGGCGTTCGCGGTGACCGGCTTGACCTGGTCGGCCTTCTCCTGGGCCTCCTCCGCGCTCTCCAGCTCCGGATTGGCCAGCTGCTCCCACTCGTCGAGCAGCGAGGAGTCGACCTGCCGCACCATCTCGCCCAGCCAGGCGATCAGGTCCTCCAGGTCCTCGGTCTTCAGGTCGTCCGGGATCGTGTGGTCGAGCGCCTTGTACGCGCTCGCCAGATAGCGCAGCACGATGCCCTCGGTGCGCGCCAGCTCGTAGAACGAGGTGAACTCGGTGAAGGTCAGCGCCCGTTCGTACATGTCGCGGATCACCGACTTCGGCGACACCGGGTGGTCGCCGACCCAGGGGTGCGACTTGCGGTAGACGTTGTACGCGTGCCACAGCAGCTCTTCGAGCGGCTTCGGGTACGAGATCTCCTGGAGCCGCTCCATGCGCTCCTCGTACTCGACCCCGTCGGCCTTCATCGCGCCGACCGCCTCGCCGCGCGCCTTGTTCTGCTGGGCGTGCAGGATCTGGCGCGGGTCGTCGAGGGTCGACTCGACGACCGACACCATGTCGAGCGCGTACGACGGGGACTGCGGGTCGAGCAGGTCGAAGGCGGCCAGCGCGAAGGTCGACAGCGGCTGGTTGAGCGCGAAGTCCTGCTGCAGATCGACCGTCAGACGGATCGTGCGGCCCTCGGCGTCCGGGGTGTCCAGCTGCTCCACGACCCCGCCGTCGAGCAGTGAGCGGTAGATCGCGATGGCCCGGCGGATGTGCTTGAGCTGGTTCTTGCGCGGCTCGTGGTTGTCCTCCAGGAGCTTGCGCATGGCCTCGAAGGCGTTGCCGGGGCGCGCGATCACCGAGAGCAGCATGGTGTGGGTGACCCGGAAGCGGGAGGTCAGCGGCTCCGGCTCGGCGGCGATCAGCTTCTCGAAGCTGCTCTCGGTCCAGCCGACGAAGCCCTCCGGGGCCTTCTTGCGGACCACCTTGCGGCGCTTCTTCGGGTCGTCGCCCGCCTTGGCGAGCGCCTTCTCGTTCTCGATCACGTGCTCCGGCGCCTGCGCCACCACGAAGCCCGCGGTGTCGAAGCCGGCCCGGCCGGCCCGGCCCGCGATCTGGTGGAACTCACGGGCGCGCAGCGTCCGCACCCGGTTGCCGTCGTACTTGGTGAGCGCGGTGAAGAGCACCGTGCGGATCGGCACGTTGACGCCGACACCGAGGGTGTCCGTGCCGCAGATGACCTTCAGCAGACCCGCCTGGGCCAGCTTCTCCACCAGGCGCCGGTACTTCGGCAGCATGCCCGCGTGGTGCACGCCGATGCCGTGCCGGACGTACCGGGAGAGGTTCTTGCCGAACTTCGTGGTGAAGCGGAAGTTGCCGATCATCTCGGCGATGGCGTCCTTCTCCTCGCGCGAGCACATGTTGATGCTCATCAGCGACTGCGCGCGCTCCACGGCCTGCGCCTGCGTGAAGTGGACGATGTAGACGGGCGCCTGCTTCGTCTCCAGGAGCTCGGTCAGGGTGTCCGTGATCGGCGTGAGCCGGTACTCGTACGACAGCGGGACCGGCCGGGTCGCGGAGCGGACCACCGCGGTCGGCCGCCCGGTCCGCCGGGTCAGGTCCTTCTCGAACATCGACACGTCGCCGAGCGTCGCCGACATGAGGACGAACTGCGCCTGCGGCAGCTCCAGGATCGGGATCTGCCAGGCCCAGCCGCGGTCCTGCTCCGCGTAGAAGTGGAACTCGTCCATGACGACCTGGCCGATGTCGGCGTTCTTGCCGTCGCGCAGCGCGATGGAGGCGAGCACCTCGGCGGTGCAGCAGATGACGGGCGCGTCCGCGTTCACGGACGCGTCGCCGGTCAGCATGCCGACGTTCTCGGTGCCGAAGATCTTGCACAGGTCGAAGAACTTCTCCGACACCAGCGCCTTGATCGGTGCCGTGTAGAACGTGACCTGGTCATTGGCCAGCGCCGTGAAGTGCGCCCCGGCCGCCACCAGCGACTTTCCCGACCCGGTGGGGGTCGACAAAATCACGTTGGCCCCCGAGACCACCTCGATCAGCGCCTCCTCCTGGGCCGGGTAGAGCGTGATGCCCCGGTCCTCCGCCCATGAGGAGAAGGCCTCGAAGAGGGCGTCGGGGTCGGCGGTCGGCGGCAGCTGATCGATAAGGGTCACGCCCCCATCTTGCCTGGATTCCGCCCGGAGGAGGGAACCGGCCGTCGCATCGAAGATCACGGACGATAGGCTGGCCCGTCGACCGGACGTCAACTGGGCGCCGGCGCACGAGAAACGGGGCGGGACGACCATGATGGGACCGGCGCACTCGCTGTCCGGAGCGGCGGCCTGGCTGGGCGTCGGTGCGGCCGCGGCGGCCTTCGACCACCCCATGCCGTGGCCGGTTCTGGTGGTCGGCGCGCTCCTCTGCGCGGGTGCGGCCCTCGCCCCCGACCTGGACCACAAGTCGGCCACCATCTCGCGCGCCTTCGGTCCGGTCTCGCGCGGGCTGTGCGAGATCGTCGACAAGCTGTCGTACGCCGTCTACAAGGCCACCCGCTCCGCCCAGGACCCGCGCCGCTCCGGTGGCCACCGCACCCTCACGCACACCTGGGTGTGGGCGGTGCTGATCGGCGCCGGCTGCTCCGTCGCCGCCGTGACCGGCGGCCGCTGGGCGGTCCTCGCGATCCTCTTCGTCCACCTCGTCCTCGCCGTCGAGGGCCTGCTGTGGCGGGCCGCCCGGATGTCCAGCGACGTCCTGGTCTGGCTGCTCGGCGCCACCAGCGCCTGGATCCTGGCGGGCGTCCTCGACCAGCCCGGCAACGGCGCCGGCTGGCTCTTCACCGAGCCCGGCCAGGAGTACCTGTGGCTGGGCCTGCCGATCGTCCTGGGCGCCCTCGTCCACGACATCGGCGACGCCCTGACCGTCTCCGGCTGCCCGATCCTGTGGCCCATCCCGGTCGGCCGCAAGCGCTGGTACCCGATCGGCCCGCCGAAGGGCATGCGCTTCCGGGCGGGCAGCTGGGTGGAGCTGAAGGTGCTGATGCCGGCGTTCATGCTGCTGGGCGGGGTGGGTGGGGCTTCGGCGCTCGGCTTTCTCTAGGGGGCCCGGCCGTTCCTACGGCGAGGGGTCCTACGGGTGTGGGCTGAGGTTGTGGGCTTCTGCGGGTGTGGGTTGAGGTTGTGGGCTTCTGCGGGTGGCGGTTGAGGGTGTGGGCTTCTGTGGGTGTGGGTTGAGGTTGTGGGCTTCTGCGGGTGGCGGTTGAGGGTGTGGGCTTCTGCGGGACCAGGGCTGCACCGGGTGACCGGTGCGGCCCCTTCGCATGCCGCGGCGCTTACCCGTGCCCGTGCCAGGAGCGCCACAGTGCCGCGTACGCTCCGTCGGCCGCCACCAGTTCGTCGTGCCGGCCCAGTTCGCTGATGCGGCCGCCCTCGACCACGGCGATCAGATCGGCGTCGTGCGCCGTGTGCAGCCGGTGGGCGATGGCGACGACCGTACGGCCGTCCAGGACGCGGGCCAGCGAGCGTTCCAGGTGCCGGGCCGCGCGCGGGTCGAGCAGCGAGGTCGCCTCGTCGAGGACCAGCGTGTGCGGGTCGGCCAGGACGAGGCGGGCCAGGGCCACCTGCTGCGCCTGGGCCGGGGTGAGGGCGTGGCCGCCCGAGCCGACCTCGATGTCCAGGCCGCCGTCGAGGGCCCGCGCCCAGCCGTCCGCGTCGACCGCCGCGAGCGCCGCCCACAGCTCGGCGTCCCCGGCGCCCGCCCTGGCGAGCAGCAGGTTGTCGCGGAGCGAGCCGACGAAGACGTGGTGTTCCTGGTTGACCAGGGCCACGTGCTCGCGGACCCGCTCGGCCGGCATCCGCGCGAGCTCCGCCGAGCCGAGGGTGACCGTGCCCGAGCGCGGGGCGTAGATGCCGGCGAGCAGCCGGCCGAGCGTCGACTTGCCGGCGCCCGACGGGCCGACCAGGGCCAGCCGGGTGCCCGGCGCGACCTGCATCGACACCCGGTGCAGCACGTCGACGCCCTCCCGGTAGCCGAACCGCACCTCGTCGGCGCGGACCTCCCGCCCCTCCGGGCGTACGGTCACGTCGCCGGCCTCGGGCTCGATGTCCCGCACGCCCACCAGCCGCGCCAGCGACACCTGGGCCACCTGCAGCTCGTCGTACCAGCGCAGGACGATCCCGATCGGGTCGACCAGCATCTGGGCGAGCAGGGCGCCCGTGGTCAGCTGCCCCACGTCCATCCAGCCCTGGAAGACGAGCAGCCCGCCGATCACCAGGACCCCGGTGAGCACGAGGGTGTGGGTGAGGGTGACCACGGGGAACAGCACCGAGCGCAGATAGAGCGTGTAGCGCTCCCACGCGGTCCATTCGCGCACCCGCCGGTCGGACAGCTCGATCCGGCGCCCGCCGAGGCGGTGCGCCTCCACAGTGCGGCCCGCGTCCACGGTCTCCGCCAGGGACGCGGCCACCGCCGCGTACCCGGCGGCCTCCGAGCGGTACGCGGCCGGCGCACGCCGGAAGTACCAGCGGCAGCCGACGATCAGCAGCGGCGCGGCGAGCAGCAGCGCCACCGCCAGCGGGGGCGCGGTCACCGCGACCCCGCCGATCAGCAGCGCCGCCCACACCACGCCGATGACGAGCTGCGGCACGGCCTCGCGCATGGCGTTGGCCAGCCGGTCGACGTCGGTCGTGATCCGGGACAGCAGATCGCCGGTCCCGGCCCGCTCCAGGACGCCCGGCGGCAGCGCCACCGCGCGGACGAGGAAGTCCTCGCGCAGGTCGGCCAGCATCTCCTCGCCGAGCATCGCGCCGCGCAGCCGGACCGACCGGACGAAGACCGTCTGGATCAGCAGGGCGACGCAGAACAGGGCGGCGGTGCGCTCCGGACGCAGCTCCCGGGCCCCGGCGGTGAGCGCGTCGACGACGGAGCCGAGGAGGTACGGCCCCGCCATCGAGGCGGTCACGGCGATCGCGTTGACCACGACGAGGGCCGCGAACGCGCCCCGGTGGCGGCGCAGCAGGTCCCGGACGTACCCCCGCACCGTGGCGGCGGTGCCGACCGGCAGCGTCGTCGCCGACCGGGGGGCCGCGGGGTCGTACGACGGCGGCGCCACGGCGATCATGCCGTCTCTCCTTCCAGCTCGTCTTCCCGTTCCTTCAGCTCGCGCCACTCGGCGTCGAGCCCCAGCTCCTCGGCCCCCACGGCGTCCGTCCCGGGCCTGCTCCGGCCGACGCGCCCGTCCTCCGCCCGAGCCGCGGGTGCGTCCTCCGCCCCGGCCGCGCGTCCGTCGTCCGCCCCGTCCCCGGCGCGTTCGTCGTCCGTCTCGCGGGTGACGACGGCCCGGTAGCGGGGTTCGGCGGCCAGCAGCTCGCGGTGGGTGCCGGCCGCGACGGCCCTGCCGCCGTCGACCAGGACGACCCGGTCGGCCAGGTCGAGCAGCAGCGGCGAGGAGGCCAGGACGACGGTCGTCCGGCCGGCCCGCAGCCGCTTGATCCCGGCGGCCACCCGGGCCTCGGTGTGCGAGTCGACCGCCGAGGTCGGCTCGTCCAGGACCAGCACACCGGGGTCGGTGACCAGGGAGCGGGCCAGCGCGAGCCGCTGGCGCTGGCCGCCGGACAGCGACCGGCCGCGCTCGGTGATCCGGGTCCGCATCGGGTCGCCGCCGGTGTCCACGGAGGCCTGCGCGAGGGCGTCGAGCACGTCCCCGCACTGGGCCGCCTCCAGTGCCTCGGCCGCCGCCACCTGCCCGGAGGACGGCACGTCGAGGAGCTGCGCGAGCGTGCCGGAGAGCAGCACCGGGTCCTTGTCCTGGACGAGGACCGCGGCCCGCGCGGCGTCGAGGGGCAGCTCGTCGAGGGCCACGTCCCCCACCAGCACCGAGGCGTGGTCCTCGCCCGGGTCAGCCGGATGCCCGCCGAGCCGGTCGGCGAGCCGGCCGGCCGCGTCCGGATCCCCGCAGACCACCGCGGTGAGACTCCCGGCCGCCGCGCGCACCCCGGTCACCGGGTCGTACAGGTCGCCGACCGGCACCTCCCGGGGAGCCCCGGCCGCCGGGCCCGTCGTACGGGACAGGGCGAGCACCCGCGCGGCACGCCGGGCCGACGGGCGGGAGAAGGAGTACGCCATGGCGATCTCCTCGAACGTCCGCAGCGGGTGGTGGGTGAGCGCCACCGCGCCGTACACCGTGACCAGTTCGCCGACCGTGATCCGCCCGTCGAGCGCCAGCCGCGCGCCGTACACGATCACGCCGACCAGCAGCACGCCCGGCAGCAGCACCTGGATCGCCGCGATGAGCGCCCACATCCGGGCGCTGTGCACGGCGGCCCGGCGCACCTCCTGGGAGGCGGCCCGGTAGCGGCCGAGGAACAGCTCCTCGCCGCCGATCCCGCGCAGGACGCGCAGCCCGGCGACGGTGTCGGAGGCCAGCTCGGTGGCCCGGCCGGCCTTCTCGCGCTGGGCGTCGGCCCGGCGGGTGGCGCGGGGGAGCAGCGGCAGGGCGGCCAGCGCGAGGACGGGGACGCCGAGCGCGACGACCACGCCCAGGTCCGGCTGGTAGAGCACGAGTCCCCCGCAGACGAGCAGCAGGGCGACGGCGGCGGACGCGAAGCGGGAGGCCGCCTCGACGAACCAGCCGATCTTCTCCACGTCGCCGGTGGAGACGGCCACGACCTCGCCCGCCGCCACCCGACGCGTCAGCACGGACCCGAGTTCGGCGGTCTTGCGCGCCAGCAGCTGCTGGACCCGGGCGGCCGCGGTGATCCAGTTGGTGACGGCCACCCGGTGGACCATCATGTCGCCGGCCGCGATGGCCAGGCCGAAGGCGACGAGCAGCCCGATGCCGAGGCCGAGCCGGCCGCCGTCGCGGTCCACGACCGCCTGTACGGCGATTCCGACCCCGAGCGGCAGCCCGGCGATGCCGAGCTGCAGCAGCAGACCCCACAGCAGGCACTTCACCTGACCGCCGAGCTGTGCCCGGCCGAGCCACAGCAGGAACCGCGGGCCCGAGCGGACGTCCGGGTCCCCTGGGTCGGCGTACGGAAGATCGCGAATCTGCATGCTGTCCCAGCGCTTTCGACCGATCGCTCGTACCGGTCCGGTGAGGTCTCGAACCGATCCAGACTCGCGCCGCCGGAGAGCGCTCGGCAATCGATTTTCCGGCGAACGGGTTTCCCGGCATCCGGGAACAGATCCCGCCAAGCCGGGCCCACGCCCTCTGGACCGCGTCCGCAGCCCCGCGCTTCACTCACGACCCATGAGACAACGGAAGATCACGAGCCTGATCGGCGGGCTCACCCTGGCCGCCGGACTGCTGCTCGCCGCCCCCGCGGCCCACGCGGACGAGGCCCCGACCCCGCCGGCCGAGTTCACCACCGACTGGCACGACCCGGTCACCGCCGCGCCGCCGATCGCCACCCCCGGCACCCGCACCTGCCAGGTGACGCTCGCCGAGGTCCAGTTCCGCGACTTCACGCCGTACAAGGGGAGTTACGCCCCGCCCAAGGAGTGCGGCACCCGCTGGAACAAGGTGGTCCTTCGCCTGGAAGGCAAGGTGAAGGGCCGTCAGTACGACCGCCTCGGCTATCTCACCGTCGGCGGCGTGGAGATCCTCCGCACCTCCACCCCCGAGCCCTCGCCCGAGGGCATCGCCTGGTCGGTCGAGAAGGACGTCACCCGCTACCGCGACACCCTGAGCCGCCCCGGGGCCGTGGAGATGCTCATCGGCAACGTCGTCAACGACACGTACACCGGGGTCCTCGACATCCGCGTCACCCTCACCTTCCACACCGCCCAGGGCAAGGTGAAGCCCGCCGCCGGCACCCCCGACCGGGTCCTGCCGCTCACCGACGCCACCCTCACCACCCCGCGGAACACCGAGCGGATCCTCGCCGAGGTGTACGCCACCGGCTCGGGCGGCGGCTGCGAGGAGTTCTGGTACCTCACCGTCCCCGACGCCGCGCCGTACTCCTGCAAGGCCACCGACGGCCCGTACCGCGAGGTGCGGATATCCGTCGACGGGAAGCTCGCGGGCATCGCCGCCCCCTTCCCGCACGTCTGGACCGGCGGCTGGTCCAACCCCTTCCTCTGGTACGTGACCCCCGCTCCGCGCGCCTTCGACGTCCAGCCGGTCGTCTACGACCTCACCCCGTTCGCGGGCGTCCTGAACGACGGCCGCGCCCACCGCGTCGAGGTCTCCGTGGCCGGCGTCCCGGCCGGCCAGACCGGCTGGAGCGTGCCGGCCAACGTGCTGCTGTGGCAGGACGAGGGCAGCGCGGTCGTCACCGGAGCCCTCGACCGGCACGAGTCCGGCACCCCGCGCAACTCCGCGGTGTACACCGCCGGTTCGCCCGACGTCCTGGAGACCACGGGCGGCCACACCCTCACCGTCGCCGGCCACCTGAACACCTCGCACGGCCGGGTCGCCACCACCGTCACCCGCACCGTCGACCACCGGTCCACCCACCGCTGGGGCGCCGACGAGAACCCGGACGCGCTCAGCGCGTACTGGACCGACGACGAGACGGTGACCGTCGGCCGGACCACCACCCGCACCCGGCGCAGCTACACGATGGACGGCGAGATCGGCATCGGCGCGGATGACCGGCTGCGGACCGTCCTCACCGTCGGCGACCGGGCCGCCGTCAGCGTCGTCCGCGACGGCAGGCGCCTGTCCTGGTCGCGCCTCGACGACACGTACACCGGTGATGCCTCCTTCACCCTCGGCGTCCCGCGCGAGCAGCGCCACGCGATCGGCACCAGTGCCGAGCGCTACCGCGTGTACGGCTCCGACGGCTGCTACGACCGCTCGCTGAAGACCGTCCAGGGCACGCTCGTCGAGGACCTGCGGCGCTGCTGACCGCCCGAGCGCGTGCGGTGTCCCGGCCCGCGGGCCCGGGCACCGCACGCGCGGCTACGGCCGGGTCGCGCGCTCCAGCTCCAGCAGCGCCGAGTAGTACGTGCGGCCCGTTGCGCGGTCCATGCCGACCTCGCACATGCGGTTGGCCGACAGGTGCGCGTCGAAGGCGCGCGCGGTGACCTCGGCGGCCTCCCGCGCGGTGGCGGACGCGGTCAGTTCCGGGTGGAGCATGCCCCGGTCGCCCGCGAAGGCGCAGCAGCCCGCGTCGACCGGGACGAGCACCTCGTCGGCGCACGCCTCCGCGAGCGCGGTCAGCCGGTCCTCGTCGCCCAGGTGCCGCATGGAGCAGGTGGGATGGACCACCGCCGAGGCCACCCGGTGCCGCACGTCGAGCCGGGGCAGCAGCTCGTCCGCGGCCCAGACGAGCGAGTCGAGCACGGTCAGCTCGGCGTGCAACTCCCGGTTGTCGTCGGTGAGACAGGGCACGACGTCGTGGGCGAGGCCCAGGGTGCACGAGGAGGCGTCGACGACCAGGGGCAGCCGGCCGCCGGCGGTCCAGCCCCAGGCGGCCTCGACGATCCGGTTGGCCATCACCTCGTTGCCCCGCTCGTACCCCTTGGAGTGCCAGATCGTCGCGCAGCACGTGCCCGCCACGTCGTCCGGGATCCACACCGGGCGCCCCGCGCGGGCGGACAGCGCCACCACGGCTTCGGGGAGCGACGGGCCTTCCAGGCCGTCCGGATTGCCGAAGATCCGGTTCACGCAGGCCGGGTAGTAGACGGCGACCGCGGACGGCCGGTGGGTGCGGGGGAGCCGGCGAGCGGCGGGCCCCGGGATCTCGGGCAGCCACTCCGGTACGAGATCGGGCCGTACGAGCCTGCGGGCGAACCCGGTCGCCGACTCCACGAGCCGGTCGCCCAGCCGCGCGCCGGCGCCCACCGCGAGCCGCGCGGCGGCCTCCACGGCGCGGAAGTTCCGGGCGGCGAGGGCGGCGGCGCGCTCCTCGCGCGGGGAGTGCCGCTCGTGCCGGAACTCCCTCATCAGCGCGCCCGTGTCGATGCCGACCGGGCAGGCCAGCCGGCACGTGGAGTCGCCGGCGCACGTGTCGACGGCGTCGTAGCCGTACGCCTCCAGGAGCCGCCTCTCGACCGGGGCGCCGTCGGCCTGCCGCATCATCTCCCGGCGCAGCACGATGCGCTGGCGCGGAGTGGTCGTCAGGTCGTGGCTGGGACAGGTCGGTTCGCAGAAGCCGCACTCGATGCACGGATCGGCGACCGGCTCCACGACGGGGATGGTCTTCAGACCGCGCAGATGCGCCTGCGGATCGCGGTCCAGGACGATCCGGGGCGCCAGCACCCCGTCGGGGTCGATGACCTCCTTGGTGCGCCACATCAGTTCGGTCGCCTTGGGCCCCCACTCCAGCTCCAGGAAGGGCGCGATGTTACGGCCGGTGGCGTGCTCGGCCTTCAGCGAGCCGTCGAAGCGCTCCACGGTCAGCTTGCAGAACTCGTCCATGAACGCCGCGTACCGCTCGACGTCGCCCGGGTCGCCGGCGTCGAACGCGAGCAGGAAGTGCAGGTTGCCGTGGGCGGCGTGACCGGCGACGGCGGCGTCGAAGCCGTGCCGCTCCTGGAGGTCGAGCAGCTCGGCGCAGGCCTCGGCGAGCCGCGCGGGCGGCACCGCGAAGTCCTCCGTGATCAGGGTCGTACCCGGGGGGCGTGACCCGCCGACCGCGGTCACGAAGGCCCTGCGGGCCTTCCAGTAGCCGGCGACGGTCCGCGCGTCCCGGGTGAAGGCGTTGCGTACCGAGGCGACCGGCGCGACGAGCTCCAGGTGCTCCAGGACCCGGGCCGCCGCCTCCTCGTACGCCTCCTGCGCGGCCTCGTTGGGCGCCCGGAACTCCACGAGCAGGGCGGCCGTCTCCCTGGGCAGCTCCGCCCAGTCGGCGGGCACGCCCGGCACGCGCACCGAGGCCCGGAGCGTGTTGCCGTCCATCAGCTCGACGGCCAGGGCGCCCGCCTCGTTGAAGCGCGGCACGGCTGCGGCGGCGGCCGGCAGCGACGGGAAGAAGAGCAGCGCCGTGGAGACCCTCCGGTCGAGGGGGAGCGTGTCGAAGACGGTCTCGGAGATGAAGCCGAAGGTGCCCTCGGAGCCCACCATCAGTCCGCGCAGGATCTCGACCGGGGTGGCGCCGTCGAGGAAGGCGTCGAGCCGGTATCCGTTGGTGTTCTTGATCGCGTACTTGGCGCGGATCCGTGCCGTGAGCTCCGGATCCGCCTCGATCTCCGCCTTCAGCGCCATGAGTCCGGCGCACAGCCGGGGGTCCGCGCGGGCGAGTTCGGCGTCGGCCCGCGGGTCGGCGGTGTCGACGACGGTGCCGCTCGGCAGGACGAAGGTGAGCGAGGCGAGCGTGCGGTACGCGTTGCGGGTGGTGCCCGCCGTCATGCCCGAGGCGTTGTTGGCCACCACGCCGCCGATCGTGCAGGCGACGGCGCTCGCCGGGTCGGGGCCGAGCACCCGGCCGTACGGGGCGAGCGCCGCGTTGGCGCGGACGACCGTGGTGCCCGGCAGGATCCGGGCGCGGGCGCCGCCGTCCAGCACCTCGACACCCGCCCAGTGGCGGCGCACGTCGACCAGGATGTCCTCGCCCTGCGCCTGCCCGTTGAGGCTGGTCCCGGCGGCCCGGAACACCACCTCGCGGCCCTTGCCGTGCGCGTACGAGAGGACCGCGGACACGTCGTCGATGTCCTCGGCCATCACCACGACCTGCGGCACGAAGCGGTAGGGACTGGCGTCGGAGGCGTAGCGGACCAGATCGGAGACCCTCGACAGCACCTTGTCCGCGCCGAGGAGGGTGACCAGCTCCTCCCGCAGGTGCTTCTGGGTGCCCCGGGCCTGGAGGTCCGGCACCCGGTCGGGCGCCGGCCGCCGCTTGGTACCGGCTCGCAGCGTCCGCGGATTCGGCTCCAGTGCGGGCATGGTCAGGGCTCCCCTCCGGCGTGCGGCGTGCCCCGGCCTCGGCTGCCCCCGTCTCAGCAGACGCGCTCCGGACCGCGGTCGACCAGAGCGGACAGCAGACCTCCGAGCACCTCGCGCTGTTCGACGGTCAGTGGGGCCAGCATGTCCTCTGCGGCCGCACGGCGCGCGCTGCGGAGCTCCCTCAGCGTGTCGCGGCCGGTGTCGGTGAGCTCGATCCGCACGACCCGGCGGTTGGTCGGATCGGGCACCCGGCGGACCCGCCCGGCCGCCTCCAGGCCGTCGACGAGGGTGGTGACGGCGCGGGGGACCACTTCGAGCCGGGCCGCGAGATCGGCCATCCGGGGCGGCTCCGGGTAGTGCGCGACCGTCCGCAGCAGCCGGGACTGCGCCGGGGTGATGCCGACCGGCTCCAGATACTGCTTCTGGAAGCGGTGCAGCCGGCGGGTGAGCCGGAGCAGCTGCTCGGCGAGGAACCCGTCGGGATCGGCGCCGCCGGGCGCGTCGGGGTCGGAGCTGCCGGGAGTGGCCGGGGTGTTCATGACGGAACAATATCAGGACGATGTTCATTGTGAGTATAGGTAACAATGAGCTAAGCTCTCATCGCCGTACTCCCGAACCCTCGTAGGAGCCCATGCACCCGCACGACGAGTCCACCTGGACGCCTCCCGACCGTGACCGCGCCCGCCCCGAGGAGCCCGCCCAGCTGCGGCGCATCCTGAGTCTCTTCCGGCCCTACCGGGGCCGCCTCGCCCTCGTCGGCCTGCTCGTCGCGGCGTCGTCGCTGGTCTCGGTCGCCTCGCCCTTCCTGCTCCGCGAGATCCTCGACACCGCGATCCCGCAGGGCCGCACCGGGCTGCTCAGCCTGCTCGCCCTCGGCATGATCGTCACCGCCGTGGTCTCCGGCGTCTTCGGCGTGCTCCAGACGCTCATCTCCACCACCGTCGGCCAGCGCGTCATGCACGACCTGCGCACCGCGGTCTACGCGCAGCTGCAGCGGATGCCGCTCGCCTTCTTCACGCGCACCCGCACCGGCGAGGTCCAGTCCCGCATCGCCAACGACATCGGCGGCATGCAGGCCACCGTCACCTCGACCGCCACCTCCCTCGTCTCCAACCTGACCGCCGTCGTCGCCACCGTCGTCGCGATGCTCGCGCTCGACTGGCGGCTCACCCTGGTCTCCCTGCTCCTGCTGCCGCTCTTCGTCTGGATCAGCCGCCGGGTCGGCCGGGAGCGCAAGCGGATCACCACCCGGCGCCAGAAGCAGATGGCCGCCATGGCGGCGACCGTCACCGAGTCGCTGTCCGTCAGCGGCATCCTGCTCGGCCGCACCATGGGCCGCGCCGACTCCCTCACCAGGTCCTTCGCCGAGGAGTCCGAGCGCCTCGTCGACCTCGAAGTGCGCTCCTCCATGGCCGGACGCTGGCGGATGTCCACCATCGGCATCGTCATGGCCGCCATGCCCGCCCTGCTCTACTGGGCGGCGGGCCTCGCCCTCCAGGCCGGCGGCCCCGCCATCTCCCTCGGCACCCTGGTCGCCTTCGTCTCGCTCCAGCAGGGCCTCTTCCGGCCCACGGTCGGCCTCCTGTCGACCGGTGTGCAGATCCAGACCTCGCTCGCCCTCTTCCAGCGGATCTTCGAATACCTCGACCTGCCCGTCGAGATCACCGAACCCGCCGAGCCCGTCCGCCTGCCGAAGGCCTCCGGCGAGGTCGTCTTCGAGAAGGTCGGCTTCCGCTACGACCCCGAGGGCGAGGGCCGCCCCACCCTCGAGGGCGTCGACCTGACCGTCCCGGCCGGCGGCAGCCTGGCCGTCGTCGGCCCGACCGGATCCGGGAAGTCCACCCTCAGCTACCTCGTGCCCCGGCTCTACGACGTCACCGACGGCCGGGTCACCCTCGACGGCGTCGACGTGCGCGACCTGGACTTCGACAGCCTCGCCCGGGCGGTCGGCGTGGTCTCCCAGGAGACCTACCTCTTCCACGCCTCGGTCGCGGACAACCTGCGCTTCGCCAAGCCCGAGGCCACCGACGCGGAGATCGAGGCCGCCGCCCGCGCCGCCCAGATCCACGACCACATCGCCTCGCTGCCCGACGGCTACGACACCCTCGTCGGCGAGCGCGGCTACCGCTTCTCGGGCGGCGAGAAGCAGCGCCTCGCGATCGCCCGCACCATCCTGCGCGACCCGCCCGTCCTCATCCTCGACGAGGCGACCAGCGCCCTCGACACCCGGACCGAGCACGCCGTGCAGCAGGCCATCGACGCGCTCTCCGCCGGCCGCACCACCATCACCATCGCCCACCGGCTCTCCACCGTCCGCGACGCCGACCAGATCGTCGTCCTCGAGGCCGGAAGGATCGCCGAGCGCGGCACCCACGAGGAGCTGCTCGCGCTCGACGGGCGGTACGCGGCACTGGTGCGCCGGGACGAACGCACGAACGCGGGAGCGGTTGTTCCCCAGAACGTGTGATCGTGCCGGTTTTCGTTGCCCATCTCCCGTGTGACGCCAGATGATTACGGTGCGCAAGCGACGGGCTGCAGACCGCGACTGCGCAGTCCCACAAAAGCTCTGCACGAGGAGAAAGCACCACCATGAACGTCATCACCAACCTGCTCGCCGGCGTCCTCCACTTCCTTGGCTGGCTCGTCTGACGATCGCAGTGCCCGGCGCCGCCGGTCCCCCGTCCCAGGGACCGGCGGCGCCGCCGCGTGTGCGCTCCCCGATTTGCCCGGTGTGCCGGGTTAGCGTGCGGCCATGAGGTACCGGTCCTGGCAGCCCGAACACCGTCGGCGGCGCGCACGCCTCACCCGGCGCGGCAGGTTCGTCCTCCTCGTGGGCGCCGTCCTGGCGGCCGCCGCCGCGGTCGCGGTGCCCCTGCTGCTGCTCGGCCCGCCGGACAAGCCCGCCCCGGAGAAACAGCGCACCCTGCTCATCCCCGAGGGCTGGCGCGGGGGAGAGGTGTACGCCGCGGTGGACCGCTCCCTCGGACTGCCGGCCGGCACGGCGCGCAGGGCCGCCCAGTCGCCCACCACGAACCTCGCCCTCCCGGCCGCGGCCGACGGCAACCCGGAGGGCTATCTCTTCCCCGCCACCTACCCCGTCGGCAAGGCCACCACCGCGGAGGGCCTGCTGCGGTACATGGTCGACACCGCGGGACGACGCTTCGGGACCGCGCGGATCGCCGACGGCGCCCGGACCCACGGGCTGAGCGTCCACCAGACCGTGATCGTCGCCAGCATCGTCCAGGCGGAGGCCGACACCGCCGAGGACATGGGCAAGGTCGCGCGGGTCGTCTACAACCGGCTCGCCCGGGGGATGCCGCTGCAGATGGACTCGACCCTCAACTACGCCCTCGGGCGCGACACCGTGGACACCAGTCACGCCGACACCCGCATCGACAGCCCGTACAACACCTACGAGCGCAGGGGGCTGCCCCCGTCCCCCATCGGAAACCCCGGGGACCAGGCCATGGCCGCGGCCGTCGACCCCGCGCGGGGCGACTGGCTCTACTTCGTCAGCGTCCGCCCCGGCGACACCCGCTTCACCGCCGACTACACCGAACACCAGGCCAACGTCGCCGAGTTCAACGCGCGGCGACAGGCTCCGGCGAGCTCCTGAGCAGCGCGCGGATCCCGGCGGCCGCCGCGCGGCCGGCCCGGTTGGCGCCGATGGTCGAGGCCGAGGGCCCGTACCCGACGAGGTGGATCCGCGGGTCCCGTACCGTCCGGGTCCCCTCCACCCGGATCCCGCCCCCCGGCTCGCGCAGCCGCAGCGGCGCGAGATGGTCGATGGCGGCCCGGAAGCCGGTCGCCCACACGATCACGTCCGCGTCGACGGTCCGGCCGTCGTCCCAGGCCACCCCGGTCGGCGTGATCCGGTCGAACATCGGCAGACGCTCCAGGACCCCGCTCGCGCGGGCCGCGCGGACGGCGTCGTTCAGCGGCAGCCCGGTGACCGACACCACGCTCTGCGGCGGCAGCCCCTGGCGTACGCGTTCCTCCACGAGCGCCACCGCCGCCCGCCCCTGGACCTCGCCGAACGGCCCCTCGCGCCAGACGGGCTCGCGGCGGGTGACCCAGGTCGTCGCGGCGGCGTGCTCCGCGATCTCCATCAGGTGCTGGGTCCCGGAGGCACCGCCGCCGACCACGACCACCCGCTGCCCGGCGAAGGCCTCGGGCCCCGGATACTGCGCGGTGTGCACCTGACGCCCCCGGAAGGTCTCCTGCCCCGGGTACCGCGGCCAGAACGGCCGGTCCCAGGTGCCGGTCGCGTTGACGAGCGCGCGCGTCGCGTACGTCCCCTCCGAGGTCTCCACGAGCAGCCGCCCGCCCTCGCCCTCGCGCACCGCCGTCACGTCGACGGGCCGGTGCACCCGCAGGTCGAAGGTCTCCTCGTAGTCGGCGAAGTAGTCGCCGATCACCTCGGAGGACGGCCGCGCCGGGTCGGCCCCGGTCAGCTCCTTGCCGGGCAGCGCGTGCATCCCGTGCACCTTGCCGTACGTCAGCGACGCCCACCGGAACTGCCAGGCCCCGCCCGGCCGCGGGGCGTGATCGAGCACCACGAAGTCCCGATCGGGCTCGAACCCGCTCCGCCGCAGGTGATACGCGGCGGACAGCCCCGCCTGCCCGGCCCCGATGACCACCACGTCCACGTCACGCGCTTCGTGCACCCCGAAATCGTTCACGATTCCACCAACCGCGAGCGGGACGGGGATCTTCCCGGCGGGGGGGGGGCAGCGGCAGGCGTGCCATGGCCGGGCGACCTCGACGGTCACCGCCCGCCCCCTCAGGATCAGCGCCCGCCCTCGACGATCAGCGGCGCCCGTGACGGTCAGGGGCGCCCGTGACGGTCATCACCGACCCCCGACGGTCAGCGGCGCCCGTGACGGTCACCACCCACCCCCGACGATCCCGCTGGCCCTCGGCGCTCGGGGCGCTGCCGACGGCCGCCGCCAGCCCTGGACAATCAGGGCGCTACCGACGGTCACCGCCCGCCCTGCACAATCAGAGCGCCGCCGACGGTCACCGCCCGCCCCCGAGGATCAGCGGCGCGCCACCCGGCGCCGAGGCGGGACGGCCGTTCAGGGCCGGGACGCCGAGGAGAGGGGACGGCGGAATGGTCGCGAGCAGGCCGCGTGCCGCGAGCTCGGGGATCACGCCCTCGCCGAACCAGTACGCCTCCTCCAGATGCGGATAGCCGGAGAGCACGAAGTGCTCGACGCCCAGGTCGTGGTACTCCTCGATGCGGTCGGCCACGTCCGCGTGGCTGCCCACCAGCGCCGTGCCGGCCCCGCCCCGTACGAGACCGACTCCCGCCCACAGGTTCGGCGCGATCTCCAGACGGTCCCGGTCGAGCGTGCCGCCCCCGTGCAGGGCCAGCATCCGCTGCTGGCCCACCGACTCGCTCCGCGCGAGCGCCGCCTGGGCCGTCGCGACGGTCTCCGCGTCCAGGTCGGCGAGCAGCCGGTCCGCGGTCGCCCAGGCCTCGCGGGCGGAGTCGCGCGAGATGCTGTGCAGGCGGATGCCGAAGCGGACGTTGCGCCCTCGCTCCTCGGCCAGCCGCCGGATCCAGTCGATCTTCTCCTTCACCTGCCAGGGCGGCTCGCCCCAGGTCAGGTAGACGTCCGCATGCTCGGCGGCGACCGGCCCGGCGGCCGCCGAGGAACCCCCGAAGAAGATCTCCGGCAACGGGTCCGGCGGCAGCGCGGTCAGGCCGCCCGCCACCCGGTAGTGCTCGCCGTGGAAGTCGTACGGCCGCCCGGCCCACACCCCGCGCACCACCTCCAGGAACTCGGCGGTCCGCGCGTACCGCCGGTCGTGGTCGAGGAAGTCGCCGAACCGCCGCTGCTCGGCCGCGTCGCCGCCGGTCACCACGTTCAGGAGCAGCCGGCCGCGGGTGATCCGCTGGTACGTCGCCGCCATCTGCGCCGCGAGCACCGGCGACAGGACCCCCGGCCGGAAGGCCACCAGGAACTTGAGCCGCTCGGTGTGCTGCGCGAGCGCCACCGTCGTCAGCCAGGCGTCCTCGCACCACGTCCCGGTCGGGGTCAGCACCGCCTCGAAGCCCAACTGCTCCGCGGCCTTGGCGATCTGCGCCAGGTACTCGACGTCGGGCGGCCGGACCCCGCTCACGGCGCGCGTCCGGCCGATGCCGCCGTCGGCGTAGACGTGCCGGTCGACGAGGCCACGGCCGTCGCCGCCGGTCGGCAGGAACCAATGGAGGTGAACGGTCATCGGGGGAAGCCCTTTCCGAGGAGCGCGCGGGGCCGGCCGGTGTGAAGCACCACGGAGGGGAGAAGCCGGCGCGCACGAAGGCGACGACGGAGGACGCGTCAGGGCGTCGGAACACCGTCGGGGAGAATCAGGGGGAAAGGCGACTGAACAGGCGTCAGCAGCCGCGCGGACACGCGGCGGAGGCCACCCGCAGCAGGTCGATGTGACCACGCGTGGTGAGCAGGGCTGTACGCAACATGCGGCGAACGTAGCGAGCCGTCCGGCACACGGTCAACGGCGTCTCGGAGCATGGACGAGCGATCCCGACCCGTGAACGGCACCTCGGGTGCCGTGAGGGTCCCGAGGGGACCACCCGCGTGTGAAGTTTGAGCGGACGGTCACCTCGGGTGCCGTGAGGGTCCCGAGGGGACCACCCGCGTGTGAAGTTTGAGCGGACGGCCCCGTGCGCCCACGATGGGGGCATGAGCCACGGATTCGAGACCCGCACCCTCGACATCACCACTGGGGCATCGGAGACGGTCTACGACCTCACCCGTGAGTGCTCCTCCTTCCTGGCCGAGGTGGCCCAGGGCAGAGACGGGCTGCTGAACGTCTTCACGCCGCACGCGACCATGGGCGTGGCGCTGATCGAAACGGGATCGGGCAGTGATCACGACCTCCTGACCGCCCTGCACCATCTGCTTCCCGCCGACGAACGCTGGCAGCACCGCCACGGAAGCCCGGGCCACGGCCGTGACCACGTGATGCCGGCCATCGTGCCGCCCCATGCGACGCTCCCCGTGATCGGCGGCGAACTGGCGCTGGGCACGTGGCAGTCCGTATGTCTGGTGGACACGAACAAGGACAACCCCGACCGTCAGGTCCGCCTGTCGTTCCTCGGGTAGCGGGCACAGCGGGACCGTGGACAGGATGTCCGGCCGCACCAACTGACGGCCCTCTAGGTGTCTCCGGGCATGAAGGTGGAGACCGGACCGGAGTCGCCGCGAGGCCCTGTCGTCTCCGGCCGAGCCCGTCCTACGAGGCGGGCCGGTCGCTGTCCGCGAGCAGCTGGAAGGCGTACGTGCCGGCCAGGTGCAGGATGCCGTCCAGGGGCGCGCCCCGATCGGCTTCGGCAGCCGTGACGATCTGTTCGAGGCGGCGTTGGCCACGGCGACGGTGCTCGGGCTCCGGCGTCCGGGGTGGGGATTTTTGGCCACGCGAGGACAAGTGGGATGTATGGGCGCTCCGGCCGCCGGGGGCGCGTCCCGTCCGGCGTGTGACGGGTGCCCGGACTGCGGTGCGCGCCGCCGCGACCACCCCTGGGCCGGTGCCGGGGCGCGAAACTGGCTCGCGGGCATCGAGGCGCCGATGGCAGGCTCCGTGGCATGTCGCCCCTGCACCAGATCCGCGCCGACTACGACGCCCGCACGATCGTGGTCTACCAGGCCTACTCGCCCGCCATCGCCGACGCGGCCCTGGCGGCGGGCCGCTTCGTGGCGCCCTTCTCGTTCCACCGGATGACCTGGATCAAGCCGTCGTTGATGTGGCTGATGCACCGCAGCAACTGGGCCCGCAAGCCGGGTCAGGAGCGCGTCCTCGCCGTGCGCATCACCCGGGACGGCTGGGAGGAGGCCCTGTCCCGGGCCGTTCTGACGAACGGGGACCCGAGGGCCCTCGCCGAGGCGGCCGTGCACGTCCAGTGGGACCCCGAGCGCTCGCCGCGCGGGGCGGCGCTCAACCACTACAGCATCCAGGTCGGCATCGGCCGCCGCCTGATCAGGACCTTCACGGACGACTGGACCGTCGGCCTCACCGACATCACCCCGCAGGTCCGCAAGGCCGCCTGCCTCATACAGGCGGGCCAGGCGGCGAAAGCCCAGCGGCTGCTGCCCAAGGAACGCCCCTACCCGCTGCCCCGGGCACTGGAAAGCCGCCTTTCCGCAGGCGGGTGACGCACGACGACACCCCACCCGCCGGCCGTCCGGGCGGGCCCCACCGCTCCGCCGCACGGGCTGGTCCGGCGCGCCGGTCCCGCTCCGGCATGCCCGCCTGCCGGAGTCCGGAGGCGCCCCTCACGAGACGTACCCCGCCAGGAGGCGCCAGGACATGCGACCCCGTTTCAGGACGCAGAACGCGGCAGCGGCGGTCGGCTTCCTGTCGGTCGCGGAGTGCGCCGACGCCATCCGGGCCATGGACGAGTCGCCGCGCGAGCCGGCCCAGGTCGTCGGCGCGGGCGAATCGCTCCTGGACGCGTGCGATGACCTTTCGCTCCCGGCCGACGAGTCGGTCGGACGCGTCGTTGTCGGTGGAGTGCTGGTCTGCGAGTGGCCCGGATCCTGGTGTCAGCCACCCCCACTCGGTGGGGAGATGGGTTCGACCGCCGGCAGGAGCGCCACCGTGGGACGGCACCTTCCTCCAGGACGTGTGGAGCCGGGGCCGCAAGGTCGTCGCCCACGGGACGGCCCACGTCTTCGGGCTGCCGGATCCGCATCGACCGCCACCGCGTCATACTTCCGGACACTGTCCTCGAGGCGCCCGCGAACCGCGACGTCTGCCCGCCGGAGCCGTCAGAGCCGGATCTTCCAGCTGACCGTGGACCTCATCGTCCGGGCGATGTCGCGGTCCCGCACCGAGGGCGTGCGGTCCACGGCGGTGAGGGACAGCGTGTGGGTCCGGAGGTCGAGCAGCCGCAGGGCGGGGTCGGACACCCGTACGTCGGTGCGGCCCGCGAGAGCCTTCATCTCGCGCCCGTCCAGGTACCAGCGGATGGTGAGTTGACGCCCGTCCGCCCCCGTCAGCCGGGGTACGAGGGCTTTGGCGGTGTCGCCCCTGCGGAGGGTGCGATCGGTGGGCGTGACGGGGGAGGCGACGCGCGCCTTGCGGTAGAAGCCGGCGATCATCGCCTCCGCTCCGGGCAGATTGAAGGGCTTGCCGAGGGAGCGCATCATGGAGTTCTCGGTGGGACGCCGCAGTCCGGTGACGTAGTAGCCGCCGCCCTCGTACGCGCCGACGGCGCCGCCGTCGGGAGACTGCTCGCCGAGCCAGCGGTACCACTTGGCGTCCCGGGCGGCCATGTCGTCGGCGGTGAGAGTCGTGATGTTGGAGTCGGCGGGCTCGCGACCCACGTAGCGCTCGTAGCCGGGGTAGTCGGAGTAGAAGTACTCGTCGGCCAGCTTGCCCAGGGAGTGGCCCGTCTCGTGGATCGCGACCTGGCCGGATTTGTCGTTGCCCGCCGAGGCCGTTGATATGCCCTCGTAGCCGAGGGTCCTGCTGGGCTCGTTGTAGCCCGCGCCGCCGTACTTGGTGCTGTTGGCGAGGACGAGCACCAGGTCGGCCTCGGGGGCCTTAGCCACGTATCCGTCGACCTTGTCCTGGTCGACGCAGAGCAGCCGCTCGATGCCGTCGCACCAGAAGTACGAGCCGAGAGCCGTGTCCCGGAGGGTGTCGGCAGAGGGGTCGCCGGAGACGCCGGACTGGTTCGAGACGGCGTCGACGGTCCAGACGTTGAAGAGGTTGCGGTAGGTGGTGTACGGCTCGACGGCCGTCAACTCGTCCCATTTCTGCTGGGCGTCGGCGTGGAATCGGGGCAGTTCGGCGACGGTGTAGCCGTCTCCGACGACGACGATGTCGAGCCGGTCGGCGATGGGGCCGTTGTCGACCACCTTGGTCACCTCGCCGTCGGCGACCGCCTCGGTCGCCGTCAGGTGGGAGGTCGGCTGGTTCCGGCCCTCCGGCGGCACATGCGTGCGGCCGGATCCGGCGAGCGTCCCGTGTTCCGGCCCGGGTATCTCGACCTCGACTCGGTTCGTGGGGGGTGCCGTCGGGTCCGCGGCGGCGCTGCCGGGTGCGGCGGCGAGGACGGCCGCGAGGGCGACGGCCACTCCGGCCGCCATGGCTCCGCGTCGTGCTGAACGCATGAAATCAGCCCCTTGTCAGGCGAGTTAACCGCCTCAGTAAATGTGCTGAACAAGTTGCTTAACTTAGAGGCAAGGCGAGGGGTGCGCAATGCCTACTGCGCCTGGATACTGGGGAGTTCACGAACCAGGGGGTCCGCATGGACGATCCGGCCACGATCGGCCACCGAGTACAGCGCCTGCGCACTCAACGTGGGCTGACGCAGCGGCAGTTGGCCGAGCCCTCGTACACCCCCGCGTACGTGTCGACGCTGGAGTCGGGCAAGGTCAGGCCCTCGGAGACCGCACTGCGCTTCCTTGCGGAGCGGCTCGGTACGTCGTACGAAGAACTGGCCACCGGCCGCCCCGCACACCTCGCCACCGAGCTGCGGCTCGCCCTCTCCGACGCCCACCAGCAGCTGGCCACCGGGACGGCGGACGAGGCCGCCGTGCGCTACCGCCGGCTCCTCGCCGACGCGGAGCACCTCGGACTCGTTCCCGAGCAGGCCGAGGCGCTGCTCGGGCTCGGCGACTGCGCCCTGGAGACCGGTGAACTGGTCGACGCGGGCCATCACTTCCAGGCCGCCGAGCGGCTCCTCGCCGAGGAGCCGCTGCCCCGCCGCGCACGCGCGATCCGGGGCCGTGCCGTCGCGCACCTCCTGGCGGGTGAACTGCGTTACGCCTGCTACCTGCTCGAATCCACCATCGACGAGCTCGGTGCGAGTGGCCTGGCCGACCCCGAGGCGCTGGTCATCCTGTACGCAGCAGTGATCGGCCCGTACATCGACATGGGTGCGCACGCCCGTGCCGCGCACGCCGCCGAGCTCGCCCTGGCGCTGGCTCCGCAGGTCGACGATCCGGCGCTGGTGGCGGGCATGCACCGGCAGGTGGCTCGCACCTTCCTCGCCGAGGGGCGCACGGCCGACGCCGACGCCTCACTGGCCAAGGCGCAGGCGATCTACCAGCAGCTGAGCCTGTGTACCGATCTCGCGCACTGCCACTGGATGCGCGGCTACGTCCAGGCTCAGAAGGGCGAACTGGCCTCAGCCGAAAAGGAGTTGCGAGCCGCCCGGGACATGCTGAATGCCAGGCGCGCGACTCTTTTCACCGCGCAGGTGGAGGTGGAGTTGGCCGATGTCCTCCGGCGGCTCGGACGGCACGACGAGGCGTCGGATCTGCTCTCCGCGTTTCTTGAACTGGGTGACCGGCACGGCGCGGTGCACGCCGGGGGTGCGCACCGGCTGCTCGGGCTGATCGCCGAGGAGCGGGGGGACAGCGAGACCGCCGAGGAGCACTACGTCATGGCGCTCGGACTGCTGGAGCGCAGCGGCGCGAGCGGCGACCTCGCCGATCTGTGCCGTCTGCTGGGCGACCTTCTGCGCCGCGGCGGCCGCACCGAGGCCGCGCTGGACGCGTACCGTACGGGGCTGGGCCATCGCTCGCCCCCCGGCACGACGACGCTGGGGCCGGCTCCGACGGCACCGGTGTTCCCGCGGCGCTGAACGAGCAGCCGACAGTCTCCGCCCCCCCATGGTCCGGATCTCGGTTTCGCGACGCCGCCGATCGTGCGGCGGAGGACCCGGAACTGCTCGGGGCCTCCCGGCCGGAGTATGCGGGCCTGCAGAACAGGTCTCGGTGTCCTCGGTGCTGACGGTGTAGCCGCCGTCCTCCTCCTTGGGCGTGTCGACGCTGTGCCCAGGTCCGATGCCGCTCCCGATCTGGTTCCACCCCTGGGCGTGGGCTCCTTGCTGACCCGGGCAAGCAGCTCCTGTGCCTCCTTGCGGAAGGATCAGCCGGAAAGAGCGGTCGAGCCCGGATGCCGGTCCTACGCCTCGCAGCCGTATTTCTTTGCGAGGTTCCCTGCAGCCTCCTTGATCACCGTGGCGCTGTTGCGGAGGGCCGTGTCCCGGTCGACGAGCCCCTTCTTCTCCGCCTGCGAGGGGGCCATGAGCGTCACCGTGATGTAGGGGGCGGTCGAGCCCACACGGGCAGCGCAGCCGGCGGGCAGGGTGGCCTCGGCCCTGTCGGGGAGGGCCCAGCCCGTGAAGCCGGGGCCGAGGGGGACGGAGTCCTTCTTGTGGCCGGGGCCACTCCGCGTGTCCTCGATGATCAGCTGGTAGATCCCGCGGGGGGAGTCACTGTCCTGGTTGGCGCGCATCACGTGGCATGTCTTGAAGACGGCGTAGTCGCCATTTCCCTTCCGCTCCCACTCCTCCGAGCTGACCTCTCCCCCCTTGCCGTCGTCGATCAGCTCCGCCGTTTTCCGGCTGAGTGCGCCGTAGCACAGGCTCTGGGGCGGCGGGGGCTCGTCCGCATCGGGCCAGAGCGACGCCGTCACGACGGCCGCCCCAGCGAGGCCCAGCACGATGGTCAGTGGCAGCCACTTCTTGTCCATGGGTCTACGGCTGTCCCATCTTCGAACCGGCCTTCTCAATGCCGGTCTGGTGCCACTGCTCGGCGGTCGCCTGAAGGCCGTCCTCGTACCAGCCGGGGCTCGCGTCCAACTCCTCGTCAGTGAGACCGCGGAGCTTCGCCACCTTCTGCATCATGGCGTACATCTGGTTCTCGCCGTTCTCGAAGTGATGGACCATGTCCCGCCGGGTGGCGGCGTCGACCTGGGCATTCAGGTCGTTCATGTACGCCGCGGTACCGACGTCGACCGCGCGCTGGATGACGTCACCGACGCCGGGGATGATGGTGAAGGGCGCGCCGATGGCGTGGTAGTTGATCATCTTGTTCCAGCCGTTGGTGTCCTTCTGTGCCTGGCCCATGTCGTAAATGACGTCACCGCGTACGCCGTCGAGGTGGCCGAGTACCGATGAGGACTGCTTGACCCATGCCTGCAGGTCGGTGTCCTCCTTGCGGAAGGAATCCTCTGGGAACCGGGCGAGGCCGTCGGCGATGACCGCGGTCTGCGACTGGTGGATGACGGCGAAGGCCTTCGGGTCCTCGGCGGTCGAGCGGATGAGCCGGGTGAGGTCGCCCTCCTTGATGTTGAGGTTGTTGAACTCCGACGGCCCGTCCAGCGTCTTGCCGAGGATCTGGTGCACGTCCGAGGAGTAGGCGGCGACGATGTCGGCCATGGGCCGACGCATGGAGACCGGTACGGCGCTCTGGTTTCCTTCCAGGTCCTTCGCGTACGCGCCGACCATCCGCTCGAAGATCGCGGCCTCTGCGGCGTCGTGGTGCGCGGGGATGGCGTGCAGCGGGGTGCCCGGTGCGCGGCCGGTGGCCGCGGCTTCGACAGCCGCACCGAACTCGGCGCGGGCCGAGCTGTGCTGGAGGTCCTCGGGCATCTTGCCCTCGACGTCTGCGCCGGGCCACTTCCGGTCGTCCAGGAAGTACTTGAGGTTGTCCGTGGTGTTCGGGTCGAAGTACGAGGTGGCCGCGGAGGGGTTGCGGCTCATGGCGTTCAGCAGGCCCTTCATCGGGTCCTCCTGCGTGCCCTGCCAGTTCTTCATGTAGCCGTCGTACGGGTCGTCGGCGTTCGTCTCCCACTCACGGATGGTGTCGGCGACCTCCGTGAGGAAGGCTTCGCTGTAGACCGGGTCGTCCTTGTCCTTGTCGAACGGGGAGGACTTCGGGTCCTTCGGGTCGTACGGGCTGTCGCCGGAATCCGCCGCCATCAGTTTCGTCAGCGTGCTGAGCCCCGCCGCCCCGCCCCCCAGCTGTCCCGGGTGCTGGTTGGGCAGCCCGTTGCCCTCGCGGGCGAGGCCGATGAGGCGGTCCGTCCAGGCCGAGGTCATCCCGCCCGGGGAGCCGAGCGGGGAGTCGGGGCCGGTGGCCGTGGCGAGGCTGCCGGAGAACGCCTTGTAGAGGCGGGCGTCGGTGACGGAGACCGAGCCGTCGCGGCCGCCGTGTTCCATGCTGCCGGCCAGCAGAAGCACAGCCTCCTGACCCTTGCGACCGTTGTAGTCGAGGTTCGTCATCAGCTCGGCGGCGAAGGCCGGGTGGTTCTTGCCGCCCTCGACGAGCGTGAGCAGCCGCTCCCGCTCCTTGTCGTCCAGGTACTCCCAGCGGGCGTAGAGCTTGGCCGCCTCGCGGCCGTTCTCGGTCTGCTGCTTCTCCTCTTGACGTAGCTTCTTTGCCTCCGCGACACCGTCGATGTCGGTGCTGCCGAAGTCGTTCGGGTGGTTCTTGATGAGTGCGCGCAGTCCCCAGGCGCACAGCTCGTCGGCTTCGGCGGCCCGCTTCAAGATGCCGTCGATCTTCTCCTGCAGCGCATTGAACTGTGCCTCGGTGGCGACCGGTTCGGTGCTGTCAGCCGGCCGGCGGTCCGGGTGGACGCGGTGGGAGAGCACGCCGTTGGGGTAGATCGTGATGCCCGGCGGAGGATTGTCGTACGTGTTCTTGAGGTCGTCTTGTGCCGACTTCAGCAGGGTGTACGCGTCCTGAAGGAGGTCGCGCACGGATTCGGCCTCGGTGACGGCGTCGCTGAACTCCTTGGCCGTCTTGGTGACGAACTCCTTCGTAACGGAGGCGTTCTCACCCCGCCAGGTCGACTTGCCGGCCTTGGACGTCATGGCCGACGCATCCGTCTTGAGCTGCGTCAGCTTCGAGATCATCTCGGTCCATTGAGTGGCCGCGGTGTTCATCGGGCCGAGCTTGGCGTTCAGAAGCTGCTCGAACGTGGGCATCAGTGGCTCGGCTCCTTACCGGAAGTACTTGTCGATCTGGGACGCGGACACGGCGCCGTCGACGCCCGGGGCGACCGGACCGACGATCCGCAGCTGGGCCGCGATCAAGTCGTCCTCAGCCCTGTTGGACTTCTTCGTGTAGTTCAGGTGGTTGGAGATGTGCGCACACGCCTGAAGGAGGGTCTTGACCTGGGTCTCCCAGGTCTTGTTGACCTCGCTCAGGGCCGCTCCGGAGTCGAAGCCGTCGCCCTTCAGACTCGTGCCCGCGGTCTCGCTGGCCGTGTTCGCGTGCGTGCCGGCCGATTCGAGGCCGTTGAACAGGCCGTACGCGGCATGGCCTATCTCTCCCAGATCGTCGTCCTCGACGACGTAGTCTCCGGACCCCTTCGCGGGGGTGGACCCTCCCGTGCTGTCTGCCTTGTTCAGCCGCATGGCGACAGCCGCTTGCTCAGCGGCCCACTCGTCTTCGAACGACATCGTCGAAACACCCCCGTGTTCGATCGCAAAGGCTTCCCCGTCGGCCACGCTACCCGCGCGGCCCCAGGCCCACCACAGAATGTCGATCACAAGTACGGCTTCTTCATACATGATCGCTGCCACGGAACCGGACCTCTTCGCCAAGATCGCCCGGGCCGAACAGCGGATCGACGCGACCGTCTCCCGTGTACCTCATCATCCGTGTCGACCGACTGGTCTGACGAGGAGTAACCGCTGGCTGCCCCGCGGCCGGGGTCGGTTGCGCGTGGGCGCCATGGCTTCGCCCGCAGGTAGAAATCCTCGTCCTGCTGTGCCTCCGGCAGGACGACCAGACCGCTCGCCGCTATCAGGAGGACGGCCAGACCCATCAGAGCGGCGAAGGCACCCCATGTCCTCTGCCAGACCGTCAGGCGCCGCCGGCTTACGACACGGAGGCCCGGCGCTCGGCGACCCAGGCGCAGGCGAGGCTGAACGTGGAGCTCCAGAACAGCGGCACTCCGAAGCCCTTGTTCACGGCAAGGGTGACGACGGTGCCCAGCGTCGCCTGGAGAAGTCCGAGGAGAACCAGGGTGGCGGACGCCCGGCGCTTGGTGTTCACGGTGTTCCTTCGGGGGTGGTTGGCCGGCGGGCCGGTCAGAGGTAGTGCTGGAGCAGGGCTGCCGCGTCGACGGTGCCGAGTACGTGCGGCTTGTCGCCGTCATAGTCGACGACCAGGACGACGTCGCTCTCGGTGCGCTCCATGACAGCCGCCATGTGGAGGGGTGAGGCGTCGGGACTCACGACAGCGGGTGCGGGCGGGCGCCAGTGCAGCACCTCAGCGAGCCGGAGCGCTTAGAACCTGTGCGGCCGATCACTGACTGCGGGGAGCCGACCGGGTGCCAGGAGGTTCGCGGTCGGCGGAGGTTCGCGCCTCCTGGCGGGCGTCCGTCACGGTACGCCCGCCGGGGCGTAAGTGGCTCACACCTTCGCGCGGTCCAGAGCGCGGAGGATACGGGTCAGGTTGGCCGGCGCTGCCGCAAGGCGCACCGGGATGCCCGCGTCGTCGAGCTCTGCGACGTGCCAGTCCCTGGGGACGCCCTCGCCGTCGCCGACCCGGGCTCGGCGCACGGTACGAACGGTGAGCCGTGCCACGGGAACGGGTCTTGCCGCGAACCGGCCGGGGCCGGGATGGGGTGTCACCGCGGGAGGGCCGTCGCCGAGGACGATGTGGGTGCCGAAGCCGTTCGGGTTGTAGTCCGTATCGTCCAGGAAACGGGCGGCCAGGAACACCTCGGCCGTCTCCCCAGCCCCCTCCGCCTCACCTGCCTCCCGGTAGTCCTCAGGCGTACGGACCCGGGTGGCGCGCCACGCCCAGGCGAAGAGGCCCGCGGTGATCAGTGACCCCACCGTCGCCCCCGTGATCGCCGTCGGGGAGGTGAACAGGTCCGTGGGATGCAGGTAACAAAGCGGCAGCAACCACAGGGCGGTCCCGACGAGCGCTGCCGCGAACGGAGCAGCGGACGGGAGGATCTCGTCTTCGGGAAGCCTGCGGCAGCGCAGCCGCAGCAGGGCCAGGGCCCCGGAGTAGCCCGCGAGGAGAGCGAACGCTGCCGCTGGGACCGCGGCGGATCCGGGGGTCGGGACGTGCCGGTGCCAGACGTGCCCTGCTCCACTGACCGTCATCACCTTGCCGCGCCAGAAAATCAGCTCGACCTTGTCACCGGACCGGAACGTCTCGGCGGCATCCATCGAGACATCTGCCCGCTCCAGCGGCCTGCCGTCGGTGAAGTACATCCAGCTGGGCTGTTTGGGTCGACCGGCGACGGTCCGTGCGATCACGGCCTGCCATGCCGCGAGACACGCGCTGTCCTTCGTCGGACGGACCGGGGCGGTGCACGGGACGGCGGCCTTCCATGCCCGTTCCTCCGCGGACACGGCCGGTACGATCCACCACGCCATCGCGACCGCGATGGAGAGAAGCAGGGTGCACACGCTCACCGGGCCGATCCAGCTGCGCCCGACGGCGCGGTGGGACTCCGGTGGCCTGTGGCTGCGAGCTTGAGCCATGGACGGAAGTCTGCCTGCCGTCGCACGACGATACTTGTGCGGAGTACGGCAATGTCCACGCCGTGAGACTGCCGACCCTGTACTCCTGGGCAGACGGCGGCGCCCTCGGCCCGTCGGGCGGGGAAGCGGCCGTCGGCTAGCGGCCCACGTCGACCCTGAAGGAGAGGCGGTCGCCGTCCGTCTGGAGTGCGGCGCCCTGCAGGGTCGGGTTCTTGTACGACGGCACCTGCTCGATCAGGACGGGGCAGCCGTGCTCGTAGGCGAGGCAACCGCCGCGTTCGGCCCCGAGGGTGTCGACCCGGGCCACGCCCGCCTGCTGGCTTATCCAGGCTTCGACCAGGGGGACCAGGTCGGCGCAGTGATCGACGCACGGGTCGGGCCACGTGTACGTCACCTGTGCCCGGTCCTGGTCGACGCGGGTCGTGGTCTGCCGGGAGGAGCCCCTGGGGGCGGTCAGCGCGTCGGCCACGCTCCGGTTGGCCTCGTACGTGTTGTTCTCGTCGGCCCGGTGGTCGAGGAAGTACCCGGCATACGAGACCAGCGTGACCACCAGCGCCATCGCGCCCAGCTTGGCCCACGGTGAGAGGCGTCGGCGCCCCGGGCCGGGGGTGGCGGTGGGACGCGCCGTCGGCTGCCGCACAGCGGGGCTCTGGGCCGGCATCGTGGGGGTTCGGGACGCGACAGGGGGTGTCGCGGGGGAGGTCGGCGTCGCGTCGGCGGCCTCGTTCAGTCGGGTCTGCAGCTGATCCATGGTCAGGCGCAGGGCCGGATCCTTGTGCAGCAGTCCGTCGAGTACGGGGCCGAGGGCCCCCGCCCGCACCGCCGGCGCCGGTTCCTCCGTCACGACCGCGACCAGGACCGCGCTGGGGGCCGTCCCCGCGAACGGCGGGCGGCCCTCCACGGCGGCGTACAGCGTCGCACCCAACGACCACAGATCGGACTCGGCCGTCGCGGGCAGGCCACGGACCTGCTCGGGTGCCATGAACGCGGGCGTGCCCATGATCATGCCGGTGGCGGTGAGGGTGGCGTCTCCCTCCAGGGCGGCGATCCCGAAGTCGGTCAGGACGACCCGGTCCCCTTCGAGGAGGATGTTGGCGGGCTTGATGTCCCGGTGGGTGATCCCCATCCGGTGGGCGGCACCGAGCGCAGCCGCCACCTGCCGCCCGATGTCGACGGCCCGTCGGGGCGTGAGCGGGCCCCGCGCCTCGACGAGGTCGGCCAGGGACCCGCCGTTCACCAGCTCCATGACGATCCAGGGCCGTCCGTCGGGGCCGGATATCCGGTCGTGAACGGTGATGATCCCCGGATGCTTCAGCCGTGCGGCGGCGCGGGCCTCGCGGTCGAGCCGGGCGATCCAGTTCTGCCGCTCGGCCTCGCCCAGATGCTCGGGCAGCCGCAACTCCTTGACAGCGACGTCCCTCCCCAGCTGCTCGTCGTGGGCCTGCCAGACGGCGCCCATGCCACCTTGGCCGAGCAGTCGCAGCAACCGGTATCGGTCGGCGAGGAGTTGATCGTGAGCGTCGTCCACGGAGGGAATATAGCCGGGGGCCTGCCGCGCCTGGCCCTGGCGTTCGGAGCCCGGCAACCCTCCCGCCGCTCGTCCCGGAGGGTGGGCGCCCATTTCATCTGCCGTACATGGAAGGTCGGTTCCGTATCACCTACTGTCGTGGGCATGGCAGCAGGAATCCTCACTGCGCGCCGCCACGTCGACCAGGGGCACACGGCCAGTGCCCTGTGTTCGGTCGCCCCGGCGCGCTGAACGCGCCCCTCTCCCCCCGGGATCCCCACCTGGCGTCTTCGCCTGACTCCCGTCTCTTCCCCTTCCCGCACCGCGGCCGACGGTCCGACCCTCGTCCGTCCGTCCGCCGTGCCCCCTGTGCAGACGCACCCAGGAGGAATGGACCCTCATGAGCGAGAACCGACGTCCGCCGGTGAGCCGAAGAGGCTTTCTCGGCGGCGCCGCCGCCGTGGCCGCCGCGACCGCCGTACCCGCCCTCGCGCAGGTCGCCGCAGCCGGCCCCGCCGCTGCCGCCGGCCGGCCGAACATCCTGCTGATCGTCACCGACGACCAGCCCAAGCACACCGAGTGGGCGCTGCCCAAGACCGTCGCCTGGCTCGCCGACCAGGGCGTCAAATTCACCCACGGGCACGTCACCACCCCGCTGTGCGCGCCCTCGCGCTCCAGCGTGTTCTCCGGCCGCCACGCCCACAACCACGGCGTGCGCAACAACGGCGCCTCGCACGCGCTCGACCAGAGCACCACCGTGCAGAAGTACCTCAAGCAGGCGGGCTACCGCACCGGCCTCTTCGGCAAGTACCTCAACTCCTGGACCCTGGCGGACAACCCGCCGCACTTCGAGGAGTTCGCCCTCCTCCAGCCCGGATACGTCGACGCCCAGTGGAACGTCAACGGCACCGTCCAGACGATCAACGGCTACACCACCACCATCGTCAAGAACCGCACGCTGAACTTCCTCGACAAGGCCGCGACCGACCCCCGGCCCTGGTTCGCGTACGTCACCCCGTACGCCTCCCACGGCCCGCGGACCCCCGAGGCGAAGTACGCGGACACTCCCGTACCGGACTGGAACGGCCGCCCCTCCGTCCCCGAGAACGACCGCAGCGACAAGCCGGCCTACATCAGGAACGCCACCGGCACCCTCGCCGACGGCCGGACCATCCGCGCCGAACAGCTCCGTACGCTTCTCTCCGTCGACGACGCGGTGCAGGCGTTCAAGGACAAGCTCCAGGCGCTGGGGCAGCTGGACAACACCCTCGTCATCTACATCGGCGACAACGGCTTCAGCTGGGCGGATCACGGCTGGACCGCGAAGTCGGTGCCCTACCGCCCCGCGCACGAGGTGCCGTTCTACCTCTCCTGGCCCGCCGGCGGGCGCGCAGCGGGGACCCTGGACGACCGCATCGTCGCGAACATCGACATCGCGCCGACCATCCTCGACGCGGCGGGCATCACCCCGAGCGCCCCGCAGGACGGCCGGTCCCTGCTCTCCTCCTACAACCGCGACCACCTGCTGGTGGAGTGGTGGAAGCAGGGCACCGGCACCGGTGGGGCGCCCACCTGGTCCTCGTACGTGGCCAAGGACAAGCAGTACACGGAGTACTACGACCTGACGACCGACGCCGAGGGCACGGTGTCCGGCACCGGCCAGGTGAAGTTCCGTGAGTACTACGACCTGGTGAACGACCCCTATCAGCTGACCAACAAGCTGTACCAGGCCTCTCCCGCCCAGGAGCAGGCCCTCGGGATTCCCGACCTGGCCGCCCGGCTCGCCGCCGACCGCGTGGCCTGACGCGCACCGCGACCCGCCCCAGGGCCGCACCCCCACGCGCACCACCACCCGCACCACGACAGTCGTGGGGGGGGGCCCCCCCCCCCGGGGCCGCCCCCCCCCCCCCCCCCCCCCCCCCCCCCCCGCCGGGGGGGGGGGGCCCCCCGCCCCCCCCCCCCCCCCCCACGCCCGTACCCACGGAGCCGCCATGTACGGATGCTGCACACCCGGCAACACCCAGGCCCCCCTGCTCACCCTCGCGCTGCCGCCCGCCGCGCCACCGCCCGCGACGGCACCGCCCTCGCGGGTGGCCCGGCAGCTGCTCGCCCTGCCCGGTGGACGCTTCCTCATGGGCACCGACGACCCGGAGGGCTTCCCCGCGGACGCGGAGGGGCCGGTCCGGGAGGTGGTCGTGGAGCCCTTCCGCATCGCGGCCACGGCCGTGACCAACGCGCAGTTCGCCACCTTCGTCAAGGCGACCGGCCACGTCACCGAGGCCGAAAGCTTCGGCTTCTCCTTCACCTTCGGCGCCTTCCTCGCCGACCGTATCGCCGACGTCTCCCCACCGGTGGCGGCGGTCCCCTGGTGGCGGGCCGTCGAGGGGGCCAGCTGGCAGCACCCCGAGGGGCCCGGCTCACACATCACCGACCGGCAGAACCACCCCGTCGTCCACGTCTCCTGGAACGACGCCCAGGCGTACTGCGCCTGGTCCGGCACCCGCCTGCCCTCCGAGGCCGAGTGGGAGTACGCGGCCCGCGGCGGACTGGAGCAACGCCGCTACCCGTGGGGTGACGAGCTCACGCCCGGCGGGCAGCGCATGTGCAACATCTGGCAGGGCGACTTCCCCCACCTCCCCGCCGGCGGCCACGCGGGCACCGCGCCCGTGAAGTCCTTCCGCCCCAACGGCTTCGGGCTCTACAACACGGTCGGCAACGTCTGGGAGTGGTGCGCGGACCGGTTCACCCCCGGTCAGGAGGGCTCCCGGGCGATGCGCGGCGGCTCCTACCTGTGCCACGACTCCTACTGCAACCGCTACCGGGTGGCCGCCCGCAGCTCCAACACGCCCGACAGCTCGACCGGCAACATCGGCTTCCGCGTGGCCGCCGACGCCCGGTAGCACCCGCAGCCCTACGGTCCGCAGCCCTACGGCCGGCCCGCCGCGGGTCCCGGCCCCGCCCGCGGCGACGGCGCGGACGTCCTCCACGTGCGGCGACTTCTGGCGGATGCTCCAATGGGGATACGACTGCGTCCGGTCACGCCCGCCGAGGGGCGACGCAGGTGGGGGCGGTTGCGGTCACGTCTCCCGGCTGTGTGGAGTGGAGTGGTCATGAGCGACGATTTCGAGGACATGGGACCCGTCGACTATCTGGTCATCGAGTTCCCCGGCAACCGTATGACGGGCGAGGCGTTTCCCCTGCTCCTCGACCTGGTCGACAGAGGCATCGTCCGCATTCTCGATCTTCTGTTCGTCAGGAAGGACGCCGACGGCAGTGTCGTCGCTCTGGAACTGAAGGAACTGGACACCGCGGGGGAGTTCGACGTCTCCGTCTTCGAGGGATCCTCGTCCGGACTGCTCGGGCAGGACGACCTCGACGAGGCGGGGGCCGCCCTCCAGCCGGGCAACTCGGCCGGGATCCTGATCTACGAGAACCTCTGGGCCGCCCCCCTCGCGCGGACCCTGCGGCGCCAGGGCGCGCAGCTCGTGGCCGGCGGACGCATTCCCGTCCAGGCCATCCTCGCCTCGCTCGACGCCTTGGACGCGGACGCCGGCGGAGCCGCCGCCTGACACCCCCACCGGGGGAGCACCATCCACTCGAACGCGGCCAAGGAGGCCCGACATGCCAGGACTTCTTCGAGGGGTAGCGCGCACCGCGGTGGTGGCCGGTACGGCGACCGCGGTCTCCAACCGGGTCTCGCGGCGCCAGGCGGGCCGCTGGGCCCAGCAGGACGCGGCGGCGGCCGAACAGTACGCGCCGCCACCACCGGCTCCGGCGCCCGCGGCCCCCACGGCGGGCGACGACATGAGCAGCAAGATCGCTCAGCTGAAGGAGCTCGGCCAGCTGAAGGAGCAGGGCGTGCTCACCGAGGAGGAGTTCGCCGCCCAGAAGAGCAGGCTCCTCGCCCTCTGACACCCGCTGAGCTTCGTCCTCCGACCGAGCTCTTCGAGCTCGCCGGTCGTCTTCCCCAGGGACGGGCTCGGTACGGCCGCCCGGCGCGGGTCGTACCGAGCCCGTTTCCACGCGGGTCGTACCGAGCCCGATTCCGCGCGGGTCGTACCGAGCCCGTTTCCACGCGGGCCGTACCGAGCCCGTTTCCACGCGGGCCGTACCGAGCCCGTCCCCGCGCCCGAACGGCTCAGCCCGGGATGCCGTGCGCTCCCATGTCGACGGAAATGGACACGGAGATCTGTCCTTGAAGGACGATGACGTGACCATGGAGGACGCATGGCAAGAGCGCTGCGGAGTGTGGCGTCGGCGGTACTGATCGTCCTCGCCTGCATCCTCGTCCCCGTCAGCGTCCTCACGGTGTGGGTGCACGACATCGTCCTCGACACGGACCGCTACGTCGCGACCATGAAACCGCTCGCCGACGACCCGGCGATCGAGGCCGCGGCGCACAACCGGATCGTGCACGCCGTGGACGTACGGGTCGACGGCAAGGAGGTCACCGCCGAGATCGCGGCCTGGCTGCAGTCGCAGGGCCTGCCGCCGCGCGCGGCCAAGGCCGTCAGGGGGCTCGCCCCGCAGCTGGACGCCGCCGTGAACGCGGCCGCGGACAAGGTGGCCACCCGGTTCGTCGAGAGCGACCGCTTCGAGAAGGTGTGGGTCACCGCCAACCGGGCCGCCCACACGGCCGTGGTCCATGCCCTGACCGGCAAGGGCCGGGGAGCGATCGGCGTCGACGAGGGCACCGTCACCCTCGACGTCGGGGCGGCCGTGGAGCGGGTCAAGCAGGAGCTGGTGGACGCGGGCCTGGAGCCGGCGGAGAAGATCCCGGACGTCGACAAGCAGATGGTGCTCTTCCAGTCCGACAAGCTGGAACGCGTGCAGGGCGCCGCGCACGCCCTGGACGTCGTCGGCAACTGGCTGCCCGTTCTCACGGTCGTGCTCGCCGCCGCGGGCGTGTTCCTCGCCCACCGGCGCCGACGCGCCCTGGCCAAGACGGCCCTGGGCGCGGCCTTCGCGTGTCTGGTCGTGGCCATCGCGCTCGTCGTCGCCCGCCGCTACTACCTGGACCACCTGCCACCACAGGTGCAGTCCGAGGCGGCCGCGGCGGCCGTCTTCGACCACCTCCTGCACTTCCTGCGGATCGCGCTGCGCACCGCGATCGTGCTCGGCGTCGTCATCGCCCTCGGCGCCTACTTCGTCGGCCCCGGCCGACTGGCCCGCGCCACGCGCTCCACCGCCGAGCGCGGCGCCGACTCGGCGGCCGGCTGGTGGGGCGGCCACGGGATCGACACCGGCCCCGTGGGCACCTGGACCGAGGCCCACCGCAAGTGGCTGACCCTCGGCGCCGTCCTGCTCGTCGCCCTTCTGTTCGCCCTGTGGAACCACCCCACGGTCCTCACGATCCTGCTCCTCGTCCTCATCCTGCTCGCGGTGCTCGCGGTGATCGCCCTGCTGGCCGCCGACGGCCGCGGCAGGGAGCGGCGACGGCATCCGGACGTGGTCTGAGCGGGGAAGGCCGGCTCAGGAGGTCAGCTGGTGGATGCTTCTCGCCACCAGGAACAGCCCCACCACCACGGTCACGCCCACGAGCGCCTGGTTCTGGTGCGTATGGAGCCAGGTCCGCAGCCTCCCGAGCCGGACGCGGGCCGAGTCGGGCGCGAACAGCGCGTAGAGCTCCATCGCCAGCAGGCTGCTCGTGGCGAGGACGCAGTACGCCACCAGGGCGGCGTAGGAGGAGCTACGGGAGAGGTCGGCGCTCACCACCGTCGCCGCACCGGCCGCCACGAGACCCCAGGGCTGGAGCAGCGGACCGAGCCCCGCCGCGGTCCACACGGAGATCCGGTCGAGCCGCGCCGACATCCTGCCGGGGGGCTTCTCGCGCCGCTCGGTCCGCGTAGCCGCCTTGTGCCGGTACCAGCCGTACGCGACCAGCCCCAGGCCGATGGCGAGCTTGACGGCGGAAGAGGCGGTGGAGGGAGGGGACTTCGGGGCGGGCGGCTTGCCGCCGGTGGTGATCAGCACGGCGACGAGGACGGCCACGAAGCAGGCGAGCCAGGAGAGGATGAAGGCGAGGCCCTTCCAGATCCCGCGATCCGCCGAGAGCACCAGCACGAACGCGGTCACCGAGAGCGGGAACACGGCGATTCCCAGCCCGATGATCACCAGGTCAAGCGTCATCGCGGCCCCCGCACGGCCCCGCGGGCCCGGTCTCCGGGCCGCTCTCGCTCATGGCCTTATCTTCACCGTCCCGCCAGGACCCCACAAATCGTCGAGGGCGGCGCCCGGCCAGGGCGGGACGGGCCCCACGATCCCGGGTCCGGAGCCTTCTCCGAGGGCGGTTTCACCCGTTCGGTCGCGGTCGCGCCGCCGTTACGAGCCGGGCGGTCGCCCGGGCGGCACGCTGGCACCATGCAGCGAGCGACAAGGGGCGGAGGGCGCCGCGCCGACCGCGGGTCACGCCGCGACCGGCGGCGCGAGCGGCGCCGGCGGTCCGAAGCCTCGTTGCGGTCCCGGGTGACGACGCGGATGCGGTCACGGCTCGCGAAGCTGGGAACCCGCGTGAAGGAGCTGCGGACCGGCACCGAGGAACGGTTCCCGCTGATCACGCACCTCATGTCGCACCTGATCTCGGTGAACGTGTTCGACTCGGCCACCCGGCTGGCCGCCCAGACCTTCCTCACGGCGGTGCCGCTGCTGTTCGTGGTCGCCTCGATCGCCCCGCCGGAGCTGCGCGACCAGTTCGTCAGCTCTTTGCAGGCCGTCTTCGGCCTGACCGGGAGCGCGGGGACCGAACTGGGCAAGGCCCTCCAGGGCACCGGCCACCCCTCCGACGAGCTGCGGCAGACCACCGGCGTCGTCAGCGGGCTGATGGTGCTCATCTCGGCCACCGCGTGCAGCCGCGCCATGCAACGCCTGTGCGAGCGCGCCTGGAGCCTGCGGGGCGCGAGCGCGCGGGTGGCGGCCTGGCGCTGGGTCGCCTGGCTCGGGGCCTGGATGGTCATGGTCGGCGCGCAAGGCAGCCTGCACAGCGGCTTCGGGCTGGGCCTGTGGCTGGGCTTTCCGCTCCTGCTGCTCGCGGAGGTCGGCATGTGGTGGTGGACGCAGCACCTGCTGCTGACCGCACGCGTGCCGTGGCCGCCGCTGCTGCCGGGCGCGCTGCTCACCGGCGTCGCCCTGACCGTCCTCACGTCGACCGCGTCGCTCTACGTTCCGGTGGCCCTCAACCGGAGCCTGGACAAGTACGGCTCCCTGGGCGCGGTCTTCACCCTGCTGAGCTGGCTCATCGCGCTCTGCGTGGTCGTGACCCTGTGCGTCACCGCCGGCGCCGTCATCGCCCGCGAACCGTGGGCGGCCCGCCGCCTGGGCTCACCCGTGCCGTCCGACGACGGGTCGCCGGGCGGGCCGGGGCCGAACAGCTCGGCAGCGGACTGACCGCCGGGGGAGGGGCAGCGGCGGGCTGACCACCCCGGCACGGCGCCCGACGGCCATGGCACCGCACGGCGCCGCATAGCCACGGCGCCGTAGCGGTGCACCGGTTACGGCGCAGCGCCGCGGCACCGCACGGCTGCCACACCGTTACGGGCGGCGCCGCGACGGCACCGTTACGGCCGGTCCCGCGACGGCACTGTGCCGTGACGACACCGCTACGGGCGGCCCCGTGACGGCACCGCTATGGGCGGCCCCGTGACGGCACCGCCACGGGTGGCCCCGCGACGGCATCGTTACGGGTGGCCCCGTCACGGCGCCGCCCCGCGCTACGCCTGCGGCGCCGACCTGCGGCGCTCACCTCGGGTCGACGAGCGGTCGCCGGCGTTGCCGCCGGCCGTCGACGCCCGGCGGCCCGAGCCCCGGGAGGGCTTGCCCGCGGCGGCGGACCGGCTCGAAGCCGTCGCGTCCCCGCCCCGACGGTCGGGGCCGCGGCCACCCGTGCCGGCGGCGGCACCGGTGGCACTCGTGGCCTTGCCGGCCCCGGTGCGGCGGCCAGGGGTACGCCCCTGGCCCGCGGAAGACCGCTCGGCCCCGGTCGCCCCGGCCGCCCCGGTCCGGCGGCCCGAGCCGCGCTCGGTCGTGCCGCGCTCGGTCCTGCCCCGCTCGGCTGCGCCGCGCTCGGTCCTGCCGCGCTCCCGCGTGCCGGTGGGGGCCGCCGCGTCCGTCGTCGCCGCGCCGCCGCTCCTGCGGCGCCGGCCGGATCGCGTGCCGGGCTCGGTGCCCGCCTTCCGCTCCCGGCGGGGCGCCGGCGGTGCCGGCTGGACGACCTCGACGGTCACGGGAACGCCGGAGGGCTCGCGAGCGCCGGTGATCTCGGCCAGCTCCGCGTCGCTCGACGTGAGGCGGGCCGTCCGGGGGCGGATGCCCGCGTCGGACATGATCTTGTTGACCTCCCGCTTCTGGTCCGGCAGGACCAGGGTGACCACGCTGCCGCTGCCGCCGGCGCGGGCCGTGCGGCCGCCCCGGTGCAGGTAGTCCTTGTGGTCCGTGGGGGGATCCACGTTCACGACGAGGTCGAGGTCGTCCACGTGGATGCCCCGGGCCGCCACGTTGGTCGCCACCAGCGCGGTGACCAGGCCGCTCTTGAACTGTTCCAGGGTGCGGTTGCGCTGCGGCTGGCTCCGGCCTCCGTGCAGGGCGGCGGCGCGGACGCCGACCGAGAGGAGCCGCTTGGCGAGCCGGTCGGCGGACCTCTTCGTGTCGAGGAAGAGGATGACCCGGCCGTCACGGGCCGCGATGCGGGTGGTGACGGCCTTCTTGTCGGTCTCGTCCAGCAGGTGGAGCACGTGGTGCTCCATCGTGGTCACGGCCCCCGCGGACAGGTCCACGGAGTGGACCACGGGGTCGGTGAGGAACCGCTGCACGAGGCGGTCGATGTTGGCGTCCAGGGTGGCCGAGAAGAGCATGCGCTGGCCGTCCGGCCGCACCTGCTGGATCAGCTTGGTGACCTGGGGAAGGAAGCCCATGTCGGTCATCTGGTCGGCCTCGTCCAGCACCGTGATGCGCACCTGGTCGAGCACGCAGTCCCCGCGTTCCACGAGGTCGTTGAGTCTGCCCGGGCTCGCCACGAGCACCTCGGCGCCGCGGCGGAGCGCGGCGGCCTGCTTGGTGATGGACAGCCCGCCGACCACCGTGGCCAGCCGGAGGTGCACGGCCGTGGCGTAGGGCGTGAGCGCGTCCGTGACCTGCTGGGCGAGTTCCCGGGTGGGCACCAGCACGAGGGCCAGGGGTGCCTTGGGCTCGGCGCGCAGGCCGGCGGTACGGGCCAGCAGCGCAAGCCCGAACGCGAGGGTCTTCCCGGAGCCGGTACGGCCCCGGCCCAGCAGGTCGCGGCCGGCCAGCGAGTTGGGCAGCGTGGCGGCCTGGATGGGGAACGGCGTGGTGACGCCCTGCGCGACGAGGGTCTTCAGCAGGCCTGAGGGCAGGTCCATGTCCGCGAAGTCCTCGACGGCGGGAAGGGCCGGCGTCGTGTTTTCCGGCAGCCGGAACTCCCTCGGTGACGACGGGGCCGGTGACGGCGACGAGGAACGCCGGCTCGACTTCTGGGGCCTACGGGACATGCGGTGGTCCGCCTTCCTGGAAACAGCGCAAACCGGGGTCCGCACCATGACGGTGCGGACCCCGGTGAGTGGATACGCGTGTGGCGATCAGGCGGGGATGATGTTCTCGGCCTGCGGGCCCTTCTGGCCCTGCGTCACGTCGAAGGAAACCCGCTGCCCCTCCTGGAGCTCACGGAAGCCCTGGGTGGCGATGTTCGAGTAGTGGGCGAAGACGTCCGGGCCGCCGCCGTCCTGCTCGATGAAGCCGAAGCCCTTTTCGGAATTGAACCACTTGACGGTTCCCTGTGCCATGATCTTCTCCTTCTGTAGGCAGAGGCCCCATCCGGAGATGCCGGAAACAAAATATGCGCCTGAGGAAGCATTCCTGTCAGGCGCACATAGGTTCATGGGTACCGCAACTGCAACTCTGGAAACCATAGCACGGCTCGGCGGGGGCGCGTCCGGCACCGACCTCCTGCCGAGTGCGCGCCGAAGGAGCTGACGAGATGACCGCAGGACGCCTGCTCATGGCCCATGACCGCCCGGCGACGCGCTGGCGGAACGGTGGCGGGGTGACCCGGGAGGTGGCCGCCGGTCCCGCCGACGCGGGCCTGGCGGACTTCGCCTGGCGGGTGAGCCTCGCCGACGTCGCGAGCGGCGGTCCCTTCTCCTCCTTCCCGGGGGTGGACCGGATCATCACGGTCGTGGACGGGCCGGGGATGGAGCTGACCGTCGACGGGGTCCCGCACACCGTCGACGCCCCGTACGAGCCCTTCTCCTTCTCCGGCGACGCCGTCACGGACTGCCGGCTGCTGGGCGGCCCGCTCGTCGACTTCAACGTGATGACGCGCCGCGCCGCCGCGACCGCGCAGGTGCGCGTGACGCGTGAGAACTTCTCCGTCGTCCCGCGGAGCGGGGCCCTGACTCTGGTGATCGCGCTCGCGGGCACGGCGACCGTCGCCGGGTCCGGGGTCACCCTCGGCCGGTACGACGCCGTCCTCTTCTCCGACGACGAGGCCGCCGATCTCCGCGTGGACGGCGTGACGGCCGCCGTCACCGTGACGCCGACGCGGGGCTGACGCCGCGGGCCGCGGCCCCCGGGTCCGCTCGCGCCATGGAGCGCGTGCCACGCGCAGTTCAGACAGTGCGTCGCAGCGGTGGCCGGAACAGCTCGGCCCGCACCCCGGCCCCGTGCACGACCGAACCACTTCTCGTCCTTGCGCAGCAGCACGTTGGCGTAGATGAGCGAGCCGCCGCCGAGGCCGCTGGAGACGACTTGCTCCAGCCCGCGGCAGGACCAGATGTCGAACCGTCCGTGCAGACCCTCGCTCGGGTCCCAGAAGTTGCGGCCATGACCGCGGGTCTCCGGGGGAAGCCGCCGGGCGGGTACGGCTTGCCGCGCTCCAAGGCGACGACGGACCGGCCGCCGGCGGCGAGCCGGTACGCGGCGACGGAGCCGCCGGAGCCCGAGCCGACCACGACGAGGTCGACCTCTTCGTCGCATTCCGGTGTGCGGTGGCGCCGTTCGTGCATCATCGGCGATCCCCTTACGGGCGAAAGCAAGAATTCCGCCCCGAATGGGACGCTGAGGTCTGCCGGGTCGCGGCACCAAGCGAACGGCGTGTCCGGGGGAGCGCCACGCGGTCGACGGCGGTGCCGAACGGGGCCCGGGCCCCCGCCCGTCCCGGGCGGCTGCTCGGGGACGGGGGCGCCCGTTGAACTATCTTGGGCGGCAAGGAGACGAGAAGGAGGCACCCCGTGCCATCTGGGCAGCAGGCGCGCGCACAGGCGGCCGCGATCACGCCGGGCAGACGCTCGTCGGAACCGGAGGCGGCCACCCCCGCCGAGCGGGTGCGGGCGCTCTTCGGCGGACACCGGCTGTCCCCCGCGCAGCGGCGCATCGCCCAGTTCCTGATCGACCACCTCACCGAGGCCGCGTTCCTGTCGATCACCGAGCTCGCGGAGCGCGTGGGCGTCAGTCAGCCGTCCGTGACCCGGTTCGCCGCGTCGCTGGGGTTCAGCGGCTACCCCGCGCTCCGGGAGGCCCTGCAGCCCATCGCGCTCAGCGCGGTCGCCGGCGTGCCGGACGAGGGGGAGGCGGAGGGGCGGCTGCGCAACGAGCTCCAGTCGGCGGTCGACGCCGAGATCGAGAACCTGACGGCCCTGCGGCGCGTGTTCGCCGACCCGGACCGGATCCTCGACATCGGCCGTGAGCTGGCCCGATCCGTGCCGCTCACCGTCCTCGGCCTGCGGATCTCGGTCTCCCTGGCCGAGTACTTCGCGTACGCCGCGCGCCGCATCCACCCGGACGTCCGGGTGGTGACGCGCGGTGGCAGCGTCGCCTACGACGGGCTGCTGCAGGCGCGGGAGGCGGGCGGCACCTGGGTGCTGGCCTTCGCGATGCCCCGCCACGCCAAGGAGACCCTCGCCGTCGTCAGGGCCGCCCGTGCCGCCGGCCTGCGCGTCGCGCTGATCACCGATCTGGCGCTCGGCCCGCTCGTCGACGAGGCGGACGTCGTCTTCACCGCGGGCACCGGCTCCCGGCTCGTCTTCGACTCGTACGCGGCGCCGGGGGTGCTGTCGGCGGCCATCCTCCAGGCGATGGCGGACGCGGATCCGGAGCGTACGCAGCTGCGGCTGGAGAAGTACGAGCAGGCGGCCGAGCAGCACGCCTTCTTCCTGGACGAGTGAGCCGAGGCCGGTGCCCCGGCCGCCCACGGCCCGCCCTGAACCGCGGGAGAGGGGCGGGCGGTTTCGTACCGCCCAGTAGCATGAAAATTTTCATTCTCTTGCTTTCTCGACAGTAAGTATATTTACTGAAGAGGCCCCCACGGGCCCGAACAGAACATCGACAGGTCGCCCCCTCCTCCTCGGACGACCCTCGTGTTTGAACGGCATGACCGCGCCCCACGCGGTTGCACCCCGGCGGCTCCGGTCAACCCCTGGACCGGAGCCGCCGCACATTTGCGCACCGGGCTGTCAGACCCGTGGAAGAGAATCCGGCGCATGCCCACACGATCCGACATGGCTCTCGAACTCCACCTCGACGCGATCCTCTCGACCGCGACGGCGGACACCGTCAAGGACGCGGTCGGCGCGGCCCTGCGCCACGTGCGGTCCGGAACGGGAGGGAGGCGCAAGGGCGGGCGGCGGCTGACCGAGCTCCTCGCCGGAGCGCGACGCTCGGCGGCGACGGCGGAGGAGTGGGAGGTCGTACGGTCCCTGCAGGACGCCCTCCACTACACCGAGGGGCGGCTTCTGAGGCCCGACTACGAGGAGAAGTACCGGCTGCACCTCTTCGACCGCGGCCCGCGTGACCATGCGGAGCTCGAGACCATCGCCCGGACCGTCGCCATGATGAACGAGTTCTGGTGCCACGAGGCCGAGAAGTATTTGGGTGAGCGTCCGCAGGCCACCGTGGCCGAGGTCCTGGACCACGTGCGGACGCTCGGACACGACGCCCGCTACATGCAGGCCCCGGTCGACGACCCGGCTCGCTACCACATTCCCCGCGGGATCGCCGAGCGCGCGCTGTGGACCGAGCGCGTGCTGAGGAACCGCGTCGAGGTGACCGATCCGGCGGGGGCCGCCCGCCGGATCATGTCGTCGCCGGAGGCCCTGGCGGTCCTCGCGGGGGACGAGGACGGGCGTACGGTCCTGCGCGCGGCGGAGCTGCAGCGCAGGGCCGGGCAGCTCCAGGAACTGCGCCGCCTGGCCGAAGACCCGGTCGCCTCCGAACACGCTCTGCAGAGGGCGCTGAAGGGGATGTACTGGGTGTTCGGCGGACGTTTCATCGGTGAGGCCCAGCAGCGGAGGCTGGTGCCCGGGGACGAGGTCGACATCCCGCTGATCCGTGCCGACGGCTCGCTCCACATAGTCGAGTTGAAGCAGGCCGCGGCGGTGAGACTGGTGAAGGAGCACCGGGGCGCCTGGGTGCCGAGGCGAGAGGTGCACGACGCCGTCGCCCAGGCCGTCAACTACCTCGTCGGCCTTGACGAGAACCGGGACCGCATAGGGCGGGAGTTCGGCGTCGACACCCGTCGCGCCAGTGCCACCGTCCTCGTCGGTCATCCGCTGGGCCAGCCGGAGGTCGACGAGAAGGAGATCAACGACGCGCTCCGGATCCACGCCTCGCACCTGAACCGGATCGAGATCCTCACCTACAAGGAGCTCATCGACGGCGCGGAACGGGCCCTCGCGGCCGGCGAGGTGATCTAGGGCCCGTCCGCCGGGTCAGGCCGACCGGGGCCGAGCCCGCGCGCCCCCGTCGGGGCCGGGACCGGGGGGCAGGCGCGCGGGCGGGGGCAGCTCACTCGGCCGCTCGGGCGGCCGCGGGGGCCAGGGCGTCCTGCAGGAGGACGCGGGGGGTGCCCGAGCCGTCGGACGGGACGGTCCAGACGTCGTCGGAGTTCGCGCGGGTGTCGGCGGGCAGGGCGTAGGCCAGGGTGCGGTCGTCGAGCCAGATCGCCTGGTCGTCGACGCTGCGCCGCTCGGCGAGTGGGGTGGACTTCAAGGTCCGCAGGTCCAGGACGTGTTCGCGCCACAGCGCGGACGTTCCGAGCACGCGCTTCTTGTACGCGACGCGGGTGCCGTCCGGAGAGAGGGACGGGCACTCGACGTTGCGGGTGAGGGTGGTGACGGAGCGGGCCGCGAGCGAGCCGCGGACCAGGTACGTCTCCTCGCCCGTGCTCAGGGTGGCGTAGAAGGTGTCGTCGTCCTTCGCGAAGGTCACCCCCCAGAAGTTGACGTCCTTGTTCCGGTACGGCCGGCCGTCCAGGACGATCGCGAACTCCTCCAGGTTCGGGACCAGTTTCCAGCCGCGGGTGTCGAGGATCGCGGTACGGGTCGAGAAGAAGGCGGAGCCGTACGACTCGCCCTTCACGAACACGGTCCAGGCGGCCAGCCGGCCGCTGGGCGAGACCCGCGCCCGGCTCGGGATGCCCGCGAGCGCGTACGTCTCGCGGACCCGCAGGTCCGCGTCGAGGATCTGCGCGCGGTAGGCCGGGCGCCCCAGCACGGTCGTGGACTGGAGGCAGACGCCGGTGCCGGCCGCGGAGTGGAAGCGCAGACAGCTCACGTCGGAGGCGGTGCGGGTCGCGGCCGCCGCGGTCGCGGCCGGGACCGACACCAGACGGTCCCGGTGCGGACCCGCCGCCGTGTTGCGGAAGACCAGCCGGCCCGGCTTGTCCAGCCGCACCCTGCCGCTCGCGAAGGCCGGGCCGCCCGCCCGCGGCTTGTTCTCCTCGGCGGCCCGGTCGGCGGCCGACAACACGGCCCAGGCCCCCACGCCCCCGAGGAGCAGAAGCCCCGCGGCGAAAATCAGCAGGCGGCGCAGCGGGGTGAGGGTCATCGCGGATCTCCCGTGGGGCGCAGGGCGGCACCGGCGACGGCCGCGCAGCAGGCGAGGCCGGCGGCCGCCGCGGCGAGCGCGGGGCCGTCGCCCCACGTGGCCCACGCGGCGCCGAAGGCCAGGGAACAGCAGAAGCGGGCGAGCGCCTGGCCGGTGCCGACCAGGGCGATGCCGCTCGCCCGCAGTCGCTCGGGCACCACCGCGGCCACCGCGGCGGGCAGCACGCCGTCCGTGGCGGCGTAGAAGACGCCGTGCAGCACCAGGACCAGGTACGGCAGGGCCGGGGTGGCGGGCGCCCAGAGCAGCAACGCGTACGCGAGCAGCAGCCCGGCGTGCCCCGCCAGGAACACCGCCCGCCGCCCCACCCGGTCCGCGAGCCGCCCGGCCGGCAGCGCGAGCAGCAGGAACACCGTCGCCGTGCCCAGCGGGAGGAGCGGGAACAGCTGCTCGTCGATCCCCGTGCGGCGCTGCACCAGCAGGTACAGGAACGCGTCGCTGACCGTCGTCAGGCCGAGCAGCACCGCGCACCCGAACAGCGCCCGCAGCCGCCGCGTCCGCAGCAGCCCGAACGCCGCCCGCAGATCCACCCGCAGATCCGCCTGCGGCGGCGCGTGAGGAGCCGCGTGAGGGGTCGCGAGCGGGGCCGCCGAGTCGAGCGCGGGGGTCGGCGCCGTCGCGGGGTCCCGGAGCGCGGCGTCCGGGCCCGCGGCCTGCGCTGCCGGCGCCGCCGCCCTCTTCCCGCCCGGTACGAAGAGCAGCAGCACCAGCACCCCCAGCGCCGCCACGCACCCGCTGACCGCGAACACCGCGTCGTAACCCCCGGCCGCCACACCCAGGATGAGGAAGGCGAGGACGGGGCCGAGCAGGGCCCCGGTGGTGTCCATCGCCCGGTGCACGCCGAAGGCCCGGCCCTGCCGGTCCGGCGGGGCGGACAGCGAGATCAGGGCGTCGCGCGGGGCGGTGCGCAGGCCCTTGCCCGTACGGTCCAGGGCCAGCGCCGCACCCAGCGCGCCCATGTTGTGGACGAGCAGCAGGGGCCGGCACAGCGCCGACAGGCCGTACCCGATCCCGGCGATCAGCTTGTGGTTCCGCACCCGGTCGGCGAGATGGCCGCCGGTGAGCTGCACCAGGGCGCTCACGCCGTTCTGCACGCCGTCGAGCATCCCGAAGCCCAGCGGACTGAGCCCGAGACCCATGACCAGGTACAGGGGCAGCACGGCGGTGACCATCTCGCTGGAGACGTCGGTGATCAGGCTGACCGTGCCGAGCGCCAGGACGGTCGGGGAGACCGCCCGCACCGTGCCGCGGACGCGGTCCGGCGCGGAACTGGGCGTCCCTTGCGGTGAGGAGCGGTCGGCCAGGTACACGGTCCAGGACTCCAGCCTCGTCGAGCGGGTGAACGCGCGCCCACTGTAACCGCTGGAGGCCCGTCGGAAGGTCGCGATCGGTGCGGCTTCGCGACCGCTTGGCACCAATTCCGCGAAAGGCCTCATCGTCACCGTGTTGTGCGCCTATCTTCCCGTTGTACGCTGCGAGTTGAGCACAACGTTCGCGCTGTGCGCTGGGGGTGTTCGTGGGGGGTTTCACCGGCGGGAGGCCGAGGCGTAGACGCCTCGACGCCGACTGTCCGTCTCATCATGTTCGACTTGCCCGGGTTCGTGACACCCGGGACCGATCGCGCGCCGGCCTGCCCGAGATCCGGGCATCCGCCGGATAGGCGCGCCGACGCGCAGGGCGGCATCCCTCGGGGGTGCCGCGGTTCCGTCCCGCGCCGCGCCGCGCTGCCCGCAATCCGGCGTCGCACGACACCCCGTCGTAGTCCCGCACCACAACAGCCGGCCCCACAGCCGGCCGATCAGCCAGCCGATCCGGACCAGCCGCTCTGGTCCGGGACCGACCCGAGGGGGGTGGGTGTGTCCGATCGTCCTGCCAACACACCCGACATTCCACGCAGTTCACGGATGACCGAGCTCGCGGCGGCGGACCGACCGCTCCACGACCTCGCCGTCCGCCTGCTCGCCGTGGCCGAGCGGGGACTCCCGAAGATGCTCCTGCCGGAGGGGACGGGCTTCGTCTTCACCCGGGTCGGACACCCCGCCGGCCCCGGCGAATGGACCCTGGAACAGCGCGGCACCAGCATCCGCTACGCGGCGATCACCGCCCTCGGCGTGCGCTTCCTGCCCGTCGACCGGCAGCGCGCGGTCCTCGGCGGGCACACCGCCGAGGAGTTCACCGGCCTGCTCGTCGAGCGGCTCCCGGGGGTGCGCAACCTGGGCGACGCCGCGCTCGTCGCCTGGGCCGCCGCCGAGACCGGCCACCCCAAGCTGTCGGACGCGCTCGACCGGGTCGCCGCCCTCGACGTGCCCGGCCGCCCCCAGTACACCGTCGAGGCCGCCTGGGTGCTCTCCGCGCTCGCCGCCGCCCGCGGCACCCTCGACGTGGAGCAGCGCCTCGCCGCCGCCCGCGACCGGCTGCTGCGCGCCCGGATCGGCGACAGCCCGCTCTTCCCGCACGCCACGGGACCCGGCCTCAACGCCTGGTACCGCGACCACATCGGCTGCTTCGCCGACCAGACCTACCCGCTGCAGGCCCTCGCCCGCGCGCACGCCTCGGGCGACGACCCCGAGGCGCTCGCCGCCGCCGACGCCTGCGCCACCCGCATCTGCGCCCTCCAGGGCGACGGCGGACAGTGGTGGTGGCACTACGACGCCCGGCGCGGCACCGTCGTCGAGGGCTACCCCGTCTACAGCGTGCACCAGCACGCGATGGCGCCGACCGCGCTGCTCGACCTCGCCGAGGCCGGCGGCACCGACTTCGGCGAGCCGATCCGCCGCGGCCTGCGCTGGATGACCGAGGTCCCCGAACTCGCCCGGGCCGGCGCGTCCGAGCCGATGATCCTCGACGACCTCGGGGTCACCTGGCGCAAGGTCTACCGCGGCGACCCCAAGAAGGCGGTGCGCGCCGCCCGGGGCCTCTCCACCCGGCTGGTGCCCGGACTGCGGATCGGCGCGCTCGACTCCGTGTTCCGCCCCACGGCCGTGGACCGCGAGTGCCGGCCGTACGAGTTCGGCTGGATGCTCTTCGCCTGGCTCGGCTCGATCCGGGCCGGCGGGCCGCTCGGCGCCACCGCGGCCGGGGAGTCGAAGGTGACCGGGGACGGGGAGTCCGAGGCGAGGGCCACCGGGGCCGGGGAGTCCGAGCGGAAGGCCACGGCTTTCCGGACCGCCGACGAGACGGAGGCGGCCGACAGATGACCGCACGTCAGAACCTGTTCGGCGTCACCCTCGACGCGCTCACCATGGACCAGACCGTGGACCGCTGCCTCGCGGCCGTCCGCGCCGGCGAACGCCTGGAGATCGGCGTCGTCAACGCCGCCAAGCTGGTCAACATGCGCCGCGACCCCGCCCTCGCCCGGGCCGTCTCCGGCTGCGACCTGGTCCTCGCCGACGGCCAGGCCGTCGTGTGGGCGGGCCGGCTGCTCCGCCGCCCGCTGCCCGAACGCGTCGCCGGCATCGACCTGTTCATGCGGCTGCTCGGCGAGGCCGAGGCCGCCGGACACTCCGTGTACCTCCTCGGCGCCCGGCAGGACGTCCTGGACACGATGCTCCGGCGGATCGCCGTCCGCTTCCCCGGCCTGCGCGTGGCCGGCAGCCGCAACGGCTACTTCGACGACAGCGAGCAGCCCGCGATCGCCGACGCCATCGCCGCCAGCGGCGCGGACATGCTGTTCCTCGGCATGACCTCCCCCAAGAAGGAGATCTTCACCGCCGGCTACGGCGAGCGCAGCAAGGTGGCGCTCGTCCACGGCGTCGGCGGCTCCTTCGACATCCTGGCCGGCGTCACCCGGCGCGCCCCCGAACGCTGGCAGCGGCTCGGCCTCGAATGGCTCTACCGCGCCCTGCAGGAGCCGCGACGCCTGGGAAAGCGCTACCTCACCACCAACGTCTCCTTCGCCCTCATGACGGGCCGGGAGCTGCTCCGCCGCACGCCGGCACCGCCGATCAGCACCGCAAGCAGGGGGGAATCGTGATGCGCGTCGTCGTCGTGGGACAGGGATACGTCGGCCTGCCGCTCGCCGTCCGGGCCGCCGAGACCGGGCACGAGGTCATCGGCTACGACGTGGACACCGAGCGGGTGAAGAGCCTCGCGGCGGGGGAGTCGTACGTCGAGGACGTCTCCTCCGAGCGCCTCCGCGCCGCCCTCGAGGCCGGGACCTACCGCGCGAGCGACTCCGTACGGGACATCGGCGGCTTCGACGTCGCCGTCGTCACCGTGCCGACCCCGCTGCACGAGGGCACCCCCGACCTGCGCTACATCGAGGAGTCGGCCCGCACCCTGGCCCGCTACCTGCGCCCCGGGGCCACCGTCGTCCTGGAGTCGACCACCTACCCCGGCACCACCCAGGAGCTCTTCGGCCCCCTCCTGGAAGAGGGGTCCGGGCTCGTCGCCGGATCCGACTTCCACCTCGGCTACAGCCCCGAGCGGATCGACCCCGGCAACCCCGTCTGGGGCTTCGAGCAGACCCCTAAGGTGGTCTCCGGCGTGGACGCCGCCTCCCTCAAGGCCGTACGGGACTTCTACGACGGCCTGGTCGACACCACGGTGCCGGTCGGCTCGCCCAAGGAGGCCGAGCTCGCCAAGCTCCTGGAGAACACCTTCCGGCACGTCAACATCGCCCTGGTCAACGAGATAGCGATGTTCGCCCGCCACCTCGACATCGACGTGTGGCAGGCGATCGACGCCGCCTCCAGCAAGCCCTTCGGCTTCATGCGCTTCACCCCCGGACCGGGCGTCGGCGGCCACTGCCTGCCCATCGACCCCTCGTACCTGTCCTGGCGGGTGCAGCGAGAGCTCGGGCAGAGCTTCCGCTTCGTCGAGCTCGCCAACGACATCAACAACCACATGCCGGACTACGTGATCCAGCGCCTGGTCAGCGCCTTCAACACCCGCAGGCGGGCCGTGAACGGCTCCCGGATCCTGCTGCTCGGCCTCGCCTACAAGAAGAACACCGGCGACGCCCGCGAGTCGCCCGCCGTGCGGATCTCCCAACTCCTCCTGGACATGGGCGCCGAGGTGCGCGCCGCCGACCCCCACGTGGTCGAGGGCCACCGGGTCGACCGCCGGCTGGTCCGCGTGGAGCTCACCGAGGAGGAGCTCGCCGCCGCCGACGCGGTGGTGCTCATCACCGACCACGACGCCTTCGACTACGGCCTCGTCGAGGCCCACGCCGACTACGTACTCGACTGCCGGCGCCGGCTGAGCGGTCCCCGGATCGAGGTGCTCTGAACCGCATGACCGTCACCACCGTCCGCAGGATCCTCTGCGTCGCCGGCGCACGCCCCAACTACATGAAGATCAAACCGGTGATGGACGCCCTGGAGGCCCAGGGCGCCGAGGTGATCCTCGTCCACACCGGGCAGCACTACGACCCGGCCATGAACGACGTCTTCTTCCAGGACCTCGGCCTGCGCCCGCCCGACCACTTCCTCGGCGTGGGCTCCGGCAGCCACGCCACCCAGACCGGGCGGGTCATGGCCGCCTTCGAGCCCCTCGTCGAGGAACTCGCGCCGGACGTCGTGGTCGTGGTCGGCGACGTCAACTCGACGCTGGCCTGCGCCCTGGTCACGGCCAAGGGCGGCCCGCTGCTCGCGCACGTCGAGGCGGGCCTGCGCAGCCGCGACTGGTCCATGCCCGAGGAGGTCAACCGGGTCGCCACCGACCGGATCAGCGACTACCTGCTGGCCCCGTCCCCCGACGCCGCCGACAACCTGCGTGCCGAGGGCTATCGGGACGACCAGATCCACGTCGTGGGCAACGTCATGATCGACACGCTCTTCGCCAACCTGGAACGGGCGAAGGAGTCCCGCACCTTGGCCGAACTCGGTCTGGACACCGGGGCGTACGGCCTCGTCACCCTGCACCGGCCCGCCAACGTCGACGACCCCGAGATCCTCGCCGGCCTCCTCAAGGGCCTCGGCGAGGTCGCCGCCCACTGCCCGCTCGTCCTGCCCGTGCACCCGAGGGCCGCCGACCGGCTGAACGCGCTCGGGGTGCCCGGCGGCATCCGGCTCGTCCCGCCCGCCGGCTACCTCGACTTCATCGCCCTGCAGGCCGGCGCCCGGATCGTGCTCACCGACTCCGGCGGGGTCCAGGAGGAGACCACCGCCCTCGGCGTGCCCTGTGTGACGCTCCGGGACAACACCGAGCGCCCGATCACCGTCGAACAGGGCACCAACGTCCTGGCCGGCCGCGACCCGGCCCGGATCGTCGCCACCGCCGTGCGGCTCCTCGACGAACCGCCGCCGCCCCGTCGCCCCGAACTGTGGGACGGGCACGCGGGCGAACGCATCGCCCGGGTGCTCCTGGACGGCGGAACGGCGGCCGAGCGCGCCCGGCCCACCGACCACCCCCGCCCCACGGACCACCGCTGACCGTCACCGGGCACCACCGGCGGCACGTCACACCGCAGAACGTCGCACGTGGTGATCGCGAAGGGCTCACGTCCGCTCGCGATCCCACCTATCCTCATCTGCGGCAAGGCAGTTGAGCAGCCGCCGATCAGGGGCGCGCAAGGGGGAACGCCATGGACCTCGCAGAGATCTTCCGGGTCATGTGCCGGCGGTGGTACGTCCTCGTGCCCGGGCTGCTGCTCACCGCCGGTCTGACGGTGGGCGCCTGGCTGCTCGTACCGGTCTCGTACGAGTCGCAGAGCACGGTCGCCATGCTCAACTCCCGCAAGGGCGCGGAGGCGGACGGCAATCCCTTCCTCAGCATGGAGCCCTCGCTCACCGGCATGGCCGACAGCCTCGCCCGCAACGTCAACTCCGACGCGTCGGCGGCCGAGCTGAAGGCCCAGGGGCTCACCGAGAAGTACGAGGCGAAGATCGCGGACAACGCGCAGGGGCCGCTGCTCTGGCTCACCGTGACCGGTGAGGACCGGGACGCGGTCCTCCAGGGCAACAAGACGCTGATGGCCTTCACCGCCCAGCGGCTCGAGGACCTGCAGGCGGAGCAGAAGGTGGCCCCGGAATCCATGATCCGGATCACCACCATCGTCCCGCCGCAGGATCCCGAGCCCAAGCTCAAGTCCAAGGTGCAGTACCTCGTCATGGCCGCGGGCCTCGGCATCGTGCTCAGCCTCGTGGGTACCTTCTTCGCCGAGGCGCGCCGCCGCGGCCGGACCCCGCGGAAGCACCGTCAGGATCCGGACACCGAGCGGTCCGGGTCCGCCCCCGGGCCCGAGGAGCGGCCCGCCCCGGTGGCGGCCGGCCCCGCCCGGCCGGCCGACCTGGGCGGTCACCTCACGGACGGCCTGCTGACCGGCACCGACGCCCCGGACGCCCAGGGCTCCCGCACCGCCCCCGAGCGCGACCGGTCCGAGCGCGACCGGTCCGAGGGCGACCGGTCCGAGGGCGACCGGTCCGAAGGCGCCCCGGAGCAGCAGCCCGACCAGCCCACCGTCCAGCTGCCCGTGCTGCCCGTCGCCGAGCGCCGCCCCGCCAAGCGGCCGCCGTCATGGGTGAAGTGACAAGGAGCCCCTCGATGGAGTCCGCACCCGCCGAGGGCGAGGCGTCCCTCGGCACCAAGGTCCGCTCGGCGACCCGGTGGAGCCTCGTCAACACCATGGTGATGCGGCTCGGCAACTTCGCCACCGGCATCGTCCTGGTCCGTTACGTGCTCGACCCGGCCGCCTGGGGCGTGTACGGCGTCGCCCAGACCGTCCTCATGGTCCTGCTCGCCGCCAACGAGCTGGGCGTCACACTGGCCGTCGTACGGTGGGACGGCGACGTACGGCGGTTCGCGCCGACCGTGCTCACCCTCGGCGCCCTGTCCAGCGGCCTGCTCTATCTCACGCTCTTCGTCTCCGCCCCGGCCGTCGCCGCGCTGCTCGGCTCCGGCGAGGCCACCGCCGTGCTCCGCGTCATGTGCCTGTGCCTGGTGCTCGACGGCCTGGCCCAGGTGCCCGCGGGCGTCCTCACCCGCGAGTTCCGGCAGGGCCGCCGGATGGTCGTCGACGCCCTCAACTTCGTCGTCAGCACCTCCGTCACCCTGATCCTCGCCCTCCGGGGCTGGGGCGCCATGAGCTTCGCCTGCGGAGCCGTCGCCGGCAACGTCGTGGCCCTCGTCGGCTGCGCCGTCGCCGCCCCGGGCATGCTGCGGTTCGGCTGGGACAAGGAGCAGGCCAGGGCACTGCTCCGGTTCGGCCTGCCCCTCGCCGGCGCCAGCCTGCTCTCCCTCGCCGTCGTCAACGCCGACGCCATGATCGTCGGCGCGGTCCTCGGCAACGTCGCCCTCGGCTTCTACATGCTCGCCTTCAACATGGCCGGCTGGCCCGTGCGGGTCATCTCCGAGACCGCCCGCCGGGTCTCCTTCGCCGGCTTCTCCCGCCTCGCCGGCGACCCGAAGGCCCTCTCCGAGGGCTTCGCCCGCGCCCTGGGCGTCCTCATGGCCGCCACCGTCCCGGCCTGCGTGCTGCTCGGCGCGCTCGCCGGACCGCTGGTCGAGCTCGTCTACGGCGCCAGGTGGCGGCCCGCGGCCGAGGCGCTGCCCTGGCTGATGGCCCTCGGGCTGGCCAGGATCGCCGCCGAGCTCACGTACGACTGCCTGGTCGCGATCGGCCGACGCCGATCGCTGCTGCTCATCCAGGGGCTCTGGCTGGTCACGCTGGTCCCCGTGCTGATCCTGGCGGCCCGCGCCGGGGGCATCGACACGGTCGCGGTCGGGCATGTCGTCGTCGCCGGCGTGATCGTCCTGCCCGCCTTCCTCGTGGCCCTGCGCCGCGGCGGCATCGCGGTCCGCGCCCTCGCCCGGGTCTGCGTCCGCCCGGTCCTCGGCGGGGCCGTGCTGGGGGTCCTGCTGGTCCTGCTGCGGCAGCGCCTCGGCGAGGGCCTCGTGGCCCTGTGCGCCACGAGCGTCGTCGGGCTCGTGGCTTACGGGCTGTGCGTGCTGCCCGGCCGCACACTGGTGCACGGCGCACTCGCCCGGCGGAGCCGGAGCCGGGCCGACGAGCGGCCTGCGGTGGACGCCGAGCGCGCCGTCCCCTCCGTACCGGCGCAGAAGCGGCCGGCCGCGCCGGCCCGTGAGCGATGAGGTGAGTCCCCTGGCCCGATCCGGCCGCCGGAAGGTCCTCGGCGCGGCGCTGCTCGCCGCCGTCCTGCTGTTCTCGCTGTTCACCTTCACCGGGCTCGGCCAGCAGGCGCTGTGCCTGGGGGGCGCGGCGCTGTGCGACTCGCGGGCGATCACCGCGCCCGGGGCCGACGGCACGCCCGGCGCGTCCGCCGGCACCGCGGACGGCAAGCCGCGCGCGCCGAAGGGCTGCGCGCGCCCCCGGGACTGCGGCTACCCCGACGCGAGCACCACCGGCCCGCGGATCGCCACCCTGACCCCGCAGAGCACCGGCAACGCCGCCATCCGCACCGACGGCACGGTCATCCGCGGCTGGGACATCACCGGCTCCCTCGACATCTACGCCAACGACGTCACCGTCGTCGACAGCCGCATCACCTCGACCAACTGGTGGGGGATCAACCTGCGCCCGGGCTACTCGGGACTCCGCGTCCTCCACACCACCATCACCGCCGTGCCCGGCAAGGGCCCGAACAACGGCGGTTCGGACTACGCGGTGTCCAACATGAGCACCAGCTCGATCGAGGTCGGCCACTGCGACATCTCCGTCTTCGGCGACGCCCTGTCCATGGGCCAGGGCCATCTGCACGACAACTACGTGCACGACGTCACCCCGTTCAAGAACCTCGACGGCGAGTGGCAGCACACCAACGCGGTGATCAGCAACGGCGGCGGCAAGGGCAAGCTGATCATCCGGCACAACACGCTGCTCAACCCGACCCCGGTCGAGAAGGGCGCCTCCGCCGCGATCGGCCTGTTCGCCGACAGCGCGCCCGTCTCCCACACCGTCGTCGACGACAACTGGCTGGCCGGCGGCGCCTACACGCTCTACGCGGGCGGCAAGGACTCCACCGGCATCGAGGTCACCGACAACGTGTTCTCGCCCCAGTACTACCCGGCCGGCGGCCGGTACGGCGCCGTCGCCTACTGGAACCCGGCCGGCAAGGGCAACGTGTGGCGCGGCAACCGGATGGCGGACGGCACACCCGTCGTCCCGGCCCAGCCCTGACCGTACGAGATCCGCGACCCACGAGATCAGCAGATCGGCAGATCAGCAGATCGGCTGATAAATCCCCACTCTCCGCATAGGGTTGGGCCCGACCCCACCCTTTCTTCGAACCCCAGGTGGTTGATGCGATGTCCGGCATCCGTGCCCTCCGCAATCGTTTCGTCGACGCGCCCGACTCGCTCGGCGAACGATTCCGCGCGGCCCGCTGGGAGCGGTTCCGCAACTGCTTCCCCGCCATCGCCGACCTGCGCGTCGTCGACCTCGGCGGCACGGCCGACAACTGGCTGCGCTCCCCGCTGCGGCCCAAGCACGTGCACCTGGTGAACCTGGAGGCGCACCCCGCGGACCTGCCCGACTGGATCAGCGCCGAGATCGCCGACGTCACGGACCCCGCGATCCCGGACTCCCTCGGGCAGTTCGACCTCGTCGTCTCCAACTCGACCATCGAGCACGTCGGCGGCCACGCCCAGCGGCGCCGCTTCGTCACGGCCATCGAGAAGCTGGCCCCGCTGCACTGGGTGCAGACGCCCTACCGCTACTTCCCGGTGGAGCCGCACTTCCTCGCCCCCGGCTTCCAGTTCCTGCCGCTCGCCGCCCAGGCCAAGCTCGTACGCCACTGGCCGCTCACCCACAGCCGCCCCGGCACACCGGAGGAGGGCATGGACGCGGTCATCAACATCGAGCTGCTCACCCGCGCCGAGATGCGCTACCTCTTCCCCCGGTCCGTGATCCTCAGCGAGCGGGTGGCCGGGCTCACCAAGTCGCTGACGGCCGTCCGCACCCGGCCCTGATGCGCGGCCTGCCGCGCCGGGTCCTGCGCGCGCCCTGGGAGCTGCTGAAGCGGCGCTTCGGGTGGCTCGTCCTGTACGAGCTGCGCAACAAGGTCCTGCTCGCGCCGACCGCCCGGCGGCTGCGCCGGGTCGAGGACGCGGAGACCGCCCGGCTCGCGCGCGACCTCGGCCGGCGCCCGACGGCCCGGGTGGCGACCGTCATCGCCACCCACCGGCGCCCCGAGGCGCTGCTGCGGGCGGTGTGCTCGGCCCTGGAGCAGTCCGTGCGCGACCAGGTCGTCATCGTCGTCGACGACGGCGCGGGGCTCCCGGAACTCCCCGCCGACCCACGGCTCTTCGCCGTCTCCCTGGCCCGGAACACCGGGGTGGCGGGGGTCGTGCGCAACGTGGGCATCCGGCTGACCGACTCGGCCTACGTCGCCTTCCTCGACGACGACAACCTGTGGGAGCCGGACCACCTCCAGGAGGCGCTGACCGCCCTGGAGGCGCCCGACGGCCCCGACGGCGTCTACACGGCGCTGCGGCGGGTCCGGCCGGACGGCACCGCCATGGACGTGCTGTCGGTGCCCTACGACCGGCGCAGGGCCGCGCACGAGGCCTTCCTCGACACCAACGCCTTCGTCGCCCGCCGGGTCCCCGCCCTGCGCTTCAGCCGGCTGCGGCGCACCCCCGAGGTGCTGCCCCGCGAGGACTGGGAGCTGATCCGCCGCTACGGCCGGACGCACCGGGTCGCCCATCTCGCCCGGCCCACCGTGCGCTACCTGGTCAACCCGGGGAGCTTCTACACCTCGTGGCGGGACTGAGGCCGCCCCAGCAGGGCCGCCACGGCGGCGCGCGCGGGCTCCCGCCCGAGCGCCGCCCGGGACAGCTCCCGCAGCAGCACCGCTCCGCGGAAGGCCGCCGTGGCGGCGAGACCGTGCCGGCGCCGGTAGAGGCGCACCCGGTTCACCACGAGCAGCGACCACAGGCGCGGCGAGACCCGTGAGTCGCCGCCGAGGTGGGTCGCCCGCGCGGAGGGCTCCAGGCGCGTGCTCAGACCGAGGTCCCCGGCCCGCAGGCAGTACTCCGTCTCCTCCGAGTAGAGGAAGAAGGACTCGTCCCACGGCCCGCAGGCCGCCACGCACTCGCGCGACAGCGCCATCAGCGCGCCGGTGGCCCAGTCCGCCGTCGTCGGTCCCGCGTAGGCGGCCGGGGCGGTGACCAGCTCGCTCAGGCGCGGGAACCGGCCGGCCCTGCGGTTGCCGAGCACCGCCTCGCCGAGGGCACGGGTCAGGCTGGACTCGCGGCGCAGGGAGTGGACGAGGGCGCCGTCCTCCTCGTACAGGAGCGGCACCGAGATCCCGACCCGCGAGCCGTCCGGCAGGGGAGAGCCGAGGGCCTCGACCAGGGTGGCGGCGCAGCCCTCGCCCATCCGGATGTCGGGGTTGCAGATCAGGACGGCGCGGTAGCCGTCCTCCCAGGCGTCGGCGGCGCGCAGGGCGGCGTTGACGCCGAAGGCGTAGCCGCCGTTGCGGCCGGTCTCCACGACCGTGGCCTCGGGCGCGAGCTCGCGCACCACGGCGACGGTGCCGTCCGAGGAGGCGTTGTCGGCGACGACGAGCCGCCAGTCCAGGCCCTTCATCCCCGCCGGGAGCGAGTCGAGGAAGCCGGGCAGCACCTCCGCGCTGTTCCAGGTGACGACGAGGACGGCCACCGGGCCGACCGCGGAAGCGGGCTGATGCGGCATCAAATCTCCACGAGGCGTTCGGAGTCGGGGGTACGCGGGCGCGCCGGGGGCGCCGCGGCCGTGCGGTGCCCGGACGCCGCCGGCGCGGCGGCTCCGGCCGCCTCGCGCCGTACGAAGCCGAGGCAGCTGCCGCCCGCGCCGAGGAGCAGGAAGAACACGCCCGCGAACATGGGGAAGCTGAGGGTGTCGAAGGTGGCGCTGATCACCAGGGCCACGGTCGCCGAGGCGAAGAAGGCCTGGCCGAGCTCCCGGTCCGACTCGCTCCGGGCGAGCCGCCGGATCGAACCGCCCTGGTGCACCCCGGTCAGACCGAGCAGCAGCAGACAGGCGACCCCGAGGGCGCCCAGCTCGGCGACGGTGAGCAGGTACTGGTTGTCGGTGAAGAAGTAGCGCTCGGGCGTGAAGGTGCCGAAGCCCCGGCCGAACACCGGATCCTGCACGAAGTACTCGTAGATCTTCGGGTACTTGACGGTGCGGGCCTGGGTGCTGCTGTCCGCGTTGTTGAGGCTGCCCGAGAACAGCCCCGTGATGGTGCCGATCAGGCCCGGCACCAGGACCTTGAACACCGCGACCGAGCCGAACAGGATGCCGATCGCCGTCCAGCGCCGCTCGGGCTTCCAGCGCGGCACCATCACCAGCGCGACCACGACGATCCCGATGATCGAGGTCCGCGAGACCGTCAGCGGAAGGCCGCCGCCGAGGAGCACCACCGGCGCCCAGCGCCGGTACGCCCGCAGGTGCCGGCGGGCCGGATCGAAGGCGTACCAGACCGCGAACGGCAGCAGGATCGCCAGCATGCCGCTGAACTCCAGCGGATGGGCGGTCAGCGAGCGCGGCCGGGTGAAGGAGCCGCGGTCCATGACGTTCACGCTCGCGGTGCTGGAGTTGAGTCCCGGGATGCGCAGCGAGTCGGCGATGTTGGTCCCGGTGAAGAAGTCGTACAGGCCCAGCGCGGCGACCACCGTGCCCATCACGACGAGCCGCCCCAGCAGCACGTTCAGTCGCTCGCGGTCCTGGATCGCGGCCGTCGTCAGGACGACCAGCGACACCCAGACGAGGAGCACGATCAGGCCCCGGTCGGCTGCCAGGATCTCCTTCTGGTTGCTGATCCGGTCCTGGTTGGCGATGTACGAGAGCAGGACGGCGACGCCGACCACCAGCATCACGGTCCGCATCGTGCGGGTGCCGGGCGCCGGGGCGATCCGGCCGCTGCACCAGGTCGCCAGGTACCAGAAGAGCCCGAGCAGCGCGAAGACGTTCGCCGGGGTGCCGGCCCCGCCCAGGGCGGGCAGCGCCAGGTTCGACGGCAGGAACAGCGCGAGCGCCAGATAGCCGGTCAGCACGGCGGTGGCGTCGAGCGGCCGGGTGAGCAGCCGGCGCAGCCGGCCCGCCCCGGGCCGGGGCGCCGGGGGAGCGGGGTGCGGGTCCGGCAGGCCCCGGGCGCGGCGGCGGGCCCCCGCCCAGGTCTCCACCAGGAACGAGAGCAGGAAGGCGCCGGTGATCCCGAACACCACGACCGCGGCGACCTTCTGGTAGCGGGACTTCGGCTGCGAGACCGGCTTCTGCGGCGGCACGATCCGCGCCGACTGCACGTAGTAGCCGTCCGGCACCCGGGCCTGCTTCTGCAGGACCTGGAGCTGCTCGGCGGCGTAGTCCGTGATCTTCCGGGTCTCGTCGAGCACCTTCGCGCGGTCCTCGCCCTTGACCGTGAGGGTGAGCAGCGGGCCCTCGGCCTTGGCGGCGAAGTCGACCGCGTACTCGTCGGTGATGCCCTGCCCCTGCAGCGTCCGCGCCGTCTCCGGCGCCTGCAGCGCCCGGATCAGCACGTCGGCCGTGCCGATCAGCGAACCGCTCGCGTACGCCAGCGGATTGCCGTAACTCGGGGCCGGCCTGGCCACCCGGCTGGAGTTGAGCAGGGCCAGCTGGCTCTGCGACTCGTACGTCACGGGCACCGTCGTGTACAGATAGCCGCCCGCGACCAGACCGAGCAGGGTCAACGGCACCATCACGTACCAACGCCTGCACAGCACACGGAAGATCTCGGCGATGCTCACGAACCCTCCCCCGGTTCCCCTCGGTGCTGCCAGTATCGGTGCTGATGGAAAGAGACGTGCTGACTCCCGAGGGACTTGCCGGCGTGCTGCTGCGCCGCTGGTACGTCCTGGTCCTCGCCGCGCTCGTCACCGGCGTCGCCTGCTACCCGGCGCTGCGGCCCGCGCCGCGCTACCAGAGCTCCGCGGTGCTCGTGGTGAAGCCGCCGCGCACCGACAACCAGCCCAACCAGCTGACCAACCTCCAGCCCTCGCTGGCCATGGTCAGCTTCGCGGTGGTCCAGCAGCTCCAGTCGCCCGCCGGGCGCGCCGAGTTGCGCGAGGCGGGGGTGCGCGGCACCTACCGGATCACCCCCCGCAACAGCGGCACCAGCGCCACCCCGTACTACTCGATCCCCACCCTGCAGATCGAGGCCGAGCAGTCCGCGCCCGAGGCGGCCGACCGCACGGTCCAGGCGATCATCGCGGTCTACGGCCGGCATCTGAGCGCCCTCCAGACCGCTCAGGGCGTGCCGGCCGCGACGCTGCTCACCGTCGACCTGGTGAACCGCCCCGGCACCGTCGCCCTGCCCCCCAACCGGTCCCGGGCCTTCGCCGGGGTGGGCGCGCTCGGCACCCTCACGGGCGTCATGTCGGCGCTGTGGGTCGAGCGGTACGCGACGGCACGGCGCCGCCGACGCTCCGACGCGGAGACCCCCGGGACCCCGGACGACCCGGACACGGCGGAGGCCCCGGAGCTCAGTGCGCGGCACCGTACTCGGTGAGACGCCCGTCCCGCTCCTCGTACAGCTCGCCCGTCTCCGGGCACTCCCAGATCCCCGGGCGCTCCGGGTGCGCGGTCAGCCGGACGCCCGCCTTGCCGACCCAGCCCGCCTGCCGGGCGGGCACGCCCATCACCAGGGCGAAGTCGGGGACGTCGGCCGTCACCACCGAGCCGGCCGCGACCAGCGCCCAGCGCCCGATGCTGACCGGGGCCACGCACACCGAGCGCGCGCCGACGGCGGCGCCGTCGCCGATCCGGACGGCCACCGGCTCCCAGTCGCCGCCGCGCTTGAGCCTGCCGTCGGGGTCCACGGCCCGCGGGTTGTGGTCGTTGGTGAGGACCACGGACGGGCCGACGAAGACCCCGTCGCCGAGCACCGCGGGCTCGTACACCAGGGCGTAGTTCTGCAGCTTGCAGTTGTCGCCGATGGTCACACCGGGCCCGACGTAGGCTCCCCGGCCCACCACGCAGTTCTCGCCCAGGCGGGCGTCCTCGCGGATCTGGGCGAGCTCCCACACGCTGCTGCCGGCGCCGACCACGGCCTTCTCGTCGACCTGAGCGGTGGGCTGGACCCGGTAGTTCACGGACGTACCTTTCGTTCGGAGATCGGAGATCGGAGGGGGACGGGGGAGTGATCAGATCCCGCGCCGCTTCCACGACTGCCACCAGAACCACTCGCGGGCCCGCTCGGCCACCGCCGAGAGGACGAGCGGCTGGAGGTACGGCATGACGCGGGCGCCGATCCGGCGCCGCAGCCGCAGCGCCCGGTACTCCGGCAGCGCCTCGACGTCGGGCCGGCAGGCGCGGGCGAAGTCCACGAGCTCGTCCACGGGCACGACGTCCGTCCGCCCCCGGTCGTACGCCCGGTAGGCCCGCCGCAGCGCCTGCCGGGCCAGCCGGGTGTCGACCAGACCGGCCAGCCGGTCCGCCTGCGGGAGGAGGTCGCCGCACTTGGCGAGGACCGAGGTGAACGCCACCCGCCGCTGCCGGATGTCGTCGAGCTGGCCGCCGAAGTCCGTGGTGGACATGTTGTCGCCGTGCACGCGGTAGAAGGCCTGGTCCGCCCCGCGGACGTAGCCGACGTCCGCGTGGGCGGCCAGCCGCATCCACATCTCGATGTCGCCGGCGTGCGGAAGGTCGGGGTCGTAGCCGCCCACCTTCTTCTGCAGGCTGGTGCGGACCACGACCTCGGGTGAGGTGATGCAGCCCGTGCCCTCCCGGAAGCGCCGCTCCAGCCACCAGTGGCCGGGGTAGACCACGGAGCCGGTGCTCCGGGTGCGGGCCGCCGGCAGCGGCCCGCCGTGCCGGAACCGGAGCGGCCTGCCGTAGGCGAAGCCCGCCTCCGGGTGGGCGTCGAGCAGGGCCGCGGCCCGCACGAGCGCCCCGGGGACCAGCCTGTCGTCGGCGGACAGCAGCACGACGTAGTCGCCGTCCGCCCACTCCAGGAGGCCCTCGTTGTAGGTGGCGATATGGCCCTTGTTGCGCTCGTGGACCCGCACCTCGATCCTCGGGTCGGAGGCGGCCAGCTTCCTGGCCACCTCCGCCGAGTCGTCGGGCGAGGCGTCGTCGATGATCAGCACCCGCACGTCGAGGCCGGGCTGTTCGTCGAGCACGCTGCGTACGCAGTCGGCCAGGAAGTGGCCGTACTTGTAGCAGGGGATCACGACGCTGACAGAGCTCATGTGGTGCGTTCCCCGTTTTCGGTCAGGTGGATCGGGTGGTTCGGATGGATCGGGTGGTTCGGACGGTTCGTCCGGTCGGCCGGGTCAGCCGGTCGTGAAGACCGGGCCGACCCAGTAGTTGGTGGAGTTGTAGGAGCCGTTCGGGAAGGCGCTGGTGGCGCCGTACCGGTAGAGGCCGTTGGCGTTGCCGCTCGTGTCGGCGGGCGCCGACAGCGGGTAGTTCAGGTGGGTGCCCGTGAAGTACGCCGGATCCGAGGCGTAGTTGCCGTTCGGGGCGTGGTACGAGGCCACGTACGTGGTGCCGGCCGTGATGTTCACCGGGGTGGCGAAGGTCAGCGTCTGCCAGCCGGTGGCCGTCTCGCCGCCGAAGGTGCCGGTGGCGAGCAGGGTGCCGTCGGCGGCCCACAGGCTGCCGGTGTGGGTGCCGGTGTTGGTGGCGCCCTTGTAGAACGTGACGCCGGTGACCTTGCCGTCGACCGAGGACTGGAAACGGGTGCCCAGCTCCAGGGAGTTGGGGTCGCCGGTCACCGCGGTCTGCGCCGGCACGGTCTGCGCGCTCCACAGGGTGCAGGGGCACGAGGTCGGCGGCGGGGTCGCGCTGGTCGTGAAGGTCCACGTGACCGGGTCGGCCATCGCGTTGCCCCACAGGTCCGCGGCCTGCACGGAGGCCGTGTACGTGGTGCCCAGCGCCAGCTGGCTGTTGAGGGTGAACGCCGCGGTCTTCCCGTCGCCGTCGAGCGTGGCCCGGCCGGGGACGGCCGCCCCGCCGGGGCCCCGCACGGTGAACACCAGGGTGCCGCTGTCGATGCTCTGGTTGAAGGTGGCGGACAGCGGGGCCGTGATCGCCACGCCGGTCGCGCCGGGGGCCGGGGTGCGGCCGGTGACGGTCGGCGGCACGGTGCTGGCCGAGCCGGTCTCCAGGACGGCGTCCACCCAGTAGTTGCTGCCCGAGGCCGCCTGGTTCGGGAAGCCGCTGGTGGAGCCGTACCGGTAGACGCCGTTGCCGCCGTCGGTGCCGGACTGCAGCGCCGTCAGCGGCGCGAGGCCCGCGGCCTTGTCGGTGAAGTAGTGCGCGTCGTAGGAGTATCCGCCGTTCGGCGCGAAGTACGAGGCGATGTACGTGGTGTTGGCCTTCACCGGGACCGGGCTCGCGAACTTCAGCTCCTGCCAGCCGGACGCGGTCTCGTTGGCGAACGTGCCGGTCGCGAGGAGCTGGCCGGTCGAGGACCAGAGGCTGCCCTTGTGCGTACCGGTGTTGGCGCTCGACTTGTAGAAGCGGACGCCGGTGATCGTGCCGGGGACCGAGCTGCGGACCTTCACGCCGAGCTCGACGGAGCTGCCGTCACCGCCGTTCGGCTTCGCCGGGGCGGCCGTCGCCGGCCACACCGTGCACGGGCACTGCTGCTGGGCCACGGTCAGCGGGATGGTGGTGACGGCGCCGATGTTGACGCTGTCGTCGACGGCGCGGACCTTCAGCTGGACCGGTCCCTCCGCCAGCGGGGTCCACTTGTAGCTCCAGGAGCCGTTGCCCTCGGCCGCCTTCCAGGTGGTGCCGCCGTCGGTGGAGACCTCCACGCGGGCGACCACGCCGCCGCCCGCGTCGGTGGCGGTACCGGTGACGGTGATCTGGCGCAGGGCCGGGACGGAGGCGTTGGCGGCCGGGCTGGTGACGGTGACGGCAGGCCCGGTGGTGTCGGTGGAGGCGGTGGCCGTGACGAGTCCGGACTGGAGGGACTTCGGCTGGATGCCCATGTCGGCCAGGATGTTCACGGTGGCCTGCTGCATCCGCTTGTCCTCGGTGACCACGCCGCCGTTCGGGTCGGCCGTCGGGACGTTGGTCAGACCCCAGGACCACTGCACGGTCCCGGTGCCGAACACCAGGGCGTTCGAGGTCGGGTCACGGAACGCGACGAGGCTGTGGGTCGCGGTGCCGTTGCCGTAGTAGTTGCCCCAGTCGAGCAGGTAGTTGCCGTCGTTGATGTCGACGGTGGTGGAGGAGAGCCTGATCTGCCCGGACGGCCGGGAGGCGTTCTCGATGTCGCTGTCCCACTCGTAGCCGAGGGTGCCCTGCGGGAAGGTGGCGACCTGGTTGCCGGTCAGCCCCGCGACCGTGGTGTTGCGCCACAGCCGCATCTTCGCGAAGGCGGCGGGCACGGTGATGGCGTCGTTGCGCGGGCCGTTCACCTGGAACAGCGAACCCGTGAGGATGTTCTGCGGCCGGTAGGGCTCGCCCTCCTTGGTGCTGTCCGGGTCCATCCAGGTACCCGTCCACACGTTGCTCGGGTCGGCGACACCGTTCGGCGTCGGGAACTTGAGCTTGGTCTCCTTGTAGCAGACCAGCGTCCGGTTCGCGGTGTTGTTGCCGTCGATGCTGGGTTCGAGCCGGGTCTTCCAGAAGACCTCGTTGCCGGCGAAGTACGTCTGGTGCTGGCCCGCCTTGCGCGCGTTGAGCACGTTGGTGAACTGCTCCTGCGTCCAGTACTCGTCGTGCCCCTGCGACATGAACATCTTGTGGTTCGCGAGCAGCGCGGCACCCCGGGTGGCCGTGTCCAGGCCGGAGACGTAGCTCAGGTCGTAGCCGTTGCGCTCCAGCCACGAGATCATCTCGTACTCGGAGCCGTAGATGCCGTTCTCGCCGCCGATGTCCATCGGGCGGTTGTAACTGACCTTGTACGCCCGCCCGTCGGGCGCCGGACCCTGACCGTCGTAGAGGTTGGTGCCGCCCCAGTCGTTGTACGCCTGCCAGGTCTGGTCCGAGGTCTGCACGACGATCTCGGAGTGGCCGGCGTCGTTGCGCACCACGAAGGGGTACGGCATGAGGCCGTTGCCGTCGGCCTGGTCGAAGTTGGCCACGTAGAGACCCGAGACCGCGTCGTTCGGCACCGTCCAGCTCACCGTGGTGGGCCAGTTGCCGCAGTCCATCAGGCCCGTCGGCTGGTCCTTCACGCAGCTGGGACGCTGCGAGAGATAGGTGGCGGGGTACGTCTGGGAGGCCTGCGCCGCGGTGGAGACCAGCCGCGCGCCGTCACCGCCGTACCAGCCCAGCCGGTAGATCCGCACGTGGTAGGCGGAGGGGGACTGGACCTTGAACTGGAGGGTCTCCCCGGCCTGGAGGCTCATCTTGGTGGGGAATCCCGCGATGTCGCCCCAGGAGCTGCCCGCGAACCAGTCGGACATCGGCGTGCCCGGCTTGGAGTTCTCGCAGACGATGGGATTGCTGCCCGTTCCGCAGGGATCGGCGAGCGCGCTCGCCTCTCCGCCCGGCGGCAAGAAGATTGCTGTCAGCGCCGCGGCCAGGGCGAACACGGCGCCTCTGACCCGACGGAAGTGGTTCTGCATCGCTGTACCTTTCACGGGCAGTACAGGTCCAGGCCTCACGGCCGGGGTGGGGAGCGGGCCCTAGTTCAGGGCATTCACCAGTGCGTCCACGACCTGTCGCTGCTGGTCGTGGGTGATCTGCGGGAACAGCGGCAGCGACAGGATCTCGTCGGCCGCCCGCTCGGCGTGCGGGAAGTCCCCGCGCTCGTGGCCGAGATGGCGGTAGGCGGGCGTCAGGTGCACGGGGGCCGGGTAGTGCACACCCGCCCCGACGCCGCTCGCGTTGAGCTTGCCGACGAGCGCGTCCCGGTCGGCGCCCGGCACGCGCACCACGTACAGGTGCCACACGTGCGCGTTGCCGTCGGCCGTCGTGGGGCGGACCACGCGGCCGGTCTCCGCCAGCGGGGCGAGCAGCTCGTCGTAGCGAGCCGCCGCCGTCCGCCGGGCCTCGTTGCCGGCGGCGAGCCTGCGCAGCTTCGCGCGCAGCACGACGGCCTGGAGGCCGTCGAGCCGGCTGTTGAAGCCGGGCACGTCGTGCCGGTACTTGTGGACCCCGCCGTGGTTGGCGGTGGCCCGCACCAGGGCGGCGGCCTCGGCGTCGTCCGTGAGGACGGCGCCCGCGTCCCCGTAGGCGCCGAGGTTCTTGCCCGGGTAGAAGCTGGTCGCGGCGATGCCCCCGCTGCCCGGGGTACGGCCGTGCCGGCTCGCGCCCTGGCTCTGGGCGGCGTCCTCCACGATCCGTACGTGTGCCGGCAGACCCTCGGCCAGCGCGGCGACGTCGGCGCACTGCCCGTACAGGTGGACCGGCACCACGGCCTTGGTGGCCGGGCCGACCGCGGCCCGGGCGGCCCGGGGGTCGATCAGCAGGGTGTCGGGGTCGCAGTCGACCAGGACCGCGCGGGCGCCGGTCCGGGCCACGGCGCCCGCGGTGGCGATGAAGGTGTTCGCGGGCAGCACGACCTCGTCGCCCGCGCCGACCCCGCTCGCGCGCAGGGCCAGCTCCAGGGCGTCGGTGCCGTTGGCCACGCCCACCACGTGGGCGACGCCGCCGAACTCGGCGTACTCGCGCTCGAAGGCGGCGACCTCCTCGCCGCCGATGAAGGCGGTGTTCGCGAGGACCCGGTCGAAGCCGGCCCGTATCTCCTCCGCGACCTCCGCGTGGGCGGCCTTCAGGTCCACCAGGGGAATCTGGTTCATGAGCCGTTCACTCCTCGTGCCGGGACCCGCAGGTTCCCCTGGTCGTCGCTGTCGTCGCGTTCGCCGTGCAGTTCGTCGAGTGCCGTGGCCGGCGCCGGGCGGAGCAGGCGGGCCGGGGAGCCTGCCCACACCTCGCCCGGCGGCACGTCGCCCAGGACCACGGAGCCCATGCCGACCAGCGACCAGGCGCCGACCGCCGTGCCCTCGCGGACCAGCGCGCCCGCCCCGAGGTACGCGCCCCGGCCGATCCGGGCGCCGCCCCCGAGCCGTACGCCCGAGGCGAGGGTCGCGAAGTCCGCGACCTCGTCGTCGTGCGTGAGGACCGTGTGCGGCATCACCGCGACGTGCCGGCCCACCCGCACGGCCGCGGTCAGCACGGTGTGGGCGAGCAGCACCGTCCCCGGGCCGACCGCGGAGCTCGCCGAGACCACGGCGGTCGGGTGGAGCACGGTGGTGTAGCGGTGCTCGGGCAGGGCGAGCCGCCGCACCACCCGCGCCCGGGAGGCGTAGTCGCGCGGGCTGCCGACGCACACCACGAAGGAGGCGTCCGGCAGCTCCGCCACCCGCTCGGTGCCGCCGAGCACGGGCACGCCGTCGACCTCGACGCCGTGCAGCGCCGGGTCGTCGTCGAGATGGCCCGCCAGGGGCAGGCCGGCGGCGCGGGCGGCCTGCGCGGTCTCCCGCGCGAAGCCGCCGGCGCCGATGATCACGAGCCGGGTCACCGGCGCGCCGCCGCTTCCCGCAGCACGGAGACCACGTGGTCCTGCTGGGCCTCGGTCATCGTGTGGAACAGCGGCAGGATCAGCGAGTCGCGGCTGATCCGCTCGGTGACCGGCAGCGCCGCCACCGGGTGCCCCGCGTAGGCCGGTTCGAGGTGGCTCGCCATGATGCCGCGGCGCGCCGACACCCCGGCCTCGGCGAGCAGCGCGAGCAGCGCGTCGCGGCCCACCGGGAAGTCCTCGGCGAGCAGCACCCAGTACGACTGGAAGTTGCCCTCGCCGTGCGCGGGGTCGCGCACCGGCTCCAGACCCGGCACGTCGGCCAGCAGCTTCGCGTAGCGCGCGCCCAGTTCGCGGCGGCGCGCCACCATCGCGTCGAGCTTCTCCAGCTGGGCCAGGCCGACCGCGGCCTGGATGTCGGTCATCCGGTAGTTGAACCCGGTCTCCAGGTAGCTCTCCAGGACCGGCTTGCCGCTCGCGTGGCGGTCGGCGGCCGACACGTTCATCCCGTGCTCGCGCAGCCGGCGCAGCCGCGCCGCCCACTCGGCGTCGTCGGTGGTGATCATGCCGCCCTCGCCGGTGGTGAGCAGCTTGCGCGGGTGGAACGACCAGGCGGCGAGCAGCGCGGCCCGGCCGACGGACCCGCCGCCGACGGTCGAGCCGATCGCGCAGGCCGCGTCCTCCACCAGCGGCAGCCCCCAGGCCGCGCAGGCCTCGCGCAGCTCCTCCACGTCCGCGGGCACCCCGCCCTGGTGCACCACCAGGACGGCCTTGGTCCGCCCGGTGCGGACCGCGTCCACGGTGGCGGCGGTCAGGTTGCCGGTCGCGAGGTCGACGTCCGCGAAGACCGGCTCGGCCCCCACGTACCGCACCGCGTTGGCGGTGGCGATGAAGGACAGCGACGGGACCACGACCTCGTCACCGGGGCCGAGCCCGAGCGCGACGAGCCCCAGGTGCAGGGCGGTCGTGCAGGAGCTGACCGCCACGCCGTGCCGGGCGCCGACCCGCTCCGCGAAGGCCTGCTCGAAGGCGGCGACCCGGGGACCCTGGGCGACCCAGCCGGACCGTACGGCCTCGGCGGCGGCGGTCGCCTCCTCCTCGCCCAGCCACGGCACCATCACGGGGATCCGCGCCGGCGCCCGCTCGGCGTCCGTGGCGGTCGCGCCCTTCTCCGCCCGCCACCAGTCGACCAGGTCCTTCAGGCCGGTCCGCAGGTCGATCTCGGCCTTGAAGCCGAGCCGCTCCTCGGCGAGCGTGGTGTCGGCGAGCCGCCGCGTCACCCCGTTGACCGCGCGCGCCGGACCGTGCACCGGCTCCAGGTCGGAGCCCATCACCTCGAGCAGCGCGTCGGCGAGCTCGCGCAGCGAGGTCTCCGTGGCGCTCGCCACGTTGAACACCTCGTCCGTGAGGTCCTCGCGGGCGGCCAGGATGTTGGCGCGCGCGATGTCCCGGACGTCGACGAAGTCCATCGTCTGGGCGCCGTCACCGAGGATGAGCGGCGGCTCGCCCGAGGCGATCCGCTCCATCCAGCGGATCAGCACCTCGGTGTAGAGGCCGTGGATGTCCATCCGCGGCCCGTACACGTTGAAGTAGCGCAGGGCCACGTAGTCCAGGCCGTACATGGCGTGGAAGCTGCGCAGCATCCCCTCGTTGAAGGCCTTCGCCGCGCCGTAGAAGGTGTCGTTGTTGTACGGGTGGTGCCGCTCCGTGGTCGGGAACTGCTCGGCCAGGCCGTACACGGAGGCCGACGACGAGGCGATCACCTTGCCCACCCCGGCGGCCGCCGCGGCCTCCAGGACGTTGAACGTGCCGTCGACCATCACCTCGTTGGCGAGCCGCGGCTCCTCCGCGCACTGGGTGATCCGGATCGCCGCCAGGTGGTAGACGAGATCGGCGCCCTCCGTCACCCTGCGCACGGTCGCCGCGTCCCGGATGTCGCCCTCGACGAGCTCCACCCGGCCGCTCGCCATCGCCCGCGCGAGGTTCGCCCGGCGGCCGCGCACGAAGTTGTCGAGCACGACGACCTCGCGCGCGCCCCCCTCGACCAGCAGGTCCGTCACATGGGAGCCGATGGTGCCGGCCCCGCCGGTGACCAGGATCCGCTTGTCCCGAATATCGCTCAACGCCGTTCTCCCACCGCTTCGTTCGCGTTCTTCAGGGACCGGTCCGCACCGGTCCGCAGGCCGACGACCGCGCCACGGAACTCCAGGCTCCGCGAGGCCGCCTCCAGAATGTCCAGGACCCGCAGGCCCGCCCGCCCGTCGGTCAGCGGGGCCCGCCCCTCGGTGATCGCCGCCGCGAACTCGTCGACCATGCTGCGCAGCGCCTCCTTCTCGCCGATCGCGGGGGCGATCATGTCGCCGCTCCGGTACGAGATGAGGGCCTCGCGGCGCTCGTCCGCGCCCAGGTCCTGCGGCGTCGCCAGGTCCACCCCGCGGTCGAAGACCGCGACGCGCTGGGCCGGGTTCAGGTCGTCCCAGACGAGGGTGCGCTTGGCGCCGCCGACCATGGTGGTGCGCACCTTGGTGGGGGACAGCCAGTTGACGTGCACGTGCGCGATCGCGCCCGTGTTCAGCTGCAGGGTGAGGTACGTGATGCAGTCCTGACCCGCGCCGATCGGGTCCGCGCCGTGCGCGGCGACCGCCACCGGCTCCACGTGCTCGGGCAGGATGAAGTCGAGGATGGACAGATCGTGCGGGGCGAGGTCCCACAGCACGTCGATGTCCTTCTGGACCAGTCCGAGGTTGATCCGCACCGAGTCCACGTAGTGGATGTCCCCGAGCGCGCCCTCGTGGACCAGCTCGCGGATCTTCGCCACGGCCGGCGTGTAGCAGTAGGTGTGGTCGCACATCAGGGTCAGGCCGCGCTCCTCGGCCTCCGCGACCAGGCGCGCCCCGTCGGCGTAGGTGGTGGCGAGCGGCTTCTCGACGAGGACGTGCTTGCCGGCGCGCAGCGCGGCGAGCGCCACGTCGAGGTGGGTGCCGGCCGGCGTGGCGACGGCGACGGCGTGCACCTCGGGGTCGGCCAGGACCGCCGCGTAGTCGGCCGTCGCCTGCACGGTGGAGTATCCGCCGAGGACCCGCTGAGCCCGCGTGACGTCGAGGTCGCACAGCCAGCGCAGCCGGAAGCGGTCGCTGGCCTGGAAGTTGCGCACGAGGTTGGGGCCCCAGTAGCCAGCGCCTATGACGGCGACTCCCCGTCGCTCGTCGGGTCGGGCGGCGTCGTTCAACGTGTTCCCCTCCAGGTCGGTGCCCAGGTCGGTGGGCTGGTGTGTGCGCATGTCAGTAGGCACCCGTGCCGCGCAGGACCGCGGGGCCGGTGCGGAGCAGGATCACCGCGTCGAGGCCGAGCGACCAGTTGTCGACGTACGCCAGGTCGAGCCGTACGGCCTCTTCCCAGGGCAGGTCGGAGCGGCCGCTGACCTGCCACAGGCCGGTGAGCCCGGGCTTGACGAGCAGCCGGCGGCGGACCTCGTGGCTGTAGCCGGCGACCTCCTCGGGCAGCGGCGGACGCGGCCCGATCAGCGACATCCGGCCGCTCAGCACATTGATCAGCTGCGGGAGTTCGTCCAGCGAGTAGCGGCGCAGGGTGGCGCCCACCTTGGTCACCCGCGGGTCCTCGCGGACCTTGAAGAGCAGCCCGTCGCTGTTGTGGTTGGCGCTCGCGAGCTCCGCCCGGAGCGCCTCCGCGTCGGGCCGCATCGTACGGAACTTCAGCATGGTGAACTGCTTGCCGTGCAGCCCCACCCGCACCTGCCGGAACAGCGCGGGACCCCGGCTGCCGAGCCGCACCATCACCGCGACCACGCACATCAGCGGCGCCAGCAGCACCAGCAGCACCGCGGCGATCAGGCGCTCGGCCAGCTCCTTGGGGAGCCGGGCGAGCCGCGAGAGCCGGGGGGCCCGGACGTGGATCAGCGGGACACCGCCGACCGGCCGGACCTCCAGACGCGCGGCGGCCACGTCCCCGAAGGCCGGCGCGAGCAGGAAGTCGCCCCCGGCGGCCGCCGTGCTCCAGGAGAGCCGGCGCAGCAGGGCCGCGTCGATCTCGGGTGTGGGCAGCACCACCACGGCCGTGGAGCCGCGGAAGGTCCGGATGGCGCCCGGGACCTCGTCGACGCCGCCGAGCACCGGTACCCCGAAGGCGTCGACCTCCTTGGCGTTCTGCGGATCCGTCAGGCACACCGCGGCGATGTCCATGCCCTGGAGCACGGCCGCCGCGGGAGCACCGGGCCGCCCGTCGCGCAGCAGCGCGGTGAGCAGTTCGGCGACGCCGGCCGCAGGGCCGACAAGGACCGCGGTCGTCCGGTTCTCGCCCCGCGCCCAGTCGCGGCGCAGCCGGCGCCGCAGCGCGAACCGGGCGGCCAGGGACAGGACGGCGGCCGCCGGGGCCGCCAGGATCATCTCGTGCAGCAGGTCGAGGTCTCCGGCTCCCCAGCCGAGGCCCGCGGCCAGGGCCGGCAGGACCAGCGTGCCGCGCAGCACGCGCCGGTACACCTCGGTCCCCGAGCCGAGCGAGCTGCGCGCGTGCGCCCGGTGGGCGCACAGCACGACCACCCAGGCCGGCGGCAGTCCGAGGACGACCGGCCAGTGGCCGCCCGCCCGCAGCACGAGCAGTGCGGCGGCGACGGCCGCGACGGCGTCCGCCACCAGCAGCACGATCTGGTGTCTCCTCCGCCACCACAGGCGGTGGACGTCGAAGTGTGTGGATTCGACACGATGCCGCTCATGCGTGACCGGCAGGACGGTCATCCATTCCCCCCAAGGGCGCTTCGCACGCACCCCGCCCAGCGCTCGCGGCCATTCCCCCGATCCGCCCCTGAGCGCACGACTCATGGGCAGGGGAAGGGCGGCGACGGTCGACGAGGGTACGCGGCTCTTCCGCCTGACAAAACGGTGCGGACCGAGGTCGCAAGTCTCCCCAGCCACGGCCGGGCCCGCACAGGACGCAGAAACCGCCCGGGACACGAGTGTGTTCGCGACCGAGCGGATTCGGCAGCGCTCAATCTAGACCAACTGGGGCAGGCCAACCAGCAGTTGTGTGAAACTCCTACCGATAGTTGAAGGAACTGTAAGAGTGGGACGGGTTGGTCATACTGTGCATGTGCCCACCATCGTGATCCCCGCCCACAACGAGGAACGCACCCTCGGCCGTCTCCTGGACGGCCTGCTGGACGGCTCCTCCGACCCGGAGTTCGACATCCTGGTCGTGTGCAACGGCTGTACGGACGCCACCGCCGACGTCGCCGCCGCGCGCGGCCCGCGGGTCCGCGTGGTCGAGACGCCCGTCCCCTCCAAGCACGAGGCCCTGCGCCTCGGCGACGCCCACGCGGACGGCTTCCCGCGCATCTACGTGGACGCCGACGTGGAGCTGGGAGCCGCCGACGTCCGCGCCCTCACCGACGCGCTCGCCGGCCCCGACGGCGTCCTGGCCGCCGCGCCCGAGCGGGAGCTCCCGATGGCCGGCTGCTCCTGGCGGGTCCGGGCCTACTACCGGGTGTGGCAGCGGCTTCCCGCCGTGCGCGAAGGCCTGTTCGGGCGCGGGGTGATCGCCGTGTCGGACGAGGGCCATGCCCGGATCGCCGCCCTGCCGCCGCTCATGGCGGACGACCTGGCCGCCTCGCTCGCCTTCGGCCCGGCCGAACGCGCCGTGGTGCCCACCGCCCGTGTCGTGGTGCGGCCGCCCCGCACCTGGGCCGACCTCATCCGCCGCCGGGTCCGCGCGGCCACCTCGACGGCCCAACTGGAGGACCACCAGCGCCGGTCCGCCTCCGCCGGGGCCGTGGAACCGGCCGGGACGCCGGACCCCACCGGGGCGGGCGACCCCGCCGGGACGCCGGACCCCGCCAGGGTGGCTGCCCCAGCCGGGGCCGCCGGACCGGACCGGTCCTCGCACCTCGCCCCGCCCCCGTCCCCGTCTCCGTCCCCGGAACCGGCCGCGCCGCCCTCCGCCCGCACCGGCCTCGGCGACCTGCGCGCGATCCTCCGGGCCGAACCGACCCTGCTCCCCGCGATGTTCGTCTTCCTCACGGCGGCGCTGGCCGCCCGCCGGGGCGCGCGCAGGGCCATTCGGAAGCGCGACTTCGACACCTGGCTCAGGGACGAGAGCAGCCGTCAGGACTGAGCGCCCCGTCCGTGACCCGGTACCCCGGCGCACGCGCCGCGCGTACCGTCGGATCCGGCCGTTCCCGCCCGAAGGATGATCAACGCCGCCTAGGCTGCTCATGATCACGCCAAGGGAGGGTCATTTCATGACGAACCGGATACCGGGGCGGCGTTCCGCCGGTCTGGCGACCGCGCTCGCCGTCTGCGCCGCCTGGATCGCCGTCACACCGGCGGCCGGGGCCGAGGAGCCGGCCGGCGCCGGGCCGCTCACGCCCGCGAGCCGGTTCTACGTCGACCCGGACAGCGGCGCCGCCCGGCAGGCGCTCGTCGACCGGGCGGCCGGCGACACCGAGAACGCGGCGAACATGGCCGCGCTCGCCGGACTTCCGCAGGCCGCGTGGTTCACCGGCGGCACGCCCGAGCAGGTCCGCGCGGACGCGGCGGACCTCGTGGCCCGGGCCGACGCCGCCGAACAGGTGCCCGTGCTCGTCGCGTACAACGTGCCCGGCCGCGACTGCGGCCTCTACTCCAGCGGCGGCGCGGCCTCCTCCGCCGCGTACCGGGAGTGGATCGGCGCGCTGGCCGACGGCATCGGCGACCGGGACGCCGTCGTGATCCTCGAGCCGGACGGCCTCGCCGCCCTGCCCAAGGACTGCGCGGGCTCCGTCGACCCCACCGGCGCCCTCAGCGCCGCCCGGATCGCCGACCTCGACTTCGCCGTCAGCGCCCTGAAGGCACACACCGGCACGGCGGTCTACCTCGACGCCGGCAACAGCCACTGGCGGGCCGTCGGCGACATGGCCCGGCGGCTGATCGACGCCGGCGGCAGGCGCGCCGACGGCTTCGCCCTCAACGTCTCCAACTTCCGGCCCGACGACCAGAACACCCGGTACGGCACCTGGGTGGCCAAGTGCGTCTGGTTCGCCACCCAGGGGCCGGACTGGGCCCGCGGCCACACCGACTGGTGCGCCAACCAGTACTACTCCGCCGCCGCGCCCAACGACGGCCTTCCCGGCAACGCGGTCTCCGCCGACGACCCGAGCACCTGGCACTGGACCGACGCCTGGTACGACCAGGCGGTCGGCCGGCCGCCGGCCACCGAGCTGCTCCACTTCGTCATCGACACCAGCCGCAACGGCCGCGGCCCCTGGCAGCCCGCCGCCGGCACCTACGGCGACCCCGAGACCTGGTGCAACCCGCCCGGCCGCGGCATCGGCGCGCGCCCGACCGCCGACACCGGCGTCCCGCTCGTGGACGCGTACCTGTACGTGAAGACGATCGGCGAGTCCGACGGCAGCTGCACCCGCGGCACCGGCGGCCCCGTCGACCCCGAGTACGGCGTCGTCGACCCGCCGGCCGGGGCCTGGTGGCCGGACCTCGCGCACGGGCTCGCCCGCGAGGCCCGCCCGGCTCTCCTGCCCTGACCCTCGACGCGGAGCCCCGTCGTGGGCGATGATCGCGCCCGCACCACCCACCCCCCCCCACATCTCACACCCCCTCATGGGAGGACGTTGATGGCTCGCCGCACATCCCGCGGCCTGATAGCCGCGGCCACCGCCACCGTGGCGCTGATCGCCCCGGCCGGAGCGGCCTCGGCCGCGGGGCAGGCCCCCGCCGCCGGCCCGCAGGCCCGTATCTTCATGGTCAACCCCGTGCAGTCCTCGGGCGACCAGTCGCTCGGCGACGGCAAGGACTCCGCCACCGCGGTGCCCGCCACCGCCTACACCACCGCCGTGCTCCGCAACCTCGACGGCAGCGGCGGCCTCTCCGGCCGCTGGGCCACCGTCCGGTCCGACACGGGCGCCTCGGCGAAGACCGCCGCGGCGACCACGTACGACCGCCACGACGACCAGTTCGAGCAGGTCATGGCCTACTTCTGGGTCAACCAGGCCCAGGAGTACCTGCAGGGCCTCGGCTTCGGCAGCGAGCTGCCCGGCGCCAACGACCGCGCCCAGCCCGTGCGGATCAACCAGTGGGGTGCGGACAACTCGTTCTTCACCGACAAGAAGGACGAGATCCGCTTCGGCAAGGGTGGCGTCGACGACGCCGAGGACGCCGAGGTGATCGTCCACGAGTACGGGCACGCCGTGCACGAGGCCCAGGTGCCCGGCTTCGGCAGCTCCCCGGAGGCGGGCGCGATCGGCGAGGCCTTCGGCGACTACCTCGCCGTCGAGGTCGGCACCGACGCCGCCGCCCGCTACAACTGGCCCGTGAAGGCGAACCCCGCCTGCGTCGCCGACTGGGACTCCGTCACGTACAGCACCGCCCCGCACTGCCTGCGCCGTGTCGACGGCGACAAGGTCTACGCCGACCGGGTCGGCGAGGTGCACGCGGACGGCGAGATCTGGTCCCGCGCCCTGTGGGACATCCGCGGCGCGCTCGGCGCCCGGACCGCCGACCGGATCATCGTGAACGCCCAGTTCGGCTTCGCTCCCGACACCTCGTTCTCGGACGCGGCGGCGAAGACGATCGAGACGGCGCGCGGCATGTACGGCCAGAGCGCGGCGGACGCGGTCCGCGCGGCCTTCCGGGCCCGCCAGATCCCCGGCGTCTAGCAGCCGGCGTAACTCGCGGGAGGACGTACCTCCCGACCGGCCCCGGGCTCCGTGCCCGGGGCCGGTCGCGTCCGCGCGGCGGGTAAGTGCGCCCCGCCGCCGGCCGGACCGGTGTCGCCGCCTCACCCGTACCGGGTGAGGCCGTGGAAGGGATCCGGGCGAACGCTCGGAGGAGGACGGGACCGCGTCCGTCCCCCGGCCCGCCGCGGGGACGACCCGTCCGCTCGAAAGGAGGAGCCATGACCACGCCGCATGATCCGGCGCCCGGTACCGGCCCCGAACCGACGGCCCGTGGGGCGGACCCCTTCGCCCCGCCCGACCCCGCGGAGCAGCTGGCCCGCCTGGGCCGTTCGTGGACCTGGGTACTCGCCGCGGGGATCGCCACGCTCGTACCGGGCATCATGGCCCTGGTCTGGCCGGACGTGACCCTGCACGTGCTGGCCGTGCTCCTCGGCCTCTACCTGCTGGTGCTCGGAGGCTTCCGGTTCGTCGCCGTCTTCGGCCGGGAGGAGGCGGGCGAGCGGGTCGTCGGGCTCCTCGTGGCCCTGCTGTTCGTCCTGGGCGGCGTGCTGTGCCTGCGCAACCCGCTGCAGACCATCGCCGCGCTCTCGCTGATCGTCGGCGGCGTCTGGCTGGTGTCCGGCATCCTCGGCTTCTACACGGCCGTCGCCGGCAAGGGCATGCCGCATCGGGGCGTCGCCATGGTGGTCGCCGTCCTCGGCATCACCGCCGGCATCGTCGTCCTCGCCCTGCCGACGGAGTCCGCCCAGGTCCTCACACGGCTGCTCGGCCTGTGGCTGGTCCTGCTCGGCGTCGCCGAGGTCGTCGCGGCCCTCGCCTGGCGCTCCGCGCTGCGGCGGGCCGGCATCCCGGGCCGGGCCGGAGCGGGCACCCCGACCTGAGCCCGCGGGGGAGTGCGGCATCCCCGGTCACGACCCCGGAGGCGTGAGCGCCGCCGGCGGGACGCGACGGAGGACGTCGGTCTCGTACGGCGTGCGCGCACCGGCCACGGCTGCGGATGGTACGGGTGGGCGTGGAGTGTCCGGCCGCCGTGTGCCGGGCGCGCCGGGTGGTCCGGCGCGCCCGGGATCAGCTGTCGAAGCCGAGGCCCGCGCGGTCGAGGGCGCGCAGCCAGAGGTTGCGGCGGCCCTCGTGCGCGTCGGCGCGGGCCAGGGCCCACTGGGTGATGCCGATGCCGACGGAGCGCACCGGCTCGGGCGGGAACGGCAGGGGCTTGCGACGCACCATGTCGAGCCGGGTGCGCTCGGTGCGCTCCCCGGCGAGCAGGTCGAGCATCACCTCGGCGCCGAAGCGCGTGGCGCCCACGCCGAGGCCGGTGTAGCCGGCCGCGTACGCCACCCGGCCGCGATGGCTGGTGTCGAAGAAGGCACAGAAACGCGTGCTGGTGTCGATCGCTCCGCCCCACGCGTGGCTGAAGCGGACGCCCGCGAGTTGCGGGAAGGCCTGGAAGAAGTGCCGGGCGAGGGTGGCGAAGGTCTCGGGGCGCTGGTCGCGCTCGGCCCGGACGCCGCCGCCGAAGCGGTACACGGCGTCGAAGCCGCCCCACAGGACGCGGTTGTCGGCCGACAGGCGTACGTAGTGGAAGCGGTTGGCGCAGTCGGCGAAGCCCTGCCGGTTCCGCCAGCCCACGGCGGCGAGCTGCTCGTCCGTCAGGGGCTCCGTCATCAGCGCGTAGTCGTACACCGGGACGGTGTACGGGCGGTGTCGGCGCAGCAGCGAGGGATACGCGTTGGTGGCGAGCGCGACGCGCCGGGCGCGCGCCCGGCCGTACGGCGTGGTCACGGCGATCCGGGCCCCGTCCTCGGCCAGGGCGGTGCCCGGGGTGTGCTCGTAGACCCGGACGTCGAGCTCCTGGCAGGCCCGCTTCAGGCCCCAGGCGAGCCGGGCCGGATCGACCATCGCCACGCCGTCCTTGTTCCACAGACCGCCGAGGAAGGTCGGGGAGTCGATCTCGGCGCGCACCGCGGCCTCGTCCAGCAGGGCCACCTCGGTCCCGTACCGCGCGGCCGCCTCGGCCTCCTCCTTCAGGCCGGCGAGCTGGTACGGCTCGGTGGCCACGACGAGGGAGCCGGTGCGCTCCCAGGCGCAGTCGATGCCGTGCCGGCCGATCGTGTCCTCGATGGCCTGGAGGTTCTCCCGGCCGAGCCGTTCCAGGCGTCCGATCTCGCCGGGCCAGCGGGCGATCCCGTTGCCGAGGCCGTGGGTGAGGCTCGCCTCGCAGAAGCCGCCGTTGCGGCCCGAGGCGGCGGCGCCGACCTCGCCCGCCTCGATCACCACGACGTCGGCGGACGGGTCGCGCTCCTTGGCGATCAGCGCGGTCCACAGCCCGCTGTACCCGCCGCCGACGACGAGCAGATCACAGTCGGTGGGGCCGACGAGGGCCGGAGCGGGTGCGGGCCTGCGGGCGTCGTCCAGCCAGAAGGGGGTGGGCAAGGCGTCGCGGAGCGCGTAGACGGGGTCCATGGGGCGGGCTGCTCCTTCGGATCGCGGAGGTGGGGGCCTCCGAGGTGCGCCCATGAGATCCGTCGGGGCGAATTTGCGTCAATGATGTTGTCGTAAGCTCCGGAGGTGGGTCCCGGGCGTGCCGGCCGAGCGCCGCGGTCAGTTGGTGCCCTGCGCCGCGGTCGGTTCACGCCCTGCGCCGGGGTCGGTTCGTGCGGTGCGCCGCCGTCAGCTCGTGCTCTGCGCCGCGAGTCGGGCGCCCACCGCGTCCAGCATCAGCTCCAGGGCGAAGGGGTGACCGCTGTCCCGCATGTCCGCCGCGAGCAGCGGGAAGGTCGCCGCGACGTGCGGGTGGGTGTCGGCCGAGAGCTTGCCGTAGGCCGCGTGCCAGACCTGTTCGTCGGCCTCGCGGGCCGGCTCCGGCAGGGCGAGCGCGGCGGCGTCGAGCGCGGCGAAGGCCAGCGCCTGGTCCACGAACGCGTGGTAGATCCGTACCGCCTCCGCGTCGGGGAAACCCGCCCGTCGCAGCACCCCGAGGATCGCCTCGACGGCGCGGGTCTCGTGCTCGCGCCCCGTGGTGCGGTGCGCGGCGAGCGCCGCCACCTGCGGGTTCGCCAGATAGGCGGCGTGGATGCGCAGGGCGATCTCGCGGAGGTCGGCCCGCCAGTCCCCGGTCGCCCGCCAGCCCGCCTGCGCCCGGCCGACCATCTCGTCGGCGAGGGCGAGGAGCAGGTCGTCGGTGTTGCGGAAGTAGCGGTAGAGCGCGCTGGGGTCCGCGCCCAGGGCGGCGCCGAGGCGCCGTACGGACAGCGCCTCCGCCCCGTGCTGGGCGACCAGGCGCAGCGCGGTCTCGACGATCACCCGCTCGGAGAGCACGGTGCCCTGCTTGGTGGGACGGCGGCGCTGCCGCCGGTTCTCCGGAACCACTCGTTCTGCCATGCGGGGACCCTACCGGCGGCAGCCTTACGACAACACCCTTGACGTGTTGTGGACGGCGCCTGTTGCATGGCGCACCTCGTACCGGCCCCGCGCCGGGTCCCTCACCTCCAGGAGTACGTACATGAGCACGGCCGACCTGGTCTTCACCGGTGGCCCCGTCTTCACCGGCGACCCCGCCCGCACCCGGGCCACCTCCCTCGCCGTCGTCGGGGAGCGGATCACCGCCGTCGGTCACGACGAGGTGCGCGAGCTCGTCGGGCCCGCCACCGAAGTGGTCGACCTCGCGGGCAGGTTGCTGGTCCCCGGCTTCCAGGACGCGCACATCCACGCCGTGTACGGGGGTGTGGAGCTCGCCGAGTGCGACCTGAGCGGCACCACCGGCGTCGCCGAATACCTGCGGATCGTCCGGGAGTTCGCCGCCGCCCACCCCGAGAACGCCTGGATCACCGGGGGCGGCTGGTCCCTGGAGAGCTTCGAAGGCGGCCTGCCCACCCGGCAGTTGCTCGACTCCGTCGTCGCCGACCGGCCCGTCTGCCTGGTCAACCGCGACCACCACGGCTCCTGGGTCAACTCCCGCGCCCTGGAGCTCGCCGGCATCACCGCCGACACCCCCGACCCGTCCGACGGGCGCATCGAGCGCGACGCCGACGGAGTGCCCACCGGTGTCCTCCAGGAGGGCGCCGCCGCCCTGGTGTCCCGGATCGTCCCGCCCTGCACCGCGGCCGACCGGCTCGCCGGGCTCCTGCGCGCCCAGGCCATGCTGCACTCGCTCGGCGTCACCGGCTGGCAGGACGCCCTGCTCGGCGAGTTCGCCGGCAAGCCCGACCCGTCCGACGCGTACCTCACCGCCGCCCAGGACGGCACCCTCACCGCCCGGGTCAACGGGGCCCTCTGGTGGGACCGCGGGCGTGGCGCCGAGCAGATCCCCGAACTCGTCGCGCGCCGCGAGAAGTCGAGCGTCGGGCGGTTCCGCGCCGGCTCGGTGAAGATCATGCAGGACGGCATCGCCGAGAACTTCACCGCCGCCATGACCAGCCCGTACCTCGACGGCTGCGGCTGCGCCACCGCCAACACCGGGATGAGCTTCGTCGACCCCGAGGCGCTGCGCGCGTACGTCACCGAGCTCGACGCGCTCGAATTCCAGGTCCACTTCCACGCCCTCGGCGACCGGGCCGTGCGCGAGGCCCTGGACGCGCTCGAGGCGGCCGTCGCCGCCAACGGGCGGCGCGGCAACCGTCATCACCTGGCCCACCTCCAGGTGGTGCACCCCGACGACATCGCCCGCTTCGCCCGGCTCGGCGCGCTGGCCAACATCCAGCCGCTGTGGGCCGCGCACGAGCCGCAGATGGACGAGCTGACCATCCCCTTCCTCGGGCCCGAGCGCGCCGCCTGGCAGTACCCGTTCGGCGACCTCGTTCGCGCCGGGGCCACCCTGGTCGCGGGCAGTGACTGGCCGGTCAGCAGCCCCGACCCGCTCGCCGGCATCCACGTCGCCGTCAACCGCGCCGAGCCCGGCGCCACCGACGGGCGCGTCTTCCTGCCCGAGCAGCGGCTCGACCTCACGACCGCCCTCGCCGCGTACACGGCCGGCTCCGCCCATGTGAACGGTCACGACGACGCGGGCAGCCTCCGCCCGGGCCACCTCGCCGACCTCGTCGTCCTCGACCGCGACATCCTGACGGCCCCGCCGGAGCAGATCGCCGAGACCCGCGTGGAACAGACCTTCGTGGGCGGCACGAGGGTCTACGCCCGCTGATCCCGCCTCACCGCGCGGCGGGAGCCGGGCCAACGCTCCCCGCGCCCTACCCACCCCCAGGCCCTGTCGTCGAACCCCCGCCTGCCCCGCGACGCCCTGCACGCGCTCTCGCCGCACCGGGCACCAGGCCGAGTACGTCCGGTACGAGGCCTCGCGCCCGGCACACCGAGAGCACGCACCTGACGCCGCGGGGCCGCCCTCCGGGCAACGACGGGAGTTCGCCGACAGGACCTACGGGCGAGGCACCGGACCCGTGGGCCCGCCGGGGTCAGGTCCTCCGCGGGGCGGGGCGCACCCCCGTCCACCGTTCTCATCCCACCCGACCAGGAGGCCCGCTCTCATGACCGGACGACGCCCGCACCTGGAGACGGGCGGTGAGCAGCACTCCCGGGGGGGTGCTGCCACCGCCCTCCAGGGCGGTGACGAGAAGCGTGATCCCCTCCTCGGCGACGTCCGCCGGCCGCAGACTCAGCGTGCTGACCGGCGGGTCGGCATGTGCCGCCGAGTCGTCCTCGCTGACGCACACCACCCGCAGCTCGCCGGGTACGGAGAGGCCGAGGCGCCGCGCCGCGTCCATGACGAGCGGCGGGCTGGCCTCGGCCACCACGAAGAGGCCGTCGGGCCGGGGCTCGGTGGTCAGGGCCCGTTCGACCGCGCGGACCACCGGGCCGTTGCCCGGCTCGGGGACGAGGGTGACCAGTTCCCCGACCCCGTGCTCCGCGCACCAGGCGCGGTACGCGGCGAGCACCTCACGGTGGAACCGGGTCGTGCTGTCCGGCAGGACGACCGCGGTCCGCCGCGCACCGCCCGCGCGCAGGTGGTCCAGTGACTCCCGGACGGCCGCCTCGACGTCCAGGTCGACCCAGTGCGCGCCCGGCCGGCCCGCGACCGAGGCGTCGCTGAAGACCGGGATGCGGGCGGCCAGGAAGTCCTCCACCAGAGGATCGTCCTCCACCGGGTCGGCGACGATCACCGCGTCCAGGGGCAGCTCCGCCCACTCCCGCTGCAGCGTCCCCGCGGGCAGCATCACCAGGGCGTACCCGTGCCGCAGCGCGGCCGAGGCCGTCACGCTGGTGAGCCGCGCGAAGTACGGGGAGTCCAGGTAGGCCCACGGCTCGCCGGCGAACTCGCCGACGACGTAGCCGATCAGCCGGGCCCGCCCGGCGCGCAGCTGGCGGGCCGCGGCGTTGGGCCGGTAGCCCATGCGGCGCGCGGTCTCGATCGCCTTCTCCCGCACCTCGGGGGAGAGCCGGCCGGTGCCGTTGAGCGCCGCCGAGACGCTCGTCTTCGACAGGCCGGCCTCCCGGGCCACGTCGACGAGCCGCGGCCGGGGCCCCGCGGGCCGCTCGCCGGCGGTCCCGCCGGGCCTCTCCCCGGCGTGCCCGCCAGAGGGTTCACGTGTGGTCACGCACTGATGCTGTCACCTCTCTGACCATTGCAAAACCGTTCCCGCAAAGCCGGCCGAAAGTCTTGTGCGGGAACGTTCCCGCATCAATACTCGCTGCAATCCCCAGCGCCCGTCACTACACCCGTAAAGGGGTGGGTCTCCTTGCGCACGCCCAGACTCCTCGCCGCCCTCGCCTGTACCGCGGCCCTCGCCGTCACCGCCACCGCCTGTTCCGGCGCCACCCGGCCCGCGGGCGCGGGGCCCGGCTCCTACACCGTCACGCCGCTCTCGCCCGCCGCGAAGGGCGACCTCCCGGAGATCACCTGGTCGCTGTACGCCGAGCCGTACACCCTCGACTACGCCCAGGCCTACGACTACCCGCCGAACACCGTGCTCGCGAACGTCTGCGAGCAGTTGCTGCGGGTCACCCCCGACCTGAAGGTCGAGCCCGGACTCGCGGTGAAGTGGGCGAACCCCGACCCGCTGGTGTGGGTGTACACACTGCGCCCCGGCGTCACCTTCCACGACGGCACCGTCATGACCGCCGACGACGTGGTCGCCTCCCTCAGGCGCCAGATGGACCCCGCCACCGGCTCGCCCTGGGGATCCGCCTTCAAGAACGTCAAGACGGTCGAGAAGACCGGGCCGCTGGAGGTCACCCTCCGGCTCGGCAAGCCCGACGTGCTGCTCAACGAGCTCATGGCCGCCTCGCCCGGCACCGTCGAGAGCGCCGCCTTCCTCGCCAAGGCCGGCAAGGAGTACGGAGTCCCCGGCGGCAGGGTCAACTGCACCGGTCCGTACGCCCTCGACTCGTGGCAGCAGGGCGAGTCCATCACCCTCAGGAAGCACGCCCGCTACTGGGACACGAAGCTCACGCCGAAGACCGACACCGTCCGCTTCACCTTCGTCGAGGACCCCGCCGCCCGCACCAACACCTTCCTCTCCGGCACCGCCGACGGCGGCTACATGGTCCCCTCGTCCTCCTTCGCCCAGCTGCGCGCCACGACCAAGGGCAAGCTCTGGTTCGGCCCCAACACCGCCACGTCCAACCTCGCCGTCCTCGACTTCAAGGGCCCCCTCGGCGACCTCAAGGTCCGCCGGGCCCTCTCCATGGCCCTCGACCGGAAGAACATCGTCAAGGCGGCCGCCGGAGGCATCGGCGTCCCCGCCAAGGCCCCCACGGCCCGTGGCGCCTGGGCCCTCCTCCCGGAGCGGACCGAGGGCTACTTCGCCCAACTGCCCGAGCCCGTCTACGACGTGGCCGGAGCGAAACGGCTCGTCGAGGAGGCCGGCGCCACCGGCAGGAAGATCACCCTGGTGACCAGCACCCTCGCCCCCGAGATCAGCGTCGTCGCCAACGCCGTCCAGGCCGCGGGCCGTCAGATAGGCCTCGACGTGCGGCTCAAGGCCGTCGCTCCCGAGGCGTACAGCAGCATCTTCGTCGACCCGAACGCCCGCAGGGGACTCGATCTGGTCATCACCAGCGGGTACGACAACACCCCCGACCCGCTCGAGTTCTACCAGTACCTGCGCACCGGCGACTTCGGGAACTACGGCAACTGGTCCGACCCGGCCTACGACGCCGCCTTCGACCGTGCCAACGCCGCCGCCGACCCCGGCGCCCGCTCCGACCTCACCCAGGAGCTCCAGAAGATCGCGGTGCGCGAACTGCCGGTCATCCCGCTCTACGAGGCCCCCTACTCCGTCTTCCTCGGCAGCCGTGTCACCGGCGCCCCCACCGGCATCGCCCAGCTCTACTACCCCTGGGCCGCGACGGTCGGCGCGACGGGCCGATGAGGAGCCGAAACGGCATGACCCGATACCTCCTCGGCAGGACCGCCGGTCTCCTCGGCGTCCTCTTCGTCACCTCCTTCGTCGTCTTCGCGAGCGTCCACCTCGCCCCCGGCGACCCCGTCTCCTTCCTGCTGCACGGGCGTCCCGCGACCCCCGAGACCGTGGCGGCGCTCCGTGCCCAGTACCACCTCGACGACCCGCTGGCCGTGCAGTACGCCAAGTGGCTCGGCGGCGCGCTGCACGGCGACTTCGGCCGCTCCGCGCAGTACCACCAGGAGGTCTCCGCGCTGCTCGGCTCGCGCCTCACCGGCACCGTGCTGCTCGTCGGCTACGCGGCCCTGCTCGTCGCCGTCGGCGGCGTCGCCGCCGGCGTACTCGCCGCGCTGCGGCCCGGGTTCGTCGACCGGGCGGTCCTCGTCGGCACCGGGATCGCCACCGCGACGCCCTCGTTCGTCAGCGCCATCGGGCTCGTGTCCCTCTTCTCCGTACACCTCGGCTGGTTCCCCGGCCCCGGCGGCACGCCCGAGGGTCTCGGCGACCGCCTTCACCACCTGACGCTGCCCGCCTTCGCCCTCGCGACCACCTTCGCCGGACTGCTCGCCCGCGTCACCCGATCCGCGATGCTCGACGAACTCGGCCGTGACCATGTCGACGTCGCCCGCGCCCGCGGCGTCCCCGGCCGGACCGTGGTCCGCCGGCACGTCCTGCGCAACAGCCTCGGCCCCGTCGTCACCGTCGGCGGCACCATGCTCGCCGGCCTCCTCGTCACCACGTCGATCGTCGAGACCGCCTTCGACGTCCCCGGCCTCGGCTCCCTCCTCGTCCAGTCCGTCACCGCGCAGGACTTCGCCGTCGTCCAGGCCGTCACCCTCCTCAGCGTCGCCGCCTTCGTCCTCGTCAACCTCGCCGTCGACCTGCTTGCTCCCCTGATCGACCCCCGGCTCACCCTCCACGGGGAAGGCACCTCATGACCCTCACCGCACACTCCGGGGCGGCCGACCCCGCGGTCCCGCTGCGCAGACGCCCCGGTCTGCGCCGGCTGCGGGCCCTCGGCCAGGGCCCGATGTTCACCGCTGCCGTCCTGCTCCTCGTGGCGCTCGTCGTCGTCGCGGCGCTGGCCCCGCTGCTCGCCCCGTACGACCCCGAGGCCATGGACCTGTCCGCCAGCCTCGTCGGCACCGGCGGCGACCACCTCCTCGGCACCGACCAGTCCGGCCGCGACATCCTGTCCCGGCTGCTGCACGGCGCCCGCACCGGACTGCTCGGCCCGCTCCTCGTCGTCGGCGTCTCCACGCTGCTCGGCACCGCCCTCGGCGTGCTCGCCGGCTGGCGCGGCGGCTGGGCCGACGCGGTCCTGTCCCGCTCCATGGACCTGGTCTTCGCCATCCCCGGCATGCTGCTCGCCATCATGCTCGTGGCGGTGCTCGGCGCCGGCATGACCGCGCCCGTCATCGCCATGGCCGTGGCCTACACCCCGTACGTCGGACGCCTCGTCCGCGGCATCGCCCGCCAGGAGAAGGCCCGGCCCTACATCGAGTCTTACGTGGTGCAGGGCTGGTCCGGCTGGACCATCAGCCTGCGCCACCTGCTGCCCAACATCGCGCCGACCGTCCTCGCCCAGTCGGCGATGAACTTCGGCTACGCCCTGATGGACCTGGCCGCCCTGTCCTTCCTCGGCTTCGGCGTCCAGCCGCCGACCGCCGACTGGGGCGCCATGATCAACGAGGGGCAGTCGGCGCTCCAGATGGGCGCGATGCTGCCCGCCCTCGCGCCGTCCTTCTGCATCGTCCTCGCCGTCGTGGCGTTCGGCATCGTCGGCGAGGGCATCGCCGACCGGATCGCGAAGCGGGAGCGCTGACGCATGACCGACCTGCACAACTCCCCGGAGAACTCCCCGCGCAACTCCCCGGAGAACTCCCCGCGCAACCCTCCGCGGGACGCCGGGCGGTCCGCCGGCGCGCCCGGGCGGTCCGCCGGCGCGCCCGGGCGGTCCGCCGGCGCGCCGGTCACGCCGCTCGCGCCGGTCCTGGAGATCGACGGGCTCACCCTCCGGCTCCCCGAAGGGCGGGCCGCCCGCCCCCTCCTCGACGGCGTCTCGCTGACCGTCGCCCCCGGCGAGACCGTGGGCCTCGTCGGCGAGTCCGGCTCCGGCAAGTCCGTCGCCTGCCGCACCGTCCTCGGTCTGCTCCCCGCCAAGGCCCGGACGACCGGCCAGGTCAGGGTCGGCGGACGCGACGTCCTCTCCATGGACCGCGCCTCGCTCGCCGCCCTCCGCGCCCGCGAGGTCGCCATGGTCTTCCAGGACGCGCGCGCCTCCGTCAACCCGCTGCGCCGCGTCGGCGACTTCGTCACCGAAGGGCTGCGCGCCGCCGGCACCCCCGGCGCGCGCGCCGCCGCCCGCGCCGAGGAGCTCCTCGCCGCCGTCGGCATCCGCGACCCGCGCGGCGCCCTGCGCCGGTACCCGCACGAGTTCTCCGGGGGCATGCTCCAGCGCGTCGTCATCGCCGCCGCCCTCGCCGCCGACCCCGCGCTCCTCGTCGCCGACGAGCCGACCACCGCGCTCGACGTCACCACCCAGGCCGAGATCATCGCGATCCTCACCCGCCTCCAGGCCGAACGCGGCACCGGGCTCCTCTTCGTCACCCACGACCTCGAACTCGCCGCCGCCATCTGCGACCGGGTGTACGTCATGTACGCCGGCCGGATCGTCGAGACCCGCGCCACCACCGAGCTCTTCGAGCGCCCCCGCCACCCCTACACCGCGGGTCTCCTCTCCTGCACCCCGCGCATCGACCCCGACGCGCCCCCGCCCCGCCCCATCGAGGGCCGCCCGGTCTCCGTCGCCGAGGCGCCGCCCGGCTGCGCCTTCGCCGCCCGCTGCGCCCACGCGCAGCCGCGCTGCACCGAGCAGGTGCCCGTGCTCACCGCGTACGGCGACGGGCTCGCCGCCTGCCACCGCGCCGACGAAGGGATCCTCCAGTGACCGCGACTCCCGGGCTCGTCGTCGCGGGACTCCGCAAGGAGTACGGCGACCACACGGCCGTCGACGACGTGTCGTTCGCGCTCGCCCCCGGCTCCTCCCTCGGCATCGTGGGCGAGTCCGGCAGCGGCAAGACCACCACCGTACGGATGCTCGTCGGCCTCGAACGCGCCGACGCGGGCACGGTCACCCTCGACGGCCGGGACCGGTCTGCCCGCCCCCGCGGCCGGACCGAACGCCTCGCCCGGGCCCGCGAGATCCAGATGGTGTTCCAGGACCCGTACCTCTCCCTCGACCCCCGGATCACGGTCGGCGGCTGCGTCGACGAGGTGCTGCGGCTGCACTTCCGGCTCGCGCCCGCGGCCCGCCGGGCCCGCGTCGCCGAACTCCTCGACCAGGTCGGCCTCGGCCCGCGCGAGGCCGCCGCGCTGCCCCGCGGTCTGTCCGGCGGCCAGCGGCAGCGCGTGGCCATCGCCCGGGCGCTCGCCGCCGAACCGCGGATCCTGGTCCTCGACGAGGCCGTCGCCGCCCTGGACGTGTCCATCCAGGCCCAGATCCTCGAACTGCTCGCCCGGATCCGGCGCGAGGCGGGCGTCGGCTTCCTCTTCGTCACCCATGACCTCGGCGTCGTACGGCACATCACCGACGAACTCGTGGTGCTCCGCCAGGGCCGGATCGTGGAAGCGGGCCCGACCGCACGGGTCCTCGGCGCCCCCGAACACCCCTACACCCGCCTCCTGCTCGACTCCGTCCCGCGCCGCGGCTGGGACCCGGCGCGGGTCGGGCGCTCGGCGGACGGGTGAGACGGCGCGGCCCCGGCGGGCCGCGCCTCCGGAGGACCGGAGCGCGTTTCGCGCGCCGCGCGACGCTCCGGTCGCTGGAAGGATTCCGGTGACGGATGTCGGGAACGGCGGGCCGGGACCGACGTCCCCTGCGAGAGGCGCTCACACCGGGGCGCCCGCCGACGGCCGAGGAGGGAACGCGATGGAGCGGTACCGGGTCGCGCGCCGCCAGAGGCAGGTCGCCCTCGACCACGCCCTGGCCGCCCTCGACGCCTCTGCCGGCCTCGACCTGACAGCCGCCCTCGACCCGACGGCCGGCCTCGACCTGACAGCCGCCCTCGACCCGACGGCCGGCCTCGACCTGACAGCCGCCCTCGACCTGACAGCCGGCCTCGACCCGACGGCCGGCCTCGACCTGACAGCCGCCCCCGACCTGACGGCCGCCCCCGCCCCCGTGGCCGGCCTCGACCCGACGGCGGCCCTGGACCCCACGGCCGGCCACGCCCCCACGCCCGCCCATGACTCCATGCCCCGCCACGACGCCCCGGCGTCCGGCGCGCGCCCCGGACGCCCCGGCATGACGGTGGCGACCGGCCCGTGAATCCCGCCTCGAGGATCGAAGACCTGCTGCGTGCCCACGCGCCGCAGGTCCTCGGCGCGCTCGTGCGCCGCTACGGCCATTTCGACGCGGCCGAGGACGCCGTGCAGGAGGCCCTGCTGGCGGCGGCCCGGCAGTGGCCCGAGTCCGGGATCCCGGACAACCCGCGCGGCTGGCTGATCCGCGTGGCGTCGCGCCGGCTGACCGACCAGCTGCGCAGCGAGCAGGCGCGGCGCCGCCGGGAGGAGGCCGCCGCGGCGCTCACGCCGCGCGAGGACTTCCGGGCCCCGCCGCCCGGCGAGTCCCGCGCCCCGTCCGAGGACGACACGCTCACCCTGCTCTTCCTGTGCTGCCACCCCGCGCTGAGCGCGCCCTCGCAGATCGCCCTCACCCTGCGCGCCGTCGGGGGCCTGACGACGGCCGAGATCGCCCGCGCGTTCCTCGTCCCGGAAGCCACGATGGGCCGGCGGATCAGCCGGGCCAAGAAGACCGTCAAGGAGGCGGGCGCGCACTTCGCCCCACCCGATCCGGCCGACGTGCCCGCGCGCCTGAGCGCCGTGCTCCAGGTCCTCTACCTGATCTACAACGAGGGCTACACCGCCACCTCCGGCCCCGCCCTCCGGCGCGCCGACCTCTCCGCCGAGGCGATCCGGCTGACCCGCGCCGTGCACCGCCTGCTGCCGGGGGACGGCGAGGTCGCCGGCCTGCTGGCGCTGATGCTGCTCACCGATGCCCGCCGCGCGGCCCGTACGGGGCCGGGCGGCGAGCTGATCCCGCTCACGGAGCAGGACCGCGGCCGCTGGGACCGGACGGCCGTCGCGGAGGGCGTCGCCCTCCTCTCCCGCGCCCTGACCACCACCCCCCTCGGCCCGTACCAGCTCCAGGCCGCCATCGCCGCCGTCCACGACGAGGCCCCCACCGCGGACGACACCGACTGGCCGGAGATCCTCGGTCTCTACGACCTCCTGGCCGACCTCACGCCCGGCCCCGTCGTCGACCTCAACCGCGTCGTCGCGCTCGCCATGGTCCACGGCCCCCAGGAGGGCCTCGACCGCCTGGCCGCCCTCGAAGCCACCGGCTCGCTCTCCGGGACCCACCGCGTCGCCGCCGTCCGCGCCCACCTCCTGGAACGCGCGGGCCACCGGGAAGCGGCCCGCACCGCCTACCAGGAGGCCGCCTCGGCCACCCTGAGCATCCCGGAACGCCGCTATCTGCTCCTCCGGGCGGCGGCCCTGGCACCGGACCGGCGCCCGGAAGCGGAGAAGTGACGCGAAGGTACGGCGTCGAGCCGGTTGCGGGTCCGGCCGCTCAGCCGGCGGAGGGGGCCGTCATCGTCACGCGCCACAGGCGCCGCGGCAGGGCGCCTTCCTCGAAGGCGTGCACCTCCTGGAGCGTCCAGCCCTCGGCGAGGCGGTCGACCAGTGCGCGCGAGAAGAAGTGGACCGCGAAGCCGCCGTGTTCGTAGACGTCGTCGCCGTGCGCCAGGCCCGTCCCGTAGTGGGCGTCGCCGGTGTGCCGGACCGTGTAGACGAAGGTGCCGCCCGGGCGCAGCGTCCGGCGGACCTCGGCGACGAGCTGCTCGATCCGACGCGTCGGCAGGTCCATGCAGAGCAGCATGTGGGCGAAGACCGCGTCCGCCGACGCGGGCGCGAACGGCAGCGGCTCGCGCACGTCCACCACCCGGGTGGCGACCCGGCCGAGACGCTCGGCCCCGGCATTCTCGGCGAGCCGGCCGAGACCCACCGGGCTGAAGTCGGTGGCGAGCACGGTGAAACCGCGGCGGGCGAAGTACAGGGCGTCCCGCCCGTGCCCCGCGCCCAGCTCCAGGACGTCCTGGGCGCCCACCCTCGCGAAGACGTCGGCCGCGTAGCGCGCCGGGGCGGAGGGCTCCGTCCCGTACATGCCGGGGTGTGCCTCGTACGTGCGCTGCCAGTGCTCGTACTGCGCGTCCTGCCCCATGGCCGGTGGTCGTCCCTCGGTCGTCCGTGCTCCGTGACCGCAGGGTAGCCTGACGCGGACCGGGCAGGGGGGAACCTGGAGGGGCGACGACTACAAGCCGGTGTTCAAGAAGAGCCGGTGGGGGACGAACCGCTACGCCTAAAACCCGCGCCATCCCGTCGGGCTCGCCCTCGTCATCGCCACGCTCGTCTTCGGCGCCGTGATGCTCCTCCTCGCGGAGAACCGGGCCGGCCCCTTCGCGCCGCCGTCCGGACCCACCTGGAGCCCCCCGTCGGAGACCTGGCCGCCACCCGCCCGGCCGTCCCCGTAGCCCGTCCTTCCCGTCCGCGCCCGCGTCCCCCTGGGTCCGGAAGCATGCGGAGTGCCATGCTCCGGACAACTTGAAGATCATTTTGGTCGGACGCACCTTGTGACGCCCGGTCACCGGCCCTAGCGTGCCGATGCCGCACCCTATGCAACGACCCAGGGGGAACCATGTCCGCACCGCAGGTGCAACCCGCAGCGCCCGCCCGCTCAGGAGCTGCCGCCGCCATCGGCTGGACGCTCACCGTCGGCCTCAACATCGTGGCGCCCATCCTCACCTTCGGGGCGCTCACCGACCGTGGCTGGACCGACTTCACCGCGCTGCTGGTCAGCGGTGTGTGGCCGGTTCTCGACACCGTGATCCACCTCGTCTGGCACCGCAAGACGGACGAGTTCGCGGTCGTCACGATCTTCTTCCTGGTCCTGACGGCCGTCGTCTCCCTCGTCGGCGCCCACTCCGCCCGGGCCCTGCTCGTCAAGGACTCGGCCGTGACCGGCCTCTTCGGCGTCCTCTGTCTCGCCACCCTGTTCGCGCCCCGGCCGCTGATGTTCTACTTCGGGCGGCGCTTCTCCACCGACGGCACGGCCGAGAGCCACGCCTGGTGGAACGGCCTGTGGCAGTTCGAGGGCTTCCGGTCGACCATGCGTCGCATGACGATCGTCTGGGGCGTCGCGTACCTCGTCGAGGCCGTCGCCCGCATCGTCCTCTCCTACGCGCTGTCCGTGGACGCGATGGTGGTCGTCAATCCCTTCCTCATCTACGGCACCCTCGGCCTGCTCGTCCTGTGGACCATCCGGACGGCCAAGCGCTCCCGTGCGGAAGGCGAGGCCAGGGCCGCGGCCTCGGCCCGCGCCGCCGCGGCGGGCGCGGAGGCCTGAGCCCGCGCGTACGGCCCGGCACAGCCGGCACACCCCCGGCCGCCGACGCCGGCGGTGGGCGGCGGGGGGACCGTGCCTCTCACGGACGGCGGGGCGACCGCTCCCCTCACGCTCCGCGCATCGGGGGTGCGGAGTATGAGGCGGCGGGGCCCGTGGGGCGCGGTCGGCGGAACCGCGGAGCGCCCGTCCCTTATGTCTCGGCTAGGGTGATTTGGTAGGTATCGCGGAATGCGCCCCACGGGGCCCGGCCGATGCGTAGGTCGATGCGTTGGACACTCACCAGTCGCCGAGCAGGGTTCCGCAGCCGCCGCGGGCGGCAGTCGGGTACGCGGGCGTGCTCAATGACCTGCTGCCCGTCGCCCTCTGGCGCGAGGACGCGCGCGGCCTGATCGTCGAGTGGTCGCTGGCCGCGCAGGACCTGCTCGGATACCGCCCCGAGGACGTCATCGGCCGGCCCGCCGGCCCGATCCTCGTCCCCAGTGCCAACCGCGAGCTGGCCCAACGGCTGACCCGGAAGGTCCAGGCCGGCGAGACCGTCGTCGGCACGCTCCCGGTACGGCACCGCGACGGCCACTCGGTCGCCATGGAGATGTGGATCGTGCCCGCCGCCGACCCGGACGGCCTCCCCGGCGCGATGCTGATCGCCTTCGAGACCTCCCAGGTCCTCAAGATGCGCGACTCCCTGGCCGCCCTCGAATCGCTCTTCACCCAGTCGCCCATCGGCCTCGCCACCCTCGGCCCCGACCTGCGCTTCCTCCGCGTCAACGACGCCCTCGCCGAGATGAACGGCGTCCCGCCCTCCGGGCACGTGGGCCGCCGCCTCACCGAGGTCGTGCCCGGCGTCAACGCCGGCGCCCTCGAAGCCCTCATGCGGCAGGTCCTGCACAGCGGCCGCCCCGTCGTCGACGCCCGCCGGGCCGGCCGTACCCCCGCCGACCCCGGACAGGACCACATCTGGTCCAACTCCTACGCCCCGCTCCTCGACAACAGCGGCCGGCTGCTCGGCATCATCGCCTCCGTCATCGACATCACCGAGAGCCAGCAGGCCCACATCGAGGTCGAACGCGCCCGCCAGCGCTTCGCGCTGCTCGCCGAGGCCGGCGAACGCATCGGCACCACCCTCGACCTGGGGCGCACCGCCGAGGAGGTCGTCGACTTCCTCGTCCCCCAGCTGGCCGACTCCGCCGACGTCCAGCTCCTGGAGTCCGTCCTGGACCCCGACGAGTCCACCGCCGCCACCCGGGGCGTCCTGCGCCGCCTCGCCGCCGGCTTCCCCGACCCCACCGCACCGACCGCGCTCCTCGCCGTCGGACAGAAGTTCCAGATCCCGCTCGACTCCGTGTACGAGGAGGTCATCACCGACGCGCGCGCCATGGACCTGTTCGTCGGCGACGTCCCGGCACTCATCCGCGACCCCCGGTTCGAGGCCCTCCGCCGCTATCTGTCCACCCGCATCGGCTCCGCCCGGCTGATGCCGCTGGTCGCGCGCGGCAAGGTGCTCGGCACAGTCTCGGTGACCCGGCTGCGCACCCGGCCGCCCTTCGACGAGCAGGACCGGGTCCTCATGGACGAGGTCGTGGCCCGCGCCGCCCTCAACATCGACAACGCGCGCCTCTACACCACCCAGCGCCAGGCCGCCCTCACCCTCCAGCGCAGCCTGACCAACAACGAGCTGCCCGACGTCACCGGCCTGGAGCTCACCGGCCGCTACCTCCCCGCGAGCGACCACGACGTCGGCGGCGACTGGTTCGACGTCGTCGCCCTGCCCGGCGGCCGCACCGGCCTGGTCATCGGCGACGTCATGGGACACGGCATCCACGCGGCGGCGGTCATGGGGCAACTCCGCACCGCCGTCCGCACCCTGGCCCGTCACGACATCGCGCCCGCGCGCATGCTGCGGTCCCTGGACGCCGTCGTCGCCGACCTGGGCGAGGACGAGATGGCCACCTGTGTGTACGCCGTGCACGACCCGGCCACCGGCGTCTGGACCATCGCCCGGGCCGGCCATCCGCCGCCCGCCGTCGTCACCCCCGAAGGCACCATCACCTTCCTCGACGGCCCGCCCGGCACGCCGCTGGGCACCGGGGGCCACGAGTTCGGCACCGAGGAGGTCGCCCTGCCCGCCGGCGGGCTGTTCGTCCTCTACACCGACGGCCTCATCGAGTCCCGCGACCGCGACCTCGACCAGGGAATGGCCCGGCTCGCCCGGGCCCTGCGGCACATGGACCGGCCGCTGGACGAGCTGTGCGACGAGGTCCTGGCCGGGCTTCCCGAGGGCCCGGCCCAGGACGACGTGGCGGTGCTGATCGCCCGCACGACGGGCGGTGCCGCCTGACGGGCCGCCTCCGAAAGGGAGTGTCCGGCGGGCCGGTAGGCCTTGCCCCGCCCGCCGGGGCGCGGTCCGGGCCGGTCAGCCGGGGGCGCCGCGCTCCAGAATCTCCTTCAGGTGCTGCTCGTCGCGCGCCATCTCCTTGCGCACCGCGGGCTTGACGACCAGGGGAACCAGCGCCTTGCCGATGCCGTGACCCTCGAAGTCGAGGTCGAAGGTCACCCGCGAGCGCGTGCCGTTGTCGAGCGGCTCGATGGTGCCGCGCATGTCGGGGCGGACGGGTCCGTCGGTGCCGTGGACGTGCCAGCTGCGCGGCGGGTCCATCGCGGTGAGTTCCACGTTCGTGTCGAAGTCACGGCGCCCCATGTGCCGGGTCACCTTGACCTTCTGCCCGGCGGCCCCCGGGGTGCCGCCCATCCGGCTCACCTTCACCGCGCTCTCCTGCCATTCGGGCAGGTGCGTCGGGTCGGTGACGTAGGCGTAGACGTCCTCGGGACGCCGGTCGATGTCGACGGAGGCCTTGATCCTGGACATGTCGTCTCCTTGCTCACGCGAGGATGGATCTGCCCCTATCGTCCCACGCGGAACAGCCCCGCGGCAGGGTCAGCGGGCCTCGCCGCGGGCCCGGTGGAGATCCCTCAGCAGGGCGATCTCGGCGCCGTGGTGGAGCAGTTCCTGGTTCATCCACCACACGACGTCCACGAACGCCTCCTCGGCGTCGCCGCCGTGCGGATAGCTGCTGTACCCCACCGTGTCCAGGTCCGCGTCGGTCAGCGACAGCAGCGCCTTCCGCCACCCCAGCGTGGCCTCCTCGAGGTCCGCGACGGCCGAGGCCGCGTCGCCACGGCTGCGGAAGTCGTCCCGGGTCAGGCTGTGGCCGCCGGCGGTGTGGTCGGTGCGCAGCACGAACATCTCGACGAGATGGCTCAGCCGCCAGGCGATGGTGGTGAAGGGCGCCGGCTCGGGGTGCGGCGGCGGGGTCGCGTCCCGGCCCCAGTCACCCGCGCCGACGAGGAGCGTGGCGGCCGGGCCGGGCCCGGCCTCGCGGTGACGGACCGACCAGCAGCCCGGCACCGGCTCCCACAGGTACTCGGCGTCCGTGATCGGCCGGACCTGGACGGGCGTCCCGTTGCCGCTGTCCATCAGCGGACCGTTGAGCCGGTTCACGAGCCGCTCGCGCGCGAAGTCGAACTGTTCCAGCAGGGGGACGAGGCGGGGCGGGAGGGTCACGGAACGCTCCAGGGTCGACGGCCGGTGCGTCCGGCACCCTGTCACACAACGACCGCACCCCGACAGCGAATTAAGGGCGCCGAGGATGCGCGGCGCCGCGGCCCCGGAGGACCACCGGGAGTGGCTGCCGGACGTCACAGGGACACGACGGTCACCTCGGTCGCCTTCACGCCCGTCCACACCGGGGTGCCGTCCGCGAGGCCGAGTTCGGCGGCCGCCTGCGGCGTGATCTCGGCGACCAGCGGCGGTACCCGCTCCGAGGTGATCAGCACCCGCAGCCTGCTGCCCGCGGCCGTGATCTCCCGTACGGTGCCGGGCCAGACGTTACGGGGGCTGCCGCCCGGCCGCTCCCGGTGCACGGCGACCGCCTCGGGCGCGATGACCGCGAGGACCTCGGCGCCGACCGGCAGGGGGTCGGCGGCCACCAGCCGGCCGCCCGTGGCGAGCGTGATGCCGTCGGCCGTGGCGGTCCCCGGCCACGCGTTGCTGCCCAGCATCCGCGCGACCCACGGCGAGCGCGGATGCCGCGAGACCTCGGCGGGCGCGGCGTCCTGCACGGCGCGCCCGTCCTCCAGGACGAGCACCCGGTCGGCGAGCGACACCGCCTCGACCGGGTCGTGGGTGACGATCAGACAGACCCCGCCGAACGCGGCGAGGTGGCCGCGCAGGGTGTGCCGCACCTGGGCGCGGGTGGTCTGGTCGAGGGCGGCCAGCGGCTCGTCGAGCAGCAGCAGCCGGGGCCGGGCGGCGAGCGCGCGGGCCAGCGCGACCCGCTGTGCCTGTCCGCCGGAGAGCTGGGCGGGCCTGCGCCGGGCGAGGTGCCCGACCCCGAGCCGGTCCAGCCAGGACTGCGCCGCGCGCCGGGCCTCGGCGCGCGGCACCCCGCGGGCCCGCAGGCCGTACGCGGTGTTGGCGAGGGCCGTCATGTGCGGGAACAGTGCGCCGTCCTGCGGCACCCAGGCGACGTGCCGGCGGTGCGGCGGCAGGCCGGTGACGTCGCTCTCCCCGAGCGTGAGGTCCGCGTGGGCGCGCGGGGTGAGCCCGAGCAGGGCCCGCAGCAGGGTCGTCTTGCCGGCGCCGTTGGGGCCGACGACGGCGATCGTGGTGCCGGGTTCGGCGTCCAGGGTGAGCCGGTCGAAGCCGCTCACCTCGGCGTGCAGCGCCCACCGCTCCCCGGCCTCGTCGCCCGGGGGCACGGTCCCGTCCTCCGCGGGCAGCACCCTGTCACCGGCGGGCACGGGCGCGGGCGCGCCGTCCGGTGCCGCCGCGGGGGCCGGCCGGGCGTCCCTGGGCGAGCCCGTCCAGCGGCCGCGCAGCGCGACGAGCACGGCCATGGCGATGGCGAGGAGCAGCAGCGAGACGGAGGTCGCGGCCGCGGGCTCGTCCTGCAGCAGCAGGTACACCTGGAGCGGCAGGGTCTGGGTGGTGCCCGGCAGGTTCCCGGCGAAGGTGATCGTGGCGCCGAACTCGCCGAGCGCCCGCGCCCAGGTGAGCGCCGCGCCCGCGAGCAGCCCCGGGGCGACCATCGGCAGCGTGACCGTGCGGAAGACGCGTACGGGCGAGGCGCCGAGCGAAGCCGCGGTCTCCTCGTACCGCGGGCGCAGCCCGGCGAGCGCGCCCTCCAGGCTGATCACCAGGAACGGCATCGCGACGAAGGTCGCCGCGACGACCGCGCCGGAGGTGTGGAAGGGGAGGGTCAGACCGAAGGCGTCCTCCAGCCACGGGCCGAGCAGACCTCGCCGCCCGAACGCGAGGAGCAGCGCGACACCGCCCACCGTGGGCGGCAGCACCATCGGCAGCAGCACGAGCGAGCGGACGAAGGCCTTGCCCGGGAACGGCACCCGGGCGAGCAGCCAGGCCAGCGGCACGCCGAGCAGCAGCGAGAGGCCGAGGGCCCAGAAGGAGACGACGAGCGAGAGTCTGAGCGCCCGCACCGTCCCCGGCCCCGTCAGGTGCGTCCCGAGTTCGCTCCACTCGGTGCGCGCCAGGATGCCGATCAGCGGCAGCAGCAGGAACGCGATCGCGAGCAGCGCGGGGACGGCGAGGGCGATCGGGGTGCGGGGTCGGTTCATCGCTCGTTCCTGGGGTTCCCCGGGCGGCGGCTGTGCTTCCCGGACGGGGCGGTGGTCTCCCTGGGCGGAGGCTGTCCGTCCCCCCGGATCGGACAGCCCCCGCGGTTCGGGTGCGGCCTCCTGCTCGCGTGCGGCCTTGCGCTCAGATGTGGCCTGAGCCCCGGGCGAGCCGAGCCGTGCCACGAACGCGGCCGCGCGGGGCGGGGCTCCTGGGACGAACGGCTGCGGGGCGGCCGGTGACGGACGGCGGCGTCGCTCAGGTGCGGTCGATGTGGACGCTGGTCGACTTCACGCGGGCCGTGGCCTGCATGCCGACCTCCAGACCCAGCTCCTCCACCGCCTCACGGGTGAGCAGCGAGACGAGCCGGTGCGGGCCCGCCTGGATCTCGACCTGGGCGGCGATGTCGCCGAGCTTGACGGCGGTCACGATGCCGGGGAAGGCGTTGCGGGCCGAGGTGTACGTCTCCTCCTCGTCCCCCGTACCGCCCTGGGCGATCTCGACGGAGAACGCGGCCAGGTCGCGGCCGTCGATGAGCCGGCGACCGCTCTCGTCGCGGTGGGTGGCGACCCGGCCCGCGTCGGCCCAGCGGCGGGCGGTGTCCGGGCTCACGCCCAGCAGACGCGCGGCCTGTCCGATGGTGTAGGACTGCATGTGCGTCAGATTAGGCCGGGCGCCGTCTCATCTGCAATCAACTGTGGGGCATCGTCCTGGCACCTGACGCGCCCCCTGGAGGAAGCTCCGAACGGGTCGGCGTCCACCGGGCGCCGGCATGCCGAGGGGAGGCGGCCCGTTCAGCGGGTCCCGCGTCCCACGGCCTCGACGAGCGGCAGCAGCCGGTGCGGCACCCGCTCGCGCAGCGCGATCTCCGTACGGGTGCGGACCACCCCCGGCAGCTGGATCAGCCGCTGGATCACGTCCTCCAGGTGGCCGGCGTCGCGGGCCACCACCCGGGTCAGCAGGTCGCCGCCGCCCGTGATGGAGAACGCCTCGACGATCTCCGGGACGCTCGCGAGCGCGTCGCCGACCTCATCCAGGTGCCCCTGCGTGACCTCGATGTGCACGAACGCCAGCACCGGGTGGCCGAGCGCCGCGGGGGAGAGCACCGGCCCGGTGGCGGTGATCACCCCGTCTCGTTCGAGGCGGTCGATCCGGGCCTGGACGGTGCCCCGGGCCACCCCGAGGATCCGCGCGTACTCGCGCACGCTGGTGCGCGGCTGCTCGATGAGGAGCCGCAGGATGCGGGTGTCGAGCTCGTCCACCGCCATGGTCCGTTGGCCCCCTTCTGGTCGTACCTCTGATTCTTCGACTGTACCAATGGCACAGCCTCTCGCCGCCCGGTTGAGCCAGTGGGCGGAACGATGGTTTCCTCTTGGAAGAGTTGGACAGATGGCGCCGCGCACGCGCCGGACCGGCGAGGTGGCCGGCCCCGGACCCGCGGCGCCATCGCCATGTCCGAAGCCATACGGATCCGGCCGGTCGGGCCACGACGACGAAGAGGGTGTGTGTACGGCAGCGGGGGCGGAACGACCGCCGTGAAGAAGGGCCTGACGGCCGGCGGCAGGATCCTGCGCAGGATGTGCCTGGCGCCCGACCCGGGCAAGGTCCGGCTGCGCGTCGCCACGCGCGCCGTGCTCGGCGTCGCCCTGGCCGTCGCCGCGGCCGAGCTGGCGGGGCTGTCCCTGACCGCCTCGATCACCGCGGGTCTCGCCGCGCTCCTGGCCCTGTTCACCGTGGCCGATCCCACCGTGCGCCGGCAGGCCGTCACCACCGCGCTGCTGCCGCTCGCGGGCTTCCCCGTCCTCGCGCTCGCGACCGCCCTGCACGGGACGCCGTTGCTGCGCGACACCCTGTGGCTGCTCGTCGTCTTCGCCGGGGTGTACGCGCGCCGCTGGGGCCCGCGCGGGCACGCGCTCGGCATCTTCGCCTTCATGCAGTTCTTCGTGACCCAGTTCCTGCACGCGCGGCCCGCGCAGCTGCCGGAGCTGTTCGGCGCCGTGCTCCTCGCGCTCGGCGCGGCCGGCGCCGTGCGCTTCGTGGCCTGGTGCATCGAACGGCGCGTCCCGCCGCCCGCCGCGCCCGCGCCGCTGCCCGGCACCGGACTCGACCGGCCCACCACCCGGCAGGCCTTCCAGGCCACCGCCGCCTGTGCCGTCGCCCTCGCCGTGGGCCAGATCCTGTCCCAGGACCGCTGGTACTGGGCGGTCGGCACCGCCTGGTGGATCTTCGTCAACACCGCCTCGCGCGGCGAGACCCTCGTGCGCGGCTTCCGCCGGGTCGTCGGCACCGTGACCGGCATCGCCGCCGGACTGCTCGTCGCCCTGCCGCTGGAAGGCGCCGCCGGGCCCACCGCCGCCCTGGTCGCCGTGTGCGTCTTCGGGATCTTCTACACCGCCCCGCTCTCGTACAGCTGGATGATGTTCTTCGTCACCGTCATGGCGGGCCTCCTGTACGGGCTGCTCGGCGTCCTGCACCCGGGGCTGCTGCTGCTCCGCTTCGAGGAGACCGCCGTCGGCGCCCTCGGCGCGGCCGTCGGCGTCGCGCTCCTGCCGGTGACCACCCACGCGGCCACCAACGCCTGGATCCAGCGGGCCGTGACCTGCGTCCACGCCTGCACCACCGCCGCGGCCCGCCGCCTCGCCGGCGACCCGCACGCCGACCCGGCGCCGCACGCCGCCGAGCTCGACCTGCTCCTGGCCCGCGCCCGGCTCACCCTCGCGCCGCTCGTCCACCCGCTGAGCCCGCTGCGCGCCCGCAAGGCCCGGGCCCGCCAGGTGCTCGCCCTGCTCGACGACTGCGCCCGCGAGAGCCGGGGCCTCGCGGCGGTCGCCGCCGACCCCGACGCCTCCCACGACGCCCGCCTCGCTGCGGCGGCCTGGCGCGTCGAGGCCGCCGTCCACGCCCTGGTCCCGCCCACCGCCCCGGCCCGCTCGGAGCTCGCCGCGCGCGACCTCCCGCCCCACCACCCGGGCGCCGAGGCCGCCCTGGCCCACCTCCACGGCCTCGAACGCGCCCTGGTCGATCTGGCCACCCCGCTGCGGACCTCGCCGCGCGCCCCGCTGGTCCCGGCGGCCTGACCCGCCGAACTCTCCGCCGTACGGGCCCACCTGGTCTAGACCGCCTGCTAACGTCGGCCCGGACGGCGGCCGGTCTGCCCTGACCGGCCGGAGGACAGGGGAGGCACCGTGGGCGACACGCGGACGGGACCCGGCGGCGCACCGCGCCGTACCCGGGCATTCATCGGCTCCTTCACCTCGGCGGGCGGGCGCGGTGTGCTCGCCGCCGAGTGGGACCCCGACAGCGGCGCGCTGCGCGTCACCGGGCACAGCGACGCCGTCGCCGACCCGTCGTTCCTCGCGCCCGACGGGGACGTCCTGTACGCCGTGTCGGAGACCGAGGAAGGCGCCGCGGCGGCCTTCGACGTGGCCGGCCCCACGCCCCGCCCGCTCGGTGCCCCCGTGTCCGTCGGGGCGTCCGGCCCCACGCACCTCGCGGTCGTGGGCGGGCACCTCCTCACCGCGAACTACACCTCCGGCAGCGTCTCCGTCCTGCCCCGCACCGGCGACGGCGCCCTCCGCCCCCTCGCCGACCAGGTGCGCCACGAGGGCTCCGGCCCGGTCACCGACCGGCAGGCCGGCCCGCACGCCCACCAGGTGCTGCCCGACCCCGGCGGTCGCTGGGTCCTCGCCGTGGACCTCGGCACCGACTCCGTGACGATCAGCGCCCTCGACCCCGCCACCGGCGCCCTGCGCCCGCACGGCGTGACCGCGCTGCGCCCCGGCACGGGCCCGCGCCATCTCGCCTTCCACCCGGCCGGCACCCACGCCTACGTCCTCAACGAGCTGGAGCCCACCCTCACGGTGTGCCGCTGGGACGCGGAGAAGGGCGCCCTCACCCCGCTCGGCGAGACCCCCGTCGTCCCGGCGGGGACCACCGGGCCCGCCTACCCCTCCGAGGTCGTCGCCTCCCCGGACGGGCGCTTCCTCTGGGCCGCCGTACGCGGCGCCGACACCCTCGCCGTCCTCGCCCTCGACGCGGACGGCGACACCGCCCGGCTCGTCGCCACGGTGCCCTGCGGCGGCCACTGGCCGCGCGATCTCACCCTCGCCCCCTCGGCCCGGCACCTCTACGCGGCGAACGAGCGCTCCGGCGACGTCACCTGGTTCACGGTCGACCCCGACACCGGCGTCCCCGAGCGGACGGGCGCGCTCCCGGCTCCCGCCGCGTCCTGCGTGGTCTTCGGATGACCTGAGGCGCGGCTTGAGGGCGCGGGGCTGGGCGGCGTGGCCTGATGGCGCGGCTTGGCGGGGTGGGGCTGGGGGTGCGGCTTGGCGGCGTGGGGCTGACGGCGCGGCCGGCGGCGCGCGCTGGCGACGTGGCTTGGCGGGGTGGGGCTGATGGCGCGGCGTGGCCCCGCGGCGTGGCCTCGCGGCGCAGGGCCGGCGGCGCGCCCCGGCGGCGGCCCCGGGCGGCGCGCCACTGGCGGCGTGACCGACCGGGCTCGGCGGACTCTCTCGGCGGCGTCGCCCTGTGGCGTGATCGACAGGGGCGGACGGAGTCACCCGACGGCGTGGCCCGACGTCCGCACCCGACGCCGTCACCCCCCCCGCGAAAGGGCCCGTGCCCACCGCGAAAGGGCCCGTGCCGGATTCCTCCGGCGCGGGCCCTTTCCGTGTCGCTTCGGCGCTTCGGCTGTTCAGTGCACCGGCGAGCTCTGCTGCGGCGTGATGCCCAGCGACGCCATGTACTGCGAGAGCACCAGCCGGCCGATGGCCGGGTACGCGCCCAGCGCCTCGGCAGCCGCGCAGCCCGCCTCCTTCGCCGCCGCGTCGAGCAGCCCCTCGGCCAGCTCCGGGCCGATCAGGTACGGGGCCAGGGCGAGCTGCTCCGAGCCCGCGCCGCGCAGCTGGTCGGCGATCGCGGCGATCGAGCCCTCCTGGTCGAGCGCCGCGGCCATCACCGGCACCGCGAGGCGAGCCGCGAGCAGCATGCCGGTGATCCCGGCGGCCTGCACGGCCTCCTCGCCGCCGACCGTGGCCAGGATGATGCCGTCGGCCGCGGTGGCGACCGTGAACAGCCGGGCGCGGTCGGCGCGGGCCAGACCGGCCTCGGAGAGCCGTACGTGCAGCGCCTCGGCGAGCAGCGGGTGCGGGCCGAGCACGTCGGTCAGCTCGGCGTTGTTGCCGGCGTCCATGACCGCCTGGCGGATCCGCCGGGTCAGGGCGCTGTCGGGGCCCGCGAGCAGCGGGACCACGACCGCCGCCGGGCCCTCGGGCGCGGCGACCTCGCGGCCGGCGGCCACGGCGATCTCGTACCGCTCGGTGCGCAGGGCCGCAGCCCGCGTGAGCACCGCGGCCAGCGTCGGGAACTCGGCGTCGTCGCCGTCCAGGTAGCCGATCACGGCCTCCAGGCCGGGCAGCTCCGAGCGGGCGATGCTCACGACCTCATCGGCCAGCGAGCGTATGGCGGCCGACGGGACGCCGGGAACGGCGAGAACCAGCGCGGGAGCGCCCTCGGGCGCCGCCACGGGTTCGGGGCGACGGTGCCGCCCGGACTGACGGGGTCGTGGCATTCGTACAGGCAGGCCGGGGTTGGGCCCAGTGGGGGAGCTCATGGCGCCGCATGCTACTGGTTTTGCCCGATGCCGCGTTCGTTGAGGTGCGGTCGAGCGACTTCTGTCCGCGTATGTCCGAACTGGCCGTTAACTCCGCCTATCTTATGACTCGCAGCAGCAGCGGATCGGCCGGCAAGCGGAGGGCGTCTTCCGCCAGCGCGCCGGCGATCGTCACCGCCCCGGCCGTCGGATCTCCCGCCGCGGCCACCTCGCGCGCCTTCGGAAGGCATGCGGCCAACTCCTCGCGCAGCGGCCCGAGCAACGGCTCGCCGATCCTGAACAGACCGCCGGTCAGCGCGACTTCGACGGGGGCGCCGGCCGGGCAGACCGCCGCCGCGGCCTCCGCGACATGGGCGGCCGCCCGCTCCAGGATCCCGGCCGCGACCGGATCGCCCGCCACGGCGCAGCCCGCCACCTCCGGGGCGAACGAGGCCAGCACGGCCGGCCGGTCGGTGCGCGGATAGAGTGCCCCCGGCAAGCCGCGCGCCGGGCCGAAGAGTTCCTCCGCGCGCGCCAGCAACGCGGCCGAGCCGCCGCGGCGTCCGTCGTACGCCCGCATCGCCGCCTCCAGGCCCGCCCGGCCGATCCAGGCTCCGCTGCCGCAGTCGCCGAGCAGATGGCCCCAGCCGTCCGCCCGGCGCCAGCCGGCCAGATCGGTGCCGATCGCGATCAGGCCGGTGCCGCCCGCGACCACCGCGCCCGGCCGCTGTCCGAGGGCTCCCGCGTACGCGGTGACGGCGTCCGCAGCCAGCGCGAGCCGCCGTACGCCCCAGGCCCGTTCGAGCGCCCCGGGCAGCTCGGCCCGCAACCGGTCGCCGAGCGTGGCCATTCCGGCCGCCCCGACGCAGACCGCCAGGATCCGGCCGCCGCCGGCCCGTGCCGCCATGGCGTCGACCGCCGGCACCACCTGTCCGATCAGGTGCCCGGCGTCGATCCCGCCCGGTCCGGTGCGCACCGGTTCGCGGGAGGAGACCGTCCCGAGGAGCCGCCCGTCCCCGGCCCGCGCCAGCGCGACCCGCAGCCCCGAGCCGCCGGAGTCGACCCCGACGACGAGCTCCTGACCCCGGGCGCCCGTCACGGCAGCCGCCGGTCCGCTGCCCGGGCGCCCCGGCGGAGCGGCGGTCGGGGAGGACGGAGGCCGGCCGGCCCGGTCGTCGGAGGCACCGGACGCGCCCCGCTCTCGGACGAGCGCCCGCTTGACCTCATGGACCGTCTCCAGGAAGAGGGGGAGTGAACGCCGGCAGGTTATCCCGACCCGGCCGGCGGAGGCAGGGGCCGTGGCGCGGCGACCGCCGGCGGGGTCCGCGTGGTCGCCGGAGGTGAGGGAGTGTCGGTGTGCGCCACTAGAGTGACGTGCCGTGGCAGCTCAACCGTTGAACGAACTCGTCGAGCCCGGCTGGGCGGACGCACTGCGGCCGGTGGCCGACCGGATCGCCGCTATGGGCGACTTCCTCCGGGGGGAGATCGCGGCCGGTCGTACGTACCTGCCCGCGGGCCCTCACATCCTGCGTGCCTTCCAGCAGCCCTTCGACGAGGTCCGTGTGCTCATCGTGGGTCAGGACCCGTACCCCACTCCCGGAATGGCGATCGGACACAGCTTCGCCGTCGCGCCCGACGTGCGCGCCTTGCCGCCGAGCCTGGAGAACATCTACCGGGAACTGCAGACCGACCTGGGTCTTCCCCGGCCGTCGAACGGTGACCTGACGCCGTGGACACGGCAGGGCGTCCTGCTGCTCAACAGGGCGCTCACGACGGCGCCCCGCAAGCCCGCGGCCCACCGGGGCAAGGGCTGGGAGGCGGTGACGGAGCAGGCGATCCGGGCGCTCGCCGCGCGCGGCAAGCCGCTGGTGTCGATCCTCTGGGGCCGTGACGCCCGCAACGTACGGCCGCTGCTGGGCGATCTGCCGGCGATCGAGTCCGCTCACCCGTCCCCGATGTCGGCGGACCGGGGCTTCTTCGGTACGCGTCCGTTCAGCCGTACCAACGAGTACCTGCAGCGGATGGGCGCGCAGCCCGTGGACTGGCGGCTGCCGTGAGCGGCGGTCGTCGAGCCGGACTCACCACCGGGTGACGAGCGGCGGCTCCGGCTCGTGCCGCCGCCACCTGTCGGCGAGGCGGGCGAGACGGGCCGGGGCGGCGATGCCGCGCACGGTCGCGATCCTGTCGCCCGCGATGTCGAAGGTCACGGCACCGATGACCTGGTCGCCGAGCACGAAGAGCAGGGCGGGGGCGCCGTTGACGACCGCGTAGTGGATGGCCGGGGTGCCTCCCGCCAGTCGCCGCTTCGCGGGAGTGGGGGTGAAGCCCGCCCGTACGACGGCGGCGATGCGCCGCGGGGTGTCGTAGCGCACCAGCTTCGCCGCCAGGCCGCCGGCGCCGTCGGAGAGCGCGGTCGCATCGTCGGTGAGCAGCGCCACGAGCCGCTCGGTGCGGCCCGAGGAGGCGGCGGCGAGGAACTCCTCGACGATCCTGCGGGCGGCGGCCGGGTCGGCGTCGCCGCCGCGGCGGGGGTCGGTGACGCGGCGCCGGGCCCGGTGGAGGTGCTGCTGGCTCGCGGACTCGGTGATGTCGAGGATCTCGGCGATCTCGGCGTGGCCGTACGAGAACGCCTCACGCAGGACGTAGACGGCCCGCTCGTGAGGGGACAGGCGCTCCATGAGCGTCAGCACCGCCAGGGAGACCGACTCGCGCTGCTCGGCGGTCTCGGCCGGACCGAGCAACGCGTCGCCGTCCAGGAGCGGTTCGGGCAGCCAGGCGCCGACGCTGCGTTCACGGCGGGTCCGCGCCGAGCGGAGCCGGTCCAGGCACAGGTGGGTGACGACCTTGGTCAGCCACGCCTCCGGCACCTCGATCCGCCGCCGGTCCGCGGCCTGCCAGTGCAGGAACGCGTCCTGCACCGCGTCTTCGGCGTCGGTGGCGGAGCCGAGGAGCCGGTACGCCAGCGAGGCCAGCCGGTTCCGGCCGGCCTCGAAGCGGTCGGTGTCGAAGCGGTCGACGGCGGTGCTGTCCATGCGGACTTCTCCCTGGTGACGCGGCGGGCCTCGAACACGGCCCGCGTGGACGGCCGGTGGGCCGGGGGTCCGGATCCTGTCGTCGAACTCCCGCCCGCGGCGACGACGGGAGTTCGACGACAGGCTAGGCGAGGGCCTGCTCGGCGGCCGTGGCGTGCGCCGCGGCCAGGCGGTGCCTGCGCCTGGGCAGGCCGAAGGTCGGGTGCGCGGTGGCCCACAGGGACATCCTGACGATGCCCGCCTTGATCCGCGCGGCCTTCCGGCCGCCCACGTACTTCGGCTTCGCCCTGCCCTCGTCGTCGACCATCTGCAGGATCCCGTCCCGCCGCCCGAGGCTGATGTGGTTGCCCAGGTACTCCAGCTTGTTGAGCGCGATCTCGCGGCCGGTCAGCCGGCCCACGATCGCGGCCGTGGCCCGCACGCCGGTGTAGCCGGCCGAAGCGCAGGACATCGGCAGCGGCCGGCCGTTGTCGCCCAGGGCGTAGGCGCTGTCGCCGACGGCGTAGACGTTCGGGTGCGAGACCGAACGCATGGAGCGATCGACGACGATCCGACCGTCCTCGGTGACCTCCAGCCCGCCCGCGGCAGCGAGGGGGCCGACCGCGAACCCTGCCGTCCACACGGTCGCGTCGGACACCAGGGCGGTGCCGTCGGCGCACGTCACCCCCGTCGCTCCGACGGCTTCGACCCGGGTGTGCTCCAGGACGGTGACGCCCAGCCGGTCGCAGGCCCGGCGCAGGTGCCGCCGGGCTCCGACGGAGAGCGGGGCGCCCAGCTCGCCGCGGGCGACCAGCGTCACCGCCAGGCCGGGCCGGGTCTCGGCGATCTCGGTGGCGGTCTCGATGCCGGTCAGCCCGTCGCCGACGACCAGCACCCGCCCGCCTTCGGCCCGCCGGTCCAGGCCGTCCAGGCGCTCGCGCAGGCGGAGCGCCGAGGGTCGGCCGGAGACGTCGAAGGCGTGCTCGGCCACGCCCGGGACGCCGTGGTCGGCGCCGTGGCTGCCCAGCGCGTAGAGCAGCGTGTCGTAGCCGAGCTCCCCGCCGCCGTCGGCGTCGGCCACCGTGACGACCTGGCGCTCGGGATCGACACCGGTGACACGGGCCAGGCGCAGCCGTACCGCCGTGCCCGCGAAGACGTCGGTGAGCCGGGGAGCCGCGATCTCCCGGCCGGCCGCGAGCTGGTGCAGCCGCAGCCGCTGGACGAAGTCGGGCTCGGCGTTGACGACGCTGATCTCGGTGTCCGCCGGGGACAGCCGGCGGGCCAGGGTCCCCGCCGCGTAGGCCCCGGCGTAGCCGGCCCCGAGAACGACGATGCGGTGCTTCATGTGCTGCTCCTGTCGGGTGGCCGCTTTTCCGTGATCTGAGCGGTACAGCGCCTCGATTCCTGACAGGACCCGCGTGTGACCTCGGTCACGTGATGACAGGGGGGTCGCCGCGCACCGCCGGCGACGCCGAGGCGGTGCGGAACGGCCGGGCGGAGGGGTGTCCGGCAGGAGCGCCGGCGAGGCGAATGCCCTCGAGTGATGCTTTTCAGGAGAACCGCCGGAGTCTCGGCGGAGTTCCGAATTCCGTTGTCAGGATGATCACTTCGGCCTTCGAGACAGGTCGTGGACACGCTGAGTAGGCGGCTGTGATCATGCCGTGCGTCTCTTCCCTCTTGATGAGAAGGAGTACGGCGTGCACAGAACCACCGGCCGGTCCGGCGGACCGGCACGGCGCGGCCGGGCCCGCACCCTGGCCCTGCCCCTCGCGTTAGCCCTCCTCGCCCCCGCGGGGGCGGCCCTGTCGCTCGCCCCGACCGCCACGGCGGCGGGCGACGCCCCCGCCGCGCGGCGGACGACGGCGCCGGCGCCCGCCCAGGAGGAGGTGAACGCCCGGCTCACCGCCCAGGCCCAGGGGCGGCGGATCGAGGTCGTGGGGGCCCGCACCGAGAGCACCACCCTGTGGGCGAACCCCGACGGCACCATGTCGCTCGAGTCCTTCGCCGGCCCCGTTCGCTTCAAGGAGCGCGGGCGCTGGGTCGGGGTCGACCTGACGCTCGTGAGGGACGCGGACGGTTCCGTCCGCCCCAAGGCCCACCCGCGCGGGCTTCGCCTCGCCGGGCGCACCGGGGACACCGGGGGTGACCTGGCCGTCCTCGGGCGCGGCGCGCAGGAGCTGGCCCTCGGCTGGCAGGGCGCACTGCCCGCGCCCCGGCTGAGCGGTTCGAAGGCCACGTACGACGACGTCGTCCCCGGGGTCGACCTGGTCGTCGAGGCCACCCGCACCGGCTTCGAGCAGTACCTCGTCGTCGCCGACCGGCAGGCCGCGGCACGGGTGGCGGACCTGACCCTGCCGGTACGCACCAAGGGCCTGAAGACGCGTCAGGACGCGGACGACACGCTGACGCTGACCGACGGGCGCACCGGCGCCACCGTCGGGCGCGGGTCGACGCCGTACATGTGGGACGCCGGAGCGGGCGGCGCGAACGCGCCCGGCGCCCGCACCGCCCGGGTCGCTCTCGACGTGGCCCAGCGGCCGGTGGGCTTCGACCTGAGGGTCAGGGCGGACCGGGCGTTCCTCGCCGACCGGGCCACCCGCTACCCGGTCACCATCGACCCCGCCGTCTACTTCGGCACCGACTTCGACACCTACGTCCGCAACGGCGACACCGCCGACGCCTCCGCGGGCGTGGACCTGCGCGTCGGCCGGGAGTGGCAGAAGGGCGAGGCCCGCTCCTTCGTCAACTTCCCCCGCAACCCCGCCGTCACCGGGCAGGACGTCCTCAACGCGGAGCTCAACCTCTACGCGACCTGGTCCGACAACTGCGAACCGCGCTCCTGGGAGATCTGGGACACCGGCATCGCGTCGGCCGCCACCCGCTGGGGCAGCCAGCCGGCCTGGCGGACCAAGGTGAAGGCCTCGACGCAGACCTACGGCCACACCAACTGCGGCCCCCGCTGGATATCCGAGGACATCACGCCGCTGGTCAGGCAGTGGTCCAGGACCGCCAACAGCGTCGACACCGTAGGCCTCCGCGCGACCGACGAGAACGACACCACGGCGTTCAAGATCTTCGCCTCCGCGCAGACCGCCACGGCGCCGTCGATCCTCGTCACCTACGAGACGCCCCCGGACCCGGTCAAGGACCACGTCGTCTACTGGAACGACGTCCTCCAGGAGACCTTCCGGCAGGTCGGCGGCGCGCCCGGGCCGCTCGCCCGGGCGGGCGCCATGATGCACGGCGCGATCTACGACGCGGCCAACTCGGCCCGCTGCGCGGAAGGCACGCTCAAGTGCCTCGGCGAGCCCTACCTCGTGAAGGCGGCGGCCACCAACGGCGCGCTCCCCGACGTGAACAGCGCCATCGACCACGCGGCCTTCGACGTGCTGCGCTCGGTGTACCCGACGCTGAACTTCGACGACGAGATCGCCGCCGCCCGCTCCACCATCCCCGCCGCCGTGACCGACGCGCAGCGCGCCGCGGGCACCGAGGTCGGCCAGAAGGCCGCCGCCGCGATGATCGCCGCCCGGCAGAACGACGGCTCGGCGTCCGTCGCCCCGTACACCGGCTCCACCCAGCCGGGGTACTGGCGGCCCACCGGCACCGGTGACGGCGCCACCCCGCAGTGGGGCCTGGTCAGGCCCTTCGGCATGGCGACCGGCAGCCAGTTCCGCTCCACCGGGCCGGCCGGGTACGCGCAGATGAGCGCGCTGCTGCCGAGCCAGGCGTACGCCGACCAGGTCAACGACGTGAAGAGCCTCGGCGGCGCCGAGTCCACCACCCGCACCGCCGACCAGACCCAGGCGGCCCTGTTCTGGGCCAACGACCTCGACGGCACCTACAAGCCGCCGGGCCAGCTCTTCGACCACACCCAGATCCTGTCCCGCCAGCACGGCACGACGGTCTCCGGCAACGCCAAGCTGTTCGCGCTGACCGCCTTCGCCATGGCCGACGCGGCGGTCGTCGCCTGGGACCAGAAGTACCAGACGGACGTCGACCTGTGGCGGCCGGAGAGCGCCATCCGCCTCGACGGCGACGGCAACGCGGCCACCACCGCCGACCCCGCCTGGCAGCCGCTGTCCCAGGACCGCAACGGCGGGCACTTCTCCCCGCCCTTCCCGGCCTACGTCTCCGGCCACGCCACCTTCGCCGGTGCCTGGTCCAAGGCCACCCAGGCCTGGTTCGGCACCGACCAGATCACCTGGACCGCGACCACCGAGGACCCCAACGCCCTCGGCGTCACCCGCACCTTCACGTCGATCTCCGCGGCCGCGAACGAGAACGCCGTCGGCCGCGTCTGGCTCGGCGTCCACTACCGATGGGACGGCACGGACGGCAAGGCCGCGGGCGGCGACGCGGCGGCGTACACCGTCGCCAACCGGCTCAAGCCGAACACGGCCGCGAGCTGGACGGCGTACGAGACCCTGCACAACCTCGCCGGCTGCCAGGAGGTCGGCAAGCGCCTCGTCGCCGAGCACCGCTGGACCGCGTACCAGTGCACGCAGGTCCAGGCGCCCGAGCCCGACCACACGCTCTACGTCAAGTAGCCGCCCGATGAGGAGGAGAGACACCACCATGCGTGTGCGGAACCAGTCCGCCCGGGGCACCCGCCGGGTGACCCTCGCGCTCGTCGCCGCCTGCGCCCTCGGCGCCGCCGCGACCCCGCTGGCCCTCGCCGCCGCCTCCGCCGACCCGGCCCCTGCGGCCGCCGTCGCGGACGACCGGCTGCTGCCCACCCCCGAGGCGCCGCGCATCTCGAACGGCTCGTACGCCGGCTTCCAGTTCTGCGGCGGGCCGGCCGGCGACCCCGTCGTCACCACCGGCACACCGACCCTCGCCGCCACCCTGGAATCGGTCTCCCCGCCCGGCACCGTCGAGCCCGCCGAGCCGGGCCCGCGCCGCAAGGTGACCTTCGAGGTCGACACCGCCGCCGGCCAGGCCGTCCTGCACCGGCAGCTCACCAGCGACACCAGTCACGACGCCGCCCTCCAGCTGCCCGAGGGCACGCTGTCCGACGGCGCCTACCGCTGGCGCGTCCGTGTGAAGGACGGGAACACGGCCTCCGCCTGGACGGCCTGGTGCTCGTTCACGGTCGAGCGCCGCTGACCGGGTCTCCGACCGACCCGTGCCCCGGAGCGCGCTCCGCGCTCCGGGGCCGCGCCCACCACGACACGCCCACCACGACCCCCGCGGCCCCGTACGCCGCCGTCACCCCCGGCGTACCGGCGACCGGGCCGGCCAGATACGCCACCGCGCCCGCGAGGGCCACGCCGAGCCACTCCCAGCGCCCGTCGAGGGCGACGAGGGCGACCAGCAGCAGGGCGTACCAGGAGTAGCCGGGCGTCAGCAGCAGGAAGGCCGCGCCGAGCGTCGACAGGGCGCCCCGCCACGGGCGTTCGGGATCGCCGTGCCACCAGGCCGCCACCGACACCGCCGCCACCCCGAGCACCGCCGCGGGCAGCGCCCACGCGTCGGGCAGCACGAGCCGGAGCAGCGCGTACCGGCCGCCCGCGCTCGCGTCGTCATAGCCCTCCTCCCGCGCGTAGCCGCCCAGGTAACCGAGCACGGAGCCGTCGGAGAGGAGGACGTACGGCAGGTACGCCAGCGCCACGGTCGCCGCGGCCGACAGCGTCACGGCCGCGATCGCGCGCGGACGCCGGACACCGGACAGCGCACCCGGCAGGAGCAGGGCGGGCAGCAGCTTGGCGGCGACCGCCAGGCCGAGCAGCACCGCGCCCGTGACACGGCGGCGCCCGGCCACCAGGGCGAGCGCGCCGACCGACAACAGCACGGCGAGGACGTCGACATGGGCGTTGTCGACGGCCTCCACGGGCACCGCCGGGCACCAGGCCCAGAGCGCGGCCCGGCGCGGGTCCCCTCGCCGGCGCAGGACGCCGAGCAGCAGTCCGGTGACGGCCAGCGAGAGGACCGCCGCTCCCGCCTGAAGTCCCTTGTGGCGGACCCCGTCCGGTGACAGGGCGTGGACGAGGAGGAACCAGCCCTCCGCCACCGGCGGGTAGATCGTGTGGACGGCGGGCCGGTTGATGCGGGTGCACCGGCCGTCCCCGAGCGGCGCGAGGTCGGGGTCGGCCCGCGCGCAGTCCGCGGCGCCGGGGAAGAGCCACTCGTCCCGGAGCCCGGCGAGCGCCGGGTCCGCCGGCGAGCGGTCGTACGGCGACAGGCCGGCGGACTGGACCCGGCCGTCCCACGCGTACCGGTAGGAGTCCGTGCTCGTCCGCGGGGCCGCCACGAGTCCCGTGGCCGTCACGGCGACCGCTCCGGCGAGGACGAGCGGGACGACGTGCCGGCGGGGGACCCGGCGCAGGGTGACCACGGCCGCCGCGAACACCGCCCAGGCGCCCGCGTACCCGCCCAGGAAGCCGGGCCCCTCCGCGCCCGAGCCGAGCAGGAGGGTGAGCGAGGCCGTCAGGGCCGCGAGGAGCAGCACGGTGACGACGACGGGGAGCGGGCGGCGGCGGTCGCGGGTCATGGGCGCAGACTGTCAGCGCGGGCGGCGGGCGGGGCGGAGACCCGGCGGGACGTTCGGGATTCGTAAGGTGTCGGAGCCTCCGCCCGGCCGCTCGTGGCGGTGTCATGGACGGCATGACGTTCCGCATGCCCCGGCCGCCGCGCCCCGCCTTCCGGCCCCCGGCCGTCCGGCCGCCCGAGTTCACCGGGCGCCTCCACGACGCCCGGACGGCGACCGCCGTGGGCCGGTGGCTCGGCGCGGCCTTCGCCGTCTGTCTCGCGACCGGCCTCGTCAGCCACTACCTCCAACGCCCGCCGGACTGGCTCGCGGACCGGCTGCCCGCGCGCCCGGTGTGGGGCTACGCGTTCACCCAGGGCCTGCACGTCGCCACCGGACTCGCGGCGATCGTGCTGCTGCTGGTCAAGCTGTGGGCGGTGTACCCCCGGCTGTTCGGGTGGCCGCCGGTGCGGTCCGCGCGCCACGCGCTGGAGCGCCTCTCCGTCGCGCTGCTGGTGGCGTCGGCCGTCTTCGAGGTGCTCACCGGGCTGCTCAACATCGTCGAGTGGTATCCGTGGCCCTTCGCCTTCGTCCCCGTCCACTTCGCCGTCGCCTGGGTGGCGACCGGTTCGATCCTGCTGCACATCGCCGTCAAGGCCCCCGAGATCAGGGACCACTGGGGCCGACGTTCGGCCGGGACTCGCGCTCTGCCGGTCGAGGACGCCGTGGACCGCCGCTCGCTGCTCCTCGCCACGGGCGCGGCCGTCGGCGTGGTGACCCTGACCACCGTCGGACAGTCCTTCACCCCGCTCAAGGCACTCGACCTGCTCGCGCCACGGCACCCCGACCACGGCCCGCAGGGGCTTCCGGTGAACCGGACCGCGGTCGCGGCCGGGGTCTCGGCGAGCGGCCTGCGGGAGTGGCGGCTGGAGGTCCTCGGGCCCCGTGCGTACGCCCTCACGCTCGACGAACTGCGGAGGATGCCGTCGGCGACGGCGCGGCTGCCGATCGCGTGCGTCGAAGGCTGGAGCGTGGACGCCGACTGGACCGGGGTACGCGTCCGGGACCTGATGGCCCGGGCCGGCGGGCGGCCGGGCCGGCACGCCCTGCGGGTGACGTCGCTCGAAGTGAGCGGCGCCTACCGGGTGATGGAGATGGGCGCCGAGTACGCGGACGATCCCCTCACCCTCCTCGCCCTCGGGCTGAACGGCCGGCCGCTCACGCTCGACCACGGCTTCCCGGCCCGGATCATCGCCCCCAACCGGCCCGGGGTGCTCCAGACCAAGTGGGTCCACCGCCTGGAGGTGCTGTGAGAACGGCGAACACGCTCCGCCACGCCCTCGGCGGACTCGGCCTCGTGCTCATCGGCCTCGGCGGGTGGCTGGTCGCGGACCAGCCGGATCCGTGGGCGGTGCCGGTGTGGCTGGCCGGTGCGGTCGTGCTGCACGACGGGATCATCGCCCCGGCGGTGTTCGCCGTGGGCCTGCTCCTGGTGGGGCGACGGCAGCGCGGTGTCTGGCGCGGGGCGTTGCTCGTGGCGGGCAGCGTGGTGCTGGTGACGCTGCCGCTGCTCGTCCGGCCGGGGAGCCCGCCCAACCCGTCGGCGCTGCCGCTCCCTTACGGCAGGAATCTCACGATCGTGCTCGCGGCCGTGGCAGCGGCGGCGGGAGCGCTCGTCGCCGTGCGGCGCCTGCGGGCACGGCGGCCCCGTCAGGGGCGCGCCACCGCGGACGACTGAGGCACGAGCGACAGGAAGGAACGCCCCTCCAGGGCCCACTCCTCGCGGACGCCCCACCCCGCGTCCCGCGCGTGCGCGGCCAGGGCACGCGTGCCCACCCGTGCCCAGGGGAACGGTGCCCCCTGTCCGCCCCGGCCGTCGTCCACCCGTACCTCGCAGCACTCGTCGACGTCCACGGGCGCGCACTCGGCGATGACCCGTCCGGAGCGCGACACGACCTGCCTCAGCCGGCGCAGCAGGGCGGCGGGGTCGCCGCCGATCCCTATGTTGCCGTCGATCAGGAGCGCCGTGTCCCAGCGTCCCTCGGCGGGCAGCGGGTCGAAGACCGACCGGTGGAGCGCCGCCGCGCCGAGTCGCGCCGTGCGGGCGACCGCTTCCCGGCTGATGTCGATGCCCAGCGCGCGCCGGCCTTCCGCGGCGAGGGCCGCGACCAGCCGGCCCGGCCCGCAGCCGATGTCGAGGACCGTGCCGCGGCAGCGGTCGAGGACGGAGCGATCGGCGCGGTCCGGAGCTTCGCACCAGCGCTCCACCTCCAGGGGCAGCAGCCAGCCGTCGTGCCGGCGCAGGAAGAGCGGGCCCCTGCCGGTGCGCAGGGCGCAGGTGTACGGGTCCGCCGGCCATGTCGCCGTCGTCATCGGCCGACTCCAGCCGTCGTGGCGGTGACCCGCGCGTACCGGGCGGCGAAGCGGGTGCCCGGCGCCTCGGCCGCCACCCGGCGGGCGTCCGACGCGGTGTCCACGTCCACCAGGACCGGCAGGCGGCCGACGCGCAGCCCGGCATCCCGCAGCCGCGCCTGCTGCACGGCGCCGGTCTCGGGCGTCGACATCGGGACGCCGAGCAGAAGGGCAGGGTCGGGACGGGCGAGTCCCAGCGCCCAGAAGCCGCCGTCGGCGGCGGCGCCGAACCAGGCGTCGTACGTGTCCCAGCGCAGGGCGGGGGCCAGCAGGGCCGGGGTGACCTGGGGCGTGTCCATGCCGATCAGCAGGGCCGGTCCGGAGCAGGCGGCGAACGCGGCGGCCAGGCGGACGTCGAGTCCGCCGCCCACCTGGGGGACGACCTCGAAGCCCGGCGGAAGCCAGGGGCCCGGCCGCCCGTCGAGCACGAGGACGTGCCGGTCCGCCGGGACCCGCGTCGCGGCGGAGAGCGTGTCGGCGAGGGCCGCCTCGGCGAGGGCGGCGGCCTCCGCGGGGGTGAACGGGGGAGTGAGCCGGGTCTTCACCCGACCCGGCCGGGGCTCCTTGGCGACGACGAGGAGGGTGGTCACCGCGGACCACCGCCCGCCGGCGCCGGCTCGTCGAGCACCCTGCGCATGTCGTGCACCGCCTGCCAGGTGCCCCGCCAGGTGCCCGTGACCTTCGACCGGCCGGTCCGGGGCCGGTACGGCACGTCCACCTCCCGCACCCGCCAGCCCGCGTCGGCCGCCCGGACGACCATCTGGAGCGGGTAGCCGCTGCGCCGGTCCGAGAGGCCGAGGGCGAGCAGCGCCTCGCGGCGGGCGGCCCGCATCGGGCCGAGATCGTGGAGGCGCAGACCGGTGCGGCGGCGCAGCAGCCGGGACAGGGCGAGGTTCCCGGCCCGCGCGTGGGCCGGCCAGGCACCTCGGCCGGTGGGGCGGCGCCGGCCCAGCAGGAGATCGGCGGAACCGTCGGCCACCGCGCCGACGAGTCCCGGCAGGAGGCCCGGGTCGAGCGAGGCGTCACAGTCGCAGAAGCAGACGAACTCGGCGTCGGAGGCGAGCAGTCCGGCGTGGCAGGCGGCACCGAAGCCGCGCCGGGGCTCGTGCACCACCGTCGCACCGAGCTCCGCGGCGATGCCGGCGGAACCGTCGGCGGAGCCGTTGTCGACGACGATCGCCCGCCATCCGGGCGGGATACGGGACAGGACCCAGGGCAGGGCCTCGGCCTCGTCGAGACAGGGAAGGACCACATCTACGGTCATGAGTGTCACGCCCCTCACCGTAGGAACCAGGCGGCGGATCGGGAGCGTGGAACTCCTTACGAAACGCGGACGTCGGCCCCCGTACGCCCGGGTGGACCGCACCGCCCGGCGCGACGGATGGGAGGCTGTGCGGCATGAGCGAGCACAGCGCCCCGCGGCCACCGGCCCGGATCCTGGTGGTGGACGACGATCCCACCGTCGCCGAGGTCGTCACCGGATACCTCGACCGGTCGGGGTTCGCCGTGGAGCACGCGGCCGACGGCCCCGAGGCCCTGCTGCGGGCCGGCGAGCGCCGGCCGGACCTGGTGGTGCTCGACCTGATGCTGCCCGGACTTGACGGCCTCGAGGTCTGCCGCCGGCTGCGGGAGACCGGGCCCGTTCCGGTCATCATGCTCACCGCGCGCGGCGACGAGGAAGACCGGATCACCGGCCTGGAGGTGGGCGCGGACGACTACGTCACGAAGCCCTTCAGCCCGCGCGAGCTCGTCCTGCGCGTCGAGTCCGTGCTGCGCCGCAGCCGCGCCGCCGCCGGGCCGACGGCCGCGCCGGTGCTGCGCGCCGCCGGCCTCGCCGTCGACCCCGCCACCCGGAGGGCCACCCGTGAGGGACGTGAACTCGCCCTCACCCTCCGGGAGTTCGACCTCCTGGCGTACTTCCTGGAACACCCCGGCGCCGCACACACCCGGGAGCAGCTGATGCGCCGGGTGTGGGGCTGGGACTTCGGTGACCTGTCCACGGTCACGGTCCATGTCCGGCGCCTGCGCGCCAAGATCGAGGACGATCCGGCGCGGCCCCGGCTCATCCAGACCGTGTGGGGCGTCGGATACCGCTTCGATCCGCGGCAGGAGGGGGGAGCGGCATGAAGGACGTCCTGCTGATCGCGGCGTTCGCGCTCGCGGGGGCCGTGTCCGCCGGGCTCGCCGGAGCACTGGTGCTCCGGCTCGTACGGCGCCGCTCGGTCGCGGTCTCGCTGACCGTGGTCGCGGCCGTCACCGTGTCGGCGATGCTGGCCGGGACGCTCGCCGTCGCCCAGGCGATGTTCCTCTCCGCGCACGACCTGTGGGTGGTGACCGTCGTCGTGGCCATGGCGGCCCTCGTCTCCCTCGGCACCGCCCTCGTCCTGGGCCGCTGGGTGGTGGCCCGCAGCCGTGCCCTCACCCGCGCCGCGCGCGACTTCGGCGACGGCGGCAGCTTCTCCGCCCCGGACGGCGCGGCCACCGCCGAACTCGTCGCCCTCACCGAGGAACTGGCCGCCACCAGCGCCAGACTCGACGCCTCCCGCCGCCGTGAGCGCTCGCTGGAGGCCTCCCGGCGCGAGCTCGTCGCCTGGATCTCCCACGACCTGCGCACCCCGCTGGCCGGGCTGCGGGCCATGGCGGAGGCCCTGGAGGACGGCATGGCCGCCGACCCGGCCCGTTACCACCGGCAGATCCGCACCGAGGTCGAGCGCCTCACCGCCATGGTCACCGACCTCTTCGAACTCTCCCGCATCCACGCCGGCGCCCTGACCATCAGCCCGAGCCGGATGTCCGTGTACGACCTCGTGGGCGACGCCCTGAGCGGCGCCGACCCGCTCGCCCGCGAGCACGGCGTACGCCTGGTGGGGGAGGAGGTCGAAGCGATCCCCGTCGAGGTCGACGGCAAGGAGATGACCCGGGTCCTCGCGAACCTGCTGGTCAACGCCATCCGCCACACGCCGGCCGACGGCACCGTCGCGGTGGCGGCCGAACGCCGCGCCGACGCCGTCGTCCTGTCCGTCACCGACGGCTGCGGCGGCATTCCCGACGAGGACCTCACGCGCGTCTTCGACACCGGGTGGCGCGGCACCGAGGCCCGCACCCCGCCGGCCGGGGCGGGGCTCGGCCTCGCCATCGTCCGCGGCATCGTCGAGGCCCACGCGGGCCGCGCCGAGGTCCGCAACGTCCAGGGCGGCTGCCGCTTCGAGGTCACCCTGCCGGCGGCGGCGAGCTGACCCCCGACCTGAGAGCCGCCCCTTCCCTCGGGGCCACCCCTTTACCGCAGGGCCGCCGAAGCCCGCTGTTCCGCCCGGGCGAACTCCGCCATGCCTTCGGCGAAGCCGACCCCGGGTCGCCAGCCGAGCTCGCCGCGCAGCCGTGCCGAGTCGGCGGTGACGTGCCGGACGTCGCCGAGACGGTACTCGCCCGTGATCACCGGCCGAGGGCCCCCGCAGGCCCCGGCGAGCGCGGCGGCCATCTCGCCGACGGTGTGCGGTTCGCCGCTGCCGGTGTTGTACGTGCTGAGCGCGCCGGGCGGCAGCCCCTCGGCGGCCTCCAGAGCGAGCACGGCGGCCGCCGCCACGTCCCGCACGTGCACGAAGTCCCGCCGCTGCCCGCCGTCCTCGAACACGCGGGGCGCCTCGCCGCGGGCCAGCGCCGAGCGGAACAGCGAGGCCACGCCCGCGTACGGGGTGTCGCGGGGCATGCCCGGTCCGTAGACGTTGTGATAGCGCAGCGAGACCGCCGTGCCGCCCGCCGCCCGGGCCCACGCCGCGGCCAGGTGCTCCTGGGCGAGCTTGGTCGTGGCGTAGACGTTGCGGGGATCGACCGGGGCGTCCTCGGCGACGAGACCGGCGGTGAGCTCGGCGCCGCAGGCGGGACACAGCGGTTCGAAGCGGCCGGCGGCCAGGTCCTCGGGGCGGCGCGGGCCGGGCCGTACGACACCGTGCGCGGGGCACTCGTACCGCCCCTCCCCGTACACGACCATCGATCCGGCGAGGACGAACCGCCGGACGCCGAGGTCGGCCATGGCGGCGAGCAGCACGGCCGTGCCGAGGTCGTTGCAGCTCACGTACTCGGGGGCGTCGGCGAAGCCCTGGCCGAGGCCGACCATGGCGGCCTGGTGGCACACCGCGTCCACGCCGCGCAGAGCGGCCGCGACCGCCCCCGGGTCGCGGACGTCCGCGTGCCGGAACTCCACGGCCGGGACGACGGGAGTCGCACGGTGGGCGCTGGGCAGCAGGGCGTCGAGGACCACCGGCTCGTGCCCGGCGTCCGTGAGGGCGGTGACGATGTGCGAGCCGATGAACCCGGCTCCTCCTGTGACGAGAACACGCATGGGCGTGACGCTACGGACCGGCAGCCGTTCCCGGGGTCGCCCACACCGGGCCGTAAGACTTCCGTCATCCCGGCGGCTGCCGCGCCGGGCCCGCCGGTCAGGCCGTGCCGGCTTCCGTGCGGGTGGGGATGCGTCCGGCCGCTGCGAGCCGGGTCAGGCGCTCGTGTTCCCGGTCGGCCCAGCGCCGGACGCGGTCGGGCTCCAGCGGGGTGCCGTGCCCGACATGGAGGCGGGTCGGGTTCAGGGCGAGCATCTTGCGCAGGCTGGCGAGGTTGAGCAGCGGGTCGTCGTGGAAGGGAGGATTGGCCGGGCGACCCCGGACGAGACCGAAGAAGGAGTTGGCGATCAGGTCTCCGGCGACGAGGTCTCCGCGGTCGGTGAGGACGGAGACCGATCCGGCGGTGTGCCCGGGAGTGGGCATGATGCGTGCCCCGATCCCGAACTCGTCCAGGTCGGTCTCGCCGGTCACGAGTACGCCGGGTTCGAACGGCTCCACCTGCATGTGCAGGTTCTTGTTCCTGGCCATGAGACGGCCCATCGGGCCGGTGGGCAGATAGGGTTCGCGGACCCGGCCGGTGCGGTACGGACCGAGGTCGGCGACGTGTCCCGCCACCGGTGCCCCGGTCAGGCGGTGCAGTTCCGCGGCGGAGCCGAAGTGGTCGAGGTGGCCGTGGGTGACGACGATCAGCGACACGTCGGCCGGGTCCATGCCGTGGGCGGCGACCTGCTCGTAGATCCTTCGGCCGCTGCCGGGCGTCCCCGCGTCCACGAGGACGGGGCGGCGGCCCAGCAGCAGGTAGGCGTTGATGTGGTGCCGGCCCATGACCGGAATCGGCACGACCTTCGTTCGGGACACGGTTCTCTCCTGGGGCATGACGGTCTTCCGCCGCGCGGCGGTCCGCGGGCGGTGGGGGACGGGGGTACGGGGGCCGGGGCGCGGTCCGGGAGACGGGGCCCAGGTCCAGGCGTCGAACTCCCGTCGTTGCCCGGCGGGGGCAGGCGGGAGTTCGACGACAGCGCCTAGCGGAAGCGGCGCCGGTAGGCGGCGGGTGTGGTGCCGAGGCGGCGACGGAAGGAACGGTGCAGGCTCTCCACGGAGCCGAGGCCGCTGAGGGCGGCGATCTCCGGCAGGCCGTGGTCGCTGTCCTGGAGCAGCCGGCGGGCGGCCTCCAGGCGGACGGACTCGACGTAGGCGGCCGGGGTGGTGCCGGTGCGCCGCTGGAACAGCCGGGAGAAGTGGCGCACGCTCAGGTGCAGCCGCACGGCCAGCGCTTCGGCGGACAGGTCCTCGGTGGGGTGCTCACCGATCCACACGCGCAGCTCGTCGATCCGGTCGCCCGGTTCGGCCGGAAGCGCGAGCGGAACGCTGAACTGGCTCTGCCCGCCGGCCCGTTTGACGTACATGACCATCGTGCGGGCGGTGGCCAGGGCGAGTTCGGGTCCGTGGTCCTCGGTGACCATGGCCAGCGCCATGTCCATTCCCGAGGCGATGCCGGCGCAGGTCCACAGCCGGCCCTCCCGGATGAAGATCGGGTCCGGGTCGACGGTGACGCGCGGGTGGTCGGCGGCCAGCCGCGCCGCCGTCCGCCAGTGGGTGGTGGCGGTCAGGCCGTCCAGCAGGCCGGCGGCGGCCAGCAGATGCGCGCCCGAGCAGACGGAGCCCAGCCGGTGGGTCGCGGGGGCGGTCGCACGCAGCCAGTCGATGATCCCCTCGTCGAGGACCGGCTCCACCGCCTGGTCCTCCACCCGGACGGCGCCCGACACGAGGAGGGTGTCCACCTCACCGCCCACCTCGTCCAGCCGCAGGTCGGCCATCAGCCGGATCCCCCCGGCGGTGACCACCGGCCCGCCGTCCGCGGTCGCGACACGGACGGTGTAGCCGGGCCGGCCGGTGCCGGCGACCCGGGTGGCGACCGAGAACACCTCGGCCGGACCGGTGACGTTGAGCAGTTCGACCCCGTCGAAGGCGGCGACGACGACCCTGTGCGGTGGGAGCATGCGCCGATCTTTTCGCCTCGCGGCGAGGGCCGCAATGACCAGGTTCTGTCACATCCAGACATGGATGCGGGGACAGGCGCCGGACCGGGTTCCACGGCCGGTCCCGTCGCGTGGACCGTCAGGGCGGCAGGAGGGTGCCGAGGGGGCCGAGGTCGAGGTTGAGATCCTCCAGGGTGAGCCCGTAGTGGTCGCAGAGTTCCGCCATCCGGTCGTGGAGGAGCATCAGCGTGAGACCGAGCCTCTCCTCCTGCTCCTCGGTGAGGTCGCCCTGGTCCACGCGGTGCAGCGCCTGGCGTTCCATCAGCTGCCGCAGCAGTTCCACGATGGTCAGGACGAGGGCGACGAGATCCCGTTCCACGGTCTCGGGATCCGCCTGGAAACGGCGCATGGGCTGCCGCGGGCGGTGGTCGACGCCCGACAGGTCGTCCGCGCGCGCCGGCAGCAGCGCGAAGGCGCGGCGTGCGGCGTCGACGACCTCACGGCGCCGGTCGGCCCGGGCGTCGTCGGGGCGGTCGGCGGGGGCGGGCCGGTCAGGGGGCCCGGTCCGGTCAGCGGGGCCGGTCATCAGGGGGCCTCTCCTGGCGGTGCTCGGTACCGGGCACGAGGCCCGTGAGGGCCCACCGGTCGTCCTCCTGGACGGCGAGGATGACGGCCCGCAGCGAGATCCGCACCAGGTCGATGTCCGCGATCGACAGCACCAGGTCGCCGGTCAGGACGACACCCCCGCTCAGCAGGCGGTCCAGCAGGTCGATGAGGGCCACGTGCCGCTGTGCGAGCGCCTTCTCGTCGTGCGTGGTCACGGCCGGCGCACCTCGTCCTCGTCCGGTGTCTCCGGCTCGCCGAGCACGGCGAACGAGTAGGGCGCCCAGGGTCCGGTGATCTCGATCCGTACGCCCGGCAGGTCGCGGGTCGCGTCCCGCACGCGCGCGCAGAACTCGTCGGAGCGGTCGGCCGGCACGAGATAGGAGTCGTTGGCGACGTTCTCGCCGGCGCCGACGGCCAGTTGACCCTGCTGCGGGCGGTGGCGCGCCAGTTCCACGGCGATCCCGCCGGCACCCGCCTCGATCCTGCGCACCGCCTCGGTCGCGGCCGACCAGGCGGCCCCCCGCTCGTCACGCTGCTGCCGGCGCCGGCGCAGATAGGCGCGCCCGGGATCGGGGGAGTCACCGTCCACACCCTGCGCGGCGGCGGGGCCGCGGGCGGTCTCGGCGGTCTCCGCGTAGACCTTCACGCCCCACTCCACGTGCTCGGCGAAGCGGTCCAGCATACGGAGGAAGGTCGGCGCCCCCCGGCGCAGCACCTCGCGCACCCGGTCGTCGTCCACGTAGACGGTGGCGAGCCGGAGCGGGAGCACGGTGGTGTGCGCGGCGAGGAACTCCACGACGCCGTGGTGCGCCCGGGCCACCCGCTCCAGCCAGGTCAGATCCTCCAGGTGGAGCTTCAGGGCCGCTTCGGAGAACTCGCTCTCCGGCACGGAACCGACCGCCGCCGCCACGCCCTCCGCGCTCACCAGCCGCACCGCTCCGGATGCCACGCCCCCGACCTCGCGCAGAGCCTCATCGGTGAGCGCCTCGGTAGGGCGCACGACGGCGTACGTGTAGCTCAGCTCTCCGGCCTCTCCAGCCATGACGTCAATCCCCGTGTCCTTCACCCTCGGTGTCGGCTCCGGTCTCGCCGCGGGTCTGGGTCTCGGTCCAGGTCTCGCTCTCGGGTCTAGGTCTCCTCCTCCCTGTCCAGGTCCGCGTCGCGGTCCTCGTCCTCGTCGCGGTCCTCGTCCTCGTCGACGTCCTCGTCCACGTCCACGTCCACGACCTCGTCCATGTCCGCGTCCTCGCCGACGTCCTCGCCCGTGTCCTCGTCGGGACGGGCGCGAGCCTTTCGTGTCCGCGTCCGCTCCGTCCGCTCCGCCTCCCGTCGCCGGGTTCTGCGTTCGGGCGCCGGACGGCGCTCGGCTTCCGGTTCGGGCGCCCGGCGCCGGCGGCGGGTCGAGCCCTCCGGCAGTTCGGAGGCGGGCCGCGAGCGCAGTGCCTGGATCTCGGCGCGCAGGCGCTCGTTCTCCTCCTCCAACTCCCGCCGGGGGTGGGCCCGTGAGGACAGTGCGGGATCGTTCTCCCACCAGTCGATGCCGATCTCCTTGGCCTTGTCGACCGAGGCGACGAGCAGCCGGAGTCTGATGGTCAGCAGCTCGATGTCGAGCAGGTTGATCCGGATGTCCCCGACGATGACGATGCCCTTGTCGAGCACGCGTTCAAGGATGTCGGCGAGGTTCGCGCTCTGCGTCTGTCCGTACGGGGTCAGTGAGCGCGCGGCCGAGGGGCCTGCGGGGTCCGATGCAGCCACGACGGAATCGACCTCGCTTCCTGGGCGTCAGCCCTTGCGGCTCCGACGGGCGCGGGACTCGTCCTCCGCGTCCTCGTCGTCGTCCGCTTCCTCGTCGTCGGTCTCGTCGTCGTACCGGTCCTCGGGCTCGTCCTCCTCCTCGTCGTACCGGTCCTCGGGCGCCTCGTCCTCCTCGTCCTCGTCGTACCGGCCTTCCGGCTCGCCCTCCCCTTCCTCGTCCTCCTCCTCGTCCTCTTCCTCGTCGTAGTCCTCCGGCTCGGCGGCCTCGTCCTCGGGCTGCTCCCCGGCCTCTTCCTCGTCCTCGTCCTCGTCCTCGTCCCGGTCCTCGTACGAGTCGTCCGATTCCTCACCGGCCTTGTACTCGTCCGGTTCCCTGTCCTCGGAGGCCTCCCCCTCCTCCTCGTCCGGGCCCGCGACGACCTTCCCCTCCCGGATCTCGCCGCGCCAGCTGCCGGTCGCCTCGCCCTTCATCATCACGAAGGTGCGGAACGCCTTGAGGTCGAGCCGGGCGCGTCGGCCCTGGGCCCGTACGAGACCGCCCGCCTTCTCGAAGAAGCCCTTGGGGTAGTACTCCATGACCAGCAGGACCTTGGTGAGGTTCTCGCCCAGCGGGTGGAAGGTGACCACGCCCCTGGTCGTGCCCTTGGCTCCCTCCGAGGTCCAGGCGATGCGCTCGTCGGGGACCTGTTCCGTGATCTTGCCGGTGAAGGCCCGGTTCGACTTGGCGACCTTCACCTGCCACTGGGTGGTCGTCTCGTCCTGCTGGTCGACGGAGACCACGCCCTTGGCGAACCGGCTGAACTCCTGGAACTGGGTCCACTGGTTGTACGCCTCTTCGACGGGGACGCCGACGTCGATGTCCTCGATGATCGTCAGGTTCTTCTGCCCCGAGTTCGAGGCCGAGGAACGGGGCTCGTCGGACCCGCCGGAGGTCACCTTGTCCATCAGGGCGTCCTTGGCGCCCGCGGCCGACTTCGTGAGGCTGGACGCCGCCGAGCTGAGGCCGGCCTTGCCGATGCCGCGGAGCAGGGCGGAAGGCCCGATGTGGGCCTCGCCGACCTTCTCGGCCGCGCCGCCGATACGGTCGCCGACGCCGGACAGCGCCTTGTCCAGGCGTGCCATGAGATAGGACTCGAACTCCTCCGCCAGGCGGTTGGCGCCAGGGTTGCGGTCGAGCATCTTCCGCGCGCCGGACTCGCCGGACGCGGTGTCCGTACCGCCCGTCGCCCGTCCTTCCGGTCCCTTCGTGTCAGTCATCGTCCCGCCTCCTGCCGCCTCCGGAACGGCTGCTCCCCGACCCGCCGGACGCGGACGTCCGCTGCGTCGAGCGCTTGGCCCCGGCCTCGGACTTCGCTCCGTCGGACCTCTTCGACTCCGACTTCTTCGCCCCCTCGGTCCTCTTCGCCCCCTCGGTCTTCTTCGTCGCGGCGCCGCCGCCACGGCTCGAGGAGGAGGTGCGCCGCGACCCGGCCTTGCCGGCCCCGCCCTCGCCGCCCTTCTCCGACGCCTCGTTACGGTCGTCGTCCGACGCGGATTCCTCGTCCCGCGGACGAGCGGTGCGCTCCTCCGTGTCCTCCTGCCCACCGCGAAGGCCCGCCGTCCGGTCGTGCAGGGTGTCGGCGAGGTGCCCGGCCTTGGCGTTGAGCACCGTCGTGGCGGCGGCCTTGCCCGCCGTCATGAGTTCGCCGCGCACCTGCTCGTTCACGTCGCTGAGGAAGGGCGAACGCGCGAGGGTCTTCCCCACCTGCGCGGGCTTCACCCGCGACCCGGCCAGCGCCATCGCCACCCCGAGGGCGAGCTTCCCCTTCTTCGTCCGTCCCAGCACATAACCGCCGATGAGAGCGGTACCGATCTTGGCCGTGTTCATGATGATGTTCTCTCCTCGGCCGGTCGTCTTCTGTTCCCGGACCGGCGACCGGGGCTACCGCTCCGGCTCCGGTCACGCCTGCCCGGCGCGGCCGAGCTGGTACGACCGGATCTCTTCGAGGCGCTGCAGGAGCGGCCCTTCCCGCTCCTCGAACTCCTCGTCGTCGATCCGGCCCTCCTCCAGGTCCCGTTCGAGAGCGGCGAGCGCCTCCTGGACCGGTCCGGGGTCGTAGTACTCCTGCTCGGCGGCCTGCGTCACCTTGTCCAGCACCCATGCGACCCCGCGGAACGGGGCGGCGGGCAGTATCAGGATCTCGGTCAGCAGTCCCATGTCTCCCTCCGGTTCCCTCCGTCGTGGCGCCCGCCGTCAGGCGAAGCTGTACGGCGGCAGCGGGCCTCGGATCCGGAGCTCGACTCCCTCGGGCAGCTCCTCGCTCACTTGCCGGGCGGCCCCGGTGAACTCCTCCGCCTTGTCGTTGTCGACCAGGAACGAGGCGCTCAGCAGATACTGCTGTGACGGCTCCGCGAGGCGCTCCGCCGCGGCGTGCGGCCGCAGTGCGGCCAGGACGGACTCGGCAAGTGCCGCCTGCTGGGCCTGAATCCCGTCATGGAGCATCCTGCCGAGTTCCAGGCGCTGCTCGTAGGTGCCGCCGCCGTCCCGGGTGGCGTCGTTGAGACGCCGGATCGGCTCGGACTCCTCGACGAGCTGCCGGAGGGCGGCCTCCTCCTCCTGGACGCCCTTCACGTTGAACTCGACCCGGTCCGCGAGCTCGTCGAGGCGCTGGGCGAACTGCTCGGCTCCCTCTTCGAGAACGGCGCGGACGGCCTCCTCGTCCTCGGCCACGAAGCCGAAGCCCAACGGCAGCGTGACGCCGTCGTGCCACAAGCGCTCCTGTACGGCGTGATGCGCCTGCACGTCGCTGCGCTTCACGCTGACCTCGTCCGGCGCCTCGCTCACGACGGCGCACAGAGAGTCGCCGCGCACGGCCCGTACGGGTGTGGACTCGCCCACGCCGGTCAGATCGTCGAGGCCGTCGAGCGGATGCGACGACTTCGTTATGGCATACACGTAGAGCGCCATCGTCAATCGCCGTCCTCCGAGGACCGTCGCGACGAGCGGTGCTCCCGCCGGCGGTCGTCATCGCGCCTCTCCCGTTCGCGAGGCTCCTTCTCCCGCTCCTCGCCCTTGCCCGTGAGGGAATCGGTGAAGGCCTCGACGGCGCCGGTGAGAGCACCCTTCGACTTGCCCTTCGCTCCGCCCTCCACTGTCTTCTCCATGACGTCCGACAGCTGCGTCGGGGCCTTCCTGCCGCTCTCCAGGTCGAGACGGTTGCACGCCTCGGCGAAGCGCAGATAGGTGTCCACGCTCGCCACGACGACGCGGGCGTCGATCTTGGCGATCTCGATGCCCACCAGGGACACCCGGACAAATGCGTCGATGACGAGGCCACGATCCAGAATCAGGTCGAGGACGTCGTAGAGATTTCCGGTGCCTCCGCCCTGTCCGGGCATTCCGCCACCCTGCTGTACAACAGACACTTCTCCTCCCTCGGTTCGAGGGGGCGGCTCGCTCACCTGTCGTTGTCGACCTGAGCGCGCGTGTACCGCTTGCCGCGTTCGTATCCCAGCAACTGCCCGTCCGGGCGCAGCGCAACCTCATAACTTGCCATAACGCTGGTGGTCTCCGGAATCCGTTCGATCTCGACGACCTCGATCTGCGCCTTCCAGCCCTCTTCCGTCGGTGCCAGCGCCGATACGGACTCGGGGCTGCGGCCCAGCAGCTCGCTGAGCTGCCGCACGCCGACCCGGAGTGCCTCGGCGGCCGATACGCGCTTGTACGACTCGGTCTCGGCCGATTCCTCGTCGGGGGCCTCGGTCCCGCCCTCGGAGTCGGAATCCGCCTCCGCCTCGATGTCTTCGTCGGGCTCGTCCTCGACGTCGTCGTCGACTTCGTCCTCGACGTCGTCGTCGACTTCGTCCTCGACGTCGTTCTCGACGTCGCCCTCGGGCTCCGGATCGCGTTTGTTCCGGGCGTTTCTCTTGCGTCTGTCTTCGGTATTCGTGACGGTTCACCGCCAAAGTCGGACTGTTCTTTCCGCGTAACCAATCCGAATGCCACCATATCCCGGGTCCAAACGTGATGGAGACCGCACCGCACAGCCACCGCGTAGGGCGCGGCGGGGAGACGCCTTCGCGTGGCCCGACCGTTCCGGGGAATACGCGGACCATGCGACTGCGGACCAGTGATCCCGCCCGCCCGGGGTGGCGACGTGTGCCCTGCGGCCGCGGATTCCGCTACCTCGACACGGAGGGCCGGCCGCTCGAAGCGGCCGACCGGAGCCGCGTGCGGGCCCTCGTGATCCCGCCCGCCTGGCGCGACGTCTGGATCTGCCCCTGGGCGAACGGGCACATCCAGGCCGTCGGCACCGACGGCGCCGGCCGAAGGCAGTACCTGTACCACGACGCGTACCGCGCACGTCAGGAGCTCGCCAAGCACACCCACGTGCTCGAGGTCGCCGGTGCACTGCCCCGGCTGCGCCGGGCCGTCCGGAACGACCTCGCGCGGCGCGGGCTGTGCCGGGAGCGCGTCCTGGCGTGTGCCGCCCGCCTGCTCGACCGCGGCTTCTTCCGGATCGGCGGGGAGCGGTACCGCCGCGACAACGAGTCGTACGGTCTGACCACCCTCCTGCGTTCCCAGGTGCGCTGCGCGCGCGGAGAGGCCCGCTTCGACTATCCCGCCAAGTCGGGGAAGCAGGCGACGGCGACGCTCGTCGACGAAGAGGCCTACCGGGTGCTGCGGTCGCTGCTGCGCCGTGCCGGGGACGGTCCGCGGCTCTTCGCCTACTGGGACAGCGGTTCCTGGCACGACGTGCGGGCCGAGGACCTCAACGCCTATCTGCGCGACCGGTCGGGCGTCGACATCAGCGCCAAGGACTTCCGCACCTGGCACGCGACGGTCCTCGCGGCGGTCGCGCTGGCGGTGTCCGAGGAGGCCGGCGACGAGTCCGAGACGGCGCGGCGGAAGGCCGTGCGGCGGGCGGTGTGCGAGGTGAGCGACTACCTGGGCAACACGCCGACCGTCTGCCGGGCCTCGTACATCGCGCCCCGGGTCCTGGAACGGTACGCCGACGGCGTCACCGTGGCGCCCGCGCTGGGACGGCTCGGCGAGCACGGCGAGTTCGGCCATCCCGCGACCCAGGGCGCGGTGGAGACGGCGGTACGCGACCTCCTGGCGAACGACACGGAGGGACCCGTACGGCGGTGACCGGTGCCGCGTACGGCGCGGGGCGAGGCGTACGGCGCTGACGCGGGTGATCCCCCCGCCACGCTGACGCCCCACGGAGGACAAGGCGCGCGGGCACAGGGCGACGGCCCGACACGTTCCGCGTCGGGCCGTCGCGCACAGCCGCAGGCCCGGAAGGTTCCCACTCTCCGGGCCCGCGGCGTGGTGCGAGGTGATTCCCGCTGTGATCCGGTGCCTGCGGTCAGGCGGTGCGTGCGGTCAGGTGGTGCGTGCGGTCAGGTGTGACGCCGCATCTTGCCCTTGGCCTCGTCCTTCGTCGCCTTGGCGTTCCGCGTCGCTTCACCGGCAGCCTGCTTGGCCTTGCCCGCCATCTGGTCGCCGGCACCCTTGAGGCGCAGGTCGTCCCTGCCCGTGGCCTTTCCCGTCTTCTCCTTGGCCTTGCCCATGGCTTCCTGGGCCTTGCCACGAATCTTCTTGCCTTCGGCCATGTGAATCAGCCTCCTCGGTTCTGCGGCTACCCGCAGCTGACGGGCCCAATCGCCGTCGGGCCTCTACGTCGGAACCCCGTCTCAGGGCTTGAGCAGGGTCTTGATCATGCCGTCCTCCTTGGCCTGGAACATCGCGTAGGCCCGCGGCGCCTCCTCCAGCGGCATCGTGTGGGTGGCGAAGCCCTCCACACCGAGCGGGTCCGCGTCGTCGAGCAGCGGCAGGATGTCGTCCACCCAGGACCGCACGTTGGCCTGGCCCATGCGCAGCTGGACCTGCTTGTCGAAGAGGGTCAGCAGGGGCATGGGGTCGACGGCTCCTCCGTAGACGCCCGACACGGAGATGGTCCCGCCGCGACGCACGATGTCGATCGCGCTGTGGAGGGCGTCGAGGCGGTCGATGCCCGCGTGTTCCATCAGCGGCCTCGCCAGGGCGTCCGGCAGGAGCGCCGTGGCGCGCTGCATTCCCGCCGCGAGCCGCGTTCCGTGCGCCTCCATGCCCACCGCGTCGATCACCGAGTCGGTCCCGCGGCCGTGCGTCAGCTGCCGGATCGCGTCCGCCAGGTCCTTCCCGTGCTTCTCCGGGTCCATGGTGTGCACCCCGCGCTCGGCCGCGCTCTCGCGCCGGGCGGCGACCGGGTCGACCCCGACCACCAGACCCGCTCCGCGGTGCAGGGCGATCCGCGCGGCCATCTGCCCGATCGGCCCGAGGCCGAGGACGGTGACGGATCCGCCGGGCGGGATGTCCGCGTACTCCACCGCCTGCCACGCGGTGGGCAGCACGTCGGACAGGTACACGTAGCGCTCGTCGGGCGGCCCCTTCGGGACCTTCACGGGCAGCGTGTCGCCGAACGGGACCCGCAGGTACTCCGCCTGCCCGCCGGGAACCTGCCCGTACAGCTTGGTGTAGCCGAAGAGCGCGGCGCCCTTGCCGTACTCCCGGACCTGGGTGGTCTCGCACTGGGACTGGAGCCCCTGGTCGCACATGTAGCAGTTCCCGCAGGAGACGTTGAACGGGACGACGACCCGGTCACCCGGGCGGAGCGTGGACACCTCGGAGCCGACCTCCTCCACGAAGCCCATGGCCTCGTGCCCGAGGATGTCGCCGGCGTCGATGAAGGGGCCCATCACCGAGTAGAGGTGCAGGTCGGAGCCGCAGATCCCCGTGGAGGTGACCTTGACGACGACATCCGTCGGCTCCTCCACCTGCGGGTCGGGTACGGACTGCACGCGGACGTTCCGCGTGCCCTGCCACGTCAAGGCGCGCATGGTTCTGCCTCCCGGAAAGGGTGCTCGAACGGACACGGGGCGCCTGCCCGGCCCGCGCGTGATCACTCACCGTGCCGCTCCTCCCCGGCGGGCACGCCGAAGTCCCGGAGCACGCAGGGGCGAGCATGCGACGTCGCGCGCAGGGCAGTGGCCCTGTGACGAGGAGGTGTGTGATGACATCCGAAACGGAGCTCGTACCGCACCCCGAACCCGAACGCCCGGCCGACGACTCCGCCGGTGATCCCTTCGTCGTCCGGGTGATCGGCGACATGGACCTGGACCACTCGGCCGGGCTGCGGTCCGCGCTCCTCAGGGCTGCCCACGAGGCACCCGAGGGCGCCGCGATCGTCGTCGATCTGCAGTACTCCTCGTTCTGCGACTCGACGGGTCTCAACGTGCTGCTGGCCGCCCGGGGACAGGCGCTGGAGTCCGGCCACACCCTCCAGCTCGCCGCGCCCAGTCATCAGATGGTGCGACTGCTGGAGACCACGGGTTCGATAGAACTCTTCGACCTCCGCCCCGCTGTGCCGCCGCCCGGGCCCCCGAGCCGGAACGGCGACTAGGACCTGTCTTTTGGGTCACGCCGGTTCGCTGCGTGACCCGGAAAACATGCCCCGGACGCCGAGAGCCGCCGTCCGGAGGGGGGAAGCCGGACGGCGGCCGTCTCGAAGGGTGTGCGCCACCCGCCACGGCCCCTGCCCACGGTCCGGCACATCATGCGCACGTCCCCCCCCCGTGGCGGCCGGCGCGGCATAGGGCCGCCGGAACGGGGAATCCGCCAAGGCGTCGCATCCGAGCGGAGGACCGTCGCGAGGCTGCGGAGGCCCGCAAGACGGGGCCCGAACGACCGGGACGCCGCGACGGCAGGAGGACGCCATGACCCTCATGGAAGGCCGGGGCGGCAGCGCACGCCCCGGGGCCACCCACCCGCACGGCGGGCCCGACGTGCCCGACGGGCAGCAGGTGAACAGCAGGGGCGGCCCCCAGGACGCGGCCGTCCGCGAACCGCGCCCCGACCGGCGCGGCTCTCTGCCCGCCGACCACACCCAGGCCATCCTTGAGGCCACCAAGGAGATCGCCGCCGTCCTGAAGACCTCGGACTGTCCCTTCGCCCTCGTCGGAAGCGTCGCCGCGTACGCGCACGGCATCCCCGTACGCCTGCAGCACGACACCGACTTCGCGGTCCGCAGGGAGGACGCCGAGACCGTCACCCAGCTGCTGCAGCGGCGGGGCGTGACCATCGTGGAGCCCCCGGAGGACTGGCTCGTGAAGGCCCGCACCGGGGGCGAGGAGATCGACCTCATCTTCGCCCTGGCCGGGCGGCCCGTCACCACCGAACTTCTCGGACGCGCCTGGATCCTGCCCGTCGACTCCGTGCACATGCCGGTGATCGACCCGACGGACCTGATGGCCGTGCGGCTCTCCGCGTTCTCCGAGCACCACTGCGACTTCGGCGCCCTGCTGCCCGTGGCGCGCGGGCTGCGCGAACGCGTCGACTGGAAGCGCGTGCGCGCCGAGACGAAGGGCAAGCCCATGGCGGCCGCCTTCCTGTACCTGCTCGAACTGCTCGACGTGATCGACGGGGACGGTGGCGAGGACGGCGGCGCGGACGACGCGAGGGACGGGGCCGGGGATGCGGCCGGCGGGAGAGGAGAACCGGACGATGAGTGAGCATCTCGGAGCGCACGAGGACGAGTACCGCATCGCGCGGCTGGTCGAGCGCCTCGCCGGCGACGACCTGGCCGAGCTCGGCGTGCACGTCGAGCAGCGCGGCGGCGCCGTCCTGCTGACCGGCACCGTGCCGACGACCACTCGGCGGGACGAGATCCTCCGCCTCGCCCGCGGTGAACTCGCCGGACTCACGGTGCGCGCCGACCTCACCGTGGCCTGCGCGGACGCGCCCGACCAGCTGGAAGAGCTGTCATGACCGCCCCCACGTCGACCGAGGTCGTGCGGGTCGCGGCCGTCGGAGACATCCATCTCGGCCCCGACTGCCGGGATCTGCTGCGGCCGGCGTTCTCGGTGCTGTCGGAGTGCGCCGACCTGCTGCTGCTCGCCGGCGACCTGACCCGGCACGGCACGGCGGAAGAGGCCGAGGTGGTGGCGGAGGAGGTCCGGGACGCCGGGGTGCCCGTGGTGGCCGTGCTCGGCAACCACGACTACCAGTCCGGTCAGGAGGCGGAGGTGAGCCGGGTGCTCGAGGACGCCGGCATCCGCGTCCTGGAAGGTGCCTCGGTCGTCCTCCCCGTGGACGGGCACAAGATCGGCGTCGCCGGCACCAAGGGCTTCTGCGGCGGATTCGTCGGTGCGAGCGCGAGCGAGTTCGGCGAACCGGAGATGAAGGCCTTCGTGCGGACGACCCGGCGCAGCGCGGAGGGGCTGGCCGTGGCGCTCGGCGACCTGTCGGCGGCCGAGTGCGACGTGCGCATCGCGCTGACCCACTTCTCGCCGGTGCCCGACACGCTGGCGGGCGAGCCGCTGGAGATCTACCCGTTCCTCGGCAGCTATCTGCTCGCCGAGGCGATCGACTCCGCGGGCGCCGACCTGGCCGTGCACGGCCACGCCCACCTCGGTACCGAGCACGGCATGACGGCCGGTGGCGTACGGGTCCGCAACGTCGCCCAGCCGGTGATCCGCCGCGCGTTCACGCTCTACCGCGTCCCGCTGAACGGGCACCCCCGCGCCGCCGATGCCTGAGCCGCATCCCCGCGACGTCAATCGGTCTCCGAAAAGAGGACTCGACGGCGTCGACCCGGGTAGTCGCGTCCGCAACGTCCCGGCCGCTCGGCCGGGACTCGTACCGAGGAGCCGGCCGCGATGAACGCGCGAGACGAGGCGACCGCGGGGACGAGGGACCACCGCCACCCGTCCTCGCCCGCCCGCACGGCCGGACGCGAGCTGCCGAGGAGGCCGTCATGACCCTCACATCGGGCACGTCGGGCCGGAGCGACGACCTCCCCCACACGGTCGGAGGAGAGCTCGTACGGGCCGACGAGGAGCTCGGCGGGACCGAGGAGCTCGAAGGGGCCGAGGAGCCGCCGCGAAGAGCACGGCGGCAGGACGTGACGGGCCGGCCGGAGACGGCGCGCGAACGGGTCAACCGGCGCTGGGTCGAGATCCTCCAGGAGACACGCGTCGCCCAGACCGGTGTCCAGATCCTCTTCGGCTTCCTGCTCAGCATCGCCTTCACCCCGCGGTTCGGCGACCTGTCCGGCTTCGACCGCGGCCTCTACGTCGTCACCGTCGTCCTCGCCGCGTCCTCGACCGCGGCCCTGATAGCCCCCGTCGCGATCCACCGCTGCCTGTCCGGGCTGCGCATGAAGCGCGAGGTCGTCGAAGCCGCCGGCCGCATGATGACCTGCGGACTCGTCCTCCTCGCCCTCACCATCGGCTGCACGCTGCTGTTCCTCCTGCACGCCGTTCTGCCGACCCCCTTCGCCCAGGCGGTCGTGGCCGCCGTGATGGCCTGGTTCGCGCTGTGCTGGTACGTCCTGCCGGTGCGGCTGCGCCGCCGGCACGCCGGTCGCGAGAGGAGAACGCCGTGACCCCCACCACGCCGTCGGCCTTCATCATCCTCGCGGGCGGTCACCTGCTCGTCCGGGCGGACCAGATGACCGGGATGCTGCGGCACGTCGCGGCCGTCTGGCTGCAGGCCACGGACACCGGAGCGGCCGACTACGACCCGGCCACCGTACTGACGCTGGCGACCCAGCTCATGGAGGTGGCCGACGAGATCGACGCCGAGTGCATCGCCCTCATGCCGCCCCACGACGAGGACCCCTCCGAGGACGGCGGAGACGGCGCGGAGGACGGCGAGGCCCCGAACGGCGAAGCCCCGCGTTGAGGACCGCCCCGCGTTGAGGACCGCCCCGCGTTGAGGGACCGCCTTGCGTTGAGGGACCGCTTTCCGACCGCCTTCGCGTCGACGACCGCTGCGCGGCCCGACGTCACAGCGCGTCCAGCACCTCGGCCGCGGTCCGCAGGTCGGCGACGAGGCCCGCGTACATGCCCTCGCGGTCCTGGTCCCGCGCGCGCAGAACGGCCGACGGATGCACGGTCGCCAGCACCCGGATGCCCTGCCGGACCTCCTCGTCGAGGCCGTCCTCGCCGTCCGCCGCGGGCAGCGGCCGTGGCACGCCGCGGTCCGTGCCGACCCGGAAGGACGGCCCGAGCAGGGCGCGGCCCGCGGTGGCGCCCAGAGTGACCACCAGCTCCGGGGACACCAGTCGGAGCTCGGCCGTCAGCCACGGCCGGCAGGCGAGCATCTCCCGCAGGCTCGGCGCCTTGTGGATGCGCCGCTTCCGGGGCTCGTCCTGGCTGAACTTGAAATGCTTGACCGCGTTGGTGACGTACACACCCTCCTCGTCGATCCCGGCATCGCCCAGCGCCCGGGTGAGCAGTCGGCCCGCGGGTCCCACGAAGGCGACCCCTTCGCGGTCCTCGCGGTCGCCGGGCTGTTCCCCGACCAGCATCAGCCGCGCGTGCGGGTCGCCGCGTCCGAAGACGGTCCCGGTCGCCTCCCGGTGCAGGGGGCAGCCCCGGCAGTCGGCCGCGGCGCGTCGGTGGGCCGGCAGCTTGCCGCGCTTCGGCAGGAAGGGCGTGGCGTCGTACGGCTCGGGGGCGGCGTCGTTCGCGGGGCCGCCGCCGTCGTCACGTTCGGCGTTCATCGGGGTACCTCCAGCCGGAAGCCGTCGCGGGGCCGGGTCGGGATCCGGTGCAACGGAATGCGCAGGTCCTGGGCGGGCACCGCGAAGTCGAGCCGGGCGAGTTCGCGGGACAGCGCCGACAGGACGGCGATCGTGATGTCCTCGCCCGGGCAGCGATGGCCCTCCCGGGGGCCGCCCCCCTGCGGGATCAGCGTGTCGGGGCGAGGATCGGCGCCGAGGAACCGGTCGGGCACGAAGCGGAAGGGCTCGTCCCACAGTGCGGGGTCGTGATTCTGCCCGTACACGTCGAGCAGCAGCATCGTGTCTCGTGGCACGGCCTCTCCCGCCACGACCAGGTCGTCCGGCGCGAGGGCACCGACGAACGGCACGAAGGGGTAGAAGCGGCGTACCTCATGGGCGAACGAGAGGGCGAGTCCGGCGGGGTCGTCGTCCGCGAGGCGCCGCCGCAGCTTCGGGGCGTCCCTCATGGCGTGGGCGGCGAAGGTGGCGAACCAGGTGATCGCCACGGTCGGCCGCACGATGTTCAGGAGCTCCACCGCTGCCGTGCGGGGATCCAGTGGCGTCCCGTCGGCCTCCCGATGGGCCACGACCGCCTCGAAGGGTGTACGCGCCGGGCCGCCCCGCCCGCGCCGTCCCGCCGGCGCCCCTTCTCCCGCCGGCTTCGTCCCCGCCTCCCGCGCCCGTGCGACCGCCCGGCTCAGCAGCGCCTCCTGCCGCGCCCGGGCGCGCCGGGCGCGGAAGTGGCGCGGCCCCGGCGTGGCGAAGCCGTCGACCATCGCCACGCAGTCACGGGCGAGCCGCTCGGTCTCCGCGGCGCCGTGGCCGGGCAGGCCGACCCAGTCGGCCACGGCCCTGGCGAGCACGAGCGCGCCCTCGTCGAAGAGCGTGACCTCGGAGCCCCGCAGGCGGCCGAACGTCTCCCGGAACTCCGCGCTCACGCGCGCGGTCAGCTCGCCCACCCGTGCCGGGTCGGTGAGCTGCGCCAGGAACAGCGCCTTGCGGGCACGGTGCGCCGGGCCGTCGAGGGTGTGCACGGCGCCCCGGCCGAAGAGGGTGTCGAGCACCGGGCCCGGCAGTGCTCCGCTCCGGCGCGCATGGCGTTCGTCGTAGAAGAAGCCGACCATCCCCGGGCCCCGGAGCACGAGCGCGGGGCGTCCGAGAAGACGCGTCCGCACCGGACCGCCGCCTTGACGCCGGCGGAGTTCGGAGAGCCAGGGGTAGCCCTTCACCATCAGGGGGAGCGTGCTGTCCACGCGCATGAACCGCCTCCTCGGCCGTTCCGCGCAGGCCGGTCTCGGCCCACGAGGGGGTGGGACGGACTGCGGCTACCCGGGATCGTGGGACGCACGCCCGCTCCCACCGGCCCACCGGAGCGACCCGGCGGCTACCCCGAGTGCGCCCGGCCGACTACCCCGGGTGCACGCGGCTTGCCTTCACCCGATCACCGCCGCGCGGACACACAGCACGTCCGGCAGGTGGTCGGCGAGGAGCTGCCAGCTGTCCCCGTCGTCCGGGCTCGCGTAGAGCTCGCCGTTGCGATTGCCGAAGTACACACCCGCCGGGTCGGCGTCGTCCGTGCACAGGGCGTCACGAAGCACGGTGCCGTAGTGGGCGCCCTCCGGCAGGCCCTTGCTGAGCGCCTCCCAGCTCGCTCCGGCGTCCGTGGTGCGGTAGACCCGGCAGCGCCGCTCGGCGGGGACGCGGTCGGAGTCGGCGTTGAGCGGGAAGACATAGGCGGTGTCCGGGCGGCGGGGGTGCGCGGCGACGGCGAAGCCGAAGTCGGAGGGGAGCCCGCCGCCGATGTCGGTCCAGCGGCCGCCCCCGTCGTCGCTGCGGAACACGCCCCAGTGGTTCTGCAGATACAGCCGGTCCAGGTCGGCCGCGTCCTGGGCGATCTTGTGCACGCACTGCCCGAACTCCGGGTGCGGGTCCGGCAGGAACACCGCCGACACACCCTGGTTGGCCGGCGTCCAGCTCGCGCCGCCGTCCAGGGAACGGAAGACCCCCGCGGTCGACACCGCGACCGTCACCGCGTCGGGGTCGCGAGGGTCGGTCACGACCGTGTGCACCGCCTCACCGCCACCGCCCGGCACCCACTTGTCCCGGGTGGGGTGCTCCCACAGCGGGCGCACCAGGTCGAAGGACTCGCCGCCGTCGGTCGACCGGAACAGCGCGGCCGGCTCCGTCCCCGCGTACACGACGTCGGGGGAGTGCGCCGGCGCCGGATGCAGCTGCCAGACCCGCTCCAGCGAAGCCCCTGTGTCCTGCGGAAACCTGACCGCGGGCTTGGCCGGCTCCTTCCAGCTCGCGCCCAAGTCGTCGGAGTGGAAGACGGACGGCCCCCAGTGCGAACTGTCCCCGCCCACGAGGATTCTGGGGCTGCCGCGGCGCGTGTCGATGCCGACCGAGTAGATCGCCTGCGCGTTGAAGTGGGGGTCGTCGAACTCCCATCGGCCGTCTCGCCCGCGGCCGATGAACAGACCCTTGCGGGTCCCTACGGTCAATAGCACGTCGGTCATGCCCGACACCTCCAGGACGCCGTTGTCGCGGATAGGGGCCAGTCTGCACCCGGCCACTGACAACGGCCCCCGGAGTGGGCTCCGCCCCAGGTGAGAGGCGTGTTGCGGCCCGGAACGGGGGATCCGGGCGGCCCCTCGCCGGTGCCGGGACGCTCGTACAATGGCCGCATCCATTCCCGAGCGCCGTGGAGCCGCAGCCGTGTCGACCGCGACCAGTCCCCGGGTCCTGAACCACCCCGCGCGCGAGGACATCCGGCTGGGACCCGTGCTGCACGCGCTGTCCGACCCCGTACGGCTGCGGATCGTCCGTGCCATGGCGCGCGGCGCGGGCGAGGAGTTCAGCTGCTCGTACTTCGCCCTGCCGGTCACCAAGTCGACCTGCACCCACCACTTCCGCGTGCTCCGCGAGAGCGGCGTGCTGCGGCAGACCTACCAGGGCACGGCCAAGATGAACAGCCTCCGCCGCGCCGACCTCGACGCGCTCTTCCCCGGCCTCCTCGACAGCGTCCTCGCGGCGGCGGACGCCCAGGCGGACCGCCTGGGCGAGGAGCTGCCCGCGCAGGGCGGCTAGGCCCTGTCGTCGAACTCCCGCCTGCCCCGCGACTCCGGGCAACGCCGGTAGTCCGACGACAGGACCTGGGCCCGCTCTTCGCACAGGGTGGCCAGGTCCCGCCCTTCGGGTCAGGCCGGGTCCCTCAGCAGGGCGGCGAGCTCCTGGAAGCCGCGCCGCTCGGCGTGCTCCAGGGCGGTGGTCCCGTGGCGGTCCGCCAGCTCACGGTCCGCCCCGGCGGCGAGCAGCAGGGCCACGACCTTCTGGTGGTCGCGCCCGCCGTCGCCGAGGATCACCGCCTCCAACAGGGCCGTCCACCCGAGGTCGTTGACATGGTCGACGTCGATCGCCGTCTCCTGGAGGACGGCCCTCACGTAGGCCACGTGGCCCCGCTCCGACGCGGGGATGACGCTGATGCCACCGAAACGGTTGCGCAGGGTCAGGTCGGGCGCGGGGTCCGCCGCGAGCAGGACCCGCATCATCGCGACGCTGCCGGTCACCCCGGTCACCAGCCACGGGCTGTCGTGCCGGGAGTCCTGGGCGTTGACGTCCGCGCCCGCCGCGACGAGGATCCGCGCCGCCTCCACGTGGTCGCCGAGCGCGGCGAGCAGCAGCGGCGAGCGGAGCTCCTCGTCGCGGGCCTCGACCCGCGCGCCGTCGTCGAGCGCCGTGCGCAGGGCCTCGGTGTCGCCGTGACGGGCGGCGGCGAGCAGCCGCAGATCGGCGGGGGCGGTCATGAGGGCTCCTCGTACTCAGGGGTGCGGCGGCGCCGGGGGTGCGGCGGCGCCGTGGTGCGGGTGTGTGGAACGGCGTGGTCGCTCGCGCCGGTCGCGGGGTGCGTCAGTCGCCCGAGGGAGGCGACGCCGGTCCGGCGAAGCTCTGTCGTCCATCGTGGTGGCGGCTCCCGACGCGGCCGGTCCGCCCGCCGGCCCCTCCTTCCGCCCCGTCCGGCCGACCCCGGGGTCAACCGATCGGCTGACCCTCCGGCGCCCGGGCCGGCCGGGCCGCGTCCCTCAGCCCCGCCCAGTCCGGGATCTTCACCGGCCCGCGGCCGAGCGTGCCGCCCAGGGCCGCCTCGGCGCGCTCGATCGCCAGCCAGCCCGTCCAGGGCACCGGCTCGTGACCCAGGGCGCGCAGCGCGGCGAGCGGGTCGGGGGCGACGTCACGGGCGGCGAGGACGACCGCGTCGGCGAGCAGCGAAGCGGCGGTCTCCTTGGCGCAGGGCCGGTTGGTGCCGATCACGCCGGTGGGGCCGCGCTTGATCCAGCCGGCCACGTACTCGCCCGGCGACGGCGTCCCCTCCCTGAGGATCCGCCCCTGGGCGTGCGGGACCGTGCCGCGCACCGGGTCGAAGGGGAGTCCGGGCAGCGGGACGCCCTGGTAGCCGACCGCCCGCAGCACGAGGCCGGCGGGGATCTCCTCGTACCGCCCGGTGCCCCGCACGCCGCCGGTCCCGTCGGGCTCGGTGCGCTCGAAGCGCACCGCGGCCACCCGGCCGTCCGCGTCCCCGAGGATCTCCACGGGCCGCAGGAAGAACCGCAGCCGGACCGAGCGGGAGGCGGGCGCGCCCTGGGCGGCGCCGGCCGACCAGCTCCGTACGACGTCGAGATTGCGCCGGTTGACGGCGGGGAGGCCGGAGGGGTCGTCGTACGCCGGGTCGAGCGTGAGCTCCGTCCGGTCGACCAGGACCCGGGTGTCCGGAAGCGCGCCGAGCTCGCGCAGCTCCTTCGTGGTGAAGCGGGCCTGCGCGGGGCCGCGTCGGGCGACCATGTGCACCTCGCGCACGCCGCTCCCGGCCAGCGCCGTCAGGGCGCCCTGCGGGATGTCGGTCGGCCGCAGCTCCTCCGCCCGCCGGACCAGGATCCGGGTCACGTCCACGGCCACGTTCCCGGCGCCGATGACGACGGCGGCGGGCCGGTCCAGACCGAAGCCGTCGTGGACGGCGTCCGGGTGGGCGCTGTACCAGGACACGAACTCCGTCGCCGAGAAGCTGCCGTACAGCTCCTCACCGGGAACCCCGAGCCGCCGGTCGCGGGCGGCGCCCACGCAGTACACGACCGCGTGGTAGAGCTCCAGGAGCCGGGCGGGGGTGAGCCCGCGCGCCCCCACCTCCACGTCACCGAGGAAGCGGACGCGCTCGTCCTCCAGGACCGCGCGCAGGCTCCCCTGCAGCGACTTGATCTTCTCGTGGTCGGGCGCCACCCCGTAGCGCACGAGCCCGTACGGGCAGGGCAGCCGGTCCAGCACGTCCACCCGCACCCCGGGCACGGCGCTCTGCCCGACCAGGGCCTGAGCGGTGTAGACCCCGCTCGGTCCGGAACCGACGACCGCGACACGCAACACGAACGCACCCCTTCCCGCCGGGAGACCTCCAGCATGGCACCGCGAGCCCGGACGGGGGAGTAGGCGTCTGCCGGGAGAGCCGGGAGAGCCGGGAGAGCCGGGAGAGCCGGGAGAGCCGGGAGAGCCGGGAGAGCCGGGAGAGCCGGGAGAGCCGGGAGGGCCGGGAGGGGCGGGTGCGCCTCGCGTCAGGGACCGGCGGGGGCGCCCGGCCGGGCGCCGGTGGACCGACCGTGCGCGTGCACCCACCGGGCAGGCGACCGCCGCGGGTGCCCCCGCCGCCCGGCCGGAGTGCCCCCGCCGCCCCCGGCGGCTCACCCCCGCCGCCCCTCCGTCCTACCCCCGCCGCCCCCCGCCCTACAGCGACCGCATCCGGTCGATCTCCGCCGTCTGCTGGGCGATCACGTCGTTGGCCATCTCCTCCACCAGGACGTTGTTCCCCTGGCTGAGGGCCTCCGCCGCCATCGTCACCGCCCCTTGGTGGTGGGTGATCATCAGCTTCAGGAAGAGCTCGTCGAAGGCCTTCCCGCGGGCGGCCTTCAGCGCGGCGAGCTGGGCCTCGGTGGCCATGCCGGGCATGGTGTGGTGGTCGTGGCCGGACATCGGACGCGGGCCGCCGTTGTTCTTCAGCCAGCCCTGCATGGCGCCGATCTCGGGCCCCTGCGCCGCCGCGATCCGCGCCGCGACGTTCCTCACCTGGGGGGACCCGGCGCGCTGCGGGGCCAGGGCGGTCATCGTGAGTGCCTGCCGGTGGTGCTCGATCATCATCTGGACGTAGCGGAAGTCGGCCCCGTTGGGCTTCTCGTCGGGCATCAGCCGGGCCGCCTCCTCGGGCGACACGCGCTTCGCGGGCTCGCCCGGCCTGCCCGGTGCCACGATCGCCGGTCCGGTGGAACTCCCCGCTTTCGGGCTGGAGTTGGCATCCTCCGGCCCCGACTCGCAGGCTGCCAGGGCGAGTACGGCGGTGGCGGTCAGGACCGCGGCGAGCGGGCGGCGGATGTGACGGCGGTTCAACAAGACGTCCTCCAAAGGCACTTGAGCAACACCGGGCACTCGTGTGACAGCCACTTTTCGGAGAATCTTCATGACATGTGTGTTGCCATCTGTTGAGATGCGCACGCTAAGGAAGATACTGCCGGGGTCCATCCGTCGTTCAACTGTGAACGGAATCCAGAGAGGACGGAGTGACTTCGTTGCGTACCACGAGTACCCCGCGTGCACGGATCAGAGGCCTGGGTGTGGCGACCGCCGCGGCCGGCCTGCTGATCGGAATGCTCGCCGCCGGACCCGCGGCCGCCACACCCGACCCGGGAGACGTCGCGATCCAGGGCACCGTCAGCGCGGAGCAGGCGGCCGACGCCCGCGCCGCGATCGCGAACGGTGAGATACCCGGCGTGGACGAGATCGTCCACAGCGCGAACATCGAACACCTCGCCAACATCCCCAAGGACGCCCTCAAGGGCACCAACTCCGACCTGGCCTTCCAGGGCAGGTACGCCTTCGCCGGCAACTACGACGGCTTCCGGATCTTCGACATCAGCGACCCCAGGGCGCCGAAGACGGTGACCCAGGTGCTGTGCCCCGGCTCCCAGAACGACGTCTCCGTCTCCGGGAACCTGCTCTTCCTGTCCACCGACTCCTCCCGCAGCGACAACTCCTGCGCCAGCGTTCCCCAGCCGGCCTCGGTGAAGTCGTCCTGGGAGGGCATGAAGATCTTCGACATCAGCGACGTCGCCAACCCGAAGTACGTCGCCGCCGTCGAGACCAACTGCGGTTCCCACACCCACACCCTGGTGCCCAAGCGCAAGGACGTCTACATCTACGTCTCCTCGTACTCGCCGAACGCCGCCTTCCCCGACTGCCAGCCGCCGCACGACGGCATCTCGGTCATCAAGGTGCCGCGCGACGCGCCCGAGCAGGCCAAGGTCGTCGGCTTCCCCGTCCTCTTCCCGGGCAGCGGCCCGGACGGCGGCGGCAACCCCGGCGCGCCCACCAACCCGGGCGTCTCCAAGACGACCGGCTGCCACGACCTCACCGTGCTCCCGGGCAAGGACCTCGCTGCCGGCGCCTGCATGGGCGACGGCATCCTCTTCGACATCAAGGACCCCGAGCACCCGAGGGTGCTCGACCAGGTCCAGGACAACGTCAACTTCGCGTTCTGGCACTCCGCCACCTTCAACCAGAAGGCCGACAAGGTCGTCTTCACCGACGAGCTCGGCGGCGGCGGCGCGGCCACCTGCAACGCGGCCGTCGGCCCGAACCGCGGCGCGGACGGCATCTACGACATCGTCGGCAAGGGCGACAAGCGCAAGCTGGTCTTCCGCAGCTACTTCAAGATCCCGCGCCACCAGGCCGACACCGAGAACTGCGTCGCCCACAACGGCTCGCTGATCCCGGTCAGGGGCAAGGACATCATGGTCCAGGCCTGGTACCAGGGCGGCGTCTCCGTCTGGGACTTCACCGACTCCCGGCGGCCGAAGGAGATCGCCTACTTCGAGCGCGGCCCGATCTCCGCGACCACCCTCGTCGGCGGCGGCTCCTGGTCCGCGTACTACTACAACGGCCACATCTACTCGAACGACCTCGTCAAGGGCTTCGACGTCCTGAAGCTCAGCGACAAGCGCACCGACAAGGCGGCCCGGATCCGGATGGACGAGCTCAACGTCCAGACGCAGCCGGACTACTTCGACGACTTCGACCGCACGGGCGGCTCCTCGTCCGTCGCCGAGGACGGCGACCAGGGCGCCGACGACTGACCCGGCACCCGGACCGACCGGTCCGGTAAGACCGTACGGATCTCCGGCATGCCGCCGGGCGGACCCTCGTCCGGCGGCACGCCCAGGTCCCAGTCGAGCCCGTACCGCTGGAACAGCTCGGCCCGCAGCCGGGCCCTCGGCATCGGCGCCCCCGGCAGCAGGACCGCGAACACCGCGCCCATGAGCAGTGCCCGCAGCAGCGGGTAGTCCCGGTCCACGTCGGCGGAGCCGTAGCGCACCACGGTGTCCCGGAGCAGCGCCGCGAGCCGCTGCTGCTCGGGGCACCGCACGAAGCCCTCGGCCTGGAGGATGCCGGCCATGTGGGTCCGCATGAGCACCGGCCGCTCCTCGGCCAGGCCCAGGATCGCGTCGATCGCGCGCGCCAGCCGCTCCCGTCCGTCCTCGCTGCGCGGCTCGCGCTCCAGCGCCTCCTCCAGGGTGAGGTGCATCAGCCGGTGCACGGCGGACTGCAGCAGCTGCCGCTTGCCGGGGAAGTAGTACGAGATCAGCCCGCGCGCCGAACCGGCCCGCTCGGCGATGTCCCCCAGGGTCGTGGCCTCGTACCCGCGCTCCGAGACCAGCTCCACGGTGGCTGCCAGGATCCGCTCGCGGGAGCGTCTCCGAAGCTCTTCATTGACCGATGCGCTACGCGGGGACATGCTGGACTCCTGCGTTGACTGGCTCGCAGCCAATATACTCAACGCGTCCCGCCGTCGTGCCCTCGTGGCCGGAGGCGGGACAGGCCGTCTGTTCTGGGCGACGCGGGGGATCGTCCAGAACAGGCGGCTTCATCGTGTTTCTCCCATTCTGCCTCCGGTGTCCGGTCCGTCCGTCGGGGTCGCGCGGGCGCCGTCCGTGGGGGTGCCGCGGGCGCCGTAGCGCCGGTACGTGAGGATCGCCACGGCGACGCAGCACCAGCCGAGCAGCCAGCCGGCGAACACGTCCGAGGGCCAGTGGACGCCCAGGTAGACGCGGGTCCAGCCGACCCCGAGGACCGACACCACAGCCGCCCCGGTGAGCGCACCCCAGCCCCGCCAGGACTCGCGCCAGTGCAGCGCGAGCACCCACAGGAGCAGCCCGCAGGTGACCGACGCGGCCATCGCGTGACCGGACGGGAAGGCCGCGTACGGTGCCGAGTCGACCGGGTCCGGCCAGCGCGGCCGCTCCCGCTGCACGGCGGCCTTCAGGCCCTGCTGGAGGCCCCAGGCGACCGCGGTGGTGCCCGCGACCCACAGCGCGAGCCGCTCGCGCCGCCACCACAGCACCACGGCCGTCGCGAGCGCGAGCGCGCGCATGGTCAGCGGGTCCCAGACCCAGTCCGTCAGGATCCGGTTGAGCCGGGTGAAGCCCGGCTCGGCCACCGCTATGCGGTGCAGCGCCTGGGTCACGTCCCGGTCGAAGGACAGCAGAGGAGTCCATCCCACGACGACGAGGACGAGCAGCAGCACGGTCAGGGCGCCGGACACGACGGCGGAGATGCGCATGGGCCGATCCTGCCCGACGGGCCGCCGTGCCGTGCGCCCGGCCCCGGGGTGTCCTTACGGGAGCGCCGTCAGCGCCGGTACGAAGGCGACGAGCACCGGGACCACCGGGACGAGCGCGGCGGCGGCCGTCAGGCGCAGCCGGCGGCCCGGGCTGAGCCGGGGCGTGGCCGTGAGCAGCCGGTTCACGCGCTGCGGGAGATCGGCGTCCGGGGCGGGGCCCGGTCCGAACACCCCGCGTTCCTCGTTGAGTTCGACCAGGGCGAGGGCGATCGTCAGGCGGCCGAAGCGGCGCGAGGCCACGTCGTCCGCCGCCAGCTCCACCAGCCGGTGCATCTCGCCGCGGAAGGCCGCGAAGACCGGCACCCCCGGGAAACCGTCCGCGAGCGCCGCCGCGCAGTGCCGCAGCCAGTCATGGCGCGCCCGGGCGTGTCCCTGCTCGTGCGCGAGCACCGCGTCGAGCTGGCGGCCCTTGAGCCGGCGCAGCGCGGCCGTGGTGATGACCAGGCGCGGCGTCCCGCCGGGCAGCCACCAGGCGTCCGCGCGCTCGCCCTCCAGGACCACCAGACGCCCGCTGCCGGCGGCCTCCTCGCCCGGCAACAGCGGCGCCCGCACCAGGAGTTCGCAGCGGCGCTGCCTGCGACGCGCCCGCGCCCGGCCGATCTCCCGGCCCAGCATCGCACCGGACCACAGCCCGCCGGCCGCGAGCAGCACCGCAAGCGCCGCCGACCACGGCCGGTGGCCGCCCAGCTCGTAGGCCTCGACCACCGCGTTCGGCGCGGACGCGAAGACATGGCCCCGCACCGCCTGCCAGGCCGCCGCGGCGCTGAACGTCATCGACAGCGCGAAGCTCAGCAGCACCGCCGCCACCACGCACTGCCACACCCACAGCGCCACCACGGGTTCCCGTTCCACCCAGTCGGCCCGCGACAGGAGCCGCGGGGCGACGACGGCGGTCAGGACGCCGAGCGCGAGCAGCGCGAGGGAGACCAACATGGCGCCACCCTATGAGCGCGGTACCAACCGGGGGTATGGCCTCGCGGAGCAAGTGACGTACACCACGGTGTGATCCCGTCGCGCCGGTCCCTCAGAGTGTGAGGAGCATCGCCAGCATCGCGAGGGCCATGGACAGCCGGCACACCAGCGTCAGCTCGGCACCCGCGGCCACGGCCGACGTCCGCGGCGCGTCACCCGCGGCCACGGCCGACATCCGCCGCGCGTCACCCGCGCCCGCCGGGGCGGCCGCCGGCACCAGCCGGGCGCCCGAACGCAGCACGTACACCCCGTAGTAGGCGAGCAGCGTCCCCGTCAGCACGGGTATGCCTCCGGTGGCGGCCACGCCGCCGTGCCCCGCGCCGTGTTCCGCGTGCGCGCCGGGACCCGCGGCGGCCATCGCCACCGCCATGTAGACCATCGCCAGCGAGCCCACCAGATGGTGCAGATGGTGCCCGCCGTGCCGCACCGCGTACCCGAGCGTCCGCAGCGCCGCGATGCCGAACACCCCCGCGTACGGCGCCCAGCTCCAGTCCGGCGCCGTGAGCGCCGCCGCGGGCAGCGCCATCGCGGCCATCCCGAAGCCCATCACGGCCTCGCCGCCGGCCGCCCGGCGCTCCGCACCGGTGCTGCCGCGCACGCGCAGCAGGCAGTACGCCCCGCTCGCCGCGCACAGCACGACCAGCAACCACCCGGACAGAGCCGGTCCGTGCACGCCGCACACCCCCTCGTCGCGGTCCCGACCGGGAGTGCATGCCCGGTGCCCGCCCCGCCCACGCGGACGCGAAGGCGCGCACGGGTGTACGAGGGGGGAGTGCGGGGAGCGCGTTAGGCTCGTGGACGATCGCGCCCGCCGATCGTCAGCGCCCGAGGGGAGACCCGCACACCATGGACACCGCCGCGCCCCAGCACACCGGCCGGATCACCTACCGCGACGCCGTCCTGGACGACGTCCCGGCCCTCGTCCCGCTCGTCGAGTCGGCCTACCGCGGCGACTCCAGCCGGGCCGGCTGGACCACCGAGGCGGACATCCTGCAGGGGCAGCGCACCGACGCCGAGGGTGTGGCGGCGGTCATCAGCACGCCGGGCAGCCGGCTCATGGTGGTCGAGCGGGACGGCGCGCTCGTTGCCTGCTGCCAGCTCGAACACCGCGGCGAGGCCGCCTACTTCGGCATGTTCGCCGTCCGCCCCGAGCTCCAGGGCGCGGGCCTCGGCCGCCAGATCATCGGCGAGGCCGAGCGCCGGGTGCGGGAGCTGTGGGACGTCCGCGAGATGCACATGACGGTCATCTCGGTGCGCGACGAGCTCATCGCCTGGTACGAGCGCCGCGGCTACCGCCGTACGGGCCGGATGACGCCCTTCCCGTACGGCGACGAGCGCTTCGGCGTGCCGCAGCGCGACGACCTGCAGTTCGAGCTCCTGGTCAAGGAACTCGTCTGACGCACCGGAGCCCGGCGCTCAGGCCGTGAAGCGGCCGGTGCGGCGGATCTCCGGCCGGTCCGTGGTGGCCCCGTCGAGCCCCAGGGCGCGCACCAGCCGCAGGTCGTCCTGGGTGTTCACCACCCAGCCGATCACCCGCAGGCCCGCCGCGTGCGCCCGCTCGACGGTGGCCTGGGTGAGGTGCCGGATGTTGAGGACGAGCGCGGCGGCGCCGACGGCCAGCGCGCGCTCCACCACCTCCGACTGAAGGTGGTCGGCGACGAGGGCGGTGCGCACCCCGGGGACCAGGTCCCGGATCTCCGCCAGCGCCTCGTCGTGGAAGGACAGCACCTCCACCCGCGCCGTCAGGTCGCGCGCGCGGATCACCTCGGCGAGCGCCCGGGCCGCGGCGACGTCCTTGATCTCGGCCTGCAGCGGGGCCCGGACCGCCGCCAGGACCTCCTCGAAGACGGGGATCCGCTCCCCGTCGCCCGCGTCGAGCTCGCGCAGCTCCGCGAGCGTCTTGCCGGAGATCGGTCCGGTGCCGTCCGTCGTGCGGTCCACCTCGGCGTCGTGCATGACGACGAGCGCGCCGTCCTTGCTGAGGTGGAGGTCCAGTTCGATGGCGTCCATGCCGGCCTGCTCGGCGCGGACGAAGGAGCGCAGGGTGTTCTCGGGCGCGACGCCCATGACTCCGCGATGACCGATGGTGAGGAAACTCAAGATCTTCTCGCTTCCGTCGGGGTCCGGTCCGGCGCCGCCGGACCAGGACGCGGCTCGTGGCGCAGCCTAACCGCTGGGGACGAAACGGGAAGCTGCCGCGCGGAACACCGTATTTCTCGGCTTCAAACCCTGCGGCACAGGAAAATTGTCGGTCATATGGGGGGTCTCACAGGAGAATTTTTCCTTCCCCTCTTGTGGGAGAGATCCGGCCATGATTACGTTGTGCTGACGCAAGGTTCTCCTGTGGAGGAAGAGGCATGACGGAAATTCTTGTGCAGGACGTGACCGGTGGGGGGATATCCGCCGACGCTCCGGTGATCGACCACCCTGCCTGGCCCGAGCTCAAGAATGCCGTGGAGGAGCTCCGCCCCTGGCAGAGCGCCGACGGCTCGATCGACTTCGCGGCCGAGGGCGCCCCGGCGCGGGCCCACGCCGAGCAGACCGTCGAGCGCATCGTCGCCGCGGTCGAGCAGCTCTCCCCGCTGCTCCCGCACGACGCCGCCTACCACCGCGCCCTGGTCGCGGACCTGCGCAAGTGGGCGCAGGGCGGCTTCGAGGTCCCGGACTTCCTGGACGCGCTGCTCGCCTTCCAGCCGGCCGCGAACCGCCGGGACGGGCTCCAGCACCTCGTCGTCTTCCCGATGTACACCCAGAACGGCAACCCCGACCGCAACCTCGAAGCGGTCGTGCTGCGCATGGTGTGGCCGGAATGGCTCTCCGAGCTGGAGGCCACCCGCTACGACAACCCGCTGTTCTGCGGCATCACCTTCGAGGACTTCACGGCCGGCTACGACACCCACTCGGCCGTCCTCTTCCCGGAGACCATCGCCGTCCGCGAGGCCCCCGAGCGCTTCAGCTGGGGCGGCATCTTCTGCGACCGCGAGGCCGCCCGCTTCCGCAAGGTCACCGAGGCCTCGGTCGACATCCTCGGCATCGAGCTGCCCGAGGACATCGCCGCCATGGTCGAGGACCAGGAGCGCTGCGAGAAGGCCTTCGTCCTGTGGGACATGGTCCACGACCGCACCCACAGCCACGGCGACCTGCCCTTCGACCCCTTCATGATCAAGCAGCGCCAGCCGTTCTGGATGTACGGCCTGGAGGAGCTGCGCTGCGACCTCACCGCCTTCAAGGAGGCCGTGAAGCTCGAGGCCGAGGGCAACGGGCACGGCCGTGACGTGCAGTACGCGGTGCTCTTCGACCGCATGTTCCGCTTCCCGGTCTCCGGTGACCGCAACCGCAACTACGACGGTCTCGGCGGCCAGCTGCTCTTCGCGTACCTCCACAAGCACGACGTGGTGCGCTGGACCGACAACAAGCTGAAGATCGACTGGCAGCGGGCCCCCGAGGTCACCAACCAGCTCTGCGGCGAGATCGAGCAGCTGTACCGCGACGGCATCGACCGCCCGAAGCTCGTGCACTGGTTCAAGGCTTACGAGCTGGTCTCCACCTACCTGGCCCCGCACCCCGGCTCCACCTGGGCCAAGGGCCCCGACGCCCTGGACCTCACGCAGCCGCCGCGCAAGCTCGTGGACGACGTGCTTCCGGACGAGTTTCCGCTCAGCATGTTCTATGAGGCCCTTGCGAAGAAGCTCAAGGGCGTGATCGCCTCCACCAAGGGCATCACCGCCGTCGGCGCCGCGCGGGCCGAGCAGGCCGCCGCGTGAGCGACACGGCAGGGACGGACGAGGCGGCACAGGCGACGGAGCAGGAGGCGACCATGATCGGCAACGGTAACGGCGGAACGCTGGACGGAGCCGTCATCGCGGTCGCGGGCGCGGCCGGTCCGGCCGGCCGGGCCACCCTCCTGCGCCTGGCCGAGGCGGGTGCGACCGTCGTCGCCTCCGACGCCGATCCGGCGCGCCTCGTGGAGGCCGTGGACGCGGCGCGGTACGCCCACGGCGGCGCCACGGTCACCGGCGACACCGTCGACCTCCTCGACCTGGACGCCACCAAGGAGTGGGCCGCGAAGACCGAGAAGGAGTTCGGCCGGATCGACGGCCTGGTCCACCTGGTCGGCGGCTGGCGCGGCAGCGGCTCCTTCGTCGAGACCGACCTCAAGGACTGGGACTTCCTGCACAAGCTCCTGGTCCGGACCGTCCAGCACACCTCGCTCGCCTTCCACGACGGGCTGCTGCGCAGCGGCGGTCGCGGCCGCTACGCCCTGATCAGTCAGGTCGGCGCGCACAAGCCGCAGGCCAACAACGCCGCGTACAACGCCGGCAAGGCGGCGGCCGAGGCGTGGACGCTCGCCATGGCGGACTCGTTCCGCAAGCTGGGGGGCGAAGAGGGCCCGCAGGCCGCGGCTGCCATCCTGGTGATCAAGGCACTGGTGCACGACGCCATGCGCGCCGAGCGCCCGAATGCGAAGTTCGCGGGCTTCACCGACGTCAAGGAACTGGCCGACGCCATCGCCGGACTCTGGGACCGGCCCGCACAGGAAGTGAATGGACAGCGCCTGTGGCTGACCCCCAAGCCGTGACCTCGGCCCTGGGCCCCGTGACCGACGCCCGTCGTCACCACGACCCGTCGGTCCGGGGCTTCGCCAGCGATAACTACGCCGGCGCGCACCCCGAGGTCCTCGCGGCCATCGCCCTCGCCAACGGCGGCCACCAGGTCGCCTACGGCGAGGACCAGTACACCGAGCACCTCCAGCGCATCATGCACAGCCACTTCGGCCCCTCGGCCGAGGCGTTCCCGGTCTTCAACGGGACCGGGGCGAACGTGACCGCGCTCCAGGCGCTCACCGACCGCTGGGGCGCGGTGATCTGCGCCGAGAGCGCGCACATCAACGTGGACGAGGGTGGCGCTCCCGAGCGGATGGGCGGCCTCAAGCTGCTCACCGTGCCCACTCCGGACGGCAAGCTCACCCCCGAGCTGATCGACCGGCAGGCCTGGGGCTGGGAGGACGAGCACCGGGCGATGCCGCAGGTCGTCTCGATCACCCAGAACACCGAGCTCGGCACCGTCTACACGGTCGACGAGATCCGGGCCATCGTGGAGCACGCCCACTCCAAGGGCATGAAGGTCCACCTCGACGGCGCCCGCATAGCCAACGCGGCCGCCTCGCTCGACGTGCCGATGCGCGCGTTCACCAACGCGGTGGGCGTCGACGTCATCTCGTACGGCGGCACGAAGAACGGCATGCTCTTCGGCGAGGCCGTGGTCGTCCTCAACCCGGACGCGGTCAGCCACATGAAGCACCTGCGCAAGCTGTCCATGCAGCTCGCCTCCAAGATGCGCTTCGTGTCGGTGCAGCTGGAGGCACTGCTCGCCAAGGACCTGTGGCTGCGCAACGCGCGGCACGCCAACGCGATGGCCCAGCGCCTCGCGGCCGGCGTGCGCGCGGTGGACGGGGTCGAGATCCTCTACCCGGTCCAGGCGAACGCCGTCTTCGCGCGGCTGCCGCATGACGTCAGCCGCCGCCTCCAGGAGCGCTTCCGCTTCTACTTCTGGGACGAGGCGGCCGGCGACGTGCGCTGGATGTGCTCCTTCGACACGAGCGAGGAAGACGTCGACGCCTTCCTCCAGGCGCTGAAGGAAGAGATGGCGCGGTAACACTCCGCCATGGTGCATGAATATGCGGCCGGATGGAAAGTCATTGACTTCCGTCCGGCCGCATTCCTATGCTCCCCGCCCATGGAACTCATCCAGCAGAATCCTGACATCTCTGCTTACTTGGCCGTGAGCGAGGTCATCGACCATGATCACCCGCTGATCCTGGCCACCGCGGAGCGCCTGTACGTCGATCACGCCGACGCATACTCATACGCCGAAGCCGCCTTCGAGTTCGTGCGCGACACCATCCCGCACTCCGCGGACACCGGGGACATGCGCGTCACCTGGCGGGCCTCCGACGTCCTCGGACAGCGCACCGGCATCTGTTACGCCAAGTCCGTCGCGTACGTCGCGCTCCTGCGGGCCCGCGGCATCCCGGCGGGCCTCTGCTACCAGCGGCTGGCGGACGACGACGGCTCGAACCCGGTGATCCACGGGCTCGCCGCCGTGAAGCTGCCCGACGCGGGGGAGTGGGCGCGGCAGGACCCCCGCGGGAACAAGCCCGGCGTCGACGCCCGGTTCTCGGTCGGTGAGGAGCGGCTGGCGTGGGCCGTCCGCCCCGGGTTCGGCGAGGTGGACTACCCGGTGGTCCACGAGGAACCGCACCCGGCCGTCCTCGCGGTGCTGCGCGCCGCCACCGACCGGCCGCACCTCTGGCGGACGCTCCCCACCGCGCTCTGAACCCCCGAAGGGGCCGCTCCGGACTCCGGAGGACCCTTGACGGCGTTTCTTACTGCTCCCGGGCCTTGAGCTCTTCCGGCGTCGGCGCCGTGCCCCCGAGATGCGCGGGCACCCACCACGTGTCGCCCGCGTCCTTGGGACGCACGGGGTACGCGCGCTGCGCCGCCTCCAGGAGCTCCTGGACGCGCTCGCGCAGCCGCCGGGTGATCGCGCCCGCGTACTGGTCGGTCGGCGCCTCGATCGGCTCGCCGACCCGGATGGTGACCGGGATGTGGCTGCGCTTGAAGTTGCGCGGGCGGCCCTTCGTCCACAGCCGCTGGGTGCCCCACAGCGCCATCGGGACCAGCGGGACCCCCGCCTCCTGCGCGAGGCGCGCGGCACCCGACTTGAAGCTCTTGAGCGTGAAGGACTGCGAGATGGTCGCCTCGGGGAAGACCCCGACGAGCTCGCCGGCCCGCAGCGCCTTGAGCGCGTGCTCGTAGGCCTGCTCGCCCTGGGCGCGGTCCACCGGGATGTGCTTCATCGCGCGCATCAGCGGACCGGACACCTTGTGCCGGAACACCGACTCCTTCGCCATGAAGCGCACCAGACGCTTCTGCGGCAGGGCCGCCAGACCGGTGAAGATGAAGTCCAGATAGCTGATGTGATTGCTCACGATCACCGCTCCGCCCTGGCGGGGGATGTGGTGTGAACCCTGAGTGTCGATCTTCAGGTCCAGCGCCTTGAACATGGTGAGAGCGGCGCCGATGACCGGCCGATAGACGAGCTCTGCCATCTGGAGGGAAACCCTTCGTCTGTGCCTGGGGAGGGTTCTCCCGGCGAAGTTACGCAGCCGTAGGTTTTCGGCTTTGGGCAGATCGTGCCCCATGTGGGGGCTCGTGACCAGTCCTGACGGCTTCGTACGGGGAGATTCTCGTCACTCCCGGTGTTCGTGGCGGGAATCGAACGGCGCCGTGGGACGCTGCACCGGGAGTGGACGTACACGAGGAGGCGGTGGGGATGACCGAGGTCCTGGGCGCGGCGGCGCTGGGCGCCGAGCTGGGGGAGCGGGCCACCCTGGTCCAGTTCTCCACGGCCTTCTGCCAGCCCTGCCGCGCCACCCGCAGGACCCTCGCCGAGGTGGCCGCCATGGTCGACGGCGTCGGGCACGTGGAGATCGACGCCGAGGAGCGGCTGGATCTCGTACGGGAGCTCGGCATCGTCCGCACGCCCACGGTGCTCGTCCTCGACCGGGCCGGCCGGATCGTCCGCAGGGCGTCCGGGCAGCCCCGTAAGGCCGATGTCATCGCCGCGCTCGGACGGGCGGTCTGATCCGGTGCGCGGCGCGGTCCCTGACGCGGTGACACATCTCCCACATCCCGGTCCGCACTTGACTGCACACGTCAACGATCGTCAGTCTGGCGTAGTGCCCTCAGAACTCCTTCTCTACGGCCGGGCCCACGTGGACCTGGCCCGTAACGCGAGCGCGCGCTGTCCGGGTGTCTGACGAACCCGACACCCGCCTCCCGCCGCCACCGCAGAAGGACAACTCCATGACGGTCTCGCCCGAGCTCCGCACGCTCACGACGATTCCCTCCCCTCCCTCCCTCGGGGCGCCCCGCCCCGGCTCTCCGGACCTGCTCCGCTCCGTCTTCCGGCAGCACGCCGCCGGCGTCGCGGTCGTCACCGCGCACGGTGAGCGGCCGGTCGGCTTCACCGCCACCTCCCTCAACTCCGTCGCCGCCGACCCGCCGCTGATCTCCTTCGGGGTGGGCACCGGATCCTCCAGCTGGCCCGTGGTGGCCGAGGCCGAGCACATCGGCGTGCACATACTCGGCGAGCACCAGCAGGAGCTGGCCGCCACCTTCGCCCGCAGCGGCGCCGACCGCTTCGCCCCGCCCACCCGCTGGAGCCCGGGCCCCGAGGGCGTGCCCGTGCTGGACGGCGTGCTCGCCTGGCTGGTGTGCCGGGTGGTGGCCCGGGTGCCCGCCGGCGATCACCGCATCGTCATAGCGGAGGTCGTCGCGGGCGACCCGGACGGCGTGGGCCGCCCCCTGCTGTACCACCAGGGGCGCTTCAACGCGCTGCGCGACTGAGAGTTCCCGTACGGGCGCCCCGCGGGGGCGTTGGCAAGGTCACACGGCTGAGCGCTTGCTTACTGGTAACGAACTGGGTGTACTGACGAGTAATATTTCGGTCGGGGCGTTGGACGCCCCGACCGGAAACCCGCCCTTCAGGCGCCTATGCTGCGAGCAACACCGCAGCCCAGTTATGACGATGCAGTAGGAGAGCCGGCGTGAGCTTGAGGATCGTTGTCTGTGTGAAGTACGTGCCGGACGCCACTGGCGACCGGAAGTTCGCCGATGACCTGACGGTCGACCGCGACGACGTCGACGGCCTCCTTTCGGAGCTCGACGAGTACGCGGTCGAGCAGGCCCTGCAGATCGCCGAAGAGGCGGACGACGCCGAGGTCACCGTGCTCACGGTCGGCCCCGAGGACGCCAAGGACGCCCTGCGCAAGGCGCTGTCCATGGGCGCCGACAAGGCCGTCCACGTCGAGGACGACGACCTGCACGGCACCGACGTCATGGGCACCTCCCTGGTGCTCGCCAAGGCCATCGAGAAGACCGGCTACGACGTCGTCATCGCCGGTATGGCCTCCACCGACGGCACCATGGGTGTCCTCCCGGCGATCCTGGCCGAGCGCCTGGGCGTCCCGCAGGTCACCCTGCTCTCCGAGGTCACGATCGAGGACGGCGTCGTGAAGGGCCGTCGCGACGGCGACTCCGCGTCGGAGCAGCTGGAGGCCTCCCTCCCGGCCGTCGTCTCCGTGACGGACCAGTCGGGCGAGGCCCGCTACCCGTCCTTCAAGGGCATCATGGCCGCCAAGAAGAAGCCGGTGGAGTCCCTGGACCTCTCCGACCTCGACATCGAGGCCGAGGAGGTCGGCCTGGAGGGCGCCTGGACGAAGGTCGACTCGGCCACCGAGCGTCCCGCGCGCACCAAGGGCACGATCGTGACGAACGAGGGCGAGGGCGGCAAGCAGCTCGCCGAGTTCCTCGCGAGCCAGAAGTTCATCTAAGGGCTCGCGCGAACCGCGCTGTCCCCTCAGGCCGTCCCCGTTTCTTCCGCAGGAGATTGAAGTCCCATGGCTGAGATTCTCGTCTACGTCGACCACGTCGACGGAGCCGTTCGCAAGCCCACCCTGGAGCTGCTGACCCTCGCCCGCCGCGTCGGCGAGCCGGTCGCCGTCGCGCTCGGCAAGGGTGCCGGCGACACCGCCGCCGTCCTCGGCGAGCACGGCGCCACCCGCGTCCTGACCGCCGACGCCCCGGAGTTCGCCGACTACCTGGTCGTCCCGAAGGTGGACGCCCTCCAGGCCGCGTACGAGGCCGTCAGCCCGGCCGCCGTGCTGGTCCCGTCCTCCGCCGAGGGCAAGGAGATCGCCGCCCGCCTCGCCGTCCGCATCGGCTCCGGCATCATCACCGACGCCGTGGACCTGGAGGCCGGTGACGAGGGCCCGGTCGCGACGCAGTCCGCGTTCGCCGCCTCGTACACGACCAAGTCCCGTGTCTCCAAGGGCACCCCGGTCATCACCGTCAAGCCGAACTCGGCCCCCGTGGAGGCCGCCCCGGCCGCCGGCGCCGTCGAGGCCCTCGCGGTCTCCTTCGGCGCGCTGGCCACCGGCACCAAGGTGACCGCCCGCACGCCGCGCGAGTCGACCGGCCGCCCGGAGCTGACCGAGGCCGCGATCGTGGTCTCCGGTGGCCGTGGCGTCAACGGCGCCGAGAACTTCGCGGTCATCGAGGCGCTCGCCGACTCCCTCGGTGCCGCCGTCGGCGCCTCCCGCGCCGCCGTCGACGCCGGCTGGTACCCGCACTCCAACCAGGTCGGCCAGACCGGCAAGTCGGTCTCGCCGCAGCTGTACATCGCCTCCGGCATCTCCGGTGCGATCCAGCACCGCGCGGGTATGCAGACCTCGAAGACCATCGTCGCCATCAACAAGGACGCCGAGGCCCCGATCTTCGACCTCGTCGACTACGGCGTGGTGGGCGACCTCTTCGACGTTGTCCCGCAGCTGACCGACGAGATCAAGGCCCGCAAGGGCTGATCTGCGGTTTTCGCCGGTCCGGGGGCCGCGTGGTGATCTTCACCGCGCGGCCCCCGTCCGTTTCGGACACCCATTGACGCAAGTGGAGGCGGACTACTAACTTCGCTATACGGATTGTTGATTCCGTGCAGCGGAAAACAGGAGGATGTGGGATGGGTCAGCAGGAGAAGGTGTCGACGAGCCTCGCCGGCGCGGTCAGCGAGGGCATCAGCGCCTCCCTCGCCAGCGTGGACGCCGAGCTGGACCGTCGCTACCCGGGAGACCCCGGCACCCGTCAGCCCGTCCACACCGTCTACGTGCCCGGCAACGTCTTCGACGCCGGCACCATCCGCTCCTGGGGCGACCAGGCCCTCGCCGCCCTCGACGAGCACGCCCCCGACGCCGCCACCTTCGCCGCCGTCCTCGGCCTCTCCGACGACCTCGCCGAGGACGTCTACGGCCGCGTCCGCGCCAAGCTGGAGCGCGAGCCCATCGAGGACCTGCGCGTCGACTTCGAGGACGGCTACGCCGGGACCGACGAGGACCACGACGCCGCCCGCGCCGCCCGGATCATCACCGAGGCCTACGCGGACCTCAGCGCCGCCCCGTACATGGGCATCCGGATGAAGTGCATGGAGGCCGCCGTACGCGACCGCGGCATCCGCACCACCGACGTCTTCCTCACCGGCCTCATGGAGCACGGCGGCCTGCCCGACGGCCTCGTCCTCACCCTCCCCAAGGTCACCTATCCCGAGCAGGTCACCGCCTTCGTCCGCCTCGTCGAGGCCTTCGAGAAGGCCCACGGCCTCGACGAGGGCCGCCTCGGCTTCGAGATCCAGATCGAGACCAGCCAGGCGATCCTCGCCGCCGACGGCACCGCCACCGTCGCCCGCATGATCGACGCCGCCGAGGGCCGCGCCACCGGCCTCCACTACGGCACCTTCGACTACAGCGCCTGCCTCGGCGTCTCCGCCGCCTACCAGGCCAGCGACCACCCCGCCGCCGACCACGCCAAGGCGATCATGCAGGTCGCCGCCGCCGGCACCGGCGTACGCGTCTCCGACGGCTCCACCAACGTCCTGCCCGTCGGCCCCACCGCCCACGTCCACGAGGCCTGGAGGCTCCACTACGGCCTCACCCGGCGCGCCCTCTCCCGCGCCTACTACCAGGGCTGGGACATGCACCCCGGCCACATCCCCACCCGCTACGCCGCCGTCTTCGCCTTCTACCGCGAGGGCTTCCAGGCAGCCGCCAAGCGCCTCTCCGCCTACGCCAACCACGCCGGCGGCGACGTCATGGACGAGCCCGCCACCGCCAAGGCGCTCTCCTCCTACCTGCTGCGCGGCATCGACTGCGGCGCCCTCGACACCGCCGAGGTCGACGCCCTCACCGGCCTCACCCGCGCGGACCTCGACCGCTTCGCCGCCCCGCGGCGCGGCGACCTCACCGTGACCGCCCAGTAGCCAGACGGCGCCCACCGGCCCCTCCCGACGCCCCGTACTCTGTACGCGTCCAACGCAGCCACAGAGAACGGGGCATCGGTGTCATCGGGGGAGTACGAGCGGCTGGCCGGCCGCTATCGATTGGTGCGGCAGCTCGGGCGCGGCGGCATGGGCGTCGTCTGGCGCGCCGTCGACGAGGTCCTCGGCCGTGAGGTGGCCGTCAAGGAACTGCGCGCCTACAACGACGCGTCCGGTCCCGAGCTGCAGGACCTGCGGCTGCGGATGCAGCGCGAGGCCCGGGCCGCGGCCCGGGTCCGCCACCCCGGAGTCGTCGCCGTCCACGACGTGACCGACCATCAGGGCCGTCCCGTCATCGTCATGGAGCTCGTCGACGGGCCCTCGCTCGACGGCGTGCTCGGCGAACGCGGCGCCATGGACCCCCGGGAGGCCGCGGCGATCGGCGCCGCCGTCCTGGAGGCGCTCGCCGCCGCCCACGACGCCGGCGTGCTGCACCGGGACGTGAAGCCCGGCAACATCCTGCTCGACCGGTCCGGCCGCGTCGTCCTCACCGACTTCGGCATCGCCGCCATGGACGACCCCGGCGACGGCTCCGCCACCCACCTCACCCGCAGCGGCGAGATCGTCGGCTCGCTCGACTACCTCGCCCCCGAGCGCGCCCAGGGGCAGCAGCCCGGCCCCGCCTCGGACGTCTGGGCACTCGGCGCCACCCTCTACGCGGCCGTCGAGGGCAACTCCCCCTTCCGCCGCACCTCCACCTGGCAGACCCTCAACGCCATCGTCGTCGAGCCCCTGCCCGAGCCGCGCAACGCGGGCCCCCTCACCCCGGTGCTCCGCCGGCTCCTGGACAAGGACCCGGCGCAACGCCCGGACGCCCGCACGGCGGCACGGCTGCTGACGGCGGTGGCCGAGGGACGCGACGAGCCCCACCCGCAGGCCGGGTCGCCCGCGGTCCAGGCGCCCGCCGCGGCCGCACCGCCCGCCGGCGCGTCCCAGTGGGTGCCGACCGAGCTCGACGCCGTACCGCACGGCCCGCAGGGATTCGGCCCGGCGCTGCCGCCGCAGGGGCCGGGCCCCGGGACGTTCCCGCTGTCCGGCGGACCGTCCGCGCCGGCTCCGGCGCCGGTGCCGGGCGGACCCGGTGCGTACGGCGGCACCTCCGCGCCGACCCGGGCGTCCGGCGCGCACGGCGCGCACGGCGCGGGGGGCCGGAAGCGGTCCGGCGCGCTGGTCGCCGCCGCGGTCGCGGCCGTCCTGCTGGCCGGCGGCGGTGTGACGTACGCGCTGGTCGACCGGGACGGCGGCGGCACCGAACAGGAGCAGCTGGCCGGCGGCCAGGGGTCGGCGAGCCCGAGCGCGGACCCGGGCCGGGTGCTCGACCCGGGCGCGCCGGGCGGCGGGAAGACCGCGAGCGGCAGCCCGTCCGCGTCCGCGAACCCCTCGGAGGACGGCGCGAAGCCGTCCGGGAAGCCCACCCCTTCGCCGTCGACGCCGTCGAAGGCGCCACTGCCGGGCGCAGCCGCGGGCGGCACGACCGGCGGCGGGAGTACGGGAGGGAGCACCGGCGGCGGTTCGACCACGACGGGCGGCGGCGGTACGTCCCCGACGCCGGCGACCGGCGGCTGCACCGCGCGCGGCGGCGGGAAGTACGACTGCCAGGTGTGGCGCACCGAGAAGACGTACCGTCACGACGGCGGGGAGATGGGCGTCCTGAACGCCGGCACGAACTACTTCTACTGCCAGGTCGACCTGGGCCGGCGCGAGACGTACGGCAATTGGACCAACATCTGGTGGGCCAGGACCGACGACGACAGCGGCAACACGAACGTGTACTTCAGCGTCGTCTACCTCAAGGGCGGCGACAACGACCAGCCGATCCCGGGACTGCCGATCTGCTGAGGGCTGCGGGGCGGTCGGGGCGGCCGGCGTGCCGGCTGGCCGCCGAGGGCCGGCGGGCGGCCGGGGCAGCCGGGCCGGTCGGCCACCGGCCTGCCTCTCCGCCTGGCCGGTCGGCCACCGGCCAGGCGGAGAGGCAGGCCGCCCGTCCCGATGCCGGCTCTCCGTCGGGCGGCGGGACCGGCCGACGGTCGAGCCGTGAGGCCGGCTGCCGGTCGGACAGCGGCCTGCCCCCCCCCCGGCAGAGGGCAGGACCGGCTGACGGTCGAGCAGGAGGCGCCGGGCCGCCGGTCGTACGGCGGCTGGCGCGCGTCGGGCGGAGGTCGGCCTTCCGCCGGACAGAGATCGGCCTTCCCTTGGGTAGCGGCCGGCCCACCGTCGGGGGGCGGGACCGTGTCACGGTCGGTCAGTGGCCCGGGCGGATCTCTCCCGAGCCGCGGGCGATCAGCCTCGTTCCGAGGACGACCGTGTCCGGCGCCTCGTCGGCTCCGTCGAGGCGCCGGAACAGGCGTTCCGCCGCCGTCCGGCCGAGCGCGGCCGCGTCCTGGGCGATGACCGTGATGCCCAGCAGGTCGGCGAGCTCGATGTCGTCGAAGCCGACCAGCGCCACGGGGTGTTCGCGGCTCGCGAGGACCCGTACGGCGGTGACCGTCACCCGGTTGTTGCCCGCGAACAGCGCCGTCACCGGCTCCGGCCGGGAGAGCATCGCCTCGACCGCCTCCGCCACCCGCTCCGGCGCGGTCGGGCCGAGTGACACCCACTCCTCGGCCACGTCCAGACCCGCCTCCTCCATCGCCGCCCGGTAGCCGCGCAGGCGCTCCGTCGCGGTGTGGATGCGGGGCCGGTCGCCGATGAAGCCGATCCGGCGGTGGCCGTGCGCGATCAGATGGGCCACGCCGGCCCGTGCGCCGCCGAAGCAGTCCGAGAGCACGACGTCCGCGTCGATCCCGCCGGCGGGGCGGTCGACGAAGACGGTGGCGACGCCCGCCCTTATCTCCGGCTCCAGGTAGCGGTGGTCGCTGCCCGCCGGGATGACGATGAGTCCGTCCACGCGCCGGGCGCACAGCGCGAGCGCCAGCTCCTGCTCGCGGTCCGGGTCCTCCGCGCTGGAGCCGTTGATGAGCAGCGCCCCGTGGGCCCGGGCGACCTCCTCGACGGCGCGGCTCAGCGGACCGTAGAAGGGGTCGGCCAGATCCTCCAGGACCAGGCCCACCGATGCCGTACGCCCCTTGCGCAGCACGCGCGCGCTGTCGTTGCGGCGGAAGCCGAGCGCGTCGATGGCCTCCTGGACCCGCCGTTCGGTGTCGGGCGTGACGCCCGGCTCGCCGTTGACTACCCGTGAGACGGTCTTGAGTCCGACGCCCGCCCGGGCGGCGACGTCCTTCATCGTGGGCCGATTGCCGTAACGATGTTCGGGGCGGCGGGCGATGTCGGCCACGATGAGGGTTTCCTCCGTCGAGTGTGCGATCGTGCGCTCAGATGCGTGTCGATCTCGTGTTGTCGAGCATAGGCCCTGGACAACGTTGTCAGAGGGCGGAAGACTGTAGGTCGCACCCACTGTCCCACGGAGATCCGGAGCCCATGCGCACTGACCTCGTCGTCGCCCTCGACATCGGCGGCACCAAGATCGCCGGAGCGCTGGTCGACGACGGCGGCCGGATCCGCGTCCGGGCGCAGCGGCCCACGCCCGCGCGGGAGGACGGGGAGACGGTGATGGGGGCGGTGGCGGCGGTGCTCGACGAGCTGGCCGGCTCGCCGCTGTGGGCCTCGGCGGGCGCCGTCGGCATCGGCAGCGCGGGTCCCGTCGACGCCGCGGCCGGCACCGTCAGCCCCGTCAACGTGCCGGCCTGGCGCGACTTCCCGCTGGTGGAGCGGGTTCATCGGGCGAGCGGCGGACGGCCCGTCACCCTCGTCGGCGACGGCGTCGCCATGACGGCGGCCGAGCACTGGCAGGGCGCGGCGCGCGGCCACGACAACGCGCTGTGCCTCGTCGTCTCGACGGGCGTCGGCGGCGGTCTCGTCCTCGACGGGCGCGTCCACCCGGGCCCCACCGGCAACGCGGGTCACATCGGCCACATCAGCGTGGACCTGGACGGCGAGCCGTGCGCCTGCGGGGGGCGCGGCTGCGTCGAGCGGATCGCCAGCGGCCCGCACATCGCGCGCCGCGCGCTGGAGAACGGCTGGCGCCCCGGCCCCGACGGCGACACCTCCGCCGCCGCGGTGGCCGCCGCCGCCCGCGCGGGCGACCCGGTGGCCGTCGCGTCCTTCGAGCGCGCGGCCCAGGCCCTGGCCGCGGGGATCGCCGCGACCGCCACCCTCGTGGAGATCGACATCGCCGTCGTCGGCGGGGGAGTGGCGGGCGCCGGCGAGATCCTCTTCGCCCCGCTCCGGCGCAGCCTCCGCTCCTACGCCACGCTCTCCTTCGTCCGGGACCTCCAGGTGGTCCCGGCCCTGACGGGCACGGACGCGGGGCTCCTGGGAGCGGCGGCCGCGGCGGCCCCGCGACCCTGAAGGCCCGGCGGCCGGATCGCCGACGAGGATCCCGGGCTGCGGGGCTGCCGGGGCCGGCGGGGCTGCCGCGGCGCGGGTCGACGCCGAGGCGCCGCCGGCTCGACCGCGTTCCCGGGGCCCGGGCGGGCGCCCGTCCGGAGGACTCGGGAGGGCCGCGCTCAGCCCCGTACCGTGTCCGCCGAACGCTGTTCCACGATCACCAGGAAGGCGTCGGCCTCCAGGTCCATCACCACGCGCGCGGGCAGTCCCTCCGCGCGCCGCGCGTGGGCGAACTCCTCCGCGGGCCAGCTGCCCCGCGGGCCTCCGGCCGGAAACCGCTCCAGAACCGTACGGTCCATCTCCGCACCCCCTCGTGCTCGCCGTTTCCAACGACGATCGCTCGGGATGTGTTACGCGCCGGGGGCATGCCGCGGTTCCGCCGTCCGCTGCGCCCGGACCGCTTCCGCCGGAGGGTTTCCGTGGCAGGGTGGTGCGGGCAGTCCACTGGGGGCAACCGAAGAGGGGGAATCGTGATCGTCTGGATCAACGGTGCGTTCGGCGCGGGGAAGTCCAGCACCGCGCGCGAGCTGGTCGATCTGATCCCGAACAGCACGCTGTACGACCCCGAGCTGGTCGGCGGCGCCGTGTGCCGACTGCTCCCGCAGAAACGTCTCGCTGAGGTCACCGACTTCCAGGACCTGCCGATCTGGCGCCGCCTGGTCGTGGACACGGCCGCCGCGATGCTCGCCGAGCTCGGCGGGGTGCTCGTCGTCCCCATGACCCTGGTCCGGCAGGACTACCGGGACGAGATCTTCGGCGCGCTCGCCGCCCGGAGGATCGAGGTGCGGCATGTGGTGCTCGCTCCCGACGAAACGATCCTGCGTGGACGGATCGACAGCCGGGCCGCCTTCGCCGCCGAGGCGGGGACCGGCGGCGGGGTGACCGGCGAGCCCGGCTCCGAGGCGTACGCCGAGGCCGCCGGCGAGACACCGGCCCAGGCGGCCGAACGCGTCCGCCGCTGGAGTCTCGACCGCGTCGGCCCCTTCCGCGACGCCCTCGACGGCTGGCTGGCCGCCGACGCGTACGCCGTCGACAACTCGGCGCTCACCGCCGCCGAGACCGCGCGCGCCGTCGCCGACGCCGTCGCGGCGGGCCACGCCGCACCCTGCGGCATCGTCCAGACACCCGAACCCACCGGCGAGACCCTGGCCGCCGGTGTCCTGCTCTTCGACGAACACGACCGCTTCCTGCTCGTCGACCCCACCTACAAGCCCGGCTGGGAGTTCCCCGGCGGTGTCGTCGAACCCGGCGAGGCACCCGCCCGGGCCGGCATACGCGAGGTCGCCGAGGAGATCGGCCTGGAGCTGGACACCGTCCCCCGCCTGCTCCTCGTCGACTGGGAACGCCCCCAGCCCCCCGGCTACGGCGGACTGCGCCTCCTGTTCGACGGCGGCCGCCTCGCCACCGCCGACGCCGCCCGCCTCCTCCTCCCCGGCGCCGAACTGCGCGCCTGGCGTTTCGTCACCGAGGAAGAGGCCGCCGACCTCCTCCCCCCGGTCCGCTACACCCGCCTCCGCTGGGCCCTCCGCGCCCGCGAACGCGGCACGGTGCTGAACCTGGAGGCGGGGGTGCCGGTCGGCTGAGGGCGGCCGGAAGACCGACGAGGCAACCGGCCTGAGTGTGCCTGGGCCTGCTCCGGCGCCCCCGGGGCAGGCGTCGAACCGGGCCCCCGCGTGCCTGAGCCTGCTCCCGCGGCCCCGGGGCAGGCGTCGAACCGGGCCCCCAAGTGCCTGAGCCTGAATCCGGCGCCCCCCGGGGGCAGAGGTCGGCCGATCGAACCCACCCAGGCGCCGACTGGCCCGCGAACCGGGCCCAGGCGCCGTGCGGCCACGTGATCTCGGCGCACGCCGACCGCCCGGGCCCGGGCGCGGACCCTTTCGTCACGCCTCCGGCGCGGCGGCCACCGCCTTCTCCAGCCGCTCCGCCGTGTCCTGCGTCACCGGCTCCCCGTGCCCGCAGCACAGCACCGACGGGCGCAGCGCGGCGAGGCGGCGCATCGAGGCCAGGGCCTGGGCGCGGTCGACGTGGAAGACGCCGAACATGACGTCCGGTACGGAGGCCACCGTGTCGCCCGTGAACAGCACGCCGTGGCGGGGGAGATGGACCGCGAGCGAGCCGGGCGTGTGGCCGGGGGTGTGCAGCGCCACCGCGCCGTCGCCGAAGCCGAGCTCCTCGCCGTCCGCGAGCTCGCGGTCCACCCGGGTCGGCGGCGCCTCGGGGACGGTCAGCCCGTGCGCGTACAGCGGGATCTCCCGGTCCAGCAGGACCGGCTGGGGGACCGGGAGTTCGCCCCGTATCACGGGGGCGTCCAGGGCGTGCGCCAGGATCTCCGCGCCGAACCGGTCGGCCAACTCCTGCGCCGCGCCCACGTGGTCGCGGTGGCAGTGAGTGAGGACGATCCGGCGGAGCAGGGACGGGTCGAGGTCCGCTCCGCGCAGCGCCGTCTCGATCTCGTCGGCCGAGCCCGCCCAGCCGGCGTCGATCAGCGTCAGTTCCGTGTCGTCCCGCCACAGATACGCCTGGCCGATGGAGAAGCGCAGCAGGTGGAGGCGGGGAGTGATCTCTACGAGGTCCATGCCGCGAACGTACGGCAGCGCCCCGGACCTCCGGTCCGGTCTACGCTCTGGGCGAGTTCCGCCCAGAGCGTGACCCTCGCGGGAACTACGCCTTCGAGCGGGCGTAGTTGAGCAGGAAGTGCGCCTCCGCGACCGACAGGCGCTCCAGCTCGTCCGGCGACACCGACTCGTTCACCGCGTGGATCTGCGCGTCCGGCTCGCTCAGACCGATCAGCAGGATCTCCGACTCCGGGTACAGCGTGGCCAGCGTGTTGCACAGCGGGATCGAGCCGCCCATGCCCGCCGTCTGCATCTCCTCGCCCGGGTACGCGACCTTCATCGCCTCCGCCATGGAGACGTACGCCGGGCTGGACGTGTCCGCCTGGAAGGGCTGCCCCTGGCCGACCTGCTCCAGGCTCACCCGGGCGTTCCACGGCGTGTGCTTCTCGATGTGCGCGAAGAGCAGCTCCGTCGCCTTGGCCGCGTCCTGGCCGGGCGGCACCCGCAGGCTGATCTGCGCGCGGGCGGTCGCCGGGATCGACGGCGTGGCACCCGCCACCGGGTGGCAGTCGATGCCGACGACGGTCACGGCCGGCCGGGCCCAGATCCGGTCGGCGACCGTGCCGTTGCCCGGCAGGTCCACTCCGTCGAGCACCTTCGCGTCCTTGCGGAAGTCGGCCTCCGGGTACTGCAGACCCTGCCACTCGGCGTCCGCCGGCAGCCCGTCGATCACCGTCGAGCCGTCCTCCGCGCGCAGCGAGTCCAGGACCCGGATCAGCGCGGCCAGCGCGTCCGGCGCGGCACCGCCGAACTGCCCCGAGTGCAGGTTGCCCTGCAGGGTGTCGACGGTGACCCGGATCATCGTCATGCCCCGCAGCGTCGCCGTCACCGTGGGCAGGCCGACCCGGAAGTTGCCCGCGTCGCCGATGACGATCGCGTCGGCGGCGAGCAGCTCGGGGTGCGCCTCCGCGTACCGCTCGAGACCGCCCGTGCCCTGCTCCTCCGAGCCCTCCACGATCATCTTGACGGTGACCGGCACGCCGCCGTTCGCCTTCAGGGCGCGCAGCGCCAGCAGGTGCATGATGAAGCCGCCCTTGCAGTCGGCGGCGCCGCGCCCGTACCAGCGCCCGTCCTCCCGCTCGGTCAGCTGGAACGGCGGGGTCACCCACGCCGACTCGACCAGCATCGGCTGCACGTCGTAGTGCGCGTACAGCAGCACGGTCGGGGCGCCGACCGGGCCCGGCAGCACGCCGTACACCGACTGCGAACCGTCCGGGGTGTCGAGCAGCGCCACGTCCTGGAAGTCCTCGGCGCGGAGCGCGTCGGCCACCCAGTTCGCCGCGGCCTCGCACTCGCTGCGCGGAGCGACCGCCTCGTCCGCGACCGACTGGAAGGCCACCAGCTCCGTCAGCTCCGCCTTGGCGCGGGGCATCAGGGATGCGACGGTCTCGGCTATCGGATTCGCGGTCATGGGCACGCTCCTGGTGGGTGCGACGTTGTCAGGACGAACGCCGTGTATCGGTTGTACGGCGAACGCATGCCGATCCTACGGCGCGGGGCGACACGGCCGGGCCCCGCTACCGAGCCGTAGGATGCGATCACAGCAGGTACCACCGGTCGGATCAGGAGCAGAAGCACATCGTGAGCAGCGAGAACGCAGACGCCGGAGCGGCAGAGGCTGGAGCGGGGGCGGTGGGCCCGGACGGGGGGCAGCCGGTGTGGGACGTGGTCGTCGTGGGCGCCGGGCCGGCGGGGGCCTCCGCGGCCTACGCGGCGGCCGTGGCCGGACGCCGCGTGCTGCTCCTGGAGAAGGCCGAGCTGCCCCGCTACAAGACATGCGGCGGCGGCATCATCGGCCCGTCGCGCGACGCGCTGCCGCCCGGCTTCGAACTGCCCCTGCAGGACCGCGTGCACGCGGTGACCTTCCAGCACAACGGGCGCTTCGCCCGCACGCGGCGCTCCCGCCGCATGCTGTTCGGGCTCATCAACCGGCCCGAGTTCGACGCCCAGCTGGTCGAGCACGCCCAGAAGGCGGGGGCCGAGCTGCGCACCGGTGCCACCGTCAGCCGCGTCGAGCAGCACGGTCCGGCCGTGCCGGACCGCCGCACCGTCGCCGTCGTCCTGGCCGACGGCGAGACGATCCTGGCCCGCGCCGTGGTCGGCGCCGACGGAAGCGCGAGCCGCATAGGCGCGCACGTCGGCGTCAAGCTCGGCCAGGTCGACCTGGGCCTGGAGTCGGAGATCCCCGTCCCGCCGTCCGTCGCCGAGGACTGGAAGGGGCGGGTGCTCATCGACTGGGGCCCGCTGCCGGGCAGTTACGGCTGGGTGTTCCCGAAGGGCGACACGCTGACCGTCGGCGTCATCTCGGCGCGCGGCGAGGGCGCGGCCACCAAGCGCTATCTGGAGGACTTCGTCGCGCGGCTCGGCCTCTCCGGCTTCGAACCGTCCGTCTCCTCCGGCCACCTGACCCGATGCCGCACCGACGACTCGCCGCTCTCCCGCGGCCGGGTCCTGGTCTGCGGCGACGCGGCCGGTCTCCTGGAGCCGTGGACCCGCGAGGGCATCTCCTTCGCGCTGCGCTCGGGCCGGCTCGCGGGCGAGTGGGCGGTCCGGATCGCCGAGGCGGGCGACGCGGTGGACGCGCGCCGTCAGGCGCTGAACTACGCCTTCGCCATCAAGGCCGGGCTCGGTGTGGAGATGGCCGTGGGCCGCCGGATGCTCGCCGTGTTCGAACGGCGCCCGGGGCTGCTGCACGCGGCGATCACCGGACTGCGGCCCGCGTGGAAGGCGTTCACGGACATCACGCGGGGCGGGACGACGCTGGCCGGCCTGGTCCGCGGCAACGGCCTGGCGCACCGCGCCCTCGAGCTGTTCGACCGCCGGATCGACACCTCCGCGGGCGTGGGTCCGGCGGGCCGGGGCGTCCCGCGCGGCACGGAGACCGAGGCGGCGGACACCGAGGCGGCTGAGAAGGAGGCGGCTGAGAAGGCGGCGGCCGGGGAGGCGTCGGAGGACGCGGCCCGGGCGGTCCGGGACGGCGCGGCCGAACCCGGGGCCGGTGACGGGGACGGCGCTGGGGACGGCGCCGACCGGCAGGTGCCGGAAGCCTCCTGAGCCGCTCGCGCGGTGATTCCTGAGGGCGGTGCGGAGTGGATCCGTACCGCCCTCACGCGTGGGTGGGGGCGGTGGGGGTGACCCGGAAGACGGGGTGCCTGGGCGCGATGGCGCGCAGTTCCTCGTCCGTGGAGTCCGGCCCGACCCCCTGGAAGAACACGCCGACCTCGGCCTTCCAGCGCTTGAGGTAGGCGCGCAGGAGGACGGGCTTGTCGTCGTCGGCGACCTCCACCGCGGTGAACGGCTGGACCTGCCGGCCGAGGTGCAGCTCGCCGCCGCCGGCCGCCCGCATGTTGTGGGTCCACTGGACGTGGCCGCGCGGGGCCACCAGGTACTGGGCGCCGTCCACCGTCAGCAGGTTGACGGGGGTGCGGCGCCATTCGCCGCTCTTGCGGCCGCGGACGGCGAGGACGCGAGAGCCCCAGATGCTGATGCCGCGGCGGGTCATCCAGCTGACGGCGCGGTTGAAGACGTTGATCGTGAACCAGCCGGGCTTCATGACGTGGGCGCCGGCGGCGGGGCGGTCGGACGGCTGAGCGGACATCGGGGCCTCCTGGGGCGGCGGGCAGGGTGAGCGCTGCTCCAAAGTGTGAGCACTGCTCTCGCTTGACATCAGTGTGCACGGATCGGCGCTCCTACGCAAGAGCAGTGCTCTCGTTTCGGTGCGGTGCTCCGAAACGTGGCAGACTGCTCTTCATGACCACTGTCCAAGGAGCCCGCGCCCGCGCCCGGATCGAGATCACCGCCGCCATCAAGGACGAGGCCCGCCGCCAGCTCGCCGCCGAGGGCGCCGCCAAGCTCTCGCTGCGCGCCGTCGCCCGGGAGCTCGGCATGGTCTCCTCCGCGCTCTACCGCTACTTCCCCAGCCGCGACGACCTGCTAACCGCTCTCATCATCGACGCGTACGACGCCGTCGGGGCCGCCGCCGAACAGGCCCACGCCACCGCCCGGAGCGCCGCCCCCGGCGCCCACCTCGCCCACTGGACCGCCGTCTGCCGGGCCGTCCGCGCCTGGGCGGTCGCCCACCCGCACGAGTACGCCCTCATCTACGGTTCCCCCGTCCCCGGCTACAGCGCTCCCCAGGACACCATCGCCCCCGCGTCGCGCGTCGGTCTGCTGCTCATCTCCGTCGCCCGCGCCGCCTACCAGGACAAGGGCGTCGCCCCGCCGCCCCTCCCGGCCGCCCTGGAACCGGAGGCGACCCGCCTCGCCACCGACGTGGCCCCCGACCTCCCCCCGCCCCTGGCCGTCGCCCTCGCCTCCGCCTGGGCCCAGCTCTTCGGGCTGATCTCCTTCGAGGTCTTCGGCCAGTTCCACCGGGTCGTCGAGGACCGCGACACCTTCTTCACGGCGGCGGCGGAAAGACTGGGCCGCGAGGTGGGCCTCTTCCCGAAGCCGTGAGGGCGGACGGGGTGGTCCGGGGCAGGCCGGTTTTTTTGGGGGGCTGCCCCGGTCTGTCGGCGCACGTCGCCCGCCGGACGCCCACCCGTACTCCCGCGGGAGTACGGGTGACCACCCCGCCCGGCTGACGCCCGCGCGCCGTGGCCCCGTCTAGCGTGGCCGCATGGACGAAGAGGCGATCAGGACTTCGGCCCCCGGGCACGACGGGCCCCCGGGCGGCCGGAGGCCGAGGCGCCGCGGTTCGCGCTCCGGTGCGGCGGGACGTGGCCGCGCCGGACGTGGTGGAGGCCGGTGGCGTCGGGCCGGGCACGAGGGGCGGTGGCACGGCGGGCCCCTGGGGTGGGCCGCGCGGGAGCCCCGGGGCGGCCTGCCCTGGCGGTCCACAGTCGTCATCGCCGCCTTCGTGCTCGTCGGCACCGGCTTCGCCGCCCGCAACCAGCCCGATCGGTCCACGCTCGACGCCCTCGGCCGGGCCCTGCTGCTCCTCGGTGCCGCGGTGCTGCTGCTGCGTCACCGCTACCCGGTGCCGGTGGTGTTCGGGGTGTCGGCGGTGACACTCGGGTACCTCGCGGCGGGCTACGCGTACGGCCCGGTCTTCGCTCTCGTCGCCGCCGCCTGCTTCGCCGCCGTCGTGCACGGGCACCGGCGCGCCGCCTGGTGGGCGCTCGGTCTGCTGTGGGCGGGGCATCTGGTGCTGGCCCACTGGCTCTACCGGTACCTGCCCCCCGAGGGAGACGGGGCTGCCCCCTGGGGGCAGGAGATCCCGGTCGCCGCCTTCGCGGTGGCCGTCCTCGCCGCCTCCGAACTCGTCCGCGTCCGCCGCGAGCAGTGGGCCAAGGAGCGCGCCGAGCGGGCGGCGGCCGAGCGCCGCCGGGCCGACGAGGAGCGGCTGCGGATCGCCCGCGAGCTCCACGACGTGCTCGCCCACTCCCTCTCCGTGATCAACGTCCAGGCCGGCGTCGGCCTCGCCCTGCTCGACTCCGACCCGGGCCAGGCCCGTACCGCCCTCACCACCATCAAGGCCGCCAGCAAGGAGGCCCTGGGCGAGGTGCGGCAGGTGCTCGACACCCTGCGCGCCCCCGGCGACGCGCCCCGCGCCCCCGCCCCCGGCCTCGACCGTCTCCCCGAACTCGTCGAGCAGGCCGCCGCCGCGGGGCTCACCGTGCGGACCGAGACCGAGGGGCGGCGCAGACGGCTCCCGCCCGGCACGGAGCTCGCCGCCTTCCGGATCGTGCAGGAGGCGCTGACCAACGTGGTGCGGCACTCCGGTTCGCGTACGGCCGTCGTCGTCCTCGGCTACCGCCCCGGCGCCCTCGACCTGCGGATCGACGACGAGGGTCCCGCGACCGGCGACGACGCGGGCGGCAGCGGCAACGGCCTCGCCGGAATGCGGGAGCGCGCGGCGGCGCTCGGCGGCACGATCGAGGCGGGCGCCCGTCCGGACGGCGGCTTCCGCGTGCACGCGGTGCTGCCCGTACGGCCGACGGAGCAGGCGGCAGGGCCGGAGGAGCGGTCGGCACGGCCGGACGAGCGGTCGGCACGGCCGGACAAGCCGCCCGTACGGCCGGAGAAGTCGCCTGCACGGCGAGGCGAGCCGCCCGTACGGCCGGAGGAGCTGTCTGGACGGCGGGGCGAGTTGTCCGAACGGTCGGACGAGCCGTCGGCGCGGCCGGGCGAGCCGCCCGTACGGCCGGAGGAGCCGCCGGCGCGGCGGGGCGAGCCGCCCGTACGGCACGACCAGCCGCCCGCCGTACGACCAGAGGACCCGCCCGTCCCCGGCCCCGAGCAACCGCACGCCCCCGGCCCCGAGCAACCGCCCGCCGTACGACCCGAGGAGTCCCCGTGAGCCCCGTGAGCCCCGTGAGCCCCGAGAGCCCGGCGAGCACGGTGATCAGCGTCCTGCTCGCCGACGACCAGTCGCTGGTGCGGGCCGGCTTCCGTGCGCTCCTGGACGCCCAGCCGGACATCGAGGTGGCGGGGGAGGCCGCGGACGGCGAGGAGGCCGTGGCGAAGGTGCGCGAACTGCGCCCCGACGTGGTCCTGATGGACATCCGGATGCCCCACCTGGACGGTCTCGCCGCGACCCGCCTCATCACCGCGGACGGAGAGCTCGGCGCGGTCAGGGTGGTCATGCTGACGACCTTCGAACTCGACGAGTACGTCTTCGAGGCGATCCGCTCCGGCGCCTCCGGATTCCTCGTCAAGGACACCGAGCCGGAGGAGCTGTTGCGCGCCGTGCGCGCGGTGGTGGCCGGCGACGCGCTGCTCTCGCCGGGGGTGACCCGGCGGCTCATCGAGGAGTTCGCGGCCCGGTCCAAGCCACCCGCCCGGGCCGCGGGCCTCGACGAACTGACCGAGCGGGAGAGGGAGGTGATGGCCCTGGTCGGTATCGGCCTCTCCAACGAGGAGATCGCCCGCCGTCTGGTCGTCAGCCCGCTCACCGCCAAGACGCACGTGAGCCGCACCATGGTGAAGCTCGGCGCCCGGGACCGGGCCCAACTCGTCGTCCTGGCCTACGAGTCGGGCCTGGTGCGTCCCGGGTGGCTGGGCTGAGCCCCGCGACACGGCGGCCGGGCGGCGGGATCGGGGGCTACGACCAGACGATGCCGGAGTTCTCCCGCCACAGCCGGGCCAGGGACGCGTCGCCGGTCACCGTCACGGCCTCCTGCGGAAGCCGGTTCCACAGCGTCAGGTAGAGCCGGTCGGCGGGCCCGCCGAGTTCGCAGTCGGCCGGCCCGTCCGCGTTCCGCTCCGTCCGCGGCGCGTCCTGCGACAGGTGCACGGTCCACACGTCGCCGGTGTCGGTGGCGCGCACCCGGAGCGTGCGCGGCACGTCGGTGCGGACCCGGCTGCGCTCGCGGGCGTGGAAGGCACTGAGCAGTTCGTCGATGCCGTTGGCGGCGATCGCCGGGTCGACGGGGCCGGGACCGGCGGCGAGCGCGGACTCGGCGTCGGCCCGGTGCACGGTCGTCTCGTGCGCCTGCCGGCGGGCCCAGAACGCCAGCGGTGAGGGCGCGGGCAGGAAGGACCAGCAGGTCAGGTCCGCCGGGGCGGTGCGCAGGGCGTCGACCAGGAGGGTGTGCCCCTCGCGGAAATGGGCGAGGAGCTCGTCGCCGTCGAGGTCGGGTTCGCCGCCGTCGGGCTGAGGGGAGGTGTGGCCCTCGACGACGTACGCGGTGGCCCAGCGGTGCACCATCGTGGTGTGCCGCAGCAGGTCACGGACCTGCCAGCCCGGGCAGGTCGCGACCTGCGCGTCGGTCCCCGCCGCCGCGGCGGCGTCCGCGAGAGCCTTGCCCGCCGCGTCGAGCGCGTCGATGTGCGTGTCGATGCTCAAGGTGTCCATGGTGTCGGATTATTGCGCGTCGACCGCCAAGCGGCGGAGCCGTACGGGGCGGATGATCGGCGGGGCCGTACGGACGGATGAGGGCGTCCCGTCGTGTGCGACGGGCACGCGGCGCCGAGGCGCGAGCAGGGCGTCGCCGAGCAGGAACGCCCGCCCGCGCTGCCGGGCGCCGCGATGACGACGCGGCCGTCAACTCGTGGTACGTACCCCCGTGTTGCGGGAGGCGTAGCCCATCACGGCGGCGCCGGCGGCGAGGAGGGCGACCGTGGTGAGGGCCACGGGCAGCGAGAACCAGTCGGCGAGGAAGCCGATGGACGGCGGGCCGAGCAGCATGCCGCCGTAGCCGAGCGTGGACGCGGTCGCGACGCCGCTCGGCCCGGCGAGGGCGCCCGCGCGGGCGACGGCGACGGGGAAGATGTTGGCGAGGCCGAGGCCGGTCACGGCGAAGCCGAGCAGCGCCGCCCACACGGTGGGGGCGAGCGCCCCGAGCAGCATGCCCGCGCCGGCGGTGAGCCCGCCCGCGACGAGGGTGCGGGTCTGGCCGAGCCGTTCGAGCAGGGCGGTGCCCGAGAGCCGTCCGGCGGTCATGGCCAGGGCGAAGAGCGAGTACCCGGCCGCGGCGACGCCCGGGTGGGCCCGCAGGTCCTGCGCGAGGTGCAGGGCGCCCCAGTCGGCCAGCGCGCCCTCTCCGTACGCCGTGCAGAGCGCGATGACGCCGAAGACGAGAACGGCGCGGCGCGAACCGGCGCGCCGGGTGCCGGTGGTGTCGGCGGGGAGCGACTCGGGCGGAGCGGGGGAGGGATGCCGGAGGAGTACGGGGCCGGCGGCGGCCGTCAGGAGCAGTCCGACGAGCGTGAGGCCGAGCAGGTGCGCGGTCGGTGACAGGCTCCCGGCCACCAGCCCGCCGAGACCGGCGCCCACCATGCCGCCGAGGCTGAAGGCGGCGTGGAAGCTCGGCATGACGGGCCTGCGGAGCGCGGCGACGAGATCGACGGCGGCGCTGTTCATGGCCACGTTGATCCCGCCGTAGGCGGCGCCGAAGAGGAGCAGGACGAGCCCGAGGGTGAGCGGGGAGCGGGTCAGCGGCGGCAGGGCGAGCGAGAGGGAGAGCAGCACGGCGGTGGCGACGGTGACCGGATGGCTGCCGTGACGCCGGCAGAGCCGTCCGGTCAGCGTCATGGTGATCACGGCGCCGGCGGACACCCCGAGCAGCGCGAGCCCGAGGTCACCGGCGGAGGCGCCGGTCTGCTCCTTGATGGCCGGGATGCGGACCACCCAGCCGGCGAAGAGGAATCCGTCGAGAGCGAAGAACAGGGTCAGGGCGAGGCGGAGGCGAGCCAGGGGGAGGGAAGCGGTGTCTCCGCGGGATCCCCCCGATACGGCCGTCCGTACTTTGTTTAGTAGCGGCACAAACTCAGGATAGGGGTGCGGGGGCGGTGGATTCAAGACGAGGGGGTGGGGGCGGGCCGCAACCGACCGGGGGACGAGCGGCGACCGGCCCACGGTCGAGCGGCGACCGACCGGCGGACGAGCGGCGACCGACCGGCGGACGAGCCGCAACCGACCCGTGGGTGAGCGGGGCCCGACTTGTCGTCGGCCCGGGGGCGGAGCCGCGTCGGCCTGTGGCCGGGTCCCGGCCGACCGGCCCGGACCCGACCTGAGGCTGGTCCCGGCCGACCGGCCCCGATGCGACCTGGCGACCGGGCCCGGCCGACCGGCCCCCGGGCCCTGGCCGCCCCGCCATGAGTTCGGGCCGACCCAACTCCGACTCCGCCTCCGACTCAGTTGACGAGCGGCTACCGACTCGCCGTTGACCGGGCCGGAACCCAGCCGACCCGCGGTCCGGTCTCGGTCGATCCGCCCCGGAGCCGACCTGCGGCCGGCCCCCGGCCGACCGGCCACCGGTCCCAGGCGGCCCTGCCGCCGACCCGGGCCCGGCCTCGGCCGACCGTCCGCGCCCAGGTTCCGCCGACCGGCCCCCGAGCCCCGCCACCGACCCCCCAGCCGGGTCGGGGGCTGCTACCAGCCCCCGGCCGATCGGACGCGCCCAGGTGTCGGTCACCGCTCTTGCCCGGCCAAAGCCGGGTGCCCGCAGCTTCGGGTGGGTCGATCATGGGAGACTCGGCCACATGAACGGCAAGGCGACGACGACCCGGACACGGCTGGACAGGGGGCGCAGCGCGCTCGGACCCGCGTTGGAGCTCGTGCACACGGGGAGGGCGCCGACGCGGGCCGTGCTGACCGCCGAGCTCGGTGTCACACGGGCCACCGCCGGCGCCGTCGCCGCCGAGCTGGAGGCGCTCGGGCTCATCCGGGTCGACTCCAACCCCGGCGCCGCCGCCGGTTCCCAGGGCCGGCCCTCGCACCGGCTCGCCGTGCACGAGAAGGGCCCCGTCGCCCTCGCCGCCCAGGTCCACGCCGACGGCTTCCGCGCCGCGCTCGTCGGGCTCGGCGGCACCATCGAGGCCACCGCCCCCGGCTGCGTCACCGTCTCCGCCGACCCCGCCCAGGTCCTCGGCGAGGTCGTCGCCGCCGGGGCCGCACTGCTCCGGGCCAGCGGGCGCCGTTGCGTGGGCGCCGGGCTCGCCGCGCCCTCCGCCGTGGCCGAGCCCGAAGGCACCGCCCTCAACCCGCTCCACCTCGCCTGGCCCGCCGGCGCGCCCGTCCGCGAGATCTTCGCCGAGCAGGTGCGTGCGGCCGGCATCGAAGGTCCCGCCTTCACCGGCAACGACGTCAACCTCGCCGCTCTCGCCGAGCACCGCCACGGGGCCGGACGCGGCGCGAAGGACCTGCTGTGCGTCGCCACCGGCCACCGCGGCGTCGGCGGCGCGCTCGTGCTCGACGGGCGTCTGCACACCGGAAGTTCGGGACTCGCCCTCGAGGTCGGCCACCTCACCGTCAACCCGGAGGGGCGCCCCTGCCACTGCGGCTCCCGCGGCTGCCTCGACGTCGAGACCGACCCGCTCGCCTTCCTCACGGTCGCCGGCCGCGCGCCCGGCCCCGAGGTCTCCCTGCTCCAGCAGGCCCGTGACCTCCTCCGCGACCACGCGGACGACCCCGGAGTACGCGCCGCCACCGAGGAGTTGATCGACCGGCTCGGCCTCGGCCTGGCCGGACTCGTCAACATCCTCAACCCCGACCGGATCATTCTCGGCGGCCTCCACCGCGAGCTCCTGGACGCCGACCCGGGCCGGCTCCGCGCCGTGGTCGCCGACCGCAGCCTCTGGGGCCGCAGCGGCGGCGTACCGATCCTTCCCTGCACCCTCGACCACAACAGCCTCGTGGGTGCCGCCGAGCTCGCCTGGCAGCCGGTCCTCGACGACCCGCTTAATGCGTTGGGCGGGGTGCCCTCCGCCGACTAGGGTCCGGCCCCATGACCCAGAGCGACGCGGAGGCCAAGGCCCCGCCCCAGCCCGAGACCAAGGCCGAGCCCGAGACCAAGGCCGAGACCAAGGCCGAGACCGAGGCCAATCCAGGAGCCCGCGCCGGAGCCGGAGCCGGGACCGGAGCGGGAGTAGGAGCTGGAGCTGGAACCGGGACCGGCGCCGAAGCCGGAGCCGGGATCGGAGCCGAATCCGGCGTCACCGCCCCCGTCACCGCCGACTCTCCGCCTCGCCTCGGCGCCGGGCTCATCTTCCACGGTCCGCTCTCCGAGGCCCGGGCCGGCCGGATCGTCGCGCGGCTCGCCGCCGCCTCGCCCCGCACGGTGCTGGACGTCGGCTGCGGCTGGGGCGAGTTGCTGCTGCGCGTCCTCGACGCCGTACCCGGCGCCGACGGGCTCGGCATCGACATCAACGGCGAGGACCTCGCCCTCGGCCGCCGGCTCGCCGCCGCGCGCGGGCTCGCCGAGCGGGTCACGTACGTCGAGGAGTCCGGGTTCGGCACGAAACGCGGTCCGGCCGACCTCGTCCTGTGCCTCGGCTCCGGCCAGGCCCTCTGTCCCGACGACCCGTACGATCCCGCCGTCGTCCTGCGCGAACTGCGCCGCCTGGTACGGCCCGGTGGCCGGGTCCTGCTCGGCGAGGGCTTCTGGCAGCGCACGCCCACCGATGCCGAACTCGCCCGGATGTGGCCCGACGCCCACGTCGAAGAGCACCCCTCGCTCGACGGCCTCGTCGACCTCGCCTTGGAGGCGGGGTTCCGGACCGCCTGGATCGAGACCGCGAGCCAGGAGGAGTGGGAGGAGTTCGAGTCCGGCTACCGGCACGCCGCCGAACTCTGGCTCGCCGCCCACCCGGACCACCCCCTCGCCGCCGAGACCCGCGCCCGTGTCGACCGCCAGCGTTCCCAGTGGCTGGCCTACCGCTCGGTGCTCGGCATCGCCTACCTGACCCTGGTGCCGGTCGGCTGAAATTCCGGTGCGGGCCCCGGACCCACCCCCTAGGGTGGCGCGGTGACGACCCAGATGATCATCCTCAACGGCGGTTCGAGCTCGGGCAAGTCCGGCATGGTCCGCTGCCTGCAGGCCGTGCTCCCCGACCCGTGGCTCGCCTTCGGCGTCGACGACTTCGTCGACGCCCTGCCCGTGAAGATGCGGGACGCGGACGGCGGCATCGAGTTCGGGGAGGACGGCAGCGTGAACGTCGGCGCGGACTTCCGCGCCCTGGAGGCGGCCTGGGCGGAGGGCATCGCCGCGATGGCCCGGGCCGGCGCCAGGATCGTCGTCGACGACGTCTTCCTCGGCGCCGCCGCCTCCCAGGAGCGCTGGCGCAAGGTCCTCGACGGCGTCGACGTGCTGTGGGTCGGCGTGCGCTGCGACAGCGCGGTCGCCGCCGGCCGCGAGATCGCCCGCGGCGACCGTACCCCGGGCATGGCCGCCCAGCAGGCGGACCTGGTCCACGAAGGGGTCCTCTACGACGTGGAGGTCGACACCTCCCGCACGGAGTCCCTGGAGTGCGCCCGGGTCATTGCCGCCCACGTGCGCTGATCCGGCATCGTCGTCGACCTGATCGTCCCTCCCGGTCGCCCCTCCCCGCGGGCGGTCACCACAGCCGGCCCACGGGCAGACCCGCCCGGCCCGGCTGCGACAGGTGCAGCACCTGGAAGCGCTCAGCCACCCCGTTCGCCGCATCGGCCCCGTTCGCCGCGTCGGCCCCGCCCGCCCGGTCCGCCTCGTCCGCGCCGCCGTCCCCGGCCGTCCCGGGCGGTGCCTCCGGAGTCGCCCAGAGCGTGAAGGTGAGCAGCTCCCAGTGCCGCGGGTCCACGGCCAGCGCACTCGCCACCACCCCGTCGGCCGCCGCCTCGCGGGCGTGCCGTACCAGCGCCTCCGCGACCGCTTCGGCGGGCGGCGTGCCCTCGGCCAGGTGCTGCCGGCGGCGGGTCGCGGCGCGCGGCACCGCGGCGGTCGCCGGGCCCTCCTCGTGCGCGACGGGGGTCCAGTGCTGGACGACGGGGCGCCCGAAGTCGTTCACGATGCCCTGGAAGCCGGGGCCCCAGAGGAACGCGTTCATTCCGGCCGCCGTGTCCCACAGGTAGAACGGCGCGTACTGGTTGACCGGCGAGCCGTCCTCCCGCTCCCGCATCAGATACGCCTTCAGGCCCAGGCCGGGGAAGTCGTCCAGGAGATGCCCCCGAGTGGCGACGCGCTTGCGGATGATCTCCATGTCGTAGTCCGCGGGCAGCGTGATGTCGTACTGCATGGCGTGCATGAGCCGGGCTCCTCGTGGTCGTCGGGTCACCGTGGGACGGGCGGGGCTGGGTGGGGCTGGGTGGGATGGGATGGGGTGCCCGGGTAGGGCCTGCTCGCCGCTCGCCGCTCGCCGCTCGCCGCTCGCCGCTCGCCGCTCGCCGCTCGCCGCTCGCCGCTCGGGGCTCGGGGCGTAGCTTGTGGCTGGGGGGCGGGCTCGGGCGTCGTGGGCCTGGGGTTCGGGGGCCTGGGGTTTCAGGGGCCGGAGGCGTGCGGTTCGGCCGTCAGCGGGCGGTACGCGGGGTCAGCAGCGCGAGCAGGCCGCGTACGGCGGTGTCGAAGGCGGCGGGGGAGCCGGACGCGCGGGCCAGTACGTAGCCGCCCTGGACGGTCGCGACCACGGTCGACGCGACCTCCTCCGCGCGCAGCGGTCCGGGGAACTCCCCGCTGTCCAGGCCTTCCTGGACGATTCCGGCGAGCCGGCCGCGCAGCCAGTCGATCGTCTCGTCGACCGGCGCACGCAGCTCGTCGCTGGAGATGACCTCGGGGTCCATCGTCAGCCGGCCCAGGGGGCAGCCACGCAGCACCTCGCGCTCGCGCAGCAGATACGCCTCGATCCGCGCGTACGCCGAACCCTCCGTGCCGAGCACGCGCTCCGCGGCCGCCCGCAGCTCCGCCGCCGAGCGCCGGATCGCGGCGAGGGCGAGATCGGGCTTGCCGCTGAAGTGGTGGTACATGCTGCCCTGGCCCGCCCCGGCGGCCTGCTGGATCGCCTTGGGACTGGTGCCGACGTAGCCGCGCTCCCACAGGAGTTCGCGGGTGGCCTCGATCAGTCGCTCGGACGCGTTCGCGCTCATGCGGATCACTGTACATACCAGTAGGTACAGAGTCGAGGCGCAGCCGCCGACCCCGCTCCTACTCCCGCCGGCGTACGTGCGAAGCCGCTGGCCGTACGACGACGCGGAGGCCCCACCGGAGCGAGTCTCGAAGCATCGACCACCAGAGGAGCTGACCGACGATGAACACCCTCGCCCACGCGGGCCCCGGCCCGTGGATCCTCTTCTTCCCGCTCGTCTGGGCAGCTGTGATCATCACCGTGATCACCGTGCTGCGCGGCTTCGGCAGGCGCCGCCACCGCGGCCCGGGCGGCTTCGGCGGCTTCGGCGGGCCCGGCGGCCCCGGAGCGTCCCGCGTCGACGAGCGGTCGCCGATCGCACTGCTCGGCCACCGCTTCGCCGCGGGCGAGATCGACGAGGACGAGTACTGGCGCCGGCTGACCGTCCTGGAGGAGCAGTTCGGCCGTACGTCCGACGAGAAGGGCCGCCGCCGATGACCACCACCACCGAGCTCCGGGCCGCCGCGCGGGTCGTCGACGCGGTCAAGGTCTACGGACGTGGGGACACCGAGGTCCGGGCCCTGGACGGGGTGAGCGTCGACTTCCCGGCCGGCCGCTTCACCGCGATCATGGGCCCGTCGGGCTCGGGCAAGTCCACCCTCATGCACTGCGCCGCCGGACTCGACACCCTGACCTCCGGCTCCGCCCTCATCGGCGACACCGATCTGTCCGCGCTCGACGACCGGCGCCTGACCCTGCTGCGGCGCGAGCGCGTCGGATTCGTCTTCCAGGCCTTCAACCTGCTGCCGACGCTCACCGTCGCAGAGAACGTCACCCTGCCCCTCGACCTGGCGGGCGCCACCGCGGACCGGGTCTGGATCGACCGTCTCATCGACACGGTGGGGCTGCGCGACCGGCTCCACCACCGGCCGAGCCAGCTGTCCGGCGGCCAGCAGCAGAGGGTCGCCGTGGCCCGCGCCTTCGCGAGCCGCCCGGACGTCGTCTTCGCCGACGAACCCACCGGCAACCTGGACTCCCGCTCCGGCGAGGAGGTGCTCCGGCTGCTCGGCGACACGGTACGGCGGACCGGCCGGACGGTCGTCATGGTCACCCACGACCCGGTGGCCGCCGCCCACGCCGACGAGGTCGTCTTCCTCGCGGACGGGCGCCTGGTCGATCGGATCCAGGATCCGACATCCGATCTCGTCCTGGACCGGATGAAATCCCTCGACGGCGGGACCGACAGCGCGACCGACGGCACGGCCTCGGGCAGGATCGCCGGCGCGACCGACGGCAGGAACGACGGCACGGCCTCCCGCAGGACCGATTGCGGGACCGACCGCACGGCCTCCGGCATGACCAAGGGCAGGACAGACGGCACGGCCCTGGGCAAGACCGCCGACAGGCTCGGCACCACGAGAGCCGGCTCCGCGGCGGAGGAGCGGTGACATGACCACCATCCGTCTCGGCCTCGCCTCCCTGCGCGCCCATCGGCGCCGTTTCCTGGGCACCTTCGCCGCCGTCCTGCTCGGCGTCGCCTTCCTCACCGGCACCCTCGTCATGGGCGACACCCTGCGGGCCGGCTTCGACAGCCTCTTCGGCAACGCCAACAGCGGTACGGACGCGGTCGTGCGCAGCACGAGCGTCGTGACGGTCGCGGGGGAGGCCCAGGGCACCCGTAGCCCCGTCGACGCCACCCTCGCCGAGTACCTCGCCAAGGTCCCCGGGGTCGCGGCCGCCGTGCCCCGGATCGAGGGCGCGGGCCAGCTCGTCGGCGCCGACGGCAAGCCGATCGGCGGTCAGGGCCCGCCGACCCTCGCCGGCAATTGGATCCAGGATCCAGAACTCAATCCGTACGCTCTCGCCGAAGGCCGCGCTCCGCAGAAGAGCGGCGAGGTCGTCGTCAACAAGGGCGCCGCCAAGGCCGGCAAGCTCACCCTCGGTTCCACCACGGTGCTGCGCACTCCCGACCCCGTGCGCGTCACCGTCGTCGGCCTCGCCACCTTCGGTGGCGCGGACGGCATGGGCCAGGTCACCTACACCGGACTGACCCGCGCCGACGCCGAGAGGTACCTCACCCCGAAGGCCGGAGAAGCCGGCGCCATCCTCGTCAGGGCGGGCCCCGGCACCTCCCAGAACGAGCTCGTCGCCGCACTCGGCCCCGTCCTCCCCGAGGGCGTCGAGGCGATCACCGGACAGCAGGCCACCGACGAGAGCAACGAGATGATCTCCGGCCGCTTCCTCTCGCTCTTCACCACGTTCCTGCTGGTGTTCAGCGGGGTCGCCCTGCTCGTCTCCGTCTTCTCCATCCACAACACCTTCGCCATCGTCGTCGCCCAGCGCACCCGCGAGAACGCCCTGTTGCGCGCCCTCGGCGCCGCCCGCCGCCAGGTCGTCGCGATGACGCTCGCCGAGGCCGTCGTCGTGGCGGTCCTCGCCTCCGCGGCGGGCCTCCTCGGCGGCATCGGCATCGCGGCCGGACTCCAGGCGCTCTTCCCGGCCGTCGGCTTCCCCTTCCCCGACAGCGACCTGGTGATCAGCGGCACCTCCCTGGTGCTGCCCTTCGCCGTCGGCCTCGGCGTCTGCGTCGGCTCGGCCCTGCTCCCGGCCGTACGGGCCGGACGCACCGCCCCGCTCGCCGCCCTGCGCGAGACCGCCGTCGACGACTCGGCCGCCTCCCGCACCCGCTCGGCGGCCGGTGCCGGGCTCCTCGCCCTGGCCGTCGGCCTGGTATTCGCGGGCGTCCTGGGCACGCCGTCGCTGTGGCTCGCCGGCACCGGCGCGGTCCTCGCCCTCGCCGCGTTCGTCGTCCTGGGCCCGGTGGCGTCCTCGTACGCCGTACGGATCCTCGGCGGCCCGTTGCGCGGCACCAACCGCGATCTCGCCCGCCGCAACGCGCTGCGCAGCCCGCGCCGTACCGCCGCCACCGCCACCGCGCTCATGATCGGCGTCGCCGTCGTCTCCCTGTTCACCGTCTTCGGCGCCTCCCTCAAGGCGACCATGGACGACACGGTCTCCCGCTCCTTCGCGGGCGACGTGGCGGTCAGCGCCCCGTCGTTCGGCGCGGGGGGCAGCGGGCTCAGCCCGCGCCTCGCCCCCGCCGTCGCCGCGCTGCCCGAGGTGGACACCGCCGTCGGGCTCGGCAAGGGCGTCGCGGAGGTCGACGGCCGCGGCCGCGCCCTCACGGTCACCGACCCGGCCGCCCTCGCCCGCACCTTCGACCTCGGGTCCGTACGGGGCTCGCTCGCCGGGCTCGGCACGGACGGGATCGCGGTCGCGGACGACGAGGCCGAACGCTACGGGCTCACGCCGGGCCGTACGGCCGAACTGGCCTTCACCGACGGCACCCGGCGCACCTTCACCGTCCGCGCCGTCTACGAACGCGCCGACCTCGCCGGCGACTACGTGCTGACCCGAGAGGCCTGGGCCCCGCACCGTACCCAGGACGCCGACCGGCTCGTCGCCGTCACCTTCAAGGACGGCGTGCGCGCCGACGCGGGCAAGGCGGCCGTCGCGGGCGTCGCCGCGCGGTACGGCGATCCGGAGGTGCAGACCCGTGACGAGTACGCCGAGTCCTCGGCGGCCGGAATCGACATGATGCTGACCCTGGTCTACGCGCTGCTCGCCCTCGCGGTGCTGATCGCCCTGCTCGGCATCGCCAACACGCTGACCCTCGCCGTCCACGAGCGCACCCGGGAGCTGGGTCTGCTGCGCGCGGTCGGCCAGACACGCCCCCAACTGCGGGCCATGGTCCGCTGGGAGTCCGTACTGGTCGCCGCCTTCGGCACCACCGGCGGACTGCTCCTCGGCGGCTTCCTCGGCTGGGTCCTGGTGCGCGCCTCCGACGGCGCCTCGGACAGCGCGTTCAGCTTCGCCCTGCCTCCGGTCCAGCTGGCGACCGTCGCCCTGATCGGCCTGGCCGCCGGCGCGATCGCCGCGTGGCGCCCGGCCCGCCGGGCGGCCCGCCTGGACGTCCTGCGCGCCATCGCGACGGAGTGAGGCCAGACCCTGACGGCGACTGCCGGGTCGAGGGCGCTCCGCATCGGATCCAGGATCCTGGAGATCGGATCCAGGACCCTGGAATCGGATCGACGATCTGGAGATCGCGTCTACGATCTTGGAGATCGGATCCACGAGCCTGGAGATCGGATCCAGGATCCGATGCGGTCAGCCCGCCAGCGAGTCGACCAGGCTCGTCCCGCCCGGACGGCCCGCTCCCACGAGGGGGCCGTCCGTCGTGGCGCCGTAGACGGCGAGGGAGTGGGGGACGACGGCGACAGGGGAGGGCGGCGCCTGGAGGGTGAACCAGACGACCTTCCCCGCGTCGCCCTGCGGGCGGACGCCCCAGCTCTCGCTCATCGCCTCGATGATGGCCAGGCCCCGGCCGGATGTGGCGAACTCGGCGTCCGGGTCGTCCGGTTCGGCGATATCCGGTATCCGCGGGTCGTTGTCGCGGACGGACACGGTGAGGCGGTCCAGCAGGAGCTCGACCTCGACGGTGCACATCTTGTCGGGCTGGGCGTGCCGGTGAACATTGGTCAGAAGCTCGGTGACACCGAGCGTGGCATGGTCGATCAAAGCGTCGAGCTGCCAGTGGCGCAGATGCGCCGAAACGATTCTGCGGACCTGACCGATCCGCGACGGCAGGGCCTGGAGCTCCACCGTGCAGTACCTGCTGGGCTCGCTGATCACGGCTGCGACTCCCCGAAGTAGGTCAATAAGACGGAGATTCGGATCTGTCATGCGGTGTAGCAGGACGGTGGCTGGTTCGCAGCGTCACCGCCGGTAAACCCTCGGTGAGGTGGTTCCAGCGTGAACCAGTGGTGACGGGGGTGCAACTCGCGGCGACGCGCCCCAGGTCAGCGGCGTGTCGAGGCCCGGTCAGGCGGCTCCCGCCGGACCTCCGGTCGAGCATCGGATCAGTCCGTCGGCCCAGGCCTCTGCCCGCGCCCTTTGCCTAGGCTGCCCGCGCCCTTTCCCCAGGCCTTCTGCCCGCGCTCAGCCCAGGCCTCCGCCGCGCCCCTAGCCCAGGCCTCCGCCCGCGCCCCTAGCCCAGGTCTTCTGCTCAGGCCCTGCTCAGGGCCTCTGCTCAGGCCCCCCGTTCAGGCCTTCGTGGCCTTCTTCAGCGCTTCCAGCAGCCGCCCCGAGCCCGAGATGCGGTAGCGCGTGCCGTTCACCGTCGCCACCGCCTCGTCCGACTTCGCGAACCACGGCCGGCCCGCCCGCACCTTGCCCAGCGGCGCGCTGTCGATCTCGCTGCCGTAACTGGTCAGCAGGGACAGCCGCCCGTCCTCGATGCGTACCTCGCCGGCGCGGGTCAGCGACCGGGGCCAGCGGTCGATCCGTACCCCGGTGGCCGTGAACTCGGGCTCCGACATGGTGCTCCGCCCCCTTCGCGCAGACTGCCTGTTCCCCAGTGTGCCGGGCTCCGGCCCCCGACACCAGAACGGCGCCGGACGCGCGCCGGAGCCCGCTCCGAAGGGGCCCTCCGAGCGGTGCAGGAAAGCCCCCTTCACACCTCTTTCCACGCCGTCTGCAAGGCACTCCTATGGACCCTCAAAGGGAACGTTTGCCCAGGTGAGAGCGGTATTGTCGAGGAGTGGGCAACCCCGTGGGCGACCCCCCTGGGCAGCACGAGAAGAGGCACGCACGCATGACCAGCACCGCAAGCCCGATGGCTACCGTCGACGTCGACCGCAGCGACGCCGAGTACCGCTCCTGGCTGAAGGAAGCCGTCCGTAAGGTCCACGCCGACGCCAACCGCTCGGCCGACACCCATCTGCTGCGCTTCCCGCTGCCCGAGAGCTGGGGCATCGACCTCTACCTCAAGGACGAGTCCACCCACCCCACCGGCAGCCTCAAGCACCGGCTCGCCCGCTCGCTGTTCCTGTACGGCCTGTGCAACGGCTGGATCCGGCCCGGCGCGCCCGTCATCGAGGCCTCCAGCGGTTCGACCGCCGTCTCCGAGGCGTACTTCGCCAAGCTGATCGGCGTCCCCTTCATCGCCGTCATGCCCCGCACCACCAGCCCCGAGAAGTGCCGGCTGATCCAGTTCCACGGCGGTCAGTGCCACTTCGTGGACGACTCGCGCACCATGTACGAGGAGGCCGCCGCGCTCGCCGTGCGCACCGGCGGCCACTACATGGACCAGTTCACGTACGCCGAGCGCGCCACCGACTGGCGGGGCAACAACAACATCGCGGAGTCGATGTACCAGCAGCTGAAGCTGGAGCGCTACCCCGAGCCCGCCTGGATCGTCGCCACGGCCGGCACCGGCGGCACCTCGGCCACCATCGCCCGCTACGTGCACTACATGCAGCACGACACCCGCGTCTGCGTCGCCGACCCCGAGAACTCCTGTTTCTTCGACGGCTGGACCCACCACGACCCGGACGCCACCAGCGACTGCGGCTCCCGCATCGAGGGCATCGGGCGGCCCCGGATGGAGCCCAGCTTCGTCCCCGGCGCCATCGACCGCATGATGAAGGTGCCCGACGCCGCGAGCATGGCCGCCGTCCGCGCCCTGGAGACCGCGATCGGGCGCAAGGCGGGCGGTTCCACCGGCACCGGCCTGTGGAGCGCGCTGAAGATCGTCGCCGAGATGGTCGCCGAGCGCCGCACCGGCAGCGTCGTCACCCTGATCTGCGACGGCGGCGAGCGCTACCTCGACAAGTACTACTCCGACGAGTGGCTGGCCTCGCAGGGCCTCGACATCGCGCCGTACGCGGCGACTATCGACCGGTTCCTGGCGACGGGAGCCTGGCCGGAGTGAGCCGCCGGTCCAGGTTGCGCATCGCGTCCCGGAAGGACCGGCCGACGCCGGGCCGGGCCAGCCGCATCGCGAGCCGGCAGGCGCCGTTCCCGTCGAGCGCCATGGTCCAGCGGACCCGCGTGCCGGCTCCGGCGGGGGAGAGCGCCCACTCCTCCAGGAGGGCGGACAGGCCGGGCGCGTTGGTCTCGTCGACCCGGTAGGCGTAGCGGGTCGACGGGACGGTCGCCAGGATCGTCTCGCGGAACCGGACCCCGCCCCGCAGGCGTATCGTCCGCCCGGCGCCGCCGTCGATCGGCGCCGCGGCCGCGACGGCCGTGAACCACGCGGGCGTACTCGCCAGTTCGACCGCGAGCGACCGGTAGACGGCCGGAGGCGGGGCGGCCAGTTCGGTGCTGAACACGAGGCGCAGGGGCGCGGACTCGGTGAAGTCGAGCTCCACCGGCCGGAGTCGGCGTGCCATGGGCCGTTCCTCCCGTCGGGCGGATCGTGGGCGCGTCCACCGTAACTGACAACCCATCAGTTACGCAGCAGTCCGTCCAGCGCCCGGCCGAACACCAGCCGCCCCGCCGCCGACAGCACGGGGTCGAGCGCGGCCGGGACCCCCCACAGCCGCAGTTCCTCCGTCCACCGCACACGGCTCCCCGCGCCCTCGCCGAGCACCTCGAACACTGCCCAGCCGCGCACCGCGCGGCCGTGCTTCACGAGCCGGCACACACCCGGCCGATCCGGCCCCGGCGGCTCGAAACGCACCACTTCCATGGGGTCGTCGAACGTGAGGCGGCCCAGGCCCGTCCGCGCCGTGAACCGGGTGCCCACGCCGTTCGGACCCGGCGTCAGCACCGTCGTGCGGGTGAACGGCACACGCTCGCCGTGCGCCGGCCAGTCCGTCAGCCGACGCCACACCTCCGCTGGCGGCAGTGCCACGGCCCGCTCCAGCCGGAACCTGCTCACGCCGGCTCCTCCGCGTCGCCTTCCGGTCCCTCCTCGCCCGACACCACGAGCCCCGGCAGATGCTCCGCCATCTCCTCGCGCACCCGCGGCGACAACCCCCGGTCCGTCACCAGCGTGTCCACCTCGTCCAGCGTCGCGAACGAACTGAGGCCCACGGTGCCCCACTTGGTGTGGTCCGCGACCACCACCACCCGGCGCGCCGAGCGCACCAGCCGCCGGTTGGTCTCCGCCTCCGCCAGGTTCGGCGTCGACAGACCCGCCTCCACCGAGATGCCGTGCACCCCGAGGAACAGCGCGTCGAAGTGCAGCGACCGGATCGCCTGGTCGGCCACCGGGCCCACCAGGGCGTCCGACGGCGTCCGTACCCCGCCCGTGAGCACCACCGTCGCCGCCCCCGGCCGGGCCTCGCCGCCGGAACCCGCGTACTGCGCCTCGTAGAACACGTCCGCGACCCGGACCGAGTTCGTCACCACCGTCAGATCCGGCACGTCGAGCAGGTGCCGTGCCAGCGCGTACGTCGTCGTGCCGCCCGACAGGGCGATCGCCGTCCCCGGCCGCACCATCGCCGCCGCCGCCCGCGCGATCTCCTCCTTGGCGCCCAGCTCCAGCGCCGACTTCGCCTCGAAGCCCGGCTCGTGCGTGCTCGCCTCCACCACCGGCACCGCCCCGCCGTGCACCTTCGCCACCATGCCCTGCCGGGCCAGCGTGTCCAGGTCCCGGCGCACGGTCATGTCGGAGACGTTGAGACGCCGGGTCAGCTCGTTGACCCGGACACCTCCACGCCGGCGCACCTCGTCGAGAATCAGGGCGCGCCGCTGCTCCGCGAGGAGGTTCTGATTGTCACTCACCGCCGGGGCCGGTCCTTTCGAAGGAGACATGAAACGGGGTAAAGGCGTAAAGAGGCGTCGGATTCGGTGAGGACCCTGCCATGGGGCACGGCCGTCCGCGATCCTGGTGCCCGCCGTCGCATCCTCCCACCCCAGATCCTCCCACTCAGAGAGCGAGCCCCCGAAGTGTCCCCTGCCACACCCGATCCGACGACCGGGGGTGCGGCGCTCGAACTGCTCGTCCACGGCGTGGGCGGAGCCACCGCGGCCGACATGCTCGACGACCCGCGCACGGTGCGGGTCACGGGCGACAGGACGGCCGCGATGCACCGCCGCCGGGACGACGTCGACGCCGAGGAGCACCCCGAGCGGTACGCCGACGGCCCCGTCCCGGAGGCCTACTGCTGGTCCAACCTGACCTCCGGCAACGGCGCCCGCGCCCTGTGGCTGCTGCTCCTGCCGTTCATGGTCGCCAACCTCGCCCACTGGATGCGCCCGCCCACCGAGGGCCGCGCCGGACTCGTGCGGCTCTACGGCGTCCTCGTCCGGCTCGTCGCGCTCACCCTCACCGTCCTGCTCACCGCCGCCGCCTGCGAGGTCGCCCTCGACCTGACGGCCTGGCAGTGCGCGGGCTCCGGCCCCTGCGCCGGGCAGCGCTCCTGGCTCGGCTTCCTCTCCGCCGAGCGCGGCGGCTGGTGGTCCCAGCCCGGCCGCCGCCTCACCCTCGCCGCCCTCGTCCCCACCGCCCTCGTCGGACTGCTCTGGTACCTGTCCAACCGCACTTGGAGCGCCTACGAGGCCCAGCGCCCGCCCACCGGCTACGACACCGAGCCCACGGACCCCCGGGGACCCGAGTCCGACACGGAGGCCGCCGACGCCACCAGCCCCACCGGGGCCACCCCCGTCGAACAGCGCCCCGCGCTCGGCCGGCCCGGCTTCTGGTACGGGCGCCGGCTCGTCGCCCGGCTGCGCGCCGCCCACACCGCCGCCGGCTTCCTCACCGTCACCGCTGTGCTCACCGTGGCCACCGCCGGACACGACCACACCGCCCCCGGCTCGCCGGGCGAAGTCCTGGGCCTGCTCCTCCAGGGCGCCGCGGCGGTCCTCGCCGTCCTCGTGCTGTGGGTGGTCTGCCGCCGCGGCCGCAGCGAGCGGCGGCTCGACCTGCGCGTCGAACGCGCGCTCGTTTCCTGGCTGCCCGCGTCCGCCCTGCTGCTGCTCGCCCTCACCGCCGTGCACACCGCCTGGTCCCGCCCCGGCTGGCGCTCCACCGGCACCCTGCCCGGTGACGCCGTCTTCGGCAGCCTCACCGTCGCCCAGGGCGCGCTCGTCGTGGCCCTCGGGGTGGTCGCCCTGCTCCTCCACCGCCCCCGCCGCGACCCGCGCACCGCCCTCCACGGGCTCGGCGGACCCGCCACCGCCATGCTGGCCTGCGCCCTCGGCGGCGTCATGTCCGGCGGCGTCGCGCAGCGGGTCGCCGACTGGCTCGACGGATCCGGCACCCCCGGCACCGGCGACGGCCTCATCACCGGACCGCCCGTCCTGCTCAGCTGGCAGGCCTCCGTCATCCCGGTGCTGCTCCTGCTGCTCCTCGTACCGACCGCGCTGCTCGTCGCCCGCACCGTGCTCACCGGCCGCCGCCTCCGCCCGGCCGTCGACGCCGCCTACGGCGCCGAGGACCCCGACCGGCTGCGCACCGACCAGATCGCGGCCGGCCGGGCCCGCGCCGGACTCACCGACTCCGCGCCCGTCCTCGTCGGCGTCGTCTCCGGGGCCACCCTCCTCCTCGGCGCTGCCTCCGTCGCGGGTGCCTGGGCCAGCGGCAACGTGCCCGGGCGCGCCTTCGACGGCGCCCATCCCGCGATCGCCTCCGCCGCCACCGCCGCCCAGGCCCTCGGCTCCTGGATGATCGGCTTCGGCTTCCTGCTCTTCGTCACCTGGGGCCGCCGCGCCTACAAGGACCCGTCCGCACGCCGCACCATCGGCATCCTGTGGGACGTCGGCACCTTCTGGCCGCGCGCCGCCCACCCCTTCGCCCCGCCCTGCTACGCCGAACGGGCCGTCCCCGACCTCACCTGGCGGATGAGCTCCTGGACCCGGCAGACCGGCGGGCGGCTCGTCATCTCCGGCCACTCCCAGGGCAGCGTCCTCGCCGCCGCCGCGGTCTGGCAGCTGCCGCCCGCCACCCGCGGCCGGGTCGCGCTGCTCACCTACGGCTCGCCGCTCGAACGCCTCTACGGGCGCTGGTTCCCCGCCTACTTCGGCCCCGAGTCACTGCGCGGACTGCACCGCACCGTGCACTGCTGGAGCAACCTCTACCGGGCCACCGACCCCATCGGCGGCCCCGTCCGGCTCCCCGCCGAGGGCGACCGGCCGGCCGTCGACCGGCCCGAGCTCCTCGACCCCGTCGCGTACGGGCGCACCCGCGCCCACCCGCTGCCCGAACCGATCCTGGGGCACTCCGACTACCAGGCCGACCCGGCCTTCGCCGCCGCCCGCGCCGCACTGCTCGACCGGCTGCCGCCCCCGCTGCCCCGCCAGCGCGACAACGACGCCGTCCCTCAGGGGAGTTCGGGCAGATCCTCCGGATAGAGCAGGGACAGGTCGTCCGTGCTCGGCTCCGCGAGCGCGGCGACCCGCCCCGCGTGCCGCTCCACCATCGACTCGAAGGTCTGGCGCGCCGTACGCCCGTTGCCGAAGGTCGGGCCCTTCGGCAACGCCGTGAAGTACTTGAGCAGGGCCTCGCCGCTGCCGGAGGCCAGCCGGTACTCGTGCTCCTCCGCCTGCTGCTCCACGATCCGCAGCAGCTCCTCCGGCACGTAGTCAGAGAAGGAGATGGTCCGTGAGAAGCGGGACGCCACACCGGGGTTGACGGTCAGGAAGCGATCCATCTCCGCCGTGTACCCGGCGACGATCACCACGACCGCGTCCCGGTGGTCCTCCATCAGCTTCACCAGCGTGTCGATCGCCTCGCGGCCGAAGTCCCGCCCCGAGTCCTCCGGGGACAGCGCGTACGCCTCGTCCACGAACAGGACACCGCCACGGGCCCGCTCGAAGGCCTCCTGGGTACGGATCGCCGTCGAGCCGATGTGCTCCCCGACCAGGTCGACCCGGGACACCTCCACCAGATGACCGCGTTCCAGGACACCCAGGGACGCCAGGATCTCGCCGTACAGCCGCGCCACCGTCGTCTTGCCGGTGCCCGGGTTGCCGGTGAACACGAGATGGCGGCGCGCGGACACCACCTTGAGGCCCGCCTCCTGACGCCGGCGGCCCACCTCGATCATGTTGGTGAGGGTCTTCACCTCGTGCTTGACGCTCTCCAGGCCCACCAGCGCGTCGAGTTCGCCGAGCACCTCGTGCGAGGAGCGCGCCGCCACCGGCTCCGGCGCGGCCGGCGGCGCCACGGCGGGGGCGCGGGGCGCGGGCACCGTGCCGAGCAGTCCGCCCGGCTGCGTCGCGGTCAGCACGCTGCCCGGCTCGGGCGCCGGGCGGGAACGCACCTGGCTCTCGTCACTGGTGCAGTCCTCGGCGACCGGCCCCTCCTCGGGGAACTCGTAGCCGCCGCGGGCGCACCGCTCCGTACGGCACTTGCGCAGCGTCGTACGGCAGCCGTCCATGACGTGGAAGCCGTAGCCGCCGCTGCCCGTCACCCGGCAGCCGTGGAAGGAGCCGCGGCCCTCCGCGGACACGTAGAACCCGGCCTCCGCGGGCGAGGTGACCGTGCACCGCTCGATCGTCGGATCGGCGCCCTTGGTGACGATCACCCCCGTCTGCACGGCGTCGATGGTGCACCCGCCGAGCGTGCCGCCGCTGCCGTGGTCCCGGAACCAGGCACCCGTCGACGCCTCCCGGATCCGGCAGTCGTCCAGCTGCGCGGTGGCTCCGTCGCTGACCGACACGGCCGTGTTGCGCACCTGCGACAGGTCGCTGTCGACGACGTCCGCCCGTGAACCGCGGTCCAGCACGAACAGCGCGTCGGGCACGTCGTGCACCCGGCACGAGTCGAGCACGGCGGTCGCCCCGTCGCTCACCCAGACGGCCGGGTAGTCGCCCGTGCTGTCGTGGATCTCGCACTGGTTGGCGTCCACGCGGGTCCCCGGGTCCCACACCGACAGGCCGTTGCGCCCGAAGCGCCGCACCGCCGAACGGGTCAGCGTCAGGACCGACCGGGACCGCAGGTCGACCGCGTTCTCCGGGATGTCGTGGATGTCGCAGTCGGAGAGCGTCAGCACCGCGTCCGTGTCGAGCGTGACGCCGTCGGTGGAGGTCCGGTGCACGGTCGAGTCGCTCAGGTGCGCGGTGGCCCGGGCCGCGATCTGCAGACCCGTGCCCTTGATCTCGTACACCTCGCAGCCGATGCCCTCGAGGCCGCTGCCCTCGCCGTTGACGCTGATCCCGGCGCCCGAGGCGTGGTGCACCCGGCACCGTTCGAGCCGTGGGTGGGCGCCGCCCCGCACCGAGACCCCCGCCTGCCCGGCCGAGACGATCTCGCAGTCCTCGAACACCCCGCCGGCACCGTCGAGTACGGCGATGCCGACGCCTGCCGGATTGTCGACCGTCGCCCGGCGGACGGTCGGCCGCGCCGCGCCCCGCACCTCGATGCCGGCGGCCGAGCGGGTCACGATCCGCAGGTCGAACAGCTCGGGCGTGCCGTCCTCGACGAGCAGCGCGGGCGCGGCCGCGTCCTGCCCCTCGATGTGCAGGTCCTGCAGCGTGGCCGAGGCCCGTACGGTCAGCGGCACGCCGTCCACGGGCGCGATGCGCACCGAGCCGACGGCCCCGTCGCCGCCGCGCAGCGTGACCGCCCGCTGGACCACGAGGTTCTCCCGGTACGTGCCGGGGGCCACGGTGAGGACGTCACCGTCGCCCGCGGCCTCCAGGGCGGCGGCGAGAGAGGCGTACTCGCCCGTGCGGCGCCGCCACCGCGATGTGCCGGTGTGCGTCACCTGGACCGTGCCCTGTGCCATGGGTGTGCTCTGCCCCCGCCTCGTGCGTCGACGCCGAACCTGATCCGAATGCCCCACCGTAGCGCGCGCGGCGCCGCCGGGTTGACGGGTCGCCCCCGTCCTCCGTCACGGCGTCAGCTGCCCGTCCCCGTACGCCCCCAGTCGGGACCGACCTGGGCCCAGGCGCGGTCGAGACGTGCGTACCGCCGCTGTACCAGCCGGTGTACGACCGTCCGCCGGGCGGTCTCGATCAGGAGGGCGACGAGCAGCGCGACGGTGAGCCCGGCGATCAGGGCGTGCGCCCGGGCGGTCCCGGCGGCCATCGGCGGCGTCACGGCCCGGCCGGTCCGGTCGGTGTACAGCGGGAACATGTCACCGGGGCGCGCGTGCTCCCGGCTGGTGGTCACGGTGCCGGTCCTGCGACTGCCGTCCGGGGCGGTCCAGTCGGCCACGACGGCAGGTCTCAGCCGCTGCTCCCCGGCCAGCTCCGCGCTCCGCTCCCCGGCCGGGTCGGCGCTCCGCACCACCCGGGCGACCGTCGGGACGCGCTCCCGCTGCTGCGCGCGGACGGACTGCTGCAGCGAGGCGTTCGCGGAGGCACCGGCGGCCCAGCCGGCCAGCGGCACGGCCAGGCAGAGCAGGACGGCGGCCGTCAGCGCGACCCAGGCCTCGACCAGGTCCGTGGTCCGGCGCAGGGGATTGTGTCGCCAGCGCCAGAGTCCGGCAACTGCACGCACGCTCCGCACCCCCTCGTCTCGTCGACGGCCCGGGACGGGCCCCTCGGCGGTTACCGCTCTTCCAACGAGTGTCCCCCGGGGGTGGGTTCCGCGCCTGTCGGGAGAAATTCCGGCCGGCTCGGGGGAGAGGTGCGGGCGCGCCGGTGCCGCGGGCGTCAGTCGAGGATCTTGACCGGGTCGCCGACCCGGATGATCCCCCGGTGCTCGGGCACCAGGTTCTGGCCGAAGACCAGGCTGCTGCCGACCTTCCGGTGCCGGGCCAGGGTGCGCAGGGGCTCCTTGCCCCGCTCCGCCGTCCCCTGGTCGGTGGTCGTGACCACACAGCGGCCGCAGGACCTGGCGACGCGGAAGACGACGTCGCCGATGGAGAGCCGCCGCCAGCCGTCCTCCGCCCAGGGCGCGGTGCCGTCGACGACCACGTTGGGCCGGAAACGGTTCATGGGCAGGGGGGCCTCGTCGGGGTGATCGCCCTGGGCGATGAGGGAGTTGAGGGCGTCGAGCGAGGAGGTGGTGGTGACGAGCAGCGGATAGCCGTCGGCGAAGCTCACGGTCTCGCCGGGCAGCGCGTACTCGGGGTCGATGGGACGCCGGTGGGCCGGGTCGTCCATGTGCGTGAAGCGGACGTCGCTGTCGAGATAGGCGCTGAACCACGCGTCCGCCGCGGGATCCGCCGGAACCGCCTCCACGACGGTGCCGAAGACGTCCACCGGGATCGTGCCGTGCGCGGCGGACGGGCGCGGCACCTCCACCGTCAGCGGTGCCCGGCCGGGCGCGGACAGCGTGATCGCGCCGTTCTCCGCCGGAGCGGCGGACGCCAACGCCAGCCGTGCGTGCTGGCGTTGGGTCACGACCTTGCCCGCGGTGTCCACGACGGCCCAGCGGCGGTCACCGGCCAGTCCCCATGGCTGGACCTCCGCTTCGACGGGTGAGAACCCGCGCAGTGCTTTGACCGGGTGGACATGGACGGATTGCAAGACAGGAATTGGCATGCCCTCATCCTGCCAGTCGCCCCGCCCGATCCGTAGATCAGTATCCGCGGCCCTGGTAGGGGCGGTTGTACGGGTCGTCGTACGCCGCGGGCGCCGGGGCCGGCCGTGCGGCCGCCGGGCGCATCGCCTCGTACCCGGTGGCCACCGGGCGCGGCTGCTGCGGAGCCTGCGGTCCCGGATAGCCGCGCGGGGCGGCGGGCTGCTGCGGGATGTACGGCGTCGGCGCCTGCTGCAGCGGCACGGGGGCCATCAGCTGAGTCGCCGGGGCCATGTGCGCGGCCGGGGCCATCTGCGGGGCGGGCTGCGGATAGCCGTAGCCGCCGTGGCCGCCGTAGGAGGGGGCGGGCTGGGGGGTGGGCGCCGCCGGGAGGGCGGGCAGGGCCGCGGGCAGCGCCGGCAGGTAGCTGCTGCTTCCGGAGAAGCCGCTGCCGGAGTCGTACGCGGAGGGCACTCGGATCGGGGCGATCTGAGGCGTGCCCCGCTCTGCGACGAGGGAGTCGTAGATAGGGGTGTCGGGGAACGACGGCGCGGTGTAGTAACCGCCTCCGTAGGTGGAGCGCGGGGAGGTCATGGCCATAAGTTAAGCCCACGATGTGCTGGTTGGGGAGCCCCCATCTTCGGGTCATCCGATTTACGCTGTTTTTGTCGGCCTGACCTGCTAAAACATTGTTAAAGGCTGCGTTAACGGAGAGGGCTTTTCACTGCCGGCCGCAGGGGTCGAGGGGAAACGGCGGACGGGCAACCCGGGTGACGTCATCCGGGTTGCCCAGGGCGGATGGTTTTCGATCTTGAACCGTCGAAACTCAGGATTATCGCTGTATTACCGACCGTAACAGCGGTGTGTCCGACGCCTTCGAGGGGCGTGCGCGCGGGCACGGCCCATGACGAGGACGCGTTTCGTCGACTTCACCGGGGTGTACCGCGGGATTGCTCCGATCGCCGCCGCAGCGGCTGTGCGGAACGGCGAATCCGATCGGCGTCGGCCTCGAGCCGGGAGTTCCTGCGGCTGTAGAGCAGGTACACCGTCACCGACACGGCGAGCCATCCGCCGAACAACACATAGGTGTCGGTAGGCAGTTCGTACATCAGCCAGACGCAGGCCAGGATCGAGAGCACAGGGATCACCGGATGGCCGGGCACCCGGAAGCGGCGTTCCAGGTCGGGGGCGGTGCGGCGGAGGATCAGCACGCCGAGCGAGACCACGGCGAAGGCCGCCAGCGTGCCCATGCTGGTGAGGTCGGTGAGGTCGTTGAGGTACTGGCCCCAGCTCACCGCGATCGCGGCACCGGAGACCGCGTACTCCAGCAGCAGGCACCAGCCCACGGCCCAGGCGGCGAACTCGCCCAGCGTGGCGTACGCGTAGGAGTACGAGGAGCCTGACACCGGTACGGCCGAGGCCAGTTCGGCGTAGCAGAGGGCGGTCAGGGCCGCCGCGGCCGCCGCGACGGCCAGGGAGACGATCACGGCCGGGCCGGCTTCCGGAACGGCCGCGCCCAGCAGGAAGAAGATGCCGGTGCCGATGGTGGCACCGATGCCGATCATCGTGAGCTGGAACGCGCCGACGGTGCGGCGCAGTCCGCCGCCGGTGGTCGAGTCCGGCTCGAAGGACTCCAAGGGCTTTCGTCTGACCAGCTGCTGACGCAGGGTCGGCCGTGCTGACATCGGACTCTCCAGAGGTGAGGGGACGCGGGGGGAGGTCAGGGCTCGGGCGGGCCGAGGGCATGGCGGCCCCGACGCGGCGCGGGGACGGGGCCGCCGGGGCTCAGGGCAGGTCGCGGCGCAGCAGGTCCGCGTAGGTCTCCCGGCGCACGACGGCCCGTGCCTCGCCGTCCCGGCAGAAGACGACGGGCGGGCGCAGCGCGCCGTTGTAGTTGTTGCTCAGCGAGTAGCAGTACGCGCCGGTGGCGGGGACGGCGATCAGGTCGCCGGGGCGCGGGTCGCGCAGGGGCACACCGGCGCTGAGTGTGTCGCCGGACTCGCAGTGGCGGCCGACGAGTTGGCAGGGATCTCCGCCACCCACCCGAGTGGCGACGGTCGCCTCGAACCGCTGACCGTACAGGGCGACTTCGAGGTTGTCGCCCATGCCGCCGTCCACGGCGACGAAGGTCGGGTCGCCGTGCTTGACGGTCGTGGCACGGTAGAGGCTCACTCCGGTCTCGGCCACCATGGAACGTCCCGGCTCGATGATGATCTGCGCCTCGGCCGGCAGCACCCTCCGGGCCGCCGCCGTCAGCGTGTCCAGGTACTCCTCGATGCCGGGCGGCCGGTCCTGGTAGGTGTAGCGGGCGCCCAGCCCGCCGCCGAGGTCGTAGACGGCGAAGGCGCCGAGGTCCGCGACCGCCTCCACCGCCCGGGCGAACGGCTCGGTGTCGAGGATCTGCGAGCCGATGTGGACGTGCACTCCGTCAAGCCGCAGGGTGCTGCTCGCCCGGAGACGGGCGATGGCCTGCCTGGCCTGGGACAGACCGAGGCCGAACTTCGATCCCTCCTGGCCGGTGGCGACCGCGGCGTGGGTGTCGGGGCGGATCCCGGGAGTGACCCGTACGAGCACGGCCTGCTGGGCGCCGGCAGGCACGATCCGCTCCAGGCGGTCGATGTCGTCGAAGTTGTCCACGACGATCAGACCCGCTCCCGCGTCCACGGCCAGCCGGAGTTCGGCCTCCGTCTTGGCGTTGCCGTGCACCACCAGGGAGGCCGGGTCCACCCCGCCGGCCAGGGCCAGGGTCAGCTCGCCGCCGCCCGCGACGTCGATGCTGAGCCCCTCCTCGGCCAGCAGCCGGTAAACGGCGGTACAGGGGAAGGCCTTGGAGGCGAACGCCACCCGCGAGGCGGGCCACCGGGCGGCGAGTCCGTCCACGTACCGGCGGGCACGGGCGCGCAGGGCCGTCTCGTCGACGAGCAGCGCGGGGGTTCCGTAGACGTCCGCGAGCTCGGTCACCCGACAGCCGCCGATCACGAGCGTGCCGTCCCGGTCGAGCGCGGTGCCTGGGGGAAAGAGTCCGAGCAGCGCCTCTTGCGAGGGCGGGGCGGTGGGTGCGACCGGGGTGGTCATGGTTCCTCCGAGGGGTCCGAGGTGGTGGGGGCCGGCCGCCGTGCGGTGCGGTGCGGTTCCGGACGGAAGCGGTGCCACTGCTGGGGATGCGGCGCGGTCCCGACCGGACGCGGCGCCGCTGCCTGGGGATGCGGTGCGGCTTTGACCGGAAGCGGTGCCGCTGCCTGGGATGCGGTGCGGCCGGCGACGGGATGCGCCGGCCCCCGCGCCGTCCCGGTGATCGGTCCGGGACCCGGCGGGGGTCGGTGGCACCATGCTGGGGCCCGCTTCTCGCCGGAGCTTTGGCGCGACCGCCTACACTTCGCGCATGACCTTGTCGGATACGCCAAGTGGCGAGCGGGGCGGCGACGGTACCGGTGAGGAGCTCTTCGCACTCGCCGACGCCATCGCCGCGGTCATCGGCGGTTCGACGGCCATCGAGGACCTCGACACGCGTGTCCTGGCGTACTCGACCTTGCCCGGCCAGCACATCGACGAGCTGCGCCGCCAGGGCATCCTCGGCCGCCGGGTGCCCGACCAGCCGCGGGAGCAGGCCGAGGGGCAGCTGCGCCAGTACCGGCAGGTGCTCGCCGCGCCGGGTGTCGTGTCACTGCTGCCGCTGGCCGAGGACGAGCTGCCGCGCGCCGCGGTCGCCGTGCGGGCCGGGGACCTGCCGCTGGGCACCATCTGGGCCCTCGTGGACCGGCTGCCGCTGGAGGAGGCGGGGGAACGGGTGCTGCTGGACGGTGCCCGGACGGCGGCCCTGCACATGCTGCGCCGCCGCGGCGCGGCGGCCCTGGAGCTGCAAGCCCGCGAGCAGGCGCTGCGCGCCGCTCTCGACGGCACGAGCCCCGCGGAGGAGACGGCGTACCGGCTCGGTCTGCCGACGCGCGCCCGGGTGACCCTGTTGGCCTTCGCCCCGACAGGCGCCACGGCCCGGGCGGGAGCGGCCGGGGGCGGGGAGGGGGACGGGAGCGCGGACGCCGACCGAAGGGCGGTGCCGGGCGCGATCGCGGATACGGGTACGGGTACGGGCTCGGGTACGGATACCGACTCGGGCGCCAGGCTGGCCCGCCTGGGCGCCGATCTGGGCCGGCACTGGGCGGCCGTACGCCCTGCCGCCGCGGTCGCCACCGGACCGCGTGCCGTATACACGCTCCTGCCGGGCGACGACACCGAAACGGCCCGGCGGCTGGCCGCTCAGGCCGTCGCGGTGACGGCCCGGCCCCGTTCTTCGGCGCGGTTGCGCGCAGCGGTCAGCCGCCCCGCCGGGAGTCTGGCCGAACTGCCGGAGCTGCGAGCGGAATGCGACGACGTGCTCCGCGTCACGGCCGCCGACCCGGCCGCCCCGGACGTCGCCGGGCTGACCGAGGTGCACGCCCGGGTGCTCCTCGCCCGCATCGCGGACGAACTCGACCGCCGGCCACGGCTGCGCCACCCGGGCGTCGAGGCCATGCTGGAGCACGACCGCTCTCATCACACCCACTACGCGGCCTCGGTGACGGCCTGGCTGGACGCGGTCGGCAACGTGGGCGAGGCCGCGCGCCGCCTGACGGTCCACCAGAACACCCTCAAGTACCGGCTGCGCCGCGTTCGGGAGCTCTTCGGCCTCGATCTGGAAGACCCGGACGACCGCCTCTCCTGCTGGCTCCAGCTGCGCATCGGCACCCACCACTGAGCCGGTACGCCGCGGCCTGCGCGCCGAGGGGCATCAGGCCTGGCTGGGCTCACGGGGAGCCGGGTGTTAGGAATGACCTATGAAGGTGCCTTTCCGGTCAAACCGGAACTCGCCGCACGACGCGCCCAGGAGGCGGGGGCGCCTCGCGGTCGGCTCGGGGGCGGGGCGGTCCCCCGGGCCCGGTTCGGCACGGAGGTTCGCGCTGAACATCCACAGTGCCGCCGGACAGGTGTTCGCGCTGCAGGTCCTGATCGTGGTGCTTCTTGTCGTGGCCTGGGTGGCGGCCCTGGCGGTCCAGGTGACGCGCGACAACACGCGGGAGGCGGAGCGCGTGTCCGTGACCGCGGCCGAGTCGTTCGCGAATGCCCCGGGTACGGCCGCGGCCTTGAAGAGCGCCCACCCGACCGCGCTGCTGCAGCCGAGCGCGGAAGCGACCCGGAAGAAGGTGGGCGTGGACTTCATGATTGTCATGGACACGAATGGGGTGCGGCTCACGTACCCCGATCCTCGATACATCGGGAAGAAGTTCGTCGGCACCATCGCACCGGCGCTTCAGGGCCGCACCATCGTCGAGCGGGCGGGCGGGCCGCCTCTGCCCGGGACCTCGGGCACGGCCGTCCAGGCAGTGGCGCCGGTGAAGGACGCCGGCGGTTCGGTGGTCGGCCTCGTGTCCGCCGGGATCACGGTCAAGAACGTCTCCGGTCAGTTCGATCAGCAACTGCCGATCATCATCGGCACCGGCCTGGCCGCCCTCGCGCTGTCGACGGCCGGGACGGCGCTGGTGACCAGGCGCCTGCGACGGCAGACACACGGTTTGGCCCCGGCCGAGATGACGCGGATGTACGAGCACCACGACGCCGTGCTGCACGCCGTACGAGAGGGCGTCCTGATCATCCGTGCCGACGGGCGGCTGCTGCTCGCCAACGACGAGGCCCAGCGGCTCCTGGGCCTGGCGGCGGACGCGGAGCAGCGACAGGTGGGGGAACTGGACCTGGACGAGGAGACCGCGCGGCTGCTCGCGTCGGGCGACGCGGTCACGGACGCCGTGCATCTGGCCGGCGACCGGCTGCTGGCGGTGAACAAGCGTCCCACCGCCCCGTACGGGGGCCAGCCCGGCTGGGTGGTGACCTTGCGGGACACCACGGAGCTGGCGGCCGTCACGGGCCGGGCCGAAATGGCGCGGGAGCGGCTGAAGCTGCTCTACGACGCGGGCGTGAGGGTCGGAACGACGTTGGACGTGGTACGGACGGCGCAGGAACTGACCGAGGTGGCGGTGCCGCGCTTCGCCGACATCGCCGTCGTGGACCTGTTGGACGTCGTGGTGCGGGGAGAGGAGCCGACGCGGGAGACGCGGCGGCAGATGCGCCGCATGGCGATCAGCGGCATGGGGGAGGGGCTGCCGCTCTACTCGGTCGGAGAGCTGATCACCTTTCTGCCCACGACGCCGCAGATGAGGGCCCTGACCCGGGGGCGGGCGGTGCTGGAGGAAGACCTCGGGCAGGCCCAGGAGTGGCAGGCACAGGACCGGGACCGGACGCGGCGGCTGCTGGAGTACGGAATCCACTCCCTCGTGACGGTGCCCCTTCAGGCGCGCGGCGTGGTGCTGGGTATGGCGCACTTCTACCGGGCGGGCCATTCACCGGCCTTCGAGGAAGAGGACCCTTCCTTCGCGGAGGAGCTCGCGGCGCGGGTGGCGCTGGCCATCGACAACGCCCGCCGGTTCGCCCGGGAACACGCCACGGCGGTGACACTGCAGCGCAGCCTGCTGCCTCGGGGGCTGCCCGAGCAGGACGCCCTGGAGGTGGCGTGGCGGTACCAGCCGGCGGAGGCGGCCGTGGGCGGAGACTGGTTCGACGTCATCCCGCTGCCGGGCGCGCGCGTGGCCCTGGTGGTCGGTGACGTCGTCGGCCACGGCCTGCACGCGGCTGCCACGATGGGTCGCCTGCGCACCGCGGTGCAGAACTTCACCGCTCTGGACCTGCCGCCGGACGAGCTGTTGGCCCACCTGGACGACGTCGTCACCCGCATCGACAGCGAGGAGAGCACCGCCGAGGGCGCGGAGGACCGGGAGAGCGAGGGGGTGACGGGGGCGAGCTGTCTGTACGCGGTCTACGACTCCGTGACGGGCCAGTGCACGGTGGCCCGGGCGGGGCACCCGGGTCCCGCGGTGGTCCACCCGGACGGGACCATCGCATACCCGGACGTGCCGGCGTCGCCGCCGCTCGGCGTGGGCGGCCACCCCTTCGAGGCCGCCCGGCTGAGCCTGCCCGAGGGCGCTCGCCTGGTGCTGTTCTCCGACGGACTGGTCAAGGACCGGGACCGGGACATCGAGACCGGGCTGGAGTCGCTGCACAGGGCCTTGGAGGGAACGGCGGAACGCACCCCGGAGGAGACCTGCCAGGCGGTGATCGACGCGACTCTGCCCGCACGGCTGTCCGACGACGTCGCGCTTCTGGTGGCACGTACCCGGTTGCTCCCGCCCTCGAAGGTGGCGGAGTGGGACGTGCCGTCCGACCCGGCGGCGGTCGCGCCGGTGCGTAACGAAGCCGGGGACAGGTTGCGGGAGTGGGGCCTGGAGGAGATCGGGTTCACCACCGAGCTGATCCTCAGCGAGCTGATCACCAATGCCGTCCGCTACGGGGCGCCACCGGTCAAGGTGCGGCTGCTGTACGACCACACGCTGACGTGCGAGGTGTTCGACGGGTCCAACACCTCCCCGCGCATGCGACGGGCCAGGAGCACCGACGAGGGCGGGCGCGGACTGTTCCTGGTCGCCCAGTTCGCGCAGCGATGGGGCACCCGCTACACCGCCCGCGGCAAGGTCATCTGGAGCGAACAGCTCCTCCACGACGGCGCCACGCCGGCCAGGGGAGACGCACTCGCCGACGCCCTCCTCAGCCAGTTCGACGACCCCCTCTGACCTCGCCTGCTCGTCGGCCACCTTGCCGTCCGCCGGCCGGCCTCCTCGCCGCCCTCTGTGGACGGGCGACCCGCCCTCGAACGAGCCCGCTCACCGGTCCGGCGCCGCCTCGGGACGGGCGTACGTGCGCCCCTTCCAGGCCGCGCCCCGGCCCTGGTGGTGCCGGCGGGCCGAGTCCACCGTCATCAGCAGATAGAGCAGGGCCGTGAAGGGCAGCAGCGGGGCGAGCCAGGGCGACTGGCGGTAGTACCGGAGCATCGGCAGATACGTGAACGCCATCACCGCCCAGGCGAGCCCGCCGGCCCAGGCCGCCCGGCCGTCCCCCGCGAGCAGCCCCGCCACCAGCGTCACGGGCGGCGCCAGATAGACGAGCGCGAGCCCGGCGACCGTACCCGCGAGCAGCAGCGGGCTGTGGCGGAGCTGCGCGTACGCGCTCCGCGACACCATGCGCCACAGATCGTGCAGGCGCGGGTACGGGCGGATGCTGTCCACCCGGTCCGCGAGCCCCAGCCAGACCCGGCCGCCCGCCCGCCGCACCGCACGGGCCAGCGACACGTCGTCGATCACCGCCTGCCGGATCGCCTCCGGCACCCGGGCCCGCTCCGCCGTCTCCGCCCGCAGCAGCACGCACCCGCCCGCCGCGGCCGTCGCCAGCGGGCGGCGCCGGTTGACCCAGCGGAACGGGTACAGCTGGCAGAAGAAGTAGACGAAGGCCGGCACGATCAGCCGCTCCCAGCCGCTCGCCACCCGCAGCCGCGCCATCTGCGACACGAGGTCGAGCCGGTGCCCCGTCGCCGCCATGACGAGCAGGCGCAGACTGTCCGGCTCGTGCGCGATGTCCGCGTCCGTGAGGAGCAGGAACGCGGGTTCACGCGCGCGTGCCAGCGCCATCCCGTGCCGCAGCGCCCACAGCTTGCCCGTCCAGCCCGGCTCCGGCTCGCCCGGCCGGACGACCGTCAGCGGCAGACCGCCGTGGCGCCGCGCGAGCTCGCCGGCGAGCCGCCCCGTGCCGTCGGTGCTCCCGTCGTCCACGAGGATCACCTCCGCGGGCCCCGGATAGTCCTGGGCGAGCAGCGAGGGCAGGCTCAGCGGCAGCACCTCGGCCTCGTCCCGCGCGGGGACCACCACCACGACCGCCGGCCACCTCTCCGGGGCACCCACCGGTGCCGGCAGGCGCTGGTCCGTGCGCCAGAAGAAGCCCTGCCCGAGGAGGAGCCATCCCCAGACGGCCAGAGCAGCTATCGCGATCCAGGCAAGTGTGCTCATTCGCCGCAGTCTGCCCCAGATCGCCGGGGAATCAAGGGCCGTCGGCTAGGGTGACCGGGTGAAGATCGCGCTCATGGACTCCGGAATCGGCCTCCTCCCGGCAGCTGCGGCGGTCCGCGCCATGCGGCCCGACGCGGATCTCGTGCTCTCCTCCGACCCCGACGGCATGCCGTGGGGTCCGCGCACCGCCGAGGACCTCACCGAGCGTGCCCTCGCCGTCGCCCGGGCCGCCGCCGCGCACGCGCCCCAGGCGCTGATCGTCGGCTGCAACACCGCGACCGTGCACGCCCTGCCGGCGATCCGCGCCGCGCTGGAGCCGGACATCCCCGTGATCGGCACCGTCCCCGCGATCAAGCCGGCGGCGGTCGGCGGCGGCAAGGTCGCCATCTGGGCGACGCCGGCCACCACCGGCAGCCCCTACCAGCGCGGGCTCATCCGCGACTTCGCCGACGGCGCCGAGGTCACCGAGGTGCCCTGCCCCGGCCTGGCCGACGCCGTCGAGCATGCCGACACCGACGCCGTACGCCGGGCCGTCACGGCCGCGGCCGCGCTCACGCCGCGCGACGTACGGGCCGTCGTCCTCGGCTGCACCCACTACGAGCTCGTCGCCGACCTCATCCGGGAGGCGCTGCACCGCACCGACCACCCGCCCGTCGTTTTGCACGGCTCCGCCGGGGCAGTCGCCGCACAGGCGCTGCGGCGGATCGGAGCCGAGGCCGACCCCGCGGCGGCCCCCACGGGCGGACTGACCGTGATCCTGAGCGGCCGTACGGGCGCACTGCCCCCGGCGGCGCTCGGCTACGCGGAGGGCCGCTGCCTGGGGGCGGCGACCGCCGCGCACTGAGAGTGTCCGGACGGCTGCGCTGAGGGAGCCGACCCGGCGGAGCGTGCGTAGGCTGTCAACATGAGGGACCACCCCCCGAACCAGGGTCCCGAGGGACCCGCTTCCCCGGTCTGGACCGGTCGCGCGACCAACCGGATGCAATGGCTGCCGGCCGTCGCCGGAGTCGCCTGCCTGGCGCTCGGCATCGCGCTCGCCGTCGAATCGCCCTGGACCTCGGGCATCGCGCCCCTGCTCATGGCCGTCATCGGCTGCGTCGCCGCCGGCCTCCTCGTGCTCTTCGGCACGCTCGCCTTCGTCCACGTCGCGGTCCGGGTCGACGACCTCGCGATGGAGGTGCGCTGCGGGCACATCGGCGTACCGCGCCGGCGCATTCCTCTCTCCCACGTCGTCGGTGCCGAGTTCGCCCCGTCCGTCACTCCGCGTCAGTGGGGTGGGTGGGGCTACCGCTGGCGGCCCGAGATGGGGACGGCGGTCGTGGTCCGGCGGGGCGAGGGGCTGGTGCTGCGCCTTGGGGACGGGCGGACGTTCACCGTGACGGTCGATGACGCGGAGTCGGCGGTGACGGTGATCCGCGCCCTCCTCCACCGCACCACACCCCCAACCCCCACAGGCGCCTGACCGACCACGCGCCCAGGCCGCCCGCCTCCCTGCCCTGCACCCCCGCGGTGGGCTGCGTCCCGGCCGCGGCCCCACCGACCCCGGCCGGGCCGCCCGCCCCCCTGCCCTGCCCCCTGCTATGGGCTGCGCCTGCCCCCTGCCGCCGCACCCAGCGACTTCGGCCGGCCCGCCCGCTCCGTGGGGGCCTTCCCCGCCTGGCCCGCCTCTTCACGGGCGACGCCGGCCTGCCAGCGTTTGCGCTCCCCTGGAGGCGCTGACGCCGCCGCCCCCGTTGTGGGCTGCGCCCGGCCCTGCCGTGGGCTGCGCCTGCCGCCCTCCGTCCCCCCGTTGTGGCCTGCGCCCGCCCGTTGTGGGCTGCGCCCGGCGGTCCTCGTTGTGGGCAGTCGTTCCGCTGGGGCGGAACGGGTGGGCACAACGGAACATCGCGCCTTGCCGCGCCTAGGCTCCTACCGCTTTGACGCCCGCCGAGACGGCGCGGCGCCGTAAGGGGTGGCGTAGGTGCAGGGGGGCGGGCGCGCCGCCAGGCGCGGTCCCGTGTGCCCACCCGTCCCGCCCCAGCGGGACGACTGCCCACACGGAGGGCGGCGAGGCGGGCGCCCCACACGGGGGTGGGCGAACGTCGCCGGGGCCCGTCGGGTCTGCCGGCAGCGGACGCGTCGCCCGGCGCGCTACGGGGTGGGCGTTGGTGCAGGGGGCGGGCGCGGCGCTCGGCGCGGTCCCGTGTGCCCACCCGTCCCGCCCTGGGGGTCCCCCCGGACGAAGTCTGGGAGGGACGATTGCCCACACGGCGGTGGGCGAGCGCCCCACACGGGGGTGGGCGAACGTCGCCGGGGCCCGCCGGGTCTGCCGGCAGCGGACGCGCCCGCCCGGCGCGCTACGGGGTGGGCGTTGGTGCAGGGGGTGGGCGGAAGTTGCCGGACCTGCCGGCAGCGGACGCGCCGCCCGGCACTGAGGGGGCGGGCGCGCCGCCTGGCGCGCTACGGGGTGGGCGTTGGTGCAGGGGGTGGGCGCGGCGCTCGGTGTGGTGCCGTGTGCCCAGCCGTCTCGCCCCGGCGGGACGGGGCGCCCACACGGGGGTCGGCGTGGGCGGGCGGCCGCGCCGGTGTGGGGTGGTGCGCCCGGGGACGCGGGCGCCAGGGGGCGGGACGCGCGGGCCGGCCCGGGGCGGGGGCGCCGTAGACTCCCCGGGTGAGCACCGCCATCGCACCCGCCGACGTGCCCGAGTCCGCCCCCACCCCCCAGCGGCCCCGCGGAGCGCGCCGGTTGCTGCGGCCCGGCGCGGCCGTGCTGTCCGGGGTGCTGCTTTTCCTGAGCTTCCCGCCCCGCCCCCTGTGGTGGCTCGCACTGCCCGCCTTCGCACTGCTCGGCTGGACGCTGCGCGGCCGCCGCCTGCGGGCCGGCTTCGGTCTCGGCTATCTGGCAGGGCTCGGCTTCCTGCTGCCGCTGCTCATGTGGACCGGCGAGGAGGTCGGCCCGGTTCCGTGGCTGGCACTGGCCGCGGTGGAGGCGCTGTTCGTCGCGGCCGTCGGCCTCGGGATCGCCGCCGTGTCGCGGCTCCCCGCCTGGCCGTTGTTCGCCGCCGCCGTGTGGATCCTCGGCGAGGCGGCACGCGCGCGCGTGCCGTTCGGCGGCTTCCCCTGGGGCAAGATCGCCTTCGGGCAGGCGGACGGCGTCTTCCTGCCGCTCGCGGCCGTCGGCGGCACCCCCGTGCTCGGTTACGCGGTGGCCCTCTGCGGCTTCGGGCTGTACGAGCTGGTGTGCCGGCTGCGCGCCCGGCGCACGGCCGGCGGCGCCCCGCCGGCCGCCCGCGGCCCGCTGCTCGCCGCCGCGCTCGCCGTACTCGTCCCGGTGGCCGGCGCACTCGCCGCGCTGCCGCTCGTGTCGGACGCCGCGGAGGACGGCACCGCCACGGTCGCCGCCGTCCAGGGCAATGTGCCCCGCCTCGGGCTCGACTTCAACGCGCAGCGGCGCGCGGTCCTCGACAACCACGCCAACCGCACCCGCGAGCTGGCCGCCGCCGTGAAGGCGGGCCGCGAGCCGCAGCCGGACTTCGTCCTCTGGCCGGAGAACTCCTCCGACATCGACCCGTACGCGAACCCCGACGCGTACGAGGTGATCGACGAGGCGGTACGCGAGGTCGACGCGCCGACCGTGATCGGCTCCGTGATCGCCCCCGAGACCGGCAAGCTGCGCAACACCCTCATCGAGTGGGACCCGAAGAAGGGCCCGGTCGCCGAGTACGACAAGCGGCACGTCCAGCCCTTCGGCGAGTACATCCCGATGCGGTCCTTCGTACGGCTCTTCAACAGCGACGTCGACCGCGTCCGCCGCGACTTCGGCCCGGGGAACAAGGTCGGCGTCTTCGACCTCGCCGGTACGAAGGTGGGCCTCGCGACCTGCTACGAGGCGGCCTTCGACTGGGCGGTGCGGGACACCGTCACGCACGGCGCCCAGCTGATCACCGTGCCCAGCAACAACGCCACCTTCGGCCGCAGCGAGATGACCTACCAGCAGCTCGCGATGTCCCGGGTGCGCGCCGTCGAGCACAGCCGCGCCGTGGTCGTCCCGGTCACCAGCGGCGTCAGCGCGATCATCCGGCCGGACGGCCGGATCGTGGCCGAGACGAAGCTCTTCACCCCGGACGTGCTCGTCGAGAAGGTGCCGCTCCGGTCCTCGCTGACCCCGGCGACCCGGATGGGCCCCCTGCCCGAGGCGCTGCTCGTGGCCCTCGCCGTGGCCGGGCTCGGCTGGTCCGCCGCCCGGTCCGTGCGCGCGCGCAAGGCCCGCACGGCCTGAGCAATCTGAGCGGTTCTTGGGGCCCGCGCGGCCTGAGCGGCCCGTGGGGCTCGTGCGGCCTTGGCGGCCTGAGCGGCTAGCGGGGCTCGTGCGGCCCGGGCGGCCTGAGCGGCCCGCGCGGTCTCAGAGGACCGCGAGGCTCAGAGGACCGCGAGGTCTGAGCGGTCTGAGCGGCCAGCGCGGCCCGCACGGCCCGCGCCGCCTGGGCGGGAGGGGCCCGGTGAGCGTTTCCGAGATGATCTAGGGTCGATACATGGGCACCCCTGACTTCATCCGCGACCTCCGCGCCTCCGCCGGCCATCAGCTCCTCTTCCTGCCCGGCGTCTCCGCCGTCGTCTTCGACGACCGAGGGCGGGTGCTGCTCGGCCGGCGGGCGGACACCGGGATGTGGGCCATCGTCGGCGGCATCGTCGAGCCCGGCGAGCAGCCCGCCACCTGCGCCGTGCGCGAGGTGTACGAGGAGACGGGCGTGCGCTGCGAGGTCGAGCGGGTGGTGCTCGTACAGACCCTGCGGAAGCCCGTGGTGTACCCCAACGGCGACCAGTGCCAGTTCATGGACGTGTCGTTCCGCTGCCGGGCCGTCGGGGGCGAGGCCCGGGTCAACGACGAGGAGTCGACAGAGGTCGGCTGGTTCGAGCTGGACGCGCTGCCGGAGATGAAGCGCTTCTCGTACTTCCGGATCGAGCAGGCCCTCAAGGACGAACCCACATGGTTCGACACCATGCCCGTGGGCTGAACTGTGGGTCCGGCGCACATCGGTCGGGGGTGGGGCGCTTCATAAGGTGCGGAGCATGAGCGCCCCCACCACATCAGGGCCCGTCCCGGCCGAGGCCCCCGCGCCCCGGCCCGTCCCGGCCCAGGCCCCCGCGCCCCGGCCCGTCCCCGGGCCCGTCAGCCTCGACCTCTCCGGGCGCACCGCGCTCGTCACCGGCGCCGCCGGCGGCATCGGCCGTGCCGTCGCGCTGCGGCTCGCCGCCGCCGGGGCCCGGGTCAGAGCCGTCGACCGGGCCGCCGAAGGGCTCGACGCGCTCGCGGAGGCCGCCGCGGGGCTGCCCGGCGCGGTCGAGGCGCGGCTCCTCGACCTCACCGACCTCGACGCCGCCGAGGCGGCCGCCGCGGGCGCCGACATCCTCGTGAACAACGCCGGGCTCCAGCTCGTCCGCCCCATCGAGGAATTCCCGCCGGACGTCTTCCACACCGTCCTCACCGTGATGCTGGAGGCCCCGTTCCGGCTGATCAGGGGCGCACTGCCGGACATGTACGCCCGTGGCTGGGGCCGCATCGTGAACATCTCCTCCGTCCACGGGCTGCGCGCCTCCCCCTACAAGTCCGCGTACGTGGCCGCCAAACACGGTCTCGAGGGTCTGTCCAAGACGGCCGCCCTGGAAGGCGCCCCGCACGGCGTCACCTCCAACTGCGTCAACCCCGGCTATGTGCGCACGCCCCTCGTCGAGCGCCAGATCGCCGACCAGGCCGCCGCCCACGGCATCCCCGCCGAGCGGGTGCTGTCCGACGTGATGCTGAAGGACTCCGCGCTCAAGCGGCTGATCGAGCCCGACGAGGTCGCCGAGGCGGTGCTCTACCTCTGCACCCCGCAGGCCTCCTTCGTGACCGGCACCTCGCTCGCCCTCGACGGGGGCTGGACGGCGCACTGAGCGCCGAGACCGTTGTCCACGGACGGTTGTCCCTCCCTCGGACTCCGTCCGGGGGACCCCAAGGCTCGACCCCAAGGCTGGTGCGACCCCCCGTACGGCAGGTATCCCTGTGACCATGACCCACGAACAGGCCGTCTACCTGGAGCTCCTCGCCCGCGGCGCCGCCGCCGAGGCGTACGACCGCCCCGTGCTGCTCGCCCGTGCGAGCGGCGCGGGGCCCGAGGAGCTGGCCGGGCTGGAGCAGGCCAAGCAGCTCGCGCTCAGGGTCCGGGCCGAGCTGGAGGGCCGGCGGCGCCGCGAGGCCGAGCTGTCGGCGCTCTTCGAGACCGCGCACGACCTCGCCGGCCTGCGTGACCTCGACGACGTGCTGCGTGCCATCGTGCAGCGCGCCCGCTCCCTGCTCGGCACCGAGGTGGCCTACCTCAGCCTGAACGACCCGGTGCGCGGGGACACCTACATGCGGGTCACCGAGGGTTCCGTCTCCGCCCGGTTCCAGCAGGTCAGGCTCGGCATGGGGGAGGGGCTCGGCGGACTGGTCGCCCAGACCGCCCGGCCCTACGTCACCGACGACTACTTCCGCGACGAGCGCTTCCAGCACACGGAGTCCATCGACAGCGCCGTCGGGGACGAGGGCCTGGTCGCGATCCTCGGCGTGCCGCTGACCCTCGGCAGTCAGGTCATCGGCGTCCTGTTCGCCGCCGACCGGCGGGCCCGCGTCTTCGAGCGCGAGCAGGTCGCGCTGCTCGGTTCCTTCGCCGCCCACGCGGCCGTCGCCATCGACACCGCCCATCTGCTCGCCGAGACCCGCACCGCCCTCGCCGAGCTGGAGCGGGCCAACGACATCATCCGTGAGCACAGCGGGGTCATCGAGCGGGCCTCCGAGGTCCACGACCGGCTCACGGAGCTCGTGCTCCGCGGCGGCGGGGTGCACGACGTGGCCGCCGCCGTCTCCGAGGTGCTCGGCGGCGCCGTCGAGTTCGTCGAGGAGCGGCCCGGGCTCGGCAGGATCGCCGAAGGGCACGCCGGCCGCGACGGCGACGACTGGGTGGCGGCCGTCTCCGCCGGCGGCGAGACCTTCGGCGCCCTCGTGCTGCGCGAGCGGCCCGACCTCGACCCCGTCGATCTGCGCACCCTGGAGCGGGCCGCCCTGGTCACCTCCCTGCTGCTGCTCGCCCGCCGCTCCGCCGGCGAGGCCGAGCAGCGGGTCCGCGGCGAGCTCCTCGACGACCTGCTCGACGCCCCGGACCGCGACCGGCGGCTGCTGCGCGAGCGGGCCGCCCGGCTGCACACCGACACCGACGCTCCCCATGTGGTGCTCGCCGCCCGCATCGACCGGGCGGGCGCCGGTGCCGAGACGGACACCGGCGGCCGGGAGAGCGCGGACCGCCAGCGGCTGCGCTCCGCCGCGTCCCACCTGGCCGCCACCCACCACGGCCTGGCCTCGGCCCGCGACGGCGGCACGGTGCTGCTGCTGCCCCTCGGCCCGGGCGAGACCGCCGCCGAACTGGCCCGCCAGACCGCGAAACAGCTCGGCGGCGCCCTCCGCGAGCCCGTCACCGTCGGTGCCTCCGCCCCCGTCGTGGCCCCCCTCGCCCACCCCGAGCGGGTGGCTCCGGCCTACGAGGAGGCGCGCCGCTGCCTCGACGCGCTGCGCCTGCTGCACCGGCAGGGCGAGGGCGCGGCCGCCGAGGACCTCGGCTTCCTCGGCCTGCTGCTCGCCGACAGCCGGGACATCGACGGCTTCGTGGAGCGCACCATCGGCCAGGTCGTCGCCTACGACCGGCGCCGCGGCACGGACCTGGTGCGCACCATGGACGCCTACTTCGCCAGCGGCATGAGCCCGGCCCGTACGAAGGACGACCTCCACGTGCACGTGAACACCGTGGCCCAGCGCGTCGAGCGGATCGGGCGCCTCCTCGGCCCCGACTGGCAGTCACCGGCCCGCGCCCTGGAGATCCAGCTGGCCCTCCGCCTGCACGCCCTGTCGAGCGCCGTCATACGCTGACCGCGCCCCCGCGTTCCGCACCCCGGCGAACACCACGGCCCCAGGAGGTCGCCCGATGACCGGTCTTCCCCCGGACCTGCCGCTGTCCGGCATCACCGTCGTCAGCCTCGAACAGGCGGTGGCGGCTCCCTTCGCCACGCGCCAGCTCGCCGATCTCGGCGCCCGGGTGATCAAGGTCGAGCGGCCGGGGGAGGGCGACTTCGCGCGCCGGTACGACACCACCGTGCACGGCGAGTCCAGCTACTTCGTGTGGCTCAACCGCTCCAAGGAGTCGATCACGCTCGACCTGAAGACTCCGGCGGGCCGCGAGGTCCTGGAGCGGCTGCTCGCCGAGGCGGACGTGTTCGTGCAGAATCTCGCGCCGGGCGCCGCCGCCCGCCTCGGCCTCGCCCCCGAGGCCCTCGCCGAGCGCTTCCCCTCGCTGATCGCGGCCGGTCTCTCCGGCTACGGCACGAGCGGGCCCTGGGCCGACCGCAAGGCGTACGACCTCCTCGTCCAGTGCCAGACCGGCCTGGTCTCGCTGACCGGCAACGAGCACGGGACCGCCCGCGCCGGGGTGTCCGTCGCCGACATCGCCGCCGGCATGTACCTGTACACCGGCATCCTCACGGCCCTGTTCACCCGCGCCACCACCGGAGTCGCCCGCGCCGTCGAGGTCTCCCTGTTCGAGGCGCTGGCCGAATGGATGCACCAGCCCGCCTACTACACCCGGTTCGGCGGCACCCAGCCGCCGCGGATCGGCACCCGCCACGCCACCATCGCCCCGTACGGCGCCTTCACCGCCGCCGACGGGAAGGACGTGCTGTTCTCCATCCAGAACGAGCGCGAATGGGTCGCGCTGTGCGAGCGGTTCCTGGAGCGGCCCGAGCTAGCCGGCGACCCGCGGTTCGCCACCGGCTCCGACCGCGTCGCCCACCGCGAGGAGCTCGACGCTCTCGTGGCCGAGCGCTTCACCCGCCTCGACAGCGGCACCGCGATGAAACTCCTCGACGAGGCGGGCATCGCCAACGCGGGCGTCAACGACATGACGGAGTTCCTGGCGCACCCCGTCCTCGACGCCCGCGCCCGCTGGCGGGACGTCGGCATACCCGGCGGCGCCGTGATCCCGGCCCTGCTGCCGCCGGCCGACCTGTCCGGCACCACCCCGCGCATGGATCCCGTCCCCGCGGTCGGCGAGCACACCGAGCGCATCCTCACGGAGCTGGGCTACGGGACGGCCGACATCGAGGACCTGCGCGCGGACCACGTCGTCTGACGGGCCGTCCGCCACGTCTCCGTGGCCGGCCTCACGCCGTGCGGTAGAGCGCCGTGAGCAGCTCGATCACGGCCTGGGCCGCGGGGTGCGGATCGTCCCGCCACCAGGCCAGGCGCACCGCGACCGGCTCGGCGTCGCGCACCGGGCGGTAGACGACGCCGGGCCGGCGGTACTGGCTGGCGGTGGCCTCCGCGCTCATGCCGATGCGGCGGCCGGTGGAGATCGCGGTCAGCCAGTCGTCCACGTCGTGGATCTCCTCGGTGGCCGGCCGGGAGTCCGGCGGCCACAGCTCCGGAGTGGTGGTGCCGGTGCGCCGGTCGATCAGCAGGGTGTGCCCGCTGAGATCGGCGAGCCGCACCGAACGGCGCCTGGCCAGCGGCTCGTCGGCGGCCATCGCGCACAGCCGTCGCTCCAGACCGACGATCGCCGCGTCGAAACGCCGGTCCTCCAGCGGCCTGCGCAGCACCGCCAGATCGCAGGAGCCCTCGGCGAGACCGGCGGTCGGCGAGTTCACCCGGACCAGCTGGAGCTCCGTCCCCGGGTGCGCCGCGGCCCATCCGCGCTGGAACGCCGGGGTGTGCCGCCCCAGCGCCGACCAGGCGTACCCGATCCGCAGCGTCCGCTCCCCGGAGCCGGCCTCCCGGACCAGTTCGTCCGCCGCGTCCAGCACCCGCCGGGCGTGCGCCACGACCCGTATCCCGGCCGCGGTGGGTGTCACCGAGAGGGAGGTGCGGCGCAACAGGCGCACGCCCAGGCCCTGTTCCAGGGAGGCGAGGGTGCGCGACACGGCGGCCTGGGAGACGCCGAGGGCGAGGGCTGCGTCCGTGAAGGTGCCCTCGTCGACGATCGCGACGAGACAGCGCAGCTGCCGTAGCTCCAGATTCATACGCTCAGCGTATAGATGTCATCCGGTCATGCATTTTGCGCAAGGTCGGGTGGCGAGGACCATCGGGCCATGCCCGCAGCCCCCGCCACCTCCACCGAGCCGAGCCTCGCCGCGCACCCGCACCGCACGTCCCCCGCCGGGGTGGCCGCCATGCTCGGCAGCGGTCTGTCCAACCAGATCGGCGCCGCCACCGGCTCCCTCGCCTTCCCCGTGCTCGGCCCGGTCGGGGTCGTCGCCGTGCGCCAGTACGTCGCGGCGATCGTCCTCCTCGCCGTCGGCAGGCCCCGGCTGCGGTCGTTCACCCGCCGCCAGTGGCAGCCGGTGATCCTGCTGGCCGTCGTCTTCGGCACGATGAACCTCTCCCTCTACACGGCCATCGACCGGGTGGGCCTCGGCCTGGCCGTCACCCTGGAGTTCCTCGGTCCGCTCGCCATCGCCCTCGCCGCGACCCGCCGCCGGGTCGACGCCTGCTGCGCGGTGCTCGCGGCGGCCGGTGTCGTCACCCTGATGCGCCCGCAGCCCACCACCGACTACGTCGGCATGGGCTTCGGCCTCCTCGGCGCCGTCTGCTGGGCCTCGTACATCCTGCTCAACCGCACCGTCGGCCGCCGCGTCCCCGGCGCGCAGGGCAGCGCCGCCGCGTCGGGCCTGTCCGCGCTGATGTTCCTGCCCGTCGGCCTCGTCGTCGTCCTGCGCCACCCGCCGACCGCCGCGTCCCTCGGCTACGCGGTCGCCGCCGGCGTCCTCGCCTCGGCCGTCCCGTACCTCGTCGACCTCTTCACCCTCCGGCACGTCCCGCCCGCGGCCTTCGGCCTCTTCATGAGCGTGAACCCCGTCCTCGCGGCCCTCGTCGGCTGGATCGGTCTCGGCCAGGGCCTCGGCTGGGCCGACGGGGCCGCCATCGGCGCCGTCGTCACCGCCAACGTGCTGAGCATCGCGACCTCACCGCGCTGAACCGTCGCCGTCCCGCGGACCCTCCTCCGCGAGGACCCGCTCCGTCGCCCGCGCCTCGCGGAGGGCCGTATGGACCGCCCACACCACCGAGACCAGCGGTACGGCCACCACCGCGCCGACGATGCCGGCGGCGATCGACCCCGCGATGACGGAGATCGCCACCACCAGCGGGTGCAGCCGGACGGCCCAGCTCATCACCAGCGGATGCAGCAGATGGCCCTCGATCTGGCCGATCACCACGATCAGGGCGATCACGATCCCCGCGACGAGCGGCCCCTTGGCCGCGAGCGCGACCACGGCGGCCACCGCCAGGGCGATCGGGGAGCCGATCAGCGGGATGAACGCGGCCATGAACTCCAGCAGGGCGAGCGGCACCGCGAGCGGTACCCCGAGCAGCCAGAGGGCGATGCCCACGAGGATCGCGTTCGTCGCGGCCACCAGCACGATCCCGTGCGTGTAGCCCGTGAACGTACGCCAGGCCGCCCGCCCGCCGAGGTCCGCCCGGCCACGGAGGGACGACGGCAGCTGCTCCTGGAACCAGACCCACTGCCGGTCCCCCGAGTGGATGAAGAACACGGAACTGAACAGCGCGAGGGCCAGTGTGGTCAGCACCGCGACCAGCCGGTGCGCGCCGCTCACCGCCTCGCTCACCAGCGTCGAACGATGGCTCGACAGGAACTCCCCGATCCGCCCCTGGACATCGGACAGCGCCCGCGGACTCAGCCGGAACGGCGGCTGCTCCAGCCAGTGCTCGATCCGGCCGATCCCCTCCCGGAACTCGCGCACCAGCGTCGTCCGCTCACCCGCCACCGCCTCGCCGACCAGCGCGAGGATCCCGAGAACGAGCGCGATGCCACCGAGCAGCGTCAGGGCCACCGCGAGGGGACGGGGCAACCCCTTGGCGACGATATCGGCGACCGGCCGCAGCAGCGCGGTGATCACCAGGCCGAGGAACACGGCCACACCGATCTCGTGGAAGCGCCCGAGCACCGCGAACAGCGCGTAGACGAGCCCGCCGACGACGAGCACCCGCCACGCGTAGGCGGCGGCCGTACGGAGAAGGGGGGCGACCGCGGGCGCCGAGCCAGGCTGCATGGCCATCGACGTACCACCCCCACCCCACCCACCCACGCCCCCACCCCCACATTCCCCCGACCGGGGCCGCCACCCGTACGCGCGGCGCCGGTCACGGCGGCGTCGTCACGCGGCGGGCAGCGCTCGGAAAAGATCTTTCGGGTGCGCCGGTGCGCGTGACAGGGTGGGCTGACGAGGTGTCAGGGGGAGGGGAACGCGTGGGGGAGAGTTGGGTCGCGCTCGTGGTGGCCGTCGTCGGTGTGGTCGGGACGCTCGGGGCCGCGCTGCTCACGCAGTCGCGGGCCGACCGGACGAAGCGGCGGGAGCTGGCGGCGGCCGCCGAGCAGCAGCGGGAGGACCGGCGGCACGCCGAAGCGGTGCGGCGTGCCGAGCGGGACGAGGCGCGGGCGCGGGAGCGCCTCGAGCTGCGGCGGGGCTGCTACATCGCGCTGAACACCGCCGCCCGGCAGTACCAGATCGCCCAGGTGAACGTGGCGCACGCGCTGCGCGCGCAGGGCGACCCGGGCGGCCGGCTGGCGGAGCTGGAGGAGCGGCGCATCGCCTTCCGGACCACCTACGCAGAGGCCCAGATGATCGTCCCGGACGTGGTGCTGTCCTCCGCCAGGGAGGTGAGCCACTGGCTCAACGGCGGTTACGGCAGCCTCAAGCGGCTCGTCGCGGCCGGCGACGACACCCCCACCGAGCAGGACTTCGAGCGCTTCCAGGAGCGGGTAGACCGCGGATGGAGCCTGCTCGCGCGGATGCGGGGCGTCATGCGGCGGGACCTCGCCATCGACGACGAGGACGAGGAGCCGACCGGCTGAGCGCGCCCGACGGGTCGGCGACGAGGACGTGGAGCCGACCGGCTGAGCGCGCGCCCGACGGGTCGATGAGGAGGACGTGGAGCCGCCGGGCGGAGCGCGCGTCCGCCGAGCCGGCCGGTGCCGGTCAGCGGATCAGGTCCGTGGGGTCGGTGTTGGCGCCGCACAGGACCACGCAGACCTTCTCGCCGGGCGCGGGCCGGTACACCGGGGTGGTGGCGGTCAGGGCCGCGAGGGCGGTCGCGGCGGCGTGCTCGACGACCAGCCTGTGCTCGTCCCACAGCGCCCGGCGGGCCCGTACGATCTCGGCGTCCGGGACGAGCACGGAGCGGACTCCCTCCTGGCGGGCGGCGTGCAGCGCGGCGGCGGAGACCCGGCGGGCGCCCAGCGCGTCCGCGGCGACCGAGTCGACGGTCACGTCGACCGGGCGCCCGGCCTCCAGCGCGGCGTCGAGCGCCCGGCAGTGCTCCGGCTCGACGGCGACCGTACGGACGCCGTGCTGCCGCGCCGCCGTGGCGACGCCGGCGAACAGACCGCCCCCGCCCACCGAGACGACCACCGTGTCGAGGCAGGGGAGGCGCTCGTGGATCTCCTCCATGAGGGTGCCGGCCCCGGCGGCGACGAGCGGGTGGTCGTACGCGTGCGAGGCCAGCGCCCCGCTCTCCGCCGCGAACTCCTCGCAGGCGGCCAGGGCCTCGGCGTACTCCCTGCCCGCGAGGCGCACGTCCGCGCCGTAACCGAGGAGCCGCTCCACCTTCACCTTCGGCGCCGACTCGGGCAGGAAGACGGTGGCCGGCACCCCCTGCCGCCGCGCCGCCCACGCGCACGCGAGCCCCGCGTTGCCCCCGGAGGCGATCGTCACCCCGGCCGCCGGCAGGGTCCCGGCCTCCCGGTGCGCCTGGAGGAAGTTCCGCGCGCCACGCGCCTTGAAGGTGCCCGTGTGCTGCAGGAACTCCAGGGCGAAGAACAGCTCGTAGCCGTCCGCCCCGCCGGTTCCCGCGGCGTCGCCGGTCACCGTCCCGCCGGTGCCCGCCGGAGCGACGGTGACCGGTCGGACCTGCCCGGCCACCCGCCGGGCCGCGCTCTTCACGTCGTCATAGGTGAGGTTCCGCACGCTGCCGCTCCCGATGTCCCGCCGACCCGTCCCCGTCGATCATCGCACCGGGCCGCCGCCGACGCTCCCCACCGTCCCCGACCACCTGGTGTCCCGGCCCCGTGGTGCCGCGGGGATTCGGCCCATGACCTCACGGTCTTGCGGCTGTTGGGCTATGTTCCTTCCTCGTGGATCAGTTGACCGCCGAAGACCCCGCCCGCATCGGCCCGTACCGGCTCATCGCCCGCCTGGGGGCGGGCGGGATGGGGCTGGTCTACCTCGGGCGTTCCGAGGGGGGACGCACCGTCGCCGTGAAGGTCGTCCAGGCCGAGTACGCCGGAAACGCCGAGTTCCGCAGACGGTTCGCCCGTGAGGTCGCCGCCGCGCGGCGGGTCGGCGGCAGCTGGACGGCGGACGTGCTCGACGCCGACCCCGAGGCGGCCGTGCCGTGGGTGGCGACCCAGTACATCCCCGGGCCGGACCTGCACTCCGTCGTGGCCGAGGACTTCGGCCCGCTGCCCGAGCACTCCGTGCGCGCGCTGGCCAACCGCCTCGCCCTCGCCCTGCAGGCGGTCCACGAGGCCGGGCTGATCCACCGGGACCTCAAGCCGTCCAACGTCCTGGTCACCGTCGACGGGCCGCGCGTCATCGACTTCGGCATCGCCCGCGCCATGGACAGCCTCACCGGCGACAGCCTGCACACCCACACCGGAATGCTGATCGGCTCGCCCGGCTTCATGTCGCCCGAACAGGTCCGCGGCCTCGAACTCACCCCGGCCAGCGACGTGTTCTGCCTCGGCGCCGTGCTCGTCTACGCGGCGACCGGGCGCATGCTCTTCGGCGCCACCGACACCGGCCTCAACGCCCACCTCTTCCGCGTCGCCGAGGAGGAGGCGGACCTCACCGGCGTACCGGACTCGCTCGTCGGCCTCGTCCGGGCCTGCCTGGAGAAGGACCCGGCCCGGCGGCCCGCGCCGCGGGAGATCGCCCAGGCCACGGTGCCGGACGACCGCGCGGAATGGCTCCCCGGCTCCGTGCTCGCCCAACTCGGACGCCACGCGGCCCGGTTGCTGGACTTCGCGCCGCCGGTGCAGGACGCGCCGCCCGCCGTGCCGGCACAGGCCGACCCCCGGATCGCGCTCGCGTGGCAGCAGGCACAGCAGGTGCCTCCGCCGCCCGGACACGCCCCCACGGCGCCCGCCCACGGCGCCCCGGGGCAGGGCTTCGGTCCGCCGGTCGGGCAGGCCGCGGTGGCCGGCGCCGTATGGGCCGGGGCCACCGCCCCGGCCCACGCCGTCCACGACTCCGCGGCCCCGAACCCCCGGCGGTGGTGGGGACTCGGGGTGGCGGTCCTGGCCCAGCTGCTCGTGCTGATGCAGGGCTCCGTGCTCAACCACGTCCTGCCGGCCGTCCAGGCCGATCTCGGCCTGGGTCTCGACCAGATGAACTGGACGTACCTGGCCCACGCCCTCGCGTTCGCCGCCCTGACCCTGTTCGGCGGGCACCTCTCCGACCTCGTCGGCCGCAGGCGGACCCTGGTCGTCGGCGTGGCGGTGGGCATCGTGGCCGCCGTGCTGGCCGGTGCGGCGCCCGTACCGGGGGTCCTGATCACCGCCTCGTTCCTCCAGGGCGTCTGCGCCGCGCTGATCACGCCCGCCGCGCTCTCGCTGGTCGCCCGAAGCTTCACCGACCCCAGGGAGCGCCGCACGGCCTTCGGCCTCTTCACGGGCGTCGTCGGCGGCGGCGCGGCCCTCGGGATGCTCGCCGGCGGCACGCTGACCGAGCTGCTCAGCTGGCGGGTGGCGTTCTACGCCGCCGTCCCCTTCGCCGTCGTCGTTCTGATCGGCACCCTGACCCTGGTCTCCGAACCCGCCACGCCGAGCGGCACGCGCTTCGATCCGGCCGGGGTGGTGCTGAGCTCGCTCGGCCTCGGTGCCCTCGTCTACGGACTCGGCCGGATCGGCGAGCAGAGCTGGACCGCCCCCGCCACCCTGGTGCCCTGCGCGGCCGGGCTCCTGCTGACCGTCGGCTTCCTCTGGTCGCAGAGCAGGGCGGCGAGCCCGCTGCTCCCCGTGCACACCCTCAGGGACCCGCGCCGGGCCGGCTCGCTCGTCGTCCTCGGCCTGCTGGGCGTCGGCACGTTCGGCCTGTACGCGGCGGTCGCGTTCCGCCTCCGGTACGTACTCGGCCAGGCCCCCGTCATGGTCGGCCTGAGCGCCCTGCCGCTGGCCGTCGCCGCCCTGCTGGCGGCGACGCTGATCGCCGCCCGCCTGAGCTCGCCCACCGCGCCCCGGATCCTGGTGGTGACGGGCGCGGCCCTGACGGGCGCCGGGCTCGTCGTCCTCGCCCTCGCCCCCCTGCACGCCGGCTACCTTCTCGTGCTGCCCGCGCTGCTGCTCATCGGCAGCGGCAGCGGCCTCGCCTTCCCGCCGCTGTACGACCTCGCCACCGGGGCCCCGGCGGAGCAGCCGTCCGTCGGGACCGGCGGTTCCGCGGCGGCCGTCGCCGTGGTCGGGCAGCTGGGCGGGGCGATCGGGGCGGCCGTCTTCGCCACCGTCATGACCTCCGGTACGGGCGTCGGGACGTCAGGGGGCGGCGGGCTGAACCGCCTGTTCGACGCGTACGCCGCCAGCCTCTGGTGGGGCGCCGGGGCCGCCCTGCTCGCGGCGCTCGTCGGCGGCCTCGCCGTCACGGCGCCACGGGTCACGCCCGGAGCGGAGTCCAGGGTCGGGTGAGCCGCTCGGCGGGCGTGCCGTCGAGCACCCGCGCGGTGCGTGCGGCCGGGTCGAGGACCACCGTGGCGAGACTCGCCCATCGGCGACCCGGCGGCGCGGCCGGGTCGGGCACACAGGTCACGGGCGGCTCGCCCGCCCACGTCACCAGCTCCCGCACCAGGGAGTCGGCGTGGCCGGGAGCGGAAGCGGCGTCCGCACCGGCGACTTCGCCGCCGACGACCCCCTGGCCGCCTGTGTGGTCATCCTCGTGACGATCGACGGCCTGGACTCCTACGCCGACGCCGAGGACGACGCCCCGTCGATCCATCCGGTCCTCGACGGCCTCACCGTCCGCGTCGCCGAGCGCGAACTCGGCCTGCCCCAGGGCGGCCTGCGCCCGGAGCGCTGAGAGGCCGTCGATCTCCCGGGCTCAGCCCCTCGGACGACGGTCGGTCGCGCGCAACGCCGTGCGGAGGGCGGCGCGTTCGGGTCCGCCGAGGCCGCGGACGAAGTGGGCGAGGGCGGTCGGGCGGTCCTCGCTGGCGGACAGGCCGTCCTCCATCAGGGCGGCGGCGTAGGCCTCGCGGGTGCCGGCCGCCCCGTACACCCAGACACGGCCCTCTCGGGCGCGGGTGAGGTGGCCCTTGTGGAAGAGGATCGTCGTCACGGTCGTGACGGTGGTGTAGGCCACGTCCCGGTGCCGGTTGATGTCGTCGACGATCTCGCGCACGGTCGCGGGGCGGTTCCACCTCCAGAAGCGGTCCATGATCTCCGCTTCGAGATCCCCCAGCCGACGCATCCGCGCGTGTCCTCTCCGTCGGCGCCGGCTCCTCGCCGGGCTCGTCGTGACGCTGACTCCTCGCCGGGTTCATCGTAGAGGCGCGGCCGGGCCGGGAGGCCTGGCGTGATCGCGCCATCGCGTGTTCACGCAGGCCCGGGGCCCTGGTGGGCCGCCGGGGCGCCCGGCCAGGATGGTTCCCGCGACGCGCGCCCCGCGGCACCGCGTTCGAACGGCACGGACCGGGCGGCTCCGGAGGGTTCGGTACGACGGGTCACTTCCCCCGCCCCGTCGTCCCGCGGCGTACGCCCGGTCCTGCCCTGACCGCCGGTGCCGTCGAGGCGCCCGGCCTCGCGGTCGGGCGCCACCCCCGCCTCAGCCCTCGGGGGCGTAATGGCGGTCGAGCAACTGGGGCAGGTAGTCGGCGCATCGGGCGAGGACCGGCGCCGACGGACCCCCGCCGAGCGCCGGCCCCGACCGGTCCGCGCGACGCGTGGGAGTCGATCGGTCCGGCGCGGGCAGGAAGGCGAGCGTGTCGAGTTCCGGACCGGTGCCGTGCGCGGTCTCCGCGGCGGCGACGCGGGCGTGGTGACGGCGTACCAGCGCGGCCGGTACGGGCGGAGCCAGGAAGTGGAAGCCGAGGCTGCCGAAGCGGGCGCCCCGGGTCAGCGCCCGCAGGGTCAGCTCCGACTCGGGCGTGTGGACGCCCAGTTCCTCGGCGAGCTCCCGGGCCGCGTGCGCGCGGAGCGCCGCCAGGTCCAGCGGGCGTCCGTCCGGCGGGGGTTCCGCCGCGCCGCCCGGCAGGGTCCAGCGGCCGGGTGCCGCGGTGGTGCGGGAGCCGCGGCCCACGGCCAGGCCGTCCTCGGTGGGCAGCAGCACCGTCACGAAGACCGAGCCCGGGACCTTCGCGGCCGGGCGGAGCCAGCGCAGTGCCCGGTGCCGGTACGTCGTCCTGGCCCACCGCACCAGTGCCTGGCCGGGGGCCGGCCGGTCGAGGCCCAGGCTCGCCACGAGGGGGCCGTCGAAGGTCGCCGGGTTGCCGGCCGTGGTCTCCGCCCACAGGCGGTCGACGGCGCGGCCCTCCTCGGCGGTGAGGGGCGGGAACGGGTGCTCGACGAAGGTGATCCGGTCCGTGTCCACGAACTCCACGGCCGGTACGGCGGGGTCTGCGTCGCCTCGGGTCATGGCGTGGGTCCGCCCGTCACGCCGCCGTCTCCCACGCCGTCGTCAGGCCCTCCAGCCAGGCGGGCGGGAGTTCGGCCGCGTCCCACTCCTCGCGGAGCGGGTCCGGGGTCGTGGTGAGGCGTTCCAGGACGGCGATGCTGGTGGGGGAGTGGAGCAGGGAGTAGCGCCCGTGGATGGCGATGGGGCTGCCGGGGCCGTACTCCGCGTACATCCGCTCCACCCGCTCGCGGTGGACCGTGGCGAACTGCGTGAGCCGGCCCGCGTACCCGGCCCGCTGACGGGCGCTCATCGTGCCGAGGACGGCTGTGAGGACCTGTTCGGAGACCTCCGGGTCGAGGTCGGAGGCGGTGGTGAAGGTCAGGTAGAGCGGCAGGACCACCACCTTGGCCCGCTCCAGTTCCATCCGGCCGACCGGCGGGCGCGGCTCCGTCTCGGCGGCCGAGGGGGCGGGGCCGACCGCCTGGCTCAGGGTCCGTTCGGCGAGGGCGCCCAGCTCGTCGGTGACCGTGCCCGCGCCCTCGAGCCAGCCGGACGTGTAGGGCTCGCCCTTCCCGCCGGGCGCGTCGCGCGCGAGGGCGTCCAGCTCCTCGTGGGCCAGGGCGAGGGCCCCGGCCTCGACGAGCCCGATGAGCTCCTCGGCGTCGCCCGAGTAGACCCCCGCCCGGGCGAGGAGTTGGACGAGGGTCCTCTTCGCGTTGAGGACGTCGGCCTCGTCCAGCCGCTGCCGGCCTTCCTCGGTGGCGTTCATGGAGTCCTCCTTGTCGCAAGTGCCGCGCCGCCGTGAGCCTACGTGCCCGAGCCGCCCGCTCGTCGCCGGGCACACGAGAAATCCCACGCCGGGTGTGGTCCCGCGCGGCATCCCTGGACATCACCCTCCCTCCGCCTTAGTCTCCCCCCACCTATTCAATTAATTGAGTATTACGAGGATGGATCATGCACCCGTTCCGTCAGGCCGTCGAGGCCCGCGACGAGGCCGCCGTCGAGGCGCTGCTCGCCGAGAACGTCGTCTTCACCAGCCCGGTCGCCTTCAAGCCGTACCCCGGCAAGGCCGTCACCGCGGCGATCCTCCGGGGCGTGATGCGCGTCTTCGAGGACTTCACGTACGTCCGCGAGATCGCGGACCCGGACGGCCGCGACCATGCCCTCGTCTTCACCGCGACCGTCGACGGGCGGCAGATCCAGGGCTGCGACTTCCTCCACTTCGACGAGGAGGGCAGGATCGACGACTTCACCGTCATGGTCCGCCCGCTCTCCGCGGCCCAGGCCCTCGCCGCCGCCATGGGTGCCCAGTTCGACCGGATCGCCCGGGAGGCCGGGGAGGCCGCCAAGGCGTGAAGACCGCGGGAAGTCCCGGCGCCCTGGCTCACCTGCGAGCGCGCAGAACTGTCAGGAACCTTTACTAACGACCTCCGGACGGGCAGTATGGCGCGCACCATCGACATCGGCCCCCCAACTCCCCGTCCGGAGGCGGCACATGACACGCCGACGTGTGATCCCGGTCGCGTTCGCGGCCCTGGCGGCACTCGCCCTCAGCCTGCTCGCTCTGCTCTCTCCCTCGTCCACGGCCCGCGCGGCCGCCGCCTGGACGCTCCGGTGGTCGCCGGACGTCGCCCGGGACGGCCTCGGCGCGTTCGAGACGATCGAGGACGACCGGGCCGGCTCCCACCCCGCGGGCGCGCCGCACATCAAGGTCGCCGGAGACGCCTATCGATTTGACATGCACATGGTGGACCGCGACACCTCCACCGACCGGCAGCGCCACGAGGTCACCGGAAACCGCACCTCGGCGTCGAGCTACCTGGAATGGCGGCCCGGTGAGACCTGGCGCGTGACGTACTCGATGTACATCCCCAGCTCCCTCATGGCGACCACGACCTTCACCCACATCATGCAGACCAAGCAGCCGGGCACCGGAACCTCGCCGATCACGGTCACCTCGCTGCGCCGGGTCAACGGTGTGCAGACCATGGAGCACAAGATCTTCGACGGTGACGTCCTGGTCGGCCGGACCGACCTGGAGCCGCTGCAGAACAAGTGGATCGACATCGAGTACGAGATGAAGATCGGCGACGGCACGGCCGGTTCGGTGCGCTGGGTCGTCAAGAGCGGCGGCACCACCGTCGTCGACGCCACCAGGACCGGCGTCGACACCTTCCTCGCCGACCGCGTACGCCCCAAGTGGGGCATCTACCGCTCGCTCGGCGACACGTCCGGGTCCCTTCGCGACACCTACCTGCTCGTCAAGAACCTGCGGGCCTACCAGCTCACCGACAGCGCCCCCGCCCCCGGCACCCTGCTCTCCCTGGGGCGCCCGGCCACCGCCTCGTCCACGGAGGCCGCCGGCCTCGAACCGGGCAAGGCCGTCGACGGGGCCGGGACCACCCGCTGGGCCTCCGCCGAGGGCGTCGACCCGCAGTGGCTCCGCGTCGACCTCGGCGCCCCCGCCGCCCTCTCCCGCGTCCGGCTCGACTGGGAGGCCGCCCACGCCCGCGCCTACCGCGTCCAGGGCTCCCTGGACGGCACCACCTGGACCGACCTCTACGCCACCACGACCGGCGACGGCGCCACCGACGACCTGACCGTCTCCGGCACCGCCCGCTACGTCCGCGTCCTCGGCACCGAGCGGGCCACGCCGTACGGCTACTCGCTCTGGGAGTTCAAGGTCTACGGGGTCCCCGTGTCCTAGGGAGTGTCCCTGAGGTCCCGCCCGGCTCGCGACGCCCGGCGTGCACGATCGCCGCGTTGTCGTCGCGCACCCGTCCCGGCCGCCCCCCGCGGGCGGCCGGGACCGAAGTCGTACGCCCCGTCCGCCTCCGGATCGGGCGTCAGGCCGAGGCGGGAGCCGGGAGCTGGTACGTACGGTGGGCGCATGAGCATCGACCTCCACTCCTATCTCGCCCGTATCGGCCTGCCCGGGCAGACGCGCCCCACCCTCGACGTGCTGCGGTCCGTCCACCGCGCGCACATGGAAGGCATCCCCTTCGAGAACCTCGACCCCGTCCTGGGCAGCGCGCCCTCGCTCGCCCTGCCCGACCTGGAGGCCAAGCTCGTCCACGGCGAGCGCGGAGGCTACTGCTACGAGCACAACACCCTGCTCGCGGCGGCCCTCACCGCCATCGGCTTCCGGGTCACGCTGCTGACCGCCCGCGTGCTCGTCGGGGCCAAGCCGGACGAGATCCGGCCGCGCACCCACATGCTCATGCTGACCGAGGTGCCGGGCGAGCCCGTGCCGTACGTGTCCGACGTCGGCTTCGGCAGCATCGGCGCGCTCCTGGAACCGATCCCGCTCGCCGCCGACGTCGAACTCCACGACGCCCCGCGCCGCCACCGGCTCGTGCACGCACCGCACGAGGGGCCGCTGGAGCTGTGGAAGCTCCAGACGTACCTGGTGGCGGAGGGCGAGTGGGAGGACCAGTACTCCTTCACGGTGGAGCCCTTCCAGGCGCCGGACTACGAGGTCGTCAACTGGCACATCGCCACCAACCCGCGGTCGCCCTTCGCCCGCGTCGTCTACGTCCAGCGCACCACGCCCGGCACCCATCTGTCCCTTACCGGGCGCCGCTTCACGCAGACCGCCCCCGACGGCTCCCGGATCGAGCGGGAGCTCGCGGACGGCGACGAGGTCCTGAAGGTCCTGCGGGAGGAGTTCGGCATCCGGCTCCCCGAAGGCACCCGGCTGCCCGAGTGACGGAACGTCAGCGTGAGCCGCCGGCGTCCGGGGCCGGTGCCGTGGCCGGTTCCCACGGCACCGCCACGACCTGTACGTCGTCCTCGTAGACGATCCGCCCCGGGTCGCCCGACTCGATCCGCGCGCACGGCACGCCGTGCGCGGCGAGCAGGTCCAGATAGCCGGGGACCCGGTCGAGGAGATGCGTGGCCGTGGCCTTGAACCAGGCGACGGCACCGGGGTTGCGGGCCTCGTCGTAGACGGTGGGGTCGGTGGCGGACGGGTCGGGGTACGCGGCGTCGTACCAGTCGTTCGCGGCCCGCCAGAACCGGTACTGCTCCTCGCTGAGCCGCCCCTCCCGGGCCAGGGCGTTGGCCAGCGCGAAGATCCCCGGGAAATGCCCTCGCGGACCGCGCACCGTTCCCTGGAAGCGCACGAAGGGCGCACCGGACGGGGCGGTGGGGCCGGGCTGCTGCGCGGTGCGGGGCGTCGAGGGCATCGCAGCAGTATGGCAAACGGGCGGCGGGGCCGGCCGCGGCCTGACGTGGGCGGCTCCACGTCGCGCCGTACGCGCGGCCGGGCGCCTTGAGTGGCGGCTTCGGGCGGTGTTGGCCAGACTCGGGAGCATCACACGCCGCCCGGGCCATCCCCGTCAGGGCGTTGACCACGAGGACGTCCCATGGCATTCGACGAGGGGCTCGCGGAACGGGTCCGCGGGCATCTGGCCGGGGATCCGGCGATCACGGAGAAGCGCATGTTCGGCGGGATCGCGTTCCTGTGCGGCGGGAACATGGCCGTGGGTGTGACCGGGGACGACCTGATGGTCCGGGTCGGGCCGGAGGCCACCGAGGACGCGCTGGCCCGGCCGGGCGCGCGGGTGTTCGACATGACCGGACGCCCGATGCGGGGGTGGGTGGTGGTGGACGCGGGCGCCGTGGCCGAGGACGCCGCGCTCGCCGGATGGATCGATCAGGGCCGGGCCTTCGCGGCGGGCCTGCCGCCCAAGTAGCCGTGACGCCTGGCGGCCGGGCCGGTGCGATCGGCGTACTGCTGGCGCTGCTCACCGTCGCCCAGCTGCTCGCGTGCCCGCGCGTCCCCGAGGACGCGAAGGCCGGTCCGCGGCCGGGCACGGCGAACGGCGTCTTCGTCGGCTCGGGCGCGGAGGGCATCGCCCGGGTGCCGGCCTTCGAGAAGTGGTGGGGGCGCGGACGGCTGACCGCGGGACGCACCTACCTCCCGGGCGACGACTGGGAGAGCATCGAGGGGCCGCCGCCGTTCCTGCGACCGTGGGGGATCTGGCGGCAGGCCCGCGCCGACCGGCTCGTCGTCGTCAACGTGCCCATGCTCGACCGCAACGAGGCCCACCTGCCCGACGACGAGGTCGCCGCGCTCCTGGAGGACGGCGCGAACGGGCGCTTCGACGCCCACTTCGACGTCCTGGCCCGACGGCTCGTCGACGTGGGCCTGGCCGACAGCGTGCTGGTGCTGGGCTGGGAGATGAACGGCGTCACGTTCACCCACCGCTGCCATCCGGCCCCGGACCGGTGGCGCGCCTACTGGCAGCGCATCGTGCGCACCATGCGCGCGGTCAAGGGCCAGCGCTTCCGGTTCGACTTCGCGCCCAACCGCGGCCGGGACGCCGTGCCCTGGACGGAGTGCTACCCGGGGGACGCGTACGTCGACGTCATCGGCATGGACAGCTACGACCATCCCAGCGGCATGACCTTCCGCCGGATGGTCGAGGAGCCGTACGGGCTGCTCGCCCAGATCGAGTTCGCGAAGCGACACCGCAAGCCCGTCTCGTACCCGGAGTGGGGGCTCTACCGGAACGGCGACAACCCCACGTTCATGCGGGGCATGCTCGACTGGATCCGCGTCCACCGCCCGCTCTACCAGTCCCTGTCGGACTACTGCCCGCACGGGGTGTGGCTCTGTGCGGAGCACAGCCGCAGCGCCCAGGTCTACCGCGGCCGCTGACGGCCCGCCCTCACCCGCCCGCACGCCGCTGACCACGGGAAACGTGGTGAACATCAGCTCGAATCCCTGGTAGATTGATCCCCGTCGCCGCGGGCAGCCCCGCGGAGGACGACACACCTTGTCCGGGTGGCGGAATGGCAGACGCGCTAGCTTGAGGTGCTAGTGCCCTTTATCGGGCGTGGGGGTTCAAGTCCCCCCTCGGACACCACAGGTTCACCAGCGAAGTGGTGGTCGGGAGCAGTCCCGGCCACCACTTCGCGCGTTGCGCACCCGCGCCGGCACGGGCTGCGCGGGCGGCCACCGCCCGGCCCGGCAGCTCCCGTACGAGCAGACGGCCGACCCTTGCGCCGGGCCTCGGGAACGACGATGATGCGCGCGAGCTCGGCCTCGTCCTCCTCCTCGGCGGGGAGCCCGCGGCTCCCGCACCGGTGGAGCAGCTCGGTCGCGGAGGCGGGCCAGGACGCCACGACGGCGGCGTACCCGGGGGCGAAGGGGACCGGTTCAGCGCGCACGGGCCGATCCTGCGCCGCCGTTCTCGAAAGTTTCTTCGGTGATTTCCGTTATCGTGCGCGCGCCCCTCGATCTCCCAGGTGTTGGGCATCGGCAACAGGCAGGACGAACGGCATGACGCAGGGGATGGCACCACCGAACGGCACCGAGCTGGTCAGGGCCGCGCAGCAGGGCGACACGGAGGCGCAGGGCCGGCTCGCCGCCGCCTGGCTGCCGCTCGTCTACAACATCGTGGGCCGCGCGATGAACGGGCACCACGACGTGGACGACGTCGTCCAGGAGACCATGCTGCGGGCGCTCGACGGGCTCGGCGGCCTGCGCTCCCCCGACAGCTTCCGGTCCTGGCTCGTCGCCATCGCCATGAACACCCTCCGTGCCCACTGGCACCGCGGGCGGGCCGGCCACGCCCCCGGCGGGCTCGAGGACGCCCGCGACCTCGCCCAGCCCGGAGCCGACTTCGTCGACCTCACCGTCGCTCGGCTGCAGCTGTCCGGCCAGCGCCGCGAGACCGCCGAGGCCACCCGCTGGATGGAGCCCGAGGACGCCGCCCTGCTGTCCCTGTGGTGGCTGGAGTGCGCCGGCGAGCTGACCCGGCACGAGGTCGCGGCCGCCCTCGAACTGACACCGGAGCACACCGCGGTCCGGGTGCAGCGCATGAAGGAACGCCTGGAGACCTCCCGCGTGGTCGTACGGGCCCTGTCCGCCCGACCGCTGTGCCCCACGCTGGGGTCCGGGCTCGGCACCTGGGACGGCCGGCCCTCCGCACTGTGGCGCAAGCGCATAGCCCGGCACGCCCGGACCTGCCCGCACTGCGCCGGCCTGTGGCACGGCCTCGTGCCCGCCGAAGGGCTGCTCGTCGGGCTGCTCCTCGTCCCGCCGGCGGCGCTGCTGCTCACCCGCGTCCTCGAGAGCGCCGGACCGGCGCAAGGGCTCGCCGCCGCGACCGCGCCCCGCGCGAGCGGGCCCCGGCCCGGCTCCGCGCGGGCCCGGCACGCCGCCACACCGGGCGGCGCACCGGCCGCGGCACCGGGCACCCGGGGCGCCCGCCGCAGGGAGCGGCAGCGCAAGCGCGGCCGGCGCCGTGCCGTCGCCGCCGCGGGCCTCGCGGTGGTGGCCGTCGCCGGCGGGGCCTTCCAGCTGCTCGGCGGCCCCGGGGACGGCGATCCGGACGCCGTCGACGTGACACAGGCGGCGGCCCCCGGCACCACGACCTTCGGCACGCGGCCGCAGACCACGACGACCTCGCCCTCCGCGTCGCCGACCCCCACCGCGAGCCGCTCGGCCAAGCCGAGCCGCACGGCCCGGCCGACGCCCACCCGGACCACCGCGAAGCCGGTCCCGCCACGCACCACGGCGCCGGCGCCCCGCCCCGAGCCCACCGACGGCGGCGGTTCGGGCGACACCTCCGACTCCCGTGAGGTGATCGACCTCGTCAACTCCGAACGGGCACGCGCCGGCTGCGGACCGCTGACCGAGAACTCGCTGCTGACCCGGGCCGCGCAGGGCCACTCCGACGACATGGCCGCCCGCGACTTCTTCGACCACACCAACCCCGACGGCGACGGGCCCGGCGAGCGCGTCACCGCCGCCGGCTACCGCTGGTCGACGTACGGCGAGAACATCGCGAAGGGCCAGCGCACCCCGGCCGAAGTGATGGAGTCCTGGATGAACAGCCCCGGCCACCGGGCGAACATCCTCAACTGCGACTTCCGCGAGATCGGCATCGGCATCCACACGGCCGGCGGCCCCTACTGGACGCAGGTCTTCGGCGCCCGGTGAGCCGCCCCGGCGCCGTGCGGGCGCCGCGCGGCGTGCTGCTTCGCCGTCCGGCGATCGTCCGCCTACGGTGATCCGATGCGACCCGTTCCGATGTGGGCCCTCGTGCCGTCGGGCTGCGCCCCCGTGGTGCTGGTCGGCGGCTGGACGACCGCGGCCGCGCTCCAGGGGCCGTCCTACGACGCGGTCCGGCAGACGATCAGCGTCCTGGCGGCCTACGGCGCCGCCGGGTTCTGGGTGATGTCCGGCGCGCTGGTCGCCCTGGGCGTCTGCCACCTGGGCACCGCCTGGGGGCTGCGCGCCGCCGCTCCCGCGGGCCGGGTGGCCCTGGCGGCCGGCGGGCTGACCGCTCTGGTCGTGGCGTTCTTCCCCACGCCGACCAGCGGGGGCTCGCTGCGGCACGGCTCCATCGCCGCCACGGGCTTCGCCCTGCTCGCCCTGTGGCCGGTGCTGGCCACGGGACGCGGCGTCCGCCGGCCGGCCCCCTGGGCGCTACGGCGCGTCCCCGCCCTCGCGGCGACGCTGTCCATGGGCGTCGCGGCCCTCTGGTTCGTCGCCGAGGCCGACGGCCGCGGCGCCGCGGGCGTCGCCGAACGCCTTGTGACGAGCATGCAGTCGCTGTGGCCCCTGGTCGTGGTCGTCTCCTGCCTGTGGCACCAGCGCGGCGGCGCGGACGAGCCGCGCCGGGCGCCGTAGGACCAGGACGGGCACGTCGTGCCGGGCGGCCCTGCGGGCCGGTCCGTCAGCCCTGCGGGGCGCGGGGCTCCAGGTGGAACCGGAAGCCCAGGGTGCCGGGGTCCAGGGCGGTGGCGCCGCCGTCGATCGTGAGGACCGCCCCGTTGACGAAGGAGGCCGCAGGGGAGAGGAGCCAGGCGATCGCCTCGGCCACCTCGCGCGGCTCGCCGGGCCGCCCGGCCGGCAGCACCCGGGTGACCTCGTCGTACGCCGCCTCGACCCCGCCGTCCCCGAGGCCCGCCTCCTCGGCGAAGCGGTTCATCCGCCGGTCCGCCATGTCGGTGCGCACCCAGCTCGGGCACACGGTGTTGGCGCGCAGCCCGGCGCTGCCGTAGTCGACGGCGAGCGAGCCGCACAGCTGGAGCAGCGCCGCCTTGGAGGTGGAGTAGGCGGCGCTGCCGACACCGTTGCGCAGCGCGGAGACCGAGGCGACCGCGACCACCGCCCCACGGGCGTCGAGCAGATGCGGCAGCGCGGCGCGCAGCAGATGGAACGGCCCGGTGAGGTTGGTGCGCATGACCGCGTCCCAGTCCTCCGGCGTCACCTCGCCCACACCGCCGCCGCGGCCGATCCCGGCGTTGAGGACGAGGCCGTCGAGCCGCCCGTACGCGTCGAGCGTCGCGTCGACCAGGGCGCGTACGGCCTCGGGGTCACCGATGTCCGAGGGGACGGCCAGCGCGCCGGTCTCCGCGGCGACCAGGTGCAGGGGTTCGGGCCGGCGCCCGGACACCACCACCCGGTGGCCCGCCGCCGTCAGCAGGCGGGCGGTCGCCGCGCCGATGCCGGTCCCGCCGCCGGTTACGAGATACACGCACTGCTCCGCCATGCTGGTCGAGCCTCCCCTGGGTCGCCGGTCCGAAGAACCGCTCTTCGGTGGCCGGTCGTGGTCGTCGATCGCCGTCGACCGTGGTCGTCGATCGTGGTCGTGGATCGTGTTCGTGGATCGCCCGGTCGGCCTCTGGTGATCTCCGGTGATCCCCGGTGATCATAGGAAGCGTGCGAACCCCTCGCGTGTTACTCGACGGTAGGCAATGATGGGGATCCACCATCCACACGGCGGCGGGGGCTGAGGCAGCGGTGACGACTTCCGAGGAACGGACGAGGGTGCACGCCTTCCGGGACGACGCGCTGGGAGAGCGCGACGCCGTGGGGATCGCCGCGGCGATCCGGCGCCGTGAGGTCGGCGCCGCCGAGGTCGCCCGGGACGCGGCCGAGCGGGTGCGGGCGGTCGAGGACCGGCTCCACGCGGTGCAGGTGCGCCTCGACGCGCCGGCGCCGTACGAGGAGGGGCCGGCGGCCGGCGCCCTCGCCGGGGTGCCCACCTTCGTCAAGGACAACACCGACTACCGCGGACTGCCCACCGGCCACGGCAGCGCCGCCTTCACGCCGAGGGCCGCGCGCCGGCACGCTCCCTTCGCCCGGCAGTTCCTGAGCAGCGGGGTCACGGTGCTCGGCAAGACCCGGCTGCCCGAGTTCGGCTTCAGCCCGACCACGGAGTACGAGGACGCCGAGCCGGTGCGCAACCCGTGGAACACCGGCTACTCGGCGGGCGGTTCGTCCGGCGGCAGCGCGGCGCTCGTCGCCGCCGGCGCGGTGCCGATCGCACACGCCAACGACGGCGGCGGCTCCATCCGGATCCCCGCCGCCTGCTGCGGACTCGTCGGCCTCAAGCCGACCCGCGGCCGGGTCGTCCGCAACGCGCAGAGCCGCCAACTCCCGCTCGACATCGTCTCCGACGGCGTCGTGAGCCGCTCCGTCCGGGACACCGCGGCCTTCCTCGCCGCCGCCGAGACCCACTGGCGCAACCCGAAGCTGCCACCCCTCGGCCTGGTCGAGGGCCCCTCCGGGCGGCGGCTGCGGATCGGACTCCTGCTGGACTCGCCGAACGGCGTCCGCTCCGACGCCGCCACCCGCGCGGCCGTCACCGAGACCGCGAAGACGCTGGAGGGGCTCGGCCACACCGTGCGGCCGGTTGAACTGGCCATCGACCCCCGCTTCACCGACGACTTCCTCACCTACTGGGGGATGCTGTCGTTCCTCCTCGGCACCACGGGCCGCACGCTCGGCGCCGACTTCGACCGGCGCCGCATGGACGGCCTGAGCCGGGGGCTGCGCGAGAGCTACCTGGAGAACTGGCGGCGTACCCCGGGCGTGGTGCGGCGGCTGAGGCGCACGACGGAGGCGTACGCGGCGGGCTTCCGCGGACTCGACCTCATCCTGTCCCCCGTGCTCGCCCACACCACGCCGGAGCTGGGCCGGCTCAGCCCGAACGTGCCGTATCCGACGCTGGTCGAGCGGATCCTCGCGTACGTCGCGTTCACCCCGATCAACAACGTGGTCGGCACGCCCTCGCTGTCGCTGCCGGCGGCGGGCGCGACGGAGGAGGGACTGCCCATCGGCGTCATGTTCTCCGCCCGGCCCGGCCACGAACGGACGCTGCTGGAGGTCGCGTTCGAGCTGGAGGCGGAGAACCCGTTCCGGCGGATCCAGGACGTGTGACGGCGCGTTCGGGCCGGTGACGGCGGCTCCGGGGCGGGGCCACGGCGACTGCCGGGTGGGCTGACGGCGGTTTCGGGGCGGGGCGACGGCGGCCTCGGGCGGGCCCCGGCGGCTCTTGGGCGGGTGACCGCCGTCGTCCTCGTCACGAGCGGGCGGGACGGCGGCGGACGAGCAGCGACTCCAGGACGACGAGCGCGCCCAGCGCGAGGACGGACCCGCCGATCACCCGCAGGGCCGTTCCCGCCGCGTCCACGAACGCCGCGACGACCTCGGGGGCGCGGGCGGGCGAGGTGACGGCGAGGGCCTGTGCCACCGTGTGCGGATCGTGGCCCGCCCGCACGTCCGGCGGCAGGGCGGCGACGAACCGCGCGGTGAGCACCGTGCCGATGACGGCCACGCCGAGAGCGCTGCCGAACTCCCGCGTGGTGGCCTGCAGTCCGGCCGCGACCCCCGCCTGGTGCGGGGGCAGCGCGACGGCGATGGCACCGGAGAGGGTGGGCAGCGCGAGCGTCAGACCGAGCCCGGTGACCATGAGCCACGCGGCGTACCCGGCGTACGGCGTCGCGCCGTCGCAGGCGGACAGCCCGAGCAGTCCGCAGCCGACGCACCCGAAGGCGGCCGCGAGCGTGGCGTCGAGTCCGAGGCCCAGGCGCGCGGAGAGGCGTCCGACGTGCCGCGCGCCCAGGATGAGGGGAAGGATCAGCGGGACGATCCCGAGACCGGTCGCGAGGACGCCGAAGCCCTTGGCGTACTGCAGGAACGAGGCGTTGACGTAGAACAGCGCGAACATGCCGAAGAAGACCGCCGTCATGCCCAGACAGGCGCTGCGCAGGGCGGGGGAACGGAACAGCCGGGGATCCAGCAGCGGTTGGCGGCTCCTCAGCTCGACCAGGGTCCACCCGGCGAACAGCACGGCGGAGCAGACGAACCCGGCGACGACGACCGTGCTGCCCCAGCCGGACTCGGGGCCCTGGAGGATGCCGAGCAGCAGGGCCACGGAGGCGCCGACGAGCAGCACCGTGCCGGGCAGGTCGAGCCGGCGGTCGCCGCGGGGTGAGACCGGGGCCACCCGCCCCACCAGCACGGCGAGGACACCGGCCACGGGCACGGCAGCGGCGAACAGCCACCGCCACGACCCGCCGGCGAGCAGCGCTCCGCCGCCCACGTTGCCGACGACCCCGCCGAAGCCGGTCATCGACGCCCAGGTCGCGATGGTGACGCCCTTGCGCTCGGCGGGTACGGCGTGCAGCAGCACGGCCAGCGTGTTGGGCAGCACGGCGGCGGCGCCCACGCCCGTGACCGCACGCCCCGCCAGCAGCAGGCCGGTGTTCGGCGCCACCGCCGACAGCAGCGCGCCCGCCGCGAACACCAGCAGTCCCGCGAGCAGGACGCCCTTGCGCCCGAGCCGGTCGCCGGCCGCCCCGCCGGGGATCACGAGACAGGCGAAGAAGATCACGTAGGTGTCGACGATCCAGATCAGGGCCGAGGAGGACGGCCGCAGCTCGCTCGCGGCGAGCAGCGGCACGGCCAGATTGACGGCCGCCACCATGCCGACGGCGAGGACGACACAGGAGCACAGGACGGAGAGCAGCCCACGCGGCACGACGGGCGGGGCAGCCGCCGGAACGGCGGGGGAGGCAGCGGGGGAGGAGGACGCCGGGGAGGAGGCTGCCGGGGAGGAGGCTGCGGAGGAGGAGGCGGCGGGGGAGGCCGCGGGGGCGGTGGATCGCGGCCGCGCCGAGGCCGCCCGCCGAAGGGACGTCAGATTCAGTGGCATGACAGGGACGTTAGGAACCGGCCGGGTATCCACGCCACGCAACTTCGGCAAGGGGTACTTGCGTACAGTGCAACCGAGGGGTGCGGCGACGGGGGAGGACGTCCATGGGGTCCGAGCAGCTCGATCTGAACCTGCTGCGCGTGTTCGACGCGCTGATGCGGGAGCACAGCGTCACGGCGGCGTCCGAGCGTCTGCACCTGTCGATCCCGGCGACCAGCCGGGCGCTGGGCCGGCTCCGCCGGGCGATGAACGACCCGATCCTGGTACGGGCCGGCCGCGGCATGGCCCCGACGCCGTTCGCGCTGCGGGCCGCGCCCCGGGTGCGGTCGCTGCTCGACGAGGCGTCCGCGCTGATCAGCGCGGACCGCGCGTTCGCGATCGGCGACCTCCAGCGCACCTTCACGGTCCGCATCAACGACGGGGTGGCCGCGACCCTCGCGCCCGCCGCCGTCGAGGCCACGGCGTCCGCCGCCCCGGGCGTGGTGGTGCGCTTCGTCGCCGAGGGCACCGAGAGCGCCGAGGACCTGCGCGACGGCTCCGTCGACCTGGACGTCGGCGTCGGCGACGTGACGGCCCCCGACATCCGTACGGCCCCGCTCTACCGCGACCGGATGGTCGGCGTCGTCCGCGCCGACAGCCCGCTCGGCCGTCGCCGCGCCCCGACCCTCGCCGAACTGTGCGCGCACCCGCACGTCTCGGCCTCCCGACGGGGGCACGCGCGCGGCCCGCTGGACGAGGCCCTCGACGCCGAGGGCCTCGGCCGCCAGGTCGCCGCGGTGGTGCCGACCTTCGCCGTCGCCCTCCTCCTGGTGGCCTCGACCCCGTACGTCGGCCTGGTGCCGCGCCGCCTCGCCGAGCAGCACGCCCGGTCCCTGAAGCTGCGCTGGTTCCCGGTCGCCGCCCCGCTTCCGGAACTCGACGTCCGTCTCTTCTGGCACGCCCGCCTGGACGCCGACCCCGCCCAGCGCTGGCTGCGCGACACGATCCGGCAAGCGGCCCGCGGGGCGGCCGGGGATGCGACCGGTCACGCTTCCGTCTGACCGGGGCGGCCCGGTGCCGCTCGGGCCGCGCCGGTCGGTCTCACGGCCGCGCGGTCGGCGGTCGTTCCGCCGGGCCGCTCAGGCCAGGGGAAGGAGCAGGGTGGCGGCGGCGGCCAGGGTCCGGTCGTCCTGGACGAACGCGAAGGTCTCCTCCGGGCCGGCCTCCGGTCCCTCGGGCCATGTCCTGGCCGTCACCACGAGCAGGATCCGACCGCGCTGCCGGGCGACCTCGGTCCACGTGGCGGAGGTGGGCCGCGATATCTCCAGGCCGGGGAAACCGGTGACGCGGACGTCGATCCCGTCCACCGCGGCCACCAGCGGAGTGCCGTTGATCCGGGGGTTCTCGATCAACCCGCCGGGGCGCATGCCCCACACGGCCAGGAGATCGCGCATGGCCGCCCGGGTGGCGGCTTCGCCCAGGGTTCCGTCGCCGGGGGCGTACGCCATCAGCATGGGGAAGTCGCCCCCGTCGCCCGGGTGCCTGCCGATCCAGCCGGCGGTGACGATTCTGCCCAACACGGTGGGGGGTGCGTGGTCGCTCATGGCCTGAGCCTACGGGGATCGTTCGGCTGTTCGAGCGCGATCCGGCGAAGAGCCGCGCTCCCTCCGGGCCCCGCCCGGCTCAGGCCCCCCTCGTCAGCGGCACGAGTGGGCGGTCCGCCCCTGCGACCGGTGGCGGGGCGGACGCCGGGAGGGTCAGTGCGCGCTCAGGGCCAGGCGCAGGGCGCCCGCGGCCTCGGCGGTGGCCTCACGGAAGCGGCGGCCGATGCCCAGGAAGTTCACGTAGCCGTGGACCAGGTCGGCCTGGCGGCTGAGCGCGACCGTCACCCCGGCCTCGGACAGGCGTCGCGCGTAGGCCTCGCCCTCGTCGCGGAGCGGGTCGAAGCCCGCGGTGGCGACGTAGGCGGGCGGCAGGCCGGAGAGGTCGTCGGCGAGCAGCGGCGAGAGCCGGGGGTCCGTACGGTCCACCCCCTCGGGCGCGTAGTGGCCGGAGAACCAGTCCATGTGCGCGCTGGTGAGGAAGAAGCCGTCGGCGAAGAGCTTCCGGGACCGCCGGTGCCGGGAGGCGTCGGTCGCGGGGTAGAACAGCAGCTGGAAGGCGGGGGCCGGCCCGCCGCGCCGGGTGGCCAGCTGGGCCGTGACGGCGGCGAGGTTGCCGCCCGCGCTGTCCCCGCCGACGGCGATCCGCGCCGGGTCGACGCCGAGGTCCGTGGCCTTGGCGTGGGCGAAGTCGAAGGCGGCGAGGGCGTCGTCGACGGCGGCGGGGAAGATGTGTTCCGGAGCCAGCCGGTACTCCACGGACAGCACGCGCACGCCCGCCCGCTGGGCGAGGAAGCGGGCCGTGTTGTCGTGACTGGCCCGGCTGCCCACCACCCAGCCCCCGCCGTGGAAGAACACGAGCAGCCCTGACGGCCCGTCGAGTCCGGCCGGTGTGTACAGGGTCGCCGGCAGGCCGCCGTACTCCATGGGGATGTCGATCTCCCGCGCGGTCACCGGCTCGATCGGCGGGCCGCTCACCAGGTGCCGCCCCAGGTCCAGAACCGCCCGGGAGTGCGCGACCCCGCGCGGACTGACCAGCGGGTCGCCGGACAGCCGCTGCAGGCGCAGCAGCAGCTGGGCGTCGAGGGCGAGCTCCTGGCCGTCCCGCCGCACGGGCGCGCCCGCGATCAGTCGCCGCAGCGGCCCGGGCAGCGCGTAGACCCCCCGTACGACCGCCGCCTGGACCCGTACCTGGAACGGAATCGTCATCGCGCCTCCTGAGCCGTGTGCGTGGGGACTCCCCGCGCATTATGTGACCGGGTCGCGAGGGATGGCGACAGGGGCGGGCGGGACGATTCGGGCGGGGCGTGCGGATCGGGTCGCGAGCGGCGGGCGAAGCTCCGGCTGTGGCGCGAACCGGAGCCCCCTTGCGGGACCGCGCCCGTGCTCCTCCCGCCCGCGGCCCGTCTCGAACGGTGGATGGCACGAGGACCCGAGCGGCGCGCCGGGTAAAGCGCGGGAAAAGTCCTCCCGGGCCGCCTGCGGTTCCCGTACGGAGCGTTTCCGCCGTCTTGACGCGTTCTTGACGCCCCAGCGCCCCTCCACGGCGTGCCGGAACGACGGATTCCGCAGTTGGCAGGGCATTGACCTGCGGTTCTCTCCGGGCTTCCATTCAGGGCCGGGAGCACCGGAACCACCTGATCAACAGCCGCCACGGAGGCGATACCGCTCCCGCTCGCACACACCGCTCGCACCGATCGGAACCGCCTGATGACCGACACCCTCAGCGCACCGCACGCGCTGGCCCCTCAGACCGGCCCCGTGCCGCAGAAGCTCAAGCGCTCCATCGGTGTCGTGGGCGGCACACTGCTCACGCTGTCGTGCGTGACGCCCGCCTCGACCCTCTTCGTGGTCGTACCGGACCTGTTCGGATCGGTCGGCACCTTCACCGCCCTCACCATCGCCATCGGCTCGCTCCTCTGTATCGGCGTGGCGTTCTGCTACTCCGAGCTGGGCACCCTGATCCCCAGCGCGGGCGGCGAGTACGCCATCGTCTCGACCCTCTCGGGCCGCCTGGCCGGCTGGCTGGTGTTCGTGCTGTCCCTGCTCGTCGTGATGATCGTGCCACCGGTGATCGCCATGGGCACCGCCGACTACCTCGCGCCCCTGGTGCACATCCCGGCCCCGATCGCGGGCGCGGGCGTCATGCTCCTCGCCACTCTCGCGGGCCTGCTCGACCTTCGGGCCAACGCCTGGATCACCGGCATCTTCCTCGTCCTCGAGGTCGTCGCGGCGGGCATCGTCGCGGTCCTGGGCTTCGCCCACTCGGAGCGCGGCGTCGGCGCCCTGGTACACGGAGAGGTCGCGGCCGAGGGCGGCACCCACTCGCTCGTGACCGGCGCCCTGGTCGTCTCCGGCCTCGCCATCGCCCTCTTCGTCACGCAGGGCTTCTCGACGGCCGTCTACCTCTCCGAGGAGCTGGAGAACCCGCGCCGGAACGTGGCCCGCACCGTGCTCGCCACCCTGGCCATCTCCACGGCCGTCATCCTGGTCCCCGTCGTCGCCATCACCCTCGGCGCGGGCGACCTGGAGACCCTGACCGGCGGCGACATCAGCGGCATGATCGCGGCCTGGTCCAACTCCGCCGTCGGCACCTTCATCAGCCTCTGCGTCGCGCTGGCCATCATCAACGCCGGCATCGTCATGGTCATCCAGAACTCCCGGGTGCTCTTCGCCTCCGCCCGCGACAAGGCCTGGCCCGAGCCGGTCAACAACGCGCTGTCCCGCCTGGGCCGCTTCGGCTCCCCCTGGGTGGCCACCCTGGTCGTGGGCGTGCCCGGCGCGGCCCTGTGCTTCGTCAACCTCGACACCCTCTACGGCGTCACCGGCGTCTCCGTCACCGGCATGTACCTGCTGGTCGCGGTGGCGGCGCTGTTCAGCCGCCGGGGCGCGCACCGCGAGGTCGGGGCGTGGCGGATGCCGCTGTGGCCGGCCGTCCCGGTGCTGCTCATCGCCGTCCTCGCGTACGTCCTCTACATGCAGGACACCGAGTACCTGCTGTGGACCGGCGGCATCACGGCGGTGGCCACGCTCTACTGGGCGCTGTACCTCCGCCCGCGCCAGGCCACGCGCTGGCTGGTGAGCATCCCCGAGGACGAGCTGGTCTGACCGGATCTTTCCGACGCGTGACGCGAGACGTGTAACGCGTGATGCGAGACGTGTAACGCGAGGGCCGGGGCGGTTTTCACCGCCCCGGCCCTCGCCGTGTTCCCGAGTCCTCGTCAGGCCGCCGGCTCGGCGGTCTTCGCGACGGCGGGCGCGGTCGCGGGCGCCGCCGCGGCGGGGGCCGACGGACGGGCGCGCAGGCCGAAGCGCGCGATGACCGCGACGAGCGCGAAGGCCACGGCGCCCACCCCGAACGTGAGGGTGAAGCCGGACTCGGCGGGCAGCGCCGGGACGCCGGCGGGCAGGTGCTCGATGGTCTTCGAGGCGAGGATCGTCGTGACGACGGCGCTGCCGATCGCGCTGCCGGTGGAGCGGGAGATGGAGTTGATGCCGTTGGCGATGCCGCTCTGGTGGTGCGGCACGCTCGACATGATCACGGCCGGCATGGCCGCGTAGCCGAAGCTGACGGCCGCGCCGACGACGACGCCGGCGCCGATCACGGATGCGGTGTGCCCGTGGTCCAGGGCCAGCCAGCCGAAGCCCACGGCACCCAGGGCGGCCGCGAGTGCCAGCGCCGTACGCGGGCCGCGATGGCGGACGAGCTGGCCGCCGACGGGGGAGGCGAGCAGCGAGACGATGGCGCCGGGCAGCAGGAACTCCACGGAGGCGCGCAGGATGGACGCGTCGAAGCCGTAGCCGGTGAGCGCCTCGGGCATCTGGACCAGGTACGAGACGCCGAGGAAGTTGGCGAACATCCCGAAGCCGACGAGCACGCCGGCCAGGTTGGCCATCAGGACCGGCCGGTGGACGAACATGCGCATGTCGACGAGCGGCTCGCGGACCTTGAGCTCGGTGAAGACCCAGACGACGGTCATCACGGCGGCGCCGGCGAAGCTGCCGAGCGTGCGGGCGGAGGACCAGCCCCACTCGTGGCCCTGGGAGATGGGCAGCAGGAGCAGCAGCAGGGTGATGCCGAGGGTCAGGGCGCCCAGGAAGTCGGTGCGCCCGCCGGTCTTGTGGCGGGTCGCCGGGACGAGGAAGACCACGGCCAGGAGCGCGAGGGCGGCGAAGCCGGTCGCCATCCAGAAGGCGGAGCGGTAGTCGGCGTCCGAGCCGGAGGTGAGCAGGCCGGTGGCGACAAGCGCGAGGCCGCTGCCGAAGGCGAGGGTGCCGCTGACCAGCGACATGGCACCGGGGAGCTTCTCCGGGCGGACCTCTTCGCGCAGCACGGAGAGGGCGAGCGGGAAGATCGCGGTGGCGGCGCCCTGGAGGACGCGGCCGAGGATGAGCAGCGGGAGCGAGGTCGCGAGGGCCGCGACGACCGATCCGGCCACCATCACACCCAGCACGGCCACGAGCGTGGGCTTCTTGCCGTGCTGGTCGCCGAAGCGGCCGAGCAGCGGCGTGAAGACGGCGGCGGACAGCAGCGTGGCGGTGGTCACCCAGCTGACGTTCGCGGTGGACGTGCCGAGGTCGGCGCGGATGAGGCCGAGGATCGGGACCGGCAGGGTCTGCATCATCGACACGACCATGGCGGCCAGGCTGAGCGCGAAGACGATGACCGTCTCGCGGCGCTGCCCGGTGGAGGGCGGAGTGGTGTTGCTCATCAGGGGCGGACCTTCTCGGTGCTTCAGGGCCTAGATGTTTGACTTCATCAAGTACTTCGCCGAAGGTACGCGGGGATACTTAAGGCGGTCAAGTAAATAATTGATAATGTGAAGCACCTTGAGTACGCTCCAGGCATGAGCGCGACCACCCCGGAGACCCCGACCAAGCCGCAGCTCCTGGAGCTGCTCGCCGCGATCGGCACGGCCCAGTGGCGCGACTTCGCGGCCGCCGCGACGCGCCACGGGCTCACCCCCACCCAGGCCAAGCTCCTGGCCCAGCTCGACGGCCCCCTGCCCATGCGCGCCCTCGCCACGCTCCTGGTGTGCGACGCGTCCAACGTCACCGGGATCGTCGACCGGCTGGAGATCCGCGGGCTCGTGCGTCGCGAGCCCGACCCCGCGGACCGCCGCGTGAAGAACGTCGTCGTGACGGACGAGGGCCGCGAGACCGTCCGGCGCCTCCGCGAGGAGATGCAGACCACCCACGGCGCCCTCGACACCCTCAGCCCGGCCGAGAGCGGCACGCTCTACGCCCTCCTGGAGCGCCTGCGCCCCGGCATGGAGAAGACCGGCTGAAGCCGGGGGTGGTGGAGCCCCGGAAGGGCTGAAGCCGGAGAGGCTGGAGGTCCTGGACGGCTGAAGCCGGGGCGGTGGGGATCCGGGAGGTTGAAGCCGGAGAGGGTGGAGCCCCGGGACGGCTGAAGCCTCGGACGGCCGGCGCCCGCGCTCCCCCGCCCGGCGGGCGGTCAGTCGAGGAACGCCGGGGCGAGCCCCGCGTCCAGAAGACGGACCGCCGTGCCCGAGCCGTCGGCCGGGACGGTGTAGAGGTCGGCGCCGTAGTCGCCCGGCAGCGCGTAGGCGACCGTGCGGGCGTCGAGCCAGACCGCCTGGTCGTCGACGCTGCGCGTCTCGGCGAGCGGGGTCTCCCGCAGGGTCGCCAGGTCCAGGGCGTACAGCCGCCAGGGCGCGTCGGCGGGCGCGCCCGCCACCCGCTTCTTGTAGACGATCCGGGTCTCGTCCGGGGACAGCGAGGGGCACTCGACGTTCCCGTGGAACGTCGTGACGGTGCGTTCCGCGAGGTCGCCCCGTACGAGGTAGGTCCGGCCGCCGGTCGCCATCGTGGCGTAGAAGTGCCGGTCGTCGCGGGAGAAGGTGACGCCCCAGAAGTTGATGTCCGTGGCGCGGTGGTCCTGGCCGTCCTTCCGTACCCGGAACTCCTCCAGGGACTTCGTGAGCCGGCCCGTCCGGGTGTCGAGGACCGCCGTGCGCGTGGAGAAGTTCGCGCCCGCGTACGAGTCGCCGCCGACGAACACGGTCCAGGCCACGAGCCGGCCCGAGGGCGAGACCCTGGCCCGGGTCGGGACACCCGGCAGCGGATAGCGCGCCCGTTCCCGGAGGCCGGCGTCGAGGACCACCGCCCGGTAGCGGTCCTCCACGGCCCCCCGCTCCGCCCGCAGGCAGATCCCGGTGCCGCCGGCCGCGTGGAAGCGCAGGCACCTGACCCCGGAGGAGGTGCGCGGACCCGTCGGGGCGGCGGCCGGGACGGTGACCAGCTCGTCGCGGTGCGGGCCCCAGGCCATGTTGCGGAAGACGATCCGGCGGGCGGCGCCCGCCGTGAGGGACACCCGGCCGGCCGTGACCGCGGGGCCGCCCGCCCGGGGGCGGTCCTTCTCGGCGGCCCGGTCCGCGGCGTGCAGCAGCGAGACGGTGGCCACCCCGCCGAGCACGACGAGTGCCGTGAGCAGGACGAGCATTTTGGTGCGCAGGGTCATACGGGCCTTCCCTCGGAGACATGGGGGGTGGCCACGGACCGCCGCCCGGAACCGGGGCTCCGGGCGGCGGCCCGCGGCCGTCGCGGGGGCGTCGCGAGGTCCGCAGGGCCCTGTCGTCGAACTCCCGCCTGCCCCGCGCAAGGACGGGAGTGTGACCACAGGACCTAGGGACGCGTCACGAGGTCCAGACGCCCGTGATCGGGCTCGCGTTGGCGGCCTGGCCGGCGTGCGTGGTGCCGTACATGTCCTCGATCGTGCGCAGCAGGCTGTAGTGGTTGTACGTCGTCGAGGACGTCGCGCCCGGTGTGACCTGCTGGCCGTAGAGCACGGTCGGGATCTTGTTGCCGGCGAACCGGTTGTCCTCGTCGAACGTGACGACGAGCAGGCTGTTGTGGGTCTTCGCCCAGGTCGCGTAGGCGCCCAGGTTGTTCTTCAGCCAGGTGTCGCCGGTGCCGACCGAGCAGTCGTGCATGTCGTTGCACAGGTTCGGCACGACGAAGGACACCTGGGGCAGCTTGGTGAAGTCGGTCGGGAACTGCGCGAAGGTGTACGCCGACGAGGTCGGGACGTTGGAGAAGCCGAACCAGGGGTTGTGCTTGCGGGCGTACCTGCCGCTGCTGCACGTGGTCGAACCCTGGCTGGGCAGCGTCTCGTTGTAGCTCGCCCAGGTGCGGCCCGCGGCGATCAGCTCCGAGGCCAGGTTGGGCGCCGACGAGAAGCCGGGCGTGTAGCAGCTGTCGTCGGTGACGCCCTGGGTGGAGCCGGAGAACAGCGCGAAGTAGTTCGGCTGGCTCGGGTGGGTCTCCGCATACGACTGGGTCAGGTTGGCGCCCCCGGACTTCAGCGAGTTGATGTACGGGGCGCTGGAGCTGCCGATGACCTGGCTGTAGGCGTGGTTCTCGAAGACGACGACCACCACGTGGTCGGGTGTGGGAACGGTCGCCGCGGTCTCGGCCGCCGACGAGGTACCGCCGAAACCGGCCCAGAGGCCGATCGACGCGGCCGCGAGGCCGAGAGCGGAAAGAAGGGCGGTGCGGCGAGGGGTGGACGCGCCGGACACGGCTACCTCCGGTTGAGGGGGTGACAGGGGGCGGTGCAGCCGAAGGCTAGGCGTGCTCATGCCAACCTTGAAGGACCCCGCACGTAAAGAGCCGGGAAACGTCTGCCTCCGCCGCCCGCCGGCGCTCCCGCCCGGGAAGCCCGTACGGACGGTTGGGCCGGAAGGACGCACCGGCGTCGTCCCCGCGGTGAAAGCCTCCCCTCCGTCGGAGTGAGCCGCCCCGGCCGGCTCGCCCGCCGGCGCTCGCCCCGCCCGTACAACCGTGGACGTGACCAGCAGATTCGCCCGCCGAGGCCTCCCCGTACTGCTCCTCTCCTCCCTCGCCCTCACCGCCGTCGTACCCGGCGGCACGGCCGGCGCCGACCAGGCCGACCGGACCGATCCGGCCCCCGGCCTCCGGACCGATCCGGCCCCCGGCCTCCGGACCGATCCGGCCCCCGGCCTCCGGACCGACCCGGCTCTCGGCCTCGGGGCGGACCTCGCCCCCGAGGACCGCGTCGTCGGCTACATCGCGGACGACCTGCCGGGCCGGAGCTCCACCCTCCCCGAGACGCCGCTCGGAAGTCTGATCGCCGACGCCCAGGCCGCCGCCGGCCAGGCGTACGGTGCCGACTTCGCCCTGGTGAACCCGGGCCGCATGAGCGCCGACCTCCGCTACGGAGATGGCGGCGCGGTCACCTACGCCGACGCACGCCATGTGCAGCCGTCCGACGCCCCGTTGTGGGTCCTGCCGGTCACCGGCGAGCACCTGCTCGCCGCGCTCCGGCAGCAGTTCACCGGGGAGAACCGGGCGAGCCCGCGCTTCCTCCAGCTGTCGGCGGAGCTGTCGTACGCGGTCGACATGAGCCGGACCGGCGCCGACCGGGTCCTCGCCGACACCGTCCGCGTCCACGGGGAGCCCCTGGATCCGGCGGCGACGTACCGCGTCGTGCTCGACGAGTCCCTCGCCGACGGCGGCGACGGCTTCACCGTCTTCGCCGACGTGACCGCGCGGGAAGGCGGCGTCACGAGCGAAGTCCGGGCGCTGGTCGCCCACTTGGCCGCCACCACCGCACCCGACCGCCCCGCCGGGGTACCGGCGCCCGGCCGGATCCGGTTCGTTGCCCGTGGTCACTGACCAGGCGTCACATTGCTAATGTGACGCCTATTTGATCAACAATGCATGGGGGACACGAACGCATGCGCGCAGCGAAGGCCACGGCGATGGCCGTGCTCACGGCCGCGGTCCTTGCCGGTTGCGGCAACGGGTCGGACGCGAACGGGAAGGACGGCGCCGACCCGGCGGCGACCGGCGGCGACAAGGCGCTCGCCACGATGACCCTGCCGCCCGCCTACGACGCCGGCAAGGGCTGGGACGAGACCCTCCCTTGGGTCCCGGGAGAGGCGGACGAACCGCCCGTGGCCGTGCTGCCGCGCGCCGCCGCGGTGGCGCTCCTGACGCTCGACGACTCCGCCGGCTTCGCCCTGCGGACGAAGGCCGCCGACACCGGGAAGGACCGGTGGACCTCGGCCGCCTGGCACCCGCCGACGCCCATGGACGACGCCAGGAGTGAGGGGGAGATCCCCGCCGTGCTCGGCTACGAGCAGGACGGGCGCGAGTACGTCGTGCTGTCCGCGCACGGCATGACCGGCAAGGACGCGCTCCACGACGGCACCGAGGTGGTCCGCCTCGCCGTCTACGCCGCCGACGGCGAGGGCACCGGCCGCAAGCCGCTGCGTGAGATCGACGTACCGGTGGACGCCGAGGAGAACGAGTGGCGGGTGAGCGCCGACGGCGGCCGCCTCCTCGTGGCCTACGGCGAGCACGGGCGCTACCCGAGCCGGTCGGTTGCCGTGGACGTCGCCACGGGCCGGATGACCCGGTACGAGAACCCGAACGACCTCCTGAACGGACAGTGCGAGAACAAGCCGTACGAGTGCGGCTGGTCCCGGGTGGTCGCGGTCGGCGCCAAGGGGCCGTTGGTCGGTCTCGGCCACGGCTTCAGCGTCCCCGGCGTCTGGACCAGCGAGGACGTGCGGCCCGAGGGCGCGGCGCCCTCGCCGCCCGGCGGACTCTCGTTCGACACCAACGGCGACGTCTACGGAGTGGCCGGCGGCCGCTTCCTCGCCCAGTGGCACGGCCCCGAGCGGAACGGGTCGAGCGGGCCGACCGAGTGGTCGGTGCACGACATCGCCACGGGCGCGGTGCTGGCCCGGATGGAATGCGCCTACGAGGCCTTCCCGTCGAAGGGCGTCGAGGGCCACTCGCGGGAGTACCCGGTCGTCACCTCACCCTCGGGCCGCTTCCTCGCCGCCGGGCCCGTCACCTTCGACGTGGAGCGCAAGCAGGGCGTCTGCCTCCAGGGCGACGGCAACGCCAAGACCGTCGCCGTCGAGTCCGTCGCCGACGACGGCACCGCCTACGGCAAGGTCGACGGCGACGCCTCCGCCGAGGTGTTCGCCCGTCTGGACCTGACCACGAAGACGGGCGACGCCAAGGTGCTCGACGCCGGCGTGGAGATCCCGCTCCACACGGGCGTGGCCGGCGCGGGCCTCTTCGTCGTCCGCGACCAGCACGAGAACCTGCGCGTCTCCCTCCGCGCCGCACGCTGACGGCCCCCCGCCCCGGCCGGAACGGCGGCCGGGGCGGCTGCCCGGGCGGAGACGGGCGGGAGCACACCGTGCCGCCGTCGCGCCGCGAAGCGGGACGGAGCGGATGTCGCAAAGGGGCGGTCGCCAGGGCGATCTGACGACTGATTAGCGTCCTGGTCATGATGAGAACACGATCACGTCCCCGGCTGCGCGCCGGGGCGCTGCTTGCCTCACTGACCTCCCTCGGCTCCCTCCTCGGCCTCGCCGCGGCACCCCCCGCGGCGGCGAGCGGCACGGCGCTGTCCGACGCCCAGCGCATCGGCACCCAGCAGATCCTCTTCCGCTCGGGCACCGCCGGCTACGGCTGCTTCCGGATACCCACGCTCGTGCGCACCAGGTCGGGCGCGCTGCTCGCCTTCGCCGAGGCCCGCACCTCACCCTCCTGCGCCGACCGCGGCCCCATCGACACCGTCGTGCGCCGCTCCACCAACGACGGGCGCACCTGGGGCCCGATCCGCGTCGTCCTCTCCGGCAGCGAGAGCGACCCCGAGGCACCGTACGTCCGCGGCAACGCCTCGCCGATCGCCGACCTCGCGACCGGTGACGTCTTCCTGCTCTCCAACTCGGAGAAGGCGGTCCCCACCGCCGGCGAGACCCGCAAGTCGTGGGTGCAGAAGAGCTCCGACGACGGCCTCACCTGGGGCGCCCCGCAGCCCGCCCCGCGCCTGACCGCCACCGGCACCGGCTGGTTCGGCACCGGCCCGACCCACGGCATCCAGCTGCAGGAGGGCCCGCACGCCGGGCGCCTCCTCGTCGGCGCGTACGAACGGCCCAGCGGCACCGACGCCCGGGTCGGCATCCTCTACAGCGACGACCACGGCGCGACCTGGCAGCGCAGCTCCACCGTCAACTCGTACGCCCAGGACGCCGACGGCACCCCCACGGCCAAGCCCGGCGAACCGACCGTCGCCGAACTCCCCGGCGGCGCCGTGTACATCAGCGCCCGCAGCCCCTACGCCGCGGGCCACCGGATGCACGCCGTCAGCGCGGACGGCGGCACAACCGTCCCGAAGCTCGGGCTCACCTCCGGCTGGACCGGCCCCGACGTGAACGGCTCCGTCCTCGTCCCGGCCCGGACCTACCGCTCGACCCCCGGCGACCTGCTGCTCATGTCCGCCCCGGCGCACCCCACCAACCGCCAGGAGATGCGGATCCGCTACTCCACGGACAACGGCACGACCTGGACGGACGCACCCGGCGGTCTGATGAGCGCGGCGGCCACGGACCGGGCGGGCTACTCCGACCTCGCCGAGCTCTCCGAGGGCGAGTTCGGCCTGCTCTACGAGGGCGGCCCCAGCTTCTCCGCCGAGAACATCTACTTCAACCGCTTCCGCGCGGCCGACCTCCAGCTCCCGGCCTCCGTCACGCACCTCGGCTCCGCGCTGCCCCAGCCCACCCCGGCGGCCGGGCGGACCACCCCCGACACCACCGCCGACGCCAACGACGCCTACGTGTCCGCCGGCGCCGCCCTCGGCTCCGGCGCGGTCCACCCGCCGACGGGCCCCTCGACGTCGTTCGGGCAGGGCCTCGTCCTCGACGGCGTCGACGGCCACGCCGACCTGCCGTACACCCCCTCGCTCGACCCGGGCGCGGGAGACGTCACGTACTCCCTCTTCTTCAAGTACGACACCACGGCGAGCACCCCGCAGCAGGCGCTGTTCTGGGCGTACGGCGTGGGCTCGGCCAAGCCGCAGGTCTGGGTGCGGGCCCAGCCCGGCCAGAACCGGCTGTACGCCTGGGTGCAGGGCACCGGCGGCACCGCCACGGCCACGCTGACCGGACCCGACCCGGCGAGGCCCGCCTTCGGCGACGGCCAGTGGCACCACCTCACACTGGTCCGCGGCGGCGGCACGGTCACTCTCGACGTCGACGGGCTGACCGGCACCCAGCAGGGCCAGGTCTCCGGCGCGCTCGCCGGCCCGCGCACCGACCCCACCGTCCTCGGCATCCGCGTCGGCGACAAGCCCGTCGTGGACCCCGCGGGCGCGCCCGCCGACGGATTCACCGGCTCCCTCGACGAGTTCCGGCTCTACAGGACCGCGCTCACCGCCGACCAGCGCGCCCTGCTGCGCGGAGCCGGTGCCTCCGGCGTGGCCACCGACCGGCTCGCCGCACACCTGCCCTTCCAGGTCGTCGACACCGCCGACACGGTGGCGCTGCGCACCACCCGCATCCAGGACGACGTGTCCGGCCACTGCGCCGACGGCACCCTCCTCGGCACCACCTCGTCCGAGAACGCCGTGACCGCCGGACGGATCGGCAGCGGCGCGCTCGCGGTCGGCGCCGGACTGCCCGGCGTGGAGGCCCCGTTCGTCCCCGCCCTCGACAACGGCGCCGGCGACTTCACCTTCGCCCTCTGGTTCCGCTACGCCGCCACCGCCACCACCAAGGACGCGGCGCTGATCTGGGCGTACGGCTCCACCTCCGGCAGGCCGTCCCTGTGGGTGCGCGCCAAGCCCTCCCTCGACAAGCTGACCGTACGCGCGGAGACCGCGGGCGGAGCGGTCGAGATGGACCTGCCCGACACCCAGGCGGCCGGCCAGACCGACCGCAGGGCCTTCGGTGACGGCCAGTGGCACCTGCTCACCCTCACCCGGAGCGCCGGCCAGGCCCCCGGCTCCCGCCTCACGTTGGGCGTCGACGGCGCCGACCCCGCCGCCGGGGCGCGCGTCGTGTCCGCGGACGGCCTGACCGGCTCCTTCACGGACGGCATCGCCACGCCCGAGGGCTTCCGCATCGGCTCGAAGCCGACCGGCACGGACGTGCTCACCGGCGAGCTCGACGACTTCCGCTACTACCGGCGCGCCCTGAGCGCCGCCGACGTCGCCGACATCCTGGACACGCCGGCCGGCGGCTGGGCCGCCCCCAAGGACCCGGACCTGTGGTGGTCCATGGAGCCCGGCAACACCGAACAGCACCTCGTGGCGCGGCCCGTCGACGACGCGACCACCCGGGCCACGCCCGACGCCGGCCCGCACTGCGGGCACGGATACGTCCGCGGCGGGGCGACGCCCACCTCCACCGGCGCCAAGTACGGCCGGGCCCTCGTGCTCGACGGCGTCGACGACGCCGTCGAGCTGCCCTACGGCGACGCGAAGGCCCTCGGCGCGGGCGACTTCACCCTCGCCACCTGGGTGCGCTTCACGGCCGCCGACAACACGACCCCGGTGCTCGCCTGGGCCTACGGCGTGGGCGCCGGGGAACGCCAGCTGTGGATCCGCGCCGTGCCCTCCCAGAATAAGGTCACGGCCCTGCTCCAGACGGACGCGGCGACCACCACGCTCGACGTCGTCGCCCCGCAGGGCACCGTCTTCGGCGACGACACCTGGCGCCTGGTCGTGCTGCGCCGCCAGGGCGGCACGCTGACCCTGTCGGTCGACGGCACCACCAGCGCGAAGCAGGCCCCGGCGGGCTCGGTGACGTACGACGACGGGTTCGACGTCCGGGGCTTCCTCCTCGGCGCCCGCCCCGACGGCGGCGCCGCGGACCGCCTCCACGGCTCGCTGGACGAGTTCCGGCTGGTCCGCCGCGCCCTGTCGGACACCGAACTGACCGCCCTCCGCTCGGCGGACACCCCGGCCCCGGCGGATTCGAGCACGGCCGTCCGCCTGGCCTTCGACACGGTCACCGCCCAGGGCGCGTACGCCCGCATGTGACCGGACGCCGCCGCCCCGGCGGTCGTACGGCACGAGGTCGGCGTCGCCCCGCACGGGCGGCGCCGACCTCGTCGCGCTCCCTCGCGCTCACGATGACGACGAGACGGATCCGTCGCTCACGATGACGACGACCCGGACCCGACGTCGCTCACGAGTGCGACGACACGGATCCGACAAGGTCGCCCACCTGCCGCTCGGGCAGCTCCCGGGCGACGTCGGCCTGCGCGATGATCCCGACGAGGACGTGCCCGTCGATGACGGGGACGCGCCGGATCTGATGCTCGCTCATCACGTGCAGCACGGTGTCGGCCGAGTCGTCCGCCGCCACGGTGACGATCTCGTGCTGGGCGAGCTCGGCCACGGTGCACTGCGCCGGGTCCTTCCCCGCGGCGACGACCTTCAGGACGATGTCGCGGTCGGTGAGCATCCCCTGCAGGCGTTCGTCGGGGCCGCAGATGGGCAGCGCGCCCACGTCGAGTTCGGCCATCCGCCGGGCGGCGTCGAGGACGGTCTCGGAGGACCGGACGCAGGTCGCGTCCGGGGTCATGAGGTCACGTGCCTTCTTCATAACGGTTCGCTGTCCCCTGTGTCGTGGCGCGGGCAGGCCGCGGTCCCCGACCTGTTTCCACCACGCCGGTGGTCGCCTTCACCCCGCGGCTGCCCCTGCTGTCGGGCTTCATGCCGCCGATCCCGGGTTTTCCCGGGGAGTCGCGGGGCAGCCGCCTGCCCGAGGCACCCGCCCCGTGACACGCACGACCGTTCCGCTCCCCACGGAACACGCGTGGGGAGCGGTCAGCCGCACCCGGGAGGTGCGATGACCGAATTCGGCTACTTCCTGTCCTGCGAGGAGTTCGGGCCCGCGGACCTGATCGAGCAGGCGAGCATGGCCCAGGACGCGGGCTTCCGCTCGCTGTGGATCTCCGACCACTACCACCCCTGGAACGACGCCCAGGGGCAGAGCCCGTTCGTCTGGTCCGTGATCGGTGCCCTCTCGCAGAGCTGCGACCTGCCGGTCGAGACCGCCGTGACCTGCCCGACCGTACGCCTCCACCCCGCGCTCGTGGCCCAGGCGGCCGCCACGTCCCAGGTCATGCTGAACGGGCGATTCCGGCTCGGGCTCGGCAGCGGAGAGGCGCTCAACGAGCACATCCTCGGCGACAGCTGGCCGGCCGCGGACGTACGCCTGGACATGCTGGAGGAGGCCGTCGAGGTCATCAGGCTGCTGTTCACCGGCGAACAGGTCTCCCACCGGGGCGCCCACTACACCGTCGAGAACGCCCGCCTCTACACCGTCCCCGACACCCCGCCGCCCATCGACATCTCGGCCTTCGGCCCCAAGGCCGCCGAGCTCGCCTCGCGCATCGCCGACGGTTTCGTCACGACCGCTCCCGACCGCGAGCTGATCGACGCCTTCCGCGGCGACGACCCGACGCGGCCCGTGGCGGCCGCGACCAAGGTCTGCTGGTCGCGGGACCGTGACGAGGCGGTCCGCACGGCGCACCGGCTCTGGCCGACCGAGCACCTGCCCGGTGAGCTGAACCAGATCCTGCCCACCCCGCGCCACTTCGAGCAGGCCTCGGAACTCGTGACCGAGGAGACCGTCGGCGCGGCCGTACCCTGCGGCCCGGACCCCGAGGAGCACGTCCGCCGCCTGCGCGAGTACGTCGACGCGGGCGTCGACCGGGTCCACATCGGCCAGATGGGGCCCGAACAGCGCGGCTTCTTCGACTTCTACCGCACCGAGGTGCTGCCGCTGCTCGACGGGGCCGGGGCCCAGGACGGCGACGGAACGGGCGGGCCGGGCCGGCCGGGTCGTACCGACACCGAGCGATGACTCCGGGGCCGCCCCGATGAACGACGCCCCGGTCCCTGCCGCCGTCGCCGCCCTCGACACCTCCGCCCTCGGCGGCGCCGCCCTCGCCGTCCCGGCCGCGGAACGCCTCCGCCCTCGACACCTCCGCCCTCGGCGGCGCCGCCCTCGCCGTCCCGGCCGCGGAACGCCTCCGCCCTGCGGCACGTCGAATGCTGCGCCGACCACGCCCGCCTCGAACCGATGCCGTGCGAGGGCGACGGCCTCCGCGGCCCTTCCGGCGGCGCCGTCCGCCCCGGGTCCTCCCGCGCCCCCGGCCTCGGCCTCGCCCTCCGGCGCACCGCGGCGGCGCCGTAGCGGACCGCCTGATCGACGGCCGGGGGACACACTGGAAGGTGAGCCGACCGCGCCGCGGGTGGAACCCGCGTTTCCGGGTAGTCGCGGACCGACGCGAGGAGGAGGTCATGGAGGTCCTGACAATGGGGGTCGAGGAGGAGTTCCTCCTCGCCGACAGGACCACCCGCGCTCCGGCGGACCGGGGATCCGAGGTGATCGCCTCGGCCGCCACGGTGCTCGGCGAACAGGTCCAGCGGGAGTTCTTCAACGCCCAGATCGAGACCACCTCCCGGCCGACGGCCTGCCTCGCCGACCTGCGGGAGGAACTGGTCTGGCTGCGTGCGGTGGTCGCCGACGCCGCCAAGGCGGAGGGATGCCTGCCGGTCGCCAGCGGTACGTCCGTGGTGCCGCCCGAACGGCCACTCACCGTCACCGACACGGAGCGTTACCGCCGCATGGCGGACCGCTTCGCGTCCCGGTTCAGCGCCGTCGACGGGCTCGTCTGCGGCTGCCACATCCACGTCGGCAGCCTCGACCGCGAACGCGCGCTCGCCCTGTCGCGCCGGATGGCGCCGTGGCTGCCGGTCCTGCAGGCCGTCTCGACCAACTCGCCCTTCGCGCGGCGGCGGGACACGGGATTCGACAGCTGGCGCTCCGTCGAGTACGCGAGCTGGCCCACGGTCGGCCCCGCACCCGACCTGAACGAGACCGGATACCTCGCCTACGTGGCCGAGCTGGTGCGCAGCGGCACGCTGATGGACCGCCGCATGCTGTACTGGCACGCCCGGCCGTCCGAACACGTACCCACCCTGGAGATCCGGGTCGCCGACTCCAACGCCGACGTCGGGACCGTCGTACTGCTCGCGGCCCTCGTCCGCGCCCTCGCCATGACCCTGCTCGCCGACGAGCTGGCCCACCGTCCCGTGCAGCGCATCCCGCCGAGGCGGCTCCTGCTCGCCCACGAACTGGCCGCCTGGCACGGCCTGTCCGGCTACGGCATCGATCCCTGTACGGGACTCGCACGGCCCGCCGTCGAGCTGGTGGACCGGCTCGTGGCACGGGCCCGCCCGGCGCTCGACGTCACCGGTGACACCGCGCAGGTGCTGCGCCAGTGGCAGCGCATCCGCGCGCACGGCGGCGGCGCGACCCGGCAGCGCGCGGAGTACCGCCGGAACGGCCGCCTCACCGACGTCGTGGACGCCCTCGCCCACCTGACGGCCGCTGCCTGAATACGGACCATCCGTCTCGACGCCGTTCCCCTCTGTGACCGGTCTTACCGTCCTGCTGCCCGGCCGCAGCCCGCCGGCCTGCCACGGACCTGTCGTCCTGCCGTCCTGCCACAGATCCGCCGTCCTGCCATCGATCCGCCGTCCTGCCACGCATCTGCCGTTCTGCCACGGACCTGCCCGTTCTTCCGGCCGGCCGCCCCGACATGCCGACCGGGCCGGTCCGACGTCTGCCGACCGCCGTCGTGGGTAACCGCCCCGCAGGAGGTGTCCACATGGACGAGGTCACGTTCCCCGTTCCCGCAGTCCGCGCCCCGGCCGAGCCGGAAGAGATGCTCGGCGGTACAGGAGTCATGAGGATGCTCAGACCGCCCGGCGTCTATGCCCCGCAGGGCGACACGGCACTGCTCCTGGAGAGTCTCGCGCGCGAGCGGTTGGAGCCCGGAGTGCGCACGCTCGACCTGTGCACCGGCACCGGCATCCTCGCCATCGCGGCCGCCGCCCGAGGAGCCGAGGCGACCGCGGCCGACATCTCCGGCGCGGCCGTCGCGGCGGCGCGGTGCAACGCCCGGCTGCACGGCTGCCGGGTGCGCGTCGTGCGCGGGGACCTCACCGCGCCCGTGTCCGGCGAGCGCTTCGACCTGGTGACCGTCAACCCCCCTTACGTACCGGCCGCTTCGCCGTCGACGCCCACCAGGGGGCCGAGTCGGGCATGGGACGCGGGCCCGGACGGCCGGATCGTCCTCGACCGGATCTGCCGGGCCGCGCCCTCGCTGCTGGCCCCCCGTGGGGTGCTGCTGCTCGTCCAGTCCTCGCTCAGCGGAGTCGCGGCCAGCCTCACCGCGTTGCGCGAAGGGGGCCTCTGGGCCCAGGTCAGCGCGCGCCGCGTCCAGCCGTACGGCCCCGTGATGGCGGAGCGCGCGGCCTGGTTCGAGCGGCGGGGCCTGGCCGAGCCCGGGGCGCGCAGCGAGGAGCTGGTGGTGATCCGGGCGGTCCGGACCGGGGCGCGCATGGCGGCGACGTCGGCGGGCAGTCGCGGAGTGACGACGCCGGGACGCCACGCCGACGACGCGGCGTGAGCCCATGTGAGCGCGAGCGCCGCGAGGATGTGCGGCGCCGCACGGGCGTGAGCACCGCGCCCGGCGGACCAGACCCGGCCCCTGGCCCCTATGGGGAGGTGTGATGACCTCGCACGGAGTACGACAGGCCCGAGGCGTGGCCCTGTTCGACCTCGACGGCACCCTCGTGGACACGAACTACCTGCACACGCTGGCCTGGTGGCAGGCGTTGCGCCAGTTCGGTCACCAGGTGCCGATGGCCCGGATCCACCGCGCCATCGGCATGGGCTCCGACCGGCTCCTCGACGCCGTCCTCGGCCCGCAGCGCCGGCACAGCGAGGACGGCGCCGTCTCGGACGCCCACGGCACGCTGTACGCCGAGTGGTACGACACGCTGCGACCCTTCGACTGCGCGGCGGAACTCCTGCGCGCGACGGCGGCCCGGGGCTGGCGGGTGGTGCTCGCCAGCTCGGCGGCCGAAGAGGAGGTGGCCGTGGTGCGCAAGCGGCTCGGCGCCGACGAGGTGATCGAGGCGGCCACCTCGGGCGCCGACGTGGAGACCACCAAGCCCGCGCCGGACCTCGTGGAGACGGCGCTGCGGAAGGTGGGCGCGGAGCCGGAGGACGCCGTCTTCGTCGGCGACGCGGTATGGGACGTGGAAGCCGCCGGCCGGGCGGGCGTCCCGTGCATCGGTCTGCTGACGGGCGGCACGTCACGCGGTGAGCTGGAGGACGCCGGGGCCGTCACCGTTTACGAGGACGCCGCGACCCTGCTCCGGCACATCGACTCGAGCCCGCTGTCCCGGCCCCCGAACTGACCGCTTTCCCTGGCCGGCACCGCTTCCGGCACCGCTTCCCCTAGCGCTCTGACCTGGCATGCGGTCCGGCCCTGGCGGTCTGTCGCGGTAGCGGTCCGTCCCCCTGGCGGCCTGTCGCGGTAGCGGTCCGTCCCCCTGGCGGTCTGTCGCGGCCGCGGTCCACGTCGCGAGGCGGTCAGTCGTCCGGCGCGCCGCTCGGGTCGTCCGGGAGCGGGCCGGGGTAGGGGCCCGGGCGCTCGGGCGGCTTCGGTGCGGGGGCCGGCGGGGCCTCGCCCGTGCTGTCGGCGGGGCGGAGGCGTCCGCGCCAGCCCTCGTCCATGGCGTCGCCGGTCTCGACCAGCCGCTTGAAGCGCCGCAGGTCGCCCCGGACCCGGTTCTCCAGCAGTCCCAGGGCTGCTCCGGTTTTCTCGACGATCCCCTGCGGCTCGACGTCCATGGCCAGCCTCACGCTGGTGTGACGGGCGTCCAGGCGGTGGAAGGTGACGACGCCCTTCTGCCGCACGTCGCCGCTCACCGTCCGCCACGAGATCCGCTCGTCGGGCAGCTGGTCGACGATCTCGGTGTCGAACTCCCGAGACACGCCTCCCACGTGCGTACGCCAGTGGCAGCGGCGCTCGTCGAGCTGCCGGACCTCGTCGACACCGTCCATGAAGCGGGGGAAGTCCTCGAACCGCGTCCACTGGCCGTAGACCGCGCGCAGCGGGGCCGCCACCTTGATCGTCTCGTGCACCGTGTTCATCGACTCCTCCTCCCATCCCATCCCCTCCCTGCCCGCCTGCGACTACCCGGGTCCCACCGGGCACACGCGCCACGCGGGCATACCGAGGGCACGACGGGGCATCCGCACTGTGGTCTTCCCATGAGTGGAGGTGTGCCGTGAGCCGCACAGACGAGAACACCGGACACCCGGACACCGAGCGCCGGCCGCCCGCCGCCGCGCGGATCACTCCCTTGGCGGACGGACCCCTGCTGGTCGAGGGTCCGGTCGAGATCGTGGCGGCCGACGGAACGGTCCGCCGCAGCGACCGTCCGGTCGTCGCCCTGTGCATGTGCCGCCGCAGCCTCAGGCAGCCGTTCTGCGACACCAGTCACCGGCCCCGGTTGCGGGCGACGCGGGCCACCGGCAGTTCCGGAGGCAACGGAAACGCAAGCAACGGGACCAACGGAAGCAACGGGAACAAGGGAAGCAACTGAAGCAACGGAACGAACGGATCGGCAGGGACGAAGTGAACCAGGGTGACCGCGGTGCTGCCCGGACCCGACCCGATGTGAGGAGGTCGCGCGATGACGACCACAGCCCCGCGTGACACGGGGGCACGAGCCCGGCCCGACGGCGGCCCCGAACTGCCGCCGCCCCGCGGCGAGTTGTCCGAGGCCTTGATCGCGCGACTGCGCGGGCTGCCCGGCGCGCTGCCGGACCGGGGCGCCGTCGCGGCCGCGGAGCCGTACGGGGAGGACCTGCAACTGGCCCTCCACCTCGGTTACGAGCTCCACTACCAGGGCTTCGCGGGCGTGCCCGACGAGGTCGAATGGGACCCGGAGCTGTTGGGCCTCCGCGCGCTCCTCGAAGGGCGGTTCGAGGGGGCGCTGCGCGACGAATGCGGGCGCTTCGCCACCCCGGTCGAGGTCTTCGAGACGCTGCTGACCGAACCCGTCGACGGCCGTGGCCTCTCCCACTACCTGCTCCGCCACGGCACCATGGAACACCTGCGGGAGCACGCGGTCCTGCGCTCCGTACACCAACTCGGCGAAGCCGACCCGCATCTGTGGGTGGTACCCCGGCTCCGGGGGCGGGCCAAGGCCGGGATGATGGCGGTGCAGTACGACGAGTACGGCTGCGGCCGCGCCGACCGCATGCACGCCCGGCTCTACGCCGACCTCATGGGCGCGCTCGACCTCGACCCGCGGTACGGGCACTATCTGCCCGTGGTGGGGGCGCCCGCCCTCGCCAACGCCAACCTGATGTCCATGCTCGGGCTGCGCCGGGTCCTTCGGGGCGCCCTCGTCGGCCATTTCGCGGCGCTGGAGATCACGTCGTCGCCGGCCGCCTCCCGGATCGCCGCCGCGCTGCGCAGGGCCGGTGCCGGCGAGGTGGCGGCGCGCTTCTACGACGAGCACGTGGAGGCCGACGCCGTCCACGAGCAGCTGGTCCGGCGCGAGGTGGTCGGTGGTCTGCTGGAGGAGGAGCCGGACCTCGCTTCCGAGGTGACGTTCGGCGCCGAGGCCACCGTCCTGCTCGAGGACGCCTTCGGGGAGTCCGTCATGCGCGCATGGGAGTCCGGGACGACCGCCCTGCGCGTACCCCTCGACGACCTGCCGCCCGCGGAGTAGCGCGGCCCGCGCCCCCGGGCCGGGCCCACGCCCCCGGGCCGGGCCCGGGCCTCGGGCTCGGGCCCCGGCGCCCCGTGCCCCAGCCCGGTGCCGGGTCGGCCGTGCTCTGAGCGGTGCCCGCCTCCAGAACGTCCGCCAGGGCCAGTTCCCGGCGCACCGACGCCGCGGCGACGGTCGCGGAACGGGTTCCGTGCGTCGCCGCGTAGGCGTCCAGGCGCCGCCCCGCCTCGCGGAGGCTGATGCCGCCGCTCGCGGCGAGCATGCCGCTCGCCATGTCGACGTTCGACCTCGACCGCCTCCCGGCACGGACCGTCGCCCGCGACGTACCGGGCCTCGGCCGGCTTGGCCGGTATGTGGGGCGGTGGACCACCCCTGCGCACGCGGAGTTCTGTTGGAATCTGGGTTTTTCTGTCCGAACTTCTTGACATTCGGTTGCTCCGCCCCGAGATTCGCACCGCACCGCACCGCACCGCACCGCAGCACCACCACCTCGTCCGTCCCCCACGCAGAGGCAGGTATCAGTGAGATCAAGGGTCCGCAGCGCCCTCGCGGCCGTCGGCGCCTTCGCGGTCGTCGCGGGGCTCGCCACGCTCGCGCCCCCGGCGAGCGCCGCCGTGAGCGGCGCCTTCTACGTCGACTGCTCCGCCGCCACCGGCGGGGACGGCTCCGCCACCGCGCCGTGGAACTCCCTCGGCGGGCCCAACGGGCACGTCTTCGGCCCCGGGGACACCCTCTCCCTGCGCGCCGGCACGACCTGCGCGGGCACGCTCGCGCCGCAGGGCTCCGGCGCGGAGGGCGCGCCGATCACCCTCGGCGCGTACGGAAGCGGCCCGGCGCCCGTCGTCGACGGCAACGGGGCACCGTACGCCGTGCACCTGACCGACCAGAGCCACTGGACCATCCGCGACCTGCGCGTGACCAACCCGGCCCCGACCCGCGCCCAACGGACCGGCATCCAGGTGGACTCCCTCTCCGCCGCGCGCAAGGCGGGCATCGTCATCACCGGCAACGAGGTTTACGACACCGCCGGTTGGGGCGACAAGACCGGCAGCCAGGCATCCTGGTACGTCTACTCGGCCGGCATCATGATCCGTCACGCGTCCGGCACCGCCGGGCCCTTCGACGGCATCACCGTCACCGACAACCAGGTGCACGACACCGGCGGCGGGGCCATCAAGATCAGCGGTGACGGGGCCGCCCGCAGCACCGCCGTCCGAATCGCCGGCAACACCGTCCGCGAGGCGGGCGGCGACGGCATCGTGGTGCACAACGCGGTCGCGCCCCTCGTCGAGCACAACACGGCCCTGGACCTCGGCCTCGGGCACTATCCGTTCGTCGCGGGCAACTTCGCCGGCATGTGGCCGTACAACAGCCACGACCCCACCTTCCAGTTCAACGTCGTCGGCCGCAGCCGCCCGTCCACCTTCGACTCGACCGCGTGGGACTGCGACATCGCCACCACCGGCACCTGCCTGTTCCAGTACAACTACTCCTTCGGCAACGCCGGCGGCTGGTACCTCAACTGCCTGGGCAACTGCGGCGGTTCCACCGCCACCGACGCCGTCCTGCGCTACAACGTCTCCCAGGACGACTGCCGCATGGTCGTCACCACCGGCGGCACCGGCATCACGCACATCTACAACAACACGTTCATCTGCCCCTCCCGCCCGGTCGAGGACACGATCGGCGCCAACAAGCGCGTGACCAACAACGTCTTCGTCGCCCCCGGCGGCAGCTTCGCCACCGGGACCGGCGTCACGTACGACTCCAACGCCTACTTCGGCGGCATCGCCCCGGCCCCCGGAGACTCCCGGGCGATCACCTCCGACCCCCGGCTGGTCGCCCCCGGCAGCGGCGGCGAGAGCCTGGCCGACGTGACCGGTTACCGGCTCCGCACCGGCTCCCCGGCACTCGGCTCCGGCGCGGTCGTCGCCGGCAACGGCGGGCGTGACTTCTTCGGCAATCCCGTGTCCGCGACCGCCGGTCCGAACCGCGGCGCGTACAACGGACCCGGCATCGCCCCCGGCGCCCTGCCCCTGACGGCGTCGTACAACCAGGTCGGCGTGACGGCCGACGCCAATCCCAGCGCGGGCGGACTGTCCTCCGGCACCAACTCCGGCCGCTCCTTCTCCGCGGAGGCACTCGCGGCGGCGGGGCTCGGAACGGGACGGCAGGTCACCGCCGACGGCGTCACCCTCACCTTCCACCGCGGCGCCCCCGGCACCCCGGACCACGTCGTCGCCGCCGGACAGACCGTGCAGGTCACGGGCACCGGATCCAAGCTCGGATTCCTCGGGTTCAGCACCTCGCACGCACCCGCCGGCACGGGCACCCTGCGCTTCCGCGACGGCACCACGCAAACGTTCACCCTCGCGCTCACCGACTGGTGGGACACCAGCCCCGCGGCCGGGAACGTCCTGGTCGCCCGCGCGACCTACCAGAACCAGCACGCCTCGCCGTACAACGGCAGCACCACGCGGTACGCCCACACGGCGTCCGTCTGGGCCGGGACGATCGCCCTCCCGGCGGGCAAGACCCTCGACTCGGTCACGCTGCCGCAGGGCGGCATCACGTCGGGTACGGCGCTGAGGATCTTCGACATGGCGGTCGGCGGTTGACGGAAGACGCCCCCGTGAGGTGAGAGGAGCCGCCGCCCCTGCCGGACCGGCGGCTCCTCTCACGCGCTCTACCGGCCCTCCCCCTCGAACGGCCAGGACTCGATGTCGCGGTAGCGGATCGGGCCCGGGCCGCGGCCGAAGTTGCTGCCGACCAGGTGCAGGCGGGCCGTGGGCCAGCGGCGGCCGGAGAAGCCGGCCAGGCCCGCCGCCGAGTCGGTTATCGCGGCGGCGTCGCCGCGGCGGGCGCGGGCCAGGGTCAGGTGCGGGCGCAGTGGACGTCCCTCGAAGGGGATGCCGCACTCCTTCACCAGGGCGCGCACGTCCGTCGCGAGCAGGTGCAGGCCTTCGAGGGCGCCGTCGACACCGCTCCACAGCACGCGCTCGTCGAAGTGACCGCCGCCGCGCAGCGCCAGCTCCAGCGGGCGATGGGCCGCCGCGAGCGCGGCGAGCGGCTCCCGCAGCGGCGGCACGGCCGCGGCGGGCAGCTCGCCGAGGAACGCCAGCGTGATGTGCCAGTCCTCGATGCGGTTCCAGCGCAGCGAGGGGTACGCCTCGTAGGCCGGGCGCAGCGCCTCCGCCAGCTCGTCCTTCGCGTCGTCGGGCGGGGCGAGGGCGATGAACACGCGGATGGTCGCATCGGGGGACTGATCACTCACGGACCCTTTCGTACCTCATCCGGACCCGTCCGGTCACATCCCGACGGGGCAGCGGGCCGTCCGGCGCGGGTGCCGGGGTTCGGGCGGCCGGTACGGCGCGGGCCGTGACATGCCCGACCGGTACGTCGTGAAGGGCGTCCGACTGCTCCGGGCCCGCCGCCGCTCCCTGGCCTGACGTTCAGGCGCAGTCGACGGTGACCTGGCCGCTGCCGCCGTTGCTGGAGAAGCCGATCGTGAACCGGCCGTTCGCGGGCGGCTGCTCGGTGCGGCCCCCCAGCGCGATCTCCTGCGAGGCGTCAGCGGCGAGGGAGCCCCCGCTCTCGCTGACGGTGACCCCGGGCGGCAGCTCGCCCACCGCCCACTTCAGACTGCCACCCCCGCTGTTGCGGATCACCAGGGCGTTCGGCCACTCGCCGTTCGCGCAGTACTCCTGGACCCTGGCCGGACGCAACGACAGCGACGGCACGGCCGCCGGAGCGGGCGTGGCCGACCGCGGCGGCTGGGCCGAGCGCGTCGCCGGCGCCGTACGGGCCGGCGACGCGCTGCCGCCACCGCGCGGACTCGGATCGGAGGCGACGGGGGTCGGCGAGTCCGCGCCCGTGGCGGGGGCGGACTCGCTCGGAGCGGGCGCCGGGCTGCTGCCACCGGCGGTGGCCGAAGGGGCGGGAGCGGCGGAGGCGGTCGTCGGCGCCGCCGCCTGCGGCAGGGTGGTCGCCGGGTCCTGACCCAGCTGCCGGCCCGCGATCGCCCCGCCGACGGCCACGACCATGACGCCCCCGATGACCAGGGCCATGGTCTTCGTCTTCTTCCTGGCACGCTTCTGACGCGCCTTCGTGCCGGGGTGCCCGGTACGCCCACCCTGGACGATGATGCCCTCGCCCACCGCGCGGGGGTCGTCTTGCTTGGGGCCGATGGCGCGGGGGTCGTCTTGCTTGGGGCCGATGGCCCGCGGGTCGTCCTGCTTGGGGCCGATGGCCCGCGGGTCGTCCTGCTTCGGACCTATGGCCCGCGGGTCGTCCTGCTTCGGACCTATGGCCCGCGGGTCGTCCTGCTTCGGGCCGATGGCCCGCGGGTCGTCCTGCTTCGGGCCGATCGCCTGTGACGAGTCGTGGGCGCCCGCGGCCGTGCGTCCTCCCTGGACGATGATGCCGTCCTGGGCCGGGGTCGGGTCGGTGAAGCCGCCGTCGGTGCCCGGGACGGTCCCGGGGGACACGTTCGACGCGTGGTCGGCGCCGAGAGGGTCCGCCGCCGACGCTTCCGTGCTCGACTCGTGTACGTGCGCCGCCGCGTCGTCCGCCGGACGGGGTACGTCCGGCCCACCTCTGCCGTCGCTCATGGCTCGAACTCCCCCTGTGCTCGCGTGATGGGCGGGCGGAACGGGTCTCGCCCGTGGAAGCGGCCCGTGGCGACGGGCCCGCTCCTACTCAGCCACTTCTCGGCCATCGGGTCCAGCCCCGTGACGTGACGGGAACGTCCCGATCTCGTACCGGAACCCGCCCCCGACATGCCCGGGCGTTGTCGACAGACCGTCACCCCGTGGTCACACTGGGCGCGGAGGTGTGCGCATGACCCATGACGACCGGCCCGACGGCATGCGGGCCGCTGTCCAGGAGACGTACGGTCCCGCCGACCTGAGCGCGGTGCCCGTCTTCGCGGGTGGCTTCATCAACTTCGGGTACTGGCGGCCCGAGGACCTCGACGGCCCGCCCACCGTGGACGACAGGATCCGCAGCCAGCAGGACCTGTACCGGCGCGTGCTGGACTGCGCGGCCCCCCTCGACGGCGCTCGACTCCTGGAGGTCGGCTGCGGCCTGGGCATGGGCTGTGCCCTGGCTCTCGAGGAGTACCGGCCCGACCGGGTCACCGGCATGGACATCCACCCCCAGCAGCTGGACCGGGCCCGCCGGGCCAACGCGGACCTCCTGGACCGGACCGGCCCCGAGCGGTTGCGGCTGGTGCGCGGGGCCGCCGAGCGGATGCCCTTCGAGGACGCCGAGTTCGACTGTGTCTACAGCGTGGAGGCCGCACAACACTTCGACGACCTGGGGCTGTTCGCCGCGGAGGCCGCCCGGGTGCTGCGCCCCGGCGGGCGGGTCGCCGTGACCAGCTTCTTCGCCCCGGAGCCCGGAGCCGCCCCGCGGCTGGCCGAGCTGCTCGACACCTTCGCGGACGGGCTGGACATCGCCCGGCCCCCCGCCGAGCTGACCGACGCCCTGGCCCGGGCGGGGCTGACCGAGGTGCGCTGCGAGTCCATCGGCCCCTCGGTGTGGCCGGGCTGGGACCACTGGCTGTCCGCCCAGTGGAAGCCCGGCACCTGGCCGCGGAACTTCCGGTACGCCTGGGAACAGGGTCTGCTCGACTACTACGTCATCACCGGTGGTCGCCCCGGCCGTTGAGCCTCGGCGCGCCGCGGGCCGGTGCCCGGCCGGCGGCGCCGTGCGTGCCGCGCGCGCCGTGCCGGCCTCGCCTGGGGAGCCGCCGCGCCTGCCCGCCGGGCCGGTGCGGCGGCTCCGCCGACTTCAGAGGGTCAGTTCCTCACCCAGCTCCGGGGTGAGGACCTCGTAGGGCTCGCCGGCGGTGGCGTCGAGGAAGCGGGCGAGCTCTTCGGGCTGGGTGACGTAGAAGTCGGAGTGGAAGCCGTCGTAGTGCATCGGTATCGCGGTCCTCGCCTGGAGGAGCCGCGCGGCGAGGGCGGCGTGCCGGGCGTCGAGCGAGGCCGGACAGGGGCTCGGCGGCTGGCAGTGCGGGAAGCAGACGGTCGGTCCGTTGATGGGGGTGAGGACGGCGTCGAAGGGGCCGTAGCGGTGGGCGGCGCGCCACCAGTAGCCGTGGTACATCGTGTCGCCCAGGTGGATCACCCGCTTGCCGTCGGCTTCGACGGCCCAGGAGACCTGGGGGTCGCCGAGGGTGTCGACGGCGGGTACGGCGGCGATGGTGAAGGGCCCGACGGTCGTGGTCTCCCACAGGCCCATGGGCCGGCGGGGCAGCTCGTGGGCGGTGAGTTCGGCCTCGGCCTTGAGCGTCCAGAGGTTCTCGTGGGCGTCGCCGCCGAAGGACTCCGGGTGCAGGACCGTTCCGCCGGGCCGCAGGGCCCGGGCGAGGGCGCCGGCGTCGGTGTGGTCGCGGTGGAGGTGGGTGCACAGCCCGGCGAGCACATGGCCTTCCGCGCGGGGCGGCACGACCTTGGGGAGCGGCACTCCCGACAGCTCTGTCCCCTCCAGGACGCCTTCGGGCCGGCCGAGCAGGTCGATGACCAGGCTCTCGCCCTGCGCTTCGAGTTCCACTCCGGCCCAGCCGAGCCAACGGACACGCATGAAGGATCTCCTCGTCAGTCGTTTACCGTACGATCGTTCGTTAAATTAGCAGACGGTCGATCGGTAAGATCGGGGCCATGAGGAAATCGGCCGAAGAGGCCCGGCGTACCCGGGAACGCATCGTCGAGGTCGCGGTGCACCAGGCGTCCGCACTCGGACTGTCCGGACTGACCATCGGCGCGCTGGCGGAGACGCTCGACATGAGCAAGGCCGGGGTCGTCGGCCCCTTCGGCTCCCGGGCCGAACTCCAGCTCGCCGCCCTGGAGAAGGCGGTGGAGATGTTCACGGCGGCCGTGGTGGCACCGGGCCGCGCCGCCGGCGCCGGCCTGCCCTGCCTGCATGCCGTGATCGACGCCTGGTGCGCCTACCTGGCCGCCGGTCCGTTCCCCAACGGCTGCTTCGTGACGGCCGCAGCCTGCGAACTCGACGGACGGCCCGGCGAGTTGCGCGCCCGCCTGTACGACACGGTGACCCGCTGGCGGAGCTTCCTGGCCGCACAGATCACCACCGCGCAGGCCGCCGGCGACCTCGACCCGGACCTCGACCCGGAGGACCTCGTGTCCCTCCTCACCGGCCTCGCGGCGGCCGCCAACCAGGAGATCCAGCTCCTCGGCGACGAGCGCGCCGCGCCCCGCGCCCGCCGCCTCATGCGCGCCGCGCTGGCCTCCCACCGCCCGCCGGGAACGCCCTGAGGGCCGCCCGCGGTCGACCCGATGATGCCCGTGACGAGAGGAGTCCGCCGTGGCGGACGTGGGAGCGGCCGAACTGCTGCTGGGCGCGGTCGTGGTGCTGGCCGCTTCGGTGCAGTGGCTCACCGGCATGGGTTTCGCGCTCGTCGCGGTCCCCGTGCTCGTGCTGACGCTCGGGCCGGCGCAGGGGGTCGTGCTCGCCAACTGCGCGGCCGGAGTCATCAGCGTCGTCGGACTCGCCGCGGGGTGGCGGCGGGTACGGATCGGCGCCATGGTCCCCCTGGTCGTCGCCGCCGCGTGCACCGTGCCCGCGGGCTCCTGGGCGGCCGCCCGGCTGCCGGGACCGGTCCTGCTGGTGGGCATCGGGACGCTGGTGACGCTCGCCGTGGTTCTGGTGATGGGAGGCGCCCGCACAGCGGCGCTGACCGGAACGCGCGGCGCCGTGACCGCGGGTGCCGTGGGCGGATTCATGAACTCCGCCGCCGGTGTCGGCGGCCCGCCGTACTCGCTGTACGCCGTGAACGCGGGCTGGTCGATCGACGAGTTCGTCCCCAACGCGCAGTTCTACGGCCTCGCGGTGAACGTCTTCTCCGTGGCCGTCAACGGCGTCCCCCGGCTGAGCGGGTCGGGCTGGACGGTGACCGTCGCCGCGCTGGTGGCGGGCGCGCTCATCGGCAGGGCGCTCGCGCCGAGGGTGCGCGAGCGGGGCGTGCGTCGCCTCGTCCTCGCCCTGGCCCTCGCCGGTGGCTGCTCCGTACTGGCCAAAGGCCTGTGGGGGATGGCATGACCGCCACGGACGTCAGGTCGCCGCGCGCGAGCACCTGATCCGCCGGGCCGCCCGGCCCGGGGTGGTGAACCGGTGAACCGCCGCGCGTGTGCGGCCGCCCGCGCGGGGCATGGACGCCTCTCCACCTCTTCGGCGGGCCGCTGGTCGTGTCCGGATTCACCGTTCCGGGCGGGCGGCATCCTTCGGCTGGTTCGCCTACCCCAGTCGGCGACGGCCGGGCCCGGCCGTCGCCGGAGGCTTGGCCGAGCGAGGGGCAGGGCCGGGCCGTCCGCCCTCGTCGCGGACGGCGACACCCGGGCGACCCGCCCCGTTCGGACCTGCCGACGGGCGGGGGTGTCGGACGGCGGTCAGGATGGGTGTTCCGTCCCAACCTCGTAGGGGGAGCGCCGTGACCGACATCGACGGAACGGGAACCCGTCGGCTTTCGGAGCAGCCCGCTCCTCAGCCGCGCCCGGTGGACCTCCGGCGCGTCGGAGCGCACCCCGACCACTGGTACCCGGTCGCCCTGTCCCGGAGCGTGCGCCGTCGCAAGGTGGTCGCGACCGCCTTCGCCGGCGAGCGCATCGCGCTCTACCGGGGGGAGAGCGGCGCGATCCACGCCCTGGAGGACCGGTGCGCCCATCGGCAGGTGCCGCTGAGCCTCGGCGTCGTCGAGGGCGAGGCCCTGCGCTGCTGCTACCACGCCTGGGCCTACCGCGGCGACGGGCGCATCTCGCAGATCCCGTACCTGTCCAAGGGCGACGGCCGGCCGCCGCGCGGAGTGCGCGCCTACCCCGTCCGCGAGGCGTACGGGCTGGTCTTCGTCTTCCCGGGCGACCCCGGGAGAGCGGCGTCCACGCCGTTTCCCGAGCTGCCGGCCTTCGGCTCCCCGCAGTACCGGACCATGACCTACTCCCGTACCGTCCGCTGTCACTACTCGTTCCTGCACGAGAACCTGCTGGACATGAACCACCAGTTCCTGCACCGGGGAGTCGTCGGCAGGCTGCACCCCGAGCTGCTGGGATTCCGGAGCGACGAGCGCTCGGTGGAGGCCCGTTACCTGTTCAGCCACACCGGCGGGAAGCGCAATCGCAGCGCCGGCCTGCTGGCCCGCGAGGGAATCGGCGGCGCGCCCTCCAGTGACGTGATGACCATCCGCACCGGATACCCGTACCAGACCCTCGACCTGGTCCCGGAGAAGGCCGATCACCCGGCCTTCCGGCTCTGGGCCGCCTACGTTCCCGAGGACGCCGAACAGCGCAGGAGCCACGTCTACGGCCTGCTCATGATCGAGAAGCCGAAGGTCCCCGCCGCCCTCCTCCTGGCCTGGCCGTTCGTGCGGCACTTCACCGAGCGCGTGTTCGCCGAGGACCGGCTGGCGGTCGAGGCGGAGCAGCGGGCGTGGGACGAGCAGGGGGAGGACCGCAACCACGAGGTCTTCCCGCTGATCATCAAGGTCCGCGAGGTGCTGCGCGCGAACGGCGTCCCTCTCGGGCGGACCCCCGGCGCGGCGTGCCCCGCCGCGGCGACCTGCGACGTCCCCACGGAAGCGGTTCGCCCCTCCTGACCCTCCCGGCGGGGCATGGCGCCCCCTCGGAAAGGCACCCATGCGTGCCGGGAACGGGGGTAGCCGACGTCCAGAGGGGACGCGGCGGCCCGGCGGCCGCCCGGTCGATCCGAGGAAGGCGGTCACCTTCGATGGCGGACACGGTCTCGCCGGGCAGGTCGTCCGGCGCCCCTTCCGTGGACCCGGCAGGTCTCGAACACACGTTGCGGGAGGACGTGGACGGGGAAGTACGGTTCGACCCGGGGAGCAGGGGCGCGTACGCGACCGACGGCTCGAACCACCGCCAGGTGCCGCTCGGTGTGGTCGTCCCCCGCTCGGTGGAGGCCGGAGCGCGAGCGGTCGGGGTCTGCGCCCGCTGCGGGGCGCCCGCCCTGCTCGATCCGGGTGCGATAGCGGAAGGCCGTCGGCGAGGACCAGCCCGCCGGGGGCCGCGGCGCGGACCGCGGGCAGGACGCCCTGCCCGGCGACGGCCACGGACACGGACTGGACGGTGCTTTGCCGAGCCGGCGTCCCGAGCGGCTCGCCCGCCGTCCGGACCCGCCCACCCGCACGGCCCGGTGGGCCGTCGCGGCGGGCGCCGGGGCACTGCCGGCGGCGGCCGCGGTCGCCGCCGGCCGCCGCGCGCCGAGACACCGGCGCATCCCATGACGTGACGGGGCGCGGAGAGCTCCGCTCCGTCCACCGGCACCACCGAAAGCGAAGAACGACGCGCAGCCGAAAGGCCGCTGAAAGGTTCACATCATGTCGATCAAGGTCTCCGACCACGTACTGGAGCGTCTGCGGGACTGGGGCGTCGAGTACGTCTTCTCCTACCCCGGCGACGGCATCAACGGCCTGCTCGCCGCCTGGGGCCGGGCCGAGGACAACCCCCGGTTCATCCAGGCCCGCCACGAGGAGATGGCCGCGTTCGAGGCCGTCGGCTACGCGAAGTTCTCCGGCAAGGTCGGCGTCTGCGCCGCCACGTCCGGACCGGGCGCCATCCACCTGCTCAACGGCCTGTACGACGCCAAGCTCGACCACGTCCCCGTCGTGGCGATCGTCGGCCAGACCAATCGCAGCGCCATGGGCGGCTCGTACCAGCAAGAGGTCGACCTGATGGCCCTCTTCAAGGACGTCGCCTCGGACTTCTGCGAGACCGTCACCGTCCCCGAGCAGCTGCCCAACGTGATCGACCGCGCCATGCGGACCGCGATGGCCCGGCGGTCCGTGACCGCCGTCATCCTCCCCGCCGACGTCCAGGAACTCGACTACACACCGCCCGAGCACGCCTTCAAGATGGTGCCCTCCAGCCTCGGCATGTCCACGTACGCGCCGGTGCCCGGCGACGCCGACCTGGCGCGTGCCGCCGAGGTGCTCAACGCCGGCGAGAAGGTGGCGATCCTGGTGGGGCAGGGCGCGCGCGGTGCCCGGCAGGAGGTGATGGCGGTCGCCGAACGGCTGGGCGCGGGCGTCGCCAAGGCCCTGCTCGGCAAGGACGCCCTGGACGACGACCTGCCGTACGTCACCGGCTCCATCGGCCTGCTCGGCACCCGCCCCTCGTACGAGCTGATGACGGAGTGCGACACCCTCCTCGTCATCGGCTCGTCGTTCCCGTACACGCAGTTCCTGCCGGAGTTCGGGCAGGCGCGGGCCGTGCAGATCGACATCGACCCGCACATGGTCGGCTTGCGCTATCCCTTCGAGGTGAACCTGGTCGGCGACGCCCGCGAGACGCTGACCCGGCTGCTGCCGCTGCTGGACGCGGGCCGCAACAAGAGCTGGCGCAAGAAGATCGAGAAGGACACCGCCCGCTGGTGGGAGGTCATGCAGCGGCGCGCCGCGGTCGACGCCGACCCGATCAACCCCGAGTACGTCGTCCACGCCCTCGACGAACTGCTCCCCGAGAACGTCGTCCTGGCCGCCGACTCCGGATCCGCCGCCAACTGGTACGCCCGCCACCTGCGGCTGCGCGGGGCGATGCGGGGCTCGCTCTCGGGCACGCTCGCCACCATGGGGCCGGGCGTGCCGTACGTCCTCGGCGCCAAGTTCGCCTACGGTGACCGGCCCGCGATCGCGCTGGTCGGCGACGGCGCGATGCAGATGAACGGCATGGCGGAGCTGATCACCGTCGCCAAGTACTGGCGCGAGTGGGAGGACCCGCGGCTGATCGTGGCCGTCCTGAACAACCAGGACCTCAACCAGGTCACCTGGGAGATGCGCGCCATGTCCGGCGCGCCCCAGTTCCTGCCGTCCCAGTCGCTCCCCGACTTCCCGTACGCCGACTTCGCCAAGCTCGCCGGCCTGCACGGCATCCGGGTCGAGAAGCCCGGCGAGGTCCGGGCCGCCTGGGAGACCGCGCTGGCCGCCGACCGGCCCTGCGTGCTCGACTTCGTCACCGACCCGGCCGTGCCGCCGATCCCGCCGCACGCCTCGCTCGACCAGATCGAGGCCGCGGCGGCGTCCGTCCTGAAGGGCGACAGCGACCGTGGTGCGATGATCCGCCAGGGCTTCAAGGCCAAGGTGCAGGAGATGCTCCCCGGCGGGCGCAAGCGCGGGGACCGCCCCGGCGCGCAGAGCGACACGTGACGCGCCGGCGAGGCCCCTGGCGCGCCGGCCGCGTGTCGTCGTCCGCTAGATCTGCGGGATGACGGTCTGGATGATCGTGTGGGTGCGCATGGGCAGGTCGGCGCGGTTGGTGAGGGTCCAGGAGATGTGCTGGGCGCCGAAGAAGGCGGAGACGAGGACCTGGGCGAGGGCGGTGGGGTTCGTGGCGGACGGAAGCGTGCCGTCCTGGGTCCCTCGGTGGAGCCACCGGGTGATGATGTCGCTGTAGTCCGCGAAGGGCGTCGGGAGTTCGGGAGTGATCATGCTCCGCTCGATCTGCAGCCGGGCTCCGGCCTGCATGACGCAGTCGTCCCGGAGCGCGATGGCGGTGCGGGTGAGGAGCTCGGCGACGGCCGACAGCGGGGTGAGGCTCTTGTCCTCGATGGTGTCGGCGATGTCACGGATCCGCGCGTAGAACTCGTTGGCGACGGCGTGCGCGAGGGCTTCCTTGTTCGCGTAGTGGAAGTAGACGGCGCCCTTGGTGATGTCCGCGTGCTGGGCGACGTCCTGGATGGTGACGGCGGGGAACCCCTTGTCGGCGAAGAGCTGGGCCGCGGCCGCGAGGATGCGCGTGCGGGTGCGAAGGGCGCGCTGCTGCTTGACGGCGGTGCGCGCGGTGTCCGCCGGAGCGTCGGGACGCGGAGCCGGGTCGGAAGGTGTGGCGGGTCTGTTCATGGTCTTCGGTCCTCACACTCCGGTCTGATCCGCGTCCGGCGGTCGATGTACACCCCCCACATCATGGCCCGGATGTCGGGATTCTGACCGCTGTCCGATCGCACCGAAGGGTCAACTGGTAGTGATCTACGCCGCATTGGCGGGGCCGTCGAGCCAAAAGATACCTTCCCGAAGGTAGATTTACGGTTGAACAGAGCCCGGGGAAAAGCCGGGTTGACGGCCAGACGGGGGTGGCGTTATGGGACAGCACGCGGTGTTAGGCACGGCCGGGCGGGTGGTCGCGTGAGCCGGGCGGGGGAGCTCGCGTTCCAGCAGACCATTCCCCGGCGTCTGGTGCACCGGGCGGCGGTCTCGGAGGTGTTCCTGACCGACGCCGTGGCACTGGGGGAGGACCACTTCCTGGTCGCGGCGCAGTGGCCGCGCGATCACGCGCTCTATCATCCGGACCCCGCGGGCCGGAGCGACCCGCTGCTGTTCGCCGAGACGATTCGTCAGGCGCTGGTGTACGTGGCGCACTGGCACTACGGGGTCCCGCTGGAGCACCGGTTCGTCGGCCGGGACATGCACCTGGTGATCGACGACCCGGAGGCGCTGCGGGTGGGCGGGGAGCCGCTCCGGGTGGCGCTGGAGGTCCGCTGGTCCCCGGTCGGCAAGGACTCGCCGCGGCGCCGGGGCATGCGGATCGAGGCCGAGCTCGGCGTCGCGGGCGTCGTGTGCGGACGGGGCGGGCTGAGCGTGGTGGCCGTCGACGAGTCGTACTACCACCGGCTGCGCCGCCGCCCCGGTGTCGTGCCGCCCGCGGGCCGTCCGGCCGAGGCGACGGGGCGCGTCGCCGGGCTGCCGGGCGGGCGGGCGGCGGGGGCGCCCCGGCGTGTCGCCGGGGCTTCGGTGGGGCGCCTGCGGGAGAAGGACAGTGTCCTGGTGGCCGGCGAGAGGCCGGGGGAGTGGCTGCTCGCGGCCGATCTCGACCACGCGATCCTCTTCGACCATCCCACCGACCATCTGCCGTTGATGGTCGTCCTCGAAGGTTTCCGGCAGCTCGGGCATCTGCTCGTGAACGGTGCCGGTTCCTCCCTCTCCTCCCCCCTCTCGCCTTCCCTCTCCTCCTCGCCCTCGCCTTCTCCCGACGCGGGGACGTACGGGCTGGTGTCGTTGGCCTCCGAGTGTCTCGCCTGGGCCGAACTCGACCTCCCCACACGGCTCGTGGTGCGTTCCGACCGGGCCGCGGAGGGCCGGCCGGGCGCGCGGGAGCTGCTCGTGGACGCCGTGCAGCAGGGCGCCGTCGTCATGACCTCCAGGACGGTCTGGGCGCCCGCCGCCGCGGCCGGGACCGCATGAGCGTGCCGGGCCCCGGCCGAGGCGAGTTCCGTGTGTCATCCGAAGCTCCGATCGAAGGAGGACAGGCCGTGACGTCCGGCAGGGCTCCCGTGGCCGCGCCCGGCTTCCGTCGCGCGGCCGTCGCGCGGGCCGCAGCCGTGGCCGAGGACGGTGCGCGCGCCGCGGACGCGGCGCGGCGCCTCGGCGCCGCGACCTTGGCGGCCCTCGACGAGGCGGGGTTCGCCCGGCATTTCGTACCGCGTCGGTTCGGGGGACGGGAGGGGACGTTCACCGAGGTGTTCCGGGCGACCGCCGAGGTCGCCGAGGGGTGCGCCTCGGCCGCCTGGCTGGGCATGCTGTGGGCCGCGCACGGACGGTTCGCGGCCCTGCTGCCCGAGGAGGGGCAGCGCGAGGTGTGGGGCGCCTCGCCCGACGCGCGGATCGCGGCAGGACTCATGCCGCCGTCCGGCACGGTCCGCCCGGCCCACGGCGGATGGCTGCTGCAGGGCGAGTGGCCGGTCGTCAGCGGCGCGGACCACGCGGACTGGCTGCTGTTGTGCGCCCCTGAGACCTCCGTCGGCGTCGGTACGGGGCGTCCCGGTGACCGCGGGCGGCCGCGGTTCCGGGTGTGTGCGGTGCCCCGGAGCGCGGTGACGGTGGTCGACACCTGGCGGAGCAGCGGCATGCGCGGCACCGCGAGCCACCGGGTCGTGGTGCCCGCCACCCTCGTACCCGCCGGCCGCACCGTCCCGTTCGACGTCCTGGTCGCCGGCGGCGCCCCCGAGGGCCGGGCCCGCTGCCACGTGGCGCCCGCGCATCTGGCGGGCGGACTGCTGTTCTGCACCCCGGCGCTGGGGGCGGCCCGCCGTGCTCTGGCCGTGACGGGCGAGCGGTTGTTCCGGGGCGGCGGCCCGGACCGGCCGGGACCCGCGGGGCGTGGGCCGGCGGGCCCCTTCCCGGCGCCGGGCGGGGACGGCCGAGCGGAACGGTGGGCACGGGCCCGCGCCGACGTCGAGGCCGTGGGAACGCTGCTGGCCGAGGCGGTGCGCAGGGCGGACGACGGGGACGTCTCGCCGTACGCGGTCGCCCGCAACCGGCGTGACGCCCAGGTCGCGGCCGAGCGCCTGGCCGCCGCGATGGACCTGCTGACCGGCGCCGACGAGGCCGAACTCCCCGGCGGGGTCGGTGACCTGGGCCGGCATGTGCGCGATGTCCGCACGGTCGCCTCGCACGGGGCGCTGCGGGGGAAGATCGCCGCGGCCGCGTTCTCCGATGCGCTCCGGCCGGCGCCGGACGCCGTGACCGTGCGATCCGTCCGAGAGGGATCGTCGTGACCTCGGCCGGCACCCTGGTGTTCACGGACGTCGACGAGACCCTGATCAGGCCCAAGAGTCTGTTCGACTTCCTGGAGTTCTTCTTCACCGGGCGGTACGGCGACGCCGGGGCCCGGCACGCGCGCGCGACGCGACAGCACCTGGCTCGCCTGCAACGGGCGGGCGCCGGGCGGGAGGAGGCGAACCGGGCGTACTACGGGGCCTGGCGGGGACAGCCCGCCGGGGAGGTGGCCGAGTGGGGGCGGCGCTGGTTCGACGAGCGTCGCGCCGGCGGTGCCTTCTACCTGCCCCGTACCAGGGCGGCACTCCGCCGCCACCGGGAGGAGGGCGCCGTCCTGGTCCTCGTCTCGGGGGCGTTCGACGCCGTGCTCGACCCGATCGCGGCGGACATCGGCGCGGCCCACGTGCGGGGCACCCGTCCTCACCTCCGCGACGGGCTCTACACCGGAGCCGTCATCGGCCCACCGGTCATCGGCGAGGGCAAGCGGGCGGCCGTCCGTGCCGTGCTCCGCGGGTATCCCCACGTCGCGGCGGACGACTGCTACGCCTACGGGGACCATCTCTCGGACCTGCCGATGCTGACCGAGGTCGGTCGTCCCGTGGTCGTCGGCGGAAGCCGGGAGCTGTCGGCCGCCCTGCCCGCCGCCGACGTCCTGCCGTACTGACCGTGGGCGGGGGGAGGTGGTGCAGCCGTGAAACTGACGTTCGAGAAGGTATCTTTCGTTCGGGGGGTGCGGGAGTCACCGGGCGCCCGGTCGGACGAGGGGGGACGAGCTTCACATGCCGTTAGGGGACGCGCCGGGCACGGCTCCGGTCGACACGCGCCTGCTGCGGGCGTTCGCGGAGGACGTGTTCCAGCCCTTGGGGCGGGCGGATCAAAGGCGTTGGGCACAGGCCTACTTACGGGCGCTGCTGAGCGTCCCGGGGAAGAAGACCATGCGGCGGCTGGCCGCGGCCGCGGCGCCCACCACGCAGGCGGCGAACGGGCTGCAGCAGTTCATCAACAACAGTCCCTGGGAGTGGACCCCCGTCCGCCAGGCGGTGTTCCGTACGGTCACCGCGCTCGGTCCGCCGCGGGCCTGGAGCGTCGCGGAGGTGACGATCCCCAAGCGGGGCGAGCACTCGGTGGGCGTGCACCGGCGGTTCGACGCGGAGTCCGGACGTACCGTCAACTGCCAGGTCGCCCTAGCCCTGTTCGTGGTCACGGACTCGACGTGTGTCCCGGTGGACTGGCGCCTGTTGCTCGGTGACGCCTGGTGCCGGGACGCGGAGCGTCGCGCCCGGGCCCGTATCCCCGCGTCCGTCGAGGCGCGTCCGGCCGGGGCGCACATTCTGGACTTCGCCGCGCGCGCGGCGGCGTGCGGCCGGGCGGGCGAGGCGCCGTGGCTGCTGGACCTGCGGCACCACCCCGAGGCGGCGGAGGTGCTGGACGGGCTGGTCCGGCACGGGGCCGACTTCGTCTGCGAGGTGAGCGCCGAGCAGCTCGCACGGCTGTCCCAGGCCGGGCCGCCCGCGGGCGTCGTCGCCGAGGCCGCGGCGCACAGCCCCACGCGCCGGGCCCATCGGGTGGCGCGCCCCGGCTCGCCGGGGGGACGGGAGCCGTTCACCGTGCACTTCGGCCGGCTGTGGCTCGCCCCCGCGGCCGGCCGGGCGTCCGGCGGGAACCAGGCGACCGGGGTGCCGTGCACCTACCTGTCGCTGGCGCGGCCGGCCTCGCAGGGGCGCCACCACCCCGAACGGTTCTGGATCACGAGCCTCACCGAGCACCGGATGGAGGAGACCCTGGCCCTGGTGCGGAGCGCCGCCGGCGTCGGCCGTTGCGTCGCCGACCTCCAGGCGCACTACGGGGTCCAGGACTTCGAGGGGCGTTCCTTCCCCGGCTGGCACCACCACATGACGATGGTCTCGGCCGCCTACGCCTTTCGGCAGCTCCACCCGGTGGCGCCGCCGGCCCTGCCGCCGCCCGCCCCGGACCGCGCTCGGCGCCCGTGCGCCTGACCGGCCGCCGGGGCGCTCACGCCGCTGTGTCCGTCGCTCGCCGCCTCTCGCCCGTCCCGTGAGGGCGTGCCCCTCGGGGCCGTTCAGGCTGCTCCGTCGACCGCGTATCGCCCGGACGTGACGGCCGTGTCCGCGGGGCACGGGGTCGGCGTGGAGAAGAGAAGCTGCCAGATCCGGCGCGCCTCATGCGGGATGGTGTCCAGTCCGTGCAGCGACATCGTGTGGTACATGCCGAACGTGGAGGCGGCCAGCAGACTGCTGAGCGCTTCCGGCGTGTAGGCCGGTCCCAGCTCGCCCCGCTGCTGGGCCTGCCGTGCCAGCCTGACGGCCGCCCGCGTCACGTCGCCCACGATCGCCGGGACCTCACCGCGCGCCCGCGCCCCCTCCGACTCCAGCTGCAGCCCCGCCCTGAAGCGGATGTCGACGCTCAGCCGGCGCGCCAGGCTGAACGCGATGCACTGCAGCGCCGCCAGAGCGTCGCCGCCCGCCTCGTCCGTCTGCCGCAGGATCGCCCGCCACGCCTGGTCGAACGGGACCGTCAGGGCCGCGGCGAGGGCTTCCTTCGACGGGAAGTGCGCGTACAGGGCCCCCTTCGTCATGCCGACATGGAGGGCCATGCGCTCCAGGTTCGCCCCGGCGTAGCCGTACCGGGCGAACTCGCCGGCCGCGGCGTCCAGGAGCACCTCATGGGTCCTCCTGGCTCGGTCCTGCTTCGGCACGGTGTCCTACCTTTCCACGCGTCGGTTCGGGGGGACCGTTCGCCCGGGGCGACCGGGCCGCCGGGGCCCCACGCCGGCCGACGGGCGGTCGTCGCGCCGGAGGTTCCCCAGGCGGAAGAGCAATAACCTTCTCTGGAGAATTTTTCCTTCGAGGGGTTCATTCCTCAAGGTAGCCAAGGGTTTCCCGGGGGATCTGGCTGCATCTCGTCCTGCCCCGCCGGCGCGGCGGCCCTCCGCCGGTGCACCGCTCCCTGACCGGTGCTGATGCGACGTCAACTCCTCTCACCTGCGGGAACTTCCCCCGTGGCGGTCCGGGAGAGGCGCCCGGGTCCGTCGGTCCGCCGCGGATCCGGCGGGGCGTTCCGTCCTGGCCGGATCGGCGCCTCCGTGTGTCAAGTCCGCCCTCGTCGCAGCCCGGTGGCCCCGGTCGCGCTCGCGGCGCAGGCCCGGCGCACCGCCCCGCGACCGGCGCTCCGGCCCCGTCCGAACCCTCGCGGAGCCCGTCGACGGGTATCGCCACTGGTCAGAGGGTGAGATGGCAAAGTCGCAGACCGATTCGAAGAAACTGACGTTCGGGAAGGTATTTTTGTGGTCACTGATCGTGCACCTCTGACCCGGGCCGTCAGTGTCGCCGCGCCCGCAGTGCTCTTCCGTCCCGTCCCGACCGCCGTCCACTGCCGTCCACCGTGCGCCCGTCCGCGACCGACGACACGCTGGTGGCACGCGCCATGCCGCCCTGTCGGCCTCACCGTCGACAGGGCCCGACCCGAAGGCCGGACAGACCCGTCACCGGCCGTCCTGAACGTCCGTATCACGCTAGGGGGAGCAATGGAATTTCGGATTCTGGGTCCGCTCGAAGTTCTGGTGGACGGCCGTCCGGTGAGTCTCGGCGGTGCGAAGCAGCGGGCCACCCTCGGGTTCCTGCTGCTGCAGATGAACCGCGTCGTCGCCGTCAGCGAGTTACAGGACGCCTTATGGGCGTTCGACGAAGCACCTCCCACCGCCCGAAAGGTCCTGCAGAACGCCGTCTGGGGCCTGCGGGGCCTCTTCTCCTCGGACTCCTCGCACGAGGCGGCCGCGGTGGTCACGCAGGCCCCCGGCTACATGCTGCGCGTCGCACCCGAGCAGGTCGACCTGCACCAGTTCCACCGCAAGGTCGAGCAGGGCAGGTCCCATCTGACCGCCGGCACCCCGGAACGGGCCGCCGACCTGCTCGGCGACGCCCTGGCCCTGTGGCGCGGACCGGCGCTCGCCGACCTCGTCGAGACCGGCATCGCCTGGCCGGGCCTGACCGCGCTGCAGAGCGCCAAGCTCGACGTCATGGAGGACTACTTCGAGGCGCAGCTCGGCTGCGGGCGGCACCACGACGTACTCGCCGACCTCACCGCCACCGTCGCCGACGAACCCTTCCGGGAGCGGTCGTGCGGACAGCTCATGCTCGCTCTGTACCGGTGCGGACGACAGGTCGAGGCCCTGGACGCCTACAGCCGGCTGCGGTCCGCCCTCGCCCAGGACCTGGGCCTCGAACCCAGCCGTGAACTGCAGTCCCTCCAGCGGGCCATCCTCACGCACGACCCCGCCCTCGTCCCCGAGCAGCGGTCCCACCGCGTCGAGCCGCCCGCCGTGCCGGTGCCCCGGGCACCCCTCGACGACCGCCCGCGAGCGGAGCCGACGGCCCCCGGCACCACCGGTCGCACGGCGGCGGGTGCCGTGCCCGCGTTCCTCGCCGACGCGACGCCCCACGCCGAGGAGCCCGCCGCCCCCTCGGCACCGACCGTCCGGACCGTCGTGACCGGCCTGACGACCCCCACCACCCCGGCCTCGCCGGTCGCCCCGGCCGGCGCGACGGGCGCTCGGCCCGCGCGGCTGCCCCAGCGCGTCCGGCCCGAGCGGCGCCACATGAGCCTGGTGCTGGTCCGCAGCCCGTTCGGCGAGCACACCGGAGAGCTCCGGCCCGCGCAGATCGACGATGCCCTGGAGCACGTCGCCGCCGTCGTCGCGGACAAGGCCGAACAGTTCGGCGGCCAGGTCGCCCTGGCCATCGGCCCGTTGTCCCTGCTGGCGTTCGGACTGGCCGACACCGGCGCCGAAGGCTGCGAGGAGCGCGCCGTACGCGCGGCCCTGGCCATCCGGGACCACCTCCTGGCCACCGCCGGAGACCAGGCCGACCGCTCCGCCCTGCCCGCCGCGCTCCCGGAGCTCAGTCTGGCCGTCGCCACGGGCGAAGCCCTCGTACGCCTCGCGTCCGGCGACTCCGCCGCACCGTCGGTGTTCGGATCCCTCGTGGAACGCTGCCAGACCCTGCTCTCCACGGTGTCCGGCGGCCAGATCGTGGTCTGCGACAGCACCCGCCTGACCACCGAAGGCGCCGTCGCCTACCGGCCCGCCGCGGGATTCACCGACGGCGACTGGCTGGTCGAGGGCGTCCGGGGCGAGGACCCCGGCTCCTCCGCTGCCGGCTCGGCGACCGGTCATGAGGCGGAACTCGTCCTGGTCCAGGGCCTGGCGGACTGGACCCGGCGCCGCCGGACGACCCACCTGGTCACCGTCCTGGGCGAACCCGGTGCCGGCCGGACCCGGTTCCTCGACGAGTTCCGCGGTGGCCTCGCCGACGGCCACGGCGAGCCGGCGCAGTGGCTGATGACCCGCATCCCCAGGTCGACCGACAACGACGTCATGACGGTCATGACCGGCATGGTGTCCACCCTCTGCGGCATCTCCCCGCAGGACTCCCCGGCCGCCGTCTACGGCAGGCTGTCGGCGACCCTCGGCCAGTCGGTCGACCTCGCCTCCGAGCGGGACCGGCTCTCCGCTGCGCTGAGCGTGCTGTACGGCCTCAGGAACGCTCCCCACCCCGACGTCGCCAGGCAGGACGTCCTCCAGGCCTGCCGGCGACTCCTCACGCACGTCTCCGCCCGCACCCCCCTCGTGCTGGCCGTCGACGACGTGCACCGTGCCGACGACGACGTGCTCGACTTCGTCGAGTCCCTCACCGATCTGCCCACGCCCGTCCCCCTGTTCGTCGTGGTCACGGCCCGCCCGGAACTGCTGCGGCGCCGGCCCGAATGGGGGGCCGGCAGGCGCCACACCACCACGGTCACGCTCACCGCCCCGCCCTCAGCCGGCCGGCTCCCGGTCGGGCAACCGCCCGTACCCCGGCGGGACACCGGCCGGGTGCGCGACCTCCTGCCCACCGGCCGGCCCGGGGGCCGGCCCCCGTTCGGCCCGGTCGCGGACCCCCTCGTGCGCGGCGTGCTCAACAGGATCCCGGCAGGGGTCGCCTGCCCCGGTGACGCCCCGCTCGCCGCGTACGACGACACGCCGGGCAACGGTCCGACCGTGCGCTGAGAGAGGGCGGGCGAACACCCGTCGGCGCCCTGTCGCGGACGAGCGTCGGCCGTGACCGGACCCCCACCCGACACACCCCGGCCCTGCCGGGGTGTGTCGGGTGTCTGTGTGTGGGGCTGCCGGGTGCATCGGGGCGCCGGGTGCGCCGGGTGCGTCGAGGTGGCCCGGGTGGGCTCCCGGCCGCCGGTGCTCCTCCGGCGACGTCCGTGCCGACGGGCGTCCCGCACCGGTCATTCCCCGGTCACGGACGCGGCGCCACGGGAGTGCCCCGGCCGTGACCGTGAGGTGAACGGCCCGCGAGGCCACCGCAATACCGTGGCTTCGATTCCTCGTTCCGCGAGTCTCGATTCCGCGAAATCCCGATTCCCGATCCTCGGTTCCTCGGGCGACGTCCCACGACCCTCCGGGCAGCTCGCCCGGCGCTGTCCGCGGCCGCCCGTCACCGTACCCGTCCCTGATCCGGTGGACGTCAGGAGAGATGCATGCGCAGCACAGCGTTCCGATCGATTCCTGCCCGCCCGGTGCCCCGCGAGGAGGAGACCCACCCCGGGTTGGTGGTGTTGTCGCACTTCACGGCCGGTGCGTTCGGATCCCTTTCAGGGCACTGGGCGGGCCTCTGCCCGCCCCGGTGCGCCCACGCCCCCGACCCGCAGCACGACCCGCGCGAGACACCGCGCTCCCAGTACTGAACGGCCTGGCCGGTCACCGTCGCACGTCACCCGCGGCGCGGGTCGCCGACCGCGGGTGACGGCCGAGAAGAACCAAGGAGAACCCAGTCGTGCACGAGAACGTTAACGACACCTGGCTGCGCCGATTCGGGCCGCCCCTGGACGACGCCCCGCGCCTGATCTGCTTCCCGCACGCGGGCGGGGCGGCCAGCGCCTACGTGTCCCTGGCCCGCGCGCTCGCCCCCACCGTCGAGGTGCTGGCCGTGCAGTACCCGGGCCGTCAGGACCGCCGTCAGGAGGCGCCCGTCGAGGACGTCAACCACCTCGCCGACCTCGTCGCCGCCGCCCTCCCGACCGCGTCCACCCGGCCCTACGCCCTGTTCGGGCACAGCATGGGAGCCGTCGTCGCCTACGAGACCGCCCTGCGTCTGATCCGGGACGGGCGCCCGGGCCCGGTGCGCTTCTTCGCCTCCGGCCGCGGCGCGCCGTCGCTCGGCCCGGGCCGCAGCGACGGCCTGCGGGGCGACGCGGAGCTGGCCGCCGAGATGCGCCGGCTCGGCGGCAGCCGGGGGGTCCTCGACGATCCCGAGCTGATGGCCCTGGCCATGCCGGCGCTGCGCTCCGACTACCGCGCGCTGGGCGCCTACTCCTGGGCCACCGCCCAGCCCCTCGACTGCCCCGTCTCCGTCCTCGTCGGGGACGCCGACCCCCTCGTCACCCCCGAGGAGGCGGGGACCTGGCTCGACCACGCCCAGGGAGGCGGCACCGTACGGGTCTTCCCCGGCGGCCATTTCTACCTCGACGCGCTCGTCGGCGACGTGGCGGACGCCATCCGCACCGACCTCGCACCCGTCGCGGACCTCGCCCGGGCCTGACACGCGCGGCGCGCTCCGCCGCGGCCCGGTGCCGGCCGGTCTCGCACATGCGGCCTTGCACCTTCGTCGACCTCTCGTCCCCCAGAACCCCCTCCGGGCGGTCCGGGGCGCGCCGGACAGCGCGCTCCCGGACCGCCCGTACGCATGCCCGGGAACGCCGCTCCGGGCCCGGGAACGCCGCTCATGGCCCGCGGAGCCCCCGCGGAGCTCGCTTCGGGCCGGTGAACGCCGCTGCGGGCGGGCGGGAGTGGGTGCGGACCTGGCGGCCGGCGTGTGCGGATCTGGCGGCGGGCGGTGCCGTACTGGTGGCCGGCGAACCCGGGCCCGGGAACGACAGCACGGCGGCGGAGCGGTCCTTGCCGCCCCGCCGCCGTGCTGTCGTCGCTCGTGTCAGGAGTCCTGCGGCGCGAGCTCCGGGACGCCCGCCGCCGTCACCGCCTCGGCCTGGGCCGGCGGGGCCGGGAAGTAGCCGACGCCGACGAAGAACTCGACGTAGCGCGCCACCAGTTCCTCGTCGATCGCCGGGCAGACGACGCCGCTGGGCGCGAGCGCCCGGTCCGTGGCGGAGGTGTCGAAGGCGGGGTAGAAGCGGCCCCCGTCGAAGGCCATCACCTCGAACGCCGCCATCAGCGGGTGCAGCGGACTGTCCACGTCGGCCGCGACCCGTTCCTGCCAGGCCTCCCAGGACAGCTCCCGCAGCGGATAGCCACGCGAGCGCAGGTACCGTACGAACTCGCCGTAGTCGAGGCTGTTGCGGTTCGACAGGTGGAACGTCCGGCCCAGCGACTCCGGCTGCCGCGACAGGGCGAGCACCGCGCCGCTGACGTAGTCCACCGGCACCGCGTGGATGTCGCCCGACACGCCCGTGGGCGCGGCGCCCGCGCTCAGCAGGCCCTTCAGGCTCAGCCAGACGAAGTCGCGGGTCTGGCAGGCGCCGGTCTCCTGGTCGCCCGAGACGACGTCCACCCGGTACACGCTGACGGGCAGACCGCGTTCCCGCGCCAGTTCGATGACGCCTTCCGCCACCCACTTGCTCTGCACGTAGCCGGTGGGCAGGGCCTCCGGCGGGCCGGTGACGTCGTCCACGGACAGCGGGGAGCCGTCCTCCTTCGGGCCGGCGAAGACGCCCACGGTGGAGATGTAGTGGACCGGGACCGTGCGGTGCCGGGCGGCGAGCCTGAGGACCTCCTGCGTCCCCGTCACGTTGGCCGCCTTGAGCTCGGTGTACGGGCGGAGCCAGTGCACCGTGGCCCCCGCGTGGTACACCACGTCGACGGTACGGGACAGCGCGTCGAACCCGTCCTCGCCGAGCCCGAGCCACGGCTGGGCGAGATCGCCGAGCACGACCCTGAGACGCGCGGGATCCACCGCGTCCCAGATGCGGTACCACTCCATGTTCGCGCGGATCCGTTCCACGGCCAGGGCCTCGTCCTCACCGCGCACCAGGCAGTGGATCGTGGCGCGAGTCGACCGCATGAGGTCCCTGAGCAGGAACGAGCCGACGAATCCGGTGACACCGGTCAGCAGCACGTGCTCCGGGTCGTCGGTGACGGGCGCGCTCCCGTCCGCCGGGACGATGTCCGGGGCGAGGGTGATCTCGGCCCGGAGGTCGACGGCCCGGCCTGCCTGACCGACGTCCGTCCGGCCGGCCGGGGCTCCTTCGACGAGGGTCGTGCGCAGGTGCTCGGCCAGCGCCGCCGCCGTCGGATGGTCGAAGATCAGCGTGCCCGGCAGCCGTGAACCGGTCTCCTGCCCCAGGCGGTTGCGGAGCTCGACCGAGGTGAGCGAGTCGAACCCGAGCGACGAGAAGGACTGCTGCGGGGCGATGCCGCCGCCGCTCGCGTCCGCGTGTCCGAGGACGGCCGCCGCCGCGGAACGGACCAGGGACAGCAGCAGCTCGTGCTGGGCCTGCTCGTCGAGACCGGCCAGGCGCTCCGCCAGCGCCGTACCCTCCGCGCGGGAGTTCCGCGCCACCCGGCGTACCGGAACCGGCAGCAGACCGGTCAGCACACGCGGCGCCTCCAGGGCGTTGGTCCGCAGCGCCTCCAGATCCATGGGGGTGGCGACCAGCTCCGGCCGGCCGGCCGCGACGGCGGCGTCCATCAACGCCACACCGTCCGTCTGCGCCAGCGGCCGGAATCCGGAGCGGCCGATCCGCTTGAGGTCGGCCTCCTCCAGATGCCCGCTCATGCCGCCCTCCTGCTCCCACAGGCCCCAGGCGATCGAGGTGGCGGCCAGCCCCCGGGCGGCCCGGAGCCGGGCCAGGGCGTCCAGGAACACGTTGGCCGCCGCGTAGCTCGACTGGCCCGGTCCGCCGATCACACCGGCGACGGACGAGAACAGCACGAAAGCCCCGAGGTCCTGATCACGGGTCAGCTCGTGCAGGTGCCAGGCCGCGTCGGCCTTGGCGCGCAGCACGGCCGCGACGCGGCCGGAGGTCTGCGTCCCGATCAGTCCGTCGTCCAGCACGCCGGCGGCGTGGACCACGCCCGTCAGCGGGTGCTCGGCGGGGATGCCCGCCAGCAGCGAGCCGAGCGCGGCCCGGTCGGAGGTGTCGCACGCGGCCACGGTCACCCGTGCCCCCGACTCCTCCAGCTCCGCGGCCAGTTCGGCCGCGCCCGGTGCCGCCGGACCGCGCCGGCTGGTCAGCAGCAGGTGCCGCACCCCGTGCTCGGAGACCAGGTGCCGGGCGAACAGCGCGCCCAGGGACCCGGTGCCACCGGTGATCAGCACCGTTCCCGAGCCGTTCCACGGGCTCGGGGCCGCCGCCTCCGCGGCGCGGTCCACCCGCGCCGCCGCCGACGACAGCCGGGGGACGAACGCCCGGCCCCCGCGCAGGGCGACCTGCGGCTCGCGCAGCGCCAGGACGCCCGCCGGCAGCCGCAGGGTGCCCTCCGTGTCCTGGGCGCCGGTCTCCGGCGCCCCGTCGGAGTCCACCAGGACGATCCGGCCGGGGGCCTCGGACTGCGTCGAGCGCAGCAGGCCCCACACCGCGGCGACGCTGGGGTCGACCTCCTGCCCGTCGGCGACGGCCACGGCCCGTGTGGTCGCCACGACCAGGGGTACGTCGGCGAGCGAGTCGTCCGCCAGCCACTCCTGGACCAGCGGCAACACCCGGTCGAGCCGGGCCCGCGCCAGCGCCGCCAGGTCCCCGTCCCCGGCCCGGGAGGCCGGCTCGAGGCGGAGCAGGGCGGCGTCCGGACCGTGGCCCGCGGCCACCCGGGCCCGGACCGTGGAGGTGTCGTCGAGGGACACCTCCTCCCAGTCCGGTGCCGCTTCCCGCCCGTCGAGGGCGATGGGAACCCACCGGACCTCGAAGAGGGACTCCTGGAGCGCGAGCCGCCCTTCGCGCCGCTCGGCGCTTCCGCCCCGGTACCCGGTCTGGGCGTCCCCGGCCGGTGCGACCTCCCGCAGGACGAGCGACTCCACGGCGGCGACCGGCTGTCCCTCCTCGTCGGCCAGCCGCACGGACAGCCCGCCCTCGCCGCCCTCCACGGGGGCCAGTCGCACCCGCACGGACGTCGCTCCCGTGGCGTACAGCCGCGTGCCCCTCCACTCGCCCGCGCCGCGCTGCCCCGCGGGCGCCGCCGCCGGGGCGTCCGGCGTCAGGAAGACCGAGGCGCGCACGGCGCCGTCGAGCAGCGCCGGGTGCAGACCGTCTCCGCCGACCCGGCCGTGGGCTTCCTCCGGCAGACGTACCTCGGCGAAGACCTCGGCCCCGCGGCGCCACACCTCGCCCCACTCGAACGCTTCCGGGGCGCCGTCGAGGGGCAGGTCCCGCACTCCGGCCACGTCGACCCGGTCGGCGCCGACCGGCGGCCACGGGGCGAGGTCGAAGGCCTCGCCGGGGCCGCCGAACACCAGGGTGCCGACGGCATGTTCCGTCCACGGGACGTCGGTCCGGCCCTCGGGGCGCGCGTGGACGGTGACGGTCCGGCGCAGCGGGTCGTCGGTGGGGGTGGTGCGGGTCTGGACCTCGAGGGCGGTGGTGGTGGGGAGGGGCAACGGGGCGTGGACGGTGAGCTGTTCGACGGTGTTGTTGGCCGTGTGGTCGGCGGCCCGCAGGGCGAGTTCGACGAGGGTCGAGGCCGGCAGGTGGGGCGTGCCGCCGGGAGTGCGGTCGGCCAGGTGCGCGTGGCTGCGCGCGGTGATCCGGGTGGTGTGCACGGTCGCGTCCGTACCGGCGATGCGCACGGGCGCACCGGCCGGGCCCCGCGACTCGCCGGACCCGCCGGCCGCCGCGGTCACGGCGTCCGCGGTCAGGTCGATCCAGTAGCGGTGGTGTTGGAAGGCGTAGGTGGGGAGGGGGGTGGGGTGGGG
>NZ_JBITXX010000003.1:0-707993 GCF_044544925.1 Streptomyces sp. NPDC053431 | reverse complement strand
GGGCCCTTCCGGCGGTTCCGACTCTATCAGATCCTTTCGGCGTCTGATTCCCAGTCAGCGGGAGTTGTCTTCCCGGCTGTTGGGCCGTTCCGACGAGTGAGACTTTAGCGGATTCCCCGCCCCCGACGCTAATCGGCGGCTCGCGCTCAAACCTTCGAACGCGGATTCCTCATTTCGCAAAAACGCACGGAAACACAGGACGGCACGACGAATCGACGCCGTCAGGCGTTGGTGGTTCTTGCGGAATGGCTGTCCGGGGCCGACCGGAGTCGGTGCTCACGTCGGACAACCCGGAGAACACTACGGATCGCTTAATCCCGTGTCAACCCCGGGCCTGGGGCGTACCCTCCGCGTATGACTACGCGTGCGCACACCACCCAGTGGTGGGCCGCCTGACGGCGGCCCGTACTCACGCGTGGAGACACGGCCGCCGCCTCGGCGGCCGTTCGTGCTTCCCCCTCCGGGAGTCCGGCCGACGGGTCGGCGGCGCTCAGACAGAGAGCAGCCAGGAGAGAGGGAGAAGAGCACGATGAAGCGGATCTTCAGTGGGGTGAAGCCGACCGGGCACCTGACGCTGGGCAACTACCTCGGGGCCGTGCGGCAGTGGGTCGAGGTGGACCAGCACCGGGCGGACGCGCTGTTCAGCGTCGTGGACCTGCACGCGCTGACGGTGGAGCACGATCCGGCGCGGGTGCGACGGCTGAGCCGTCAGGCGGCGACGCTGCTGCTGGCGGCGGGGCTGGATCCGGAGCGGTGCACGGTGTTCGTGCAGAGCCATGTGGACGAGCACGCGCGGCTCTCGTATCTGATGGAGTGCGTGGCCACGGACGGCGAGATGCGCCGGATGATCCAGTACAAGGAGAAGAGCGTCCGGGCGCGGGACGCCGGGCAGGGCGTGCGGCTGTCGCTGCTGACGTATCCGGCGCTGATGGCGGCGGACATCCTGGCGTACGGGACCGACGAGGTGCCGGTCGGCGAGGACCAGACGCAGCACGTGGAGCTGGCACGGGATCTCGCGGTGCGGTTCAACCACCGGTACGGGCATGTGTTCACGGTGCCGAAGGCGACGAACCCGGTGGTGGCGGCGCGGGTCATGGATCTGCAGGACCCGACGTCGAAGATGGGGAAGTCGCACGAGAACGGGGCCGGGATCGTCTATCTGCTCGACGACGCGGACACCGTGCGGCGGAAGGTCATGCGGGCGGTGACGGACAGCGGGCGTGAGGTCGTCCATGACCCGGAGGCCAGTCCTGGGGTCGCGAACCTGCTGGATCTGCTGGCGGCGGCGACAGGTGGGAACCCGATCGAGCTTGCCGGTGTATACGAGTCGTACGGAGCGTTGAAGAAGGACACGGCGGAGGCGGTGGTGGAGCTGCTGCGGCCGGTGCGGGAGCGGCATGCCGAGCTCGCGGCGGATCCGGGGCACGTGGACAAGGTGCTGCGGGAGGGGGCGGAGCGGGCGCGCGGGACGGCGCGGCCGCTGGTCGACGCGGCCTATCGGGCGATCGGGCTGTTGCCGGCCGTCTGACGGAAGGCGTTGCGGTAGTCGCGCGGGCTGGTGGCGAGGTGTGTGGCGAAGTGCTGGCGCATGGTGACCTCGCTGCCGAAGCCCGCGCGGCGGGCCACTTCGGGGAGGGGGTGATCCGTGAGTTCGAGGAGTTTCTGGGCGGCGGCGACGCGCTGGGTGATGAGCCAGTGGAGGGGGGTGGTGCCGGTGGTGGCCTGGAAGTGGCGGGCGAAGGAGCGGGGGGACATGCCGGCGTGGGCGGCCAGGCCGGCGACGGTGTGGGGCTGGTCGAGGGTCGCGAGGGCGTGGGCGCGGACGGCGGCGAGGGCGTCGGCGTCGCGGTCGGCGCGCGGCGTGGGGCGTTCGATGAACTGGGCCTGGGTGCCGGTGCGGAAGGGGGCGGTGACCATGGAGCGGGCGATGGTGGCGGCGACTTCGGCGCCGTGGGCGGTGCGGACGAGGTGGAGGCACAGGTCGATACCGGCGGCGGTGCCGGCGGAGGTCCAGATACCGGTGTCCTCGACGTAGAGGGCCTCGGGTTCGACGGTGACCTGGGGGTGGCGCTCGGCGAGGGTCGCGGCCAGGTGCCAGTGGGTGACGGCGCGGCGGTGGTCGAGGAGGCCGGCACGGGCGAGGACGAAGGCGCCCGCGCAGAGGGAGGCGACCGGGATGCCCGCGGTGTGGGCGCGGCGTAGTGCGTCGAGGACGGGCGGGGGGAAGTCGGCGTCGGGGTCCTCGATGCCGGGGACCAGGACGAGGTCGGTGGTGGTGAGTCCGTCGAGCCAGTCGAGCGGGCGGTCGGGGGTGAGGTGGAGTCCGCCGCGGAGGGGGACGGGGGTGGCCGGGTCGGTGGCGACGCGGCGGAGTTCGAAGGGAGGGACGCCCCGGGTGCGGCGGTCGCTGCCCCAGACCTCGGTGATCACGGAGACGTCGAAGGCCCGGATGCCGGGGAAGGCGAGGAGGGCGATGCGCTGAGGGGTCGCGTGGTCTGCCGTCATGGTGGCAGTAACCCATCGATCGCCGGCTTTTCTTCCTCTGGGGTGGGCGGAGGACCGGCGGCAGGATCGTGGGCATGGAGATCACGGAGATCAACGAGAACGCGGCGCTGGTGGTCATCGACGTACAGAAGGGGTTCGACGACGAGGGGTTCTGGGGGCGGCGGGACAACCCGGAGGCCGAGGGGAACATCGCGGCCCTGATCGAGCGGTGGCAGGAGACGGGGCGGCCGGTCGTCTTCGTGCGGCACGACTCGCCGCGGGAGGGGTCGCCGCTTCAGGCGGGGACGGTGGGCAACGAGTTCAAGGACGTCGTCGAGGAGCGGCGGGGAAAGGGGGCGGGGCCGGAGCTGCTGGTCACGAAGAGCGTGAACTCGGCCTTCTACGGGGAGCCGGATCTGGACGCCTGGCTGAAGGGCGCGAGGGTCGGGCAGATCGTGATCGTCGGGATCCAGACCAACATGTGCAACGAGACGACCGCGCGGATGGGCGGGAACCTCGGGTACGACGTGGTGTTCCCGATCGACGCGATGCACACCTTCGACCTGGCCGGGCCGTTCGGCTGGACGCGGAGTGCGGAGGAGCTGACCCGGGCGACGGCGGTGTCGCTGCACGGTGGGCGGTTCGCCCGGGTCGTGACCACGGAGGACGTGCTGAAGGGGGCGGGCGCGCGCTAGCGACGCCGGCGCGGCGGCCGGGGGCGGTCAGCCGTTGGTGGGTGCGCGGGTCGGCCGTTCGCGGCCGGGGCGGCCCCATCCGCGCCCCGGGCGTCAGCCGTTGCCGGAGGCGAGTTCGCGGCTGCGGTCGCGGGCGGCTTCCAGGGCGGCGATGAGGGCGGCCCGGACGCCGTGGTTCTCCAGCTCGCGGATGGCGGAGATGGTGGTGCCGGCCGGGGAGGTGACGGCCTCGCGGAGCTTGACCGGGTGTTCGCCGCTGTCGCGGAGCATGACGGCGGCGCCGATGGCGGCCTGCACGATCAGGTCGTGGGCCTGGGCGCGGGGCAGGCCGAGGAGGATGCCGGCGTCGGTCATGGCTTCGACGAGGTAGTAGAAGTAGGCCGGGCCGGAGCCGGAGAGGGCGGTGGCGGCGTCCTGCTGGGACTCGGGGACGCGCAGGGTCTTGCCGACGCCACCGAAGATCTCCTCCGTGTGGACGAGGTGTTCGTGGGTGGCGTGGCTGCCGGCGGAGATCACGGACATGCCCTCGTCGACGAGGACGGGGGTGTTGGGCATGACGCGGACGACCGGGGTGCCCGGGGCCAGGCGCTCCTCGATGAAGGCGGTCGGGATGCCGGCGGCGGCGCTGATGACGAGGCGGTCGTCGGCGACGTGCGGGGCGAGCTCGTCGAGGAGCCGGCCCATGTCCTGGGGCTTCACGGCGAGGATGAGGGTGTCGGCGCGCTTGGCGGCGTCCGCGTTGCTGACCGCCTCGACCCCGTAGCGGGCGTGGAGTTCCTCGGCGCGTTCGGTGCGGCGGGCGGTGACCAGGAGGTGGGCGGGGCGCCAGCCGGCGCGGATCATGCCGCTGAGGAGCGCTTCACCGATCTTGCCGGTGCCGAGGACTGCGACGGTCTGGGTCATGGCTCTGTTCACCTCGCCGGAAGGGTTACGTGTCGCCATCCTCGCACCGGGCCGCCCGCCGTGGCGCGGGTGTCCGAGGGGCGGTCATGCGGTGCGGCGGCGGAGGGTGGCCGCGCCGAGGGCGAGGACGAGGACGGCGCAGCCGGCGACCACCAGGGCGTCGCGGAGGAAGTCGGCGGTGACGTCGGTGTGGCGCAGGACCTGGTTCATGCCGTCGACGGCGTAGGACATGGGCAGGACGTCGGAGATCGCTTCGAGGGCGGGGGCCATCCGGTCGCGCGGGGTGAACAGGCCGCACAGCAGCAGCTGGGGGAAGATCACGGCCGGCATGAACTGGACGGCCTGGAACTCGGAGGCGGCGAAGGCCGAGACGAAGAGGCCGAGGGCGGTGCCCAGCAGGGCGTCGAGGAGGGCGACGAGGAGGAGCAGCCAGGGGGAGCCGATGACGTCGAGGCCGAGGAACCACACGGCGAGGCCGGTGGCGAGGAGGGACTGGACGACGGCGACCAGGCCGAAGGCGAGGGCGTAGCCGGCGATCAGGTCGCCTTTGCCGAGGGGCATGGCGAGGAGGCGTTCGAGGGTGCCGGAGGTGCGCTCGCGCAGGGTCGCGATGGAGGTCACCAGGAACATGGTGATCAGCGGGAAGATGCCGAGGAGCGAGGCGCCGATGCCGTCGAAGGTCTGCGGGCTGCCGTCGAAGACGTAGCGGAGCAGGACGAGCATCAGGCAGGGCACGAGGAGCATCAGGGCGATCGACCGCGGGTCGTGGCGGAGTTGGCGCAGCACGCGGGCGGCGGTGGCGAGGGCGCGGGAGCAGGAGTCCGCGAGGCGCGTGCTCGCAGGGGTGGTGGGCGTCGGGCGGGCGGTCACGGCTGCTCCTTGGTGGCCTGGGCGGCGCGGGCCGCGGCGGCGTCGACGAGGTGGAGGAAGGCGTCCTCGACGGTGGCGGTGTCGTTGCGGCGGCGCAGGGCCTCCGGGGTGTCCTCGGCGAGGAGTTCTCCCTCGCGGAGCAGGAGCAGCCGGTGGCAGCGCTCGGCCTCGTCCATGACGTGGGAGGAGACCAGGAGCGTGGTGCCGCGGTCGGCGGCGATGCGGTGGAAGAGGTCCCACAGGTCGCGGCGGAGGACCGGGTCGAGGCCGACGGTGGGTTCGTCGAGGACGAGGAGTTCGGGGGCGCCGAGGAGCGCGACGGCGAGCGAGACGCGGCTGCGCTGACCGCCGGAGAGGCGGCCGGCGAGGGCGCCGGCGCGGGAGGTGAGGTCGACGTCGGCGATGGCCCGGTCGACGGCGGCGTGGCGCTCGGCGCGGTGGGCCCGGCCGGGGAGGAGCACGGCGGCGAAGTAGTCGAGGTTCTGGCGGACGGTGAGGTCGTCGTAGACGGAGGGCGCCTGGGTGACGTAGCCGATGCGGGAGCGCAGGGCGAGGTCGCCGGCGGGCCGGCCGAGGACGTCGAGGGTGCCGGTGACCTTGGCCTGGGTGCCGACGACGGCGCGCATGAGCGTCGTCTTGCCGCAGCCGGAGGGGCCGAGGAGGCCGGTGATGCGGCCGCGGGGGACGGTGAAGTCGAGGCCGCGCAGGACGGTGCGGTCGCCGCGTACGACGGTGAGGGCGGTCGCGGTGATGGCTGCGCCGGCGGTCGGGGCGGCCTCGACGGGGGCGCCGGGGCCGGCCTCACCGGTTTTATTCATCATGTGATGAATAGTGGGCCGGAGGGTGCCGCACGTCAAGGACCCCGGACGAGATCTCGTCCGGGGTCCTTGGAAGGGGTCTGCTGGGGGGTGTTGGAAAGACAGGCCCCGGGGGGCGTCGGGAAGACGAGCCCTGGGGGGCGGGAAGACCGGCCCTGGGGGGGTGTCTGGTGACAGGCCCCGGGGGACGTCGAGAAGACAGGCCCCGGGGAGCACCGGGAAGACGGGCCCTCCGGGTGGCCCGCTAGCGGCGCTTGGGCTTCTTGCGGGCCGACGGGTTGCCCGTGCGGCCGGAGCGGCGCTTCTCGTAGCGCGTCACGGCCTCCTCGTACTCCGTGCGCAGCAGCCTCTCGCCGGGCGCCTCGGTGAGGCTGCGCACGAAGTACGCGAGGAGCGAGCCGATGAAGCCGATGGCCTTCAGGCTGCGCAGGGCCTCCTCGCGGGCCGGGTCGGCCGGCCGGCGGACGAAGCCCTCCCAGGTCTTGCGGAAGGCGATCGCGCTGCAGACCGCGAACATCACCACCACGAGCCCGTTGACGAAGCCGCCGACGTCCGCGATCTCCAGGCCCTCGTAGGCGAAGCGCAGCACGAGGCAGCCCGCGACGGCGGCGGCGAGCGAGCCGAGGGCCACGCCGACGCGGCGCAGCCCGTAACGGCCGCTGTGGTCCACCCATGTCGTGCCGAAGAAGCGGAGCTCCTCGGGCCGTGGCCCGGCGGGCGTGCCGGCCTTGCTCTGGTGCTCGCCGATCACGGGCTTCTCATCGCTCACGGAATCGATTATCCCCGGGCGGGGAGACGGCCGCCGTCAGCCGCAGCGGCGGGTCACGTAGCCGTCGCTGCCGGTGTGCACATAGGCGTCGGAGATGAACTGGCCGCTGCCGATGTTGTCCCAGATGTCGGTGGTGCCGTAGGGGCCGGTGATGCGCTCGCCCGGCGTCTGGCAGTAGATCGACACCCAGGCACCCGCCGGCAGCACGCGCACGACCGGGTACTTGGTGCCCGGTCCCGAGCGCACGTTCACCCGGTACCCCGGGGCGACCGGGTAGGAGGCGACCTCCGTCGTGGCCGTCACGGACTCCAGCGTCTCGTTCTCGGTGCTCATTTCCACTCCCCCGTCCGGCGCACAAGCGCTTCCTCGAAAGCGCTCCGGTGAATTTCACGCTGCGCGACGCGCAGGCTAGCAAGCCCCACCGACTTCGGCAGCACCATCGACTAGGCTCCGTGCGTCGCGCACGCGCGCGGACTCGACGGGGAACCACACGGGGGTTGGCGATGCCGCCGTTGCGCAGTACCGGTGCCGGCCGGGGCGCGGAAGAGCCCGACTACGCGGGCGAGTACCGGCTCCAGGCCTGCCTCGGCTCCGGCGGCATGGGTGTCGTCCACCTCGCCACCTCCGCCTCGGGGCTGCGCCTCGCGGTCAAGGTGGTGCACGGGCAGTACGCGGAGGACCCGGAGTTCCGGGCCCGCTTCCGGCAGGAGGTCGCGGCCGCGCGCCGGGTGAGCGGCGCCTTCACCGCGCCCGTCGTGGACGCCGACCCCGACGCCGTACGCCCCTGGATGGCCACCCTCTACGTGCCCGGCCCCACCCTCGCCGACCAGGTGAAGCGGAGCGGCCCGCTGTCCCGCGCCGAGCTGCGCCGGCTCACCGCCGGACTCGCGGAGGCGCTGCGCGACATCCACCGGGCGGGCGTGGTCCACCGCGACCTCAAGCCGAGCAACGTCCTGCTGACCGACTCCGGGCCGAAGGTCATCGACTTCGGGATCTCCCGGCCGGTCGACAGCGATCTGCGCACGGAGACCGGGAAGCTGATCGGCTCGCCGCCGTTCATGGCGCCCGAGCAGTTCCAGCGGCCCCGCGAGGTCGGGCCGGCCGCGGACGTGTTCGCGCTCGGCTCCGTCCTCGTGCACGCGGCCACCGGTCACGGGCCCTTCGACTCCGACAGCCCGTACATCGTGGCGTACCAGGTAGTCCACGACGAGCCGGATCTGACGGGCGTTCCGGAGGAGCTGGCGCCGCTGGTGGCCCGCTGCCTGGCCAAGGAGCCGGCCGAACGGCCCACGCCCGCCGAGATCATGGCGGCGCTGCTGCCGCCCTCGTACGAGGCGACCGCCTTCATACCCGCCCAGCGGCGCGCCCTGAGCCCCGCCGCCGCGCCCTCCCCCGCCGCGGTCCCCTCCGGGGCGTGGGACGCCGACACGCCGGTACGGTCCGCGGTCCCGCGCAAGCGTCGCGGCCGGCGGCTGCCGATCGCCCTCGGCGTCCTGCTCGCCCTGGCGGCGGGCGGCACCGTCGCCCTGCTCGGGGCCCGGGACGGCACGGCGCCGGCCGCACCGGCGCACCCCGCGGAGGCCGCCAAGTCGTTCAGCGGCTGGCAGACGCCGCTCGCCGAGGGCGACGTGCCCGCCGCGCCCGCCTGCGCGCTCGCCGGGAACGCCCTCTACTGCTCGGGCCCCGGTGTCGCCGTCGCCCGGCTCGACGCCTCGACCGGACGGGTCGTCTGGTCGCGGCCCGCCGAGAGCGGCTCCTTGGGCGTGACCGAAGCCCCCGCCGTGCTGTCCGGCGACACGGTCGCCGTCGCCGGCGCGGGCGGAGACCTGCGCGGTCTCGCCGCCGGGGACGGCCGGCCCGGTTGGCGCACCCATCCGTCCGTGGCGGAGAACCGGCGGCCGGCCGGTCCGGTCGTCGTCCTCTCCGACAACACCCGGCAGCTCCGCGCCGTCGACACCCGCACCGGTGCGCAGGTGTGGCGCCACGCCCTGCCCGGACACGGCGTTCCGCAGCTCGGCCCGTACGACCCCGCCGGCGGGCTGCTCACCGTCTACGAGCGGGCCGCCGACGGCGGGCACACCCAGGTCAGCGGGATACGGCCGGCCACCGGCGACGTCCTCTGGTCGCACCGCCTCAAGGGCGATCTGACGCCGGTCGGGTACGGGGACGGCGGCGCGCTGGTGCTGTCCGACGCCTACCGGGGTACGGCGGCCCAGGCCCTGGTCCGTCACGACCCCGCGCGGAACGAGACCCGGCGCTTCGCGCTGCCGTACCGCGTGGACAACCCGGCGATCGCCGTGCGGGGCTCGACCGCGTACCTGCTGACCGGGCTCGGGCATCTGATGGCCGTCGACCTCGACGGGCAGCGGATCCTGTGGGAGCTGGAGACCGGCAGCGGCAACGTGTCGGCGCCCACGCCCGCCGACGGGGACCGGCTGTACGTCTCCGCCTCCGACGGCCGGCTGCTCGCCGTCGACACGGCGCGCGGTCTCCTCCTCGGGCAGACGCGGCCGCGGCTGGGGGGTGGGCGGCTGGGGTACGTGCCGTCGGTGCCGGCGCCGGTGGCGGCCGGGAACCGGGTGTACGGGACGGCTCCGGACGGCTCGGTCTTCGCCGTGGACGGCCGCGACCCGTCGACCTGGTAACCCCCACCGGGCGGCACCGCCCGCGGCCCGGCCCCCGCCAAACCTCCCCGCGGACCCGCCCAATCCCGGTGCGGGCCCCGCGACCCCCGCGCGGGCACGCCCCATCCCGGTGCGGGCCCCCGACCTCCGCGCGGACACGCCCACCCGGGTGCGGGCCCTCGACCCCCGTGCGGACACGCCCGCCGACGTCGGCGCGAGCACGCCCGCCTCCGGCTGGGCCCATCCACAGTGCTGGCCCCGTCCCCCTTGCAGACACGTCCGCCGCCCTCCGCGAGAGCGCACCCGCTCCGGGGGGCCACGCCCAACCACGGTGCGGGCCCCCGCCCCCTGCGGACACGCCCGCCGCCCCCGCGGGTGGGCACGCCCGCCGGCCTCCGTGTGGGCAATCGTCCCGCTGGGGCGGGACGGGTGGGCACACGGGACCGCGCCTGGCGGCGCGCCCCGCTCACTGCACCTACGCCAGCCCTTTACGGCGCCGCGCTCCCGTGGCGAGCGTCAGGGCGGTAGGGGCCTGGGCGCGGCAAGGCGCTGCGTTCCGTTGTGCCCACCCGTTCCGCCCCAGCGGAACGACTGCCCACAACGAGGACGGCGAGCGTCGTCAGCGCCCAGCGAGGGGCGGGCGCGGCACGCGGCAGGGCGGGCGCGGTTCAGGGCGGGCGCGGCACGCGGCAGGGCGGGCCGGGTTCAGGCTGGGCGGTGCCGACGGCTGGCGGGGTCGCGGCCGGTTTGCGAGGACGCAACGGGGCGACGTCGGGCGCGCCCTCGGGGTGGGAGCCGGCCCGGTGGGGACGGCGCCCCCGGCGGGAGCCGCCCCGGCCGGTGGGGGGGCAGCCGCGCATTGTGAGCCCGGGCCGGTGGGGGGGCGGCCCCCGGTGGGGCCGCCACTGCGGGGGAGGGTCAGGTGAGCTTGGTGACGTCGCGGACTGCGCCCTTGTCGGCGCTCGTCGCCATCGCCGCGTACGCCCGCAGCGCCGCCGAGACCTTGCGCTCGCGGTTCTTCGGGGCGTAGACGCCGTTCAGCGCCTCGCGGCGGGCGGCCAGGGTGGCGTCGTCGACCAGGAGCTCGATCGCACGGCTCGGGATGTCGATGCGGATCCGGTCGCCGTCCTCGACGAGGGCGATCGTGCCGCCCGAGGCGGCCTCCGGGGAGGCGTGGCCGATGGAGAGGCCCGAGGTGCCGCCGGAGAAGCGTCCGTCGGTGACCAGCGCGCAGGTCTTGCCCAGGCCGCGGCCCTTGAGGAAGGAGGTCGGGTAGAGCATCTCCTGCATGCCGGGGCCGCCCTTGGGGCCCTCGTAGCGGATGACGACCACGTCGCCGTCCTTGACCTGCTTGTTGAGGATCTTCTCGACGGCCTCCTCCTGCGAGTCGCAGACGACCGCCGGGCCCTCGAAGGTCCAGATGGACTCGTCGACGCCGGCCGTCTTCACGACGCAGCCGTCGACGGCGATGTTGCCGCGGAGCACGGCGAGGCCGCCGTCCTTGGAGTAGGCGTGGGCGCCGTCGCGGATGCAGCCGCCCTCGGCGTCCGTGTCGAGGCTGTCCCAGCGCTCGGACTGCGAGAAGGCCTCGGCGGAGCGGACGCAGCCGGGGGCCGCGTGCCACAGCTCGACGGCCTCCTCGGAGGGGGAGCCGCCGCGCACGTCCCAGTTCTTCAGCCAGTCCGCGAGGGACGGGCTGTGGACGGCGTGGACGTCCTCGTTGAGCAGGCCCGCGCGGTGCAGCTCGCCCAGGATGGCGGGGATGCCGCCGGCCCGGTGCACGTCCTCCATGTAGTACGTGCCGCGCGGCGCGACGTTCGGGGCGACCTTGGCCAGGCAGGGAACGCGGCGCGAGACGGCGTCCATGTCGCTCAGGCCGTAGTCCAGCTCGGCCTCCTGCGCGGCGGCGAGCAGGTGCAGGATCGTGTTCGTGGAGCCGCCCATGGCGATGTCGAGGGCCATGGCGTTCTCGAAGGCGGCGCGGGTGGCGATGCTCCGCGGGAGCACGGAGGCGTCGTCCTCGTCGTAGTAGCGACGGGTGAGGTCGACGACGGTGCGGGCGGCGTTCTCGTACAGCGCGCGGCGGGCGGTGTGGGTGGCGAGGGTGGTGCCGTTGCCGGGCAGGGAGAGGCCGATGGCCTCGGTCAGGCAGTTCATCGAGTTGGCGGTGAACATGCCGGAACAGGAGCCGCAGGTCGGACAGGCGTTCTCCTCGATGCGGAGGATGTCCTCGTCGGAGACCTTGTCGTTCACGGCCTCGGAGATCGCGTCGACCAGGTCGAGGGTGCGGACGGTGCCGTCGACGAGCGTGGCGCGGCCGGACTCCATGGGGCCGCCGGAGACGAAGACCGTCGGGATGTTGAGGCGCAGGGCGGCCATCAGCATGCCGGGGGTGATCTTGTCGCAGTTGGAGATGCAGATCAGGGCGTCGGCGCAGTGCGCCTCGACCATGTACTCCACGCTGTCGGCGATCAGGTCGCGGGAGGGCAGGCTGTAGAGCATGCCGCCGTGGCCCATGGCGATGCCGTCGTCGACGGCGATCGTGTTGAACTCGCGCGCGATGCCGCCGGCGGCCGTGATGGCCTCGGAGACGATCCGGCCCACCGGCTGCAGGTGGGTGTGACCGGGGACGAACTCGGTGAAGGAGTTCGCCACCGCGATGATCGGCTTCCGTCCGATGTCCGCGCCCGGTACACCGGAGGCGCGCATAAGGGCGCGGGCGCCCGCCATGTTGCGGCCGTGGGTGACAGTGCGGGACCTCAGCTGGGGCATCGTCGCTCGCTCCTCAGGGATGGATGTGTCTGAAGTCGAGCGTACGCTTCGACTCCAAGATCTGGACATGCCGTCCGCTATGCGGGACGGGTGTTCAGCCTTCGGTCAGGTAGCGCTGGAGGGTCGGCGACACCTGCGCCACGATCTCCTCCGGATCCGCCGAGGCCAGCGGCTCGACCTGGATCACGTACCGCAGGATCGCGATACCGATCATGTGCGAGGCGGCCAGCTCGGCCCGGAACTTCGGCTCCGGTACATCGAGCTCGGCGGCGATGCGCTCCAGCAGCCGGCGCAGCACGAAGCCCCGCAGCACCTTCGCCGCCGCCTCGTGGGTCAGCGCGGAACGGATGATCGCGAGCAGCGGGGCGCGGGTCGCCGGGTTCTCCCACACCGAGATGAAGAAGCGGGCGAGCCGCTCGCCGATCGCCTCGCGCGGGCCGCCGACGATCGCCGGCACGACGGCCGCCGGCTCGAAGGAGACCTCGACGGCCGCCGCGAACACCTCGTCCTTCGTGCCGAAGTAGTGGTGCACGAGCGCCGGGTCGACCCCGGCGGCCTTCGCGATGGCGCGCACCGAGGTCTTGTCGTAGCCCCGCTCGGCGAACTGGGTCCGCGCCGCCTCCAGGATCCGCTCGCGCGCGCCCGGTCCGCTCTCCTCCGCGGCGGTACGGGAGGGGCGGCCGCGCCGCCGGGGGGACGGGTCCGTCATGCGCCGGGCACCCGGGGCGGAACCGCCGGGGCCCCCGGGGCGGCGGCCAGGTGGAGCCGGGTGAAGGCGAGGGCCTCGGCGAGATCGGCCTCGCGTTCGGCGGAGGACATGGCGCGGCGGGTGTTGACCTCGATGACGACGTGCCCGTCGTAGCCGTTGCGGGCCAGCCGCTCCAGGAGCTCGGCGCACGGCTGGTTGCCGCGGCCCGGCACCAGGTGCTCGTCCTTGGCGGAGCCGCGCCCGTCGGCGAGGTGGACGTGACCGAGGCGGTCGCCCATGCGGTCGACCATCGCGAGGGTGTCGGTGCGGGCGGTCGCCGTGTGCGAGAGGTCGACGGTGAAGTGCCGGTAGTCGTCCTTGGTGACGTCCCACTCGGGGGCGTACGCGAGCATCTCGCGGTCCTTGTACCGCCACGGGTACATGTTCTCCACCGCGAACCGCACGTCCGTCTCGTCGGCCATCCGCCAGATGCCGGTGACGAAGTCCCGCGCGTACTGGCGCTGCCAGCGGAACGGCGGGTGCACGACGACCGTCGAGGCGCCGAGCTTCTCGGCCGCCGCCTGGGCCCGCTGGAGCTTGACCCACGGGTCGGTGGACCAGACGCGCTGGGTGATCAGGAGGCAGGGGGCGTGCACGGCGAGGATCGGCACCTGGTGGTAGTCCGACAGGCGGCGCAGGGCCTCGATGTCCTGGCTGACCGGATCGGTCCACACCATGATCTCGACCCCGTCGTAGCCGAGGCGCGCGGCGACCTCGAAGGCCGTCGCCGTCGACTCCGGATACACCGAGGCCGTCGACAGCGCGACCTTCGCATCCGGGATGCGCACCGCTGGTTCTGCCACGGAGACAGCGTACGGGGCGGGCCGGAGGACCGGGGCGTGGTTCCGGTCACCCCGGTGCCGTCGGGTCGCCGGCCACGGAGGGGGCGGGACGCCCGCTACGGGAGGTGGTCCAGGCGGCGCAGGATCACGCCCTCCCGCAGCGCCCACGGGCAGATCTCCAGCTCGTCGACGCCGAACAGGTCCATGGCGCCCTCCGCGACCAGGGCGCCCGCGAGGAGCTGGCCGGCCCGGCCCTCGGAGACGCCCGGGAGGGCGGAGCGCTCGGCCACCGTCATGGCGGCGAGCCGCGGCAGCCACTCCTCCAGGGCCTTGCGGGTGAGGGTGCGCTGGACGTAGAGCCCGAAGCCGGAGCCGGGGGCGCCGGCGATGCGCGCCAGCTGCTTGAAGGTCTTCGAGGTGGCCACGACGTGGTCGGGGCGGCCGAAGCGGCTGAACTCGCCGACCGTCCGGGCGATCTGTGCCCGCACGTGGCGGCGCAGCGCCTTCACGTCCTCCGGGTCCGCCGGGTCCCCCGGCAGCCAGCCGGAGGTGAGCCGGCCGGCGCCGAGCGGCAGCGAGACGGCCGTGTCGGGCTCCTCGTCGATGCCGAAGGCGACCTCCAGCGAGCCGCCGCCGATGTCCAGGAGGAAGAGCTTGCCCGCGGACCAGCCGAACCAGCGCCGGGCGGCCAGGAAGGTGAGCCGGGCCTCCTCCTCGCCGGTGAGCACCTGGAGCGCGATCCCGGTCTCCTCGTACACGCGGGCGAGCACCGCGTCGGCGTTGCTGGCCTCGCGCACCGCCGAGGTCGCGAACGGCAGGACCTCCTCGCAGCCCTTGTCCTCGGCGGCCGTGAGCGCGTCGCAGACCGTGGCGACGAGCCGCTCGACCCCCGCGTCCGCGATCGCTCCGCGCTCGTCGAGGAGCTCGGCGAGCCGCAGCTCCGCCTTGTGCGAGTGGGCGGGCAGCGGACGGGCGCCGGGGTGGGCGTCCACCACCGACAGGTGCACTGTGTTCGAACCGACGTCGAGGACTCCGAGTCTCATGGACGGAACGCTACTGCGCGCACCCGCATACGCTTGGACTTGTGCCAAAGACGAAAAAGGCGAAGCCGGACAAAGCCAGTGCCGACGAGAGCGCCGCGAAGGCCGCGAGGGCCGCGCACGCGGCCAAGGCCGTGAAGGTCGGGAAGAAGCGGGCCAAGGGCGAGGAGCCCGACGAGAAGGGCCTGGACTTCCCGCGGGCCTGGGTGGAGTTCGCCGACCCGGAGGACGAGGAACAGGTCTACCGCTGCGACCTGACCTGGCTGACGTCCCGCTGGACCTGCATCTTCGGCAACGGCTGCCAGGGCATCCAGGAGGGGCGGGCCGACGACGGCTGCTGCACGCTCGGCGCGCACTTCTCCGACGAGGACGACGAGAAGCGGGTCGCGGAGCACGTGGCCCGGCTCACACCGGAGCTGTGGGAGTTCCACGGCGTGGGTACGGAGTCGGGCTGGGTGCAGGTCGACGAGGACGGCGACCGGCAGACCCGCCGCTGGCAGGGCTCCTGCATCTTCCAGAACCGCCCCGGCTTCGCGGGCGGCGCGGGCTGCTCGCTGCACATCCTGGCCGTGCGGGAGGGCCGGGAGCCGCTGGAGACCAAGCCGGACGTGTGCTGGCAGCTGCCGGTGCGGCGGACCTACGACTGGATCGACCGGCCCGACGACACGCGGGTGCTCCAGGTGTCGATCGGCGAGTACGACCGGCGCGGCTGGGGTCCGGGCGGCCACGACCTGCACTGGTACTGCACGACCGCGAGCTCGGCCCACGTCGGCAAGGAGCCGGTGTTCGTCTCCTACCGGCCGGAGCTCGTCGAGATGATGGGCCAGGCGGCGTACGACGTGCTGGTCGGGCTGTGCGAGGCGCGGCTCGCCTCGCAGCTGCCGCTGGTCGCACCGCACCCGGCCGACCCGGCGCCGTAGGTCCCGGTGCGCCGTGGGGGCCGCCCTGCGTAGGGCCGCCCTCCGTCGGTCCGCCCGCTCTGGCCCGCCCGCCCTGGCCCGCCTGCCCTGGCCCGCCTGCGGGTAGGCCCGCCCACCGTAGGTGCCGCCCGACCCAGGGCCCGTCCGCGGTGGGTCCGTCCACCGTAGGTGCCGCCCGCCGTAGCTCCCGCTCCCCGTAGCCTCCGCCCCCTACGGGGCGGAGGGTGCGGGGTCCGTGCTCGGGGGGTCGGTGGCCGGGTCCGTGGGCGCTTGCGTCGTCGGACCGGTGGTGGGTTCCGTCGTCGGGGGCTGCGTCGTGGGCTCGGTCGTCGTCGGCGGCGGGGTGGTCGGCGGTTCGCTGGTCGGCTGGGGGGTCGTCGGCTCCTGGGTGGCCGGCGGCGTGGTCGGCTCCGTGGTGGGCGGCGTCGCCCCGTTCCCGTCGATCCGCACCACCGCGCCCGAGGGATTGACGCCGACCCGGGCGCTCCAGGCGCCGGGCGGCTCGTGGGAGCGGTCGACGAAGATCCGGACGGTGACGGACTCGCCGGGGTGGAGGGTGCCGGAGGCCTGGCTCACGTACAGCCAGGGCGCGTCCGACCAGAGCGCCCAGGCGGTGGGCGCGCCGCCCTCGTTGGTGAGGGTGAGCAGGGTCGTGGCGCCGCTGCCGCGCGCGGCGACGGTGATCCGGGCGGGCGCCGGGCGGCCCGGCAGGGGCGGGCCGGGGGGCGCGCCGGGGCTGATCACCTCGACCGAGACGTCCGGGGAGCGGCTGCCGCGGGTGAACCGGGGGTCGGGGTCGGTGCGGGCGTTGCCGGCGTTCTCGTAGCGCCCGCCCGCGCGGCCGTCGGTGCCGCCGCGCGAGCCGCCCGGCTGGTCGGCCTCGCGCGCGCTGATCCGGGCGCCGTCCGGGCCCTCCTCCGCGACCGGCGTGCCCCGGTACGAGGCCCACAGGGCGAGGACCGGGGCGGCGACGACCGCGGCGACCACGGTGGTGGTCACGGCGCGGGCCCGCATCCGGTCGCGGCGGGCCGCGTGGTCCTTCGGGTCCATCGGGAAGCCGGTCGGTCCGAAGCGGGGGGCGGCGGCCCGGGCCCGCGGGACGTGCAGCATCGCGACGTACGCGGCGGCGCGCGGCGCCTCGACGATCGGGAGCCGGCCGGCCGGCGTGGCGGCGGCGCCCGGCCAGGGGCCGCCGGCGCCGGCCCGTTCGGCGGCGCGGCGGCAGCGCGGGCAGTCGTCGACGTGCCGGACGAGCTCGGCGCGCAGCGCGGCGGAGAGCAGCACCTGGTGGTCGCCGGTCAGCCGGGCGACGGTGGGGCAGTCGCCGGTCTCGACGACGGCGAGGGCGGCGCGGGTGCGTTCGACCTCGCAGCCGGCGGAGGAGAGCAGCTCCCGGGCGGCGAGCGGGTCGAGGGAGAGCACGGCGGCGACCTCCCGGTGGCCGAGCCCGTGCCGGACGGCGAGCTCCAGGGCCTCGCGCTGCTCCGGCGTGGTGCCGGCAGCCTCGGGCCAGGCGAGCGCGGCGAGTTCGGCCCGGCGCCGCTCGGCGACCTCGGGCGACACCCGGCGCCCGGCGGGCTCGGCGGCCGCGGGGCGGCCGGTGTGGGCGCCCTGCCGCTTGCGGCGCTGCTCGCCGAGGCTGCGCAGACAGGCCCAGCGGGCCAGGGCGTAGAGCCAGGCCCGGCGGCCGGACTCGTCGGCGGGGCAGCGGCCGTGATGGCGCTCGGCGACGGCGAGGACGTCGCCGAGGACGGCGGTGGCCGCGTCGTGGTCGCAGAGCACCGAGAGGCAGTACGTGAAGAGGCCGTCCAGGTACTCCTCGTACCGGGCGGGGGGCCGCTGGCCGAGGGTGCGGGGGCCTCCGGTGCTTCGGGGGGGTTGTTCCAGCCTGCTGCTCGTCACTGGGCGACCGTAGGCGGGTGGGCGGGGGGTCTTCGTACCGCTTGCACGCTTTTAATCCGTACGGGTGAAGGCGCTACACGAAGGGGGACAGGAACCCGGACCTCCGTCCGGATTCCTGTGTGTTCGAAGTCGCTCCTCCACCGATCCGTCCTCGTCGGGTCCGGGCTGTCAGTGGCGGGGGCTACGGTGTCGCTCATGGCTGCTCGTACCAAAACCGCCAAGGACCGGCCGTCCTACCGCTGCACCGAGTGCGGCTGGCAGACCGCCAAATGGCTCGGACGTTGCCCGGAGTGCCAGGCCTGGGGGACGGTCGAGGAGTACGGCGCGCCCGCCGTGCGGACCACCGCGGCCGGGCGGGTCTCCAGCGCCGCGCTGCCGATCGGGCAGGTGGACGGGCGGCAGGCGACCGCCCGCGGCACCGGGGTCGACGAGCTCGACCGGGTGCTCGGCGGCGGGCTGGTGCCGGGCGCGGTGGTGCTGATCGCCGGCGAGCCGGGCGTCGGCAAGTCCACGCTGCTGCTCGACGTGGCGGCCAAGGCGGCCAGCGACGCCCACCGCACGCTGTACGTCACGGGCGAGGAGTCCGCGAGCCAGGTCCGGCTGCGCGCCGACCGGATCAACGCGCTCAGCGACCACCTCTATCTGGCGGCCGAGACCGACCTGTCCGCCGTGCTCGCCCATCTGGACGAGGTCAAGCCCTCGCTGCTGGTCCTCGACTCGGTGCAGACCGTCGCCTCGCCCGAGATCGACGGCGCGCCCGGCGGCATGGCCCAGGTCCGTGAGGTGGCCGGCGCCCTGATCCGGGCCTCCAAGGAGCGGGGCATGTCCACGCTGCTCGTCGGCCACGTCACCAAGGACGGCGCGATCGCCGGCCCCCGGCTCCTGGAGCACCTGGTGGACGTGGTGCTGCACTTCGAGGGCGACCGGCACGCCCGGCTGCGCCTGGTCCGGGGCGTGAAGAACCGGTACGGGGCGACCGACGAGGTCGGCTGCTTCGAGCTGCACGACGAGGGCATCACGGGGCTCGCCGACCCCTCGGGCCTGTTCCTGACCCGCCGGGACGTGGCCGTGCCCGGCACCTGTCTGACGGTCACGCTGGAGGGCCGCCGGCCACTGGTGGCCGAGGTGCAGGCGCTGACGGTGGACTCGCAGATCCCCTCTCCGCGCCGCACCACCTCCGGTCTGGAGACCTCCCGGGTCTCGATGATGCTGGCGGTCCTGGAGCAGCGCGGCCGGATCAGCGCGCTGGGCAAGCGCGACATCTACAGCGCGACGGTCGGCGGCGTGAAGCTGTCCGAGCCCGCCGCCGACCTGGCCATCGCGCTCGCCCTGGCGTCCGCCGCCAGCGACACCCCGCTGCCGAAGAACCTGGTCGCGATCGGCGAGGTCGGCCTCGCGGGCGAGGTCCGCCGGGTGACGGGCGTCCAGCGCCGGCTCGCGGAGGCGCACCGGCTCGGCTTCACGCACGCGCTGGTCCCGAGCGATCCCGGCAAGGTCCCGGCGGGCATGAAGGTCACCGAGGTGGCCGACATGGGCGACGCCCTGCGGGTGCTGCCGCGCAGCCGCCGGACGCGTGCGCCGCAGGAGGCGGAGGGGTAGGACAGGGACGGCGAGAGGGACGTGGCCCGCCCGGTCCGGGGGCGGGCTCCCGGCGCGCGGCGGAGGGCGGCGGGGCGGTGTCGCTAGACTTTGCCCTGGTCTCGCCCATCCGTACGAGCCGGAGGAGTGCAGTGGCAGCCAAGGACAACGAGGCACTGATGCGTGCGTCGCTCAGTGCCGTCGCCCCCGGCACCGCCCTCCGTGACGGGCTCGAACGCATCCTCCGCGGCAACACCGGCGGCCTGATCGTCCTGGGAATGGACAAGTCCGTCGAGGCGATGTGCACCGGCGGTTTCGTGATCGACGTCGAGTTCACCGCGACCCGGTTGCGCGAGCTGTGCAAGCTCGACGGGGCGCTCGTCCTCGACAAGGACATCAGCAAGATCCTGCGGGCCGGCGTGCAGCTGGTCCCGGACGCGTCCATCCCGACCGAGGAGACCGGCACCCGGCACCGTACGGCCGACCGGGTCTCCAAGCAGTGCGGCTTCCCGGTCGTCTCGGTCTCGCAGTCGATGCGCCTGATCGCCCTGTACGTCAACGGCGAGCGCCGGGTCCTGGAGGAGTCGGGGGCGATCCTGTCCCGCGCCAACCAGGCCCTGGCGACCCTGGAGCGGTACAAGCTGCGCCTGGACGAGGTGGCCGGCACGCTCTCCGCCCTGGAGATCGAGGACCTGGTGACCGTCCGGGACGTCACCGCCGTCGCGCAGCGCCTGGAGATGGTGCGCCGGATCGCCACCGAGATCGCGGAGTACGTCGTCGAGCTCGGCACCGACGGCCGGCTCCTCTCGCTCCAGCTCGACGAGCTGATCGCGGGCGTGGAGCCGGAGCGCGAGCTGGTCATCCGCGACTACGTGCCCGAACCGACGGCCAAGCGGTCCCGTACGGTCGCCGAGGCGCTGACCGAGCTGGACGCGCTGACCCACGCCGAGCTGCTCGAACTGCCCATAGTGGCGCGGGCGCTCGGCTACAGCGGCTCCCCCGAGACCCTGGACTCCGCGGTCTCCCCGCGCGGCTACCGGCTGCTCGCCAAGGTGCCGCGCCTCCCGGGCGCGATCATCGAGCGGCTCGTGGAGCACTTCGGCGGGCTGCAGAAGCTGCTCGCGGCGAGCGTGGACGACCTGCAGACCGTGGACGGCGTCGGCGAGGCCCGGGCGCGCAGCGTCCGCGAGGGCCTGTCGCGGCTCGCGGAGTCGTCGATCCTGGAGCGGTACGTCTAAGGGGGTCCGGACAGGTCGGGGGCCGGTGCTCCCACCCCGGCCCGATCCGGCCCCGGCTCGGCCGGCGCCTCGGGCCGCGGCTCAGTCCTTGTCCAGCCGGAACGCCACCGGCGACACCGTCAGGCCCGGCACCGCCGCCTCCACCAGGTAGTTGCCGGGGCCGACCTCGCCCGCCGGGGCGGTCGCGCACTGGGCGACGCTGCGCCGGCGGTCCCACTCCACGGTGTGGGTGACCGTCGTGCCGGCCGGGACCTTCAGGAACAGCGGGGGCGCGACGCGCGGGCAGTCCTTCGAGGACCACAGCACGCCCTTGGTGTCACGGACCGTCAACACGGCGGCCTTCGGGCCGAGATCGGCCTTGCAGTCGGTGGCCGAGGTGTTCTTGACGACCAGCTGGAAGCGGGGCTTCTCGCCGGGCTCGTAGGCGACCTTGGTGCTGCGGAAGGTCAACTGCAGGGCGCCGGCCGCGCAGTTCGGAAGCGGGGAATTGGCCGGAACCTGCTGTGCCGCTCCGGTGCCCGCGCCGCCGTCGCCGCCCGCGCCGTCCGTGTCGCCGTTCTTGCCGCCGTTCTGTCCGCCGGAGACCCCGGTGTCCGCGCCCGCGTCCGTACCGCCGTCGCCGGCACCCGTGCCGTCGCCGCCCTCGGTGTCGCCGCCGGCGCCCGACTCGTCGCGCCCGCCGGGCTGTTGGCTGATCGCCGGGCCGGTGCCGGAGGGGCCGGGTGTGATCGAGGGCGCGGGGGAAGCGCCGTTGGCGCCGTCGTTCGTCTTCCTGCCCCCGGGGTCACCACCGGAGGTGACGGCCCACACGGCGAGCAGCGCGAGCAGGCCGATCAGGCACAGCGCGACCGCCCTCCGACGCCAGTAGATGGAGGAGGGAAGCGGCCCGACCGGATTGCGCAGAGATCCCACGGCACGAACCTTACGAGAGAACAGGGCCAACTCCCGCCCCCCATGCCGCCCCAGGCACCAAGTTTTGCCGATGATCACATCCGCCCGAAGCGGGAACTCGCACCTCACCCCTGCTTTCGTCGGGGAGGGCCGTCGTCCTTCGGCCCGGGCGGGGACTCCCGGCTCCGAGATAACGTCCGTGCCCATGAACACCCTGCCCCATCTCTCCGACGGCCTGTACCTCGACATCGCGAGGTTCGCCCACTCCACCCCGCACTGGTTCCAGAAACTCGCGGAGGTGTGGACCGAACTCGGGTTGCTGCTCTTCGCGGTGCTGTTCGTCGCCGGCTGGTGGCGGATGCGCCGGGGGTCGTCCGACGCCATGGCGCTCGCGCTCCTCGCCCCGCTCGCCACGGCCTTCGGCTACCTGGTGAGCGAGGCCCTGAAGTCGCTGATCGACGAGGAGCGGCCGTGCCGGGCGGTGGCCGGGGCACCGGTGTCGCTCGTCGCCTGCCCGCCGCACGGCGACTGGTCCTTCCCCAGCAACCACTCGGCCATCGCGGGCGCGGCGGCCGTCGCGCTCGCCCTGTCCTGGCGCGGGATCGTCTGGCTGACCGCCCCGATGGCCCTGCTGATGGCCTTCTCCCGGGTCTTCGTCGGCGTCCACTACCCGCACGACGTGACGGTCGGCCTGCTGGCCGGCGCCGTGGTCGCCTTCGTCGTCGTCAAGGCGGCGCGGCGTCCCGTCCGCGCGCTCGTGGAGTCGGCGCGGTCGAGCCGCAGCGGCGCGGTGGTGTGGTGCGTGGGGCGCGGAGGAGTCTCCCCCGCGCCCGTGCCGGACCCCGTGCGCTGATCGCCCGGCCGGGAGGACACGCCCCCGCGCTCCCTGCTCACGCCCCCGCGCGCCCCGGGGGCGTGGGTCACGGCACGTGCTGATCGTCCGGGGAACGTGCCAGGATCGGGGGTGCCATGACTACCGCTTCCTCCGCATCCCCCGATTCCCCCGAGACCGCCTCCGTGGCCGTCCCCGTGGCCCCCGCCGAGCTGCACGGGCCCGTCCTCGCCTGGTTCGACCGGCACGCCCGCGATCTGCCGTGGCGCCGCCCCGAGGCCGGGGCGTGGGGCGTGATGGTCAGCGAGTTCATGCTCCAGCAGACCCCGGTCGTACGGGTGCTGCCCGTGTACGAGCAGTGGCTGGCGCGCTGGCCGCGCCCCGCCGACCTGGCCGGCGAGGCCCCCGGCGAGGCGGTGCGCGCCTGGGGCCGGCTCGGCTATCCGCGCCGGGCACTGCGGCTGCACGCGGCGGCCGTGGCCATAACGGAGCGGCACGGCGGTGACGTACCGAGCGACCACGGACAGCTGCTCGCGCTGCCGGGGATCGGCGAGTACACGGCGGCCGCGGTGGCCTCCTTCGCGTACGGGCAGCGGCACGCGGTCCTCGACACGAACGTGCGCCGCGTCTTCGCCCGGGCGGCGACCGGCGTGCAGTACCCGCCGAACGCCACGACCGCCGCCGAGCGCCGGCTGGCCCGGGCGCTGCTGCCCGAGGAGGAGACGACGGCCGCCCGCTGGGCGGCGGCCTCCATGGAGCTGGGCGCGCTGGTCTGCACGGCGAAGAACGAGGACTGCGCGCGCTGCCCGCTGGCCGACCGGTGCGCGTGGCGGCTGGCCGGGAAGCCGGCCCACGACGGACCGCCGCGCCGCGGCCAGACGTACGCGGGCACGGACCGGCAGGTGCGGGGCAAGCTGCTCGCCGTGCTGCGGGAGGCCGTGGACCCGGTGGACCAGGCGGACCTGGACGCGGTCTGGGACGAGCCGGTGCAGCGCGCCCGCGCGCTCGACGGCCTGGTCGCCGACGGCCTGGTCGAGCCGCTGGACGGCGGCCGCTACCGGCTGCCGCTGACCTGAGTCCCTCCCGGCTGCCGCCGGCCTGAGGCGCTACCGGCTGCCACTGGCTGGAGTGGTTCCCGGCTGCCACTGGCTGGAGTCGCTACCGGCTGCCGCCGGCCTGACCCCACCGGCTGCCGCCGGGCCCGAGTCCACCGGCTGCCGCCGGCCCGGGTCCACCGGCCGGCCGCCGGGCCGTATCCGCCGGCCACCGCCGGAGGGCCCGCACCGGCTTCCGTGGGCCTCGGCCCGTACCGCCTTCGATCCGAAGGATCCGGAACCTTTGGATCCGCTGTTACACAACCGATGGGTAGCCGTGCGCCCGCCGAGGGCTGCCCCGCACAACCTCGTGACAACCGCTCCGTAGCGTCGTCGACGTAAGAGAAACAGGGCTGGTCACGGGGATCGGAGGCGGTTCGGGATGGCGCACGGCGAGGTGCTCGATTTCGAGGAGTACGTACGCACGCGGCAGGACGCGCTGCTGCGCAGCGCCCGGCGTCTCGTGCCCGACCCGGTGGACGCCCAGGACCTGCTGCAGACCGCGCTGGTCCGCACCTACGGCCGCTGGGACGGCATCGCCGACAAGTCGCTGGCCGACGCCTACCTGCGCCGGGTCATGATCAACACCCGGACCGAGTGGTGGCGGGCCCGCAAGCTCGAAGAGGTGCCCACCGAGCAGCTTCCCGACGCGCGCGTCGAGGACGCCACCGAGCAGCACGCCGACCGCGCCCTGCTCATGGACATCCTGAAGGTGCTCGCGCCCAAGCAGCGCAGTGTCGTCGTGCTGCGGCACTGGGAGCAGATGAGCACCGAGGAGACCGCGGCCGCGCTCGGCATGTCGACCGGTACGGTGAAGAGCACGCTCCACCGCGCCCTGGCCCGACTGCGCCAGGAACTGGAGAGCCGGGCCGCCGAGGGCGACACCCGGGCTCTGGACGCGGGTGTCCTGGAGCGCACGACCGTACGAGGCGACGAGCGGAAGCAGGAGCGGTGCGCGGCCTAAGACCGGCTTGGAGTGCCAGAGAGCGGGCGGCGGGCGTCGCGGCGGTGGCCGGGCTCGCCGCCGTCGGCGTGCTCGTGACGGGCTGCTCGACCGGCGGCACCGGCTCGCGCGACGAGGGCGCGGCCCGCTCGGACGAGGCCGCCTCCACCGCGCCGGTCACCCCCACCCCCTCGGCGTCGCTGGGCACGGACGGCGGGACGAACCTGAAGAAGGTCGACCCCATCGCGCTCCTCAAGGGCGACCCGAAGATCGGCGAGCGGGTCAAGGCCGATCTGAAGCCCTGCGCGGCGGACGCCTACCCGGTGGACACCTCCTACGGGAACCTCACCAACTCCACCGCGCCGGACGTCGTCGTCAATCTGATGACCTGCGGGGACTCGGTCGGCATCGGCACGTACGTGTTCCGCGAGGAGAACAACCGGTACACGAACGTCTTCATGGCCGAGGACGCCGCCGTCTACGCGACGATCGACCGGGGGGATCTGATCGTCACCAAGCAGGTGTACGCGAAGGGCGACCCGGTCGCGTACCCCTCGGGCGAGGACGTGATCACCTACCGCTGGACGGGGAACAAGTTCACCCAGCACGACTGGGTGCACAACGACTACAGCAAGGCGGTGGGCGACGGCGGCATGGACGGAGCCGTCCCCGCGCCGAGCGAGTCGCTCTCGAACTGACCCCCTGATCCGAAGTACCCGGAAGGCGCACGCACCATGGCCGAGACCCATGTCCTGTTCGTCGAGGACGACGACGTCATCCGTGAGGCCACCCAGCTCGCCCTGGAGCGGGACGGCTTCACGGTGACCGCCATGCCCGACGGGCTGTCCGGTCTGGAGGCCTTCCGGGCGAACCGGCCCGACATCGCGCTGCTCGACGTCATGCTGCCCGGCATGGACGGCGTCAGCCTGTGCCGGCGCATCCGCGACGAGTCGACCGTTCCGGTGATCATGCTGTCGGCGCGGGCCGACTCCATCGACGTGGTCCTCGGCCTGGAGGCCGGGGCCGACGACTACGTGACCAAGCCCTTCGACGGCTCCGTGCTCATGGCCCGGATCCGCGCCGTGCTGCGCCGCTTCAACCACGCGGCGGACGCGGGCGCCGGCGACGGCGAGGACGAGGCCGCGGGCGGGGTGCTGGTCTTCGGCGAGCTGGAGGTCGACACCGAGGGCATGGAGGTCCGCAAGGGCGGGGCGCCGGTCGCGCTCACCCCGACGGAGATGCGGCTGCTGCTCGAGTTCTCGTCGGCGCCGGGCACGGTGCTGTCGCGGGACAAGCTCCTGGAGCGGGTCTGGGACTACGGCTGGGGCGGCGACACCCGCGTCGTGGACGTGCACGTGCAGCGGCTCCGCAGCAAGATCGGCCAGGACCGGATCGAGACGGTCCGCGGCTTCGGCTACAAGCTCAAGGGATGAAGGGTCTCGCCCTCCGTACGGGGGTCCGCTGGAAGATCGCCGTCGCCATCGCGGCGGTCGGCGCGCTCATCGCGGTCACGCTCAGCCTCGTCGTCCACAACGCGGCCCGCGTCTCGATGCTCGACAACGCCCGCGACGCGCAGATGTGGCGGCTGCTGTTCGCCCAGCGCGTGTACGAGACCTCCAAGCCGAAGGAGCCGCGCTTCGGCACCAAGGTCAACGACCCGGCGCTGCCGCCCCAGCTCGACCAGCTGATGCGTGACGGGCGCCGCGGCACCTACGTGCAGGAGCACCGCAGCGGTCCGCCGGACGTGTGGGCGGCCGTTCCGCTCGCCAACGGCGACGTGCTGTCGCTGCACGTGCCCTTCACCGACCGCAGCGCCACGATCATGAAGGACCTCGACCGGGCGCTGATCATCGGCTCGGTGTCGGTGGTCTTCGGCGGCTGCGCGCTGGGCGTGCTCATCGGCGGCCAGCTGTCCCGCCGGCTCCGCAAGGCCGCCGCGGCCGCCGGGCGGGTCGCCCAGGGCAACACCGACGTACGGGTCCGCGACGCCGTCGGCGGGGTCGTCCGCGACGAGACCGACGAACTGGCCCGCGCCATCGACGGGCTCACGGACGCCCTGCAGGAGCGGATCGAGGCCGAGCGGCGGGTCACCGCGGACATCGCGCACGAACTGCGCACCCCGGTGACCGGGCTGCTCACGGCGGCCGAACTGCTGCCGCCGGGCCGCCCGACCGAGCTGGTCCGCGACCGGGCCCAGGCCATGCGGACGCTGGTCGAGGACGTCCTGGAGGTGGCCCGGCTCGACAGCGCGTCGGAGCGGGCCGAGCTCCAGGAGATCGCGCTCGGCGAGTTCGTCGAGCGGCGGGTGCGGGTGCTCGATCCCGAGGCGGTGGTCCGGGTCGTCCACGAGTCCTGGGTCAACACCGATCCGCGCCGCCTGGAACGCATTCTGGGGAATCTGCTCGCCAACGCCGCCAAGCACGGCAAGGGCCCCGGCCCGGTCGAGGTCACCGTCGAGGGCCGGGTGGTCCGGGTCAGGGACCACGGTCCGGGCTTCCCCGAGGCGCTGCTCAAGGAGGGGCCGAGCCGTTTCCGTACGGGCAGTCCCGACCGCGCGGGCCAGGGCCACGGCCTGGGCCTCACCATCGCGACCGGCCAGGCGCGGGTCCTCGGCGCCCGCCTCACCTTCCGCAACGCGGCCCCCGAGGGCACGCTGAACGGCGGGGGCGGCGCCATCGCCGTTCTGTGGCTGCCGGACCACGCCCCGACGAACACGGGCAGCTTCCCGCTGCTGCGGTTCCCGGACTGACCACCGCGCGGACGGATCGGCGCGGGACCGAGCAGCGCGCGATGGGATCGCCCTGCGGGCCGATCACGGGCCGCCCGATCGCCGCGTGGGCCGATCAGCGCTCGGGCGGGGCCCCGAAGTCCTTCGAGAGGTCGAGCTCCTCGTTCCTCTGGGTCAGCGAGTACCAGTTGCCGTTGTCGTCGCGGAAGATCGCCTCGATCCCGTACGGCCGCTCCTGCGGCTCCTGGAGGAACTCCACCCCCCTCGCCCTGAAGGTCTCGTAGTCCCCCCGGCAGTCGTCGGTGCGGAACGCCCCGGCGCCCAGCACCCCCTTGCTGACCAGCGTCTTCAGGGCGGTCGCCGACTCCTCGTCCATGGCCGGGCCGTCCGGGCTCATCAGGGCCAGCTCGACGTCCGGCTGGTCCTCGGCGCCGACGGTGATCCAGCGCATGGACCCCATGGAGAGGTCGGTGCGCACCTCGAAGCCCAGCTTCTCGGTGAAGAACTTCCTGGTGCGCTCCTGGTCGAGCGTCCAGACGGTGGTGATGCCCAGTCCCTTGATCATGCGTCCACCGTAGGCGGCCGCCTACTCCTCAGGCTTCTTCGGAATTGCGCTGCCCGGCCGGGGAGCGCTGCTCGGCCGGGGCGCGCGGCTCCCGGCCCGGGAAGGCGCCCGCGTACAGCAGGGCGAAGCAGCCGGGTATGAGCGCGGCCCCGCGCCCCACGTGCCGGGCGCGGTACTCGCTCGGGCTGAGTCCGGTCTGCCGCTTGAAGCGGGTGGAGAAGGTGCCGAGGCTGCTGAAGCCGACCAGGGCGCATATCTCGGTGACGGTCAGATCCGCGGTGCGGAGCATCTCCTGCGCCCGCTCGATGCGGCGGCGCGAAAGATACTGCCCGGGCGTCTCCCCGTAGGCCGCCTTGAAGGCGCGGACGAAGTGGAACCGCGAATAGCCGGCATGGCCGGCCACCGCGTCCAGGTCGAGCGGCTCGGCCCAGTCGCGGTCCATCGCGTCCTTGGCGAGGCGCAGCCGGCGGAGCAGGGCCAGCCGCGCACCCGCGGGGGTGCTGGTCTCCACGGACGAAAGCCTGGCACGCGCCACTGACAACGGCCCCGTCGTCCACAGGGACGACGGGGCCGCGGGTCGTTCGGCGGGGGTGCGGTCAGACGGTCTCGGCGACCTTGACCGCGCCGTCGCTGTCCTCGGTCTCCTTCTTGGGGAGGCCGGTCCCGCGCAGGGCCACCTCCTTGACGAAGAAGGCGAGCACGAAGCCCAGGACGGCGACGACCGAGCCGACCAGGAAGGCGGAGTGGGTGCCGGCGGCCACCGCGTGCTGGTAGGCCTCGCGGACCGCGACCGGCAGCTTGGCGAGGCTCGCGGCGTCGAGCTGCGCCGAGCGGGCGGTCGCGGCGCTGCCGCCGCGGGCGGCCATCTCGCTCTGGACCTGGTGGTTGAACAGGGCGCCCATGATCGCGACGCCGAAGGAGGAGCCGAGGGTCCGGAAGAGCGTGGTCGACGAGGAGGCGACGCCCATGTCCCTCATCTCGACGCTGTTCTGCGCGACCAGCATCGTGATCTGCATCAGGAAGCCCATGCCGGCGCCCAGCACGGCCATGTAGACGCCCGAGACGAGGCGGGTGGTGTCGGTGTCCATCGTGGACAGCAGGTACAGGCCGACGACCATGAACGCGCCGCCGGCGATCGGGAAGATCTTGTACTTGCCGCTGGTGGTGGTGACCCGGCCGGCGATCATCGAGACGACCATCATCGACAGCAGCATCGGCAGGAGCAGCAGGCCGGAGTTGGTCGCGGAGGCGCCCTGCACGGACTGCTGGAACAGCGGCAGGAAGAGCACCGCGCCGAACATCACGAAGCCGGTGAGGAAGCCGATCACGGACATCAGGGTGAAGTTGCGGCTGCGGAAGATGTGCAGCGGCATGATCGGGTCGCTCGCCCGGGTCTCGACGAAGAGGAAGGCGGCGAGGGCCGCGACGCCGCCGACGGCGAGGCCGACGATGGTGGCCGAGCCCCAGGCGTACTCGGTGCCGCCCCAGGTGGTGACCAGGACGATCGCGGTGATGCCGAGGGTCAGGAGGGCGGCGCCGAGGAAGTCGATCCGGGTGCCGGCGGCGCGCTGCTTCCTCGGCAGGTGCAGCACGGTGGCCAGCATCGCGAGGGCGACCGCGCCGAGCGGCAGGTTGATGTAGAAGGACCAGCGCCAGCCCCAGTGGTCGGTGATGGTGCCGCCGACCAGCGGTCCGCCGATCATGGCGAGCGCCATGATGCCGGCCATCATGCCCTGGTACTTGCCGCGGTCCCGGGGCGGGATCAGGTCGCCGATGATCGCCATGACGCCGACCATCAGACCGCCGGCGCCCAGGCCCTGCACGGCGCGGAAGCCGATGAGCTGGCCCATGTCCTGGGCCATGCCGCTGAGCGCCGAACCGATCAGGAAGATCACGATCGAGGTGAGGAAGACGCTCTTCCGGCCGAACATGTCGCCGAGCTTGCCCCAGATCGGGGTGGAGGCGGCGGTGGCCAGGGTGTAGGCGGTGACGACCCAGGAGAGGTGCTCCAGGCCGCCGAGCTCGCCGACGATCGTCGGCATCGCGGTGCCGATGATCATGTTGTCCAGCATCGCGAGCAGCATCGCGATCATGAGGGCCAGGAGGACGACGCGGACGCTGCGCGGCTGGTCGGCCGTCTCCTCTGCTGCTGTGGTCGGTTTCTCGGTCGTTGCCATGTCGTCCCCGTCACTTCCTTACTTGCCGCCCGGCTAGTTACTACACTGGGGAAGGTAGACCGGTAACTAGCCGGTCGTCAAGTAAGTTTGGTGGAAGCGAGCGACCATGGCCCAGGCCCGAGGCAACACCCGTCAGCGCATCCAGGACGTTGCCCTCGAACTCTTCGCCGAGCAGGGATACGAGACGACCTCCCTGCGCGAGATCGCCGAGCGCCTCGACGTCACCAAAGCCGCGCTGTACTACCACTTCAAGACGAAGGAAGACATCCTCGTCAGCATCTTCGAGGACCTCACCCGTCCCATGGACGAGCTGATCGACTGGGCGGGCGACCAGCCGCGCACCCTGGAGACCCGGCAGGAGGTCCTCCGCCGCTACCAGCAGGCGCTGCTCGCCGCGGCCCCGCTCTTCCGCTTCATGCAGGAGAACCAGGCCGCGGTCGGCAAGCTGAGCGTCGGCCTCACCTTCAAGCGGCGCATGATCGCGCTGTCGGGGCTGCTCCAGGACGAGGACTTCGCGATGACGGACAAGGTCCGCTCGGTCAGCGCGATCTTCACGCTGCACGCCGGCGCCTTCTTCATGCAGCACGTCGAGGGCGACCCCGAGGAGAAGCAGGAAGCCGTCCTCGAGGTCGCCCTCGATCTGATCGGTCAGGCCCATCAGGGCCGGTAGACCGTCAGGCGTCAGATGGTGACGCCGTGCGCCCGCAGGAACGCGGCCGGGTTCACGGCGGAGCCGTAGTTCGGGGTGGTGCGGATCTCGAAGTGAAGGTGCGGGCCGGACGAGTTGCCGGTGTTGCCCGACAGCGCGATCTGCTGGCCGACGGCGACCTTCTGGCCGATGCTGACCTTGATCTTCGACAGGTGGGCGTACTGCGAGTACGTACCGTTGGCGTGCTTGATCACGATGGCGTTGCCGTACGCGGGGCCGTCACCGCCACCGTACGGGCCGGCCTTCACGACGGTGCCGGAGGCGGCCGCCTTGACGGGAGTGCCGACCGGAACGGCGAAGTCCTGGCCGGAGTGCTTGTGGGCCCACATGGCGCCGCCCTGGTTGAAGCTGGCGGTCAGGGTGTAGGAGCTGACCGGCTTGATCCAGGACGCGACCTTCTTGGCGGCGACGGGCTTGGCCTGCGCCTTGGCGGCGGCGACCTTCACCTGAGCGGCCTTGACCTGCGCGGCCTTGACCTGGGCGGCCTTGAGCTGCGCGGCGACCTGGGCCTGGACGTCGGCCTGCTTGGCCAGGGCGGCGACCGCGGTCTGCGGCTTCGCGACGGCGGCGTTGCCCTCGGCGGCGAACGCGGAGCCGGCACCGGCCACCAGCGACGCTCCCAGACCCGCGGCGGCGAGGGCGACGGCGGTGGTACGGATGCTGGGCTTCGTGACGCGCTTCGACATACGGGGGAGAACCTCCGGACAGAACGGGACCCGACGCGAAAGGGTTCGGCGTCGGGCTTGCTCATCCTTGGTAACCCGGACTCCCATCCCGGCCAAAACACCCCATCTACGACATCACGTCGTAGCGATCTCCCAGGAAGTTCAGCTCTTGACGAGCTTCCCGAGGGCGGACGAAATCGGACAAAGCGACCCGCGTAGACCTGTTTAACCCCATGTCGCGGCCCCGCGAACGGCCCGAAACGCAGGCCCGCGTCCGCTTCCGCCCCATCCGGGACGGAAGTCCCGCCGGTTGCGTCCCGAACGTCCCGAATCCAGACCAAAAGTCGCCACTATTCCGCCTAGTACCCTTCGAAACGCCTGTGCGCCTTGTCACCACGGCGCCCCCGCCATTGCGACCTGGGTCACGCGACCGAGCCCTCCGAGGCCCCGTCCCGCACTACGCTGACGCCTTCGGGTACGGACGCGGAGACCGCGGGGGGACACCAATGGATCCGGCGCTCATCGGCGCCCGCCTCGCCGGCGGCGCGATCACACCGCTGTTGAAGAAACTGCTGGTCAGCGAGGGCGCCGGGGCCGGCCTCCCCGGCTCGGCCCGCCGCGTCCGGCTCTCCGGCCTCGTCTCCTTCCGCGGCGAGAAGCGCACGCTGACCGAAAAGGACGTCCGTCGCCTCGCCGCCACCCTGGTGGAACGGGCCGCCACGGGCCCGGGCGAGGCCCCCTTCCCCGCGGACGAGACCGAGGCCGTCACCGACGCCCTCGCGGCCACCCTCCTCGCCCTGGGCGACCTCGACATGGACGACGTCCAGGCCGTCCGCCTCGGCCACCACGCCCTCGCCCAGCGCCTGCGGGCCGCCGCGCCACCCCCGGACGGCCTGGCCACCGCCTCCGTCCTCTTCCTGGACGCGGTCACCGAGGCGGCCTGCCGCCACATCCTGGAGTTCTTCACCCAGCGCTCCACCTTCGTGCCCCGGACCCTCGTGGAACAGTCCCGCGGCCAGGCGGCCCTGCACGCGAAGACCGACACCCTCCTCGCCCGCGTTCCGCACCCGGACGTCCGGGACGCCGCCTTCGAGCGCCGCTACCTCGACCAGCTGGCGCACAAGCACGGCCGCCTCACCATCTACGGCATCGACCTGCACCACTCGCCGGACGAGTGGCCGCTGGACATGGCGTACCTGTCGCTGGAGGCGACCGGGGCGGACCCGACCGTCGGGACCCTCGAAGAGGAAGGGCGCCTGATTCCCCCGCAGCGGGACACCGTACGCGCCGACCTCGCCCTCGCCCGGCACGACCGGATCCTCCTGCGCGGACTGGCCGGCTCCGGCAAGACGACCCTCGTGCAGTGGCTGACCACCTCGGCGGCGGCCCACGGCCGAACGGAAGGGATGGACTACCTCCACGGCCGCATCCCCTTCGTCCTCCCCCTGCGCACCCTCACCCGGCACGGCGAGCGGCTCCCGGCCGCCCAGGACTTCCTCTCCGCCGCCGGCTGCCCCCTCACCGCCCCCGAGGGCTGGGTCGACCGGGTCCTGGCCGCCGGACGTGGCCTGGTCCTCGTCGACGGCATCGACGAGATCCCCGAGGCCGAACGCGCCAGAGCCCGCCGATGGCTGCGCGACCTCCTGGCCGCCTACGGGCACGGCAACCGCTGGCTGGTGACCTCGCGCCCCACGGCCGTGGGCGACGACTGGCTGGCCTCCGACGGCTTCACCGAGCTCACGCTCTCCGCGATGTCCAGCGCCGAGGTGGCCACGTTCGTACAGCGCTGGCACCGGGCCGCCGGTCCCGACGCCGCTCCGTACGAGCAACCCCTGCTCGACGCCCTCCGCACCACCGAGGACGTCGCCCGCCTCGCCACGAACCCCCTGATGTGCGGCCTCATCTGCGCCCTCCACCGCGACCGCCGGGGCTTTCTCCCCCGGGGCCGGATGGCGCTCTACGAAGCGGCCCTGTCGATGCTGCTCAGCCGCCGCGACCGGGAGCGGGACATGGGCAGTCCCTCGGGCATCACGCTGAGCGAGGCCGCGCAGATCCAGCTGATCCAGCGGCTCGCGTACTGGCTCACGCTCAACGGCCGCACCCAGATGGACCGCGGACACGCCGAGTCGCTCGTGCACTCGGCCGTCCTCGCCGTCCAGGAGGCCTCCGCGTACGAACCCGACGCGGTCTTCAGCCACCTCCTGCAGCGCAGCGGCCTGCTGCGCGAGCCGACCGCGGACACGGTCGACTTCGTCCACCGCACCTTCCAGGACTACCTGGCGGCCAAGGCCCTGGTCGAGCAGTGGGACATCGGCGTCCTCACCGGCCACGCCTCCGACGACCAGTGGGAGGACGTCATCCGCATGGCGGTCGGCCACGCCCGCCCCCGGGAGTGCGCCGACATCCTGGGCGAGCTGCTGGCCGCCGCCGACGCCGCCAAGGACCGCGAGACGCAGCTGCGCGTCCTGGTCCTCGCGGCGACCGCCCTCGACCACGCCACGGAGGTCGCCCCGCGCGTGCGCAGGGAGATCCTGGCCCGGACCGCCGAGGTGATCCCGCCCCGCTCGATCGAGGAGGCGCGGCATCTGGCGACCGGCGGTCCGGCGGTCCTGCGGCTGCTCGGCGAGCCCGAGGAGCTGAACGACCGGGACGCGTACCACTCGGTGATCACGGCCTGCCACATCCGCGGCGACGCGGCCCTCCCCTACCTGGCGCGCTTCGCCGCCCACCCCGCCCTGCGCATCCGGTCCCAGCTGATCTACGCCTGGTCCGAATTCGACGCCCGCGCGTACGCGGAGGAGGTCGTCAGGCGGCTCGATCCGAGCGGGCTCCGGTACTACGTGAAGAGCGCCGAACACGTCGACGAGTTGCTCCGGCTGGAACTGGGCCGTTCCCTGCTCGAAGTCGACGAGAACCTTCCGGCAGACGCTCTCGCCCGGCTCCTCACCGCGTGCGATCCCTGGTCCCTCACCCTTCAGCGCGACGGGCAGCGGCCCGATCTGTCGGCCCTGCGGACCGTGACCCGCCTGCGGTCGCTCACCCTGCGGCTGCGCTTCGACGCCGTCTGGTCCACGGACGACCTGCCCGCGCGAGCCCCTCTCGGCCACCTCGACCTGCCGGACACCCTGCCGGCGGACGGTCTGGGGAGACTGGCCGGGCTCCCCGCCCTGACCTCGCTGAACCTGTGGGACGTGCAGCCGGTCGACTTCTCCGCCGACACCTGGCGCGCGCTCGCCACCCTCCCGGGGCTGCGCACCCTCGCCGTCGCGGAAGACCATCTCCCGTCGTGCCCGGAGGACGTCGTCCTGGCGGGGGTGCGGACGGTCCGTCTCGAGTACTTCGACGAACCGGAGCTCGCACGGCTGGAGCGGAGCTGCCCGTCTCTGGAACGGCTCGAACTCGTCGACGAGGCGGGTCAGGTCCGGGTCGTGACGGCCTGACGGGAGAAGACCCGCGGCACGGAAAAGGGGCGGCCCCGGGATCCTCTCGGATCCCGGGGCCGCCCCTTCGGCAGTTCAGCCGCTCAGCGTGGCGTCACGCGTCCTTGGACAGGTTCGGGCCGGGCCCGCCCGCCGCCTCCACCGGAGGGACGTCCGGCAGGGCCGACTTCTCCTCGCCGCGGAAGGTGAACGTGCGCTCCTCGCCCTCGCCCTCCGTGTCCACGACCACGATGTGGCCGGGGCGCAGGTCGCCGAAGAGGATCTTCTCGGACAGGCTGTCCTCGATCTCGCGCTGGATCGTCCGGCGGAGCGGACGGGCGCCGAGCACGGGGTCGTAGCCCTTCTTCGCGAGGAGCTCCTTCGCGGACTGGGAGAGCTCGATGCCCATGTCCCGGTCCTTCAGGCGCTCGTCGACGCGGCCGATCATGAGGTCGACGATCTGGAGGATGTCGTCCTGGGTCAGCTGCGGGAAGACGATGATGTCGTCCACACGGTTGAGGAACTCCGGGCGGAAGTGCTGCTTCAGCTCGTCGCTGACCTTCGCCTTCATCCGCTCGTAGTTGGACTTCGTGTCGCCCTGGGCCGCGAAGCCGAGGTTGAAGCCCTTCGAGATGTCCCTGGTCCCGAGGTTGGTCGTCATGATGATGACCGTGTTCTTGAAGTCCACGACCCGGCCCTGGGAGTCGGTCAGGCGACCGTCCTCCAGGATCTGGAGAAGGGAATTGAAGATATCGGGGTGGGCCTTCTCGACCTCGTCGAAGAGGACCACGGAGAACGGCTTGCGGCGCACCTTCTCGGTGAGCTGGCCGCCCTCTTCGTAGCCGACGTATCCGGGCGGAGAACCGAACAGACGCGAGACGGTGTGCTTCTCGCTGAACTCCGACATGTCGAGGGAGATCATCGCGTCCTCGTCGCCGAAGAGGAATTCGGCGAGCGCCTTGGACAGCTCGGTCTTACCGACACCGGACGGGCCGGCGAAGATGAACGAACCACCGGGACGCTTCGGGTCCTTCAGGCCGGCTCGCGTACGCCGGATGGCGCGCGAGAGACCGATGACGGCGTCCTTCTGGCCGATGACGCGCTTGTGGAGCTCGTCCTCCATGCGGAGCAGACGCGAGGACTCCTCCTCGGTCAGCTTGAAGACCGGGATGCCGGTGGCGGTCGCGAGGACCTCGGCGATCAGCTCGCCGTCGACCTCGGCGACGACGTCCATGTCGCCGGCCTTCCACTCCTTCTCCCGCTTGGTCTTCGCGGCGAGGAGCTGCTTCTCCTTGTCGCGCAGGGAGGCGGCCTTCTCGAAGTCCTGCGAGTCGATCGCGGACTCCTTGTCCCGGCGGACGGCGGCGATCTTCTCGTCGAACTCGCGGAGGTCCGGCGGCGCGGTCATCCGGCGGATGCGCATCCGGGAACCGGCCTCGTCGATCAGGTCGATCGCCTTGTCCGGCAGGAAGCGGTCGGAGATGTAGCGGTCGGCCAGGGTCGCGGCCTGGACGAGGGCCTCGTCCGTGATGGAGACCCGGTGGTGGGCCTCGTACCGGTCACGCAGACCCTTGAGGATCTCGATCGTGTGCGGCAGCGACGGCTCGGCGACCTGGATGGGCTGGAAGCGGCGCTCCAGCGCGGCGTCCTTCTCCAGGTACTTCCGGTACTCGTCGAGCGTGGTGGCACCGATGGTCTGGAGCTCACCGCGGGCCAGCATCGGCTTGAGGATGCTGGCGGCGTCGATCGCGCCCTCGGCGGCACCCGCACCCACCAGGGTGTGGAGCTCGTCGATGAACAGGATGATGTCGCCGCGGGTGCGGATCTCCTTGAGGACCTTCTTGAGGCGCTCCTCGAAGTCACCGCGGTAGCGGGAGCCGGCGACCAGCGCGCCGAGGTCCAGGGTGTAGAGGTGCTTGTCCTTGAGGGTCTCGGGCACCTCGCCCTTGACGATCGCCTGGGCCAGGCCCTCGACGACCGCCGTCTTGCCGACGCCGGGCTCGCCGATGAGGACCGGGTTGTTCTTCGTACGGCGGGACAGCACCTGCATGACCCGCTCGATCTCCTTCTCGCGCCCGATGACCGGGTCGAGCTTGGACTCGCGGGCCGCCTGGGTGAGGTTGCGGCCGAACTGGTCGAGGACCAGGGACGTCGAGGGGGTGCCCTCGGCAGGACCGCCGGCGGTGGCGGCTTCCTTGCCCTGGTAGCCGGAGAGCAGCTGGATGACCTGCTGCCGCACCCGGTTGAGATCGGCGCCCAGCTTCACGAGGACCTGGGCGGCGACGCCCTCGCCCTCGCGGATCAGGCCGAGCAGGATGTGCTCGGTGCCGATGTAGTTGTGGCCGAGCTGGAGGGCCTCCCGGAGCGACAGCTCCAGGACCTTCTTGGCACGAGGGGTGAAGGGGATGTGCCCGGACGGGGCCTGCTGGCCCTGGCCGATGATCTCCTCCACCTGCTGGCGGACCGCCTCGAGCGAAATCCCGAGGCTCTCCAGGGCCTTAGCGGCGACACCCTCACCCTCGTGGATAAGGCCCAGGAGGATGTGCTCGGTGCCGATGTAGTTGTGGTTGAGCATCCGGGCTTCTTCCTGAGCCAGGACGACAACCCGCCGCGCGCGGTCGGTGAACCTCTCGAACATCGTTAATCGCTCCTCAGAGCGGTCAGTCAGTTAGGGGTCGATCCCCTCCCTGTCCTTCCGCAGCTTAGTCCCGCAAGCGGGGACCGCTCATTCCAACTGCCGACATCCGTCCGGATCACCCCCTTACTTCTTGGGGAGACCTGCTGCCGAACAGCCGACAAATGCTCCAACTCGATGGTGCGAGACGATGTTCCCGCAGGCCAAGCTGTTACCCGCGCCTCCAGTACGCCGATGGCGAACGTGAGACGCTTCAGCCCGCGAGACGCCCCTCCTCACATGGAATGTCTTACCCGTAAGGACTGACACTCCATGCGGCACACCCCGGTTCCCTCCGCTACGGGCGAACAACCTTGCGCTCTCGAATGCACCCGTACGCCCCCATCATGGACACCGAGAGCTCCGGATCGAGGACGGTGCGTGACCGGAGGCGTAACCCGCGGGCCCCCGGCGGCGTTCCCTCGGTATGGCTCTCACCGTCCCTCTCCCCCGCTCGCCGCTCGACAGCGGCGGGGCGCCGGCGCGGTGGTACGAGCACGAGCTGGGCTGGGCGACCGCGGCCGGACCCCCGGTGCAGCTGGTGACGGGGCTCCGCTTCGACGTCCTGGAGCTGCCCGCGGCGGCCGGCCGGGGCGTGCTGCGCCGGATGGGGGCCGCCGTCGGCCCGGTGGCTCTCATGGGCCGGCGGATGCGGCTGCTCGTGGCCGCGGGGAGCGCGGAGGAGCTGCCCGGACTCCTGGACTGGCTGGAGTGGGGCGGGATCTCACTGGATCTGGGGATGCTGGGCGCCGACGGCCGGATGACCGCCCCCCTGCCCCCTGGCTGGAGACCCACCGGTCGGAGCGGCTCCGGCGCGCCGGGCGCCGCGGTGTGGCTGAGGGCCCCGGAGCCGGGGCGCGAGGTCGAGTCCTCGCTGCCGGCCCTGCGGCCCCCGCTGCGGGGGCGTGCCGCGGCGGAAGGGGCCGCCCCCTGTCTGGCGCGGCTCGTTTCCGTCGCCGCCGCCGAGTGCCATCGTGCCCGGCTGCTGGACGCCGCCCGGGGCCGCCGGCCGGAGCCGGGGACGGGCGCTCGGCAGCTGACCGCTCAGCGGTTCGCGTCCTCGTAGGCCTGCTTGATGTCCGCGGGCACGCGGCCGCGGTCGTTCACGTTGTAACCGTTCTCCTTGGCCCACGCGCGGATCTTCGCGGTGTCCGGGCTGGCGCCGGAAGCGGCGACGCGACCCTTGCCACGGGCACCGGCGCTGCGCCCGCCGGTACGACGGCCACTCTTGGTGTACGGCTCGAGCAGGTCACGGAGCTTGTCCGCGTTGGCGGTGGTGAGGTCGATCTCGTAGGACTTGCCGTCCAGCGCGAACGTCACGGTCTCGTCCGCCTCGCCGCCGTCGAGGTCGTCGACAAGAAGGACCTGAACCTTCTGTGCCACCGGATTTCCTTTCATCGAAAATGCAGTACGCGGAAAGGAAACCGCTTTTCCTGGAAAAACACAAACCCCTGGCAGAGGTTCAGAACCCCGGCAACGCGGGAAACGTGCGCGATTCGGACATAGGCCCTCCGATCCATGCCCATCCGCGCTCTGCTCACAGGTGCAGAAGCATCCGGCTGTTGCCCAAGGTGTTCGGCTTCACTCGTTCGAGACCCAGGAACTCCGCGACACCCTCGTCATAGGAACGCAGGAGCTCGCTGTAGACATCTCCGTCGACCGGAGTCTCACCGATCTCGACGAAGCCGCGCTTCGCGAAGAAGTCCACTTCGAAGGTGAGGCAGAAAACCTTGCGCACCCCGAGCCATCGGGCGGTGTGCAGCAACTTGTCGAGCACCTGATGTCCCACTCCGGCGCCCTTGAACTCCGGATCGACCGCGAGAGTGCGTACTTCGGCGAGGTCTTCCCACATCACGTGGAGGGCGCCGCAGCCGACGACCGTGGCGTCGTCGTCACGTTCGGCGACCCAGAACTCCTGGATGTCCTCGTAAAGGGTGACCGTCGCCTTGTCGAGGAGGATGCCGCGGCGCACGAAGGGGTCGACGAGACGGCGCAGCGCGGCGACATCGGAGGTGCGGGCCCGGCGCACGGTGACGGCATTGGCGGAAGCGGATGACATGGGGGGACGTTATCGCCCGGGGCCCTCGGGACCGGCGCCGCCCTGGGTGGTTCCGGCGGGGGCGGCGGGGCCGGCGGGGCCGCCTTCGGGGGTGGCCCGCTGGGCGATACGGATGGCGTCGTTCAGCGCCTCGCGCTGTTCGGGCGACATCATGCCGAAGAAGGCGACCAGGGCCGCGGCGGGGTTGTCACTCTGCGCCCACGCCTCGTTCATCAGCGCGGCCGAGTAGGCGGCCCGGGTGGAGACCGCCGTATATCGATAGGCGCGGCCTTCGACTTCCCTGCGCACCCAGCCCTTCTGATGGAGATTGTCCAATACGGTCATGACGGTGGTGTAGGCGATGGACCGTTCCTGCTGAAGATCCTCCAGGACTTCCCGGACGGTGACCGGGCGGTTCCATTGCCAGACGCGGGTCATCACCGCGTCTTCGAGCTCTCCCAATTGACGGGGCACAGCGCCACCTTAGTGCGGATTCACCGCATACGAGCCCATTTGAGGAGAAAACGCCTCGAAAGACAGCAAAAAGGACGTACGGCCTGGTGCGGCGGTCGTACGTCCTCGGGACTTGCGGGGCCCGTTACGGGGCGGTGCTGCCGCCCTGCTGGCGGGCGGCCTCGGCGCGGGCGAGGGCGGCGTCCACGGCCGCGTCCTCCTTGGCCTTGTTCGGTCCGCCCTGGCTCTTGACGATCGTGACGACGAGGGCGATGAAGAACGCGGCCATCACCACGGGGGGCACGAGCGCGGATACGTAGTCCATGGCGTCCAGAGTAGCTATCCGGCCGCCCGTTCCTCGGGCGGGGGCGGCGGAACGGGCCGTCGGCGCGGCGGGAACACCTCGGAGGGCTTGGGCACCGGGCGCTCGGGCGCGGGCGGCTTGGGGGCGGGCTTCGCGGGCCCGCCCGGGGACGCCGGCCTGGGTTCCTCCTCCGAGGCGCGGCCGCCGGGCAGGGCGAGCAGCCGGGCGCGCGGGGCGGGCGCGGGGCGGACCGGCGCCGTACGGACCGGGGTACGGGCGGGAGCCGCACCGAACGGGGCCGTGGGGGCCGGGGTCGTCCGGGGCCGGGCGACGCGGGCGAGGCGGGCGCGGACGGATCGTTCCGCCAGGACCTGGCAGCGGGCCAGGAGCGCGCCGGCCGCGGGATGGGAGCGCAGGGCGCGCAGGGCGGCCAGGTCGTCGGCCCCGGGGTCGTAGCCGGCCGCCAGGGCGTCCTGGAGGAGGCCGAGATAGCCGGTCAGCGAGCCGGGCAGGGCCTGGCGGTAGCGGACCAGGTCGGCGAGGAGGAAGGCGCGCTCACGGCCTGCCTCGCGCACCGCCTCGTCCACGGAGTCGGCCAGGCGCAGGCAGTCCTGGACGTCGTCGTCCTGAAGGGGGGCAGGGTTGAGTGCGGTGGCGAGGGCGCGTCGGAGCACACGCAGCTCGTCCGCGCTGAACGCCATGCCGCCACGGGGTCCGTAGGGCGTGGGCATGGGCCGACGATACGCGCTAATCGGACAAATCTGTCGCTTATCGATCTTCCCGGCGGGTCGGGGCCGGACGGCGCCCGGCCCCGGCCTACATCCGGGCGACGTTCCGCTCGTAGACCATGCGCAGACCGATCAGGGTCAGCCACGGCTCGTGCGCGTCGATCTCCTTGGAGTCGGCCAGCACCATCGGCGCCAGGCCGCCGGTCGCGATCACCGTCACGTCCGAGGGGTCCCCGTTCGCGCCGACCAGCTCCCGCTTCATCCGCGCGACCACGCCGTCCACCTGGCCGACGTAGCCGAAGACGATGCCGGACTGCATCGCCTCGACCGTGTTCTTGCCGATCACGCTGCGCGGACGGGCCAGCTCGATCTTGCGGAGCATCGCGCCCTTCACACCGAGCGCCTCGACCGAGATCTCGATGCCCGGGGCGATCGCGCCGCCCGCGTACTCGCCCCGCGCGGTGACCGCGTCGTACGTCGTCGCCGTGCCGAAGTCCACGACGATCGCCGGGCCGCCGTAGAGCTCGACGGCCGCGACCGAGTTGATGACGCGGTCGGCGCCGACCTCCTTGGGGTTGTCCGTGAGGACCGGGACGCCGGTCTTCACGCCCGGCTCCACCAGCACCGCCGGGACGTCCCCGTAGTAGCGCCGGGTCACCTCCCGCAGCTCGTGGAGGACCGAGGGGACCGTCGCGCAGATCGCGATCCCCCCGATGCCGCTGCTCAGCTCCGTGCCGAGCAGCGGATGCATGCGCATGAGGCCCTGCAGCAGAACCGCCCACTCGTCGGCGGTGCGGCTCGGGTCGGTGGAGATCCGCCAGTGTTCGACGATCTCGTCACCGTCGAAGAGCCCGAGCACCGTCTGCGTGTTGCCGACGTCGATCGTGAGCAGCATCAGGAGCGCACCTCGCGCAGGTCGAGGCCGATGTCGAGGATCGGCGACGAGTGGGTGAGGCCGCCCACCGCCAGGTAGTCCACACCGGTCGCCGCGTACGCCGCCGCGTTCTCCAGCGTCAGCCGGCCGGAGGACTCCAGCACCGCGCGGCCGGCGACCAGGGCGACCGCCTCCTCCGTCTCGATCGGGGTGAAGTTGTCCAGCAGGATCAGGTCGGCGCCCGCGTCCAGGACCTCGCGGACCTGGTGCATCGTGTCGACCTCGACCTCGATCGGCAGGTCCGGGAACAGCTCCCGTACGGCCTTGAAGGCCTGGGCCACGCCACCAGCGGCGACCACGTGGTTGTCCTTCACCAGGGCGGCGTCCGACAGCGACATGCGGTGGTTGACGCCGCCGCCGCAGCGCACCGCGTACTTCTCCAGCGCGCGCAGGCCCGGGGTGGTCTTGCGGGTGTCGCGGACCTTCGCGTTCGTGCCCTCCAGGGCGTCGGCCCACCGGCGGGTGGCGGTGGCGATGCCGGACAGGCGGCACAGGATGTTGAGGGCGCTGCGCTCGCCGGTCAGCAGGTCGCGGGTGCGGGCGGTGACGCTGAGCAGCTTGTCGCCGGCCTCGACCCGCTCGCCGTCCTCGACGTGCCGCTCGACCTCGAACTCGTCGGTGCAGACGATCGACAGGACCGCCTCGGCGACCCGCAGGCCGGCCACGACACCGGCCTCTCGGGCGGTGAAGTCGGCGGTCGCGACGGCGTCCTCGGGGACGGTCGCCACGGTCGTCACGTCCACGCCGCCGTCGAGGTCCTCGGCGATGGCCAGGTGGGCGATGTCCTCGACCTGCACCGGGTCGAGGCCGGCGTCGGCGAGCAGCTGGGCGAGCGCCGGGTCGAGCCCGCACTCGAACTCGTCGGCCTCGCCGCAGCCGCAGCCGTCGCCGCAGCCGCCGGCGGACTCGGCCGGGGCGGCGTTGATGTGGATCAGGGGGACGTCCACGGGCTGCGGACGTGCTTCCTCGGGCGTGCTCACGACAGCGGCTCCAGGGGTGCGTCGGGGGTTACGGGCGGAAAGTCTGCGCCGGTGGTGCGCCGCACCACCAGTCGCCGGTCGGACGTCAGGCGGACGACCAGATGGCGACGCCAGGTGGCGTCGTCGCGGTCGGGGCGGTCCTCGCGCCAGTGGCAGCCGCGGGTCTCCTCGCGCGCGCGGGCGGCGGCCACGAGGACCCGGGCGACGCACAGCAGGTTGGCGGTCTCCCAGGCCTCCACGCCGGGCTCGGCCGCCTTGCGGTCCTCCTCGGCGTCCAGCCGCAGACGTTCGAGGGCGTCCGCCGCGACGGCCAGGCTGTCGGCGGAACGCAGCACGCCCGCGCCCTCGGTCATGATCCGCTGGATCTCCCGGCGGACCTCCGGGGCGAGCAGCGCGAGCTCCGTGGCCTCGGCCGGGGAGTCCGCCCCGCCCTCGGCGGCCACCGCCGGGACCTCGGGCAGCCCCGCGCGGTGCGGGCCGTGCGCCGTGATGTCGGCGACGATCCGCTCGGCGAAGACCAGGCCTTCCAGGAGGGAGTTCGAGGCCAGCCGGTTGGCGCCGTGCACTCCGGTGCAGGCGACCTCGCCGCACGCGTACAGGCCCGGCACGGTCGTCCGGCCGTGCAGGTCGGTGCGCACGCCGCCGGAGGCGTAGTGGGCGGCCGGGGCGACCGGGATCGGCTCGGTGACCGGGTCGATGCCGTGCGACCGGCAGGCGGCCAGGATGGTGGGGAAGCGGTGCTCCCACATCTCGGCGCCGAAGTGGCGGCCGTCGAGGTACATGTGCTCGGCGCCCCGCTCCTGCATGCGGCGCGTGATCGCCTTGGCGACGATGTCGCGCGGCGCCAGCTCGGCCAGCTCGTGCTGCCCGACCATGAAGCGGACCCCGTCGGCGTCGACCAGGTGGGCGCCCTCGCCCCGGACCGCCTCGGAGACCAGCGGCTGCTGGCCCTCGGAGCCGGCGCCCAGGAAGAGCACCGTCGGGTGGAACTGCACGAACTCGAGGTCGGAGACCTCCGCGCCGGCGCGCAGCGCGAGCGCGACGCCGTCGCCCGTGGAGACGGCCGGGTTGGTCGTCGCGGAGAAGACCTGGCCCATGCCGCCCGTGGCCAGGACCACGGCGGGGGCGTGGACGGCGCCGACGCCGTCGTGCTGGCCCTCGCCCATCACGTGCAGGGTCACGCCCGCCGTGCGGCCCTCGGCGTCCTTGAGCAGGTCGAGGACGAGCGCGTGCTCGATGGTGCGCACGCCCCGCTCGCGTATCGCCTCGACCAGCGCGCGGGAGATCTCGGCGCCGGTCGCGTCGCCGCCGGCGTGCGCGATCCGGCGGCGGTGGTGGCCGCCCTCGCGGGTCAGCGCGATGGCGCCGTCCGCGGTGCGGTCGAAGGAGGCGCCCGTCTCGATGAGCCGGCGCACCGCGTCCGGCCCCTCGGTGACGAGGGCGCGCACGGCCCGCGCGTCGCACAGCCCCGCGCCCGCGACGAGCGTGTCGTCGAGGTGCTGGTCGGGGGTGTCGCCCTCGCCGAGCGCCGCGGCGATGCCGCCCTGGGCCCAGCGGGTGGAGCCGGCGTCGAGGAGGGCCTTGGTGACGACGACGGTGCGCAGCCCGGCCGCGGTGCAGCGCAGGGCCGCCGTCAGGCCGGCGACACCGGAGCCGACCACGACGACGTCGGCGTCGACGGTCCAGCCGGGGGCGGGCGCGTGCAGCCGTATTCCGGTCACTTCGTGGCTCCGAAGGTCAGGGGGATGTTGTCGATGAGCCGCGTGCTTCCCACGCGCGCGGCGACGGCGAGGATCGCCTCTCCGTCGTGGTCGTCGGCGACCTCCGTGAAGTCGGCCGGGTCGACCAGGGCCAGATAGTCCAGGGTGAGGGGCGTCCGCGCCTTCGCCGCGTCGTCGAGCACGGCGCGGGCGGCGGCCCGCACGGCGTCGGCGCCCCCGCCCTCGGCCGCCTGGGCGACCGCGTGGGCGTCGGCGGCGGCGCGGGCCTCGCCGAGCCGGGACAGCGCCTCGGCGCGGTTCTCGCCCCGTCCCTGGGCGCCGGGCAGGGCGGCGGCGCGGGCGCGCAGCGCCTCCTGGGCGGCCAGCCGGTCGCGGGCCGCGAACAGCGCGCGGGACAGCGCGAGGGCGGTCTGCCGCTCCTCGGCCGACAAGTAGCGGTTACGGCTGGACAGGGCCAGACCGTCGGTCTCGCGGACGGTCGGCACGCCGATGACGCGGACCGGGAAGTTCAGGTCGCGGACCATGCGGCGGATCAGGGCCAGCTGCTGGGCGTCCTTCTGCCCGAAGAACGCCAGGTCGGGCCGGGTGAGGTGGAGGAGCTTGGCGACGACGGTGAGCATCCCGTCGAAGTGCCCGGGCCGGGAGGCGCCTTCCAGGCGCTCGCCCATGGGCCCCGCCGTGATCCGGACCTGCGGCTCGCCGCCGGGGTACACCTCGTCGACGGACGGGGCGAAGACGGCGTCGGCGCCGGCCCCGGCCGCCAGGAGCAGGTCGGCGTCGAGGGTGCGCGGATAGCGGTCGAGGTCCTCGCCCGCGCCGAACTGGAGCGGGTTCACGAAGACGGTGGCGACGACGGTGCCCTGCTTCCCGACCTCCTCGCGGGCGGTACGGATCAGGGTGGCGTGCCCCTCGTGGAGGGCGCCCATGGTCATGACCACGGCGAGGCCGCCGCGCTGCCGCCGACCGACGAAGTCCTCCAGGTCCGCGACCGCGGGGAGGAGCTCGGCCGGGTGGCGGACGGGCTGGTCGCCGTCGGCGCGGTCACGGGCGGACAGGCTCATCGGTCGTCTCCTTGCGGCCCGTCGGCGGGTCCGGTCGTGCCGGTGGTCCCGGCCGGGCCCGCCGGGGTGTCGGCGGCGAGCACGCCCAGCAGGTCCTCGGCCAGTTCGGGCTTGAGCAGGCCGTGCGCGAGGGCCCGGTCGGCGGTCGCGCGGGCCATCGCGAGATAGCCGGCGACGGTGCCGGGCGCGTGCTTGTGCAGTTCGGCCACATGGGCGGCGACCGTGCCGGCGTCGCCGCGGGCGACCGGGCCGGTCAGGGCCGCGTCGCCCGAGCGCAGCGCGTTGTCCAGGGCGGCGCCGAGCAGCGGGCCGAGCATCCGGTCGGGGGCGGCGACGCCGGCCGAGCGGAGCAGCTCCATGGCCTGGGCGACCAGGGTGACCAGGTGGTTCGCGCCGAGGGCGAGGGCCGCGTGGTAGAGCGGCCGGTTCTCCTCGGCGATCCACTCGGGCTCGCCGCCCATCTCGATGACGAGCGCCTCGGCCGCGAGCCGCAGCTCCTCGGGGGCGGTCACGCCGAACGAGCAGCCGGCCAGCCGCTGGACGTCCACGGAGGTGCCGGTGAAGGTCATGGCGGGGTGCAGGGCCAGCGGCAGGGCGCCGGCCCGGCGGGCCGGGTCGAGGACCCGCACCCCGTACCGCCCGGAGGTGTGCACCAGGAGCTGGCCGGGCCGCACCGCGCCGGTCTCGGCGAGGCCCTCGACGAGACCGGGCAGGGCGTCGTCGGGGACGGTGAGCAGGACCAGGTCGGCGAGGGCGAGCACCCGGGCCGGCTCCACGACGGGCACGTCCGGCAGCAGGGCCGCGGCGCGCCGGCGGGAGGCGTCGGAGACCGCCGAGACGGCGACCGGGCGGTGTCCGGCGAGCTGGAGGGCGGCGGCGAGGGCGGGGCCCACGCGGCCCGCGCCCACGACGCCGACGCCGAGGCGGGCGGGGCGGTCCTCGGCCCGGTCCGCCTGGGGGTGCCGGGGTTCTGGTGGTGCGTTCACTGTTCGGGTCGGCCTTCCGTTCCAGTCCTCGGGGGGTACCGGACGATTTCTGGTCATGCTACGCCAGCGTTTCGCGCCCTCCGGCGGCTGTCCACAGGGTGTGGGCGGCGGTACGACGAATGGCCGGGGGCTGTGGAAAAGCACGTGGAGGGTGACGGCCCCATGGACCATGATCGGGCCATGGAATCCGATCAGCTCGCGGAAGAGCAGCGAACGGCCGGGGCCGGGCAGGCCCCGGAGGAGTCGGCCCGGGCGCACCGGGCCAGGGTGTGGGGCGGGGCCCCGCGCAAACTGTGGGACGCCTCGATGGACGGCACCGTCGGGGCGCGGCTGCGCGAGCTGGCCGACTGGACCGCCGGCACGCCGCACGCGGACGACCAGGTCGACACCTACGGCGACACGGTGGTCGAGCGGCTGGAGCGCCGGGTCGCCGCGGAGCTGGGCCTTCCGGCGGCGGCGTTCTTCCCGACCGGCACCATGGCCCAGCAGGTGGCGCTGCGCTGCTGGGCCGGGCGCACCGGGAACCAGGTGGTCGCCCTGCACCCGCTCGCCCACCCGGAGGTGCACGAGAACCAGGCCTTCGGCCGGGTGAGCGGACTGCGCACGACCCACCCGACGGACGAGCCGCGGCTGCCGACGGCCGACGAGGTCCGCGGGCACCCCGAGCCGTTCGGGACCCTGATGCTGGAGCTGCCCCTCCGTGACGCCGGCTTCGTCCTGCCCACCTGGGACGAGCTCGTCGACGTGGTGGACGCGGCCCGGGAGCGGGACGCGGTGGTCCACTTCGACGGGGCGCGGCTGTGGGACTGCCCGACGCACTTCGGCCGCTCGCTGCCGGAGATCGCCGGCCTCGCGGACAGCGTCTACGTGTCCTTCTACAAGTCGCTCGGCGGTCTGTCGGGCGCCGTGCTGGCCGGCCCCGAGGAGCTGGTGGAGGAGGCGCGGCTGTGGCGCCACCGCTACGGCGGCCAGGTCTTCCAGCAGTACCCGGCGGCCCTCTCGGCCCTGCGCGGCCTGGACACCGAGCTGCCCCGGCTGCCCTCGTACGTGGAGCACGCGCGCGTGGTGGCGGCCGCGCTGCGGGAGGCCTTCGAGGAGGCCGGCCTCGGCTGGTCCCGGGTGCACCCGGAGGTCCCGCACACCCACCAGTTCCAGGTCTGGCTGCCGTACGGAGCCGACGCCCTGACCGCGGCCGCGCTGTCCCTGACGGAGGACACCGGCACCGTCCTGTTCCGCCGTTGGTTCCCGGCCCCCGCGGGCGGCCCGCCGGGCGTGGCGGCGACGGAGGTGACGATCACCGCGCCGGGCCTGGAGTGGACGGCGGAGGACGTCAAGGAGGCGGTACGGGACTTCCTGCGGCGGCTGTAGGCCCTGTCGTCGGACTCCCCGCCTGCCCCCCGGCGACGACGGGAGTTCGACGACAGCGGACCTGGCCCCGTCAGGAGGACGGGGACCGCGGCCCTCGGCCGGCGCCGGGGCGCAGCCATCGTCCGAGGGCGCCGCGGACACGGCCCGTGGCGGGGCGGCCGGTTAGGACCGCCTCGAAGCGGCGGTGGTCGCGGACCGCCCGCAGCGCCGCGACGTCGAGGGCGCCGGGCACGGGCGGCGGGGGCTCGTCCTGCCGGGCGGCCCGGTAGGCGTCGAAGAGGTACTGGTGGAGTGCGTTCACGGCCCCACCGTGCGCCGCGGCCGCCTCGTACGGCCCGCGGATTGACGGGGCTCGTCAAACGGCAGGACAGGCACCCCACCGCACCCCGCACCATGGGTCCGTGAGCGTGACGATCGACATCACCGGACTGCCGCACGAGCGGATCGCCTTCTGCCCCTCGCCGCTGGCCGAGCTGGGCAACGCCCTGCACGCCCTCGCCGAGCCCGGCCACCACGCCCGGCTGCACGCCTGGACGACCACCACCGCCGCCGCGCTCAAGCCCGAGCTCGCCGACCGGCTCCACGAGGCGGAGTTCATGTGGCGGTCCACCCGCTCCGACTTCCTGCTGCCCGCCAGGCCCCGGGAGACCCTCGTCGAGGAGCTGGACGACCTCGACCGCATGGACGACGAGAAGTTCGTCGGGGCGGCCCTGGAGATCTCGTGCAGCACCCTCAACACCGACGGCATCCCCTCGCCGCTGGTCGACGAGCGGTCCCGGCGCCGCGCTCTCGACCTGGCCGCGGCGCGCGGCCCGCGGCAGGCCGCGTTCGTGGAGCGGATGCTGGCCGAGCCGACCGCCACGCGCGCGTGGATCCGCCGCCTCCTGGAGGACTGCGACCAGGCGTTCTTCGCCGACACCTGGCGCCGGGTCCGCGTCCAGCTCGCCGCCGACGCCCGGCACAAGACCGAGCTGCTGCGCCGCCGGGGCCTGGCCGAGGCCCTGACGGCCGCCTCTCCCGCACTCGCCCTGGAGGAGGACGAGCGCGGCTCCCGGATCGTCGTCGACAAGCTGGTGCACGGCCGGACCGAGGCCCACGGCGGGGCCGTGACGCTGGTCCCGACCGCGTTCGGCTGGCCGCACCTCTTCGCCCTGTCCGCGCCCGGCTGGCAGCCCGTGATCCAGTACCCCGCCGACGCCGGCGAGATCGGCGGCGCCGAGCCGGTCGAGACGGTCAAGCTGCGTCTGGAGGCCATCGCCCACCCGATGCGGATGCGCCTGTGCCGGAGCCTGGCGCGCGGCCCGTTCTCGACGAGCGAGCTGGCCGACGCGTACGGCATCACGGCCCCGGAGGTCTCCCGCCACCTCTCCGTCCTGAAGAAGGCGGGCCTCCTCACCACCCAGCGCCGGGGCCGCTACGTGCTGCACCAGCTGAACCCCTCCGTCGTCACCCGCCTGGGCAGCGACTTCCTGGAGTCCGTCCTCCGCTGACCGAGGTCAGTCGAAGCGGATGTGCGCGAGGCCCACCCGGATCCGCCGCAGCCGGTGCCGCAGCGCCCCGTCGGTGTTCGGCGTGATCCGGAGCCCGGCCAGCCCGGCGATCCGGTCGGCGACCTGCGGGACCGTGAGCTCGTCCGTACGGATGTGGTGGGCGAACCGCGGCTCGGCGAGGGCGGCCAGGCAGCCGTCCAGCTTCCGCACGGCGAAGCTCTCCCGCTTCAGCCCCCGCCCGAGCCCCCGCTCGGTGAGCCGCCCGAGCACCGTCTCCCGGTCGGCGAGCAGCGCGAAGTGCCGCACCCGCTCCTCGCCGTGCGCGGCCCGCAGCCGCCCGACGATCTCCTCGAAGTAGGCGGGCTCCACCAGCGTCATCGGCACCAGCACCGGCCCCTCGTGCTTCCGCAGCGCCAGGTCGAGCACCTCGTACACGCCCTGCCGCCAGGCGGCCAGGTCCTGGAAGTCGCCGCGCAGCTCCGGCGGCAGGGTGCGGTGCAGCCCGAAACCGACGTGCTCCGGATCGCACACGACGCTCCCCGGCAGCCGCCGCCGCAGCTCGTACGCGGTCTGGGTCTTGCCGCCGCCGAAGGGCCCGTTGATCCAGAGCAGCACGTCAGCGACCGCCCGCGCGCACGAGGCCCGTCTCGTACGCGAGGACGACGACCTGCACCCGGTCGCGCAGGTCCAGCTTGGTGAGGATGCGGCCCACATGGGTCTTCACGGTCGCCTCGGACAGCACGAGCCGGGCGGCGATCTCCCCGTTCGACAGGCCCTGCGCCACCAGGAGCATCACCTCGCGCTCCCGCTCGGTGAGCCTGTCCAGCTCCTTGTGCTCCGGCTCGCGCCCCGAGGACGGCAGCATCGGCGAGAAGCGGTCCAGCAGACGGCGGGTGGTCGACGGGGCGACGACCGCGTCGCCGCTGTGCACGGAGCGGATCGCGCCGAGCAGCTCGGCCGGCGGCACGTCCTTCAGCATGAAGCCGCTGGCCCCGGCCTTGAGCCCGGAGAAGGCGTACTCGTCGAGGTCGAAGGTGGTCAGGATCAGCACCTTGGGGGCGTCCGGCTGCGAGCAGATCCGCCGGGTCGCCTCCACGCCGTCCAGCTTGGGCATCCGCACGTCCATCAGGACGACGTCCACCTTCGTGCCCCTCAGCACCTCCAGGGCCTCCACGCCGTCGCCGGCCTCGGCGACGACCTCCATGTCCGGCTGAGCGGCGAGCACCATACGGAAACCGGTGCGGAGCAGCACCTGGTCGTCGACGAGCATCACGCGGATGGACATGTCAGGGGTCCCCTTCCAGGGAGCTTAGGGAGAGCGGGCGGGCCAGGGACTAGTGGGCGGTCTTGAGCGGGAGCAGGGCGCTGATGCGGAAGCCGCCGCCGGGGCGCGGACCGGCGTCGAGGGTGCCGCCGACCATACCGACGCGCTCGCGCATGCCGATCAGGCCGTGGCCGCGGCCGTCGGCGCCCCCGTCCTCGTACATCTCCTGCGGCGCGCCTCGCCCGTCGTCCTCGACGAGCAGCCCGAGGCCGTCGTCGAAGTAGACCAGCCGGACGCTGGCACCGACGTCGGGGCCGCCGTGCTTGCGGGTGTTGGTGAGGGCTTCCTGCACGATCCGGTACGCCGTGAGCTCGACGCCGCTGGGCAGCGGCCGCGGGGTGCCCTCGATCTTGAAGTCGACGGCGAGCCCGGCGCCGCGCACCTGCTCGACCAGGTCCTCGATCTGCTCGACGTCGGGCTGGGGCACGTACTCCCCCGCCTCCTGGTGCTCGCCGGTGCGCAGGATGCCGAGCAGCCGGCGCATCTCGGCGAGGGCCTGGCGGCCGGTGCCGGCGATGGTCTCCAGCGCCTGCCGGGCGGTCTCGGGCGAGGTGTCCATGACGTACGCGGCGCCGTCCGCCTGCACGACCATCACCGACACGTTGTGCGCGACGACGTCGTGCAGCTCGCGGGCGATCCGGGCGCGCTCGGCGGCGACGGCCACCTTGGCCTGCGCCTCGCGCTCCTTCTCCAGGCGGGAGGCGCGCTCCTCCAGCTGCGCGAAGTAGGCGCGGCGGGTGCGCAGGGAGTCGCCGAGGACCCAGGCGAGCGCGAAGGGCACGGTCATGATGACCGTGAAGAAGACGCGGGCGGCGGAGGACTCCGTCTCGGACATCGGCCAGCGGAGCTGGGACAGCGTGGCGGCGGTCAGTCCGCCGGCGAGCGCGAGCCGGGACGCCCAGCGGGGCCCGTCGTGGGCGGCGACCGTGTAGATGATCACGAGCATGGCGAAGTCGGCCATGAAGGGCACGAGCCCGAACGCGAGCTGGGCCAGGCCCAGGGCGACCGCCAGCACCAGCATCTTCTCCGGCATGCGCCGGCGCAGGGCCACGACCAGCGAGAACAGCGCGGCGACGACGCCGTACGCGACGGGCGTCCCGACCGACGGGTAGGTCGAACCCACCCACAGCAGGGAGAACCCGAACAGGACGACCGCCCAGAAGCAGTCGACGCCTGTCGGGTGTCTGCGGATGAAGTCGTAGAGGCGCTGCACGTCACCCAGCGTAGGGAAGGCGGATAGGTGCAGGGGTCAACCGTGGGAGCGATCCTTCCCGCGAGGCCCGTACTCCCCAAGGTGGAGACTGGGGCCCGTGACGGATGAGACGTGTCAGTGGGACGGGTGGCTCGGGTGGCGGGCGGCCATGGAACGGGCCCTGTACGGCCCCGGGGGCTTCTTCCTGCGCCCCGAGGGCCCGGCCGGCCACTTCCGCACCTCGGTGCACGCCTCCCCGCTCTTCGCGGGCGCGGTGGCCCGGCTCCTGGCCCGGGTCGCGGAGGAGCTCGGCACGGACGAGGTCGCCTTCGTGGACGTGGGCGCGGGGCGGGGCGAGCTCCTCACCGCGGTGCTCGCGGCGGCCCCGGAGGGCCTCCGGGTCCGCCCTTACGGGGTGGAGCGCGCGTCCCGGCCGGCCGGCCTGGACCCCCGCGTTCGGTGGACCGAGCGGATCCCGGACGGCGAGCGCGGCCTGCTCTTCGCCAACGAGTGGCTCGACAACGTGCCGGTGGACATCGCCCAGGTCGACGCCGACGGGGCCGCCCGCTACGTCCAGGTGCGGTGCGACGGCACGGAACGGCTGGGCGCCGAGGTGTCCGGTCCGGACGCGGAGTGGCTGGACCGCTGGTGGCCGCTGCGCGAGACCGGCGAGCGCGCGGAGATCGGCCGCCCGCGCGACGACGCCTGGGCGGCGGCGGTCGGCGCCCTCGCGGCGGGCACGGCGGTGGCGGTCGACTACAGCCACCTGCACCCCGCCCGCCCCCTCTTCGGCACCCTCACCGGCTATCGGAACGGCCGCGAGGTGGCCCCGGTCCCGGACGGCACCTGCGACCTGACGGCCCACGTGGCCCTGGACGCCTGCGCGGCCGCGGGCGCCGGGGCCGGTGCCCCGTCCGGGATCGTGACGCAGCGGGAGGCGCTGCGGGAGCTCGGGGTCATGGGCACCCGGCCGCCGCTCTCCCTCGCCACGACGGACCCCGCCGGCTACGTCCGCGCCCTCGCCGGGGCGGGCGAGGCGGCGGAACTGACGGCGCGGGGCGGGCTCGGCGACTTCCTGTGGCTGACCCAGCGGGTGGGCCTGCGCAGGGGGGCTCCGTAGACCGGACCCACGCCGGGAGCGAGGCCGGGCTCATGTTCGGAGCGGGGCCCGGCTCACGTGTGGAGCCAGGCCGGGCTCACGTGTGGAGCTAGGCCGGGCTCATGTCCGGAGCGAGGCCGGGCTGAAGCCGACCGGGCCGTCACGCCCGGGACCGCCGGGGCCGCCGGGGCCGTCGGGGCCCTCGGTGACGGATACTGTCCCGCATGACGGAGACGACGGTCGGAATCGGCGGCGCGGCGGAGAGCACCGACATGGTGCTGAACATCGGGCCGCAGCATCCCTCCACGCACGGCGTGCTCCGGCTGCGGCTCGTGCTCGACGGCGAGGTGGTGCGCGAGGCCGAGCCGGTGGTCGGATACATGCACCGGGGGGCCGAGAAGCTCTTCGAGGCGCGGGACTACCGGCAGATCATCATGCTGGCCAACCGGCACGACTGGCTCTCCGCCTTCTCCAACGAGCTCGGGGTCGTCATGGCCGTCGAGCGGATGCTGGGCATGGAGGTCCCTGAGCGGGCCGTGTGGACGCGGACGCTGCTCGCCGAGCTGAACCGGGTGCTCAACCACCTCATGTTCCTCGGTTCGTATCCGCTCGAACTGGGCGGAATCACCCCGGTCTTCCATGCCTTCCGCGAGCGCGAGGAGCTCCAGGCCGTGATGGAGGAGGTCTCCGGCGGCCGGATGCACTACATGTTCAACCGGGTCGGCGGCCTCAAGGAGGACCTGCCCGCCGGCTGGCTGGGGCGGGCCCGGGCGGCCGTCGCGGACGTACGGTCGCGGATGGACGTGTACGACCGGCTGGTGCTCGGCAACGAGATCTTCCGGGGCCGCACCCGCGGGGTCGGGGTGCTCCGCCCGGAGACCGTCCACGCGTACGGCGTCTCGGGGCCGATCGCCCGCGCCTCGGGCGTCGACTTCGACCTGCGCCGCGACGAGCCGTACCTCGCGTACGGGGAGCTCCGGGACGTCCTGCGGGTGGTGACCCGGACCGAGGGCGACTGCCTGGCCCGCTTCGAGTGCCTGCTCGACCAGACCCACAACTCCCTGGACCTCGCGGACGCCTGCCTGGACCGGCTGGACGCGCTGCCGCAGGGGCCGATCAACCAGCGCCTGCCGAAGGTGCTCAAGGCGCCGGAGGGCCACACGTACGCGTGGACCGAGAACCCGCTGGGCATCAACGGCTACTACCTGGTCTCCAAGGGTGAGAAGACGCCGTACCGGCTCAAGCTGCGCTCGGCCTCGTACAACAACATCCAGGCCCTGACCGAGCTGCTTCCGGGGACGCTCGTCGCCGACATGGTGGCGATCCTGGGCTCGCTGTTCTTCGTCGTCGGCGACATCGACAAGTAGTCGGCGGGCGGGGCGCCGGGCGCCGCCGACCGGTCGTCGTCGGAGGCCGTCTTCGACAGTGCGTCGTCGGCAGGTCCTCGCCCCTGACATGCCGAAAGCCGGTGGACCGTGTCCACCGGCTTTCGTGTCTCGTGCTCGTGCCTCGTGCTCGGTGCCTTGTGCTCGGTGCCTCGTGCTCGTGTCTCGCGTTCGGTGCCTCGTGCTCCGTGCTTCCGTCTCCGCGGGCGCCGTTACGAGTTGACCGCTCCGCGCAGCTCCGCCACGTCGAGCTGCTCCGTCTCGTCGTGCGCCGTCAGGTCGATGACCTGGCCGATCGCCCGCTGCTCGGCGGGGCGCTGCGTGGCGGACGCGAGGACCTCCTCGCCCACCACGTCGGCGAGGTCCGCGTCCTGCACGGCCTCGATGGCGGCCGCGGCCTTCTTCGCGCTCTGCGCGCCGTGGGTGCCGAAGTAGTCGAAACCGCCCGAGGGGCGCGGGACCGGCCGGCGCGCCGCGTAGGGGACGATCGCGGCCGCGGCGGGCACGTGCCGCATCGCGGCGGCCTTGGTGTGCTGGGCCTCCTCCTGGGCCGGGGCCGCGTCGGCGGTCTCGGCGGTCCCGGGCTCGGTGGCCACCATTTCGCCCTTGGCCCTGGGCTCGACCTCGGCCTTCGGGCCGGACGCCACCTCGGCTCCCGCCTCGGCCCGCGCCCCGGACTTCCCGTCGGTGTCCGGCTCCGTCTTCTTCTCCGCCTTCGCGGCCAGGTTGCGCAGCGCCTCCGCGGCCCGGCGGTAGGCCTCCGGGGTCGGCGTGGAGCCCGCGGCGGGCAGCGCCTTCGTCGCGGTCGCCGCCGTCGACTCCAGGGCGAGCATCCGGCGGCCCTCCAGGGCGCTGGCGCGCTCGGTCTCCGCCGTGGCGTACCGGCGCAGGAGGTCGGCGTGCTCGCTGCGGAGGCCGGCCAGCTCGACGCGCTTGGCGCGCAGCTTGGCGTCGAGGCGGGTGCGCAGCTCGCGCGACTCCTCGAGGTCGGACTCCAGCTCGGCGATCCGCTCCTCGGTCTTCCACTGGTCCGCGGTGCGGGCCCGGGTCAGCTCGGCGACCTGCCGGCCGGCGCTCCGGTCCCAACTGCGCATGAGGACGGCGCCCGTGACGGCCGAGGCCGCCGCGGCGGCGACGAGCAGCCGCAGCGCCAGGGGATCACCGAGCAGCCAGGCGGCCGCGGCGCACACGACCGACGCCCCGGCGACCGCCGAGGGCGGCAGGAGCTTGTGCAGAGGCGGGGAATGGCGGTGGCGTCCACGTGGCATGGCCTGAAATTTACCGTGCGTAGGCGCCGAATGGGGGGTCGGCCCGGCAATCTCTTGGCGAGTTCTCGCCCTGGGCGACCGGGCCGTCCCCATTCCCGGGCGGGACCCGGCCGACTCCCCTTACCCGGTGCCTACTTCTTGAGCAGCCCCTTCGACTCCAGATAGGCCTTGGCCACGTCCTCCGGCTTCGCCCGCTCGGCGTCCACCTTCCGGTTGAGTTCGGCGAGATCCGCCGTCGTCAGGACCTTGGTGATCTTGTCGAGGGCGGCCGCTATCGCGGGCGATCCGGCGTCGGCGGCATTGACCACGGGGAGCACGTTGTCCGCGTTCTGCAGCTTCTTGTCGTCGGTGAGGAAGACGAGTCCGAAGGACTCGACGGTGGCGTCCGTCGTCGTGGTGAGGACGAGCTGGTCCACCCCGTCCTTGACGGCCTGCTTGGCCTGCGGGGTGCCCACGCCCTTGGGGTCGACGCCGGTCACGTCGATCCCGTAGGTCTTCTTCAGACCCGGCGCGCAGAAGGGGCGGATCTCGCATTCGTCGCCTGCCGCGATCTTCACCTTGATCTTGGCCCGGCCGAGATCGGAAAGGGTCGTCAGCTTGTTCTTCTCCGCGAATTCCCGGCTCACCGCGAAGGCGTTCTGGTCGACCGCGGAGCCGACCGCGAGCACCTTCAGTCCACGCGGCTCGGCGAGCTTCTTCAGCGCCTCGGTGGTGGCGGCCGGGTCTCCGGACGCGACCGGCTTCTCCTCGGGCGCCTTCGGCCCGTTCACCTTCGCGTTGAGGAATTCCGCGAGCGTCGCCGCGTATTCCGGTACGACGTCGATCTCGCCCTTCTCCAGGGACGGCTCGTACAGCTCGCGATTCTTCACGGTGGTGACGCTCGCCGCGTATCCGGCGTCGTCGAGCACCTGCGCGTACAGCTCGGCGAGGATCTTCGACTCGGTGAACGCGGCCGCCCCGACGACGACCGAGCCCTTGTTCCCGCCCGCGCCGGTGTCCGCGCCGCCGTCCTTCGACTTCTCCAGGCTGTCGCCGCCGCACGCGGCCAGCGAGAACGTCAGCGCCGCCACGCCCAGTACCGCACTCGCCCTGCGCGAGGTCCTGCTCACAAGATCACCCATCTCAGTCGTCGTCCGTCACCGCGGGACCCCGCGGCCGAGGAGCCGGTCCGCGGCCACGAGGAGCGCCTCCACGAGGAGGGCGAGCACGGCCACGAGCACCGCGCCCGCGACCACCTGCGGTGTGTTGTACGTGTTGAATCCGGCGGTGATGATCCGGCCGAGGCCGCCCTGGCCGACCATGGCGGCGATCGTCGCGGTGGCGACCACCTGCACCGCCGCCGAGCGCATACCCGTCATCAGCAGGGGCCGGGCGAGGGGCAGTTCGACGCCGAGGAAGAGTTGCCCGCCGGACATCCCCATGCCCCGGGCGGCCTCCACGACGGCCCGGTCGACCTCCCGCACGCCCACGTAGGCGTGGGTGAGCAGCGGCGGTATCGCGAAGAGCACGAGCGCGATCACCGTCGGCACGTACCCGGCGTTGCGCAGCGGCGAGACCATGAACAGGGCGAGGACCGCGAAGACGGGGATCGCCCGGCCGGCGTTGGAGAGGTTGACGGCGAGCGCGCCGCCCTTGCCGAGGTGCCCGAGCCAGAGGCCGAGCGGCAGGGCGACGGCGCAGGCGAGGAGCAGCGCCGTCCCGCTCACGTACAGGTGCTCGGCGAGCCGGCGCCAGACCCCGCCCTCGCCCGCCCAGTTGGCGCCGGTGGCCAGCCAGGACCAGGCGTCCGTGACGACGTCCATGTCAGGCCCCTCCCGTCCGGCCGGCGCCTATCCGCGTCCAGGGCGTCAGGAGCCGCTGGAGACCGAGGAGCAGCAGGTCGGCGACGATCGCGAGGAGCACGCAGAGGACGGCGGCGGCGAGCACCTGGGCCTTGAAGAAGGTGGGCAGCGCGTCCTCGATCAGATTGCCGAGGCCGCCGCGGCCGACGATGGAGCCGACGGTGGTGAGGGCGATGGTGGAGACCGTCGCCATCCGCAGGCCGGCCATCAACGCGGGCAGCGCGAGCGGGAGTTCGACCTCCCACAGCATCCGGCCCGACCCGTACCCCATGCCGCGGGCCGCCTCCAGGGTCTCCTCGGGGACGGCCGCGAGTCCGGCCAGGACGCCGCGCACCAGGATCGTCAGCGAGTACAGCACGAGGCCGGTCACGACGAGCGCGGACGAGAGCCCGAGGAAGGGCAGCAGCAGCGAGAACATCGCGAGCGAGGGAATCGTGTAGAGCAGGGTGGTGAGCCCGAGGACCGGTCCGGCGAACCGCGGCCTGGCCCGGACGAGCAGGGCGAGCGGGAAGGCGACGACCAGACCGAGGAGCACCGACACCACGGTGATTCCCACATGCTGGAGGGTGGCGTCGGTCAACTCCTGGGCACGGGTGCGCAGATACTCCCCGCAGATCCAGTCGTTCGCCACCAGGCAGTTCGCCGCGGCCATGCGCAACCCCCCTTCGCCACGCGCCTCCGAACATCTGTCTGGCGACCCTAACCCCCGCCGCTGACAATCGCCGGGGACCGCCACGCTCTGGCAATACTTCCTTCACACAAGCCGGGCCGCGAAGGGTCAGAATGGGGAACCATGATCCGGTTCGAGCACGTGACGAAGCGCTACGCGGACGGCACCACCGCCGTCGACGACCTCTCCTTCGAGGTCGCCGAGGGGGAGCTGGTCACGCTCGTCGGCCCGTCCGGCTGCGGCAAGACGACGACGATGAAGATGGTGAACCGGCTCGTCGAACCCACCGAGGGCCGCGTCCTGCTCGACGGCGAGGACGTCGCCTCGGTCGACCCGGTCCGGCTGCGCCGCACCATCGGCTACGTGATCCAGCAGGTCGGGCTCTTCCCGCACCGGACCGTCCTCGACAACACGGCCACCGTGCCCGCCCTGCTCGGCTGGAAGAAGGCCCGGGCCAGGGAGCGCGCCGCGGAACTCCTCGACCTGGTGGGCCTCGACCCGGGCACGTACGGGCACCGCTATCCCGAACAGCTCTCCGGCGGGCAGCGCCAGCGGGTCGGCGTGGCCCGCGCGCTCGCCGCCGACCCGCCGGTGCTGCTCATGGACGAGCCCTTCGGCGCGGTCGACCCCGTGGTGCGCGAGCGGCTCCAGACGGAGTTCCTCAACCTCCAGGCCACCGTCCGCAAGACGGTGCTGCTGGTCACCCACGACCTGGAGGAGGCGGTGCGGCTCGGCGACCGCATCGCCGTCTACGGGCAGGGCCGCATCGAGCAGTTCGACACCCCGGCCACCGTGCTCGGCGCCCCCGCCACCCCGTACGTCGCCGGCTTCGTCGGCGCGGACCGGGGCCTCAAGCGGCTCGCGGTCACCCCGGTCGGCGAGGCCGATCTGGAGGAGCCCGCCGGGGACGCGGGCCCGGCCGTGCCGCTCGGCGCCTCCCTCAAGGACGCCCTCGCCGCGCTGCTCCAGCACGACGCCGGCCGGGTCGCCGTGCACGCGCCCGGCGACCCGGGCCGCGTGCTCGGCTCGCTCACCGCGGCCGGCGTCCACCGCGCCCTGCGCCGTACGACCCCCGAGGCGGGGACGACTTCCGAGGCGGGGACGGCCACCAAGGCGGGGACGGCCACCAAGGCGGGGACGGCCCCTGAGGCGGGGACGGCCTCCGCCGCGGGGGCCGGGCCCGCCGGGGACGCGGGCCCCGAGAGCGAGGCGGTCAGTTCGCGCTGAGCCGCCCGCTCATCCACACCAGGCCCGGCGGGATCTCCCGGTTCCAGGTGTTGAAGTTGTGGCCGCCGCTCTCCAGCGTGATCGAGGACACCCGGGCCGGGGCCTTCACCTTCTCGACGAAGGCCCGCGTCCCCTTGAGGTTGCCCTCGCCGTGCTTCGACGTCGTCACCAGGAACGACGAGTTCCCCTGCGGCAGGTGGTCCAGGCTCCACAGCAGGTCGGCCCGCTTCTTCGCCGCCTTGTCGCCCTGGAACAGATCGCCGGTCGTCACGTCGTCGGCCGCCTTGTAGTACGCGGAGAAGCCCGCGCCCGCCGCGAACCGGTCCGGGTGGTGCAAGGCGATCTTCAGAGCGCAGTATCCGCCCGTCGAGTTCCCCATGAAGCCCCAGTTCCGCGCCTTCGTCCCCACCCGGTAGGCCTGCGAGACGGCCTTCGGCAGGTCCTCGGCGAAGAAGGTCTCGGTCTGCGGCCCGCCCGGGATGTCGACGCACTCGGTGTCCCGCGGCGGCGCCACGGTCGGGCGCAGCATGACGAGGATCATCGGCTGCATCTTCTTGTCCTTGGCCTGCTGGTAGGCCGTCTTGGGGTACTTCAGGCCCTTCAGCAGGTTCTCCGCCGTACCCGGGTAGCCGGTCAGCACCACGGCGGCGGGAAACGTGGACTTCGCGTACCGGCTCTGGAAGTACTCCGGCGGCAGGTACACGTACGCAGGCGAGTCGATCTTGGACTTGCCGCCCGCTATGACGACCTTCTGTATCTGTCCGCCGACCGAGGGACGACCGCCGCCCGGCACGTCGAGCGCCTGCGTGCCGACGACCCTCAGGTCCTTGGAGCCGGCCGAGTGGTCCACGACCACGCCCATGTCCTGCTCCTGCCCGAAGAGGTCGGCCCAGGAGCCGTAGAACAGGAACGAGTTGTTCGCCGCCAGACCGACGGAGGCGAACAGCGCCAACTGGGTGGCGAGCAGCAGCCCGACCCGCCCCAGGACGGACCTCCAGCCACCGCGCGCGAGCCTGGGCCACAGCCAGATCGTCGCGACGAACAGCACCACGGCCAGCGTGACCGCCAGCGCGAGGACCTTGTTGCTGGTGAGACCCATGAGACGTCCGAGCTTTCTTCCTGATATTTGCCTGAGATTTCCCTGACGGCGAGTGAACCCGCCACATCGCTGCTCCGTCCTAGAAGGCGCAAAACCTCCGGGACGGCCCGCCCGACCAGCGCGGCCCACCGGATCAACGATCTCTCGCGGAGCCACGGGAAGCACGGGAAGCGATGTCTGTCACGGTAGATGGGGACAAATCCGGATCGGTTCCGGATCACGTACGCCGGATTCTGCGCGGACCCCGACCCGAGAGGGTCCCCGCACTCGTCGGTACGGCCTGCACACTGATCGGCCTGATCGACGTCGCCGCGGGCGTGTTCCCGCGGTTCCGCGCCAGCCGCATGCACGCCGTCGCCGAGGTGCTCCCCGGCACGCTCGGGCCGCTCTCCGCGGCCCTCTCACTCAGCGCCGGCGTCCTCCTGCTGCTCCTCGCCCACGGCCTCAAGCGCAACAAGCGCCGCGCCTGGCGGGCCACGGTGGTCCTGCTGCCGCTGGGCGCCCTCGCCCAGTTCGTATGGCGCCACTCCGTCACCGGCGCGGTGCTCTCGCTCGCCCTGCTGGCCCTGCTCGTACGCCACCGGGACCAGTTCGCCGCGCTGCCCGACCCCCGCAGCCGCTGGCGGGCCCTCGCGAACTTCGTCGTCATGGGCGCCGGATCCATCGCCCTCGGCCTCGTCATCGTCAGCGCCCACCCGCGCCGCGTCGTCGGCAACCCCAGCCTCGCCGACCGCCTCGAACACGTCCTCTACGGCCTGTTCGGCGTCGAAGGCCCCGTCGCCTACACCGGCAACGTCGACTGGACCGTCGGCTACTCGCTCGGCGCCCTCGGCATGCTGACCGCACTCACCACCATCTACTTCGCCTTCCGGCCCGAGCACCCCGCCGCCCGGCTCACCGAGGACGACGAGACCAGGCTGCGCGCCCTGCTCGACAAGCACGGCGCCCGCGACTCCCTCGGCCACTTCGCGCTCCGCCGCGACAAGGGCGTCGTCTTCTCCCCCAGCGGCAAGGCCGCCGTCTGCTACCGCGTCGTCTCCGGCGTCATGCTCGCCAGCGGCGACCCCATCGGCGACGTCGAGGCCTGGCCCGGCGCCATCGAACGCTTCATGGACGAGGCCAAGGCCCACTCCTGGACCCCCGCCGTCATGGGCTGCTCCGAGACCGGCGGCCAGGTCTGGACCCGCGAGACCGGCCTCGACGCCCTCGAACTCGGCGACGAGGCGATCGTCGACGTCGCCGACTTCTCCCTCTCCGGCCGCGCCATGCGCAACGTCCGCCAGATGGTCAAGCGCATCGAACGCAACGGCTACACCACCAAAGTGCGCCGAGTCGCCGACCTCAGCGACGGCGAACTCGCCCGCATCCACCGCGCCGCCGAGGACTGGCGCGGCACCGACACCGAACGCGGCTTCTCCATGGCCCTCGGCCGCATCGGCGACCCCGGCGACGGGGACGCGGTCATAGCGACCGCCCACAAGGACGACCCCGGGAACGCCGACTCCCCCTACGGCGACCTGAAGGCGATCATCCACTTCGTCCCGTGGGGCACCGACGGCATCTCCCTGGAGCTCATGCGCCGCGACCGCGGCGCCGACCCCGGCATGAACGAGCTGCTCATCGTCGCCGCCCTGCAGAACGCACCCCGCCTCGGCATCGAACGGGTCTCCCTCAACTTCGCCATGTTCCGCTCCGCCCTCGCCCGCGGCGAGAAGATCGGCGCCGGCCCCGTGCTCCGCGTCTGGCGCGGACTGCTCGTCTTCCTCTCCCGCTGGTTCCAGATCGAGTCCCTCTACAAGTTCAACGCGAAGTTCCAGCCCCGCTGGGAACCCCGCTTCGTCGTCTACCGCAAGAGCCGCGACCTCCCCCGCATCGGCTTCGCCGCCATGCAGGCCGAGGGCTTCGTGACCTTCTCGCTGCCCCGCCCCCTGGCCCGCCGCTCGCGCGCCGCCACCCCCCGCCCCTGCGCCCACATCGTCCCCTCGCAGGGCGAGCACGAGGTCCGCGCCGCCTGACCCGCGGGCGCCCCCGGGGCCACGCCCCGGAGGCGCCCGATCGGCACACCGGGCCCTACGCTGGACGCATGAGTACGACGATCGACCGGGGCACGGCGCTCGGCCTGCCGGAGTGGGACCGCTGCGCGGTCATGGGCGTGGTCAACGTGACCCCCGACTCCTTCTCCGACGGCGGCCGCTGGTTCGACACCACGGCCGCCGTCAAACACGGCCTCGACCTCGTCGCCCAGGGCGCCGACCTCGTCGACGTCGGCGGCGAGTCCACCCGCCCCGGCGCCACCCGCGTCGACGAGGACGAGGAACTCCGCCGGGTCGTCCCCGTCGTCCGCGGCCTCGCCGCCGAAGGCGTCACCGTCTCCGTCGACACCATGCGCGCCTCCGTCGCCGCCCGCGCCGTCGAAGCCGGCGCCGTCCTCGTCAACGACGTCAGCGGCGGCCTCGCCGACCCCGAGATGGTCCCCGTCGTCGCCGCCGCCCAGGTCCCCTTCGTCGTCATGCACTGGCGCGGCTTCAGCGAGAACATGAACAGCCTCGCCGTCTACGACGACGTCGTCGGCGAAGTCGTCACCGAACTGCGCACCCGCATGGAAGCCGTCATCGACGGCGGCGTCGCCCCCGAACGGATCGTCCTCGACCCCGGCCTCGGCTTCGCCAAGCACGCCCCGCACGACCTCGCCCTCGTCGCCCACCTCCCCGAGCTGCGCGCCCTCGGCCGCCCCCTCCTCGTGGCCGCCTCCCGCAAGCGCTTCCTCGGCCACGTACTCGCCCACGACGGCGCCGCCCCACCGCCCGCCCGCGAACGCGACGCCGCCACCGCCGCCGTCTCCGCCCTCGCCGCCCACGAGGGCGCCTGGGCCGTCCGCGTCCACGAGGTGCGCGCCAGCGCCGACGCCGTACGGGTCGCCAGAGCCGTCGAGGGAGCCAGGTGACCCCCGCCCGCGAGGCCGACCGGGCGGCCGTCGAAGCCGCCAACACCGCCTTCTACGAGGCGATGGAACAGGGCGACTTCGACGGCATCACCGAGCTCTGGCTCGACGACGGCGCCACCGAGATCTCCTGCGTCCACCCCGGCTGGCCGGTCCTCACCGGCCGCGGCGAGGTGCTCCGCTCCTACGCCCTCATCATGGCGAACACGGACTACATCCAGTTCTTCCTCACCGACGTCGAGATCTCCCTCTCCGGCGACGTGGCGGTCGTCACGTGCACGGAGAACATCCTCAGCGGCGGACCGGCCGAGGACGGCGCCGCGCTCGGCCCCCTCGTCGGACAGCTCGTCGTCGCCACCAACGTGTTCCGCCGCACGTCGGAAGGGTGGCGGATCTGGTCCCACCACGGCTCGCCCGTGATCCCCGAGGACGGCGCCGGCGAGGACGGCGAGACCGCCGACTGAGCCCGCCGGGCCGAGCCCCCGACCCGGCTGTCCGTCCCCGCAGGTAGATTCGATGCTGGACACCCGGCCGTCCGCACCCGGCTGCGTGGCCACCGAACTACGACAGCAGGAGTGATTCGCGTGGATCGTGTCGCGCTGCGCGGCCTCAAGGCCCGAGGGCACCACGGCGTCTTCCCCAAGGAGCGCGAGGAAGGGCAGACGTTCATCGTCGACCTCACCCTCGGCCTGGACACCCGCGCCGCCGCCGCCGACGACGACCTGACGAAGACCGTGCACTACGGCGTGGTCGCGGAAGAGGTCGTGGACGTCGTCCAGGGCGAACCGGTGGACCTCATCGAGACCCTCGCCGAACGCATCGCCCAGCAGTGCCTGAAGCACGCCGGCGTCCAGGAGGTCGAGGTCGTCGTCCACAAGCCGGACGCACCGATCACCGTCCCCTTCGACGACGTGACCATCACCATCACCCGGAGCCGCGCATGAAGCCCCAGCACAGCGATCCGACCGTGCAGCCCGTACCGGCGGCCGTGACCGCCGCCGTCGACGCGGCCGACGTCACCCTCTCCAACCCCAAATGGGCCGTCCTCGCCCTCGGCGCCAACCTCGGCAACCGCCTGGAGACCCTCCAGGGCGCCGTCGACGCCCTCGAGGACACCCCCGGCCTCCGGGTCAAGGCCGTCTCCCCCGTCTACGAGACCGAGCCCTGGGGCGTCGACCCCGGCTCCCAGCCCTCGTACCTCAACGCCGTCCTCCTCGCGAAGACCACGCTCCCCCCGTCCTCCCTCCTGGAGCGGGCCCACGCCGTCGAGGAGGCCTTCCTCCGGGTCCGCGAGGAGCGCTGGGGTGCCCGCACCATCGACGTCGACATCATCACGTACGCGGACGTCGTCTCCGACGACCCCGTGCTCACCCTGCCCCACCCGCGCGCCCACCAGCGCGCCTTCGTCCTCGCCCCCTGGCACGACGTCGACCCCGAGGCCCAGCTCCCCGGGCACGGCCCCGTCGCCGCCCTCCTCGCCGCCGTCGGCCACGAGGGAGTCGTGCCGCGCACCGACCTGGAACTCCGACTCCCCGAGTAGTCGTTAGTCTCGTCACGGACACCCACACGGCCCGGACCACACGAAGGACGACACCCGGTGAAACAACTGCGGCTCAAGGTGCTCGCCGGACTGTTCATCGCGGCCGGCGTCCTCTCCTGGGGCGCCGCACGGCTGTGGGACTCGGTCGGCACGCTGCCCAGCGTGCCACTCGCGGCCCCCATCGTCCTGGCGGCCATCGCCGTCGTCCTGACCGCCACGGCCCTCTCGCTGCGCGCCCGCCTCAGGGCCCAGCGCGAGCGCCGCCCGGGCGCCAAGGGCGTCGAACCCCTGATGGCCGCCCGCGCGGTCGTCTTCGGCCAGGCCAGCGCCCTGGTCGCCGCCCTGGTCGCCGGCATGTACGCCGGCACCGGCGTCTTCCTGCTCGGCTCCCTCGACGTCCCGGCCCGCCGCGACCAGGCCATCTACGCCGGCTTCTCGGTCCTCGCCGCCATCGGCGTCATCGCCGCCGCCCTCTTCCTGGAACACGTCTGCAAGCTCCCGGAAGACGAGGACAACAACGGCCCGGGCCGCGCCCCGGTCGCGTAGGACCTAGCAGGCCTCGCGCACGAGGGGGCCGTTCACCAGGAGACGCCGCCGTCCCCCGGTTCACCGGCCCCGCCGCTAGCGGGCCAGTATCAGGGACATCGCCTCGGCCCGTGTCGTGGCGTCACGAAGCTGTCCGCGCACCGCCGAGGTCGTCGTCTTCGCCCCCGGCTTGCGGACGCCGCGCAGCGCCATGCACATGTGCTCGGCCTCGATCACGACGATCGCGCCGCGCGCGTCGAGGATCCTCATCAGCGAATCGGCGATCTGGGTCGTCAGGCGTTCCTGCACCTGCGGGCGACGGGCGAAGACGTCCACCAGGCGGGCCAGCTTCGACAGGCCGGTGATCTTGCCCGATTCGGCAGGAATGTAACCGATGTGAGCTACGCCATGGAACGGGAGCAGATGATGCTCACACTGGGATACCAGCTCGATGTCCTTCACGAGGACCATCTCGTCGTGGCCCAGGTCGAACGTCGTCGTCAGGACGTCCTCGGGCTTCTGCCAGAGACCCGCGAAAAGCTCCCTGTACGCCCGCGCCACCCGCGCCGGCGTCTCCCGCAGGCCCTCGCGGTCCGGGTCCTCGCCGACCGCGATGAGAAGCTCTCGCACGGCGTTCTCGGCGCGCTTCTCGTCGAACTCGCCGATCGTGCCCTCGCCGTCCAGCGTCACCGGGTCGGTCATCTGTGCCTCGTTCCGTCTGTCTGACTTGGCGCGAAAAGAGCCGCGCCCCCACAGGCTAGAACCTGTGGGGGCGCGGCTTCCATTCCGGGCCTGTGGGGCCTACGGCTCCGGGGTGTCCTCCGGGGCCACCTCGATGCCCTTGGTGGTGTCCACCGGGGTGGTCGCCGACGAGGAGCCGTTGGCGCTGTTGGTCAGGGCCAGCTCCTTCGGGGAGAGCACCGGCGGGCGGGTGGACGGCGTGCGGCGGGCCGAGCCGGTCCAGGCCGGGCGGGCCGGGCGCTTGACGATCGGCGCGAAGATCTCGGCGATCTCCTCCTTGCCCAGGGTCTCCTTCTCCAGGAGGGCCAGGACCAGGTTGTCGAGGACGTCACGGTTCTCGACGAGGATCTCCCACGCCTCGTTGTGCGCGGTCTCGATGAGCTTCTTGACCTCTTCGTCGACCAGCGCGGCGACCTCTTCCGAGTAGTCGCGCTGGTGCGCCATCTCACGGCCGAGGAAGGGCTCGGTGTTGTCGCCGCCGAACTTGATGGCGCCGAGCCGCTCGGTCATGCCGTACTGGGTGACCATCGCGCGGGCCGTGGCGGTGGCCTTCTCGATGTCGTTCGCGGCGCCGGTGGTCGGGTCGTGGAAGACCAGTTCCTCGGCGGCGCGGCCGCCCAGCATGTAGGCCAGCTGGTCGAGCATCTCGTTGCGCGTGGTCGAGTACTTGTCCTCGTCCGGGAGGACCATGGTGTAGCCCAGGGCCCGGCCGCGGGACAGGATGGTGATCTTGTGGACCGGGTCGGAGTTCGGCGAGGCCGCCGCGACCAGGGCGTGGCCGCCCTCGTGGTACGCGGTGATCTTCTTCTCCTTGTCCGACATGATCCGGGTCCGCTTCTGCGGGCCCGCGACCACGCGGTCGATCGCCTCGTCGAGCGCCTTGTTGTCGATCAGCTTCTTGTCCGAGCGGGCGGTCAGGAGGGCCGCTTCGTTCAGGACGTTGGAGAGGTCCGCACCGGTGAAGCCGGGGGTGCGGCGGGCGACGGCGCCGAGGTCGACGTCCGGGGCGACCGGCTTGCCCTTCTGGTGGACCTTGAGGATCTCCAGGCGGCCCTGCATGTCCGGACGGTCGACGGCGATCTGCCGGTCGAAGCGGCCGGGGCGCAGGAGGGCGGGGTCGAGGATGTCGGGCCGGTTGGTGGCGGCGATCAGGATGACGCCGCCCTTCACGTCGAAGCCGTCCATCTCGACGAGCAGCTGGTTGAGGGTCTGCTCGCGCTCGTCGTGGCCGCCGCCGAGGCCGGCGCCGCGGTGGCGGCCGACCGCGTCGATCTCGTCGACGAAGACGATGGCCGGGGCGTTCGCCTTGGCCTGCTCGAAGAGGTCGCGGACGCGGCTGGCGCCGACACCCACGAACATCTCGACGAAGTCGGAGCCGGAGATCGAGTAGAACGGCACTCCGGCCTCGCCGGCGACGGCGCGGGCGAGGAGGGTCTTGCCGGTTCCGGGCGGGCCGTAGAGCAGCACGCCCTTGGGGATCTTGGCGCCGACGGCCTGGAACTTGGCCGGCTCCTGGAGGAACTCCTTGATCTCGTGGAGTTCCTCGACCGCCTCGTCCGAGCCCGCCACGTCGGCGAAGGTCGTCTTGGGGGTGTCCTTGGTGATGAGCTTGGCCTTGGACTTCCCGAAGTTCATGACGCGGGAGCCGCCGCCCTGCATCTGGTTCATCAGGAAGAGGAAGACGACCACGATGAGGACGAAGGGCAGCAGCGAGAGCAGGACCGAGACGAACGGGGACTGCTTCGTCGGGGAGACGGTGTAGCCGCCCTCGATCTGCCCGGCCTCGAACTTCTCCTGCAGCTTGTCGGCCAGGTCGGCGCCCTGGGTGCCGATGTAGCTGGCCTGGACCTTGCTGCTCTTGTCGATCTTCTGGCCGTCGATGAGCTCGATCTTGACGATCTGCTCGTCACCGGTGGTGAGCTTTGCGGATTTGACCTGGTTCTTGTCGATCGCCTGGACGACCTTGCCGGTGTCCACCGTCTTGTAGCCCTCGGACGAGCCGACGACCTGCATCAGCACGACCACGGCGAGGACGGCCAGCACGATCCACATGACCGGCCCGCGGAAGTATCGCTTCACGTCCATCCATACGGGGCGTACACGACGCCCCGTCCCTCCTGCCCGTAGGTGAATGCTGCTCAGTAGCTGCGGTTGTTTGGAGCTGCGGTATGAAAAAGCTGTTCTTCGGAAGGTACCTCAGCATTGTCACCCGCGACCGCCTTCCCATGGTTCAACGGAGGGAAGACGGTGCGGGTTCCCTGGGCCGTCTGCCGCCTTCAGCCGCCGTAGACGTGGGGGGCGAGGGTGCCGACGAACGGGAGATTGCGGTACTTCTCGGCGTAGTCCAGGCCGTATCCGACGACGAACTCGTTCGGAATGTCGAAGCCGATCCACTTGACGTCGATCGCGACCTTGGCGGCGTCCGGCTTGCGCAGGAGGGTGCAGACCTCCAGGGAGGCCGGCTCGCGCGAGCCGAGGTTGGACAGGAGCCACGACAGGGTCAGGCCCGAGTCGATGATGTCCTCGACGATCAGGACGTGCTTGCCCTTGATGTCGGTGTCGAGGTCCTTGAGGATGCGGACCACGCCGGAGGACTGGGTGCCGGCGCCGTAGGAGGAGACGGCCATCCAGTCCATGGTGACGGGGGTGGACAGCGCGCGCGCCAGGTCCGCCATCACCATCACGGCGCCCTTGAGGACGCCGACGATGAGCAGGTCCTTGCCCGCGTACTCCGCGTCGATCTTCGCGGCCAGCTCGGCCAGCTTCGCGTCGATCTCTTCCTTGGTGATGAGCACCGACTTGAGGTCGGTGCCCATGTCCTTCTCGTTCACCCGGGTCACTTTCGTTGCAGCCTTGCGTCAGCCTTGCCGAATGACCAGTCTGCCACCCTGACGGCGTGCCTCGACGCGGCCGGGCAGGTTGATGGCTCCCTGACCGCGCCAGCCGGTGATCAGCCGGTCGACCTCTTCGATGTGCCGGGCGAAGAGGGAGCCGGCGGGGGCGCCTTCGGCGATCATGGCGCGGCGCAGGACGCGGCGGCGTACGGCGGGGGGAAGTCCGAAGAGCTTGGCGCATTCGAGGCGGCCGGCCTCGTCGCGTACGGCGGCCTCGACGTCGGCGGCCCAGGAGTCGAGGGCGTCGGCGTCGTCGCGGGAGAGTTGGGCCGTCCGGGCGAGGGCTTCGACGACGCCTTTGCCGAGGGCCTTCTCGAGGGCGGGGAGGCCTTCGTGGCGGAGCCGGGAGCGCGTGTAGGCGGGGTCGCTGTTGTGCGGGTCGTCCCATACGGCGAGTTCCTGGGCGATGCAGGCCTTGCGGACGGTCTGCCGGTCGAGCTCCAGGAAGGGGCGGCGGTAGCGGCCTGCGGTGCCGGAGACGGCGGCCATGCCGGAGAGGGAGCGGATGCCGGAGCCGCGGGCGAGGCCGAGGAGGACGGTTTCGGCCTGGTCGTCGCGGGTGTGCCCGAGCAGGATCGCGGTGGCGCCGTGGCGTTCGGCGGCGGCGTCGAGGGCGGCGTAGCGGGCGTCGCGGGCGGCGGCTTCGGGCCCGCCGTCGCGGCCGACGGTGACGGCGACGGTCTCGACGGGGTCGAGGCCGAGGGCGGTCATGCGCTCGGCGACCTCGCGGGCGCGCTGAGCGGAGCCTGCCTGGAGGCCGTGGTCGACGGTGATGCCGCCGGCGCGGAGGTCGAGTTTGCGGCACTCGAAGGCGAGTGCGGAGGCGAGCGCCATGGAGTCGGCGCCGCCGGAGCAGGCGACGAGCACGAGGGGGTGCGGGCCGGCTCCGGTGTTCGGGGTGGTGGCCGTGTCGGTCTGGTGCTCGGTGAGGACGTCGTGGAGTACGCGGCGGACCGCCAGGCGTATCGCCGCGACCGCAGGATGGGGACCCATGTCCGGTGCCCTTCGTGGAGAGATTGGGGTGCCTCGGTCGGAGTCTTAACGGTCGGAAGTGGGGGTTCGGTCACTCAGAGTGCGTCGATGGTGACAGAACCTGGCCGTTACCCGAGCATTGCACGCCTCACCCGCCGTCTACGGTCCCTCGGATGGGTGATTGGTGCGGTGTACTTCCGTCATCCGACGCACCTGTCTCACGAGTCTGCCTTACGGTGCACCCTCGCCACCCAGTCGGCCGGTGTCGCGATCTCGGCCTTGGTGGGCAGCGTGTTGGGCGAGGTCCAGACGCGGTTGAAGCCGTCCATGCCGACCTGGTCGACGACGGCCCGTACGAAGCGTTCGCCGTCGCGGTACTGGCGCAGCTTGGCGTCGAGGCCGAGGAGTCTGCGCAGGGCGAGGTCGAGGCGGGAGGCGCCGCGGGCGCGGCGCTGCTGGAACTTCTCGCGGATCTCGGCGACGGAGGGCACGACGTCGGGTCCGACGCCGTCCATGACGTGGTCGGCGTGGCCCTCCAGGAGGGACATGACGGCGGTGAGGCGGCCGAGGATCTCGCGTTGTTCGGGGGTCTGGACGAGTTCGACGAGGGAGGGCGCGGGCTCGTCGCGCTCGCCTTCGGGGCGGCCGCCGACGAGGGCCTGGGCGGCCTCGCGGAGCCGTTCGACGACGGTGGAGGGGTCGACGTCGGTGGCGGCCAGGAACGACTGGATCTCGCCCTGGAGGTGGTCGCGCAGCCAGGGCACGGCGGTGAACTGGGTCCGGTGGGTCTCCTCGTGGAGGCAGACCCAGAGCCGGAAGTCGTGGGGGGAGACCTCGAGCTCGCGCTCGACGTGGACGATGTTGGGGGCGACGAGCAGCAGCCGGCCGCCGCCGTCGGTGCCGGCGGGCAGTTCGCGGGTGGCGGGGGCGAAGGTCTCGTACTGGCCGAGGATGCGGGAGGCCAGGAAGGACAGGAGCACGCCGAGCTCGACGCCGGTGACCTTGCCGCCGACGGTGCTGAGCATGGCGCCGCCGGGGTTGGCGGAGCGGCGTTGCTGCATCTTGTCGAGGAGCGGGGAGAGCAGTTCGCGGAATCCGGCGACGTTGGCCTTGATCCAGCCGGCCCGGTCGACGACGAGGACGGGGGTGTCGGTGAAGTCGGCGGGGTCGTGGCCCTCGGGGATCATGCGGGTGTAGGCCCGGACGTGCTCCTCGGCGGCCTTGGCGTGTCTGCGGAGCTCGGCGACGACCTCGCGGGCCTCGTCCCGGGTGACCTCGGGGCCCGGGCGTACCAGGCGGGTCGCCGTCGCGACGGCGAGATTCCAGTCGACCATCCCCGATGTGCCTGCACCACCGATGCTCGTCATGCGTCAACCGTACGTTCTCGGCGCCTGTTCGGTGAGGGTTCGGGACAGTACGGGGCGGGTCGGGCGGGGGACAGCGTGCGGGTCGGGCGGGGGACAGCGTGCGGGTCGGGCCGGTTGCGGGGTCAGCGTGGGGGTCGGGCCGGTTGCGGGGTCAGCGTGGGGGTGCGAGGGCCGCCGAGAGGCGGTCGAGGGCGGGCTGCGCGCTGTCCGGGGAGCTGGTGCGGCCGGCCAGGAAGGCGAAGGCGAGGAGCCGGCCGTCGGCGGTGACGACGGTGCCGGCGAGGGTGTTCACGCCGGTGAGGGTGCCGGTCTTGGCGCGGACCAGGCCGGCGCCGGACGCGGCGGCGCCGGAGCCGAAGCGTCCGGCGAGGGTGCCGCTGAAGCCGCCGACGGGCAGTCCGGTGAGGACGGGCCGCAGTGCGGGGCGGGCCGGGTCGGCCGCGCGGGTGAGGATGCCGGTGAGCAGGGCGGCGGAGACCCGGTCGCGCCGGTCGAGGCCGCTGCCGTCGGCGAAACGGGTCCCCGCGAGGGGGAGGCCGAGGCGGGCGAGCTCGTCGTGGACGGCCTTCTCGGCGCCGGCGAAGCTGGCGGGCTGCCTGCGGGCGAGGGCGGTCTGCCGGGCGAGGGCCTCGGCGAGGTCGTTGTCGCTGTGGGTGAGGGTGCGTTCGACGAGGTCGGCGAGGGGCGCGGAGTCGGTACGGGCGAGGGGGGCGCCCTGAGGGGCCTTGGCGGGCCTGGGCGGGCCCTGGACGGTGACGCCGGCGTCCTCGAGGAGGGCGGCGAAGGTGGTGGCGGTGTCGGCGGCCGGGTCGCCGGCGCGCGGGGCGGGCCCGCTGCGGCTGTCGTCGAGGCGGCCCTCGTCGGTCATCAGGGCGGCGACGGGGGCGAGGTTCTCGTTGGGGCCGATGGGGTGGAGCCGGGGGCCCTTGTAGAGGCTCGTGTCGTAGCCGAGGCGGACGGGCGCGGGGGCGGCGCCGTGGGCCTTGAGGGCGCGGGCGGTGGCGTCGGCGAGGGCCTTCAGGCGGGTCCGGTCGAGGGTGGGGTCGCCGCCGCCGACCAGGGTGACCGTGCGGTGGTCCGGGGAGGCCACGGTGGTGGTGGCGATGCGGTGGTCGGGGCCGAGGGCGGAGAGCGCGGCGGCCGTCGTGGCGATCTTGACGGTGGAGGCGGGGGTCATCGGGGTGCTCGCGCCCTCGCCGTACAGCTGCCGGCCGGTGGCGGTGTCGACGACGGAGGCGGTGCGCAGCGGGCCGAGGCCGGGGTCGGCGAGGAGCGGCACGAGCACGGCGGCGAGGTCGTCGCCCGACCGGGTGATCCCCGCGGCCCGCGGTGCGCCGCCCAGGGCGCGCAGGACGCCGGCGGCGCTGGGGGCCGGGGCGGGGCGGAGGGGCGCGGCGGCGCCGGGGGCGCCGGCGTGATGTGTGCCACCTCGGCCGTCGGTGGAGACCGCGAGGGCTCGCTCGGCCTTACGCTGACCGGAGTCCCACGGGCCGGCCGCGGCCACCGCACCGGCGGCCAGGGCCAGACCGAGCACGGCGGACCCCGCCGCGACCTGCCAGGTTCTCGGCTCCGGCATGTGATGACCAGCCCCTTTCGCGATCAAGAGCGTGCGTGAGAGACACTTAACCACCGCGCGTCGTCGCGAGCATTGACATGTGTTGATTCAGGAGGAGATCCACCCGTGGAGTTCGACGTTCTCATCGAGATCCCCAAGGGGTCGCGGAACAAGTACGAGGTCGACCACGAGACCGGTCGGATCCGCCTGGACCGCCGTCTCTTCACGTCGACCGCCTACCCGACGGACTACGGCTACGTCGAGAACACCCTGGGCGAGGACGGCGACCCGCTGGACGCGCTGGTCATCCTGGACGAGCCGACCTTCCCGGGCTGCCTCATCAAGTGCCGCGCCATCGGCATGTTCCGCATGACGGACGAGGCCGGCGGCGACGACAAGCTGCTGTGCGTCCCGGCGACGGACCCGCGCATGGAGCACCTGCGCGACATCCACCACGTGGCCGAGTTCGACCGCCTGGAGATCCAGCACTTCTTCGAGGTCTACAAGGACCTGGAGCCGGGCAAGTCGGTCGAGGGTGCCGACTGGGTCGGCCGCGCCGAGGCCGAGGCCGAGATCGAGAAGTCGTACCAGCGCTTCAAGGAGCAGGGCGGCCACTGAGCCCTCGCTCTCCCGAGCCGCTGACCTGTGAAGGGCGGCGCACCTGCTGAGGTGCGCCGCCCTTCGCGCGTACATACTGGGCTGGTGGCGGGCCCGTATGGGGTGTGACCGCGTGGGTACCAGGCCGGAATGAGGGCGAACAGAGTGGTGGCGAAGCCGGAGGGGTCCGAGGAGGACCCGGAGGACCGGAAGCCGCCTTCGGACGAGGCACGCAGCGCGTTCACCCCGCCGGCCGGGGTGGAGCCACCGGAACCGCCGGAGGAGGAGCACCCGACCTCCGAGTTCGCCCTGCCCGAGGGGCTCGCGCCCGAGCCGCCGGTGGAGCAGGAAGGTTCCGCCTTCGCTCCGCCGTCCACGTACTCGGCGCAGAACTCGCCGCCCGCGTTCACGCCCGCGTACGGCATACCGCTGGTCAAGCTGTCGCAGGACGCGCCGTGGCAGGACCGGATGCGGACCATGCTGCGGCTGCCGGTGGGCGAGCGGCCGGTGCCGGAGGCGCCGCGCAAGGACGACGAGGCCGGTCCGCCGGTGCCGCGCGTGCTCGACCTGACCCTCCGTATCGGCGAGCTGCTGCTCGCGGGCGGCGAGGGCGCGGAGGACGTCGAGGCGGCGATGTTCGCGATCTGCCGGTCGTACGGGCTGGACCGCTGCGAGCCGACGGTGACCTTCACGCTGCTGTCGATCACGTACCAGCCGTCGCTGGTGGACGACCCGGTGACGGCGAACCGTACGGTACGGCGCCGTGGCACCGACTACACCCGGCTGGCGGCGGTGTACCTGCTGCTCGCCGACATCAACGACCACGAGGTGTCGCCGGAGGAGGCGTACCGGCGGCTCGCGGAGATCCGGCGCAACCGGCACCCCTACCCGGGCTGGGCGCTGACCGCCGCGGCCGGCGTGCTGGCCGGCGCCGCCTCGGTGCTGCTGGGCGGCGGGCCGACGGTGTTCTTCGTGGCGGCGCTGGGCGCCATGCTGGGCGACCGGCTGGCGTGGCTGTGCGCGGGGCGCGGGCTGCCGGAGTTCTACCAGTTCCTGGTGGCGGCGATGCCGCCGGCGGCGGTGGGTGTGGCGCTGACGCTGCTGCACACGGATCTGCGGCCCTCGGCGGTGATCACCGGTGGGCTGTTCGCGCTGATCCCGGGGCGGGCTCTGGTGGCGGCCGTGCAGGACGGTCTCACCGGCTTCTACATCACGGCCTCGGCCCGGCTCCTGGAGGTCGGGTACTTCTTCGTCGCGATCGTGGTGGGCGTGCTGTCGGTGCTGTACCTGGCGGTGCAGTTCGGCGCCGAGCTCAATCCGGAGGTGGCGCTGAAGGCGGTCGAGCGGCCCTGGGTGCAGATCGCGGCGTCGATGGTGCTGTGCGCGACCTTCGCGGTCCTGTTGCAGCAGTCGCGGGCGACCGTGCTGTTCGCGACGCTGAACGGCGGGGTGGCCTGGGTGATCTACGCGTCGATCGCGGTGACGGCGAACGGCTCCGCGGTGATGGCGACGGCGGTCGCGGCCGGTCTGGTGGGCCTGTTCGGCCAGCTGATCGCCCGCTATCACCACACCTCGTCGCTGCCGTACGTGACGGCGGCGATCGGGCCGCTGCTGCCCGGTTCGGCGACCTACTTCGGGGTGCTCGAGATCGCGCAGAACAACCTGGACCAGGGCTTCGCCTCGCTGGCGAAGGCGGCGGCCCTGGCCCTGGCGATCGCGATCGGCGTGAACCTGGGAGGCGAGCTGGCCCGCCTGTTCATGCAGGCCCCGGGCGCGGCGGCGGCCCGCCGCGCCGCGAAGCGCACCCGCGGCTTCTAGGACGGACCGCTGCCGGGCTCGTGTGTCTAGCGCTTGGCGTGGCGGCCGCGCTCGGCCGGCGGGTTGTCCGGGCTGCCGGGGGCGTCGTAGGCGTCGACCGCGCCCTTCTTGGCCTGGGAGCGGGCGCGCAGCACCTCGATGACGACCGGGACCACGGAGATCAGCACGATCGCGACCAGGATCAGCTCGATGTGCTTGTGGACGAACTCGACCTTGCCGAGGGCGGAGCCGAGCAGCGTCACGCCGGCGCCCCACAGGAGACCGCCGATCACGTTGAAGGTGATGAAGGAGCGGTAGTTCATCCGGCTGACGCCGGCGATGATCGGCGTGAAGGTCCGGACGATCGGCACGAAGCGGGCCAGGATCAGGGACTTCGGGCCGTGCTTCTCGAAGAACGCGTGCGCCTTCTCCACGTTCTCCTGCTTGAAGAGCTTGGAGTCGGGGCGCTTGAAGAGGGCCGGGCCGACCTTGCGGCCGAAGAGGTAGCCCACCTGGTCGCCGATGACCGCCGCCGCGACCACCAGGGTGCACACCAGCCACAGGGGGTAGTCGAGCTTGCCCGTGGTGACCAGCAGGCCGGTGGTGAAGAGCAGCGAGTCGCCCGGCAGGAAGAAGCCGATGAGCAGTCCGGACTCGGCGAAGACGATGACGAGGACACCGATCAGACCGAAGGTCTGGATCAGGTAGTCCGGGTCCAGCCAGCTCGGTCCGAGGGCAAGCGTGTTCACGGGTTCCGGGCTCCTGCGGTCGGGGGGAAGAGGGGGCGATCGTACGGAGTGCCTCCCCAAGCTATCAACGCGGGGTGAACACCCCGGGTTCCACCCGGCCCCCTCCGGATGCGGGGGACGGGCCGCGGCCCCAGGCTGTGGCGCAGGAGGTGGATGCGTATGGGCATCGACGAGTACGGCGGCGGCCAGACGGCCCAGTCGGATGTGCTGGTGGTCACGACCAACGACGTACCCGGGTACGAGGTGAAGCAGGTGGTCGGCGAGGTCTTCGGGCTGACCGTCCGCTCGCGGCACGTCGGCAGCCAGATCGGCGCGGGCCTGAAGTCGCTGGTCGGCGGGGAGCTGAAGGGTCTGACGAAGACCCTGGTGGAGACCCGTAACCAGGCGATGGAGCGGTTGGTGGAGCAGGCGCGGGCGCGCGGCGCGAACGCGGTCCTGATGTTCCGCTTCGACGTCACGGCGGCCGCCGACGTGGGCACCGAGGTGTGCGCCTACGGGACCGCCGTGGTCATCGCGCCGCGCGCCTGATCGGCAGGACCGGCCGGATCGCGCCGCGCGGCCGCCGCCGCCTGATCCGCGGGACCGGCCGGATCGCGCCGCGCGGCCTTCGCCGCCTGATCCGCGGAACCGGCCGGATCGCGCCGCGCGGCCGCCGTCGCCGGATCCGCCGGACCGCCGGGTCCTCAGGCCGCCAGGCGGCGCGCGTTCGCGTGGATCGCGGCGCGCAGGTGCTCGGCCAGGCCCTCGTGGATCGAGTCGTAGAAGGCGCGGAAGTTCTCGTCGGAGACGTACATCTCGGCGAGGCCCTGGTGGATCTTCGGGTGGCAGTCGAAGAGCCAGGTGGTGATGTGGGCGCGGTGGGCCTCGGCGAGGTCCATGGCGGCCGGGGAGCCGGGGGCCTCGCCGGCGTCCATGAGGGCGCTGTACGCGGCGCCCCAGGCGTCGATCTCTCCCTTCATGCGCTGCCAGTCGTCCTTGGTGTACGTGGCGACGCGGGCCTGCGCCTGCTCGTGGGTGTGGGTGCCGCCCCAGCGGCGGGCGGACTCCTCCGCGTACACCTCCGGGTCCTTGTGGCCGAAGACCTCGAACTTCTCCTCGGGCGTGAGGTTGATGCCCATCCTTTTCGCCTCCATGGCGCGTTCCACGGCCGCCGCCATCCGCCGGAGCTCCCCGATGCGCGTGGTCAGCAGCGCGTGCTGCCGCCGCAGGTGCTCCCGCGGGTCGGCGTGGGGGTCGTCGAGCAGGACGGCGACCTCGTCGAGGGGGAAGCCGAGCTCCCGGTAGAACAGGATCTGCTGCAGCCGGTCGAGGTCCGCGTCGTCGTAGCGGCGGTGGCCCGCCGCGCTGCGGGCGCTCGGCGAGAGCAGCCCGATCGCGTCGTAGTGGTGCAGGGTGCGCACCGTGACCCCGGCGAAGCCCGCGACCTGTCCCACGGAGTGGCTCATCGGCTCCCCCTTCCTCCTGTGTCGGTTCGCGCTCCAGCCTGGTTCCTGACGCGACGTGAGGTGCAAGTCCGAAGTTCGGCGCGATTTGGGCGATTTGCTCGCTTATGGTGAGTCGGTGGCCACCGAGACACACGCACCCGAGGCGCCCGCGAGGCTGCTGCTGCCCCAGATCCTGCCCGCTCTCGTGGTCGGCGTGGGCTCCGGCCTGCTGTTCCTGGGGATCAGCGAGCTCGCCGACCAGCTCCAGCACGTGCTGTGGAACGACCTCCCGGACGCGCTCGGCGTCGGCAACTACTCCGCGCTCTGGATGATCGTCATGCTCACCGCGACCGGCGTCGCGGTCGGCCTGATCGTCTGGAAGGTGCCCGGACACGCCGGCCACGACCCGGCCACCGAAGGGCTCGGCGGGCCACCGCTGCCGCTCGTCGTGGTGCCCGGTCTGCTGCTCGCCAGCACCCTCGGCCTCGCCGGTGGCGTCAGCCTCGGACCGGAGAGCCCCACGATCGGCGCCGCCATCGCCCTCACGTACTGGGCGGGCCACCGGTTCCGGCCGGACGTGCCGGGCGCCTTCTGGGTCTCCCTGGGCATCGCCGGCACCCTCGGCGCCCTGTTCGGCACCCCCGTCGCCGCGGCCCTCGTCATCTCCGAGGCCCTGGCCTCCCGACCGAGCCGCGGATCCCTGTGGGACCAGCTCTTCGCCCCGCTGCTGGCCGCCGGCGCCGGCGCCATGACCACCCAGCTGGGCTCCAACCCCAGCTTCGACATGGGGCTGCCGCCACTGGAGCACCCCGGCTACGAGGACCTCCTCGCGGCCCTCGTCCTCGCCACCCTGGCCGCCGTCTTCGGCCTCCTCGCCTGCTACCTCTTCCCCCACCTCCACCGGGCCTTCACCCGGCTGGGCCATCCGATGCTGGTTCTTCCGCTCGGCGGCCTCCTCCTCGGCCTCCTCGGCGCCCTCGGCGGACATCTCACGCTGTTCAAGGGCCTCACCGAGACCAAGGAGATCGTCCAGTCCATCGGCAGCCTCGGCTCCGGAGAGCTGGCCAAACTCGCCGTGGTGAAGTTCGTCGCCCTCCTCGTCGCCTCGGCCTGCGGCTTCCGCGGCGGCCGGGTCTTCCCCGCCGTCTTCGTCGGCGCCGCGTTCGGGCTCTGTGCCCAGGCGCTCGTACCGGAGATCGACCCGACCGTCGCCGTCTCCGCCGGCGTCCTCGGTGTCCTGCTCGCCACCACCCGGCAGGGGTGGGTGAGCCTCTTCGTCGCCGCCGTGGTCGCCGCCTCGCCGGCGATGCTCTCCCTGCTCTGCCTCGCCTCCCTGCCCGCCTGGCTGGTCGTCACCGGCCGCCCCTTCCTGCAACTCGACGAGCACGGCAAGGCCCTGCGCTGAGCCGACACCCCTAGAAGAAGGAGCCCCCGTGGCACTGCACAAGGGTCCGGACGAGCAGGAGACCTCGCACTTCCGCCGGCTCGCCTTCAACCCCTTCTACGGCGACGCCAACCCGGTCGGCGGCATGACCGAGGCGCCCCCGCGCCACCGCCTGCCGAACGGCCCGCTGCCGCCGATGAGCGCCTATCAGCTCGTCCACGACGAACTGATGCTCGACGGCAACTCCCGCCTCAACCTCGCCACCTTCGTCACCACCTGGATGGAACCGCAGGCCGGGGTGCTCATGGGCGAGTGCCGCGACAAGAACATGATCGACAAGGACGAGTACCCGCGCACCGCGGAACTCGAGCGCCGCTGCGTCGCCATGCTGGCCGACCTCTGGCACGCCCCCGCCCCCTCGGCCGCCGTCGGCTGCTCCACCACCGGCTCCAGCGAGGCCTGCATGCTCGCCGGCATGGCCCTCAAGCGCCGCTGGACGAAGCGCAACGCCGACCGCTACCCCGCAGACCGGCCCAACCTGGTGATGGGCGTCAACGTGCAGGTCTGCTGGGAGAAGTTCTGCAACTTCTGGGAGGTCGAAGCCCGGCTGGTGCCCATGGACGGCGACCGCTTCCACATGGACGCGGCCTCCGCCGCCGCACTCTGCGACGAGAACACCATCGGCGTCGTCGCCGTCCTCGGCTCCACCTTCGACGGCTCCTACGAACCCGTCGCCGACATCTGCGCCGCCCTCGACGAACTCCAGGAACGCACCGGCCTCGACATCCCCGTCCACGTCGACGGTGCCTCCGGCGCCATGGTCGCCCCCTTCCTGGACGAGCAGGTGGTGTGGGACTTCCGGCTCCCCCGCGTCTCCTCGATCAACACCTCCGGTCACAAGTACGGACTGGTCTACCCGGGCGTCGGCTGGGCGCTGTGGCGCTCGCCCGCCGAACTCCCCGAGGAGCTGGTCTTCCGGGTCAACTACCTCGGCGGCGACATGCCGACCTTCGCCCTCAACTTCTCCCGCCCCGGCGCGCAGGTGGTCGCGCAGTACTACACGTTCCTGCGGCTGGGCCGGGAGGGCTACCGGACCGTCCAGCAGACCAGCCGGGACGTCGCCCGAGGACTCGCCGAACGGATCGAGGCACTCGGCGACTTCCGCCTGCTCACCCGCGGCGACGAGCTCCCGGTCTTCGCCTTCACCACCTCCCCCGAGGTCACCCGCTACGACGTCTTCGACGTCTCCCGCCGGCTGCGCGAACACGGCTGGCTCGTCCCGGCCTACACCTTCCCCGCCAACCGGGAGGACCTGTCGGTCCTCCGCATCGTCTGCCGCAACGGCTTCTCCGCCGACCTGGCCGGCCTCCTCGTCGAGGACCTGAAGCGCCTGCTGCCCGAACTACGGCGCCAGCCGCACCCGCTCACCCACGACAAGGACGCGGCGACCTCCTTCCACCACTGAGCGCGCCGCTACCCGCCCACCGGAAGGGAGTCCTCGCAGGCGAGGCCGAACTCCGACCAGCGCACCCCGTCCCGGGTCGTCGCGTACCGGCACCGGTCCCCCTCCTTCAGCAGACCGATGCCGGTGCGGCGTATCCAGGAGGTGCCCCCCGCGGCCGGAAAGAAGCTGCGACCGCCGTCCACGCTCTCGTACGGCGCCCGCTCCCCGTGGACCGTCACCCGGCCGGCCGGACCGGGCACCGGCAGGCCGGTGATCGTGCGCGGCTCGCCCACCGGGCCCGTGGTCCACACCCGGGTCCAGGTGCGACCGCCGTCGAGCGAGCGGTGCAGGGCCCGCATCGGGTTCTTCCCCGGCTCGCCGCCCCTCAGCTCGCCCACCTCCGCCGCGTACACCGCGTCCGGACCGACCGCCACCCGCACGGCCCACAGCGGCGGCAGGCTCCCGACCGCGGGCGAGCTCGGCAGCACGCTCGACGTCCAACTGCGGCCCCCGTCCCGGGAGAAGGCCACCGCGTCCCGCCCGGACACCGGATCGCGGCCCGAGACCCACCAGGAGCCGTCCGGCTCGGCCACGGCGGCCGGCCGCGGCCGGTCCCCGAGCCGCGGCGGCCGGGCCAGGGCCCGCCGCCGCCCGTCCTCGGGCGAGATGACGACGATCCGCTCCCGCGCGCACTCCTGCACCGGCTCGGGAGCGGGCGGGACGCAGTCGGTGCCGAGGACCGCGCCCGCCGGTATCACCGGTGTGATCCCGACCGTGCGCCGGCCGACCGTGCGCCAGCTCCGCCCGCCGTCCGCGGTGAACCAGCTCCGCTCCGGCTCCTCCCCGCCGCCGTCCTCGATCAGCGCCCGCCCCGGCCCGAGCACGGTCAGCCCCGCCGTGACACCCCTCGACGGCGGTATCTCGGGCAACGGACTGCTCCGCGGCACCCAGGACCGCGCACCCCGGTCGAGAGCGGCGACCCGCTGCCGGCAGAAGCCGTTCTCCGGCCGGTCCCGGTCGGTCACGCACTGAACGAGCAGCACCATTCCGCTCCCGTCGGCCGCGAAGCCCACGCTGTGCGCGGCCCCCGGGAGCCCCGGCGCGGAAGGAATCCGCGCCGGGGCCCCGAACGCGTCACGGACACCCGAAGCCGCCGGCTTTCCGGGACCGCCCGACGCCCCCGGCGCCCCGGGGCCTCCGGACGGCGAGGGCTTCGCGGGCGTCCCCGTACAGGCCGTCGCGAGTGTCATCAGCAGCACGGCGGCACAGGCCGCCCTCCAGGAACCGCGCATCGAACTCCCCCTGTTCTCCTCCACGTTCCACGTCTGCTTCTGTTACACCGCTCACCGCCTCGGGGTTCCCACTTCCGGCCCACCACTTTTCCGGGCCCCCACCCCTGCCCTCGCACCCGCACGACCGCTCCCCCGCTTCCCGGTCCGCGCTCCCCCCTTCCCCCCTCTCCCGCACTGCCCGGCTACGTCCCGAGCCGCCCGAACCTCCGTACCGCCAGCGGGAAGAAGACCGCGAGCAGCGCCAGCGGCCACACCACCGCCGCACCCACCCAGCCCGGTTCCCCGCCGGGACCGCCGAACAGCTCGCGCACGGCGGTCGCGGTCGCCGACATCGGGTTCCACTCCACGACCGCGCCCAGCCAGCCCGGCATCGCCTCGGGCGACGCGAAGGCGTTGGAGAGGAAGCCGACCGGCCAGACGAGGATCTGCACGGCCTGCACGAGCTCCGCGCGCCCCGCGACGAGGGCCAGGAAGATCCCGATCCAGAGCATCGCGAAGCGCAGCAGGAGCAGCAGTCCCACCGCGGCCGCGAAGGAGCCGAGGCCGCCGTGCGTCCGCCAGCCCATCGCGTGGCCGACGCCGATCATCAGGAGCAGCCCCACCGCCGACTGCAGCATGTCGGCCGCCGCCCGCCCCACGAGCACCGCGCCGTCCGTCATCGGCATGGCGCGGAAGCGGTCGATCACGCCCTTGTTCAGGTCCTGGGTGACCGCGGTCATCGTCCCTTCGAGGCCGAAGACCATGGTCAGGGTGAGCATTCCGGGCACGAGGAAGTCGACGTAGTCGCCCTCGATCGCCCGACCGCCGCCGACCAGGTAGCCGAACATCAGCAGCATCATGACCGGGAAGACCAGCCCCACCACCACCCGCACCGGCTGCCGCGCCCAGTGGGCCAGCTCGCGCCGGGTCATGGTCCAGCAGTCGCTCACCGCGTACGCCGCGCTCACGCGGCCACCTCCTCGGCCCGCGCGCCCGTCAGACGCAGGAAGACCTCGTCGAGCGTGGGCCGCCGCAAGGCGATGTCCTCGGCCTCGATCCCGGCCGCTTCCAGGGCCCGTACGGTCTCCGCCAGCGAGGCCATCCGGTCGCGCACGGGCGCGCTGATCCGCCGCCGGTCCCGGTCGACGTCCGCCTCGGCCGCCCCGGACGGCAGCAGCCGCACCGCCTCGTCGAGCCGTGCCCCGTCCCGTACGACCACGTCGATCCGGTCCAGGCCGACCCGGGTCTTCAGTTCGTCGGGGGTGCCGTCGGCGACCACCCGGCCCCGGTCGACGACCGAGATCCGGTCGGCCAGCCGGTCGGCCTCCTCCAGGTACTGGGTGGTGAGCAGCACCGTCGTGCCCCCGCCGACCAGGGAGCGCACGGACTCCCACACTTCGCCGCGCCCGCGCGGGTCGAGGCCGGTGGTCGGCTCGTCGAGGAAGAGCACCTCCGGGTCGGTGAGCAGCGAGGCGGCCAGGTCGAGCCGCCGGCGCATTCCGCCGCTGTACTGCCGTACGGGCCTGCGGCCGGTGTCCGCCAGCCCGAAGCGCTCCAGGAGCTCGTCCGCGCGCCGGCCCGCGCCCCGTGCGCCCAGGTGGTACAGCCGCCCGAACATCTCCAGGTTCTGCCGGCCGGACAGCTCCTCGTCGAGCGCCGCGTGCTGGCCGAGCAGCCCGATCCGCCGCCGCACCGCGGCCGCCTCCCGCCGTACGTCGTGCCCGGCCACCCGCACCTCGCCCCCGTCGTGCCGGAGCAGGGTGGCCAGGACCCGGACGGTGGTGGTCTTCCCGGCGCCGTTCGGGCCGAGCAGCCCGTGCACGGTGCCGCGCGGGACGGCCAGGTCGAGTCCGTCGAGTGCCTGTTTCGGTCCGTACCGCTTCCGTGCGCCTTTCACGAGGATCGCGTCGTCCACTGACATCCCTTTCCTCCAGATAACGGCGTAGTCAATTTTGACTACTGCCACGGCCGGGGAGGTTATGCCCGCACAGGGACACTAGTCAAACTTGATTAACGCCGGATCGGCGCTCAGCTCATCTTCGCGTCGTCCGGGTGAGGGCCCGTCGCGTACGGGTTCTCCTCGCCTTCCGCGAGGACCCCCACGAAGGGCTCACCCTCCCCCGCGAACACGTACGCCCCGCCCTCGATCCGGTCGATCAGGCCGAGGGTCCACTCCCGGCTCGTGTCGGCCGAGTGCACCCAGAGGTGCATGATCTCCCCGATGTGGCCCAGCTGCCCGGGGCCGCCCGCGGGGGTGTAGTACTCGGTGACCGACGCCCGCCACTCGTCCAGGCCCCGCACCCGGGCCCGCAGCAGCTCCACGGCCTCCGCGCGCGGCAGGTCCACGACGAAGCCGAGCGCCGCCGACAGGACGTCCATGGCCTGGTCGTACGTGGACAGGGCCTCGCGCAGCAGCCGGAGGTACTCCTCCCGGCCCGCGTCCGTGATCTCGTACTCGATCCGCGGCGGCCCGCCCGCCGTACTGGGCGCGATCTCGTCGGCGGCCAGCAGTCCCTGCTTCGCCATCTGCTTCAGCGCGTGGTAGATCGAGCCGGGCTTGGCGTTGGACCACTCGTGCGCGCCCCAGTACTCCAGGTCGTTGCGCACCTGGTAGCCGTGGGCGCGGCCGTGCATCTTGACCGCGCCCAGGACGAGAAGGCGGATCGCCGACATTCCACGGACCTCCCTGGTCAATTTCGACCAGGGTAGGCCAGGGACGAGGGCGGGCAGGGACCCGTTCGGAGCCGCTGCCTCTCCGGCTCGACCGGACCCGCTGCCTCTCCGGCTCGACCAGACCCGCTGCCTCTCCAGCTCGATCAGGCCTGCTGCTTCTCCAGCTCGATCAGCTCGAAGGACCCCTTGCCGTCGAGCGACTCCCGGATGATGTCCGCGTGCCCGGCATGCCGGCCCATCTCCTGGACCAGGTGCAGCAGCATCCAGCGGACCGACACCCGGCCGTCCTTGGGGAACCAGGGCGCCGGGGGCAGCGGGAAGGTGTCGTCCAGGCTCTGCACGCTCCGGACGAACTCCTCCGTCTCCTTCGCCACTCCCTGCCAGAAGGCCACGATCTGCGGCACGGTCTCGCCGTCGACCAGCCGGAAGGCCTCGCCCCAGGTCTCCTGGGTCCGCTGCCGCTCGTTCGGCCGCTGCTGCGCGAGCCGCAGCCAGTTGAGCTCGACCTCCGCGACGTGCTTGACCAGACCGGACAGGCTGAGCTCGCTGGCGCTGGGGCGGCTCGCCGCCTGCTCCTCGGAGAGGCCGAGGGTCGCCCGTACGATCGCGGCGCGCTGGGCCTCGACGAAGTTGAGGAACGCGCCCCGCTCGTCGCCGGGGGCCTCCGCGGGAACAAGAGCCACCATGATGTCCGCCTTCCGTAGCCGTAGTCGTCCGCCGGCGGGCCGCAGCCCCACCGACACCGACCACGCTACGGGCCTTCTAGGACAGTTGATGTCCTAGAAGGGGAAACGGCTGCGCCCGTACTGGATCGAGATCCACTTCTGCGTCGTGAAGGCCTCGATCATCGCCTCGCCGTTGAGCCGGCCGATGCCCGACCGCTTCTCGCCGCCGAACGGCACGATCGGCTCGTCGTGCACGGTGCCGTCGTTGATGTGGATCATGCCGGTGTGGATGCGCTTGGCGATCCGCACGCCCCGCTCGACGTCGCCGGTGTGGACGGCTCCGCTGAGCCCGTACGGGGTGTCGTTGGCGATCCGTACGGCCTCGTCCTCGCCGTCGAAGGGCACGATCAGGGCCACCGGGCCGAAGATCTCCTGGCTCAGGACGGGCGCGTCGGCGGCGATGCCGGTGAGGACGGTCGGGGAGACCAGGCTGCCCTCGACCGAGCCGCGCAGCAGGGCGGTCGCGCCGCCCGCGACGGTCTGCTCGACGAGCGCGGAGACCGCCTCCGCCTGCTGGGAGTTGATGAGCGGGCCGATGTGGGTGGCGGGATCGGCCGGGTCGCCGACCCGCAGGGTCTTGACCTTGGCGACGAACTTCTCGGTGAACTCCGCCTCCAGGGTGCGGTCCACCAGGATGCGGTTGGCCGCCATGCAGACCTGCCCCTGGTGCACGAATCGGCTGAAGACCGCAGCGTCCACCGCGTAGTCGACGTCGGCGTCGTCGAGGACGATCAGGGCGCTGTTGCCGCCGAGTTCGAGCACGGCGTGCTTGAAGTGCTGGGCGCAGACCGTGGCGACGTGGCGGCCGGTGCGGTCGGAGCCGGTGAAGGAGATGACCTTCGGGACCGGGTGGGTGAGGAGGGCGTCGCCGATCTCGGCGATGTCGGTGACGACGACGTTGAGCAGTCCGGCCGGCAGGCCGGCGTCCTCCAGGACCTTGGCGACCAGGGTGCCGCCGCAGATCGGGGTGTTCTGGTGGGGCTTGAGCACGACCGCGTTGCCGAGGGCGAGCGCCGGGGCCACCGACTTGATCGACAGGAGGAAGGGGAAGTTGAACGGGGAGATGACGCCGACGACGCCGACCGGGAGGCGGTAGACGCGGTTCTCCTTGCCGTCCACGGGCGAGGGCAGGATGCTCCCCTCGGGCCGCAGTGCGAGCTGGATCGCCTCGCGCAGGAACTCCTTGGCCAGGTGCAGCTCGAACGCGGCCTTCAGACGCGTGCCGCCGAGCTCGGCGACGATCGCGGCCGCGAGCTCCTCCTCGCGCTCCTCGACGATCCGCAGCGCGCGCTCGAACACGAGCCGGCGGGTGTACGGGTTGGTCTCGGCCCACTCCGCCTGGGCGCGCTCGGCGGCCCCGTAGGCGCGGTCCACCTCGGCGACGGTGGCGATGGTGATGGCGGCGAGCTTCTCCCCGGTGTACGGGTTGAAGTCGATGATGTCCCACGACCCGCTGCCGGGCTTCCACTCGCCGTCGATGTACTGGTGAGCCAGTTCGGTGAAGCAGGCCGAGGACGAAGCAGACGCCATGGAACGAGACCCCTTACCCGCGGTGGCGGATTCCGGCACGGGCAGCCGCCGCGTCACGACTGCCCCACTGATGTCTCGTCATCGTACTGACGTATCAGGAGAGTTGGAGGAGTCCTCGGAGAAGATCACGGCTTTCCGCGGGATCGGGGCTGTCCGCCTGCAGCCGCTCCAGCACCCGTCCGTACTGGGCGACCTCCTCGCGCTTGTCGAGATAGAGGGCGCTGGTCAGCTGTTCCAGATAGACCACGTCCGAGAGGTCCGACTCGGGGAAGCTCAGCATGGTGAAGGCGCCGCTCTCGCCCGCGTGCCCGCCGAAGCTGAAGGGCATGACCTGCAGCGTGACGTGGGGGTGCTCGGAGATCTCGATCAGATGCCGCAACTGGCCCCGCATGACCGCGCGATCCCCGTACGGGCGACGCAGGGCGGCCTCGTCGAGGACGGCGTGGAGGTGCGGGGCGTTCTCCGACACCAGGACCTTCTGGCGCTCCAGACGCAGCGCGACCCGGCGCTCGATCTCGGCCCGCGGGGCGCCGGGCATGCCCCGGGTCACGACGGCGTGGGCGTAGGCCTCGGTCTGCAACAGGCCGTGGACGAACTGCACTTCGTAGAAGCGGATGAGGGAGGCGGCGCCCTCCAGACCGATGTAGGTCTGGAACCACCCCGGGAGCACGTCGCCGAAGCTGTGCCACCAGCCGGCCACGTTGGCCTCGCGGACGAGGCTGAGGAGCGCGCCGCGCTCGCTCTCGTCGCTGACGCCGTAGAGAGTGAGCAGATCCTCGACGTCCCTGGCCTTGAAGCTCACCCTTCCCAACTCCATACGGCTGATCTTGGATTCGGACGCTCGGATCGAATAGCCGGCTGCTTCCCGGGTGATGCCACGCGATTCGCGCAGTCGCCTCAACTGGGAGCCCAGCAGGATGCGGCGCACCACGCTCCCGCTCGCCCCGCTCGATTCGCCTGCCGTCACGGCTCCAGCCTCCCCTTCACGGTGCTGCTCTCGCTGTCGAGCCCCCGTCGAGCCCCGGATTCTGCCACTAAACGCTTCAGCGCGTACACATTCGATTACGGATAGACGGCGGGTTCCGGGCACCGGCGGGCCGCGGGGTGGACGACTTATGCACAGATTCGGCACGGGGCCGGACAGGTCCGGCGCGTGCACGTGCATCTGCCCTTGCATCCCTTGGGCGCATTCGGAACCATGGTGCTCGCGCAGCGCGTACTCGCGCGTGCTGCCGCACCGTTGTCGCACCGCCTTTGTCGCACCACCGCCGCGATTCCCGGGAGTGCCTCGCATGGGACCGAATGGATCGACCATGCTCGAGCCGTTACGGCAGGGGCTTCCGCCGATCGATCCCGCGACCGTCTCCAACTCCGCCTCCTGTGCCCTCCCGCCCCGCTACGAAGCGGTCCGCGGCGCGCGGAAGTTCACAAGTCAGACGCTCCACAACTGGGATCTGTCCGAGCGGTTCGACGACGTCGCCCTCGTCGTGTCCGAGCTGGTCACGAACGCGCTGCGGCACGCGGTGCCGGGCGAGGCGGCCCCGGAGCACGAGGAAGGCCTGAATCCACCGGTCCGGCTGCACCTCATGCGCTGGGCCTCGCGCCTGGTGTGCGCCGTGCGCGACCCCAGCCGGGAGAGCCCGGAGGCACGGAGGAGCGAGGAGGACTTCGCCGCCGAGTCGGGCCGCGGGCTGCTCCTGGTGGAGTCGTTCAGCGACAGCTGGGGCTGGCACCCGCTCGCGGGCACGCTCCAGGGCAAGGTGGTGTGGGCGCTGTTCCGGCTGGGGCCGGAGTAGCCCCCGACGACGTACGGAAAGGGCCCCGGTGGCATCAGCCGCCGGGGCCCTTCTCGTTCCGCGGTTCACACCAGGTGGTCGAACTCCCCGTCCTTGACCCCCAGGAGGAGGGCCTCTATCTCGGCGGGCGTGTAGACGAGCGCGGGGCCGTCGGGGTGGCGCGAGTTGCGCACGGCGACGTTCCCTCCCGGCAGCTTGGCGAACTCCACGCAGGAACCCTGGGAGTTGCTGTGCCGGCTCTTCTGCCACACGACACCACGAAGCTCCGTGGCCGCCATGCCGTTGTACGCGTGGTCCGCGTGATGCACTGGTAGCTCCCCGAGATCATTGGTGCAGGTGTCAACTTCCTCGGATCATAGCTGTGTTCATATGCCGATGCATGAGCAGATGCACGTGCACGCGGGGTGGCGTAGTGACTACACGACTCAGCGTGCTACTCCCCGGTACGGGGGGGAACGGACAGCTCCGACCGGCATGTTGACCCACACGAGCTGGGACGTCGTGACGGCCCCTCCGGTTCACGAGCCGGGCAGACCGTCGAGACCGGCCAGCCGCCGGCCCGTACGGTCGTAGAGGGCGACGTCCGGCGTGCTGCCGGGATCGCGCCGCGAGGCCGGGGTGTACGCGTACCAGACGCCCCAGCCCGGCCGGCCCGGCAGCTCCAGCAGGGTCGCGAGCGCGGTGCGGCCGTCCGCGTCCCGCAGCTCGACCCGCCCCACCGCGCGCGTGCCGTAGTAGAGCCCCGACTGGAAGATCCCGGACGTGTCCCCCTCGGACTGGTACGAGATGCCGGGCGCGGAGGTCTCCACGTTGCCGTCCGTCACGCTGCGGAAGTTCTCGTAGCCGTCCGGCCCCGCCCAGTGCTTCCCCTCACTCGTCAGCCACACCTTCCAGCCCCGGCCCGCGTCCACCCGCTGCCCCGCCCGCACCAGGCGCACCTCCGTCACCTTCGGCACCTCCGGTGTGGTCACCTGGCCCGGCCCGGCCGCGACCGTCGGCAGCGGCGGGACCGGCGGCACCAGCGGGGCGACCCGGACCGGCCGGCCGGGCTCGCCGGGCAGGGACAGCGCCGCCACCGTGGCCGCGCCGGACACCGACAGCACCGCCAGGGCCGCCAGCGTCACCGCCCGCCGCCGCCGGCGGGCCCGTCCCCTGCGCCGGACGTCCGCCAGCGGCACCGGACCCGGCGTGATCTCGTGCGCGGCCCGCGCGAACACGGCCCGGAGCTCCCCGTCCGCGTCGGAACCGGGCTCGGCGTCGGAACCGGCGGGGGAGGTCATCGTCGCGCTCCGGTGGGGGTGTCGGGCATCAGCGGGCTCCGGTGGAGGTGGCGGGAAGGGTGAGGCCCGGATGGCTCCGCAGCGCCGCGAGGCCGCGCCGGGCATGCGTCTTGACGGTACCGATCGAGCAGCCGAGCACCGTCGCGATCTCCTGCTCGCCCAGGTCCTCCCAGTAGCGCAGCACCATCACGGCCCGCTGCCGCGCCGGCAGGTCGGCCAGCGCGGCGAGCAGTGCCGTGCGCTGCTCCACCGCCTCCGCGTGCCCCGCGGACGCGTGCCGCAGCGACTCCGGCAGCACCGGCGTCAGCAGGTGCACCACCCGCTTGCGACGCAGCCGGCTGAGGTTGTTGTTGATCAGCGCCCGCCGCACGTACAGGTCGATCTCCTCGCGCGGCACCCGCCGCCACCGCCCGTACACCTTGGCCAGGGTCGTCTGCACCAGGTCCTCGGCCTCGTGGAAGTCGCCCGTCAGGAGCTGCGCCGTACGCACCAGCCGGGGCCAGGCGGCGACGGCGAACGCGGCGAAGCCGTCGTCCGCGTCGGTGGACTCCTGGAACTCCTGCGATGCGGGCTCGTACGACACGGTGACGGACCTCGTGCTCGCTGCGGGTGAGGGGCAGGGCCCGCCCCGTGCCGGGCCCTGCCATGAGACACGCATGACGAGGGGTCAGACGTTCCAGCCCGGCAGCTCGGCGAGCAGCCGCCCGTTGCGGTCGTAGAGCGCGACCGAGGCGCCGCCCTCGTTCTCCGGCCCGGTGTGCGCGTACCAGACGCCCCAGCCGGGCCGGCCGGGCAGTTCGAGCAGCGTGGCGGGCGTCTTCGTGCCGTCCGTCCCCGTCAGCACGACCTTCCCGGCCTTCTTGGTGCCGTAGTAGAGACCGGAGTGGAAGACGCCGGCCGCGTCGCCCTCCGACTGGTGGCTGACGCCCGGACGGGACAGGTCCACGTTGCCGTCGACGACGCTGCGGAAGTTCTCGTAGCCGTCGGGCCCCGACCAGTACTTGCCCTCCTCGGTCAGCCACACCGTCCAGCCGCGGCCGGCGTCGACGCGCTCACCGGAGCCGACGACCTGCACGGGGGAGGGCGCCTGGGCGGCCACGGACGAGGCGGGCACGGCCGCGGTCCGGACGGACGCGTCGCCGACGACCGTGGCGCGAAGGGTCTGGCCGGGGGCCGCGACGGCGGGCGCGGCGGCGGTCGCGCACGCGGCCACGACCACGGCCGCCGCCAGCAGGTAGTTCTTCATTCGGTTGCTCCTGGTGTCCGATGAGCGGTCCTCACCCCTTCCAACCCGGTAGCGGCGTCCGCCGGATGACATGCCGTAGGAAAAAATCTCAACGACCGTCGCGGAGAGCCGCCGCCAGCTCGTCCAGGGCCTCCAGGAGCAGCACGGCCCCCTTGCGCAGCAGGAAATGGTCCGGGCCGTCCGCCTCCCAGGCGGCGACCGTCTCCCGCAGCTCGTCCCACCGGGGCGTCTTGCGCTCCCGCAGCTCCTTGGCGCCCCGCTCGGTCGTCCGTCGCAGCGCCTCCGCCAGGACCGCGGCCTCCGGCACCGCCGGGGCGCCGCGCTCCGGCAGATGCGCCTCCAGAAGCATCGCGACCCGCCCGAACTGGGCCAGGGCGTGCTCCGCGTCGTCCGCCGCCGCGGGCGACAGGCCGCGGTGCCGCACCGGCTCGTGCGTGGCCCGGGCCACGCCCTCCTGCCAGGCGACGCGCGCCGCGCGGGTCTCGAGCAGCGCCTCTCGCACGTCCGGGCCGGCGGGCCCGGCGGGGTCCGCGTAGTGGCCGGCGACCGAGGCCGCGTACCGCCCGCCCGCCTTCAGCCAGTCGGCGAGGCGACCGCGCAGGCGGGGCGTCTCCCAGGCGGGGTAGACGGCGTACGACAGCATCGCGAGCACGCCGCCGAGGAGCGTGAGGAGGACCCGGTCGCGGACGGTCTGGGCGGCGCCCTCGCCGGCCATGCCGAGCAGGAAGACCACGTACGCGCCGACGAAGGCCTGCGTCACCGCGTACCCGGTCCGCATCAGCAGGTACATCCCGAAGGCGCAGAGGACGGCGAGGGCCGCCAGCGCGTAGGTGCCCGGGTCGCCGGCCTGCACGATCCCCGTCGCGAGGGCCACCCCGACGAGGGTGCCGCCGAAGCGCGCGACGGAACGCCCGTACGTCTGCGAGAAGTCCGGGCGCATCACCATCACCGAGGCCAGCGGCGCCCAGTAACCGTGCCCGAGCGGCAGCGCGGTGCCGAGGAGGTAACCGGCGGTCGCCACGGCCGTGACGCGGATCGCGTGCCGCAGGACCGGCGACTCGTGCCGCAGCTCCGCCCGCATCCGCGCCAGCGCGACCGGCAGCAGCCGCACCAGGGTGGGCCGGCTGCGGGCCCCGGCCGCCGTCTCCGTACGCGGCTCCACCGTCTCCACGACGTCCCCGAGCAGCGCCGCCAGGCGGGCCGCGGCCCGCCTGGGCGCGCCGGACAGGATCGCGCCCGTGTCCGGCGTACGGAGCGCGGCGAGCGCGGCCGGCGGCAGTTCGACCGGCTCGCCGTGCCGGACCGCGTGCGCGCACGCGTCCAGGACCTCGCCCGCCGCGCCGAGCAGCTCCCGCACCCGGTCCCGCTCCGGGCCCTCGTCCGCCGCACCCACCGCCGGGTCCGCGAGCGAGGCCAGCACCGGCCGGATCCGCTCGGCCAGCCCGCGTGCGCCGTGCAGTTCGGCGGGGCGGCGGCGGGCCTGGCGCGGGGTGACGGCGGCCGCGCTGCGGGCCGTCATCAGCGGGACGGGGTCGAAGGCGGCGGTCGGATCGTGCCGCAGCCGCCGCGCGTAGTCCGCCTCCGCCGCGAGCGCGTCGGCGAGCGCGTCGCGCTGCGCGCCCCAACGGCGCACCGGCAGCAGCACGATCAGCCCGGCCTGCACCAGGCCGCCGACGGCGATCATCGCTGCGTGGCCGGCGGCGGTCGCGACGGAGGTGGGGAGGGTGACGGTGACGAGCATCATCGCCACGTTGGAGGAGGCGATGATCCCGACGGTCGGACCGACCGCCCACGCGAGCCCGGACAGGAAGGTCCACAGCCCGAGGAGCAGGAGGAACAGCCCGAGGTGGGCCCCGGTCAGATAGCCGAGGAACGTCGACACGGCGAGACTCGCCCCGGAGGCGAGCGCCAGCGTGGGACGCGGCCGGTACGAACGCTGGAAGGTCGCGATGGCCGCCTGGAACGCACCGAACGCCGACGACGTCGCCACCGCCGGCCCGAACAGCGCGAGCGAAACCCCCACGACCGACGCCAGCCCGAGCGCGCCCCGCGCGGCCACGGCCGGCTCCAGCCGCCGCCGCTCGACCCTGAGCCCCGAGCGCGCGGTCTCCTTCAGCGCGCGGAGCCAGCTCATGGGGCGAGCCTAGTCGCGACGGCGGGCGAATCGGGCATTCGGGGCGGGGGAGTGGGGGTCGGGGTGGGAATGGGGGTGGGGGCCGGGCGCCAGGGTGAGGCTGGGGGGCGGGCGCCTTCCGTGCGGGGCGTGCCTAGCGGATCTCGCCGCGGGGTGGCGCACCCAGGCCCGCCCGGTCCGCCGCCGACGTGCCGTGGTCCCAGCCCGCCTCGTCCCAGGCGGCGCGGACCCGGGTCGTCCGGGTCTCCGGGAAGAGCTCGTCCGTGCGGGCGCCGACCGCCACCTCGCGGGAGGCCAGGGCCGGGAGCAGCGTCGGTGTCTCGGCGGCGACCCGGCGGGTCGTCGCCGAGAGGCGGGCGCCGAGCCGGTTCGCGTAGGCGAGCAGGAAGGACTGGCGGAAGGACTTGGTGCGCTTGCGGCCGCCCTTCCGCTGCTCGGCCTCGGCCCGGGTCATCGCCGCCGTGCCCTGCACGAGGAGGGAGGTGTAGAGCAGCTCGACCGGGTCCAGGTCGGCCTCGAAGCCGACCACCGTCGAGAAGCCGTAGGCCTCGTTCCACACGGCCCGGCAGTGGTTCGCCGTGGCGACCGCGTCGAGCAGGATCGCCTTGGCCTGCTCGTACGGCGGGTCCACCCCGATCCGGATCGCCCCGGGCGTCTCCGGCGAGGGCGCGCCGGCGGCCAGGGACGCCTCGTCGAGGCTGTGCCGGGCCATCAGCTCCTGCGCCTTGGCGGTCAGGGCCTCGGCCTCCTCGGCGTACGTGGTCGCCTCGGCCTTCGCGAGCAGCGCGCGGATCCTGGTCAGCATCTTCGGCTCGCCCTCGGCCGCGGGCGGCAGCGCCTCGCCGGGCACGGGCCCCACGGCGTCGAGGCGGGGCAGCCGGACGAGCAGCCGGTAGAGCTCCAGGACGGTGGTGGCGTACGAGAAGCGGTCGGTGGGGGCCGCCTCCTCGGCGTCGAGCGCGTCGAGCTGCGCCTGCCAGCGGTGCGGCAGCCGCTCGTAGCCGGCGGTCTCCGACCGGACGAGCGCGACGAGCGCCCGCACGTGCTCGTCGGCGAGTTCACGGCGGGCCATCCGGACCAGGTCGGCGGGCTGCCAGCCCCGGGTCCAGAGGGTGCGGACGAACTCGCGCCCGCGCCGAGCGAGTTCGGCGTCGGCCGAGCGGTCGGCGGCGAGGAGGGAGGCGGCGGTGTCGAGGGCGTGGTCGTCGCGCCGGTCCCCGTAGAGCGCCTTGAGGGCCTCGTCGACGGTGCTCCTGCCGTCGTTCCTGCTCCCGGTGCCGCTCATGCCGGGTTCCTCGCGGCGCCGGCATCCCGTACGCCGCACTCGCCGGCGCCGCTGACGACGGGGGTGGGTACGCCGGTGGTCCCCTCCGACATCAATGTGCCTCCTTCCAGGATCGCCCCCGCCTCGGCACGACGGCCGGGCGCTCACTTCACCGCCATCATCCATGGTCAGGGGGAGTCCATGCTGCTCGTCCCCGGCGGCCCCGGCGGCCCTGGCATCCCCGGCATCCCCGGCATCCCCGGCGTCCCCGGCGTCCCCCGGCGTCTCCCGGCGCTCTCGGCTCGCTCGTCGCCGAGCGGGTCGCCGAGCGGGTCGCCGGTCGCGACGGTGTCACCCTCGGCACGAGGGGTAGGCCTGGCACTACCTTCGGGACGCCCGCTGGTGGTCGTGATCGGGCGGGGCGGAAACGGTTCGCTGAGGACATGACACCGAACCGCTCGGCACTCCCCTCTGCGACCCCTTCCCCGTCGGCGCCTTCGCCTTCGGCCCCCTCCGCTTCGGCACCCTCGGCTTCGACCCCTCGGCCTTCGGCACCCTCGGCTTCGACCCCTCGGCCTTCGGCCCCCTCGCCCTCGCCCCCGCCCCCGCCCGCCGTTGCGGTGCCGGCGGTACGGCTGCGCGGACTGCGCCGGCACCACCGGGACGTCCGCGCCCTCGACGGCGTCGACCTCGACTTTCCCGCGGGGACGTTCACCGCCGTGATGGGGCCGTCCGGTTCGGGGAAGTCGACGCTGCTGCGCTGCGCGGCGGGTCTGGACCGGCCGACGGCGGGCCGCGTGGAGGTCGACGGCGTCCCGCTCGCGGGACTGAGCGAGCGCCGCCTCACACTGCTGCGGCGGGACCGGATCGGCTTCGTCTTCCAGTCCTTCAACCTGCTGCCCTCGCTCACGGCCGCCCAGAACGTGGGCCTGCCGCTCCGGCTGGCCGGCCGCCGCCCGTCCCGTGCGCAGGTACGGGAAGCCCTCGCCCGCGTCGGCCTCGCGGGCCGCGAACGCCACCGCCCCGGAGAACTCTCCGGCGGCCAGCAGCAACGCGTCGCCCTCGCCCGCGCCCTCATCAGCCGCCCGGCGGTCCTGTTCGCCGACGAGCCGACCGGCGCCCTGGACTCGACGACGGGCCGCGAGGTCCTGGCCATGCTGCGCGAGCTGGTCGACGGGCACGGCCAGACGATCGTCATGGTGACCCACGACCCGGTGGCGGCGGCGTGCGCCGACCGGGTGGTGTTCCTGGTGGACGGACGGGTCCAGGGGGAACTGACCGGGCCGACGGCGGAGGCCGTGGCGGCACGGATGGCGGGGCTGGAGACGGTCACGTGGGCCGCCCCCTCCCCCTCCTCCTCCCCCGACACGCGAAAGGCAGGTACGGCGTGCTGACCGTCGTGCTCGCCGGGCTGCGGGCCCGCTGGGCCTCCTTCCTCGGCGGATTCACCGCGCTGGCACTCGGGGTCGGGCTCGTCGCCGTCATGGGGCTCGGGTTGTCCGCCACCGTTCGTGCGCCCGAGCGCGCGCCGGAGCGATTCGCGTCGTCGCCCGTGGTCGTGCAGGGTCAGGACCGCATCGCCCTGGTGGTGCGGCGCGGACCGGAAACGCGTGTCGTCACCGCACCGCTGGACCGTCCACAGCCTGTGGACGACGAACTCCTGCGCGACCTGCGGGCCCGATGGACGGTCACGACCTCCGGCCCCGTCCCCTCCGCCGGCCCCGACGCCGTCGGGGTCGACGCCCCGGCGGCCGAGGTCCGGGCCCTCGTCGGCGACCGGGCGCGCGTCCTCACCGGCGCGGAGCGGCGGGCGGTCGACCCCGAGGCGGCGCGGGACGCCCGGGCGCTCGTCACCCTCAACGCCCTGCTCGGCACCGCCGGCGGCGTGACGGCCTTCGTCTCCGTCTTCGTCGTCGCCTCCACCTTCGCCTTCGCCGTGGCGCTGCGACGCCGCGAGTACGGCCTGCTGCGCATGGCCGGCGCGACCCCCGGGCAGGTGCGGCGGATGCTGCTCGCCGAGGCGACGGGCGTCGGGCTCGCGGCCTCCGCCACGGGCTGCCTGCTCGGCTCCTGGGGCGCGCCGCGGCTCGCCCGGGCGCTGGTGGACGGCGGAGTGGCGCCGTCCTGGTTCACGATCGACCCGGGCGCGGCCGCCTGGCCGTACCACGTGGCCTTCTGGACCGGTGTGACGGTCGCCCTGGCGGGCGCGCTGGCCGCGTCCCGGCGGGCCGGGCGGGTCGGACCGACGGCCGCCCTGCGCGAGGCGGACGTCGACACCGACGTCCTGCCGCGCGGCCGGGCGCTGCTCGGCGCGGGGCTGCTGCTCGCGGGCGTCGGCCTGACGGTGTGGACGGGCGTGACGGAGCCGGCCGAGCTCCTGAAGCGCAAGACGTACACGACCCAGCCGATGCTGCTGATCAGCGGCGTCGCCCTGCTCTCCCCGCTCCTCGTGCGGCCCGTCGCGCGGGCGGTGCGGCTGCGGGGGGCGACGGGGATGCTCGTACGGGAGAACAGCGCGGCCGCCGTACGCCGTACCGCCGCCGTCGCCGCCCCGGTCCTGGTGACGGTCGCCCTCGCGGGCACCCTCCTCGGCTCGGCGGCGACCGTGACGGCCGCCAAGGCGGCGGAGGCACGGCAGCAGACGACGGCGGCGTACGTGACCACACCGGGCCAGGAGGTCCCGCGCTCCGCGCCCTCGCCCTCGCCCTCCCCTTCGCCCTCGCCGTCGCACCCGTCCTCGCCCTCGCCCTCGCACCCGTCCCCGCCGTCGCACTCGTCCCCGCCCTCGCCCTCGCACCCGTCCCCGCCCTCGGCCCGGCCGTCGGGCGCCGCCACCGGAGCGACCTCGGTGTTCGTACGGGAGGGGGCCGAGGCCCTGGTCAAGTACGGGGCGCGGGCCGTGGCCGACCCGGCCGCGTGGGCCTCGTACGCCCGGCTGCCGGTGGTCGCGGGCGACCCGCGGAAGCTGGACGACGGGTCGATCGTCGTGAACGAGGAGTTCGAGCGGCGGACCGTCGGCGAGACCGTCGAGGTATGGCGGGCGGACGGCCGGGGGCCCGTGCGGCTGCGTGTCGTGGCGGTGCTCGCGAAGGGGACGGGTGACAACGGCCCGTACGTGACCTGGGCGAACGCGCCGGGCGCGAGGGTGGACCGGATCGACTCGGACCGCCCGGTGCCGCTGCCCGGCGGGACCGTCCGCACGGCCGACGCCTGGGCGGCCGCCACCCACCCGTCGACGACCCCGCAGACCCGGCTCGGCCTGCTGCTGGTCCTCGGCATCGCGCTCCTCTACACGGTGATCGCCCTCGCCAACACCCTGCTCATGGCCACGTCGGTCCGCGGTCCCGAGCTGACCGCGCTCCGCCTGGCCGGCGCCACCAGGGCGCAGGTGCTGCGGGTGGTCGCGGGCGAGTCGGTGCTGGCCACGGCGATCGGTACGGTTCTGGGTCTGGCCGTCACCGCCCTCTTCCTCGGCGCCCTCGGCGCGGGCCTCGCGGCCCTGTCCGCCCCGGCGGCCCTGACCGTCCCCTGGGGCCCGCTCGCCGCGGCGGCGGGCCTCTGCGCGGCCGTCGCGACGACGGCGACGGTCCTCCCCGCGTGGCGGCTGACGCGCTGAGGGGCGAGGCTGGTGAATCGGGACGGGACAGGGACTGGGGTCGGAGCCGGGTCACTGTCCCGTCCCGCCTGTCTCACGCCCTCGGCCCAGGGCTCACGGCCCGCGCGGCCGGCGGCCCGCCGCTCACGCCCCGCGGCCCACAGCGCCCCGATCACGGCTCACAGCCCGCAGCCCACGGCTCGCCGGACCGAGGCGGCTGTCAGTGGCGGCCGATAACTTGCGCTTAGGAGATGACCGAATCGGTGGCAAAGGGGGGTCGCTGTGCATCTGCACCTGCGTGCCGCGGCGGAGACGGACCTAAGGGACGACCACGCGTGGCTGACCGATTTCATGGGCACGGCCTGGGAGAACCACGAGGTCGAGTACGCGGCCGGGGTGTCCGACTCCGTGGAGAAGGACTTCCGGACGCTCCACGAGCTGTACGCGGCAAGCGCCGAGGAGGACGCCGTGCTCCCGGTCTTCGGCGGCCGTCAGCCCGCCGGCGCCCCCACCGACCGGCTCCCCCACCCGCCCCTGATGCTGCTCGCACCTGACGAGACGGTCCGGGCTGCGGCCTTCCTCACGGCGGTGTCCTTCGACGACCTGTGGTCCCGTGCGGGGGCCGGGATACGCGACTCCTTCGGCCCCGGCTGGTCCGAGTCCACGCTCCGCGACATCTTCCGGTCCCACCACCGGGGCCTGCGCGCCTTCTACGAACGGGCGGCGGCCTCGGGCCACGCGGTCGTCAAAGCAGGCTGGTTCTAGGGAGCCCGATCCAGGGGGCTCGTCCCGGGGGCCGTCCACGGGGCTCGTTCAGGGGCTCGTTCGGGGGCGGGGGCAGAGGGGGTCAGGCCGCGTTCCAGGCCTCCGTCGTGCACCCCGTCTCCCAGTGCCACCAACCGTCCTCCGTGCCCCGCTCCAGCAGCGCCTTGATCTCCGTCATCGGCGCATCGGCCGGAACGGTGAGGGCCACGAGCGGGAACTCCTTGCTGAAGGACTCGCCGCCGAGGCCGAAGGGGGCGAACCGTTCGTGGACGGCGCGGGCGCTCGGACCGAGGGGCCCGGAGCGTTCGGGCAGGACCCGGACCGTGACGTTGCCGGACGCGGCCGCCCGGCCCGTGGCCCAGTGCATGCCCTCGGCGTCGGTCGAGTACCGCACGACGTCCCCCTCGGCCACCCCGTCCTGCAGGAACGGAACATTGGCCACCCGAGCGGTGTCGTCGCCCACCCGCACGGCCCACAACCCCTCGGTGTCCTGCGGCAGCCAGCCCTCTCGGGGGACGAAACGGAACCAGATCTTGATGCGGTCGGTGGGTGTCTCAGTCACCCGGCGAGGTTAGCCCCGCCAACCGCGCCCCGCCCCCGGAGGGCGGGACCGTGGTCCGAACGCGAAGTCCGTGGCCGAAGCCGGCGCGAGGGGGCCGGGCGCGAAGTCCGTGGCCGAACCGGCGCGGGGGCCGGGCGGCGCCGGGGCGTGGCCAGGGCCAAGGCCGGGGCCGGGGCAAAGCCGGAGCCAGAGCCGGGGCGTGGCCGGAGGCAGGGCCAGGGCCGGGGCCAGGGCCGGAACACCCCCGTGGTCCCGGAATCCCCGCCCTCCCCCTCCCCCCTCCCCCGCTTCCTACGGCAGCAGGACCAGCTTCCCCCGCACGTGCCCCGCCTCGCTCAGCTCCTGCGCCCTCGCCGCCTCCTTCAGAGGGAGGGTCTCGGCGATGTCCAGGCGCAGCCGGCCCTCCACGGCCTCGGCCGCCAGCCCGGTCAGCCACTCGCGGGCGGTCGCCGCCTCGACGGTGACACCGGAGAAGACGATGCCGTGCTCGGCGGCGTCCGTGGCCGCGATGGTCACGATCCGCGAGGTCTCGCCGCCGAGCAGCTCGATCGACACGGGCAGCGTGTCGCGACCGGCCGCGTCGAAGACCGCGTCCACGCCCTGCGGCGCCGCCGCGCGGACCCGGTCGCCCAGGCCCTCCCCGTACGTCACCGGGGTCACGCCCAGCTCGCGCAGGAAGGCGTGGTTGCGCTCGGAGGCCGTACCGATCACCGTCACACCGGCCGCCACGGCCAGCTGGGCGGCGACCGCGCCGACCGCGCCCGCCGCGCCGTGCAGGAGCAGGGTCTCGCCGCGCTCCACGCCGAGCAGTTCGAGCACTCGCCGGGCGGTCTCGCCGGCTACCGGGATGCTCGCGGCCGTCTCCCACGCCAAAGCCTCGGGCTTGCGGGCGACGACACCGGCGATGGCGTACTCGGCGTACGAGCCGGTCTTGGTCCAGCCGAACACCTCGTCGCCGACGCGCAGTTCGGTGACGCCCTCGCCGAGTGCGTCGACCGTTCCGGCGAACTCCAGGCCGGGCACCGCCGGGAAGGTCGTCGGGTAGAACTCCTCCACCCAGCCGTAACGGCGCTTCCAGTCCACCGGGTTGACGCCGACGGCCGCCACCTTCACCCGTACCTCGCCGGGCCCGGGCTGGGGCACGTCCACGCCCGCCTCGTGGCGCAGCACCTCGGGACCGCCGAACTCCTCGTACACGATCGCTTCCATGGTTCCCCCATGTCCTGAACTCGGTTTCGATGGGACAAGCCTCCGCCACGCACCACCCCGACCCCGCCATCCGAACGGACAGGCCCACCTGTCCGAAAGGACGGCCGTACGCTGACCGCATGGAACTCACGGCGGACCTCCCGACGCGTCTCCCGGTGGACCGACCGGTGGACCCACCAATGGACCCACCTATGCCCCCACCCATGGACCCACCGGCGAAGGTCACCCCACCGCCCACTCCCGAGCTCAGCTCACAACTCGCCGCTCTCAATGCCCTCCTGGCCGCCCACGACATCCTGCGCCAACCCCTCGGCGCCATCCTGCCCCGCCTCTCCGAGCTGCTCGCCCCGCTCATCCCGCACCGCGCCGCCGCCGAACTCTCCACGCACTGCGCGCACTCGCCCTTCAAGCGGACCGGTGACGACGGCGTGCCCTTCACGGCCGCCGAACTGACCCCGCTCCTCTCGGCCGTCGACGCCGGCCGCCCCTGGCAGGGGCGGGCGTCGGCCGTCGGCGGGGCGGAGCGGGAGGTGGTCGCGGTACGGAGCGACGCCACGCCCCGCGGTTCGGTGCTCGTGCTCGTACGGGAGGACGGCGCCGCGCCCGTCGGGCCGGCCGAACTCGCCCTGGCGCAGGCCCTGTGGGACCTGGTGACCAGCCACCTCGACCGGTTCGCGAGCGAGGCGATGCCCGGCGCCCTGGCGCGGTCGCGGGCGGCCGCCGACACGCGGGCGCGGGTCACCGCCGAGCTGACCACCGCGCACGCCGCCGCGCTCTCCGGTCTGCTCGGAGTGCTCCGCAGCCGCGCCCTGGACGACTCCGCGGCCCGCGCGACCGCCACCGACCTGGCCGTATCGGCGCTGATCGAGCTGCGGGCCGAGTCCCAGCGGGACCGTTCGGTGGCGGAGGAGCCCGTCTTCGAGGCCTTCGCCCGGCTGGCGGACGACCTGCGCCCGATGCTGCGGCACAGCCCCGTACGGCTCGAACTCGGCCCGCCGGAGGGCCCGGACGCCACCCGCACCCTCCCGGCGGACCTGGCGCACGGCGCCCGCGCGATCGTCCGGGCGCTGCTCCTGGTGGTCCTGGAGCAGGAGGCGGTGTCCCGGGTGCACGTCGGCTGGACGCTGACGGAGCACGAACTGCGCGCGACCGTGCGGGACGACGGCCCCGGCCTCCTGGACGCCTGCCCGGTGGGCGCGGGCAGCGTGACCGACCGCCTGGAGGTGCTCGGCGGGCGCCTGGAGCTCGACGCCGTGCCCGGCTGGGGCACCACCCTCGCCGCGACCCTGCCGCTGTCCACCCCGGACGCCCCGGTCGCCGCCATGGACCCGCTGAGCGGACTCGGCGAGCGCGAGATCGAGGTCCTGGGGCATCTGGCCCTCGGGCACCGCAACCGCCAGATCGCGCAGGAGCTGCACATCAGCGAGTCCACGGTGAAGTTCCACGTCGCCAACATCCTGAACAAGCTCGGCGTCGGCTCCCGCGGCGAGGCCGCCGCCCTGTTCCACAAAGCGGCATAACCTAGGACCAAGCCACACAGAAGCGCCAAGCCGCGCAGAAGCGCCCTTTGTCAGTGGCGGGTGCCAGACTCGCACCCGTGAACGAAAGGTGGGCCATCGCGCCCGAGCCGGAGGGGGACGGGGCGCTGCTCGTTCCGCTCGGCGGCGACGGCCTGCCCGTCGGGGAGGTGCGGCACGAGCCGGACCTGGTGGCGGCCGTCCGCTCCCGCCCGGACGTCGCCCGCTGGGTGTGGCGCAGCACCGCCGAGGTCTATCCGCGGCTGCTCGCCGCCGGCGTGCGGGTGGAGCGGTGCTACGACGTCGAGGACGCCGAGCAGCTCCTCCTCGGCCACGAGGGGCGGCTCGGCGAGCCCCGCTCGGCCGCGGCCGCGTGGGCCCGGCTGCGGAACGCGCCGGTGCCGCCCGACCCACCGCTCAGAGCCGCCGAGCCGACGACGCAGGACTCCCTCTTCGAGCCCGCCGTCACCGCCACCGCCCTCCCCTTCGACGCGCTCCTCGCGGTGTACGCGGAGCAGCAGCGCCGCCACGACCGGGCCGAGCACCCCGGCCGGATGCGGTTGCTCACCGCCGCCGAGTCGGCCGGCATGCTGATCGCCGCCGAGATGCACCGGGCCGGGCTGCCGTGGCGAGCCGACGTGCACCGGGAACTGCTGCGCGAGCTGCTCGGCGAGCGGTACGCGGGCGGCGGCGAGCCGCGCCGCCTCGCGGAGCTGGCGGACGAGGTGTCGGCCGCGTTCGGACGCCGGGTGCGGCCCGATCTGCCCGCCGACGTGCTGAAGGCGTTCGCACAGGCCGGCATCCGGGTGCGGTCCACCCGGCGCTGGGAGCTGGAGGAGATCTCCCATCCGGCGGTCGCCCCGCTCGTCGCGTACAAGAAGCTGTACCGGATCTGGACCGCGCACGGCTGGTCGTGGCTGGCCGACTGGGTGCGGGACGGGCGCTTCCGCCCGGAGTACCTGCCGGGCGGAACGGTCAGCGGCCGCTGGACCACCAACGGCGGCGGCGCGCTGCAGATCCCCAAGGTCATACGGCAGGCCGTCGTCGCCGACGAGGGCTGGCGGCTGGTGGTCGCCGACGCCGACCAGATGGAGCCGCGGGTGCTCGCCGCGATCTCCCGCGACCCGGGCCTGATGGAGGTCGCGGGACACCCCGACGACCTGTACACCCGGCTGTCCGACCGGGCCTTCTCCGGCGACCGCGACCATGCCAAGATCGCGCTGCTCGGCGCGATCTACGGGCAGACCAGCGGCGACGGCCTGAAGAACCTGGCCGCCCTGCGCCGCCGTTTCCCGCGCGCCGTGGCGTACGTGGACGAGGCGGCCCGGGCGGGTGAGGAGGGCCGGCTCGTACGGACCTGGCTGGGCCGCACCAGCCCTCGGGCGGCGGGCGGCGACGAGGACGGGGAGGCGGGCATCCCGCAGAGCGAGCTTCCCGCGCAGGCTTCGGAGGCGCAGGGTTCGCCAGGTCCCCAGGAGGGAGGAGCCGACGGGTACGTCCCGGGGTACGCGTCGACGGACGCCCGCGCCCGCGGCCGGTTCACCCGTAACTTCGTCGTCCAGGGCAGCGCCGCCGACTGGGCCCTGCTGATGCTGGCGGCGCTGCGGCGCGCCACCGCCGGGATGCGGGCCGAGCTGGTCTTCTTCCAGCACGACGAGGTGATCGTGCACTGCCCGGCGGAGGAGGCCGAGGCGGTGACGGCGGCGATCCACGCGGCGGGCGACGAGGCGGGCCGGATCGCGTTCGGGGAGACGCCGGTGCGGTTTCCGTTCACGACGGCGACCGTCGAAAGGTACTCGGACGCGAAGTGAGGACGGCCGCGGCCGGGACGGGCGCGCGCCGGGGCGCGCAGGGCTCCGGACAGCGGCCACGGCCGGCGGGCGACCACGGCCCGCCAGGAGCCACGACCTGCCAGGGACCAAGGCCCGCCCGAGGCCACGGCCCACCAGGAGCACGTAAGGAGGGGCCGGGCCCCCGCCGAGGCCCGGCCCCTCACCCTCACGACACCGCTCAGTGCGGGTTCTGGCTCAGCTGCCGCCACCTCGGGCTGAGTGCGATCGTCTTCAGCTGCTCGGTGGTCAGCGCCGGCTCGGCGCGGGTCGCGGCCTCGTGCTGGGCGGCCGTGTTGAAGGAGGAGACGACGACCCGGAAGCCGTCCTTGGCCATGGTGTCGGCGCTCCACCAGACGACACCCTCGCCGCCCTTCTCACCGGCCCGCTTCTCCAGCTTCACGACGGTGCCGTCCGGCAGGGTCTGCACGTCGCCCGAGCCGAAGAGCTGGTCGCGGACGCTGTTCATGTCGCGCTGGACGTTGATCCCGACGAGGCTCTTGCCCTTGCCGTCGTCGACGACCAGGTAGCCGTACTCCCCTTCGCCGCCCTTGTCGACGACCTTGAGGCCCCGGGGCAGCAGCGAGCGCAGGGTCGCCTGGACGGCGGCGGCGCTGGGCTCCGGCGGCTGGACGGTGGTGGCGCCGGGCCGCTTCTTCACGGGCGCGGGGACCGGGATCTTCTTCAGCAGCGGGCGCCAGCCCTCCGCCGTGACCAGGGCCTTGAGCTGCGCCGGGTCGAAGGGCGGGTTCTCGCGGCTGATGTCGGCGCCCTTCTCGGCCGCTGCGTTGTACTCGCTCGCGTCGACGAGGAAGCCGTCCGCGGTCAGCAGCACGGCCCGCCAGTTCTTGGTGAGGACGTGCTTGTCCGGGTACTCGTACCCCTGGAAGACCATGAGCCGGCCACCGCCCGGCAGCCGCTCGCTGGTGCAGGCGTCGTACGGGACGGCCGCCTTGTCCGGGCAGGTCACCTGCCCGACACCGCTCTCGTCGCTCTTGCCCGCGCGATAGAGGCCGACGGAGACGGCCGCCTTGCCCTTGCCGTCGTCGTAGATTCCGGCGACGGCCTGGCCGGTGCCGCCGAGGTTGTCGATCTCCCAGTCCCCCGCCGGGGTGTTCGCCTTGAGGACGGCCGCGAGGTCGGCGACGGGGATCGTGGCGACGTCGGACGGCTTCTGGGGCGTGCCGTTCGAACCGCCGGTCGGCTTGGGCGCGGCGACCGAGACCTGCTCCGTGCCTTCCGCGCCGCCGAGGACCGCGCCTCCGTACACCCCGCCCACGCCGATCGCGGCGAGGGCGAGGGCGCCGCCGGTCATCGCGAGGCGGCGGCGGAACAGCCGGCGGCGGCCGCGGGCGAGGCCGCCGGTGACGAGCTCGCGCCGGTCGTCGGCGGCGAAGCCCTCGCCGGTGTGGCGCAGGACGGCGCCGAGCTCCTCCTCGAACCATCCGTCTTTCGGGTCGTGCTCTTCGAGCGCTCCGTGCTCTCCGTGTCGAGGCATGCCGAGATCACCGTCTCCGGTTTCGTGGGTGGGAAAGTCTGTGGGACAGCGGGACGACCGTCCGAGCGGTCGTCCGTGCGGTGAGCGGCCCGGTCGGCCGGCCGGCCCGCGGGCTGGTCGCTGGGCTGTAGTGGGTTGGTCCTGGTCGGTCGTTCGTCGTTGGTCGGTCGTTCGTCGTTGGTCGGTCGTTCGTCGTTTGTCGGTCGTTCGTCGTTGGTCGGTGGAACTGTCGGCGGTCCCGTTGGCCGGTGGGCCTGTCGGCAGCCCGGTCCGTGGGCCGGCGCCGGTGTGCGGGCGGTCAGCGGGCGGCGAATTCGGTGATGCTGCCCCCGAGCCGCTCCCGCAGCTTCGCGAGGGCGCGCACCGAGCGGGTGCGGATGGCGGCCGAGCTGACGTGCAGGGCGTCCGCGGTCTCCTCGATGCTGCGGTCCTCCCAGTACCGCAGGACCACCACCGCCCGGTCCTTGGGCGCGAGCCCGGCGAGGGCGTCGAGCAGCGCGATCCGCAGGGCCGGATCCTCGCCCGTCTCCGGAGCCCGGTCCGGCAGCTCACCGAGGGGGCGCTCGGTGGCCGAGCGGCGCCTCTGATGGCTGAGGAAGGTCCGTACGAGCACGGTCTGGGCGTAGCCCGCGGGGTTGCCGATGCGGTTCGCCCGCCCCCAGAGGGCGTACATCCGGCCCAGCGTCTCCTGTGTGAGGTCCTCCGCGAGATGGGTGTCGCCGCTGGTCAGCAAGCATGCCGAGCGGAACAGATGCCCTGTCCGGGCGGAGGCGAACTCCAGGAACTCGTCCGCGCGGGACGTTCTCATGCCCCTCCCCTCCATCGCTGTCACGAGTCCGCTTGAGTGGTGTTCGTGATCGGTGCTTCATGGCGCTTGTTCGCGCTCACACCTGATTGACGCGACGAGTCGGGGGAAATGTTTCACCCCGGATCTCGCCCGGGGTTTCGCGCCGCCCCGCCCGGGGTTTCGCGCCGCCCCGCCCGGGGTTTCGCGCCGCCCCGCCCGGGGTTCCGCGCCCGGTTTCGCCCTCTCTGAAGACTCATAGGAACAAACGGGCGGAAAGGGGGTAAACCTGGAGTATGAACACTTTCCTCGTGGATTCCGCACAGGTCACCACGGCGGCCGGTGTCTGGCAGTCCGGCCTCGCCCAGGTCATCGGCGGTCTTGTCGTGGTCCTCGTTCTGATCGGCGCCTTCGCGCTCGGGATCAGGATCAAGAACAAGGAACTCCCCCCGCCCGATCCGGAGTCCCAGCCGCACCGGCCCGAGACCGACCGGCTGCCCGGCGAGATGTCCGAGTACCGCCGGCCGGCCGAGATGCCGCAGACCGACGGTGAGCACCGGCTCATGCCGTACCAGCTCAAGGACGGCGGCACCTCGGGCAGTGAGACCAACCCCGACCCGCCGACCGAGGAGAAGCGCAAGTGGGGCGGGATCTCCAGCGGCGGCTTCGGCAGCGGCGGAACGGGCCACGGCGACTGACACCGGCCGATGGACGATCACGCCGTGCTCACCGTGAGCGTGGAGGAGCACCGGACGCGACTGCGAGCGGTCGCGTTCCGGCTGCTCGGCTCGTACGACGAGGCCGACGAGGCCATGACGGCGGTCGGCGCCCGGCTGACCGGCACCGAAGCGGATCTGGACGCCCTCGCCCGGGTCTGCCTGGACCGCCTGCGCTCCCGCGCGGCCCGGCGGGAGCCCCGGGGCGGGGAGACCCGGCCGCCCCGGCCCGCCGACCGGCGGGAGCCGGAGGCGGCCGTGCTGGAGACGATGCCGCCCTCGGAGCGGCTGGCCTTCGTGCTGCACGACGCCTTCGGGGTGTCGCACGAGCAGATCGCCCCCGTCGTCGAGCTGACGCCCGCCGCCACCCGGCAGCTGATCGCGCGGGCCCGGCGCCGGGTGCAGGGCACGGAGGAGATGCCCGAACCCGACCTGGCGCGCCAGCGGGAGGTCGTCACGGCCTTCCTGGCCGCCGCACGGAGCGGCGACACCGAGGCGCTGACGGCGCTGATGGACCCGGACGTGGTGCTCCGGGCGGACGCCGAGGCGGTACGGACCGGAGCCGAGCCCGCGCACGGGGCGCGGGCGGTGGCGCGGAGCCTGGCGGGCCGGGCCCGTGAGGCCCGCCTCACGCTGGTGGACGGCGCGACGGGCCTGGTGCGGCCGGCACCGGACGACGACCCGGAGACGGTCCTGGCCTTCACGGTCCTGGAAGGCCGCATCACGGCGGTGGACGTCCTGGCGGCCAGGGAGACCCTGAACGAGCTGAACCTGACCTGACGCCCCGCTCCCGACCGACTGCCGGCCCGACCAGCGGCCGGCTGGCGTCTGGCGTCTGGCGACCGGCGACCGGCCGACTACCGTCTAGCGACCGGCGGACGACCTGATCCCGATCATGTTCCCGTCGGCGTCCTTCACCGTGGCGATCTGCATGCCGCCTCCCACCTCCTGCACGTCCTGGACGGTCTGCGCCCCGGCGGCGAGCAGGCTCTGGAGCGTGCCGTGCAGGTCGTCGACGTCCCAGAAGGCGACGGGTCCGGTCAGCCCCTTTCCGTGGCCGTTGGGGTCGAGCCCGAAGTGCTGGCCGTCGACGTCGAAGCCGACGTAGTACGGCTCGTCGATGCCGGGCCCGGTCCCGAGCAGCGCGGTGAGCAGGGCCTTCCCGCGGTCGAGGTCCGAGACGGGGAAGATCACCGTGTTCATGGCCATGGGGTGCTCCTGGGGATCGCGACGGATTACGGGTGACGTGGCCCGGGAGGCGCCGAACGCGCTCTCTCCCCGCCATGACACCCGCCGCCGGCGCCCGAGGCCCGCCGAAACAGCCCCGGGCAGACCCGAACGGGTCACGGAGCAGCGGCCGCCTCCCCCTCGGACGCCCAGGCCGCCCGCCCGGCTCGCTCGGCGATGTGGGCGGGGGGCTCGATGCCGGCCGGCAGAAGGGGGTCGGGCACCGGCTCGCCGAACCGGGTGACGAGCGGCAGCACGCCGGCCCAGAGCCCGAGCTCCGCGTCCGGCCCCTCCCCGTCGTCCGGAGGCCCGCTCGCGACCTTCACCGAGGCCTCGGTCAGGTCGAGCGCGACGAGCGCGGTCGCGGCCAGCTCCTTGCGGCTGGGCTGCCGCACGTAGTCCCACTGGCCGGGCGAGGACTGCTCGGTGAGGGCACGCAGCCCGCGCAGCTTCTCCTCGGGGTCGGTCACGATCCGCGGAACGCCATAGATCATCGCGCTGCGGTAGTTCACGCCGTGCTCGAACACGGACCGGGCGAGCACGAGCCCGTCGACGTGCGTGACGCTGAGGCACACGACCCCGTCGGGCGCCTGCACGAGGCTGCGGCTGGCGACCGAGCCGTGCACGTATATCCGGTCGCCGTCGACCCCGTACACGGTCGGCACGACCATGGGGGCGCCGTCCACGACGACCCCGAAGTGGCAGAGGAATCCGGCGGCGAGCACGGCGTCGAGATCGGCCCGCCGGTGACTCCCCTTGTGCCGCATCCGCCGCAGCCGCGTGCGCTCGGTGACCTCGAGCTCTTCGCCCATGTCGTGCCCTCCCCGTGTTCGTGGCGTCGGCCGCCACCCTATTGCCACCCCTTCGGGGTCACTCGAACGTGGTGCGGGGCGGCCTACGGGCACCGCCGGGGGCGGCGCGGGGCATAGGGTCCGATGCCATGGCAGGTGTGCGACGAGACCGGGGAGTGGAAGTGGGGGACGTGGCGATCGAGGCGCGGTCCGATCAGGAGGAGCCGGAAGGCGACGCGACCCGGCCCTCCGGCCGGCGGCCGAAGCGAAACCGCCCCGCCTGGCTGGAGCTTCCGCTCCTCGCCGCGATCGCGCTGGTGATGGCCTTCCTGATCAAGACGTTTCTGCTGCAGGCGTTCCTGATCCCGTCGGGCTCCATGCAGAACACGCTGCAGCAGGACGACCGCGTCCTGGTCGACAAGCTCACCCCGTGGTTCGGCTCGGAGCCCGACCGCGGCGCGGTCGTGGTCTTCCGCGACCCCGGCGACTGGCTGGCGGGCCGCCCGGTGGCGGAGCCCAACGCCGCCCAGAAGTTCCTGAGCTTCATCGGCCTGATGCCGGCGGCCGGGGAGCAGCACCTGATCAAGCGGGTCGTCGGCGTCGCCGGCGACACGATCGAATGCAAGGGCACGGGCCCGCTGAAGGTGAACGGCAAGCCGCTCGACGAGCCGTACGTCTTCGCCGGCAACACCCCGTGCAGCTCGGACGGCCCCGGCCAGTTCAAGGTGACGGTCCCGACCGGCCACCTCTGGGTGATGGGCGACCACCGCCAGAGCTCCCTGGACTCCCGCTACCACCAGTCGGACCCCCGTGGCGGCATGGTCCCCCTGACCGATGTCGTGGGCCGCGCCGTCGTCATCGCCTGGCCGATCCCCCACTGGGACACCCTCCCGGTCCCCGACACCTTCGACCAGCCGGGCCTGACGCCCGCCAACTGAGCTCAGGCAGGGTATGGCTGATGCCTCGTGACACCCCCCGTACGGCAACCGCCCGCCGGGGGGTGACCCCAGGAACGGGCTTCAGGAAGGGCCTTCAGGAACAGCCCCCAGGAACAGGCCCCAGAAACATCCCCAGAAACAGAGAAACCCCAGGTCGGAAACTTCCGACCTGGGGTCTTCGCTGAGCCGCCTTCGGGATTCGAACCCGAGACCTACGCATTACGAGTGCGTTGCTCTGGCCAACTGAGCTAAGGCGGCATGCCGTGCGTTCCCATGGTGGGTGCAGCAGCGTCGCCAAGTCTACACAGTTTCCCGGGGTGCTCCGACCACCCCCGATGGCGGCGGGTTCCGGGGCTATGAGCAGCGCTTTCCGTCCTTGGGGGCGGTGCCTTCCAGGAGGTAGGTGTTGATCGCGGTGTCGATGCAGTCGCTGCCGCGGCCGTAGGCGGTGTGGCCGTCACCCTCGTAGGTGAGGAGGGTGCCGGAGGAGAGCTGGCCGGCGAGGGACTGGGCCCACTTGTACGGGGTGGCGGGGTCGCGGGTGGTGCCGACGACGACGATCGGCGCGGCGCCCTCGGCGGTGATGCGGTGCGGGCGGCCGGTGGCCGGAGTGGGCCAGTAGGTGCAGTTCAGGGCGGCCCAGGCGAGGTTGCGGCCGAAGACCGGGGAGGCCTTCTCGAAGGACGCCACCGCGCCGTCGACCGCGGCCGGGCCGGAGAAGGCCGGCGGGAGGTCCAGGCAGTTCACGGCGGCGTTGGCGAACATCAGGTTCGCGTACGAGCCGTCCGGCTCCCGCTCGTAGTAGCTGTCGGCCAGGGCCAGCAGCGACGAGCCGTCGCCGCCCATCGCCCGGCTCAGCGCCTCCCGCAGCTGCGGCCAGGCGGCCTCGTCGTACATCGCGGTGATCACGCCGGTGGTCGCCAGGGACTCGCCGAGCTGCCGGCTCTCGCCCGTCGGCACCGGCTTCGCGTCGGTCTCGCGGAAGAAGCGCTGCAGGTTGGCGAGGGCCGCCGGGACGGACTCCTTGCCGAGCGGGCACTCGGCCTGCTTAACGCAGTCCGCGGCGAAGGCCTTGATCGCGGTCTGGAAGCCCTCGGTCTGCTCCCGGTTGAGGTTCTCGGCGGAGAGGGACGGGTCCATCGCCCCGTCCAGGACCAGCCGTCCGACCCGCTGCGGGAACAGCTCGGCGTAGGTGGCGCCGAGGAACGTGCCGTAGGAGGCCCCCACGTACGTCAGCTTCTTGTCGCCGAGGGCCGCCCGCACGATGTCCATGTCGCGCGCCGCCTCCACGGTCGAGACGTGCGGGAGCACCTTGCCCGAACGCTTCTCGCAGGCCCCCGCGAAGTCCCTGTACGCCGCTTCCAGGACCTTCTTCTCGGCCGCGCTGTCGGGCGTCACGTCCACCTGCGTGAACGTGTCCATCTGCGGGCCGGTCAGGCACTCGACCGGCGCGCTGCGGGCCACGCCCCGCGGGTCGACCCCCACGATGTCGTACCGCGCCCGGACCGGGGCGGGGTAGCCGATGCCCGCGTACCCCTGGAGGTAGCCGACGGAGGAGCCGCCCGGTCCGCCCGGGTTGACCAGGAGCGAGCCGAGCCGCTTGCCGGGGCCGGTCGCCTTCACCCGGGAGACGGCCAGATCGATCTGGTCGCCCTCCGGCTTCGCGTAGTCGAGCGGGGCCCGCACGGTCGCGCACTGGAAGTCGGCGACACCGCAGTCCCGCCAGGACACCTTCTGCGCGTAGTACTTCTGCAGCGCGGCGGACGGCGCCCCGGACGCGGCGGACGGCGCCCCGGACCGGGCGGGCGGCGCGGGCGCGGCCGCGTCGCTGCCGCCCGTGCAGCCGGAGAGGATGAGCCCGGCCGCCGCGAGGGCCGTGGCGGAGGTGCGGAAGAGACGCCTGGAGTCCATTCCCGGAGCGTATCGGGATCCGCACGTATCGTGTCCAATCACCCACCGCCCTTGTGGACAACCGCCGGATCGGCACACGTCGGCCGTCGAAGGCTGTGGACGACCAGGGGGGTCGAGGGACGAGCAGGGGGCGGGGTCGTGGGGACGACCAAGGGATGGGGCCGTGGAGACGACCATGGGACGGGTCGTGGGGGGGACGCGCCGGGGGCGGGTCGTCGCGTCAGTCGCGCAGCGCCATCGTCATGGCCTCCACGGCGAGCAGCGGCGCCACGTTCCGGTCCAGGGCCTCGCGGCAGGCCAGCACGGCCTCGATCCGGCGCAGGGTGCGCTCCGGCGTCGTGTCGCGGGCGATCCGCTCCAGCGAGTCGCGCACGTCCTCGTTGGCCAGGGCCGACGCCGCCCGCAGCTGCAGGGCGAGCACATCGCGGTAGAAGCCGGTGAGGTCGGTGAGGGCCAGGTCGAGGCTGTCGCGCTGGGTCCGCGTACGGCGCCGCTTCTGGCGCTCCTCCAGCTCCTTCATCGCCCCGGCCGTGCCGCGCGGCATCCGGCCGCCCTGGGCCGCGCCCAGCGCCGCCTTCAGCTCCTCGGTCTCCTTGACGTCGATCTCCTCCGCGACCTGCTTGGCGTCCTCGGCCGCCGCGTCGATCAGCTCCTGGGCCGCCCGCAGCCCGCCGCCGACGTCCCCGACCCGCAGCGGCAGCTTCAGGACCACGGCGCGGCGGGCCCGCGCCCGCTCGTCCGTGGCGAGCCGGCGCGCGCGGTCGATGTGGCCCTGGGTGGCGCGGGCCGCCGCCTGCGCGACCTCCGGCTCGACGCCGTCACGGCGGATCAGCACGTCGGCGACGGCCGCCACCGAGGGCGTGCTCAGCGTCAGGTGCCGGCAGCGGGAGCGGATCGTCGGCAGCACGTCCTCCAGGGACGGCGCGCACAGCAGCCACACCGTGCGCGGCGCGGGCTCCTCCACCGCCTTCAGGAGCACGTTGGCCGCGCCTTCGGTCAGCCGGTCGGCGTCCTCCAGGACGATCACCTGCCAACGGCCGCCGGCCGGGGACAGCTGGGCCCGGCGGACCAGGTCGCGGGTCTCCTTCACACCGATGGAGAGCAGATCCGTCCGCATCACCTCGACGTCGGCGTGGGTGCCGACGAGCGCCGTGTGGCAGCCGTCGCAGAAGCCGCAGCCCGGCGCCCCGCCGAGTGCCCGGTCCGGGCTCACGCACTGCAGCGCCGCCGCGAACGCCCGGGCCGCCGTGTCCCGCCCGGCCCCGGGAGGGCCGGTGAACAGCCAGGCGTGCGTCATCTTGGAGGCCTCGGGAGCGGGCTCGCCGGCGGCATGCGCGGTCACGAGCGCGTCGGCGTCACGCGCGGCGGCGGCCAACTGCTCCTCGACCCGCGGCTGGCCCACCAGGTCGTCCCATACGGCCATGTCTGCTGCCCCTCCTCAGGTACGCCTTCCATTGTGGGGCACCGCTCTGACACTCCCGCCGGGCCGCCGGCACTCCCGGTCGCTGACCCCCCGCCGTCGCCGGCACTCCCGCAGGGCCGCTCCGGCACTCCCGCAGGGTCGGCGGGAGTGCCCTGGCGAACGACCGGTTCGCTCAGCGGCGGCGGCCGCGCCGGTCGTCGTCCTCGTCGTCGAACGCGCCCAAGAGCTCGTCCGCCAGCGTCGGCAGGTCGTCCAGCGGGGTCTCCTCGGCCCAGTCGGAGCGGCGCCGGGGACGGCCCTGCTCGTCGACCTGGGGCAGCTCGCGGGTGCGGTCGTTCTCCCCCGCGGCCTCCTCGCGTGCGTCACCCGCGTCAGGCTCGCCCCGCTCGACGCGCTCGCCGCGCTCCTCGCGGAAGAAGTCCTGCGGCACCCGGTCGACCGGATCCGTCGCCCGTACGGACGGGAGTACGGCCGTCTCGTCGACGTCCCGGATCCGCGGGATGACGGTGGTCTCCTCGTCCAGCTTCACGACGGGCGTGGGGACGGTGATCTCGTTCGGGGACACGATCGGCGTCGGGACGGTGACCTCGTTCGGGGACACGGTCGGCGTGGCCTCGTCGTCCTCGGGCGCCGCCGACGCCCCCCGGCCGGGCTTCCGGCCCTGGGCGTCGTCCGAGGGCGCGTCCGGCTGCACGATCGGCGTCGAGACGGTGATCTCGTTCGCCGACTCCTCCGCCGCCTTGGCGGCGGCGGCACGCGCTGCGGCGGCCTTCTCCGCGGCGGCCCGCTCGGCCGCCGCCTTCTCCGCCGCGGCCTTCTCCGCGGCAGCCCGCTCGGCCGCCGCCTTCGCCTCGGCCTCGCGGCGCGCGGTCTCCGCCGCACGGGCGCTCTCCGCGGCGGCCCGACGGGCGGCCGCCTCGGCGGCGGCCTCCTGCGCGGCCTTGCGAGCGGCTTCCTCGGCCGCCTTCCGGGCAGCCTCCTCCGCGGCCTTCGCCGCGGCGGCCTCCGCGAGCTTGCGGGCCTCCTCGGCGCGGAGCAGGGCCTCCTCGGCCTTGCGCTGCTTCTCGAGGCGGCGCTCCTCGGCCTCGGCGCGGAGCCGGGCCTCCTCCTCGGCCTGCTTGCGGCGCCGTTCCTCCTCCTCGCGGCGGATCTTCTCCTCGGCCTCGCGCCGCTTGCGCTCCTCCTCGGCGGCGATCCGGGCCTCCTCGGCCCGCTGCCGGGCCTCCTCCGCCTGGCGCTCGGCCTCCAGGCGACGGGCCTCTTCCTCCTCGGCCTTCCGCCGCGCCTCCTCCTCGGCGCGCAGCTTGGCGAGCTGCTCCTGGCGCTCGCGCTCCAGGCGCTCCTCCTCGGCCTTGCGGGCGGCCTCCTCCTCGGCGCGCCTGCGGGCCTCTTCCTCGGCCTTGCGGCGGGCCTCCTCCTGGGCCTTCACCTCGGCCTCGGAGAGCGGCAGCATCCGGTCGAGCCGGTGGCGTACGACGGTGGTGACGGCCTCCGGCTCCTGGCCGGCGTCGACGACCAGGTAGCGGCCGGGGTCGCCGGCGGCGAGGGCGAGGAAACCGGCCCGCACGCGCGCGTGGAACTCGGGCGGCTCGGACTCGAGCCGGTCGGGGGCCTCGGTGAAGCGCTCGCGGGCGGTCTCCGGGGAGACGTCGAGGAGCACGGTGAGGTGCGGGACGAGCCCGCCGGTCGCCCAGCGGTTGATGCGGGCGATCTCCGTCGGGGACAGATCGCGGCCGGCGCCCTGGTAGGCGACGGACGAGTCGATGTAGCGGTCGGAGATCACGACCGCGCCGCGCTCCAGGGCGGGGCGGACGAGGGAGTCGACGTGCTCCGCGCGGTCGGCCGCGTAGAGCAGGGCCTCGGCGCGGTTGGACAGCCCGGCACTGGAGACGTCGAGCAGGATCGAGCGGAGCCGCTTGCCGATCGGCGTGGCGCCGGGCTCGCGGGTGACGACGACCTCGTGGCCCTTGGCACGGATCCACTCGGCGAGCGCCTGGACCTGGGTGGACTTCCCGGCGCCGTCGCCGCCCTCCAGGGCGATGAAGAAGCCGGTCGGCGACGGGGCCTGGGCCGGGTCGGCGCCGCGGACCGCGTCGCGCAGGTCGCGGCGGAGCGGGACACCCGCCCGGTCGTCGGTCTTGGCGAGGACGAGCGCGGCGACCGGCAGGAGCAGCGCCCCGACCAGCACGAGGGTGAAGGCGGCGCCGCCGTGGGCGAAGACGAAGCTGCCGGAGGCGAGCCGGTGCGGGCCGATCGCGGCGGCGAGCAGCGGGGCGCCGAGGGCGCCGACGCCCATGCCGACCCGGACGACGGCCTGCAGGTGCTCGGTGAAACGGGCCCGGCGGGGCTCCTCGGTCTCCTGGTCGACGAGGCTGTGCCCGGTGCGGGCGGCGACCCCCGCGGCGTAACCGGCGAAGGCGGCGATCATCAGCACGGACGCGGTGTCCGGCACGAGGCCCGTCGCGATCAGGGCGATGCCGGTGGCGGCGAGCGCGAGGGCCAGCAGCCGGCGCCGGGAGAGCACGGTGAGGACGGATCCGGCGGTGCGGATGCCGACGGCGGTGCCGCCGCTGAGCCCGAGGATCAGCAGCGCGTACGTGACGGGCCCGCCGCCCAGGTCGTACGCGTGGAGCACGGCGACGGCCGCGGCGGCGGCGATGGCGCAGGCGACGGTGGCGCAGGCGAGGACGAGCAGTCCGAGGGCGCCGGTACGGCCCTTCTCGGCGCCCTGGTCGCCGGCGGCGGACGGCCGGCGCAGGCCCTCCAGGGGCGAGCGGGGCCGCGGGGTGTAGCCGCCGGGCAGCTCGAGGAGGGAGAGGACGGAGACCGAGGCGGCGAAGAGACCGGCGGCGACGTAGGAGCCGAGCGCGGCCTGGTGCTCGGTGAACCAGTCGATCCCGGCGCCGAGCAGGTTGCCGAGGAGCGTCGCGAGCAGCAGGACGGCGGCGGCCGCGGGCACCGCGAGGAAGCCGGTGCGCAGGCTGAGCGTGCGCAGTGCGCCCAGGTGGTCGGGCAGCGGCCGGACGGCGGCCCCCTCGATCGGCGGGGCGGGCAGCAGCGCGGGCGCGGCGCCCTCCTTGGCGATCGTCCACAGACGCTCGGCCGCGCCGCCGACGAAGACGGTGCCGAGCAGGAACCAGAGCGCCTTGTCGGGGGTCCAGTCGATCCACAGCGGGGCGACGACGAGCAGCGCGATCCGTACGCCGTCGGCGCCGATCATGGTCCAGCGGCGGTCGAGCGGGCCGCCGGGCGCGGTCAGCGCGGTGAGCGGGCCGAGCAGGACGGCGCCGAAGAGGACGGCGGCGAGCATCCGCGCGCCGATGACGGCGGCCACGGCGAACGCGGCGCCGCGGTATCCGCCGCCGAGCGCCCCGGTGGCGACGGCGGCCTGGAGGCCGAGCAGGATCAGGACGAGCAGGGCGAGGGCGTCGCCCGTGCCGCCGACGAACTGGGCGCTCCACAGCCGCCGCAGCGGCTGATGGCGCAAGAGGGCCCGTACGGCGCGCTCGCGGGAATCGGCGACGAGTGCGGCGTCGGTGTCTGGCTGCTCTGCTCGCGTCATCCGTCCACCCTATCCGGACCCCCTTACTCCTCGCGGCCTTCGCCCGAACAAAGGAGCGGGGAGGGCGAGGGCCACGGCCCCTGCCCTCCCCGCGGTGTCAGGAGAGTCACTCCGGAACGTCACTCGGGCTTCGCGGCCGCCGTCTTCTTGGCAGCGGCGGCCGTCGTCTTCTTGGCCGTCGTGGTCTTCTTCGCCGCCGTCTTCTTGGCGGCGGTCTTCTTCGCCGTGGTGGTCTTCTTGGCGGCCGTCTTCTTCGCCGGCGCCTTCTTGGCCGCCTTCTTCGCGGGGCCCTTGGCCCGCTTCTCGGCGAGCAGCTCGTAGCCGCGCTCGGGCGTGATCGTCTCCACGCTGTCGCCGGTGCGCAGGGTGGCGTTGGTCTCGCCGTCCGTCACGTACGGGCCGAAGCGGCCGTCCTTGACGACCACGGGCTTCTCGCTGACGGGGTCGGTGCCGAGCTCCTTCAGCGGGGGCTTGGCGGCGGCCCGGCCACGCTGCTTGGGCTGGGCGTAGATCGCCAGCGCCTCGTCCAGCGTGATCGTGAACAGCTGCTCCTCGTCGGTGAGGGAGCGCGAGTCCGTGCCCTTCTTCAGGTACGGGCCGTAGCGGCCGTTCTGCGCGGTGATCTCGACGCCCTCGGCGTCGGTGCCGACGACGCGCGGCAGCGACATCAGCTTGAGCGCGTCCTCCAGCGTGACGGTGTCCAGGGACATCGACTTGAAGAGCGAGGCGGTGCGCGGCTTGACCGCGTTCTTGCCGGTCTTCGGGGTGTCCTCGGGCAGGATCTCCGTCACGTACGGGCCGTAGCGGCCGGCCTTGGCGACGATCTGGTTGCCGCTCTGCGGGTCGGTGCCCAGCTCGAAGTCGCCGCTCGGCTTGGCGAGCAGCTCCTCCGCGTAGTCGACGGTGAGCTCGTCGGGCGCGAGGTCGTCGGGGACGTCGGCGCGCTGGTGGCCTTCCTGGTCCTTCTCGCCGCGCTCGACGTACGGGCCGTAGCGGCCGACGCGCAGCACGATGCCGCTGCCGACGGGGAAGGAGGAGATCTCCCGGGCGTCGATGGCGCCGAGGTCGGTGACCAGCTCCTTCAGACCGCCGAGGTGGTCGCCGTCGCCGTTGCCGGCGTCGGCCGCGCCGCCCTCGCCGGAGCCGCCGCCCTCACCGAAGTAGAAACGCTTCAGCCACGGCACCGCCTGGGCCTCGCCCCGCGCGATGCGGTCGAGGTCGTCCTCCATCTTGGCGGTGAAGTCGTAGTCGACGAGCCGCCCGAAGTGCTTCTCCAGGAGGTTGACGACGGCGAAGGAGAGGAACGACGGCACGAGCGCCGTCCCCTTCTTGAAGACGTAGCCGCGGTCGAGGATGGTGCCGATGATCGAGGCGTAGGTCGACGGGCGGCCGATCTCGCGCTCTTCCAGCTCCTTGACCAGGCTGGCCTCGGTGTAGCGGGCCGGCGGCTTGGTCGCGTGCCCGTCGGCGGTGATCTCCTCGGCGGCGAGCGCGTCGCCCTCGGCGACCTGCGGCAGGCGCCGCTCGCGGTCGTCGAGCTCCGCGTTCGGGTCGTCGGCGCCCTCCACGTAGGCCTTCATGAAGCCGTGGAAGGTGATCGTCTTGCCGGAGGCCGAGAACTCGGTGTCGCGGCCGTCGGCCGCGGCGCCGGCGATCTTCACGGTGACCGAGTTACCGGTCGCGTCCTTCATCTGGGAGGCCACGGTCCGCTTCCAGATCAGCTCGTAGAGCCTGAACTGGTCGCCGGTCAGGCCGGTCTCCGCCGGGGTGCGGAAACGATCACCCGAAGGACGAATCGCCTCGTGCGCCTCCTGGGCGTTCTTGACCTTGCCGGCGTAGACGCGCGGCTTCTCCGGCAGGTACTCGGCGCCGTACAGCTGCGTGACCTGGGCGCGGGCCGCCGCGACGGCGGTGTCGGACAGCACGGTGGAGTCCGTACGCATGTAGGTGATGAAGCCGTTCTCGTACAGCTTCTGGGCCACCTGCATGGTCGCCTTCGCACCGAAGCCGAGCTTCCGGCTGGCCTCCTGCTGGAGGGTCGTGGTGCGGAACGGGGCGTACGGGGAGCGGCGGTACGGCTTCGACTCGACCGAGCGGACGGCGAAGCGGGTGTCGGCGAGGGAGGCGGCGAGCGCGCGGGCCTTCTCCTCGTCGAGGTGGAGCACGTTCGCGGTCTTCAGCTGCCCGTCGGCGCCGAAGTCTCGGCCCTGCGCGACGCGCTTGCCGTCGACCGTCGCGAGCCGTGCGACCAGGGAGGACGGGTCGGAGGGGTCGCCGGCGCGGCCGGTGGAGAAGGTGCCGGTGAGGTCCCAGTACTCGGCGGAACGGAAGGCGATGCGCTCGCGCTCGCGCTCGACGACGAGCCGGGTGGCCACGGACTGCACGCGGCCCGCGGACAGGCCGCGCATGACCTTCTTCCAGAGGACCGGCGAGACCTCGTAGCCGTAGAGGCGGTCGAGGATGCGGCGGGTCTCCTGGGCGTCGACCATCCGCTTGTTCAGCTCGCGCGGATTGCGGACGGCCTGCTGGATCGCGTCCTTGGTGATCTCGTGGAAGACCATCCGGTGGACCGGGACCTTGGGCTTCAGGACTTCCTGCAGGTGCCACGCGATGGCCTCGCCCTCGCGGTCCTCATCGGTGGCGAGGAAGAGCTCGTCCGACTCGGCGAGCAGGTCCTTCAGCTTCTTGACCTGGGCCCTCTTGTCGGCGTTGACGACATAGATGGGCTGGAAGTCGTGGTCGACGTCGACGCCGAGCCGGCGCACCTCGCCCGTGTACTTCTCGGGCACCTCGGCGGCGCCGCTCGGGAGGTCGCGGATGTGCCCGACGCTCGCCTCGACGACGTAGCCGGGGCCGAGGTAGCCCTTGATCGTCTTCGCCTTGGCAGGCGACTCGACGATGACGAGTCGGCGGCCGCCCTGTGCGGTCTCGCTGGTCGGGGACAACTTCGCTCTTCTCTCCGGTCGACGCTCTCTGGCACGTACGGCGCTGGCACGCACGGCAGCGGCACGTACGGTGACACTGTCGTCGCTGCGGAGTGTGACGGTACAACCCGCCCCCGTGTCAAACAGGGGAAAGCCCGCAACGGCCACTCGAACGGTAACCCGACTCCTGCCCTTCCTGCCGCCCGGACTCCCTGACGGGCGGGGCGTCCATCCGGCCGGGCCCTCGTCACAGACGCCCGAAGCACCAGATCCCGAGCAGCACGAAGACGATCCCGAAGAGGCCGGCGAGGACGGCTGCGGCACGCGGCTCGACCCCGAGCGCGACGGGCTCGCCCTGCCGTACCCGCACCCCCGTCCAGAGCAGCAGCGCGGCCCCGAACAGCACGAACGCCGTCCCCGCGAAGATCGCCGGCCCGCTCTCCATCCCCAGTCCCCCGTTCCCTCGCCCGTGGCCCTGAGGCCCCCGGAGCCGAGGCTGGCACCTCGCGGCGTCATGAGGGCGAACTCCCGGTGAACGGCAAGGACGGGCCCGAACGGTTTCACGAGGATGGCCGGTACTTCCCCTTCCGCCTGCCCTCCTTCGTCACGTTCTCACCTCGGAGCACCTCCCCGCTTCCCCAGCCTCCCCCTTTCGTCAGCCCTTCCCTTCTGTCGCCTCTCTCACATCCCGGCGGCAGCGCCACCCACGACGGCTCGCTCCCGGCCCGTCCGCCTCCGGGCGGCGGGCTCGACGGGCGGCGGGCTCGACGGGCTCGGTGGGCGGCTGGTCGGGGCCGAGCTGACGGGTTTCCCGCGGCACGGCACGGCGCCGGTCAGGAGCAGGAGCGCGGCTCGCGACGTTCGAGACCAGGACATGTCACAAAAGCGCAGCCCGAGCGCGCCGAGCGCGAGCCGGAACGCCGGGCAGGCCGCGGCTCCCACGAGCCGCACCAGGGCGAGCCGGGGCAGGGCACCCGCCGGTACACGCAGGAGGCGGAAGCTGCGAGCACGGCGTTGCCGACAAGAGGGAAACGGGTCTGGGCGACGCCGGGTTCCCGCCCGAGGAAGACGAAGAAGAAGACCTGCAGCAGCGGCCCCACCAGCAGCGTTCCGATGACATGGGCAGCGTGGTCCAGTTGAACAGGGCGCGGCACGAGAGGGCCCCGCCGACGAGCACGAGCCGCGCGGAGCCGAGGAAACGGAACACCTCTGGTGGCCTTTCAGGCGAGGGCGAGCGTGGCGGCCCGCCCGAGCCCGAGGAGCAGCCCGAGCCTTCCGGGTCCGGGCGAGGACTTCGTCCTCGAGAGCCGGCGCGTCACCGGCCAGCATGGGGCGACGGCCACCTCCCACCAAACGGCGTACGTGTCGGCGAGCGCCCGCACCGGCGGCCTGCGGGTCCGTCAGATACGGGCGCAGGAACGGCTCGTCGGCCATGCCCGGCTAGCGGACGGCGGCCTGGGCGCGGACGAACGCGGGTCGCCGGCCCGCAGCAGGTCCAGCGTGGCCCACCCCTCCTGCTACGGCCAGGAGGGGTTCCGCCACGGGAGCGGGAGGTGGAGGGCGCAGAAGGCGTCCCGCAGCAGGCTCATCGCGATCTGGGTCGCGCCGAGCGTGGCCTCCTCGAGCTCGTTCCGATCAGACAGCGCTGCCTTCCCCGTCCCGGGCGGGCAGCAGGAAGCCCTCCTCCACGAGGAGCCGGATCGCCTGCGGGGTGCGGTCCCGCAGCATGACCGGGTCCTCGCCGGTGAGCTGCCCGATAGCATCGAGGATCCGCCCGGCGCTCAGCGTGCCGTCGCACACGCCCGCGAAGCCGGCGGCGACGTGGTCGACCCGGGTGGCGCGACGCATGCCCCGGTTCTGCCGCAGCAGCACGTGCTCGGGGTCCTCGGCGCCGGGCAGGCCGACCTGCTCCTGCACGACCTCGGCGGCGAGGACGAAGTGGTCGGCGAGCAGGGCCGCGTCGTCGTGGCCGCGCAGGTAGTCCTGGCGCTCGAAGTGGGCGCGCACGGTGTCGCCGAGCGGCTGCTCGACGGGGTGCGGCCACTCCTCGACGACGATCGACGGTTCGACCTCGCCGGAGGCGACGGCGGGGTTCTTGCGCAGGGTGATCCAGCCGAAGCCGACCGCCTTGGTGCCGCGGGCCTCGAACTCGTCGAGCCACCGCCCGTACGCCAGCCGGTACGCGTCCGGGTCGCCGCGGTGCTCGCCGCTGTCGCGCAGCCACAATTCGGTGTACTGGGTGATGTCCTGGACCTCGCGCTGCACGATCCAGGCGTCGCAGCCGCGCGGCACCCAGGAGCGCAGCCGGTCCTGCCACTCCTCGCCCTCGACGTGCTGCCAGTTGGCGAGGAACTGGGCGTATCCGCCGTCGTTCAGGCGCTCGCCGGCCTGCTGCACGAGGGTCCGGCACAGGTCGTCACCGCCCATGCCGCCGTCCCGGTAGGTCAGACCGGAACCGGGGGAGATGACGAACGGCGGGTTGGAGACGATCAGGTCGTACGTGTCCCCGTCGACCGGCTCGAAGAGCGACCCCTGGAGCAACTCGGCGCCGCGGGCCCCGGAGAGCGCGAGGGTGAGCCGGGTGAAGTCGAGTGCCCGCGGGTTGAGGTCGGTGGCGGTGACCAGGGTGGCGTGCTGCGCGGCGTGCAGCGCCTGGATGCCGGAGCCGGTGCCGAGGTCGAGGGCGGTGGCGACGGGCCGGCGGACGGTGATGCCGGCCAGGGTGGTGGAGGCCCCGCCGACGCCGAGGACGACCCCTTCGTCCTTCTTGCCGATGCCGCCCGCGCCGCCGACGGCACAGCCGAGGTCGGAGACGATGAACCAGTCCTCGCCGTCCGGTCCGCCGTACGGCCGCACGTCGACCGTCGCGTACACGGTGTCGTCCTCGCGGACCAGCCAGCCGTCGGCGAGCGCGTCGTCGAGGGGCAGCGCGGCGGCGGCCCGCTCGTGCTCGACGGCCCGCTGGAGCAGGAAGAGGCGGACGAGGGTCTCCAGCGGGGAGTCCCCGCGGGTGGCCCGGAGGGCGGGCACGGTCTCGCTGCGCGCGAGGGCCGCGTAGGCCTGCGCGCCGAGCAGGTCGAGCAGGCCGTCGGCGGTGAAGTCGGCGGCGAGCAGGGCCTCGCGGAGTCGGGCGGCGTGCGTGGGCACCGGAAGGCTGGGGGTCGTGCTGGTCGTACTCACGTGCCCCATTGTGACGGCCGCCACCGACAACCGTCGCCACCGACATCGGACGGGCGGGTACGCCCCGGCGGCCGTCGAACGGCGGACGCGGCGGACGTCCGCCGTGGCCGGGCACGGCTGTCCGCCGTGACCGGGGCACGGGTGTCCACCGTGGCCGGGGCACGGGTGTCCGCCGTGGCCGGGGCACGGGTGTCCACCGTGGCCGGGGCACGGCTGTCCGCCGTGGCCGGGGCACGGGTGTCCACCGTGGCCGGGGCACGGCTGTCCACCGTGGCCGGGGCACGGGTGTCCACCGTGCCCCGGGGGCCTACTCCCCGCTCTTGGCGGAGGCGGTGGGCTTGGTGGCCGGAGTGGCGGGCTTGGTGGCCGGGGTGGTGGCCGGGGCGCCGGCCTTCGGGGAGGCGCTCGGCGGGACGGAGGCCTTCGGGGTCTGGCAGCCCGGCTGCTTGGCCATGGCCTGGCCGAGCTCGCCGGCCTGCAGCTTCGCGACGGCGTCCTGGTCCATGGTCTGGATCTTCGCCAGGCTGTCGGAGACGACCTTGAGCCCGTCGGCGAACTTCTGCTGGTTCGTGGTGTCGAGCGCGTCGACCTGCTTTTTCAGCCCGTCGTATGCCACGGCCGTGGCGTTGAGCTCCTTGATGGCGTCCTGCTGGATCTTCTCGCCGTTGTCGACGGGCGGCGCCCCGGCGCTCTCGACGGCCTTGGCGAGGGCCCGGTCCGCGGCGGCGATGTCCTGGAAGGCCTTGGAGTCGGCGGCCTTGATCGTGGCGGGCTTGCTGTCGGCCGCCGTCGAGATGATCAGCTGGTTCGCGTTCGCCCGCTTCTGAATCTGCGGCTGCGCCTGGTCGCAGAAGGTCTTGGCCCAGTCGTTGACCTTGTCGCTCTTGTCGTCGCTGCAACCGGACAGCACGAGCATCAGTACCGCGCCGCCGGACAGTGCGGCCGCAAGCTTCTTGTTCACCGGATCGGTCCCTTCCAAGGCTCTCGGCCCCGGAACATACACGCCGTGCGGGTGACATCCACCGATCGTGCGACCGATTCATCCGATATTGCAGCCGTTTGAACCAAGCAGACAGGGGCGGACATCACGTCAGAAGACGCCGTCCGCCCCCACCTTGACAGAGACTCATCAAGCTTTGCGGTCTCGGCCTTACCGCGCAACGGTGGCGTCCTTCGACGAGCCGTCCCGATCAGGTTCGTCGTTCGCGACTGCCACCGAGCGCCTCTTGGAGACGCGTACGGCCCCCACGATGACGACGACGGCGATGACCGCGACCAGCGTCCGCAGCCAGACGCTGGCGTCGTCCCCGTAACTGAACTGCACGACGGCCGGCGCGATCAGCAGCGCGACCAGGTTCATCACCTTGAGCAGCGGGTTGATCGCGGGACCGGCGGTGTCCTTGAAGGGATCGCCGACCGTGTCGCCGATGACGGTCGCCGCATGGGCGTCGCTTCCCTTGCCGCCGTGGTGCCCGTCCTCGACCAGTTTCTTCGCGTTGTCCCAGGCGCCGCCGGAGTTGGCGAGGAAGACGGCCATCAGCGCGCCGGTGGCGATGGCCCCCGCGAGGTACGAGGCGAGCGCGCCGACGCCGAGGCTGAAGCCGACCGCGATCGGCGCCATCACGGCGAGCAGCCCGGGCGTGGCGAGCTCCCGCAGCGCGTCCTTGGTGCAGATGTCGACGACCCGCCCGTACTCGGGGGTCTCGCTGTAGTCCATGATCCCGGGGTGCTCGCGGAACTGCCGCCGCACCTCGTAGACCACCGCCCCGGCCGACCGGGAGACCGCGTTGATCGCGAGTCCGGAGAAGAGGAAGACGACCGCGGCGCCGAGGACCATGCCGAAGAGGTTGTTGGGCTGCGAGATGTTCATGGACAGGTTCGTCTCGCTCGCCTTCGCGCCGACGTCGGCGACGGAGGTCGCGATGGCGTCCCGGTAGGAGCCGAAGAGTGCGGAGGCGGCGAGGACGGCGGTGGCGATCGCGATGCCCTTGGTGATCGCCTTCGTGGTGTTGCCGACCGCGTCGAGGTCGGTCAGGACCTGCGCCCCGGCGCCCTGGACATCACCGGACATCTCCGCGATGCCCTGCGCGTTGTCGGAGACCGGGCCGAAGGTGTCCATGGCGACGATCACGCCGACCGTGGTGAGCAGCCCGGTGCCGGCGAGGGCGATCGCGAACAGGGCCAGCATGATGGAGGCGCCGCCCAGCAGGAACGCCCCGTAGACGGCGAGGCCGATCAGCAGGGCCGTGTAGACGGCCGACTCCAGGCCGATGGAGATGCCGGCGAGGACGACCGTGGCGGGCCCGGTCAGCGAGGACTTGCCGATGTCCCGCACGGGGCGCCGGCCGGTCTCGGTGAAGTAGCCGGTGAGCTGCTGGATCAGGGCGGCGAGCACGATGCCGATGGCGACCGCGACCAGGGCGAGGACGCGCGGGTCGCCGCCGTGGGTGGGGATGCCGGGCTCGGTGACCCCCTTGAGGTCGGCGTAGGAGGACGGCAGGTAGGCGAAGACGGCCACGGCGACGAGCGCGAGCGAGATCAGCGCGGAGATGAAGAAGCCGCGGTTGATGGCGGTCATCCCACTGCGGTCGGCGCGCCGCGGGGCCACCGCGAAGATTCCGATCATCGCGGTGACCACGCCGATCGCCGGCACGATCAGGGGGAACGCGAGGCCGAGGTCGCCGAAGGCGGCCTTGCCGAGGATGAGGGCGGCGACCAGGGTCACCGCGTACGACTCGAAGAGGTCGGCGGCCATGCCGGCGCAGTCGCCGACGTTGTCGCCCACGTTGTCGGCGATGGTGGCGGCGTTGCGCGGGTCGTCCTCGGGGATGCCCTGCTCGACCTTGCCGACCAGGTCGGCGCCGACGTCGGCGGCCTTGGTGAAGATGCCGCCGCCGACCCTCATGAACATCGCGATGAGCGCGGCGCCGAGGCCGAAGCCCTCCAGGACCTTCGGCGCGTCGGCGGCGTAGACGAGCACCACGCAGGACGCCCCGAGCAGGCCGAGTCCGACCGTGAACATGCCGACCACGCCGCCGGTGCGGAACGCGATCTTCATGGCCCGGTGGGAGACCGAGGTCAGGTCCTTCTCCGGCTCGCCCTCGGCGGGGGTGGCCTCCCGGGCCGCCGCCGCGACCCGTACGTTCGCCCGGACGGCGAGCCGCATTCCGATGTATCCGGTGACCGCCGAGAAAAGCGCGCCCACCAGGAAGAACAGGGAGCGTCCGGCCCGCTGCGACCAGTTGTCGGCCGGCAGCAGGAAGAGCAGGAAGAACACGACGACGGCGAAGACGCCGAGGGTGCGCAGCTGCCGGGCGAGATAGGCGTTGGCGCCTTCCTGCACAGCGGCCGCGATCTTCTTCATGGCATCCGTGCCCTCGCCGGCCGCGAGGACCTGCCGTACGAGGAGCTGGGCCACCACCAGCGCCGCGAGCGCGACGCCCGCGACGACGACCACGATCACGCGGTTCTCCTGAGTGAGCACCGCGGCTGCAAGACCCGCCATTCCGTCCTCCTTGACGTTGCGAGGTCAAGACAAGGCGGATTGTAAGGAGGGAAACCTGATCAAAACAGGGCGCCGCAATTGGAATTCCCGAATACCTCACAAGTACCGCCGAATGCGGTAATGGGGCGAAAGCATTCACCGCCGTCCGGGTGGATGCGCCGGGACCGGAAATGAGAAGAGGCCCTGCGGGGGCAGGGCCTCTTCTGAAAGCTTTCGGGCGCACTGGGCCGTCCGGGTGACGAAGCCACCCGGAGGGCCTCCCGCCGGTCCGTGCCGGCGTCAGGCGAGCGGGGCGTCCGGGTTGGCGGGCCAGCTCATCCGGATGGTGCCGCCCTCCTCGCCGGCGCTCACCTCGACGTCGTCGACGAGGCCGCGGATCACCGCGAGCCCCATCTCGTCCTCACCGTCCGCGTCGTCGAAGTCCTCGGCCGGCGCCGCGTCCCGCGAGCCGGGCACGCCGACGGCGTCGGCCGCCGCCACGCCCGCGCCCGGAACCTCGTCGCCGACCGCGATCGAGAAGGACTTCTCCTCCTCGGTCAGCACGACCCGGACGGGAGTGGTGACCCCGTTGCTCCGGTGCAGCCCGACCGCGCGGGAGCAGGCCTCGCCGACGGCGAGCCGGACCTCGTCGAGGACCGCCTCGTCGACCCCGGCCCGGCGGGCGACCGCGGCGGCCACGAGACGGGCCGTGCGGACGTGCTCGGGCTGGGCGCTGAAGAGGAGTTCAACGGTGGCCATGCGATCCCCCTGGGATTCTCGGCGACTGCTGCGCGGAGCGACGGCTGCGCGTGACCTCAGTCGGCGGCGTTGATGGCCTCTTCGACCGACGTGTGGATCGGGAACACCTTGGTGAGCCCGGTGATCCGGAAGATCTTCAGAATGCGCTCCTGGTTGCAGACCAGGCGCAGCGATCCCTCGTGCGCGCGCACGCGCTTCAGACCGCCCACCAGCACGCCGAGACCGGTCGAGTCGAGGAAGTCCACGCCTTCCATGTCGACAACCAGGTGGTAGCTGCCGTCGTTCACCAACTCGACCAACTGCTCGCGCAGCTTGGGCGCGGTATACACATCAATCTCGCCACCGACCTCGACGACCGTACGGTCGCCGTTGGGGCCGGGCACAGTGCGAGTCGACAGAGACAGGTCCACGGGTCCTCCAGCACCTAGCTATCGAGCGGCCGTCCCTCGGGACCCCCGTGCGGAGTCACGGGACGGATCGCCGGCCGCGATGGCATTCAATCACTTACCGGCAGCCATGCACGACGCCTTGGGAGCATTGTCCGTCACGCCGGTGACACACTCGGTGCCGATGGCCGAGAATCACCGCCCCAGCCGACCCGCCGGAGAAACGGGCCACCGCCCCTCTCCCGGCCAGGTCCTCGACCGGCTCTCCAGAGGCGAGAGCCGGGCCGCGCGCATCACTCATACGGAGCATCTGCCCCCACGTGCGGGCCGGCATGCCGTCTGGCCGCACCGCATCCGCGCGGAAGTGATCGCGGCGATCGAGCAGGCCGGGATCGAGCACCCGTGGGCCCATCAGGCGGAGGCCGCCGAGCACGCGCTGGACGGCACCTCGGTGGTGATCGCGACGGGGACCGCCTCGGGCAAGTCGCTCGCCTATCTCACCCCCGTGCTCTCCACCCTTCTGGACGGCGCGGAGGCCGCGAACGGGCGCGGCGCCACCGCCCTGTACCTGGCCCCCACCAAGGCGCTCGCCGCGGACCAGCGGCGTGCCGTGCGCGAGCTGGCCGCCCCGCTCGGCACCCGCATCCGGCCCGCCGTCTACGACGGCGACACCCCGGTCGAGGAGCGCGAGTGGGTCCGCCAGTACGCGAACTACGTGCTCACCAATCCCGACATGGTGCACCGGGGCATACTCCCGTCCCACCCCCGCTGGTCCTCCTTCCTGCGCTCCCTGCGCTACGTCGTCGTCGACGAGTGCCACACCTACCGGGGCGTCTTCGGCTCCCACGTCGCCCAGGTCCTGCGCCGGCTGCGCCGCGTCTGCGCCCGGTACGGCTCCGAGCCCGTCTTCCTCCTCGCCTCGGCCACCTCGGCCGAGCCCGCCCTGGCCGCCGGCCGCCTCACCGGCCTGCCGGTCACGGAGGTCTCCGACGACGCCTCCCCGCGCGGCGAGCTGGTCTTCGCCCTGTGGGAGCCGCCGCTGACGGAGCTGCACGGCGAGCAGGGCGCCCCGGTGCGCCGCACCGCCACCGCCGAGACGGCCGACCTGCTGACCGACCTGGCGGTCCAGGGTGTCCGCTCGGTCGCCTTCGTCCGCTCCCGGCGCGGCGCCGAGCTGATCTCGGTGATCGCCCAGGAACGCCTCGCCGAGGTCGACCGCTCCCTCGCCCGCCGGGTCGCCGCCTACCGGGGCGGCTATCTGCCCGAGGAGCGGCGCGCCCTGGAGCGGGCCCTGCACTCCGGGGAGCTCCTCGGCCTGGCCGCCACGACCGCCCTGGAACTGGGCGTGGACGTCTCCGGCCTGGACGCCGTGGTGATCGCCGGCTATCCGGGCACCCGTGCCTCCCTGTGGCAGCAGGCGGGCCGCGCCGGCCGGTCGGGCGAGGGAGCGCTCGCGGTGCTGGTAGCCCGCGACGACCCGCTGGACACGTATCTGGTCCACCACCCGGAGGCGATCTTCCGCCGTCCGGTGGAGTCGACCGTTCTCGATCCCGACAATCCCTATGTCCTCGCCCCCCATCTGTGCGCGGCCGCGGCGGAGCTGCCGCTGACCGAGGCCGACCTGCCGCTCTTCGGCCCGGCCGTACCCGAACTGCTGCCCCAGCTGGAGTCCGCCGGGCTGCTGCGCCGCCGTACCACCGGCTGGTACTGGACCCGCCGAGAGCGGGCCGCCGACCTCACCGACATCCGGGGCGGCGGCGGCAGCCCCGTCCGGATCGTCGAGGCCGGCACGGGCCGGCTGCTCGGCACGGTCGACGAGGCCGCCTCGCACACCGCCGTCCACGAGGGCGCCGTCCACCTCCACCAGGGCCGCACCTATCTCGTCCGCGAGCTCGACCTGAAGGACTCCGTGGCCCTCGTCGAGCAGGCGAACCCGCCGTACTCGACCACCGCCCGCGACACCACCTCCATCTCCGTCCTGTCCACCGACACCGAGATCCCGTGGGGAGCCGGCCGCCTCTGCTACGGCTCCGTCGAGGTCACCAACCAGGTCGTCTCCTTCCTCCGCCGCCGTCTGATCACCGGCGAGGTGCTCGGCGAGACCAAGCTCGACCTGCCGCCCCGCACCCTGCGCACCCGGGCCGTGTGGTGGACGGTCACCGAGGACCAGCTGGACGCCGCCCGGATCAACCCGGAGATCCTCGGCGGCGCCCTGCACGCCGCCGAGCACGCCTCCATCGGCATGCTGCCGCTGTTCGCCACCTGCGACCGCTGGGACATCGGCGGCGTCTCCGTCCCGCTCCACCCGGACACGCTGCTGCCGACCGTGTTCGTCTACGACGGCCACCCCGGCGGCGCCGGCTTCGCCGAGCGCGCCTTCCACACCGCCCGCGCCTGGCTCACCGCCACCCGCGAGGCCATCGCCTCCTGCGAGTGCGACTCCGGCTGCCCCTCCTGCATCCAGTCCCCCAAGTGCGGCAACGGCAACGATCCGCTCCACAAGCGCGGCGCCGTCCGCCTGCTCACGGAACTCCTCCGAGAGGCTCCCGACGAGGGAGAACCGGATCCGTCGGCGCACCAGGGGGACTCGGCGGCCCCGGAAGGCCCCGCCGATCAGGAAGCGCCCAGGGGGCCGGAGGGCCCGCCCTCGACCTGACCTCGGTCGTCCACGGGCCGAGGGAGACCCGCGCGGTGACGTCCGCGATGTCCTCGCGGACCTGGCAGCGCGTCAGCGCGGCGCCCTGGGCGCTCGCCACGCGCGTCGCGGCGGCGCACGCGTCCGGCTCGCCCCACAGGGCACGGTCGGCGGCGGCGAGGGCGGCCAGGTCGGCCGCGCCGCCCGCGCGGTGCCGGGCGGTGACCGCCTGCCCGAGCGCGAGGACGGCCCCGAAGACCACGCACAGGGCGCACGCCGCGAACGCGGTCCACACCGTCGCCGCTCCCCGGTCGGCCCGGTCCCGTCTCATGACGCCGCCTCCCCCACCGTGTCCTGGGCGAGCGCCGCCTCCCCCACCGTGTCCTGGGCGAGCGCCGCCTCCCCCACCGTGTCCTCGGCCAGCGCCGCCGCCCCGGCCCGGAGGGTCAGCCCCAGGCCGCCGGGTCCGGGCGCCGTCGCCTCCACCGTCACCCGCCACCACTCGCCCTCCCGTACGACTCCGACCCGGGCGCCCTCGGGGGCGGCGGCCCTGGCCGCGGCCTCCGCGGCCGCGACCGGCTCCGAACGGGCCACCGCCCGCGCCCACGCTCTGGCCGCGTCCACGCACCGGATCTGTGCCGACGCCGCGGCCAGCGCCCACAGCAAGGCGGCCGTGAACAGGACCAGGGCCGGCAGCGCGACCGCCGCCTCCGCGGTCACCGAGCCCCGGTCAGAACGGCGCATCGAGGGCCTTCCCGATCACCGATTCCAGGGCCTTCGTGACCGTGCCGCTGGTGAGGACCTTGTAGAGCACGGCCGCGAAGGCCGCGGCGGCGATCGTGCCCATGGCGTACTCCGTCGTGCTCATTCCCGCGTCCCGTCGGGCCGCCGCCTTCCGCGCCGTCCACCACGCGCGGGTACCTCGCATGATCTTCATTCCGGGCCTCCTCGTGTCGTTCGTGTCGCTTCGTCGTGTTCATGTGCCGGCGAGCAGCCCGCTCGCCAGGCCGATCACCACCGGGGCCACCCCGACGGCCAGGAAGGCGGGCAGGAAGCACAGGCCGACCGGCGCGGTGATCAGCACCTGGGCCCGCTGGGCCCGGGCCGCCGCCGCGCGGGCGCGGGCCGCCCGCAGGGCCTCCGCGTGCCGCGCCACGGCCTCCGCCGCGGGCGCCCCGGAGGAGACCGCGCGCTCCAGGCAGCGGGCCAGCCCCTCCGCCCCGGGTATCTCCCCGAACCTCCGCCACACCTCGGCCGGTTCGCCCCCGAGCCGCAGCTCGGCGGCCGTGCGGATCAGCCGCTCCCCGACCGGACCGCCGAGCGACCGGCCCACCGCCTCGGCGGACTCCCCCGGCCCGGCCCCCGCCGACGCGCAGGCCGCCAACAGATCGGCCGCTAGAGGCAGCTGACGTGCCGTCTCCGCGGCTTCCCCGGCCTTCGCCTCCGTGCCCCGCAGCCGCCGGGCCTGCCAGCGCCAGAGGCCCCAAGCGGCGGCGGCGCCGGCCAGAAGTCCCACGAAGCCGCCGACCAGCGCGAAACCGGCGAGGCCGACCACGCAGGGCACTCCCCAGCCCCGCGCCCGGGCGGTAAGCACCGGCCTTCGTGCCGGCGAGGGGGCGGGCGCCATGGCGAGCAGGCCGGCGACCCGCCTCCGGTCCAGGCGGGTACGTCGCCTGTCGGCCAGCGCATTGGCGAGCGCGGCGAGGGCGCACAGCGCCGCGAGGACCTCCGTCACAGCCGCTCACCCCCTCGCACGATCCGGGCCGCCCACCACAGGCCCACCGCCTCCAGGGCCGCGCCGGTGACCAGGCAGCCCAGGCCGGCAGGGGTGTGGAACAGCACCCACAGCGGGCGGGCGCCCAGGGCGGCACCGAGGCCGAGCCCGGCGACCGGCAGCACGGCGAGGACCGCCACCGTCGCCCAGGCCCCGGCCAGTTGGGCCCGCAGCCGCTCCCGCTGCTCCCGGTGGGCCCGCAGCGCGGCCTCCAGCCGGTCGAGACCGGCGGCGAGGCCCGCGCCGCCGTCCACGGCGACCTGCCAGCAGGCGGCCATCCCGGCCAGGCCCTCGGCCCCGTCCCGGAGCGCCGCACCGCGCAGCGCCTCCGGCACGTCCCCGCCGAACCGGGCCGCCGCGAGGACCGCGGCCTCCTCGTCGCCGAGCGCCCCCGTCGTCCGGGCCGCGAACGACAGCGCCTGCGCGGGCTGCCAGCCGGCTCTCAGCTCTCCCGCGACCGCCCCGCACAGCGCCACCACCCCGTCGGCCCGCGCCTCCCGCTCGCGCCTCGCCCGGGCCGTCCGCAGTCCGCGTCCCACCAGCGGCACCGCGACCGCTCCCGCGAGCAGCGGCAGGGGCGAGGCGCCGAACAGCGCGACCACGGCCGCCACCGGCAGGCACAGCCACTCACGCCGGTCGCGCAGGGCGCTCCGCCAGCGGGCGGCGGCCGCCGACCAGGGCGCCTCCGGACCGCCCGGCAGTGCCAGGACCGCCCGGGCCCTGCGCACCGCCCGTTCCCGCCGGACCGTCCACCACAGCGCGAGCACCGCACACAGGGCCGCCGCGCCCTGCACCGGGAGCCCGCCCGGCAGCGTGGGCGTCGTCATCGTTCCCCTCCGATCAGGGACCGCAGCCGCTCCCAGCCCCGCTCGCGCTCGAACCCGCCAGGGGCCCAGCGCAGCGCGGGGACCGTCACCACCAGTCCGTCCCGGTCCCGTGCGAGAACGTGCACCTCGGCGATCCGGCGGCGCCCCGAGCGGTCCCGCACCAGGTGAAGGACCGCCGACAGCCCGGCGCCCAACTGGCTGTGCAGGGCGGCCCGGTCGAGCCCCGCCGCCGTGCCCAGGGCCTCCAGCCGGGCAGGCACGTCCGCCGCCGTGTTGGCGTGCAGCGTCCCGCAGCCGCCTTCGTGACCCGTGTTCAGGGCGGCGAGGAGGTCGACCGCCTCGGGTCCGCGGACCTCCCCGACCACGAGCCGGTCCGGCCGCATCCGCAGCGCCTGCCGCACCAGGTCCCGCAGGGTCACGAGTCCGGCGCCCTCCTGATTGGGTGGGCGCGCCTCCAGACGCACCACGTGCGGGTGGTCGGGGCGCAGTTCGGCCGAGTCCTCGGCGATCACGATCCGCTCCCGCGGGCCCACCAGGCCCAGCAGGCTGGACAACAGGGTCGTCTTGCCCGACCCGGTACCGCCGCTGACCAGGAACGAGACACGGGCCTCGACGAGCGCCCGCAGCACGGGCCCGCCGCCCGGCGGGACGGTGCCCGCCTCGGTCAGCTCGGCCACGGAGAAGGCCCTGGGCCGCACCACCCGCAGCGACAGACAGGTCGAGCCGACCGCGACCGGCGGCAGGACCGCGTGCATCCGGGTGCCGTCCGGCAGGCGGGCGTCCACCCAGGGCCGGGCGTCGTCGAGCCGCCGGCCGGCCACGGCCGCGAGTCGCTGCGCCAGCCTCCGTACGGCCGCCGCGTCCGGAAAGGTCACCTCGGTCGGCTCGAGCCCCGCGCCGCGGTCCACCCAGACGCGGTCGGGCGCGGAGACGAGGACGTCGGTGACCCTGGGGTCGGCAAGCAGCGGCTCCAGCGGCCCGGTGCCGATCAGTTCGCTCCGCAACTCCTCCGCCGCGCCCAGCACTTCGGCGTCCCCGAGCAACCGCCCCTGGGCCCGCAGCGCGGCCGCGACGCGTGCCGGTGTCGGTTCGGCGCCGCTCTCCGCGAGCCGCTGCCGCACGGCGTCGAGGAGCCCCGCCCCGCTCATGCCGCACCTTCCGGCACGAGCACGCGCCGCCAGAACGCGGCGCAGAAGCGGGCGAGCCCGCCTCGGGCGTCGGCGCCGGGCGGCGGTCCACCCTCCCCGGCCGCCGAAAGCGCGGCGTCGTCGGGGAGTTCACCGGCGAGCGGCAGCCGCAGGGCGTCGGCGATCCACCGCTCGTCGAGCCCGGGCGCGTAGGGCCCGCGCACGACCGCGCGCAGATCCCGCAGCACCGGGCCGACCGCCGCGGCCACCCGGTGGGCGGCGGTGACGGCGCGCAGCTCGCCGGGGACGAGCAGCAGGCCGAGGTCGAGCTGGGCGAGGGCCTCGGTGACGGGGCCGTCGGTCCGGCGGGGCAGGTCGACCACGACCACGCCACCTCGGCGGCGGGCCGCGGCGAGCATCGAGCGCATGGCTTCGGGCGGCACGAGGACGGGGTCGCCCCGGTCCCAGCTGAGCACCCGCACGCCCCGTACGGAGGGCAGCGACTCCTCCAGGGCCCCACTCGCGACGCGTCCCTTCGAGGCGGCGAAGTCGGGCCAGCGGTGTCCTTCGACGCGCTCGCCGCCGAGCAGCACGTCGAGTCCGCCGCCGAGCGGGTCGGCGTCGACGAGGAGGGTGCGCTGCCCGCCCCGGGCGGCGGCGAGCGCCAGGGCGCAGGCCAGGGTCGAGGCCCCGGCACCGCCGCGGCCGCCGATGACGCCGACGGTCAGCGCCTGCCGCCCGCCCCCTTCGACGGCGTCGGCGATCAGGTCGACGAGCCGGCCCTCGGCGGCGGGAAGGAGCAGGACGTCCTCCGCTCCGGTCTCCACGGCCCGCCGCCACACCCCCGGGTCGTCGCGCTCCCGGCCGACGAGCAGCACCCCCGGCCTGCGCGTGGCGCCCCGGCATCGGGCCGCCGCGTCGTCGCCGACGAGGACGAGCGGCGGGTCGGTCCATCCCGCCCGGCGCTCGGGCACGGTGTGGTGCACCTCGGGCTCGGCGCCGGCGGCGGCGCAGAGCCGCAGCAGGTCGTCGAGGAGCGCGAGGTCCTCGGTCACGACCAGCGGCCGGGCCGGCCGCGCCCCTTCGTCCACCGCGCCCGAGCCCGCGTCCGAGCGCATCGCGGACCCGCCGCGCACCGGCGTTCCGGAAGTCTTGGAACCTTCCACGGCACACACCCCTCACGTGATTCCCACGGTCCGCGAACTTCGCGGCCGGAATCACCGTGCAGCCGTCTCGGAAATCTTGTGGATCTTGCTCAAAAACTGTGGATAACCCCGCGCTTGTGAATAACTTCGCCACCCGAACCGGCACTGCCCGGAGAGCACTCCTTCGACTACGCTGAGTGACGAATCGAGGGGTCTCGCGACCGTCCGGGCGTCGCCGGCGTGCGGGACGAAGGGAGGCGTGGAGATGGTGGAAAGGCGGACCAAAACGGGTCCGGACATGCGACGACCCCCGCCGGGGGGGAGAGCGGGGGTCGTCTCTCCGGCCGACTCGGGGGGGGAGGAGCCGGTCCGGGTTAGCACGGTCGCGAACGATCCGTGACTTCCATGGTGTACCCGAGAGCCTTCTCAGGCAAACCCACGCGCCCCAGCGTACGCCGAATGGCGGGCACCTATGCTCGGGCTCGTGGAAAACCACTCGATGCCGCGCGCAGCCGCCTTCTTTGACCTGGACAAGACGGTCATTGCGAAGTCCTCGACGCTGACCTTCAGCAAGTCCTTCTACCGGGGCGGACTGATCAGTCGCCGTGCCGCCTTGCGGACGGCCTACATCCAGTTCGTGTTCCTGGTGGGCGGAGCCGATCACGACCAGATGGAGCGGATGCGCGAATATCTTTCCGCGCTCTGCAAAGGCTGGAACGTGGCGCAGGTCAAGGAGCTCGTCGCGGAGACCTTGCACGACCTGATCGACCCGATCATCTACGACGAGGCGGCCTCGCTCATCGAGGACCACCACGCCGCCGGCCGGGATGTCGTGATCGTGTCGACGTCCGGGGCCGAGGTCGTCGAGCCGGTCGGCGAGATGCTCGGCGCCGACCGGGTGGTAGCCACCCGGATGGTGGTCGGCGAGGACGGCTGCTTCACGGGCGAGGTGGAGTACTACGCCTACGGGCCGACCAAGGCGGAGGCGGTGCGGGAGCTCGCGGAGTCCGAGGGCTACGACCTCTCCCGGTGCTACGCCTACAGCGACTCGGCGACCGACCTGCCGATGCTGGAGGCGGTGGGGCATCCGTACGCGGTGAACCCCGACCGGACCCTGCGCCGGGAGGCCGCCTCCCGGGACTGGCCGATCCTCGTCTTCGACCGGCCGGTCCGGCTGAAGCAGCGCCTGCCGGAGTTCCGGATGCCGCCGCGCCCCGCCCTGGTCGCCGCGGCGGCCGTGGGAGCGGCGGCGGCGACCGCGGGGCTCGTCTGGTACGCCAGCCGCCGCAGACAGGCGGCCCTGACGCGGGCCGCGCGGACCGCCTGAGCCGCCGCTCTTGCCGATCGCTTTGCCCGAATTTGGGGTGAAGGCAAAGAAGCGGATCCAGGACTTTCGCTTCGTTCCGGACAGGAGTAGAAAGGAATCAGGCCCGCGAGACCTAGGACATCCGAGAGGATCACCTGTTGAGCAGAACGGCCCCACGGACCTGATGCACAGAAACCTGGCACCCACGCGACGTCGACCCTTCGATTAAGGGCCAGCCGCACCAGGCGTAGGGCGAAGATCCCCGCTTGATGGGCACATATCGAGGACGCTTGGTAACTGGGTGGACGTGCCAGCGGCGGTACCGAAGTCTGGTACCGCCGCAACCCCTGTCGGGGCCCGCTCAGGCCGCGCCGCGCTGGAGCGCCTCGCAGACCGCCGTCGACTCCCGGACGCCGAGTTCCACCGCGCGCCCGCAGTGCGCGATCCAGGCGCCCATTCCCTCGGGCGTCCCGGACAGGTACCCCTCGAAGGCCGCCAGATAGGCCGCCCGGCCCAGCTCGGCGTGTCCGACCTCGGCCGGGCAGATCGCCTTCGGGTCGAGGCCGCTGCCGATCAGCACGATCCGCTCCGCGGCGCGGGCGACCAGGCCGTTGCGCGAGGTGAAGGGGCGCAGGGCGAGCAGCTCGCCGTGCACCACGGCGGCGGTGACCAGGGCCGGGGCGCCGCTGCCCGCGATGATCAGGTCCGCCAGTCCGTCGAGCCGGCCGGACACCTCCGCCGGATCCGGCAGCGGGGCCTCGATCAGCGGCTCGTCCACCGGTTCGCCCGCGTGCCGCGGACGGCCCGTCGAGTCGCGCGGTTCCCCCTCGGCGACCAGATGCAGCCGGGCCAGCACCCGCAGCGGCGACTGGCGCCAGATGGAGAGCAGCTGGCCGCACTCGGCGCCCAGCCGCAGGGCCGCGCCGACCGTCCGGGCCTCCGCGTCCGCGCTGAAGTCGGTGCGCCGGCGGACCTCCTCCAGCGCCCAGTCGGCACCCGAGAGCGCGGCCGACGCGCGCGCCCCGCGCAGCGCAGCCTCGGCGGTGATCTCGTTGCTGCGGCGGCGCATCACACGGTGGCCGTAGACCCGGTCGACGGCCTTGCGTACGGAGTCCACCGAATCGGCGACGCCCGGCAGGGAGCCGAGGGCGGCCAGGGGGTCAGAGGCGTGCGTACTCATAAGTAGGGAGGCTACGCGCCCGGGGCGGCCGCCCCACCTTGGAGTGGTCTTCTTCACGCTCCTCGACCACGCGGCGCGAGCATGCCACTACGCTAGGTGAACATGAAGATCGCTTTCGTGGGCAAGGGCGGCAGCGGCAAGACGACGCTGTCCTCGCTCTTCATCCGACACCTCGCCGCCGCCGGAGCCCCGGTCGTCGCGGTCGACGCCGACATCAACCAGCACCTCGGAGCGGCGCTCGGTCTCTCCGACGAGGAGGCGGGCGCGCTGCCCGCCATGGGTGCGCATCTGCCGCTGATCAAGGAGTACCTGCGGGGGACCAACCCGCGGATCGCCTCCGCGGACACGATGATCAAGACGACGCCGCCCGGGGAGGGTTCACGGCTGCTCCGGGTCCGCGAGGACAACCCGGTCTACGAGGCCTGCGCCCGGTTGGTGCCGCTCGACGACGGCGGGATCCGGCTGATGGCCACGGGCCCGTTCACGGAGTCGGACCTCGGCGTGGCCTGCTACCACTCGAAGGTCGGGGCGGTGGAGCTGTGCCTGAACCACATGGTCGACGGACCGGACGAGTACGTGGTCGTCGACATGACGGCCGGCTCGGACTCCTTCGCCTCCGGCATGTTCACCCGCTTCGACATGACCTTCCTGGTCGCCGAGCCGACCCGCAAGGGCGTGTCGGTCTACCGCCAGTACAAGGAGTACGCGCGGGACTTCGGGGTCGCCCTGAAGGTCGTCGGCAACAAGGTGCAGGGCGCGGACGACGTCGACTTCCTGCGCGCCGAGGTCGGCGACGACCTCCTGGTGACGGTCGGCCACTCGGACTGGGTCCGCGCCATGGAGAAGGGCCGGCCGCCCCGCTTCGACCTCCTGGAGGCCACCAACCGCACGGCCCTCGAGTCCCTCCAGAACGCGGCGGACGACTCGTACGCCCACCGCGACTGGGAGCGCTACACCCGCCAGATGGTCCACTTCCACCTGCGGAACGCGGAGAGCTGGGGCAACGCCAAGACGGGAGCCGACCTGGCGGCGCAGGTCGACCCCGGCTTCGTCCTGGACGAGCGCCTGGCCGTACCCCAACCGAGCTGACGCCGGGCGACGGGCCGTACGCCGGCCGAGCCTGAGCCGGGCGTCTGGCCCTGCCCCGGCCAGGGCAAGCCCAGCTGACGCCGAGCGGCCGGCCCAGCTGACGCCGGCCGGCCGCGTTCGGTCGAGGGGGCGGCTCAGTGGTCGCCGGCGGGCTTGCGGGCCGCCGGGGCGCCTGCCGGAACGGCCGGCTCGGGGGTCAGGAAGGACTTCCAGCCGGCCGGCGGGGCCTCGCCGACCCGCAGGGTGCGGAGCTTGGCGATCACCGCCGGGTCCTGGGCGTCGAGCCAGTCGGCGAGCTGGCGGAAGGAGACGCACCTGACGTCCTTCTGCACACACACCTTGGCGATCGTCTCCTCGACGGCCCGCATGTAGGTGCCGCCGTTCCAGGACTCGAAGTGGTTGCCGATGATCAGCGGCGCGCGGTTGCCCCGGTACGAGCGCTCGAAGGCCTGCACGAGGCCGTCGCGCATCTGGTTGCCCCAGTACTCGTGCATCGACGGGTCACCCTTCGTCGTGCCGGACTGGTTCACGAGGAAGTTGTAGTCCATCGAGAGGGTCTGGAAGGCGCGGCCCGGCACGGGGACGAGCTGCATCGACAGGTCCCACAGGCCCTCGTCCTTCTTGGGCCAGATCTGGTCGTTGACGCCGCTGGTGTCGTAGCGGAAGCCCATCTGCGAGGCCGCGCGGACGAAGTTCTTTCGACCCTCCAGGCACGGCGTGCGGGCGCCGACCAGCTCCTTGTCGTAGTCGAACGGGAGCGGCTTCTCCGCCTTCAGGCCGGCGTTGGTCTTCCAGTGCTTGACGAAGGACTTGGCCTGGTTGATCTCGCTCTTCCACTCGTCGACCGACCAGGTGCCCACTCCCCCGTCCTTGCCGCAGAAGTGCCCGTTGAAGTGGGTGCCGATCTCGTTGCCCTCCTCCCACGCGCCGCGCAGCTCGCGCACGGTGTCGCGGATGCCCTCGACGTCGTTGAAGCCGATGTCGGAGCGGCCCGGGGAGTGCTGCGGCGGGTCGTAGAGCTCACGCTTCTCCTCCGGCAGCAGGTACACACCGCTGAGGAAGTACGTCATCGTCGCGCCGTAGCGCTTGCCGACCTTGCGGAAGTGCGAGAAGAGCTTCTGGCTGTCCTCGCCCGCGCCGTCCCAGGAGAACACCACGAACTGCGGGGGCTGCTGACCCGGCGCCAGCTTCTGCCAGACCGGCTGATGGGGCTGCTTGCCGGTGAAGGCGGTGGAGCCGTCACCGATCAGCCGCACCACGCTCTGCGGGGCGGCGGCCGGCGCCTTCTTGGCACCCGTGCCACCCGGCGTCCCCGTCGTGGCCGGACCGCCGGAGCCCGAGCAGCCGGCAAGGCCGGACGTCAGGGCAACGGCGAGGGCGCCGACGGCGAGCGTCCTCTTCCGGACAGTGGTCCTTCTCCCGGTCCCTCTCCCCGCGACTGACATCCGCCCACCTCTCCTCGACTTCTCGGATTTCCCTACAAGCGGCGTCAACGTCGCACCAGGACGGCCGAGGAGCGTCAACGACAAGCGGCATCACTACGTTCTGTCACCGGAACCGGTGAATTCTTGCCCCGTTTGCCCCGAAAATAATGCCGCAGTCTTTACTCTCCATTACCATCCATTTACCGAGCGTTGCTCTCGGCATCACTCGGTGCCATCGATGGACCCGCCGCTGCACCCCGCACGAGCCGCGACCACGCTGCCCCGGAGGAGACGGGAACATGACTCTCTGCACCCCTGACCGCACGACCAACCGGCCCCGCATCCAGCGGCCCCACAGCCCGCCGGACGGCCCGCGCCGCCGCTTCCGCATCGCCGGGGCGGACCTGTCGGCGTCCGTCGCCGTCTTCCTGATCGCGCTGCCGCTCTCCCTGGGCATCGCGCTCGCCACCGGCGCGCCGCTCCAGGCCGGCCTGGTGGCGGCCGCCGTCGGCGGCATCGTCGCCGGCCGCCTCGGCGGCTCCCCGCTCCAGGTCAGCGGCCCCGCGGCCGGGCTGACCGTGGTCACCGCCGAGCTGATCCAGCGCTACGGCTGGCGCACCACCTGCGCCATCACGGTCCTCGCCGGACTCGCCCAACTCGGTCTGGCGGCCCTGCGGGTGGCACGCTCGGCCCTCGCCGTGTCTCCCGCCATCGTGCACGGCATGCTCGCGGGCATCGGCGTCACCATCGCCCTCGCCCAGCTGCACATCGTGCTCGGCGGCAGCCCTCAGAGCTCCGCCGTGGACAACGCCCTCGGCCTGCCCGCCCAGCTGGCGCACACCTCCCCCGCCGCGCTCCTCGTGAGCGCCCTCACCGTCGGCCTGCTGATGCTCTGGCCGCGCCTTCCCGGGCGTACGGGACGGCTGCTGCGCACGGCGCCCGCCGCGCTCGTCGCTGTGGCCGCCGCCACGGCGGTCGCGGCGCTCGCCGGGCTCGGCGTGCCGCGGGTGGACCTGCCCTCGTGGAGCAGCCACGCGCTGCCCGGGCTCCCGGAGGGGCCGTTCCTCGGGATCGCGGCCGGGGTGCTCACCATCACCCTCGTGACCAGCGTCCAGTCGCTGCTGTCCGCCGTCGCCGTCGACAAGCTGGTGGCGAAGCGCGCCGCAGACACCGGCACGGCCGCCGCGCCCCGCTCGCGGCTCGACCGGGAACTCGCGGGCCAGGGCGCGGCGAACATGGTGTCCGGGGCGCTCGGCGGCCTGCCGGTGGCCGGGGTCGCGGTGCGCAGTGTCGCGAACGTCTCGGCGGGGGCCGTGAGCCGCAACTCCTCGATACTGCACGGCGTGTGGATCGTGCTCGCGGCCCTGCTCCTCGTCCCGGTCCTCGACCTCATCCCGCTGTCCGCGCTCGCCGCCCTCGTCATGGTCGTCGGCATCCAGATGGTCAGCATCACGCATATCCGCACCGTCACCCGTCACCGTGAAGTCCTGGTGTACGTGGTGACGCTGGCGGGCGTGGTGTTCGTCGGCATCCTGGAGGGCGTCGCCCTGGGGATCGCGGTGGCGGTCGCCGTCGCGCTGAACCGCCTGGCCCGTACCCGGATCACCCGCGAGGAGCGGGACGGGCGCCACCTGGTCCGCATCCGGGGCCAGTTGACCTTCCTCGCGGTGCCGCGGCTGAGCCGGGCGCTGCACCAGATCCCGGCGGGCGCCGACGTGGTGGTGGAGCTGGACGGCTCGTTCATGGACCACGCGGCCTACGAGACGCTGCACGACTGGCAGGCCGCCCACCTGGCCCGCGGCGGCGCGGTGGAGACGACCGGCCCCTCCGGTGGCCGGCTCACCGACACCGGAGGGGCCGTCAGGCCGGACGCGTCCGGTGACGACGCGGGGTCCGGACCCGGCGGGCACTCCTGCTGCCGCCCCTGGACGCCCTGGCGCAACCACCAGTGCGGGGAGCAGCCGGACGGCGGCCCGGACGAGACCCCAGGCGCCGACGAGCCCGGCACGACCGGGCACCGGCTGGCGAGCGGCATCGGCGCGTTCCAGCGGGACACGGCCCCCTTGGTGCGGGACGAGCTGGCCCGGCTGGCGCGGGAGGGGCAGCGGCCCTCGCAGCTCTTCCTCACCTGCTCCGACTCCCGGCTGGTCACCAGCATGATCACGTCGAGCGGACCGGGCGATCTCTTCACCGTGCGCAATGTGGGCAATCTGGTGCCGCTGCCCGGCGAGGAGAGCGGGGACGACTCGGTGGCGGCGGCGATCGAGTACGCGGTGGAGGTGCTGCGGGTCGAGTCGATCACGGTCTGCGGCCACTCCGGCTGCGGCGCGATGCAGGCCCTGCTGAACGGCGGTCCCGACGCCCCGCCGACCCCGCTGCGGCGCTGGCTGCGGCACGGCCGGCCGAGTCTGGCCCGGATGGCGAGCCGGCGGCACGCCTGGGCCAGGATCTCGGGGCGGCTGCCGGCCGACGCGGTCGAGCAGTTGTGCCTGACCAACGTGGTGCAGCAGCTGGAGCACCTGCGGGCGTACGAGTCGGTGGCGCGGCGGCTCGCCGAGGGCACGCTGACCCTGCACGGGATGTACTTCCACGTGGGGGAGGCCCAGGCCTATCTGCTGGCCGGCACGGACGAGGTGCACAGCTACGACGACGTGTTCAACCATGTGCCGCCGGCGTCGGGCCGGACCGGCCCCGGCGCGGAGGCCCTGGAGATCGCCCGCGCGTCCTGAACCTTCCGTTCCGATCGTCCGTGTCAGTGTGTGTGGCCGCCGCCCCCCTCCGCTCGGGGGACGGCGGCCACCCCTGCGCGCCCCCTCACAGGTCTAAACCAATTGTCGGGAGGCTCTTGTCACCCGGGCGTCCGCCTGATGAGCTATGACGCGGGACACACAGGCACATAGGACGCCCTGGGAAAGGGAGATGTCGTGAGCAACGAATCCTTGGCCAATCTGCTCAAGGAAGAGCGCCGCTTCGCGCCGCCGGCCGAGCTGGCCGCGAACGCCAACGTGACGGCGGAGGCGTACGAGCAGGCCAAGGCGGACAGGCTGGCTTTCTGGGCCGAGCAGGCCAAGCGGCTCACCTGGGCCACCGAGCCGACCGAGACCCTGGACTGGTCGAACCCGCCGTTCGCCAAGTGGTTCGCCGACGGGCAGCTGAACGTCGCGTACAACTGCGTCGACCGGCACGTCGAGGCCGGCCACGGCGACCGGGTGGCCATCCACTTCGAGGGCGAGCCCGGCGACAGCCGCTCCCTCACCTACGCGGAGCTCAAGGACGAGGTGTCCCGGGCCGCCAACGCCCTGACCGAGCTGGGCGTCCGCAAGGGCGACCGGGTCGCCGTCTACCTGCCGATGATCCCCGAGGCCGCCGTCACGATGCTGGCCTGCGCCCGCATCGGCGCCGCCCACTCCGTGGTCTTCGGCGGCTTCTCGGCGGACGCCGTCGCCTCCCGGATCCAGGACGCCGACGCCAAGCTGGTCGTCACCGCCGACGGCGGCTACCGCCGCGGCAAGCCGTCCGCGCTCAAGCCGGCCATCGACGAGGCCGTGTCCCGCTGCCCGCAGGTCGAGCACGTCCTCGTGGTCCGCCGCACCGGTCAGGACACCGCCTTCACCGAGGGCCGCGACGTCTGGTGGGACGACATCGTCTCCCGCCAGTCCGCCGAGCACACCCCGGAGGCCTTCGACGCGGAGCACCCGCTCTTCATCCTCTACACCTCCGGCACCACCGGTAAGCCGAAGGGCATCCTGCACACCTCCGGCGGCTACCTCACCCAGGCCGCGTACACCCACCACGCCGTCTTCGACCTCAAGCCGGAGACCGACGTCTACTGGTGCACGGCCGACATCGGCTGGGTCACCGGCCACTCGTACATCGTGTACGGGCCGCTGGCCAACGGCGCGACCCAGGTCATGTACGAGGGCACCCCGGACACCCCGCACCAGGGCCGGTTCTGGGAGATCGTGCAGAAGTACGGCGTCACCATCCTCTACACGGCGCCGACCGCGATCCGCACCTTCATGAAGTGGGGCGACGACATCCCCGCCAAGTTCGACCTGTCGTCGCTGCGCGTCCTCGGCTCCGTCGGCGAGCCGATCAACCCCGAAGCCTGGGTCTGGTACCGCAAGCACATCGGCGCCGACAGGTGCCCCGTCGTGGACACCTGGTGGCAGACCGAGACGGGCGCGATGATGATCTCGCCGCTGCCCGGTGTCACCGAGACCAAGCCCGGCTCCGCGCAGCGCCCGCTGCCCGGCATCTCCGCCACCGTCGTCGACGACGAGGCGAACGAGGTCCCGAACGGCGGCGGGGGCTACCTGGTCCTCACCGAGCCGTGGCCGTCGATGCTCCGCACCATCTGGGGCGACGACCAGCGCTTCATCGACACCTACTGGTCCCGCTTCGAGGGCAAGTACTTCGCGGGCGACGGCGCCAAGAAGGACGACGACGGCGACATCTGGCTGCTCGGCCGGGTCGACGACGTCATGCTCGTCTCGGGCCACAACATCTCCACCACCGAGGTCGAGTCCGCGCTCGTCTCCCACCCGTCCGTCGCCGAGGCGGCCGTCGTCGGCGCCGCCGACGAGACCACCGGCCAGGCGATCGTCGCCTTCGTGATCCTGCGCGGCACGGCCAGCGAGGACGAGGGCCTCGTCGCCGAGCTGCGCAATCACGTCGGCGCGACGCTCGGCCCGATCGCCAAGCCGAAGCGGATCCTGCCGGTGGCCGAGCTGCCCAAGACCCGCTCCGGAAAGATCATGCGGCGGCTGCTGCGGGACGTCGCCGAGAACCGGGAGCTGGGCGACGTGACCACCCTGACGGACTCGTCGGTCATGGACCTCATCCAGACGAAGCTGCCGGCCGCGCCCAACGAGGACTGAGCCCCGGCACCGCGTGAAGGCGCCCGTCCCGGGACCCGGGGCGGGCGCCTTCGCGTGGGCCCCGCGGTTGTCCACAGGCCGTTGTCCACAGGGGGTGCTGGTGTCCGCCTATGCCCCTAAAGTGAAGATCACCGGACACCACCGAGCATTTAGGTAAAGTAAGTATCGCGTCGATGACGCGACAGGAAGACCTAGGTGCGCCGGGAAGTCTGGTCGGCATGTGTTCTGTGCTGCCCACCGACCGGAGGCTCTCGTGCCCGCGACCGCGCCCAAGCCCACCGCCACCGACCGAAGGTTCCTCGGTCGGCTCTCGTTGCCCGAGCGCCGGTACATCGCCGACGCCCTGCGCACCGAGACCGTCGGTGGCGTGCTGCTCCTGGTCGCCACCGTGGTCGCGCTCGTCTGGGCCAACACCCCCCTCAAGGACAGCTACGCCGCCGTCCAGGACTTCCACATCGGCCCGGCCGCACTCGGGCTCGACCTCTCGATCCAGCACTGGGCCGCCGACGGCCTGCTCGCGATCTTCTTCTTCGTCGCCGGCATCGAGCTCAAGCGCGAGCTCGTCGCGGGCGAGCTGCGCGACCCCAAGGCGGCAGCCCTGCCCGTCATCGCCGCGATATGCGGCATGGCCGCGCCGGCCCTCGTCTACACGCTGGTGAACACCATCGGCGACGGCAGCCTCGACGGCTGGGCCGTGCCCACCGCCACCGACATCGCCTTCGCGCTCGCCGTCCTCGCCGTGATCGGCACGTCCCTGCCCTCGGCGCTCCGGGCCTTCCTGCTCACCCTCGCCGTCGTCGACGACCTGTTCGCGATCCTGATCATCGCGGTCTTCTTCACCGGCGACCTCAACTTCGCGGCCCTCGGCGGGGCCTTCGCCGGCCTCGCCGTCTTCTGGCTGCTGCTGCGCAAGGGCGTCCGCGGCTGGTACGTGTACGTCCCGCTGGCCCTGGTCATCTGGGGCCTGATGTACAACAGCGGTGTCCACGCCACCATCGCCGGTGTCGCCATGGGCCTGATGCTGCGCTGCACCACCCGGGAAGTCCCCGGGCCGGACGGGCCGCAGCGGGAGGCGCAGTCCCCCGGAGAGCGCATCGAGCACCTGGTCCGCCCGATCTCCGCGGGTCTGGCCGTGCCGCTGTTCGCCCTGTTCTCGGCCGGCGTCACCGTCTCCGGCGGAGCCATCGGGGATGTCTTCACCCAGCCGGTCACGCTCGGCGTGGTGCTCGGACTCGTGGTCGGCAAGGCCGTCGGCATCTTCGGCGGGACCTGGCTCGCCGCCCGCTTCACCAGAGCGTCGCTCAACTCGGACCTGGCCTGGCCGGACGTCTTCGCCGTCGCCTCGCTCGCCGGCATCGGCTTCACCGTGTCGCTACTCATCGGCGAACTCGCCTTCGCGGGCGACGCGGCCCTCACCGACGAGGTGAAGGCCTCCGTCCTCGTCGGCTCGTTCATCGCCGCCCTCCTCGCCTCGCTGCTGCTGAAGCTGCGGGTCCGCAGATACCAGGCCCTGGTGGTCGAGGAGGAGCGCGACGAGGACGACGACGGCATCCCCGACGTCTACGAGGAGGACAACCCGGAGTACCACCTGAGGATGGCGGCGATCTACGAACGGAAGGCCGCCGAACACCGGCAGCGCGCCGAACTGGCGGGGGCATCGCGCGACGAGGCCGACCGTCCGGCATGATCTGAGGTCGGACCGTACAGGAGATGAGGGAGCAGCGATGAGCGACCCGTTCGACGGAAGCGAGCGCAGCCTCGGCCAGCTGGTCGCCTCGGCGACCGCCGAGATGTCCGCCCTGGTGCACGACGAGATCGCCTTGGCGAAGGCCGAGATCCGCCAGGACGTGAAGCGCGGTGCCATCGGCAGCGCCGCCGGCATCGCCGCCGGTGTGGTGCTGCTGTTCTCGCTGCCGATGCTGAGCTTCGCCCTGGCCTACGCCATCAACACCTGGACCGGCGGCCACAACGGCAACGGCGGCTGGAACATGGTCTGGTGCTTCCTGCTCTCCTTCGCGGCGAACGTGCTGATCGCCGGCCTGTTCGGCCTGCTCGCCTACACGAAGTTCCGCAAGCTGAAGAAGCCGGAGAAGTCCATCGCCTCCGCCAAGCAGACGGCGGCGATCATGCAGAACGTGAAGCCGCACCCGCGCCCGGCCGCCGACGCGGTGCCGCTCGCGCTGGACAAGGCCGCGTCTGTGGGACGCTCGTCTGCATGACCGTCCCTGAGAGCAGCAGCGCCAACGGCGCGAGCCCGATCCGCATCGACGGACCGTGGACCCACCGCGACGTGGCGGCCAACGGCGCCCGCTTCCACATCGCCGAGATGGGCGACGGGCCGCTGGTGCTGCTGCTGCACGGCTTCCCGCAGTTCTGGTGGACCTGGCGGCACCAGCTGCCCGCCCTCGCCGAGGCCGGCTTCCGGGCCGTGGCGATGGACCTGCGGGGCGTGGGCGGCAGCGACCGCACGCCGCGCGGTTACGACCCGGCCAACCTGGCGCTCGACATCACCGGCGTGGTCCGCTCGCTCGGCGAGCCGGACGCGGCGCTCGTCGGCCACGACCTGGGCGGCTATCTGGCGTGGACGGCGGCCGTGATGCGGCCCAAGCTGGTGCGCCGGCTGGTCGTCTCCTCGATGCCGCACCCGCGCCGCTGGCGCTCGGCGATGCTCTCCGACTTCGCCCAGTCGCGGGCCGGTTCGTACGTGTGGGGCTTCCAGCGTCCGTGGCTGCCGGAGCGTCAGCTCGTCGCGGACGAGGCGGCGCTGGTGGGCCGGCTGATCCAGGACTGGTCGGGGCCGCACCCCCGGTCCGCCGCCGACGACGAGGCCCTCGGCGTCTACCGGCGGGCCATGTGCATCCCGTCGACCGCGCACTGCTCGATCGAGCCGTACCGCTGGATGGTGCGCTCGCTGGCCCGGCCGGACGGAATCCAGTTCAACCGCCGTATGAAGCGGCCCGTGCGGGTGCCCACGCTGCATCTGCACGGCTCGCTGGACCCGGTGATGCGGACCCGCAGCGCGGCGGGCTCCGGGCAGTACGTGGAGGCCCCGTACCGCTGGCGCCTCTTCGACGGCCTGGGGCACTTCCCGCACGAGGAGGACCCGGCCGCGTTCACCGCGGAGCTCGTCAACTGGCTGAAGGACCCCGAGCCGGACCGCTGACCCCGGGCCGCCGCACGGGCGTGCGTCGAACTGCCATGTGCCTCGCGCATACGCCAATTGGCGGGCCCCCGGGAGGTTACCGACCTTGGGCCCCGGGCAGACGTCCGGGTATGGGCTGGACGCACGACTACGGTGACACGGCACACGACCGCCGCTCGATGGGCGGATCCGGATCCCCCGACCGGGGCAGCGCGCACGACCAGGGCCACCCGCACCCCGCGCGGGACATGGGGATCTCGCGGATCCTCCGCCGCCGGGCCCGCTGGGTCTCCGCCCGGTTGCGTCATACCCGTACATAGCCGCCGGCGGCACCTCCGCGACCACCACAGGGGCCGGTCCGGCCCCTGACGGCCGTACCGGGCCGCCGCGCCCTTCGCTAGAGCGCGCAGCCCTGGGTGTCGACCTGCTGGTTCGCGGTGCGGCCCTGGGTGATGTCCTCGCGGATCTCGTCGGCCGTCAGCGCGTAGCCCGTGTTGGCGTCGTCGAGGGAGCGGGCGAAGATCACGCCGTACACCTTGCCGTCCTCGGTGAGCAGCGGGCCGCCGGAGTTGCCCTGACGGACCGTCGCGTACAGCGAGTACACGTCCCTGCGCACCTCGCCGCGGTGGTAGATGTCGGGACCGTTGGCGGTGATGCGGCCGCGGACGCGTGCCGAGCGCACGTCGTACGCGCCGTTCTCCGGGAAGCCGGCCACGATCGCGTCGTCGCCGCTGCGGGCGTCCTCGTCGGTGAACCGGAGCGGCTCGGCGTGCATCTCGGGCACGTCGAGGACGGCGATGTCGCGCTTCCAGTCGTAGAGCACGACCTTGGCGTCGTAGAGCCTGCCCTCGCCGCCTATCTGCACGGTCGGCTCGTCGACCCCGCCGACGACGTGGGCGTTGGTCATGACGCGGCGGTCGGCGAAGACGAAGCCGGTGCCTTCGAGGACCTTGCCGCAGCTCGGGGCGGTGCCGACGACCTTCACGATGGAGTGCTGGGCGCGTTCGGCGACCGGGCTGCCGGCGAGCGCCGGGTCGGGCGGACGGACCTCGGTGATGGGCTCGTTGGCGAAGGGGCTGAAGACCTGCGGGAAGCCGTTCTGGGCGAGCGCCGAGGTGAAGTCGGCGAACCAGCTCGGCGCCTGATCCGGCATCACGCGGGAGACCCCGAGCAGCACCTTGGAGCTGCGGACCTCCTTGCCCAGGGTGGGCATCGCCGTGCCGGCCAGCGCGGAGCCGATCAGCCAGGCCACGAGCAGCATCGCCACCACGTTGACCAGGGCGCCGCCGGTGGCGTCCAGGGCGCGGGCGGGCGACCAGGTGATGTGGCGGCGCAGCTTGTTGCCGAGGTGGGTGGTGAAGGCCTGGCCGACGGAGGCGCAGATGATCACCACCATCACGAACACGACCGTCGCCGTGGTGGTGACCTGGCTGTGGTCGGTCAGCTGGTTCCAGATGACCGGCAGCAGGAGGACGGCGACGAGGCCGCCGCCGAGGAAACCGATCACGGAGAGGATGCCGACCACGAAGCCCTGGCGGTAACCGATGATCGCGAACCACACGGCGGCGAGCAGCAACAGGATGTCCAGCACGTTCACCGTCAATAGCCTCGCAGATTCGTCTCGGTCGCCCCGGGGTCAGCCTGTCATGACCGCCAGTCGAGCGGGACCTGCTTGGACCGGTCCCACGGGCGCTCCCAGCCCGCGTAGTGCAGGATCCGGTCGATCACTCCGGCCGTAAAACCCCAGACCAGGGCCGATTCGACCAGGAATGCGGGGCCTCGGTGGCCGCTCGGGTGGATCGAGGTCGCCCGGTTCCGGGGGTCCGTGAGATCCGCCACGGGCACGGTGAAGACGCGGGCGGTCTCCGCGGGGTCCACGACCCCGACGGGGCTGGGCTCGCGCCACCAGCCGAGCACGGGGGTGACGACGAAGCCGCTCACCGGGATGTAGAGCCGGGGCAGCACGCCGAAGAGCTGGACGCCGGCCGGGTCGAGCCCGGTCTCCTCCCGGGCCTCGCGCAGCGCGGCCCGCAGCAGCCCGCCCTCGGCCGGGTCGCCGTCCTCGGGGTCGAGGGCGCCGCCGGGGAAGGAGGGCTGGCCCGCGTGCGAGCGCAGGCTGCCGGAGCGCTCCATGAGCAGCAGCTCGGGGCCGCGCGGGCCCTCGCCGAAGAGGATGAGCACGGCGGACTGCCGGCCCGCGCCGTTCTTGGGCGGCAGGAAGCGGCTCAGCTGCTCGGGCGCGACCGTGCGGGCCGCCTGGTCGACCGGCGCCAGCCAGTCGGGCAGGCCTTCGCGGTCGAGCAGGCCGCCCGCTCCGTGGATCTCTTCACCAGTGCGCGTCATAGGCACCCCCGTGGTTCACAACGCGGTCGACGTAAGGGTTCGTTCCCCCGGCACGGCCCCCGGTCCCGTCCCCGCACCCGTCACCGGTTCCGTCACCGGTCCGGCGGCCGCGGGTCTCGGGCCTGCGGGAAGCGGAGCCGCCGGACCCGGGCCGTCCGCCCGGCGCGGGCTCACGCGTCCGCTCCCAGCGGGGGCGCCGGGCGGCCGGGGTAGTCCGGGGGCGGGTTGAGCCGCTGACCGGGGAAGCCGCCCTTCTCGTACTTCAGGAGCTTCTTCGCCTTCTCCGGGTCCGTCTCGCCCTCCCCGTACGCGGGGCACAGGTGCGTGATCGGGCAGGCGCCGCAGGCGGGCTTGCGGGCGTGGCACATCCGGCGGCCGTGGAAGATCACCCGGTGCGAGAGCATGGTCCAGTCGCTCTTCGGGAAGATCGCGGCGACCTCGGCCTCGATCTTGACCGGGTCGTCGGACTCGGTCCACTTCCAGCGCCGGGCGAGCCGCATGAAGTGGGTGTCGACGGTGATGCCGGGCACGCCGAAGGCGTTGCCCAGGACCACGAAGGCGGTCTTCCGGCCCACGCCGGGCAGCTTGACCAGGTCCTGCAGGCGGCCGGGGACCTCGCCGCCGAAGTCGTCCCGGAGGGCGGTCGCGAGGCCCATGATCGACTTGGTCTTGGCGCGGAAGAACCCGGTCGGCCGAATCAGCTCCTCGACATCCTCGGGGACGGCGGCGGCCAGGTCCTCGGGGGTCGGGTACTTCGCGAACAGCGCGGGGGTGGTCTGGTTGACCCGCAGGTCGGTGGTCTGGGCGGAGAGGACCGTGGCGACCAGGAGCTCGAAGGGATTGCGGAAGTCGAGCTCCGGATGGGCGTACGGATAGACCTCGGCCAGCTCGCGGTTGATCTTCCGGGCGCGGCGGACCATGGCCAGGTGCGACTCCGGCCTGGCCGCCTTCGGTGCCTGTGCCGTCTTCGCGGTCTTCTTCGCCTTGGTCCCCTTCGCAGCCGTCGCCGGCTTCTCCGAGGGCGCCGATTTCGCCCCGGAACGCTTCGACGGTGCGCGTTTCGTCGCTTTCGTCTGTTTCGACACGCCGTGTTCGCCCACAGCGGAATTACCTTCGTCCCGCACTCTTCCAGCCCCCTTGGCCTGTGCTCTCACCGGCGAGTTGGACACCCGGCCAGCCTAGGGGCCGCCACCGACATCCGCCCCGCGCGCACCGGATCGCGACCCAATCGGGCCCCTGACGTACGGAAAGGCCGTCCGGTGAGTCAAACTTGTTGTGATTGATCGCACTGAGGTCGACATAGGAGAGAACTCGTGGACGACGTTCTGCGACGCGCCCCGCTGTTCGCGGCGCTCGACGACGAGCAGGCCGCCGAGCTGCGCGCCTCGATGAGTGAGGCGACGCTCGCCCGAGGCGACGCGCTCTTCCACGAGGGCGACCCGGGTGACCGGCTCTACGTGGTCACCGAGGGCAAGGTGAAGCTGCACCGGACGTCGCCGGACGGCCGCGAGAACATGCTGGCGGTTCTCGGCCCCGGCGAGCTCATCGGTGAGCTGTCGCTCTTCGACCCGGGCCCGCGCACCGCCACGGCGACCGCGCTGACCGAGGTCAAGCTCCTCGGCCTCGGCCACGGCGACCTCCAGCCCTGGCTGAACGCGCGCCCCGAGGTGGCCAGCGCCCTGCTGCGCGCCGTCGCCCGCCGGCTGCGCAAGACCAACGACCAGATGTCCGACCTGGTCTTCTCCGACGTCCCGGGCCGTGTCGCCCGCGCGCTCCTCGACCTGTCGCGCCGCTTCGGCGTGCAGTCGGAGGAGGGCATCCACGTCGTCCACGACCTCACCCAGGAGGAGCTGGCCCAGCTCGTCGGCGCCTCCCGCGAGACGGTCAACAAGGCCCTGGCCGACTTCGCCCAGCGCGGCTGGCTGCGCCTGGAGGCGCGTGCCGTGATCCTGCTGGACGTGGAGCGCCTCGCGAAGCGCTCGCGGTAGACGTCCCGCGTCGGAACGTACGCACGCGTCGCAACGTACGGCGCGTACGTACGCGTCCCGCGTCAGCACGTACGCACGAGAAGGGGGCCGCCCGGTGTCGAACCGGGCGGCCCCCTTCCGCGTGCCGTGCCGCCGGGATCAGCGCTTGGTGCCGTCCACGATCAGCGGGTTCGAGCCGCCGCCCCCGCAGGGCACCGCGTAGACCGGGTTCTTCGCCGCGGCCTCCTTGTAGGCCTCGATGCACTGGTTCATGAGGACCTTGTCGGTCAGCGAGTCGTTGAGGATCTTGTTGGCGCGGGCGATGCCCTCGGCCTCGATCCGGCGCCGGTCGGACTCCGCCTTGGCGGTACGGGCGGCCTCGAGGGCCCGCTCGGTGGCCTGCTGCTGCTGGATCTTGCGGTCGATCTGGTCCTGCAGGGCCTGCGAGGGCTTCACATTGCGCAGGTTGACGGTGGTGACGTCGATGCCGCGCGGGGCGAGGCGCTCCTTGATGAGGCCGGCGATCTCCGCGTTGATCTTCTCGCGGTCGGAGGCGTAGCCCTGCTCGCTCGTGTAGCGGGCGAAGACGTTGCGGACGATCTCGCGGCTGTCCGGGTAGACCAGCCGCTGCTGGATGGCGTCCTCGCTGCCGGCCAGCTTGTACAGCTCGACGGCCTTGGACGGGTGGACCGCCCACTTCACGGTGACCTCGGCGTACATGACGCCGCCCTGCGAGGAGCGGACCTCGACCACGTCCTTGTCGGAGAGGTTGAGGTCCACGGGCCGCGTGGAGAAGGTCGTGACGTTGGTGAACGGCGACGTCAGGTGCATGCCGGAGGTCATCGGCGTGCCGACCTTGCCGAAGGCGACCGGGACGCCGACCTCGTAGGCACTGATCACGTACGTCATGCTCACGACCAGCGAGAACAGCGCGGCGATCACGGCGCCGAGCGCACCGAGCTTGAGACCGCCGCTGTCGTTCGCGCGGCCGATGAAGTAGAGCACCGCTGCCGCTATGACCAGCAGGATGGCGATGACGAACACGGGCTTCCCCCCAAGAGCTACGGCCAGATGTAAGCGGAGCGTAAGACACTTCGCGGCCGCTCCCGGTTGCGGGGTCGCCCTGGTCAGATCAGGCCGCGCTCCCTCAGGTACTCCAGCTGTGCCCGTACGGAGAGCTCGGCGGCCGGCCACAGCGAGCGGTCCACGTCCGCGTACACATGGGCCACCACCTCCGGAGCCGTCCGGTAGCCGTTCTCGACGGCCGTCTCCACCTGTGCCAGCCGGCTCGCGCGGTGCGCCAGGTAGAACTCCACGGCGCCCTGGGCGTCCTCCAGGACCGGCCCGTGCCCCGGCAGGACCGTGTGCACCCCGTCGTCCAGGGTGAGCGAGCGCAGCCGCCGCAGCGAGTCCAGGTAGTCGCCGAGGCGCCCGTCGGGGTGCGCCACGATCGTCGTGCCGCGCCCGAGGATCGTGTCCCCGGTCAGCACCGCCCGGTCGGCCGGGAGGTGGAAGGAGAGCGAGTCCGAGGTGTGCCCGGGCGTGGGGACGACCCGCAGTTCGAGCCCGCCGGTGGTGATCACGTCTCCCGCGGCCAGGCCCTCGTCACCGAGCCGCAGCGCGGGGTCGAGCGCCCGCACCGTGGTCCGGGTCAGTTCGGCGAACCGCGCCGCGCCCTCGGCGTGGTCCGGGTGCCCGTGGGTGAGCAGGGTCAGGCCGACGCGCTTGCCGAGCCTCTCGGCGGTCTCGACGACCCGCCGCAGATGGCCCTCGTCGAGCGGCCCGGGGTCGATGACGACGGCGAGGTCCGAGTCCGGCTCGGCGACGATCCAGGTGTTGGTGCCGTCCAGGGTCATCGCGGAGGGGTTGGGCGCGAGCATGTTGTACGCGCGCGTGGTGCCGGGCCCGGAGACCACGGCCCCGCGCGGCTGCCCCGGGAGGGCGGCGGCCTCGCTCATGACGCACCTCCGGCGGCCCCCGCGGACGGTTCCGTGGGGATGTGCTTGGTGAACTCGTCGTGCCCCGGCCAGCTCAGCACCAGCCGGTCGCCGTCGAGCCGGGCCTGCGCGAGGACCGGGGTCATGTCCTGGTCCGCCGACGCGGCCAGGGCCGCCTCGGCGCTTGCGTACCCCTGGATGGCGCGCAGGGTGGAGATCGTCGGCGGCATCATGGTGAACTCGCCCCGGTCGTAGCCGGCCGCGGCGTCCGCCGGGCGGATCCACACCGTGCGGTCGGCCTCGGTGGAGGCGTTCCGCGTGCGCTGGCCGACCGGCAGGGCCGCCACGAAGAACCAGGTGTCGTAGCGCCGCTGCTCGAACTCGGGCGTGATCCAGCGGGCCCACTCGCCGAGCAGGTCCGAGCGCAGCACGAGCCCGCGCCGGTCGAGGAAGTCGGCGAAGGACAGCTCGCGGGCGACCAGGGCCTCGCGGTCCTTCTCCCAGTCCTCGCCGGTCGTGTCGCCGACGACGGTGTCCTCGGTCTCGCCGGCGAGCAGGACGCCCGCCTCCTCGTACGTCTCGCGCACCGCCGCGCAGACCACGGCCTGGGCCTCGGCGGGGTCCGTGAGCCCGAGGCGGGCCGCCCACTCCTCGCGGGAGGGGCCCGCCCAGCGCACGGGGTGCTCGTCGCGCGGATCGACCCCGCCGCCGGGGTAGGCGTACGCGCCGCCCGCGAAGGCCATGGAGGCACGGCGGCGCAGCATGTGGACGAGGGGGCCGTCCGGGCCGTCCTTCAGGAGCAGCACGGTGGCGGCCCGCCGGGGTGTCGCGGGAACGAGCTCACCGGCGGCGAGGGCACGGATGCGATCGGGCCATTCCGGGGGGTACCACTGACCGTTCGACTGACCATTCGACATGGCCGGATGCTATGCGCAAGCATCGAAATGCACGAGAGCCGATTCCCTCCGGACGGGAGGAAACCGGCTCTACGGACGACGCGGGCGGCCTGCTTGAGCGGGCGGCCTGCGGGACGGGGCTCGGCCCTGCCCCGGGGCGGGGCTCAGGGCTGACCTCCGCGGGACGGGGCTCAGTCCTGGACGAGCTCCACCTGGACCTCGAGCTCGACCGGGGCGTCCAGCGGGAGGACCGTGACGCCGACGGCGCTGCGGGCGTGCACGCCCTTGTCGCCGAGGACGGCGCCGAGCAGCTCGCTGGCGCCGTTGATGACACCGGGCTGCCCGGTGAAGTCGGGGGCGGAGGCGACGAAGCCGACCACCTTCACGACCCGCTTGATCCGGTCCAGGTCACCGGCGACGGACTTCACGGCCGCGAGCGCGTTGAGCGCGCAGCGGGCGGCCAGGTCCTTGGCCTCCTCGGCCGTCACCTCGGCGCCGACCTTGCCGGTCACCGGAAGCTTGCCGTCCACCATCGGGAGCTGGCCCGAGGTGTAGACGTACACGCCGGACTGCACGGCCGGCTGGTACGCGGCGATCGGCGGGACGACCTCGGGCAGGGTCAGGCCCAGCTCGGCGATCTTCGCCTCGACGGCTCCGGCCCCGCTCACGAGGACTTCTCCCGCTTCAGGTAGGCCACGAGCTGCTCGGGGTTGTTCGGCCCGGGCACGACCTGGACGAGCTCCCAGCCGTCCTCGCCCCAGGTGTCAAGAATCTGCTTCGTCGCGTGCACCAGCAGCGGCACAGTCGCGTACTCCCACTTGGTCATGAGCCGACTGTAGCCGCTGTGGCGGAGCGCCCTGTTCCCGTAGGGGCTCAATCAGGGGCGCGTCCGGGGCGGCCCTCTGATTGGTCCGGGCCGCCAGTGGTTAGGCTCGAAGACGTGAGCAGGCTCCAGGTCGTCAGCGGCAAGGGCGGTACCGGTAAGACGACGGTCGCCGCCGCACTCGCGCTCGCCCTCGCGACCGAGGGCAAGCGCACCCTCCTGGTCGAGGTGGAGGGCAGACAAGGCATCGCGCAGCTCTTCGAGACGGAGGCGCTGCCGTACGAGGAGCGGAAGATCGCCGTCGCGCCGGGCGGCGGCGAGGTGTTCGCCCTGGCGATCGACGCCGAGCGCGCCCTCCTCGACTACCTCCAGATGTTCTACAAGCTGGGCAGCGCGGGCCGGGCCCTGAAGAAGCTCGGCGCCATCGACTTCGCGACGACGATAGCCCCGGGCGTCCGCGACGTGCTGCTGACCGGCAAGGCGTGCGAGGCGGTGCGCCGCCGCGAGAAGCAGGGCGGCTTCACCTACGACTACGTGGTGATGGACGCGCCGCCGACCGGCCGCATCACCCGCTTCCTCAACGTCAACGACGAGGTGGCCGGCCTGGCGAGGATCGGCCCGATACACAACCAGGCCCAGGCGATCATGCGCTTCCTGAAGTCCCCGGACACGGCGGTGCATTTCGTGACGCTCCTGGAGGAGATGCCGGTCCAGGAGACCGCCGACGGCATCGCCGAGCTGCGCGCGGCCGAACTCCCCGTGGGCCGCGCCATCGTGAACATGGTCCGGCCGCACGTCCTGGACGAGGCGGCGGTGCGGGCCGCGTCCGGTGCCCACCGGGACGCCGTCGCCGGGACGCTGGCGGCGGCCGGCATCAAGGGCGGCACGAAGCTGGTCGAGCCGCTGCTCGAACAGGCGGCGGAGCACGCCCAGCGGGTGGAGCTGGAGCGGGCCCAGCGGGAGGCGCTGAACGGCATCGGGGTGCCGACGTTCGAGCTGCCCTTCCTCGGGGACGGGGCGGACATCGCCGGGCTCTACCGGCTGGCGAAGGAGCTGCGGAGGCAAGGGGTGGGCGCGTGACGGAGAAGACGGCGGCCGGCGGCCTGGACACCGCGCCCGTCCTGGAGCTCGATCCGCTGATCGACGACCCGGCCACCCGCATCATCGTGTGCTGCGGCGCGGGCGGGGTCGGCAAGACGACGACCGCGGCGGCCCTGGGGGTGCGCGCGGCGGAGCGCGGGCGGCGGGTGGTGGTGCTCACCATCGACCCGGCGCGCCGGCTCGCCCAGTCGATGGGCATCGACTCGCTGGACAACGTGCCGCGGAAGGTGGACGGCATCAAGGGCAGCGACGGCGGTGAGCTGCACGCGATGATGCTCGACATGAAGCGGACCTTCGACGAGATCGTCGAGGCGCACGCGGACGCCGACCGGGCCCGGGCCATCCTGGAGAACCCCTTCTACCAGTCCCTGTCGGCCGGCTTCGCCGGCACGCAGGAGTACATGGCGATGGAGAAGCTGGGCCAGCTGCGGGCCAGGGACGAGTGGGACCTGATCGTGGTCGACACGCCCCCGTCCCGTTCGGCCCTGGACTTCCTGGACGCGCCGAAGCGGCTCGGCTCCTTCCTGGACGGGAAGTTCATCAAGCTGCTGATGGCGCCGGCCAAGGTGGGCGGCCGGGCCGGGATGAAGTTCCTGAACGTCGGCATGTCGATGATGACGGGGACCCTGGGCAAGCTGCTCGGGGGGCAGTTCCTGAAGGACGTGCAGACCTTCGTGGCGGCGATGGACACGATGTTCGGCGGCTTCCGGACCCGCGCGGACGCCACGTACAAGCTGCTCCAGGCCCCGGGCACGGCCTTCCTCGTGGTCGCCACGCCGGAGCGGGACGCGCTGCGCGAGGCGGCGTACTTCGTGGAGCGGCTGGCCGCGGAGGAGATGCCGCTGGCCGGTCTCGTCCTCAATCGCGTCCACGGCAGCGGCGCCGCCCGGCTGTCGGCCGAGCGGGCGCGGGCCGCCGCGGAAAATCTTGACGAGGGGCGCATTGTGGATCAGGGGGGCGGGAATGCTCCCGGGCGTGGCTCCCGGGCCACCTCTTCCGAGCAGTCAGACCCCACTGCGGACCCCACCGCAGACCTCGCCACCGCCGCCGCACGTTCCGAGTCCGAGGCTGCCCCCACAGCCGACGCGGACACGGATGTTCAGCAACTGACCGCAGGACTGCTCCGTCTCCATGCCGAGCGGATGCAGGTGCTCGCACGCGAACAGCGCACGCGCGATCGCTTCACCGCGCTCCACCCCGAGGTGGCGGTCGCCGAAGTGGCCGCCCTGCCCGGCGATGTGCACGACCTCGACGGGCTGCGGGCCATCGGTGACCGTCTGACGATCGGTCGTATGCCCTGACGGGCACGCCGACCGGTCCGCCGACGGGTACGGCGACAGGGCCAGCGACGGGTCCGGCGCCGTGGGACAGGCCCTCGGCCCTAGCCCACCGCCGCGTACGTCTCGTACGTCGCGTCGTCGTCCATCGCCACGGGCAGCAGGCCCGCTCCCCGCTCGTACTCGGTGCGCGCGGTCTCCAGGAGCCGGCGCCACGAGGTGACGGTCGGTCGGCGGCGCAGCAGGGCGCGTCGCTCGCGCTCCGTCATGCCGCCCCACACGCCGAATTCCACGCGGTTGTCGAGGGCGTCGGCGAGGCACTCGGTCCGCACCGGACACCCGGTGCACACCGCCTTCGCCCTGTTCTGCGCCGCACCCTGCACGAAAAGTTCATCCGGATCGGTAGTGCGGCAGGCCGCCTGCGCACTCCAGTCAGCTACCCAGCCCATACCGGCGCCGTCCTCTCCCGAATCGAGGCTCCCCCACGGCGGTAGCGGCATATTCACCGCTGCCAGTTGGGACGTTACGGAAGGTGGGGACAGCGCAACACCCCCTTCGGGCCCAATCTTGAATGGCCCGAACGGACTATGCGTGTGCGTGAGATCACCCAGGGGAGTGACCCCAGGACATCATGCCCATAACGGACATGAGCCGGATTCAGGCATGAAGTCACCGCGCTTCGGGTACGCGGAAATTCACGCCGACGTCACGCACGGGTCTTGATGCGAGACCCCACTGCTGTGACAGTTGGGAGCAGCTTAGGCCAAGGCATATACGTGTGTCCGGCGAATGAGAACGTAGGCTGCCCCCATGCCAAAGAAGCGCTCGGGCGGAGGTCTGACCGGGACCCAGCAGGCCGCCAAGTTCCTCGGTGTCAGTGTGCTCTCCGGAGCCGTGCTGGCGGGCATCGCCCTGCCCGCGGCCGGAGCGCTGGGGCTGGCCGCGAAGGGCACGGTCGAGGGGTTCGACGAAATCCCGTCCAACCTGAAGACACCGCCGCTGAGTCAGCGCACCACGATCCTCGACGCCGAGGGCGGCCACATCGCCACGGTGTACTCGCGCGACCGGAAGGTCGTGCCGATCGAGAAGATCTCGCCGTACATGCAGAAGGCGATCGTTGCGATCGAGGACTCGCGCTTCTACGAGCACGGCGCGATCGACCTCAAGGGCGTGCTGCGCGCCATCAACCGCAACGCGCAGTCGGGCGGGGTCGCGCAGGGCGCGTCGACCCTCACCCAGCAGTACGTGAAGAACGTCTTCGTCGAGGAGGCCGGCGACGACCCCGAGAAGGTCGCCCAGGCCACCCAGCAGACCATGGGCCGCAAGGTGCGCGAGCTGAAGTTCGCCATCCAGGTCGAGGAGGAGCTGGGCAAGAAGAAGATCCTGGAGAACTACCTCAACATCACGTTCTTCGGGCAGCAGGCGTACGGCATCGAGGCCGCCTCGCAGCGCTACTTCTCCAAGCACGCCGCCGACCTCAGCCTGCCCGAGGCCGCGATGATGGCCGGGCTCGTGCAGTCGCCGAGCCGCTACGACCCGGTCAACGACCTCCAGGAGGCGACCAAGCGCCGCAACGTCGTGCTCCAGCGCATGGCCGACGTCAAGGACATCAGCCAGGCGGAGGCCGACCAGGCGAAGGCCACCCCGGTCAAGCTCAAGGTGAAGGCGCCGAAGAACGGCTGCATCACCGCCGTGGACGGCGCCGGCTTCTTCTGCGACTACGTCCGCAAGACGATCCTCAACGACCCCGTCTTCGGCAAGACGGCCGAGGAGCGCCAGAAGCTGTGGAACCTGGGCGGTCTGACCATCCGGACCACGCTCGACCCGCGCGCCCAGGAAGCCGCCAACGAGGCCGCCGTCGCCAAGGTCGACAAGGACGACCCAGTCGCCGCCTCGGTGGTCCAGGTCCAGCCCGGCAGCGGCAAGATCCTGTCGATGGGCCAGTCCCGCCCGTACGGCCTCGACCAGAAGCTGCACCAGACGACGCTCAACCTCGCCGTCGGCAAGAAGATGGGCGGCACGACCTACGGCTTCCAGGTCGGCTCGACGTTCAAGCCGATCACGGCCGCGGCCGCCCTGGAGAAGGGCCTCAGCCCGGCACAGTCGTTCTCGACGCCGTGGAAGATCTCGGTGCCGATGAGCTCGTACAACACCTGCGCGGGCGGCCCCGCCGGCTCCGGCAGCTGGGACCTGCAGAACGAGATGCAGTCCGAGGCTGGCAGCTGGGACATGACCAGCGCCCTCGGCAAGTCCATCAACACCTACTTCGCGCAGCTGGAGCAGATGGCCGGTCTGTGCGAGACGGTGACGATGGCGCAGAAGATGGGCTACGAGCGGGAGCTCGGCAAGAAGCTGAGGGAGCTCCCCTCCATCACCCTCGGCGGCCAGGAGGCGACCCCGCTCGACATGGCCTCGGTGTACGCGACCTTCGCGAACCGCGGCATGTACTGCACGCCCATCGCCATCGAGTCGATCACGACGGCCAACGGCGAGAAGCTGAAGGTCCCGCAGACCGAGTGCTCGCGGGCGATGAGCGAGCGGACCGCCGACACCGTCAACCAGATGCTCAAGGGCGTCGTCGAGGACGGTACGGGTACCAAGGCCGGTCTGAGCGACCGCGACAACGCGGGCAAGACGGGTACGACCAACGACCGCAAGGACGCCTGGTTCGTCGGCTACACGCCGAACCTGTCCACGGCGGTGTGGGTCGGTGACGACGTCGGCGAGAAGAAGTCGATGTACGACATCACCATCGGCGGCCAGTACTACGACAAGGTCTGCGGTGGCTGCCTCCCCGGCCCGATCTGGCGGATCGCGATGACCGGTGCGCTCAACGCCGGCGAGACCCCCTCCTTCGTCCCGATCGCCGTGCCGCGTGGCGCGCAGCCCGCGGACAAGGACAAGGAGAAGAACAAGCGCCCCGAGGACAACAAGCCGGGCCCGGGCGCGACGCTGCCGGGCGGCATCGTGATCCCGCCGGACCTGATCGGCGGGACCACCGGCCGCGGCGGTGGTCATGGCGGCGGCAACGGGCGCTGATCCCGTCCGCGCCGCGGCCCTGGAACGACGCACATGAGAAGGCGCCCCACCCGGAGAACCGGGTGGGGCGCCTTCGGCGTACGAGGGTCAGCCCGCGAGCAGCTTCTTCACGGCGGCGGCGACGCGGCCGCCCTCCGCCTGCCCGGCCACCTTCGGGTTCACGATCTTCATGACGGCGCCCATCGCGCGCGGCCCCTCGGCGCCGGCGGCCTTCGCCTCCTCGACGGCGGCGGCCACGATGCCCTCCAGCTCCTCGTCGGAGAGCTGCTGGGGCAGGTACGCGTCGAGGACCCCGCCCTCGGCGAGCTCCCGCTCGGCCTGCTCGGCGCGACCGCCCTGGGCGAAGGCGTCCGCGGCCTCGCGGCGCTTCTTCGCCTCCTTGGCGATCACCTTCTGCACCTCGTCGTCGGAGAGATCGCGCTTGGTCTTGCCCGCGACCTCCTCCTTGGTGATCGCGGCGAGGGTCATCCGCAGAGTCGAGGAGCGCAGCTCGTCGCGGCCCTTGATCGCGGCGTTGAGGTCGTCCTGAAGCTTGGCCTTGAGCGTGGTCATGGGCTCAAGTGTGTCAGGTGACAGGGGCGTACCGCCCGCGCATTTCCGCCCGTCGGGTCTGCGACGATAGGGGGATGCGCGCACGGTACGGGATCCCCCTGAAGATCACGGCAGGTCTCACGGCGACGGCCGCGGCCGGTCTCGTCTACGCGGCGGGCTTCGAGGCCCGCTCGTTCCGACTGCGCCGGGTGACCGTCCCGGTGCTCCCACGGGGCATGCGTGACCTGCGGGTCCTCCAGGTCTCCGACATCCACATGGTGTGCGGCCAGCGCAAGAAGCGCGCCTGGCTCCAGTCCCTCGCGGGGCTGCGTCCCGACTTCGTCGTCAACACCGGCGACAACCTCTCCGACACGCAGGCCGTGCCCGAGGTGCTCGACGCGCTCGGGCCGCTGATGGAGTTCCCGGGCGTGTACGTCTTCGGCTCCAACGACTACTACGGGCCGCGACTGCGCAACCCCGCCCTCTATCTGAAGGAGAAGATGCAGGGCCGGCACGGTCTGAACGGCAACCCGCCGGTGGTCGGCGCCGTCCACAACCCGTGGGAGGGGCTGCGGGACGCCTTCGACGCGGCGGGCTGGCTGAACCTCACGAACACCCGCGGCCGGCTGAAGCTGCCCGACCTGGAGCTCGGCTTCACCGGGATCGACGACCCGCACATCAAGCGGGACCGGTACGAGCGGGTCGCGGGCGGCCCCGACCCGGACGCCGACTTCACGGTGGGCGTGGTGCACGCGCCGTACCTGCGGGCGCTGGACGCCTTCACGGCGGACGGCTACGAGCTGCTCCTGGCCGGGCACACCCACGGCGGGCAGCTCTGCGTCCCCTTCTACGGCGCCCTGGTCACCAACTGCGACCTGGACACCGACCGGGTGAAGGGCCTCTCCACCCACACGGTGGCCGGCCGCACCTCGTACCTGCACGTCTCCGCGGGCTGCGGCACCAACCGCTACACCCCGGTCCGCTTCGCCTGCCCGCCCGAGGCGACACTCCTGACGCTGACCGCCCGCGACTGAGCGGGGGCGGCGCATACGGTGAGCCCATGCCGTATCGCCCCGCACCGACCGGGACCACCGCACCCACCGGGACCACCGCGCCCGCCGTGACCGCCCTCTTCCGCGGCCTGATCGCCCTGGCCGCGGTGACGGGCATCATGATCGAGTGCGTCGAGGGCAGCCCCCTGGTGGTCTTCAGCTTCTTCACGATCTGGTCGAACACCGCCGTCGCCGTCGTCCTCGGCCTGGGCGCCGTCCGCGCCGGGACCCGGCGCCCGCCGCTGCCCGCGCTGTGGACCGGCGGGGTGCTGCTGTGCATCACGGTGGTCGGGCTGGTCTTCCACCTGGTCCTGGACAACGAGGCGAGCGAGTTCAACGAGGCCGCCGCGATCGCCCGCCTCACCGGCGCCCGGGCCGTCGCCAACCAGCTCCTCCACACCGTCACGCCGATCGGCGTGGTCCTCGACTGGCTCCTGCTCACCCGGCCCGGCACCTTCCGGTGGCGCCACGCCGCCCAGTGGCTCGCCGCCCCCGGCACCTACCTGGTCTTCGCCCTCGTCCGCGGCGCCCTGGTCTCCCCCGACACGCCGACCCGCTACACGTACCCCTTCCTCGACGTCACCGCCCACGGCTACCCCGGCGTCCTCACCAACGCCCTCGTCCTCGGCCTGGCCTTCTACGCCCTCGGTCTCGCCCTGGTCACCGCGGACCGCTTCCGACCTGCGGTGGCGCCCCGCGAAAACCGGATTTCGTCTCTGGGCGCGGGTGGGCTAAAGTAATCGATGTCGCCGCGACGTGAAGAACAGAGCAGCGACATCGGGGTGTAGCGCAGCTTGGCAGCGCGCTTCGTTCGGGACGAAGAGGTCGTGGGTTCAAATCCCGCCACCCCGACAGCCGAAGTAGCAGGTGAGGCCGGTACTGATCTCAGTACCGGCCTCACCTGTTTCTGTCTGCGTGTCCATCTGCGTGACGCCCGCTCCCCGCGTGTCCACAGCCGCCGCGGTCGGCGCGGCCGCCGCGGTCGGCGCCGAGGATCCCGTCCATGACCACACCGGTCTGGATCACGGGCCGGACATGCAGGCCCACGGGCATGAGTCGAGTCCCAACGGCCACCGATGCCCCGGGTCACCGACATGCCTCCGGCGGGGCCGCTCCGGCTCCGGGACGGCGGGGGCACCGTACGCGGGTGCCGGCCGGTGGGGGATGACGGTGGGGAACTCCCCCCCGCCTGCCATCGGCCCAGGACAAGCCGAGCGGTCCACACGTGGCCGCTTCGCCGACCTGCGCAGCTTGGCCGACGGATGACCTGGGACCATGCCTGTCGTGGACGAAGCGTTGAAGACCCTGGAACACGAGTTCCGTAGCGAGCCGGGAAGCTTCCTTCTCCAGCTGCGAACCGACCTTGTTTGGGACCGAGGCGCCTTCTCTCGCCTTGAGCGGGCCATGCGCACCGTCTGTCAGGGCATGGAAGCCGCGGAGGAGTTTCCTCGCTGGCTGGCGGAAGGCTATTACCACGTGGCCATCGAAGTACCTGCCTGGACCAGCCACCCGAACTTCCCACGGCCAGAGCCCAGCGACTACTACGTTGCGTGTATAGAACGGCTGTCAGACCTCGCCGATTGGTTCTTCCGTGGATGGCACGCCTACCTAGAGCCACACACTTGGACAGAGCTGTAGGAGCTCGCGTGGATGAACAGCCAGTCACGCCGGACTACGCCGACCGGTTGAACGCGGCGCGGCAACGTTTGCTCGATGCCATGGGCGGCGAAGCAGCAGAGCAGGACCCGTCAAGGCCGCCGTCCGACGATTCAGCGCAGGTGAGACGCATAGCAGCCCAAGGAAGCAGCCCTGACCCGGTTCAGTCGCGGTATTTGAGGGTGAGCTCCGGGCATTCCGGGGCGTCCGGGTGGGGTGGTGGGGCCCAGGCCGCGAGGAAGTCCGTGGGGGGCGGGGTGGGTGCGGGCGTGGGGTCCGGGGTCTCCAGGTAGCAGATCATGTTCACCGGGTAGCCGGTGTGCGCGAACATGTAGCGGTCCATGGGGGTCGGGCGCTGGCTGATGCGGAGGCCGCGTTCGGCGGGTGGGCCGATGTGGTGCCAGTCCGGGTGCAGGTGGATCGAGCCGAGGACCTCCAGGCCGTCGCGGTCGGCGGCGCGGTGGATGCGCAGCAGGTCGCGGGAGGAGCACCAGAAGCCGCGGCGGCGGTTCGCGTAGGCCGCGCCGAAGCACGGGACGACCGACGCGGCGAACTCCGCCTCGGCCGTGCGGTCGACGGCCCGGACGTTCTCGGCGTGCTCGATGCGCAGGACCTCCGCCGCGTCCTCGTCGAGGGTGCCGACGAGGACGGCGAAACAGCCCGGTGGGGCCTCGGGGGTGCAGTCGCGGTACTCCTGCCGGGCGGCCGCCAGGAAGGGGGCCAGCAGGTCACGGCCGATCACCACGGCCGGGGGTACGGGGATCGCGGTCACGGGTGCTCCTCGGTTCCTAGGGTCGGAAGGCCCCTACGTACAGCGGCTCGGGGATGCGGGAGGCGGTGTCCAGGAAGGCGACTTCGGCGTCCTCCAGGGCCAGGTCCGTGCCGGCCAGGAGCTCCTCCAGCTGGTCGGGGGTGCGGGCGCTGGCGAGGGCCGCGGCGACGGTGGGCCGGCCCGCGAGCCAGGCCAGCGCGAGGGCCGCGGGGGTCGTCCCGCGGGCCGCCGCCAGTTCGTCGAGCGCGAAGAGGACCGCCCGGCCCGCCGCCGTGCGCCCCGGTGCCGAGGCGGCCTCGGCCCGGGCGCTGCGTACCGTGCGGCCGCGGCGGTACTTGCCGGTGAGGAAGCCCTGTTCCAGGGCGAAGTACGGGATGACCGGAAGTCCGGCGGCCAGGCACACGGGCCGCAGGTCCCGCTCGAACTCGGCGCGGCGCACCAGGTTGTACGGGGTCTGCAGGGCGCTGTAGCAGGGCAGTCCCGCGTGGTCGGCGACCGTGAGGGCCTCCGCCAGGCGGGGGGCGCTGATGTTGGAGACGGCGATGTGCCGGACCAGGCCCTCGCGGCGCAGGTCGTCGAGGGCGCCGAGGGTCTCCGCGAACGGGACGGACGGGTCGTCGATGTGGGCGTAGTAGAGGTCGATGTGGTCGGTGCGCAGCCGGCGCAGGGACTCCTCGGCGGCGCGCCGGATGTTCGCCGCCCCGAGGCCGGGGTTCCGTGGCGAACGGCCCACCTTGGTGGCGACGACCATGCGGTCGCGGTTCCCGCGCGAGGCGAGCCACGCGCCGATGACCCGCTCCGACTCGCCGCCGTCGTTGCCGGGGGCCCATTGGCTGTACGAGTCGGCCGTGTCCAGGAAGTTGCCGCCGGCGTCGGCGTAGGCGTCCAGGACCCGGTGGGAGGTGCTCGTGTCGGCGGTCCAGCCGAAGACACTGCCGCCGAGGCAGAGCGGGTGGACGTCGAGTGCGGTTCCCTGCAGGCGTCGTCGTCGCGTCATGCGGCGACCGTAGGGGCGGGCGGACGGTGCCGACCGGCAGGAAGCGGCGGCATTTCCGGGGCAGTTGGCGTCGGACCGCTGCACGGCGTGGCCCTCCCGGCGGGGGCGGTCCGTCCCCGCCGGGACGGACCGCCCGCCCGTCACACGAGGTGCAGCCAGCCGTCCGGGTCGGCCAGTTCGCCGTGGTGCAGGTCGACCAGGGCCTGGCGGATGCGCAGGGTGACCGGGCCGGGCCGGCCGTCGCCGATGGTCCAGTCGCCGCCCTTCGGGTCGCGCACGTGGCCGACCGGGGTCACCACGGCGGCGGTTCCGCACGCGAAGACCTCCGTGATGGTGCCGTCGAGGCTCTCCTCGCGCCACTGGTCGACGGTGATGCGCTCCGTGGAGGCGGTGTGGCCGAGGCGCTCGGCGAGGGTGAGCAGGGTGTTGCGGGTGACGCCGGGGAGGAGCGTGCCGGTGAGTTCCGGGGTGACGATGTGCGCGTCGGCCCCGCTGCCGCGCACGAGGAACATGTTCATGCCGCCCATCTCCTCGACGTAGCGGCGCTCGATGGCGTCCAGCCAGACGGCCTGCTGGCAGCCGGCTGCCTCGGCCTGCCGCTGGGCGAGGAAGGACGGGGCGTAGTTGCCGGCGATCTTCACGTCGCCGGTGCCGCCGGGGAAGGCGCGGACGTAGTCGTGGCTGATGAAGACGGACACCGACTCGACGTTCTCGCCGAAGAAGCCGCCGGCCACGAAGGCCATGAGCAGGAAGCGGTAGGTGCGGGACGGGCGCAGCATGAGCGTGGTGTCCGTGGCGAACATGAAGGGACGCAGGTAGATGCTGTGCGTGGGGTCGTCGGAGAGGTGGACCTCGTCGACGGCGATGAGACGCTCGACGGCCTCGACGAAGGTGTCCTCGGGCAGTTCGGGCATGGCGAGCCGGCGGGCCGAGCGCTGGAAGCGGCGGGCGTGGTCCCGCGGGCGGAAGACGCCCATCCGGCCGTCCGTGCGGCGGTGGGCCTTGAGCCCCTCGAAGGTGACCTGGCCGTAGTGCAGGCCGATCATCCCGGGGTGGATGACGAGGTCGGACAGCGGCATGAGCTCGGGGCTGGTCCAGCCGCCCTCCTCGGACCACTCCATGCTGATCATGTGGGCGGTGAAGGACTCGCCGTGCCCGGGGTTCCGGACGACCTGGCTGAGCGGCGGTTCGACGACGGAGGTCATGGTGGTGGCTCCTCGGTGAGTTCGGGTGGAGGTTCGGTGGGGTGCGGGCCGGTCCGGGTGGCGGCCGGTCAGACGAGCGGGGCGAAGAAGTAGGTGTCGCGGCGCACGAAGCGGCCGTCGGAGCCGAGGCCGAAGTAGTCCGCGAAGCGCAGGTCCACCGGGGCGCCGCTGTGCAGGACGCCGTGGAACTCGCCGAACACGGCGACGTCGTCGCCCTGTTCGACGATCCGGTCGAGGACGTGGCCGCCCTCGCGGATGGTGCGCAGCTCCGTGTAGAAGCGCAGGAGTCCGGCCGGGCCGATGAAGGGTTCGTAGCCGGGGCGGGTGTAGACGGCGCCGGGCGCGAAGAGTTGGGACATGGCGAGCGCGTCGCCGCTGTCGACCCGCTCGTAGAAGCGGATCACCTGCCGGACGCCGTGGCTGGTGTCGTGCTGTCCGCGGGCGCCGGTGGGCCGGGATGCGGCGGTGGTCATGGGCGTGCCTCCTTGTGGGAGAGAGGGCGGGGTACGGCGGTCAGGCGGCCGGGAGCGCCGCGGCGACCGGGGTTCGCCCGGCGAGCCGGGCGCGCAGCCGGGGCGCGATGACCGACAGCGGGCCGGGGCGGACCATGCCGCCGTGGTCGCAGTCGACGGTGTGCAGGTCGAGCCGGCCGGTGAGATGGGGCAGCCAGGACTCCGGCCGTGGCGAGAGTTCGTGCTTGTCGGCGGTGGCGTGGAAGTAGAGGACGTCGCCGTCGAAGACGCCGGGGGTGAAGCCGGGCAGCAGGCTGAGGTTGGCCGCGAAGGCACCCGGGAGGGCCGCGGCGATGTCCGCGGGCAGTCCGCCGAGCGGCCCGTGGACGTCCCGTACGGCCTCCTCGTACTCGGCGTACGAGGGTCCGCCGGCGCCCCACGGTGCCGTGTCGTGGCCGAGGTTGAGCAGCAGCGCGGCCAGGGTCTCGGGGGCGTCGGCCCGCCAGGCGCGGTCCCAGGTGGGGTCCGGCGGGTAGCCGTCCAGCATGGCGAGCAGGGCCACCTCCTCGCCCCGGGCCTGGAGCTGGACCGCCATCTCGTGGGCGACGCCCGCGCCGAAGGACCAGCCGAGCAGGTGGTACGGCCCTTCGGGCTGTACGGCGCGGATCTCGGCGAGGTAGTCGGCGGCCATGGCGCGCACGGAGTCGGGCGCGGTGTCCGGTGCGGTCAGCGCCCGGGCCTGGAGGCCGTGGACGGGCTGGTCGGGGCCGAGCGCGGTGAGCAGTCCGGAGTAGACGGAGCCGACACCGGCGGAGGGGTGGACGCAGAACAGCGGCGGCAGGCTGCCGGTGGAGCGCAGCGGCAGCAGCACGCCCTGCGCCTCGGCGGTGTCCGGGCTGTCGAGGCGGCCGGCGAGGCCGGCCACGGTCGGGGTCTCGAAGAGGGTCCTGAGGCCGAAGCGCACCCCGAACGCGGCCCGGATCCGGCTGATCAGGCGGGTGGCGAGGAGCGAGTGGCCGCCCAGGTCGAAGAAGCCGTCGTCGATGCCGACCCGTTCGACCCGCAGCACGTCGGCGAAGATCCCGCACAGGAGGTGCTCGCGCTCGGTGCGCGGCGGGCGGAAGGGGGGCCGGGCGTCCTGGCCGAGGGGGCCGGTCTCGGGGGCCGGCAGCCGCCGCAGGTCGATCTTGCCGTTGGGGGTGAGCGGGAAGGCGTCCAGGACGACCACGTGGGCGGGGACCATGTACTCGGGGAGCGAGCCGGCGGCGAAGGCGCGCAGCGCGGCCGGGTCCGGGCGGGTCTCCCCGGCCGGGATCGCGTGGGCGATCAGGGCCTCCGCGCCGCCGGTGCCCCGGCCCACCCGGACGACGGCCGCCCCGACGTCGGGGTGGCGGGCGAGGACGGACTCGATCTCGCCGGTCTCGATGCGCAGGCCGCGCAGCTTGACCTGCTCGTCGGTGCGGCCGGCGAAGACGAGGCGCCCGTCGGGCAGCCGGCGCACGGCGTCGCCGGTGCGGTACATGCGGGCGCCGGGCGGTCCGTAGGGGTCGGCGACGAAGCGGCCCGCGGTCAGGTCCGGCCGGCGCAGGTAGCCGCGGGCCACGCCGGCGCCGGCGAGGTAGAGCTCGCCCCGGACGCCGTCGGGGACGGGCCGCAGCCAGTCGTCGAGCACGTAGCAGCGGGTGTTGGCGATCGGGCCTCCGATGTCCGGCAGTCCCTGGGCGCCGGGGGCGCCCTGCGGGGCCACGGCGCCGGCCGTGGCGGCGACGGTGCACTCGGTGGGGCCGTACATGTTGGTGAAGACGAAGCTCGCGTCGGGGCGGGGCCGGTTGCGCAGCACGTCGCCGCCGCAGTAGACGAAGCGCAGGGCGGGGGCCCGGTCGGTGAGGTCGTCGAGGACGAGGTCGACGCGCGGGGTGGGCAGCAGGCAGAAGGTGATGCCCGCGTCGGCGACCCAGTCGACCAGGGCGTCGGCGTCGTCCAGGACCTCCTGTTCGGCTATGCGGAGGGCGGCACCGGCGAACAGGGCGGGCCAGATCTCGATCACGGAGGCGTCGAAGCCCTGGGTGGCCACCTGGCTGACCTGGTCGCCGGGGACGATCGCGTACTCCTCCGTCAGCCAGGCGCACAGGTCGGCGAGGTTGCGGTGCTCGACGACGACGCCCTTGGGGCGGCCGGTGGAGCCGGAGGTGTAGATGACGTACGCGGCGTCGCCGTCCGTGAGCTCGGCCGCGGGTGCGGCGACCGGCCGGGCGGCCAGGGCCGCGGCCTCGGCGTCGAGGTCGACGACGACCGCTCCGGTGTCCGGGACGAGGGCCCGCACGCCGCCGCCGGTGACGATGGCGGTGGCCCGCGAGTCCTCGATGAGGAAGGCGAGCCGCTCGGCGGGATAGCTCGCGTCCAGCGGGACGTAGGCGGCGCCCGCCCGGTGGATGCCGAGCAGCGCGACGATCATGTCGAGGCCGCGGCCGAGGCACACTCCCACCAGGTCGCCCGGGCGCACGCCGGCGTCCACCAGGTGGTGGGCGAGCTGGTTGGCGCGCCCGTCGAACTCCGCGTACGTGAGGTGCTCGGTGCCGTACGTCAGGGCCGTGGCCTTTGGGGTGCGCCGGGCGTGCGCCGCGATCGCGTCGGGGACGCGGGTGCCGGGCGGCACGTCGAGCGCGGGCCCGGTCCACCGCTCGGGCAGGGCGGCGAGTTCGTCCTCGGCCAGCAGGCCGAGCCGGCCGACCGGGACGTCGGGGTCGGCGAGGGCCGCGTCCAGGAGCCGTACGAGCCGCTCGATGATCGTGTCGACCGTGCCCATGTCGAAGAGGTCGGCCGCGAAGTCCACGTTGAGGCTGAGGCCGGCCGGGGCGCCGTCGGCGTCGTAGGTGTCCCCGATGGCGATGGTCAGGTCGAAGGACTTCGCCGTCCTGGTGCCGGCGCCCATCGGCGCGACCGCCAGGCCCGGCAGGCTCAGGGCCTCCCCGGACTTCTCCTGCTGGACGAGGAGCATGATCTGGAACAGCGGGTGGCGGGTCAGGGAGCGCGGCGGGTTCAGTTCCTCCACGAGGCGTTCGAAGGGCACGTCGGCGTGGGCGAACGCGTCCAGGTCCGCCTCCCTCACCTGGCGGAGCAGCGCACGGAACGTGGGGTCTCCGGAGAGGTCCGTCCGTAGCGCGAGCGTGTTGACGAAGAAGCCGACGAGGTCGTCGAGCGCGTCGTCGGTGCGGCCCGCGGTCGCGGTGCCGATCACCACGTCCGGGCCCGCGCCGAGCCGGTGCATCAGCGCGGCCAGCGCGGCGTGCACCACCATGAACACGGTGGCCTGCTCCTCGCGGGCGAGCGCGAGCAGCCGGTGGTGCAGTCCGGGGCCGGTCGTCAGGGCGGTGGCGCCGCCGCGGTGCGAGGGCTGGGCCGGCCGCGGCCGGTCGGAGGGCAGCGCCGACTCCTCGGGCAGCCCGGCCAGGGTGTCGGTCCAGTGCCGGAGCTGCCGGGCGAGCAGGCTGTCCGGGTCGTCGGGGTCCCCGAGCAGGTCCTGCTGCCAGAGCGTGTAGTCGGAGTACTGGACGGGCAGCGGCTCCCAGTCGGGCGCGCGGCCGGCGAGGCGGGCCTCGTAGGCGGCGGCCAGGTCGCGCACCAGGGGGCCGAGGGACCAGCCGTCGGTGGCGATGTGGTGCATCACGAGGAGCAGCGTGTGGTCGTCCGGTGCGGTCACGAACAGGTGGGCGCGCACCGGGAGTTCGCGGGTGAGGTCGAAGCCGACCGGGCCGTGGGCGAGTGCCTCGGCCAGGTCCTCCTCGGCGCAGTCCGAGACGTGCCAGGGAACCTCGCGCTCCCCGGGGTCGAGGACGCGCTGGTACGGCTCGTCGGCCACGGTGAGGCACAGGGTGCGCAGGGCCTCGTGCCGGCCGACGACGTCGGCGAGCGCGGTGCGCAGGGCGTCCTGGTCGAGGGTGCCGCGCAGCCGGAGCGCGAACGGCAGGTTGTACGCGGCGGTCGAACCGTGCGCCTGCTCGAAGAACCACAGCCGGCGCTGGGCGAAGGACAGGGGTATCACGAGGAGCCTTCCCTCCTGCGGGCCCGGAGCATGGGGCGGGCCTTCGGGGCGGTGGTCAGCTGGTCGGCGAGGCCGGCGACGGTCGGCGACTCGAAGACGGCCTTGATGGTGAGTTCGGCGCTGAGGACCGAACGGACCCGGCTGATCAGGCGGGTGACGAGGAGCGAGTGGCCGCCCAGGTCGAAGAAGTTGTCGTCGATGGTGACGCCGTCACGGCCGAGGATCTCGGCGAACAGTCCGCACAGCTTCTCCTCGCGCTCGTTGCGCGGGGCCCGGCCGCCCTCCCGGGACTCGTACACCGGGGCGGGCAGGGCGCGCCGGTCGAGCTTGCCGGTCGGGGTGAGCGGGAAGGCGTCGACGGTCACGTAACCGGCCGGGACCATGTACTCCGGCAGCCGGTCGGCGAGGTGGGCGCGCAGCTCTCCGGGGTCCGGGGCCACGGCCGGGTCGGCGGGGACGACGTAGGCCACCAGGCGCTTGTCGCCGGGGGTGTCCTCGCGGACGACGACGGCCGCCTGGCCGACCGCCGGGTGGGTGGCGAGGACATTCTGGATCTCGCCGGGCTCGACGCGGAAGCCACGGATCTTGACCTGGTCGTCCGCACGGCCGTGGAACTCCAGGATGCCGTCGGCACGCCAGCGCACCAGGTCGCCGGTGCGGTACATGCGCTCACCGGGAGGCCCGAACGGGCAGGCCACGAACCGCCCCGCGGTCAGCGCCGGCTGGCCCGCGTAGCCGTGGGCCAGGCCGACCCCACCCATGTACAGCTCGCCGATCACGCCGGGGGCGGCGAGGTTGAGCTGCTCGTCGAGGACGTAGAGGCGCTTGTTGGAGAGGGCCCGGCCGACCGGGATGGAGGCGGAGCCGGCGTCGGCCTCGGTGATGTGGTGGGCGACGGTGAAGATCATCGACTCGGCCGGCGAGTAGCCGTTGACCAGCCGCACCTGCGGGAACTCCCGCACCAGGCGCATCACATGCGGGATGGACGCGGCCTCGCCGCCGGTCATGACGTGGCGCAGTCCGGCGAAGACGCCCGGGTACTCGTCGAGGAGGAAGTTGAGCAGGCTCGCGGAGACGTGCAGGGACGTGACGGAGTGCTCGTGGATCAGCCGCGAGATCAGGGCCGGCTCGGGCCGCTGGCCGGGCTGGAGGACGCAGGTCGCGCCGGTGAGCAGCGCGCCGAACAGCTCCAGGGCGAAGGCGTCCCAGGAGACGGGCGCGCACTGCAGCCAGACGTCGTCCGCGCCGAACGGGAGGGACCGCTGGTTGGTGAGGGTGCCGACGATCGCGCGGTGCGGGGAGACGACGCCCTTCGGCGTGCCCGTCGAGCCGGAGGTGAACATGACGCAGGCGCCGTCCGCGGGGGTGGCGATCCGCTCCAGCGGCGAGGCGTCCAGGGTGCCGATCGCCGCCGCGTCCCGGTCGATGACGACCTCGGAGAAGCCGTCGAGCCGTCCGGACAGGGCGCTCTCCGTGATGACGAGCCGGCCGCCGGTCTGCGCGAGGACGCCGGACACCCGCTCCACCGGGAACTCCGGGTCCAGCATCGTGTAGGTGCCGCCGGCCTTCAGCAGACCGAGGACGGCCACGACCAGGTCCACCGACCGCGGCAGGTACACGCCGGCCACGTCGCCGCGCCGCACGCCGGACGCGGTCAGATGGCGGGCCATCCGGTTGGAGCGCGCCTCCAGCTCGCCGTAGGTCACCCGCTGGTCCTCGAAGACCAGGGCGGTCGCGTCCGGGGTGGCCGCCGCCCGCCGGGAGAACATCTCGTGCACGCAGGACTCGGCCGGGAACTCGGCGTCGTCGCCCGCCCAGTCGTCGAGGAGCGCGGTGCGCTCCGCTCCCGACAGCACGTCCCAGCGGCCCACCGGCAGGTCCGGGTCGTCCAGCTGGGCCTCCATGAGGCGTTCGAGCCGGGCCACCAGGGCCTCGATGGACGCGCCGTCGAACAGGTCGGTGGCGTACTCGACGACGGTGAGGATGCCGGCCGGCTCCCGGTTCGCGTCGAAGGTCTCGGTGAAGCCGAAGGTGAGGTCGAACTTCGCGGAGCCGGTGAGGACCGGGTCGACCTGCACCTCGACGCCCGGCAGGGAGAGCTTGGCCTCGGCGTTGTTCTGCACCACGAGCATGATCTGGAAGAGGGGGTGCCGGGCCAGCGAACGCGGCGGGTTCAGCTCCTCCACCAGCCGCTCGAACGGCACGTCGGCATGCGCGTACGCCTCCAGGTCCGTCGACCGCACCCGCGCCACCAGCTCCCGGAAGGTCGGATCACCCGACACGTCCGAACGCAGCACCAGCGTGTTCACGAAGAACCCGACCAGATCGTCCAGCGCCTCGTCCGTACGCCCCGCCACCGGCGTACCCAACGGCACGTCCGTACCCGCGCCCAGGCGGGCGAGCAGACCCGACACGGCCGCCTGGATCACCATGAAGACGGTCGCCTGGGACTCCCGGGCGAAGGCGAGGATGCGCCGGTGCAGGTCCTTGCCGAGCATCACCTCCGTGATCTCCCCCTTGTGGGAGGGGTCGGAGGGGCGGGGCCGGTCGACCGGCAGGGGGGTCTCCTCGGGGAGCCCGTCGAGGGCCTCGCGCCAGTAGTCGAGCTGGCGGGCTATCAGGCTGTCCGGGTCGGCGGGGTCGCCGAGCAGTTCCTGCTGCCAGAGCGTGTAGTCGACGTACTGCACGGGCAGCGGCTCCCAGACCGGGGTGTCACCGGCGCTGCGGGCCGCGTAGGCGTAGGTCAGGTCGCGCAGGACGGGGCCCATGGACCAGCCGTCGCTGGCGATGTGGTGCATGACGAGCAGCAGCACGTGCTCGGTGGGGCTGACGACGAAGATGTCGGCGCGCACCGGCAGGGTGGTGCCGAGGTCGAAGGTGTAGCGGGAGGCCGTGTCGAGCGCGACGACGAGCCCGTCGGCCTCGACCCGGGTCACCTCGACGCTCACCCGTGCGTCGGCCGAGGGCAGCACCCGCTGGTGCGGCTCGCCCTCCAGCTCGACGAAGACCGTGCGCAGGGCCTCGTGCCGGGCCACGACGTCGACGATCGAGGTGCGCAGCGCCTCGACGTCCAGCGGGCCGCGCAGGCGGATCGCGAAGGCGACGTTGTACGTGCTGTTCGGTCCCTCCATCTTGTTGAGGAACCACAGCCTGCGCTGGGCGTAGGAGAGAGGGATGTCCTCGGGTCGGTCCATGACGCTGGAGCCCTTTCTCGCCTGGCGGGCATCGACGGTGCGCGCCGCGAAGTCGGAAACTGTGGGTGCCTCGAAGAGATCCGGTACGGCGAGTTCGACGCCGAGCGTGGAGCGGAGGCGGGTGATGAGTTTGGCGGCGAGGAGCGAATGGCCGCCCAGATCGAAGAAGTTGTCGTCGATCGTGACGCTGTCGCGGCCGAGCAGCTCCGCGAAGAGCGCGCACAGCGCCTCCTCGCGCTCGTCGCGCGGGGCGCGGCCGCCGGCCCGGGACGCGTACGCCGGGGCGGGCAGGGCGCGCCGGTCGAGCTTGCCGGTCGGGGTGAGCGGGAAGGCGTCGAGGACGACGTGGGCGGCCGGCACCATGTACTCCGGCAGCCGGTCCGCCACATGGGCGCGCAGCTCGGCCGCGTCGGGCCGCGTCCGCGGGTCGGCGGGGACGACGTAGCCGACGAGGCGCTTGTCGCCGGGGGTGTCCTCGCGGACGACGACGGCCGCCTGGCCGACCGTCGGGTGGGTGGCGAGGACATTCTGGATCTCGCCGGGCTCGACGCGGAAGCCACGGATCTTGACCTGGTCGTCCGCACGGCCGTGGAACTCCAGGATGCCGTCGGCACGCCAGCGCACCAGGTCGCCGGTGCGGTACATGCGCTCACCGGGAGGCCCGAACGGGCAGGCCACGAACCGCCCCGCGGTCAGCGCGGGCTGGCCCGCGTAGCCGTGGGCGAGGCCGACACCGGCCATGTACAGCTCGCCGATCACGCCGGGCGCGACCGGGTTCAGCTGCTCGTCGAGCACGTACAGGCGTTTGTTGTTGAGCGCCCGGCCGACCGGGATGGAGGTGGAGCCGGCGTCGGCCTCGGTGATGCGGTGGGCGACGGTGAAGATCATCGACTCGGCCGGCGAGTAGCCGTTGACCAGCCGCACCTGCGGGAACTCCCGTACCAGACGGGTCACATGGGCGACCGAGGCCGCCTCGCCGCCCGTCATCACCTGACGGAGACCGGCGAAGACACCGGGGTACTCGTCGAGGAGGAAGTTGAGCAGGCTCGCCGACACGTGCATCGTCGTCACCCCGTGCTCCGCCACCAGCCGGGAGATGACGGCCGGTTCGGGCCGCTGGCCCGGCTGGAGGACACAGGTCGCGCCGGACAGCAGCGCGCCGAACAGCTCCAGGGCGAAGGCGTCCCAGGAGACGGGCGCGCACTGCAGCCACACCTGGCCGGGGTCGAAGTCCACGTACCGCTGGCCGGCCAGGGTGCCGACGATCGCGCGGTGCGGGGAGACGACGCCCTTCGGCGTGCCCGTGGAGCCCGAGGTGAACATCACGCAGGCCGCGTCCGCCGGGCCGGCGACCGGCTCCGGCGCCGAGCCGTCCAGGGCGGCGATGGCGTCCGCCTCCCGGTCGAGGACCAGCTCGTCGAGTCCGGCGAGGCGTCCCGACAGGGCGCTCTCGGTGATCACGAGTCGGCCGCCGGTCTGCCCGAGCACCGCGGAGACGCGCTCCACCGGGAACTCGGGGTCGAGGACCGTGTACGCGCCGCCGGCCTTGAGGACGCCCAGGACGGCCACGGCCAGCTCCACCGAGCGGGGCAGGTACACGCCCACCACGTCGCCGCGCGCGACACCCGAGGCGACGAGACGGCGCGCGAGCCGGTTCGAGCGCGCCTCCAGCTCCCCGTACGGGACCCGGTCCTCGCCGAAGACGAGCGCCACCGCGTCCGGCGTGGCCGCCGCCTGCCGGGCGAACACCTCGTGGACGCAGGACTCGGCGGGGAACCGCTCCTCGCCGCCCGCCCACTCGGCGAGCAGCGTGTTCCGCTCCCCCGCCGACAGCACGTCCCAGCGTCCGACCGGCAGGTCCGGTGCGGCGAGGGCCTGGGTGAGGACGCGGGTGAGGCGCTCCATGAGGCGCTCCACCGTGGGCCGGTCGAAGAGGTCCGTGGCGTACTTGAGCAGCACGCTGATGCCGGCCGGCTCGCCGTCCGGTCCGAAGGTCTCGGCGAGCTCGACGGTCAGGTCGAACTTCGCCACGTCCAGCTCGACGACCTCGGTGGCGGCCGAGGTGAGGCCGGGGAGCTGGAGGGCGGGCGGCTCGTGGCTCTGGAGCAGCAGCATGATCTGGAAGAGGGGGTGCCGGGCCAGCGAGCGCGGCGGGTTCAGCTCCTCCACCAGCCGCTCGAACGGCACGTCGGCATGCGCGTACGCCTCCAGGTCCGTCGACCGCACCCGCGCCACCAGCTCCCGGAAGGTCGGATCACCCGACACGTCCGAACGCAGCACCAGCGTGTTCACGAAGAACCCGACCAGATCGTCCAGCGCCTCGTCCGTACGCCCCGCCACCGGCGTACCCAACGGCACGTCCGTACCCGCCCCGAGCCGCGTGAGCAGACCCGACAGGGCGGCCTGGACGACCATGAAGACGGTCGCCCGGCTCTCCCGTCCGAAGGCCACGATCCGGCGGTGCAGATCCGCGTCGAGCGAGGCGCGCAGCACTCCGCCGCGGTACGAGGCGGAGCCGGGCCGGGGGCGGTCGAAGACCAGGGGCAGCTCGTCGGGGAGGCCGCCGAGGGCCGTCCGCCAGTAGTCGAGCTGGCGGCGGACGGTGCTCCCGGGGTCGTCGGCGGCGCCGAGCAGGTCCTCCTGCCAGAGCGTGTAGTCGGAGTACTGCACCGGCAGCGGCTCCCAGATCGGCGCGCGGTCGGCGAGCCGGCTCTCGTAGGCCGCGGCCACGTCACGCAGCAGGGGGCGCAGCGACCAGCCGTCGGTGGCGATGTGGTGCATGGCGAGCAGGAGCAGGTGGTCGTCCTCGGCGACGCGGAACAGGTGCACGCGCAAGGGGAGTTCGCGCCCGAGGTCGAACCCCCGGGCCGCGGCCCGGCGCACGGCGTCCGGCAGGGCGTCCTCGGTCACGGACGTGACCGTCCAGGGCACGGTGCTCTCGGCGGCGTCCAGGGTCTGCTGGCGGGGCTCGCCGTCGACCTCGGGGAAAACCGTGCGCAGCACCTCGTGCCGGGCCACGACGTCATGGACCGCCGCACGCAGCGCCCGGGTGTCGAGGGTGCCGCGCAGCCGGACCGTCAGGGGAACGTTGTAGGTCGGGCCGGGGCCCTCGACCTGCTGGAGGAACCACAGCCGTGCCTGTGCGTAGGAAAGCGGAGTCATCGGTCTTCCCATCGGTCTTTCAGGGACGGTGGCGGTGGTCAGGCCGCGCCGGTCAGCGAGCTCGGGCGGATGTCGGTCCAGTTCTCCTCGATGTACGCGAGGCTCTCGGCGCGGCCGGCCGGGCCGTGCACCCGGCGCCAGCCCTCGGGGACGTCGGTGCGGGCGGGCCAGATCGAGTGCTGGTTCTCGTGGTTGACCACGACGAGGAACTCGATGTCGTCACGGTCGAAGGGGTTGGTCATGTCGGACTCCTCCTCGGATTCCGGATGTCGGACGGGGGTGTGGTGTCGCGGGTACGGGTCGGGGCCGGCGCGGCCGCGACCGCGGCGTACGGGTCAGACGAGCAGTGCGTGCGGCTGCCGGGCCAGCGCGTGCTCGGCCTCCAGGGCGAGCCGGAGCAGCGAGCCCTCCTCGGCCGGGCCGAAGAGCGAGATGCCGACGGGCAGTCCGCCGTGGGCGGCCGGCACGGTGACGTTGGGCCGCCGGGCGAGCGCCGGCAGGGTGGAGCTGCCCGGGGAGTACGGGTCGCCCAGCTGGTGGTCGACGAGCCAGGCGGGCTCGTTGGTGGGGGCGACGACGGCCTCGACGCCGTACCGGCGCAGGGTGCCGTCGAGCAGGTCCACGGCGCGCTCCACGGCCCTGGCCCGGCCGCCCTCCGCCTTGGCGCGGTCGGCGTCGGCGAGGCCGAGGACCGTCTCGAACAGGTCCTGGCCGAAGAGCGAGAGCTCCACCGGGTCAACCCGGTTGGCCTCGACGATCTCGGCCAGGGTGCGCGGTACGCCGTCCCGGCCGGCCAGGTACTTCTCCAGGCTGGGCGTGAACTCGGCGTACATGGCACGCAGTCCGTCGACCAGGATCTCCCGGTCGATGTCGATCTCGACGTCGACCACGGTGAACCCGGCGGCCCGCAGCGATCCGGCGGCGGCGTCCAGGACGGCGCCGACCTGGGCCGGCATCCGGGGCACCCGCCAGAGGCCGAGCCGCCGCCCCGCGCCGCCGAGCGGGCCGTGGGCCGCGAGGGCCGGGTCCGAGCCGGGGGCCGGGGGCGCGCCCGACGCCAGGGGCACACCGGAGGTCGGGGCGCCCGACGCCGGGGCGCCGGAGGCCGGGGCGCCCGGCGCCGGGGCGCCGGAGGTGAGGACGTCGAGGGCGAGGGCGGCGTCGGCGACCCGCCCGGCGAGCAGGCCCACCGAGTCCTCGGTGTCCGAGACCGGGACGACCCCGTCGAGCGGCAGGGTGCCGGGGGCCGGCTTGAGGCCGACGACCCCGCAGACCCCGGCCGGACTGACGATCGAGCCGTCCGTCTCGGCGCCGAGCGCGAGCGGCGCCATGCCGGTGGCGACGGCGACCGCGGAGCCGGAGGAGGAGCCGGAGGCGGTGCGCTGCGGGGAGTACGGGTTGACCGTCTGCCCGCCGACCGCCGACCAGCCCTCGCAGCCCTGGGTCGTACGGAAGCTGGACCACTCGGTGAGGTTGGTCTTGCCGAGGACCACCGCGCCGGCCCGGCGCAGCCGTGTCACGACCGCCGCGTCCTGGCGGGGCGGGGCGGTGGCGAGCAGCCGGGAGCCGGCCGTGCTGGCGAGCCCGGCGGTGTCGATGCTGTCCTTGATCAGGACCGGGATGCCGTCGAGCGGGCCGAGCGGGGCGCCGGCCGCGTAGCGCCGGTCCGCCTCGGCGGCCTGCTCCAGCGCGGTGGCGTCGACCGCGAGGACCGCGCTCAGGACGGGGTTGACCGCGGCGATGCGGTCCAGGCACAGACGGGTGAGGGCGGTGCTGGTGAGGGTGCCGCCGCGGAGCCGTCGGTGCAGGTCGGTGAGGGCGGGGAAGCCGCTGACGCGGGATTCGCCGCGTGGGTTGTCAGCCAAGGCGGGCGCTCCTCAGGGTCGGAGTCAGCGCGATGATCGCCGTGGACGCGAGACAGAGGGCGGCGAAGACACGCAGGGTGGGGGCGAAGCCGAGCCAGTCGAGCGACATGCCGTAGACGGCGTTCGCCAGCGGGGCCGCACCGAAGATGACGAGGGACAGCACGGCCATGACCCGGCCGCGTACCTCCGCTCCGGTCCACTGCTGCGTCAGGGAGACGAGGATGACTCCGGAGAGCCCGGTGACCAGGCCGAGGAGCAGGTACAGGACGAGCCCCGCCCACAGGTGGGTGACGCTGCCCAGGGCGGCCAGGCAGGCGGCCGCGAGGGCGGTCTCCGCGAGCAGCGCCATCCCCACCCGCTTCGCCTTCGGCAGCAGCATGGTGACGAACGAGCTGCCGACGGCGCCGACGGTGTAGGCCGTGAGCAGGTAGCCGGCTCCGGCCGCCCCCGTGCCGGCCCGGTCGGACAGCACGACCAGGCCGAGGTTGACGGGCGGGGCGCAGCTGAGCTCGCTCAGCGCGAGCACGACCAGGATGAGCCCGAGGTGCCGCTCGCCCCGCAGGTAGCGCAGCCCGAAGGTGAGTTCGCGCAGGAACGGCTTGCGCTCCGGTGGCGGCGGCACGTCGTGGACCAGTTTCACCTTGGCGCTCGCCAGGGCGGACACGGCGTAGCCGACGGCGTTGGTGAGGGCGATCAGCGGCAGCCCGCCGAGCGCGATCAGGGAGGCGCCGATCGGTCCGCCGGCCGCCTGCCCGCCGCGCAGCCCGAGGACGAACAGGGCGTTGCCGCGGAGCAGATGGGCCTCGTCGAGGAGCAGTGGCTTGATGGCTCCGGACGCGGGGATGAAGAAGGCGCTGAGCAGCGCCACCAGGGCGGCGGTGACGAAGAGCAGCGGTACGGAGGGGCGGGTGAGGAGGAGCAGCCCGGCCGCGCCGATCATCACCGCGCAGCGGGCCAGGTCGGTGAGGACCATGAGGCGGCGGGGCCCGGTGCGGTCGGCGAGCACGCCGCCGCCGAGCAGGGCGATCATCCGGGGCAGCGCGGCCAGGGCGAGCAGGCTGCCGGCCGCGGCGGCGCTGACCTCGCGGGACAGCGTCCAGGTGAGGGCCACGTACCAGGCGGCGTCACCGAGCGCGGAGAGCCCCATCGCACCGGTGAAGGTCAGGTAGTTGAACCCCAGGTAGTGGCCGGCGGAGCGGCGCGCGGGGGCCGGGGCCGTCTGGGTGCCGGTGTCGGTGTCACTCATGGGCGACCGCCCTCCGGGGCTCCTCGGCGACCGCCGGGAGGAGCGGCTGGGGTGCCCACAGGTCCTCGGGGCCGAGGTCCCGGGGCGTGTACTTGCCCAGGGCGCTGATCAGCATCCTCAGTTCCAGGGCGAGGCAGTCGACCAGGTGGACCAGGCCGTTCTCGGCGTCCTCGTCGACGGCGACCAGCGCGCCGCGGCCGAGGCCGACGGCGGTCGCGCCGAGGGCCAGGCACTTGGCGGCCCGGCCGCCCTCCCAGATCCGGCCGGAGGCCAGCAGGCTGCCGGCGGGTCCGCCGATCCGGCTCAGGCACTCGCCGAGCGGCAGCCCGACCTGGGCGAGGAAGGCGCGCGGCGCCCAGCCGGAGCCGCCCTCGGCACCGTCGACGGTGACCGCGTCGGCGCCCGCGGCCCAGGCGACGGCCGCGGCGTGGCCGATGTCCCGGCCGGGGTGGAGCTTCACCCACACCTTCGCGCGCGGGTAGTTGTTGCGCATGAGGTGGATCTGCTGCCGCAGGATCTCCTCGGTGAAGGTGCCGGGGCTGCTGCAGCGCAGTACGCGCTCGGCCTCGGTGCCGTAGACCGGCTCGATGGCGTACTGCTCGTCGACCCGCCGGGCCTCGGCCCGGTCGAGCACGGTGAGCCCGCCCAGGCCCGGCTTGGCGCCCTGTCCGGTCTTCAGCTCGAAGGCCAGGCGTCCGCTGTCGAGCAGGGCCTGGGCGCCCGGGTCGCTGTAGACGAGGTTCCACACCTCGGCGTCGGCGTCCTCGGTGCTCTGCTGGACGACGAGACCGCCGAGACCGTCGGGGAGTTCCGCGGTGTAGGCGTGGATCCGGTCGAGGACGGTGCGTCCACTGTCCTCCCCGGCCCGGCCGTAGCCGGCGATCGGCATGATGTTCTCGCCGACGACCATGGGGATGCCGAGCCGGCCGGCCTGCCGGCTGAGGGCCAGGACGTGGTCGGTGCCGGCCGCCTTGGTGGAGCCGAAGGCGGACAGGTACACGGGCAGCGGGGAGGTGAACCCGCCGATCCGCGTGCCGAGTTCGACGTCCGAGTGGAGCGGCTCGCGACCCAGGTCGATGAGCTTCTCCAAGCGCAGCGGCATGAAGACCGGCGGGGCGATCCGGAGCGCGTCGAGGGCGTCCTGGCCGGTGGCGTCCGCGGCGTCCTGGCCGAAGGCGGTGGCGCCGTAGGCGTCCAGGTCGGGGAAGGCGGCGGCGGTGCCCAGGCGGGCCCGCTCGCGTATCCGTTCCTCGGGGAAGGCGGGGGTGCGGAATCCGGTCACGGCGACACCCGGCCCGGGAGCTTGGGGAAGGCGTTGGCCTGCCAGGCGGCGTCGAGGCCGGTGACGTAGCGGGTGAGCCGCTCGACACCGATGCCGAAGCCGGCCGAGCCGGGGATGCCCTCGCGGACCATGGCCAGGTACCAGCCGTACTTCGCGGGGTTCTCGCCGGTCTCGCGCATCCGGGTGACGATCCGGCCGTAGTCGAACTCGCGCTCGCTGCCGCTGCACAGCTCGCCGTAGCCCTCGGGGGCGATCAGGTCGAAGTTCCGCAGCACGCCCGGCCGTTCGGCGCTCTCCCGGTCGTAGAACCCGCGGGAGCCCTTGGGGTAGTCGGTGAGGAAGAAGGGCCGGTCGGCGGCCTCGGAGACGATGACCTCGCCCTGCCAGTCGATCTCGGCGTCCGGGTTCTGCGGGTGGCCGCCGGCGCGCAGCTCGGCCACCGCGTCGGCGTGGGTGCGGCGCCCGAAGGCCTCCTTGAGCAGCGTCTCGAAGACACCGGTGTCCCGCCCGAGCAGCTCGAAGTCCTCGGCGCACTCGGCGACCGCGCGGCCGATCATGTGCCGCACGAGCTCCTCGACGACCTGCGTGATCTGGTCGCGGGAGGCGCCCGCCATCTCCACGTCGATCTGGTGGAACTCGGCCAGGTGACGGCTGGTGTTCGCGGTCTCCAGCGGCTCCAGGCGCACGTTCGGGGCGATGCAGAAGATCTTGTCGAAGGCGAGCAGCGAGGCCTGCTTGTACAGGATCGCGCTGGTCATGAGCTTGTACTTGTGGCCGTAGAAGTCCAGGTCGACCTGCTTCGAGCCGCGGATGCCGGGGTCGGTCACCGGGCCGATGATCGGCGGCATCATCTCCGCGAAGCCGGCACCGGTGAGGTACTCGCGGGCACCGGCGAGCAGCCGCTGCTGGATCCGCAGCGCGGCCCGGGTGACCGGCGAGCTGAGGTGCTCCCGGGGGTCGGCGGGCGGCAGCAGCTCGCCCCGGTCGGCCGTCTCGGGTGAGGTCAGGGTCATGATGTCGCGTCCTGTCGGTCGGGTCGGGAGGTCGTGAGACGTACGGGTGGTGGCCGGGGCCTGGCCTGGCCTGTCTTTCGGAGCGGGCCGGCGGGCGGCCGTCGGGCCTGTCCTTCGGTCGGACCGGTGGGCCGTCCTGGGCGGACCCGAGGCCTGTCTTGCGGAGCGGGCCGGGAGGCGGACCTGAGGCCTTTTTTGCGGAGCGGGCCGGCAGGCGGTGGTCCTGCGGCCCGTCGTCCGGATCGGGCCGGCGGCCCTACGGCAGGAGCGCCGGCTGGCGGCCGGCCACGGCGCGGCGCTGGTCCGCCGCCTTCAGGGCGAGCTCGTCGTAGGTGCGCTGGACGTGCGAGAGCGAGCTGAGCAGCGCGTCCGAGGTCATCCCGGAGGCCGGGGTGACCTCGGCGACGCCCGCGATGGGCATGGCGCCGATCTCGGTCCAGCGCAGCCGGCCGTCGGTGTCGACGCGGGCGCGGGACCGGCCGGGGTTGTCGGGGTGCAGGCAGAAGGGGACGTCGAGCAGCCCGCGGCCGAAGGCCCGCACGAGGGCCCGGCCGACGTCGGGGTCCAGGTCGAGGACGGTCCGGACGAGCGTGTGGGCCTCTTCGTAGATCCCGGTGTCCGGGGCCGCCGGCGGCCGGCCGCCCGACAGGGCGCGGGCGCGTTCGTCCGCGGCCGCCGCCGAGGCCAGTTCGAGGGCCGTGACGTTCTCCTCGACGGTGGGGATGCGGTGCGCCTCGGCCGCCGTCTTCACGATCAGGCGGGCGGCGCCGGCCCGGGTCGCGAGGCGGGCCGCCCGCCCCAGGAGCAGCAGCGCGCCGTCCTCGGTCCGCGGGTACACCCCCATGTACGCGTACAGCACGATGTGCCAGTCGACGTCGGGGAGCAGCTCGCCGGCGAGCCGGCCCAGCGCCCGCAGCGCCTCCTCGTCCTGGGCGGTGCTGGTCTGCTGGGCGTAGCTCAGCGAGACGCTGCGCAGGCCGTGGGCGCGGAAGAAGAGCGCTTCGAGGACGCTGAGCGCCACGAGCAGTCCCGGCGGGCAGAGCTGGCCCATCATGCAGCCGCCGAAGGTCTCCAGGTGCGGTTCCTCGCCGGCGTCCCGGAGCCGGGCGAAGACCTCGCAGCACCGGGACCAGCTGGCCACCGACCGGGTGAGCGGCGCGCGGCTGTAGGGCAGGCAGTACGAGACGGGGCCGCCCTCGGTGGCGGTGAGCCCGGAGCCGACGAGGGCGCGGAAGATGGCCTCGGGCTGTGCGGAGCCGTGCCGCACCTGCACCGGGAAGCCGGGGTCCATGACACCGTCGAGGACCTCCCGCGTGAGGCGGGTGCCGTGGTTCACGATCGGATAGCCGTTGAGGGCGCCGCCGGCGGCGAGGGCCCGGCGGGCCGCCTCGATGTCGTTGACGCGGGTGTAGCTGTCCAGGGTGAGGGTGCCGACGGTGGTCGCGGTCGCGTGCTTGGTGGCGAGCAGGCCGCGGCGCATCTCGGCCGGGTCGCTCATCCCCATGCGCGGCTGGACCACGAGGTCGCCCACGTCCTGGGCCTCCTTGACGAAGGCACCGAAGCCGACGCTCATGCCGTCACTCTCGCCATCACTCTCGCCGGCAGGGCGCGGACGAAGCCCTGGAACCGGGCGATGCCGGTGCCGTCCTCGAAGACGGCGTCGAATCCGGCGGCGCGCAGCTCCTCCAGCGGACCGCGGTCACCGCCGCCGGTGATGCCGAGCTTGCCGCCGATGACGATCGGGGTCTCGCGCAGCTCCGGGCAGTCGCGGAGCCGGCCGATGACCCGCCGGCCGTCGTGGTGGCCGTGGCCGTTGACGCTGCTGATGACGACGAGGTCGGGGCGCAGCCTGCGGCACTCGTCGACCATGAGGTCGTCCGGGACGCAGGCGCCGAGGTTGGTCACCCGGTGGCCGAGCTCCTCCAGGAGGAGCTGGAGGTAGATCAGGTTCCAGGTGTGGGAGTCGGAGGCGACGCTGGTGACCACGACGTGCAGGGCATTCCTGGCGGGGGGTGCCCCGGCCTGTGATAGCTGCATATCAACCTTCAGGAGGGAAGTCCGAGAGACGAGGGGCCGCGAGCCCTGTGAGCGCGGGCCGGCGCCGGATCGCGGCGCGCGGGCACGGTCGGGCCCGGCGGTCAGCCGAGCCGGCGCTCCAGGAAGGCCACGCCGCGGTCCACCGAGACCAGGCGCCAGGCGTGCGCGGCCAGGTCGTTGAGGGCGCGTGACCACTCGCCGTCGCCCGAGTCGGACGCGAGCGAGTCGAGCAGGACGGTGCTGTACTCGTAGGTGCGGGGGCCGTCGGAGGACGGCCGGTCGATGAGGTCGGGACGTGCGTCGGCGGATGCGTCGGAAGGTGCTCCGGCGGGGGTTCCGGCGGATGTTCCGGCCTTTGCTCCGTCGGGAGTCCGGGCGGACGTTCCGGCGGATGTTCCGCGCGGTCCGACGTGGGTCCCGGCGGGTGTCGCGGGTGTTCCGGCGGTGCGGGACAGGATGCCGCCTCGGGCGGCCCGTTCGAACTCCGCGCGCCGGGCCGGATCGAGCCGGAGTGCCTCGGCGAGCAGACGGACGGTGTCCCGTCGGGGGCGTTCCGCCCTCCCGTGCTCCAGGTCGCGGATGGCCCGGACGCTGAGGGTGGCGAAGTCGGCGAGCTGCTGCTGGGTGAGCCCCTCGGTCGTCCGGTAGGACTGGAGGAGCGTCGCGAAGAGTCCTGGCCGTACGGCCACCGACATGCTCATGTCACCTCCAGGGCCGGCTCGGCGCCGGGTTCACTCCCAGCCCGTGGTGTCCTTGCCCGTGGTCGGCGTGACGGACGGCGCCGGCGTGGCGTCGGCGGTGATCTGCGTGCTCGACGCCGTACCGCTGCCGGCGAAGGCGGCGGTGCCCAGGGCGGGCAGGGCGACGAGGGTGACGACCGCGGCGAGCTTGGGGAAGAGGACACGGCTGCGAGACACGACGTACTCCTTGGCTTCTGGTGGTCTGCTGACGGCTGATCCATGACCGGTACGTCCCGCGGTGACGGTCCCGGCCACCGACCGCCCCGGCCTGTCGTTCCCGGCCGGTGCGCTTCGGTGAGAAGAGATTCGCCCGGGGCCGGGGCCCCTGTCAGCAATCCGCGATGTCCTGATCCGGCAATCGCATAGACCGTCCATCGTGACCTGCGGAATCACGGAGCCGCTCGAAGTACTCCGCGACGATCGCGCCCGAACTGCTGGTGATCCAGGCGCCCTTCAGGGCCGGAGAGGACCGTACGGCGCGCTGGGCGACGGCGAGCGCCACGCTTTCCGCGATCAAGAGGGATTCGGCCGGCACGAAACAGCCGACGGTGACGGAGCCGGGGCCGTCGGGATGGACGCTGAAGTGTTCCACGCGTTCGCCGGGGGTTACGTGCTCGGAAAGAATTCGCACGAGCACATCTCGTTCGGGAAGAGCCTCGGGTGATCGAATGCGAACGTGGACGAGAATCATCAGACGAGCGTCGGACGGCGACGCACCCGTCATCAAGTGTCAAACCGGGACCATTGAGGCCATGGCCGGAATATGCCACGCCACGGCGAGGGCGGACCAGTTGCACATTCCGCCGGGTTTCGGCGATCCTCCTCCTGACGCACACACTGTGCACACACTGCGCAGAAACGCTTCACCACCCGCCGCACCCACCAGCGACCGTCGTGACCGACACAAACGGGGAACCTCTTGCTGCATGTCCTGGGGTTAGACGAAACCTGCACACGGGTCTATCGGGCGATACTGGCCCATCCACAGGCCGACCTGCCCGATCTTCAGGGCTCGTTGAACCTGACCGAGGCAGAACTCCGCGACGCACTTGACAAACTAAGCGAACTGGCTTTGGTGCGCACGCCTTTCGACAGCCCGTACACATTCCGCGCGGTGAATCCCGAGATGGCGATTCAGGCCCTCATGGCCCGCCAGGAAGAACGCGTCGCGGCGGAACAGCATCGGACCGAACAAATCCGTTTGGCGGCCGCGCAATTGGCGGCGGATTTCACCACGTCCCGCGCGCACCAGAACATCGACGGAATCGAGCGCCTCGACGGCCTGGAGGAGATCAGGGACCGCATCCGGCTCCTGGTCCGCGACGTCCGCGAAGAGGTGCTCGCCCTGGCCCCCGGCGGCGGCCAGCAGGCGGCCAACATGGCGGCGGCCCGCCCCCAGGACCAGGCACTCCTCGAACGCGGCGTCCGCATGCGGACGTTGTACCTCGACAGCGTCCGCAACAGCCCCGCCACCGTCTCGTACGCGAAGTGGCTCACGGAGTACGGCGGCGAGGTGCGCACCGCCCCGTCCCTCCCGGTCCGGCTGACCATCCTGGACCGCAAGATCGCCATCGTGCCCGTCGACGACGAGAACACCTCAGCGGGTGCGCTGGTGCTGACCGGAACCGGCACCCTCACCGCCCTGGTCGCGCTCTTCGACACCATCTGGACCCGCGCCACCCCGCTCGGCACGCCCTCGCGCGAGCGCGACGCGCACGGCCTCAACGCCCAGGAGCAGGCGGCCCTGCACCTCCTGGGCCAGGGCCTCACCGACGAGGCCGTGGCCAAACGCCTGGGCGTCTCGCCGCGTACGGCCCGCCGCATCGCCGCCGACCTCATGGAGCTCCTCGGCGCCCGCAGCCGCTTCCAGGCGGGCTGCCGCGCGGTGGCCAAGGGCTGGCTGTCGGCCGACGTCTGCTGATCGTCCGCTCCTCCCCCCTCCGCTCCTCCACCCCTCCACCCCTCCCCCCTCCGCTCCTCCGCAGACCGCAGGCGGCAGGCGGCGCTCGGCAGGCGGCAGGCAGCAGGAGGCAGGCGGCAGGCAGGGCGGAACCGCCGCCCGAAGCTGCCGGTCGGGCCGCGCCGGCGTCCCTAGGGTGGCGCACCGGGGATCTCGCCGCGGGCGCCCCGGCGACGGCACTGCCGATGGGGCCGGGGCCGGCGGGGACCCCGTACGAGACCGGACCGGACCCGTAGAAGGAGAGCCCCATGGTTCGCATGCTGGACACGATGCTCGCCGAGACGGGTGTCCGGGGGCCCGGCGCCCCGCGCGTGCCGCGCGTCGCCGGCACCGAGGAGCTGCTCGCCGACTCGCTGGACGCGGTCGACGACCAGATCATCGCCCTGATCGCCCGCCGGAACGCCTTCTCGTCCGCGCTCCGTGACGTCCGCCAGGCGGCGCGGCGCCCGTCGGCCGACCTCACGCACGAGAACCGGGTCATCCGCCGGTACGGGACGGAGCTCGGCCCCCAGGGCGGAGCCCTCGGCCACCTGCTGGTCAGGATGGCGGGAACGCGTACCGCCTGAGGAGACCGGGACAGCGGTACGGCGCCGGTCCCCCGGCCCGGCGCCGTACCGCTGTCTCCCCTTTCCCCACCCCTCTCCCCACCCCTTTCCCCGCTCCTCCCCCTCTCCGCGCCCCTTCCCTCTCCCCGTCCGGGACCCGGACGCGCCGCAAGAACCCTTCAAAAGCCGCTCTACGATGAGGCGTCCAGAGGGAAGGGTGGGTCACAGGTGCTGGTCGCGGACCGATATCGGCTCCAAGTGTGTGTCGGACGGGGCGGCATGGGCGAGGTGTGGCGAGCGACCGACGAGGTGCTCGGCCGCGATGTCGCCGTGAAGCTGATGCTGGGTCACGAGCACGACCCCTCGGCCGCCGACCGCTTCCGCCTGGAGGCGCAGACCGCGGCTCGGCTGAGCCATCCGCACGTGGTCGGCGTCTTCGACTTCGGGACCTGGGACGGAAAGCTCTACCTGGTCATGGAGTTGGTGCAGGGCGACAGCCTCGCTTCCACCCCCGGGCAGCCGCTGATCCTCTCCGCCGAGCAGGTCGCGACCGTGGCCGCGCACGCGGCGGCGGGCCTCGCGGCGGCACACCGACAGGGCGTGGTGCACCGGGACATCAAGCCGGGCAACCTCCTGAGGGACTCCGACGGCACGGTGAAGCTGGCCGACTTCGGCATCGCGCGCTTCGTCGACGACCCCTCCGCGGCGCTCACCACCACCGGGCAGATCGTCGGTACGGGCCTCTATCTGGCACCCGAGCGCGCCCTCGGCAATCCCGCGTCGCCCGCCTCGGACGTGTACTCGCTGGGCTGCGTGCTCTACCAACTGCTCACCGGGCAGCCGCCCTTCCGCGCCGACACCGCGACCGCGCTGCTCTACCAGCACATCGACACCCCGCCGACGCCGCCACGGCAGCGGGGCACGGCGATGCCGGCCGCCTTCGAGGCCTTCCTGCTGACGCTGCTCGCCAAGCAGCCGGAGCAGCGCCCCGCCGCGCAGGCCATCGCGGACTGGTTCACCTCCGGCGCCTGGCGCGACCAGCCGCTGCCGCTGCCGCAGGCGGTGCCGCACGGCGCCCCCCAGGCCATGCCGCGGACCGCGCCCACGCCCCTGCCCGTACCGCCCGCACACCAGCCGCTCGCGCACCAGCCCCCGGCGCACCCGTCACCGGCGCACCACCGGCCCGCGCCGCAGCCGCGGCGGCAGCCCGTGTCGCAGCCGGTCCCCCAGCGCGGCGCGCACTCCCTGCCCCCGCGCGGCCCGCAGCAGGCCCCCGCCGCCGTTCCCGCCCGCTCCCGCCGGGCCCAGGCGCCCGCCGAGAACCCGCTCGCGGCGATCTCGCGGCGCCGTCCGCGCAGGACAGCGGCCGTGGCCGGAGCCGTCGCCTTCGTGATCTTCCTGCTGATCGGGATGGCCTGGCTGAGCTGATCGGAACGGCCTGGCTCGGCCTAGACGGGCCCACGGGCCCGTGCGGCGGGCCAGGGGCAGGGCGCCGCCGCCCTGGTGGACGCGAAGGGCGTGCCCCTGGTCGAAGCGAGGGCCCCCTTCGCCCCTGGTCGAGGCGAGGGCCGCCTAGAAGACGCGAGGGGCCATCACGTGCCCCTCCTGCTCCTCCGGCCCGATCAGCAGGCATCGCGGCACGCCGGGCCCAGGGGTCGCGCGGACCGTCACGGGGATCGGCGGGTCGGTCGGCAGCTCGACGTGCACGGTCACCGGGCGGTCGTCGTGCGACGCGGCATGGCCGGTCTCCTTGCCGTCCACCAGCACCTCGAGGACCGGCCTGTGGCCGGTCTGGACGGTGGCGCTCACCGAGTGGCCCCGGTATTCGATGTGGAAGTGGTGCCGCGCTCTCATGACGTCGCCTCCGCGTGCAGGGGGACTCCCCCAGCGTAGGACGGTCAGACCAACGTGGCGACGTACGCGAGCCCGCCCATCAGCACCAGCGCCCCGCAGATCCCCAGGTTCACGGCCTTGTACTGGAGGAAGACGGCCGCGAACTCCCGGATGGTCGCGCTCGGCCAGAAGTAGGCGGCGGTCGGCGAACCGACCACCTGGCCGTTGACGCCCGCCTTCCGGGCCATCAGGGCGGCGCGGAAGGCGTGGAAGTTGTTGGTGACGATCACGCACTCGGAGCCGGGGCGCTCGGCCTCCATCAGGGCGTGGCTGAAGAGCATGTTCTCCTCGGTCGTGCGCGAGCGGTCCTCGCGCACGATCCGGTCGGCGGGGAAGCCGCGCTCCACGAGGTAGTCCGCCATGGCGTGCGACTCGGGGAGCTCCTCGTCGGGGCCCTGCCCGCCGGAGGTGATGAGGACGGGCGTCCGGTCCACCTCGCGGCGCTCGGCCAGCGTCGCGTACACCTCGAGGCCGCGGTCGAGCCGGCTCGCGAGCAGCGGCGGCACGCGGCGGCCGCCGGTCAGGCCCGAGCCGAGGACGACGACGTAGTCGGCGTCCCGGCGGATGCCCATCCGGCCGTAGAGGAAGGCGTAGCCGATGAAGCAGAGGAAGAGGAAGGAGACGTAGCCGAGGACCATCAGGAGGGTGCCGACGACTATGCCGAGGGTCGTCGAGTGGGTGACGACGGCGGCGGCCATCAGGCCCATCACACCGAGGATGCCCAGTCCGGCGAGCAGCGAGAGCAGGTTGGCGGGGCTCCGGCCCTCCTTGCGGACCATCTTGACCCCGTTGGCGCACAGCAGCCCGGCGAGGGCCACCGGGCCGAGCGACAGCACCAGCAGCAGGATCACCACCACCGTCACGCCGACGCCGGGCGGGGCGTCGGCGAGCCCGGCGAGCAGGCCGAGGCCGAGGAACGTCACGGCGAGGCCCAGGTACACCGCGTTGCCGAAGCGCCGCCGGTCGCGCAGCACACCGGCTCCGAAGAGGAGGAGGAAGACGGCGGCCACGACATAGGCGAACATGCCGTCATCGTAGACACCGCCTCCGACAGCCCGGCCTCCTCTCGTACGGATCCGGCCGCGGACTCACGTCTCGTCAGGGCTCCCTGACCAGCGCGTCCAGGCCCCGCCGCGCGCCCTCCGCGTACGCCCTGCGCAGCTCGCCGTCCGAGAGGCGGTCGCGCAGGGCCGTCTCACTGCGTGCGCGCCCGGGCGCGCAGAAGTCGGCCGGACGGTAGCCGTCGTCGAAGGTGTCGGACCTCAAGAGGTCCACCGCCCCCAGGAGATGGGCGGCGGTCATGGCCCGGCCGCGCAGGATCCGCATCTGGGCGAGGAGTTCGGCGGCGCAGGCCGCCCCGGTGACGGTGCCGAGCTTCAGATGACCGCGCAACGCGCGCGTGGCGTGGTCCGCGGCCCGGGTCGTCTCGCCCTCCCAGTAGAGGAGTTCGGCCCGCGCGTACTGCGCCCAGGCGTCCGCCCAGACGTCGCGGCCTGCCCAACTGTGCTCCGCCGCCCGGTCCAGGGCCTCCTGTGCCGCCTCCGGGTCGGTACGGACGAGGGCCAGCGCCAGCGCGGTCCGGCACAGCTGCCGGGTCGGGCCGAGGTCCGGGTACTCCCCCGTCACGGCCAGGGCGTCGCGGAACTCGGCCGCCGCCGCCTCCGTCCGCCCCTGGTGCAGGGCGGTCGCGCCGCGCAGGTGCGCCAGCATCCCCAGGCACCGGTCGTCGCCCTCCCGCACGGCCGCCGCCCAGGCCCGGACGAGGAGCGGGTCGGCTTCCTCCGGGCGGCCGGCCTCCAGCTCCAGGTAGGCCGCGAGCCACAGGGCGCGGGCCGGGGCGGGCCCGGCATGGAGGCTGAGCGCGTGCCGCAGCCGGGCGCGGCCCTCGGTGACCCGGCCGCAGGCCACCCACAGGAACCACAGGGAGACCGCGATCTCGACGGCGGCGTCCGCCTCGGCGGTCGGCGACAGCGGCGCGGTGGTCGGGTCCATGGCCGCGGCCAGGTCCGGCAGTTCGCGCAGCGCGAGGTCGCGGGCGTCGAACTGCCGGCCGCCGTGCCACCAGTCGGCGGCGCGGCGGGCCACCGTCACGTACCACCTCCGGTGGCGGAGGACGACGGCCCGGCGGTCGCCGCGCGCGGCCAGCCGGCGGGCGCCGACGGCGCGCATCGGCTGCGGCATCCAGAAGCGGTCCTCGCCGGATCCGCGGTCGTCCACGGGGAGCAGGGCGAGCGGGGCGAGCCGGTCCAGGACGTCGAGGACGGCGTCGGCGGGCAGCGTGCCGGAGGCGCAGACCTCCCTGACGGCCTCCCGCCCGAAGGAGCCCTCGAAGACGGAGAGGCGTTCCCACAGGAGCCGTTCGAGCCGGTCGCACCGCGCGTAGCCCTGCTCGGCGGCGGCCAGTCGGCGCGCACAGGGCTCGTCACCCGGAGCCCCGGCCACCCGCACCGCACGCGCCACCCGCGCTCCCTGAGCCTCCCGCGCCTCCCGCGCCACCCGCGCGAGGCGGGCCGGGACGGCGGGGCGCTCGTCGCCACGGCGCGCGGGCTCGGCGCGCGCGGGCTCGGGGCTCGCCGACTCAGGGCGCGCGGCCTCGGCACACGCGGGCTCGGCGCCGAGGGACCCGGGGTGCGCGGGCTCGGGGCGGGGCGCCTCGGGGCAGGGCGCCTCGGGGCGAGGGAACTCGGGGCGAGAGGACTCGGCGCCGAGCGACCCGGCGCGCAGGGACCCACCGTGGAGGGACCCGGGGCGGAGGGACCCGGGGCCCACGGCGACCGTCGCCTCGCCCTCCAGGTACAGCGGGCGCAGGGCCGTGACGAGGACGGTGAGGCGCGGGACCGCGGCCGGGACCTCGCGCAGCAGGCCCGCGACGAGGGCCCGGCCGCCGCGGCCGAGGCGTTCCCAGCCGTCCAGGACGAGGAGCGGAGGCGCCGCCGGGTCCTCCAGGCCCTGCCGGAGCCGCCCGGCGAGGTCCGGCAGGTGCTGCGGGCCGAGCGAACCCGCCGGTTCCCAGCGCGCGCCGAGGTCCTCGTGCCGTACGGCCTCCTGGATCAGCCGGGTCTTGGCCGCACCCGGCGGCCCGGTCAGGGTCACGAGCCGTGCCCCGTCACGTATGCGGCCGCGCAGCACGGCGAGTTCCCGCTCCCGGCCCCTCGGCGCTCCCGGTTCCGCCATCTGCCCCTGTCCACCCCGTTTCGACCGCTGTGACCGCCGTGACTTCCTGTGACGGGAGTCCGACCTCGTGGTGGGGCGCCGCGCGTACCGCTTGAATGCATATGCCCCCGGGGGAAAATCCTGGGGTCCCCGGCCGATCCGGCCAGCGGATTGTCGTCAATCGGCCAAGGAGGGACATGCGTACCGGGGAATCCGTCCTGGGAGAGGCGGATCTGGCGCTGATCCACGCGCTGCAGATCACCCCGCGGGCCAGCTGGACCCAGCTCTCGACGGTCCTCGGCGCGAGCCCCGACACCCTCGCCCGCCGCTGGGAGCTCCTGACGTCCGGCGGCTACGCGTGGGCGAGCCTGCTGCCCCGCACCCGCGGCCCGGAGGGGCCGCTCCACGCGTGGGTGGAGGTCGACTGCGCGGGCGGCCGCTCCGAGGAGACCGCGATCGAGCTCTCCGGCGACGGCTGCACCCTGAGCGTGCACCAGGTGACCGGGGAGGCGGATCTGCTGCTCCTGGTCCTGTGCCCCGACCTCCACGCGCTCGACGACTACCTGTCGCGCCGGGTGCAGCGGCTGCCCGGGGTGAGCCGGTCCCGGACCCAGGTCGTCACCGGGGTGCACAGCGCACGCGATCTGTGGCGGCTCGACCAGCTCACCCCGGGCCAGGTCCAGCAGCTCGCGGAGACGGCGGGCCCGGGGTCCGGCGGCCCGGGGGCGCGCCGGCGCCGGCCGCGGCCGCTCGGCGAGCTCGACGAGGCCCTCATCACGGAGCTGGCCGGGGACGCCCGGCGCAGCGCGGCGGAGCTGGCCCGCACCTGCGGGGTGAGCGAGTCGACCGTACGGCGCCGGCTGGACGCCCTGGTGAACGGCGGGGCGCTGGTGCACCACTGCGTACCGGCGCCGCGTTTCTCGGGGCGGCCGGTGTGGGCGCTGATCAAGGCGGACGTGCCGCCGCTCGCCGTGACGCCGACCGCGACGGCCCTGGCCCGGCTGCGGCAGACCCGCCTGGTCACCTCCGTGACGGGCAGCCACAACCTGGCCGTCGGGGCCTGGCTGCGCTCGGTCGGCGAGCTCCGCGAGATCACGACGGGGATGGAGCGGGCCGCGCCGTCGATCCGGATCACCGGGACGGCGCTGTCGCTGCGGATCCACAAGGCGGGCGCTCAGGTCCTCGGCCCGGACGGGCGCCGGACGCACCACATACGGCCGGACATACGGCGCCCGGCTCCTCCTCGCGACCGATGCCGCTGAGGCCTGCACCGGTTGAGAATGGCGGGCATGGAGTTCGCCGTGTTCGTGACGCTTCCCGGTCTGGTCATCCTGCTGACGGTGCTCGCCCTCGGCGATCAGATCCTGCGCGCCACGGGGCGCGGGCGGCGCCGCGGCCAGGTCTCCTCGACCGGTTTCGAGCAGCTCCACGCCACCTTCTCGCAGGGCAAGCAGAACGAGCTGAAGGAGCGCCAGAGCTCCCTCGTGATGCGCGACGACGAGGAGGACGGCGCCCCGCCGCACCACTCCACGGTGGATCTGGCGGGCGGGCGCGCCGTCATCAGGCTCACGCCCTCCGCTACGCCTTCGAGGCCCTGATCGAGTACATCAGCGGGAAGCGGGGCCGGTCGGCCGGGAAGCGGTAGTAGCCGTCCTCGTGCCGCGCGAGCGCGTGGAAGCGCGGGAACAGCGTCACGTCGTGCTCGTGCAGGAACTCGATCCGCAGCCCCGCCTTCGCGATCGCCGTGACGACCTCGCCGACCGGGTGCACCCACTCGACGCTGCGGTTGTGGACGGTGGCGGCGTCGAGGTCCGCGTACGTGCCGGTCGAGGTGTCCACCCACGGCTCGCGCACGAAGTAGTCGTGGACCAGCCGGGTCGCCGTCTCGTCGTCGAACGAGTCGGTGATCGGGTGGAACTCGGCGACGTAGAGGAAGCCGCCCGGCGCGACCAGCGAGGCGGCCGTCTCGGCCCAGCGCTCGATGTCGGGCAGCCAGTTCAGCGCCCCGCCGCCGGTGTAGACGACGTCGTACGAGGAGTCCGGCACGGCCTCGGCCGCGTCGTAGGCGTCGGCGGCGACGAAGGCGGCCCGCTCCGGCGTGAGGCCGAGGTCGGCCGCGAGGGAGCGGGCCACGTCCACGGCCGGCTCGGAGAAGTCCAGGCCGACCACGCGGTCCGCGCCGTGCCGGGCCCAGGACAGGGTGTCCAGGCCGATGTGGCACTGGAGGTGCAGCAGCGAGCGTCCGGTGACGTCGCCGACCTCGGCGAGCTCGAAGTCGCGCAGGGCGTCCTTGCCGGCGCGGAAGGCGTCCAGGTCGTAGAACTCGCTGGCCACGTGCAGGGGAACTCGCTCGTCCCAGCGGGCCCGGTTGGCCGCGTGCCAGTCCTCAGGGGTCGGTGCGTACATGCCCGGGAGGTTATCCACAGGCTGCGGACGGGGCGAACGAATTGCCGGCCGGGCAGAGCATGATGGCTCCATGACTGAGCGCACGGACGACACCACGGCCGCCGGCACGGACACCGGCGGCGCCTTCGAGGACTTCGCGGCGGCCCCCGCCTGGGAGCAGCGCTTCCGCGCCCCGCGGGTCTCGCTGCCCGAGTGGGCCGAGGAGGCCCCGGACCGCTCGCTGTTCGTGTCGAACGCGACGGGGACGTACGAGCTGTACGCGTGGGACCGCGCGACCGGCACGCGGCGCCAGGTCACCGACCGGCCGAACGGCACGACGGACGGCACGCTCAGCCCGGACGGGCGGTGGATCTGGTGGTTCGCCGACACCGACGGCGACGAGTTCGGCGTGTGGATGCGCCAGCCCTTCGCGAGCGGCCCGGACGAGCCCGCCGTGCCCGGACTCGCCGCCTCCTACCCGGCCGGCCTCGCCCTCGGCCGGGACGGCACGGTGGTGGTGGGCCGTTCCACGGACGAGGACGGCTCGACGGTGCACCTGCTGCGCCCGGGCGCGGACGCCGCGGTGGAGATCTACCGGCACCGGGAGTCGGCGGGCGTCGGCGACCTCTCGCACGACGCGCGCCTCGTCGCCGTCGAGCACACCGAGCACGGAGACGCGATGCACTCGGCGATCCGTGTGCTGCGCGCGGAGGACGCGTCGGTGCTCGCCGAGCTCGACGACACCAAGGGCGGCACGGAGGAGCTCGGCCTGAGCGTGCTCGGCTTCGCGCCGGTGGCCGGCGACACCCGGCTGCTCGTCGGGCACCAGCGGCGCGGCCGCTGGGAGCCGATGCTGTGGGACGTGGCCACGGGCGTCGAGACCGACCTGCGGCTCGACCTGCCGGGCGACGTGTCGGCCGAGTGGTATCCGGACGGCTCCGGCCTCCTGATCGTGCACGGCTTCGAGGCGCGCAGCGAGCTCTGGCGGTACGAGCTCGCCACCGGCGCCCTGGTCCGGGTGGAGACTCCCGCGGGCACGGTGTCGAGCGCGACGGCCCGCCCGGACGGGTCCGTGGAGTATCTGTGGTCCTCGGCCGCCCGGCCGCCGGTGGTGCGCTCCACGGACGGCTCGGTCGTCCTCGACCCGCCCGGCCCGAAGGCGCCGCCGTCGGTGCCGGTGGAGGACGTGTGGGTGGAGGGCCCCGGCGGCCGCGTGCACGCCCTGGTGCAGCGCCCGGCGGAGGGCGAGGGGCCGTTCCCCACGGTCTTCGAGGTGCACGGCGGACCGACCTGGCACGACAGCGACGCCTTCGCCTCCGGCCCGGCGGCCTGGGTCGACCACGGCTACGCGGTGGTGCGGGTGAACTACCGCGGCTCCACCGGCTACGGCCGGGAGTGGACGGACGCGCTCAAGCACCGGGTCGGCCTGATCGAGCTGGAGGACATCGCCGCGGTCCGGGAATGGGCGGTGGCGAGCGGCCTCGCCGACCCGGAGCGGCTGGTCCTCGCCGGCGGCTCCTGGGGCGGCTATCTCACCCTGCTCGGCCTCGGCACCCAGCCGGACGCCTGGGCGGTCGGCCTGGCCGCCGTGCCCGTCGCCGACTACGTGACGGCGTACGAGGACGAGATGGAGGCCCTGAAGGCGCTGGACCGCACCCTGCTCGGCGGCTCCCCCGAGGAGGTGCCGGAGCGCTTCGCCGCGTCCTCGCCGCTGACGTACGTGGACGCGGTGAAGGCCCCGGTGCACATCTCGGCCGGGGTCAACGACCCGCGCTGCCCGATCCGCCAGATCGACAACTACGTGGCCCGGCTGGCCGCGCGGGGCGCCGTGCACGAGGTCTACCGGTACGACGCGGGGCACGGCTCGCTGGTGGTGGACGAGCGGATCAAGCAGGTCGCGCTCGACCTCGACTTCGCCGCCCGGCACCTGGGGACACCGGGGACCCGGCCGACGGAGGCGTGAGCCCGCTTGCGTACCGTGGGGGTGTGTACCGGTTCCTGAGAACGCCCCGCTGGTGGGGGATCAACGTCTTCGTGCTGCTGGCGATCCCGTTCTGCGTGTTCATGGGGACCTGGCAGATGGGCAAGTTCGAGGACCGCGTCGCATCCCACCAGGAGGCCGAGCGGCGTCCCGACCCGGAGGCCCGGCCCGCCGAGGCGCTGGACTCGCTGCTGCCGGTGGACCAGGAGACCTCGGGCCGGATCGCCCGGGCCAGCGGGCGGTTCGGGCAGCAGTTCCTGGTGCCCGGCCGCGAGCTCGACGGGCGCTCCGGCGCGTACGTGCTCACGCTCCTGAAGACGGACGGCGGCAAGGCGCTCCCCGTGGTCCGCGGCTGGCTGCCGGCGGGCGCGAAGGCGCCGGCCCCGCCGTCTGGCGAGGTCACCGTGACGGGCGCGCTGCAGGCCTCGGAGAATGCGGGCGGCAAGGGCGTGAACGCGGCCGGCGGGCTCCCCGAGGGGCAGCTCGGCATGATCAGCGCCGCCTCGCTGGTGAACGTGGTGCAGGACGACGTCTACGACGCCTGGATCACCCTGACCCACTCGCCCGCGGGGCTGACCCCGGTGCCGCCGGCCGCCGCCGCGGGCACGAGCCTGGACATGAAGGCCTTCCAGAACCTGGGCTACACGGCCGAGTGGTTCGTCTTCGCCGGCTTCGTGGTCTTCATGTGGTTCCGGCTGCTGCGCCGCGAGCTGGAGGCCTCACGGGACGCCGCCCTCGGGCTCTAGAACCCGCCGTGGGCCCCTGAGCCCGCAGCGGGCCCGGGGTCCGCTCAGGACAGGAGTGCTCCAGGATCCCGGTCCGACTCCGGAGGAGCCCTCAGAAGGAGCTCCAGACCCCGGTCCGACCCCGGTCCGACCCCGGTCCGACCCCGGTCCGACTTGCGGAGGCGTCCAGGGCCCCGGTCCGACCCCGGAAGGTGTCCAGGACCCGAGTCCGGCCTCAGGAGGCGTCCAGGACCCCGGTCCGGTAGATCGTGCCCGCGCACGCGTTGGGAATGGTCGCCGCCGCCACCGGGCCGCCCGGGTCCGCGGTGTGGGTGACCTCGACGCTGCCGTCCGCCGGGGTGCCGTCCGTCACGAGCTGGGGGCCGGCCGCGTTCTCGCCCGGGGCGGTGCCCGTCGAGCCGGTGGCCCCGCCGCTCGACGAGGAGCCGCCGCCGGTGGGACTGGGGGTCGGCGTCGGCGTGGTGCCCGTGGTGGGGCAGGTCTCGCTGGGGATCCAGGCGAACCGCACCTCGTACGCGTTGTCCGGGGTCAGGATCAGCGAGGCCGATTCCTGCGAGGGGTCGGGCAGACCGCTCGCCGCGTCCCCGGGGGTGTGCGCCACGACCGCGATCTTCGCCGCGTCGGCCGCGCCGCGCGCCGCGAAGCCGACCCGGCCGGCACCGCCGACCAGGCAGTCGCGGCCGGAGACGTTGGCGATACGGAAGGTCCCGTAGACCTTCCCGCTCGCGTCGGGCGCTCCCGTCTGCACCGAGCTGATGCCCAGCTGGTCGGCCGCGCAGACCGGCCGCGCGTCCGGGGCACCGCCGGACGGGGTGCTGCCCCCGCCGGTGCCGCCGGCGGGGTCCTGCGCCGACGCGGTGGGCTTCCCGGCCCCCTCGGCGGAGCCGCCGGGGCTGGGCGCCGCCGTACCGACGGGCGGGTCGGCGGTCTTCTGACCGCCCTCGATGCCGGTCTCGGTGCCGGTGCCGCCCTGGGCCTGCTCGCCGTGCCCGGCGTTGATCGCCTTGTCGGCGGAGATCCCGCCCGAGGAGGCCACGTGCACCAGGGCCGGGACGGCGGTGCCGACCAGCACGGCCGCGGCGGCCATACCGACGACCGCCTGCCGCTTGCGCGCCCGGCGGGCGGGCACGGCGCGGCGCAGGTGTTCGAGCGCGCCGTCGGAGGGTTCGAGACCGGACACCGCGCCCTGGAGCAGCCGCCGTAGCGCCAGCTCGTCGGGCGTGCCGTTCTCCGGCGCTTCGTTCACCATCCCGCGTCCACTCAGATCGTCCCGGTCACCGTGCTGGTCGTGCTCGTCCTGCCGGCCGTACCCGTCCGGCCGGTCCTGCCGGTCGTGCCCGGCCGGCGGCCCGCTCATGACGCGGCCTCCATGGCGACGCGCAGCGCCGCGATGCCGCGGGAGCCGTACGCCTTGACCGACCCGAGGGAGATGCCGAGCGTCTCCGCCACCTGCGCCTCCGTCATGTCGGCGAAGTATCGCAGCACCAGGACCTCGCGCTGCCGCCGCTGGAGGCCGCGCATGGCCTTGATGAGCGCGTCCCGCTCCAGCTGGTCGTAGGCGCCCTCCTCCGCGCTGGCCATGTCGGGCATGGGCTTGGAGAGCAGCTTGAGGCCGAGGATGCGTCGGCGCAGCGCGGACCGCGAGAGGTTGACCACGGTCTGGCGCAGGTAGGCCAGGGTCTTCTCGGGGTCCCGCACCCGGCCGCGCGCCGAGTGGACCCGGATGAAGGCCTCCTGTACGACGTCCTCGCAGGAGGCAGTGTCGTCGAGGAGGAGCGCGGCGAGACCGAGCAGCGAACGGTAGTGGGCGCGGTAGGTCTCGGTGAGGTGGTCGACGGTGGTGCCGGCAGCCATCGTGTCGTCAGCGCCCTCGCGGGGCGCCGGGATGCCGCTCACGGCGGCCGGTCGGGTCCTGGTGGGCACGGGCGCGATCACCGGGATGCCGCCGACCGGGCGCGGCCGCCTGAGCGGGCGCACCACGGTGCCGTGCAACGGGATGACCGCCGCGATGTCGAGTACCTCTGCCACGCCTGTTGGACACGCTTCCCCCCGTCAGGGTTGTACGCGTACGGCACCGGTTTTGACGGCGCGTCGTATGCCCTCATTGCGTACCCGTTCTCCCCGATGCCCCGCTGTGTGCGGCGTGCTCCACGTCACATGGTCCTGGGTGCACGCGAAGACGCTTCCGCCCGACCACCGGTTGCAGAGGGGACGGAACAGCATCGTCGTCCAGGACATATGACCTGATCAAGAGCCATCTGAAGCCGATTTGCTCACAGGGCTTTCACGGATCCTACAAACTTCAACGGGGAGGCGATGCCGATTTCCGGACACCCGGGCAGGTCGGGACGGCGAGATCCGGCCAGTCGCGGGCCCGCTCGTTCAGCCGCCCGCTCCGGCGGCTCCCGGCGCGACCTCGCCCGCGATCTCCCCCGCGATCTGTTCGGCGATCTGCAGGGCGTTCAGCGCCGCCCCCTTGCGCAGGTTGTCCCCGCACACGAAGAACTCCAGGTCCCGCTCGTCGTCCGGCGACCGCCGCACCCGCCCCACCCAGGTCGGGTCGGTGCCCACCACGTCGGCGGGCGTCGGGAAGTCGCCCGTGGCGGGGTCGTCGTACAGCACCACACCGGGCGAGGTCGCCAGGATCTCGTGGGCGCGCGCGACGGTCACCGGGCGCTCGAAGCGGGCGTGCACGGACGCCGAGTGCCCGGTCACGACCGGCACCCGGAGGCAGGTGGCGGCCACCCGCAGCCCCGGCAGGTCGAGGATCTTGCGGGTCTCCTCGCGCACGGCCAGCTCCTCGGAGGACCAGCCGTCGGCGGCCGGCGCCCCGGACCAGGGCAGCACGTTGAGGGCGAGCGGCCCGGGAAAGGGCCCGGTGCGCTCGCCGACGGCGCGCCGCACGTCGCCGGGGTGCGTGCCGAGCTCGCCGTCGGTGACCAGGGCCAGCTGCTCGCGCAGCGTGCCCGTCCCCGCCCGGCCGGCGCCGCTGGCGGCCTGCTGGGCGGTCACGACGAGCTCCGCGAGCCCGAACTCGGCGTGCAGCGCGCCCACGGCGACGATCAGCGCCAGGGTGGTGCAGCCGGGACTCGCGACGATGCCGCGCGGCCTGATCCGCACGGCGGACCGGTTGATCTCGGGCACCACGAGCGGCACGTCGGGGTCGGCCCGGAACGCCGCGGAGGTGTCCACGACCACCGCGCCCTTGGCGGCGGCGATCGGCGCCCAGCGCGCGGCGACGTCGCCGGGCACGAGGAAGAGGGCGAGGTCGACGCCCGTCAGGTTCTCCTCGCTCAGCGCGAGGACCTCGCTCTCCTCCCCCCGCACGGACAGCTTCCGGGTCCCCCCTGCTCGAACGGAGTCGAGAGCGTGGGGGAGGCCGGCCGTGCGGGAGGAGGCGAGGAGTCGGATCTCGCCCCAGACGTCCGCGTGGTGCGTGAGCATCTGGAGCAGCACCGCACCGACGGCCCCGGTCGCTCCCACGACCGCGAGCGTCGGCTTGCCGCTCATCGGAGGGTTCCGGCGGTCAGCGGCCGGTGCCGCCGTACACGACGGCCTCGTCCGAGTCGCTGTCCAGACCGAAGGCGGTGTGGACGGCGCGCACGGCCTCGTTGACGTCGTCGGCGCGGGTGACCACCGAGATGCGGATCTCCGAGGTGGAGATCAGCTCGATGTTGACGCCCGCGTCGGACAGCGCCTTGAAGAAGTCCGCGGTGACCCCGGGGTTCGTCTTCATACCGGCGCCGACCAGGGAGATCTTGCCGATCTGGTCGTCGTAGCGGAGCGAGTCGAAGCCGATGACGGGCTTCGTCTTCTCCAGGGCGTCGATGGCCTTGCGGCCCTCGGCCTTGGGGAGCGTGAAGGAGATGTCCGTGAGCCCGGTGGAGGCGGCGGACACGTTCTGCACGATCATGTCGATGTTGATCTCGGCGTCGGCGACGGCCCGGAAGATGGCCGCGGCCTCGCCCGGCTTGTCCGGCACGCCGACGACCGTGATCTTGGCCTCGGAGGTGTCGTGGGCGACACCGGAGATGATGGCCTGCTCCACCTTCAGATCCCCTGTCGGTTCGTTGCTGACCCACGTGCCCTGCAGCCCCGAGAAGGAGGAGCGGACGTGGATCGGGATGTTGTAGCGGCGTGCGTACTCGACGCACCGGTGCAGCAGCACCTTGGAGCCCGAGGCGGCGAGCTCCAGCATGTCCTCGAAGGAGATCCAGTCGATCTTCTTCGCCTTCTTCACCACGCGCGGGTCGGCCGTGAACACGCCGTCGACGTCCGTGTAGATCTCGCAGACCTCGGCGTCGAGCGCGGCGGCCAGGGCGACGGCGGTCGTGTCGGAGCCGCCGCGGCCCAGGGTGGTGATGTCCTTCTTGTCGGCGGACACGCCCTGGAAGCCGGCGACGATGGCGATGTTGCCCTCGTCGAGCGCCGTACGGATACGGCCCGGCGTGACGTCGATGATGCGCGCTTTGTTGTGGACCGAGTCGGTGATGACACCGGCCTGGCTGCCCGTGAACGACTGGGCCTCGTGGCCCAGGTTTTTGATCGCCATGGCCAGCAGGGCCATGGAGATCCGCTCTCCGGCGGTCAGCAGCATGTCGAACTCACGGCCGGCCGGCATCGGGGATACCTGCTCGGCGAGATCGATCAACTCGTCCGTCGTGTCGCCCATCGCGGAAACCACGACGACCACCTGGTGGCCGTTCTTCTTGGCTTCCACGATCCGCTTGGCGACGCGCTTGATGCCCTCGGCATCGGCAACGGAGGAGCCTCCGTACTTCTGCACGACAAGGCCCACGTGCGCTCCTCGCTCAGTCCTTGCCACAGCTGGCACTGCGGTCGGCTCAGTCTAACGAGGGACGCTGAAACGCCACCCGGATACCGCATGCTGAGATACGTGGCTCAGGAAGTGATCACCCGCACGGTCGGCCGCCCCGCAACGCCCCCGTCACACCCCCTCAACAAACGTTTCGGCATACGAGACGGCAGCTTTGTGACCTGGACAGACGCCCGTACGGGTGCCAACCTCCGGGTCATGCGTCCTCGTCACAGCCTCACCCTGGCAGCGGCCTCCGTCCTCGTCGCCCTCGCCGCGTCCGGCTGCGCGCCGCAGCCGGAGAGCACCGGCGGGCCGTCCGCCTCCGCCTCGGCCGCCGGGAAGCCCGCGTCCTGCGCCCCCGGCACGCTCGCCACCAAGGCCAAGGGCAAGCTGACCGTCGGCACCGACACGCCCGCGTACGCCCCCTGGTTCCAGGACGACGCCCCGGCCAACGGCAAGGGCTACGAGTCAGCCGTCGCCTACGCCGTCGCCCGGAAGCTCGGGTTCGCCCAGGGCGACGTCGTCTGGCAGAAGGTCGCCTTCAACAACGCCTTCGCGCCCGGCGAGAAGACCTTCGACTTCGACATCAACCAGGTGTCGATCAACGAAGACCGCCGCAAGGCCGTGGACCTCTCCAGCGGCTACTACGACGTCCGCCAGGCCGTCATCGCCCTCAAGGACTCCAAGGCGGCGAAGGCGAGCAGCCTCACCGACCTCAAGGGCGCCAAGCTCGGCGCGCAGGTCGGCACGACCAGCCTCGACGTGATCAACCAGCAGATCAAGCCGGAGCAGCAGCCGGCCGTCTTCCAGAAGAACGACCTCGCCAAGGCCGCCCTCAAGAACGGCCAGGTCGACGCGATCGTCGTGGACCTGCCCACCGCCTTCTACATCACAGGCGCCGAGGTCCCCGAGGCCAAGGTGGTCGGCCAGTTCGAGACCACCGGCGGCGCCCAGGAGCAGTTCGGCCTGGTCCTCGACAAGGGCTCCGCGCTGACCTCCTGCGTCTCGCAGGCCGTCGACGCCCTCCGCAAGGACGGCACCCTCGCCGCCATCGAGAAGCAGTGGCTGTCGGAGGCGGCGGGCGCGCCGGTGCTCAAGTGACCGTCACGAAGGAGGACGCGTCCGAGGACGCGCCCCGGGACACGTCCCACGACGCGCCCGAGGAGGCCTACACCCCGTCCGCGCGGCGGATCGAGCGCGAGCGGTACAAGCGCTCCCGCACCCGCCGCGCGACCGCGGTCGCCACCCTCAGCACCACCGTCACCCTGGTGGTGCTGTACCTCGTCATCACCGGCTCCCCCGGCTGGCCGCGCACCAAGGAGACCTTCTTCAGCGCGGAGTACGCGCGCCAGGCGCTGCCCCAGGTCATCGACGGCCTCTGGCTCAACCTGCGCCTGCTCGTGGTCTGCGGCGCCGTCACGCTCGTCCTCGGCCTGCTGCTCGCCGTCGCCCGCACCCTGCGCGGCCCGGCGCTGTTCCCGCTGCGCGCCCTCGCCACCGCGTACGTCGACTTCTTCCGCGGCCTGCCGCTCATCATCTGCCTGCTCGTGGTGATCTTCGGCGTGCCCGCGCTGCGCCTCCAGGGCGTCCCCACCGACCCGGTGGTCCTCGGCGGCACGGCCCTCGTGCTGACGTACTCCGCGTACATGGCCGAGGTCTTCCGGGCCGGCATCGAGAGCGTCCACCCCAGCCAGCGGGCCGCGGCCCGCTCGCTCGGCCTGTCCAGCGCGCAGACCATGCGCTTCGTCGTGCTGCCACAGGCCGTACGACGGGTCGTGCCGCCGCTGCTCAACGACCTCGTCTCGCTGCAGAAGGACACCGGCCTGGTGTCCATCGCGGGCGCGGTCGACGCCGTGTACGCGGCGCAGATCCTGGCCGGCAAGACCTTCAACTACACCGCGTACGTCGTGGCCGGACTGGTCTTCGTCGTGCTCACCATCCCCATGACCCGGTTCACCGACTGGGTCACCGCGCGCATGAACCGGCGCCAGTCGCAGGGAGGCACCGTATGACGCCGCCCCCGGTCCTCCGCCTGGAGTCCGTCCGCAAGACGTACGGGTCCACCGTCGTCCTGCGTGACGTCGACCTGGCCGTCCCCCCGCACACGGTCACCGTGCTCATCGGCGCCTCGGGCTCCGGCAAGTCGACCCTGCTGCGCTGCGCCAACCTCCTGGAGGAGATCGACGACGGCGCGATCTTCCTGGACGACGAGGAGATCACCGACCCGCGCGTCGACGCGGACGCCGTACGGCGCCGGATCGGCGTCGTCTTCCAGGCGTACAACCTCTTCCCGCACATGAGCGTGCTCGACAACATCACCCTCGCCCCGCGCCGCGTGCACAAGGCCGAGCGCCGGGAGGCCGAGGACCGGGCCCGCGAGCTGCTCGACCGGCTCGGGCTCGGCGCCAAGGCCGGCGAGTACCCGGACCGGCTCAGCGGCGGCCAGCAGCAGCGCGTGGCGATCGCCCGCGCCCTCGCGAGCCGGCCCCGGCTGCTGCTCCTCGACGAGGTGACGGCGGCGCTGGACCCGGAGCTGGTCGGCGAGGTCCTGAACGTCGTCCGGGACCTCAAGGAGGAGGGCATGACCATGGTCATCGCCACCCACGAGATGGGCTTCGCCCGCGAGGTCGCCGACCAGGTCTGCTTCCTGGAGAACGGGGTCGTCCTGGAGCGCGGCACCCCCGCCGAGGTCTTCGGCGCGCCCACCCACGCCCGCACCCGCCGCTTCCTGAGCCGCATCGTGGAAGCGGGCCGCCTGTAAGCGGTGTCTCCCCCGCCCCGTCAGCCCTCGCGCCGGCCCAGCCCGCCCAGCTCCGCCGCCATCACGCGCCCCGCCTCCTCGGCGAGATCGTCCTCCGTGAGGTCCTCGTCCGTGTCCAGCCCGTCGAGCGCCGCCAGCGGCTGGTCGAGGCGGACGTGGGCGACCAGCGACTGCAGCGCGCGCAGGGTCGCGGAGGCGGTGGGGCCCCAGTTGGAGAAGTACGAGAACTGCCACCACCACAGCGCCTCGCTCGTCCGGCCGGCCCGGTAGTGGGCGAGGCCGTGCCGCAGGTCGGTGACGATGTCGGCGAGATTGTCGGAGATCCGGGCCGGCACGGGCGCCTTGCGCGGCTCGTACGGGTCGAAGACCTCCGAGAAGACGTCCACCGGCTCCAGCATGACCGCGAAGCGCTCGCGCAGGTCGTCCATGTCCATGTCGGGACCCGCGTCGGGCTCGTAGCGCTCGTCCGGGACGATGTCCTCGTGCGCGCCGAGCCGGCCGCCCGCGAGGAGCAGCTGGGAGACCTCCAGGAGCAGGAACGGCACCGCGCTGTCGGGCTCGTCGCCCTTGGCGACCTCGGTCGTCGCGACGATGAAGCTCTCGATCGAGTCCGCGATCTGGACGGCGAAGTCGTCCGGGTCCTGCGTGATGGAGTGCAGCGTGGCGTCAGACATCGAGGAGCCTCCCTGAGAGTGCGCCGTCGTGCGCACGGACCCGTTCGTCGTCATACATCTAGCAGCCGCCGCCCCTCGAAGGCACGCCCCAGGGTGACCTCGTCGGCGTACTCCAGGTCGCCGCCGACCGGCAGACCGCTGGCGAGACGCGTCACCTTCAGGCCCATGGGCTTGATCATCCGCGCCAGATAGGTCGCGGTGGCCTCGCCCTCCAGATTCGGGTCGGTGGCCAGGATCAGCTCGGTGACGGTGCCGTCCGCGAGCCGCGCGAGCAGCTCACGGATCCGCAGGTCGTCCGGGCCGACGCCCTCGATGGGGCTGATCGCGCCGCCGAGCACGTGGTAGCGCCCGCGGAACTCACGGGTCCGCTCGATGGCGACGACGTCCTTGGGCTCCTCGACCACACAGATGACGGTCAGGTCCCGGCGCGGGTCGCGGCAGATGTTGCACTGCTCCTGCTGGGCCACGTTGCCGCAGACCGCGCAGAACCTGACCTTCTCCTTGACCTCCAGGAGCGCCTGGGCGAGCCGTCGCACGTCGGTGGGCTCTGCCTGGAGGACGTGGAAGGCGATCCGCTGCGCGCTCTTGGGACCGACGCCGGGCAGCCTGCCCAGTTCGTCGATGAGGTCCTGAACCACGCCTTCGTACAACGGAACGCCCTTCTCGGGAGTGCTTGATTCTTACGGTAGTGGCTGGAAACCAGCCTTAGAAGGTGTACGGGGGAAAGCCGCGGGGTCAGAAGCCCAGCCCCGGCACCCCGCCGAGGCCCTGCGCCAGCGGGCCCAGCTTGTCCTGCTGGAGCTGCTGCGCGTTCTCGTTGGCGGCCTGCACGGCGGCCACGATCAGGTCGGCCAGGGTCTCGGTGTCCTCCGGGTCGACCGCCTTCGGGTCGATCACCAGGCCGCGCAGCTCGCCCGAGCCGGTCACGGTCGCCTTCACCAGACCACCGCCCGCCTGGCCGTCGACCTCGGTCCGCGCGAGCTCCTCCTGCGCGCGGGCGAGGTCCTGCTGCATCTTCTGGGCCTGCTGGAGGAGCTGCTGCATGTTGGGCTGGCCACCACCGGGGATCACGGTCACTCACTCCTGCTGGTCTGCGTACGCGGATGCTGATGCGGATGCGGATGTCGCTGAGCCGAGCCTACGTGGTCCCCGACCGGGGTGCCGACACAACACTTTCGAGTGAGAAACTGCGGGCTCCTCTACCTGATCAACACCCTCTTGCGGGCGGAAATCCCGGGATTCCGGGCCCACAGCCCACCATTCGGCGGTAGGAAGGGCAGGCACCACGTGCACCGCACGTCACAGAAGGACACGAGCGCTGAGCTGAACAGAGGAGTTCCCCGGTGAGCCAGCAGCCGGACATGCAGCCGCAGCCGGGGAATCCCGAAGGCCCGGGCAGGCCCGGAGGTCCGGCCGCGCACCGCGATCTGACCGGTTCGCCCTTCCCGCTGGGCGACTGGGGCGAGCCCGCCGAGCGCCTCGACGAGCTCTACCGCTGGGTCGAGTCCAACGCGCTGCGCACCGCCGAGTGGTATCTCTCCGACCGCGTCTGGAAACGCCGCTGCGCCCGCGCGCTGCGCGTCGGCACGGCCCTCGGGGTGATCGCGGGCGCCGCGCTGCCGCTCCTCGACCTGACCGGCGCGGCCGAGGGGACCGCCGGCTGGGGCTATCTGTCGCTGCTGCTGGGCGCGGCCTGTCTGGCCTGCGACCGCTACTTCGGCCTGACCTCGGGCTGGATAAGGGACGTGGCCACCGCGCAGGCCGTGCAGCGGCGGCTGCAGGCCCTGCAGTTCGACTGGGCGTCGGAGAGCGTGCGCGAGGTCCTCGGCCCCACCGAGGGCACGGCCAGCGAGGCCGCCGAGCGCTGTCTGGGCGTACTGCGCCGCTTCTCCGAGGACGTGACGGAGCTGGTGCGGGCCGAGACGGCGGACTGGATGGTCGAGTTCCGCTCGGGCCCGGCGCCGCTGGCCCTGCAGGCGGTCGGCACGACCCCGGCCCGCCCCGAGAGCGGCCACCCCTCCGGCCGCTTCCCGCTGCCGCCGGGCACCCGCCCGAACATGCCGCGGCAGCGGCCGCCGGAGCCGCGCTGAGGCCCGTACGGGTGGTCCCGTACGGGTACGGCGGGCCCCTGGCCGGATGCGTACCCGTGCGGGAGGGGGGCGACGCCTCGCTCGGGTGAGGGTGAGGGTGCGGGTGCGGGTGCGGGCCGGGGCGTTGGCTCGGCGGTGCGGGGGCCGGTGGCTCAGCTGAGGATGATCATGGAGCCCTGGCCGAGGCTCCGGGTGGCCGCCGCGTGCAGGCCCAGCCAGACGTGCCGCTCCCGGGCGAAGGGGCTGTCGTCCTGGTAGGGGACCGGGGCCGCCGGCTCGTCCAGGGCGGTGGGCCGCTCCGGCGGGCGCGGCGCGGCCGGCGGGTTGGCCGGGTCGATGCCGATCGCGGGCGCGACGAACTCCAGCTCGCGCAGCAGCCCCTGCGAGGAGCCGAGCGGGCCGCCGCCCTCCAGGAGCTCGTCGTTGGACAGCGGCACGGGGAAGTCGACCGGCACGTAGGCGCCGGCGTGGTCGTAGTGCCACACCAGGTGGGACTGCTGGGCCGTCGACTCGAACATCTCCAGGAGCTGCTCGTAGTCGCCGCCGAGCTCGCCGACCGGCTCGACGGGCAGCCCGCAGATCTGGAGCAGGTAGGCGCGGCGCAGGAAGTGCAGGGCCTCGTAGTCGAAGCCGGCGACCGGAGCGACGTCCCCGGAGAGCCCCGGCATGTACGCGTAGACGGGCACGGTCGGCAGGCCGGCCGCGGTCAGCGCGTGGTCGTAGACGGCGATCTCTTCGGCGAAGGGGTTGTCGGGGCTGTGGCACAGCACGTCGACGAGGGGGACCAGCCACAGGTCACAGGCCAAGGGAGGCTCGCTCTCCGTCAGTTACGGGCTCGGGTGCAGGGACGGCCAGGGTAGTCGGGCCCGCACGCCCCGCACACCCGCTGGGTGCCTGCCCCCGGAAGGGCCTCCTCAACCCGTACGGCCCGAACGCCGGTCCAGCCGGTCCGCCCACTCCAGCGAGCGCGTGTTGTAGTCCCGTACGACCGCGACCGCGCCCTCCGCGTCGCCGCGGGTGATCGCGTCCACCAGGTCGACGTGGCCGCTCCACAGCCAGCCCACCAGATCGCGGTCGGAGCGCAGGTAGGGCACGGAGAAGACCCATGCCTGGACGCGCAGCCGGTGCAGGAAGTCGGCGATGTGGTCGTTCGCCGAGACCAGCCGGCCCAGCTCGCGCCAGTAGCGGATGTCGTAGCCGATGAGGACGTCCAGGTCACCGGCCCGGGCGGCGCGGGCGGCCGCCTCGCCACGGCGGCGGATCGACACCAGCGCGACCCCGTAGGAGAGGTCGGGTTCGCCGGGCGCGGGGTGCGGGGCGTGGCGGCGGAAGATGCCGTCGACGACGAGCATCCGGGCCTCGACCATGCCCCGGTAGTCGTCGACCGAGAACTGGTGCACGCGGAAGCCCCGGTGCTGGTCGGAGTCGAGCAGCCCCTGCGCGCAGAGGTCGACGAGGGCCTCGCGCACCGGCGTCGCGGACACGCCGTACTGCTCGGCGATCTGCTTGACGGTGAACTCCTCACCGGGCTGGAGACGCCCCGCGAGGACCTCGTCACGCAGCGCGTCCGCGATCTGCTGCCGCAGGGTGTTGCGGGTGACAGCTCCGCTCGCGGGCATAGTGGTCGGCCCCCTCCGTCCGGCTCCCGGACACCCTAGTCCAGACCGCGGAGAGGGCCGATCAGGTCACACGGTGTGACGCCGGAGGCCTCAGACCGTGTGCTCGTCGGCGACCGACAGCGCCGCGTCGAGGGCCGCGAGACCCTCCTTGACCTCCGCCTCGGAGACGTTGCAGGCCGGGACGACGTGCGTGCGGTTCATGTTGATGAAGGGCCACAGGCCGTTCTTCTTCGCCGCGGCGCCGAAGGCGGCCATCGGCGCGTTGGCCTCGCCCGTCGCGTTGTACGGGACGAGCGGCTCGCGGGTCTCCTTGTTCCTGACCAGGTCGAGGGCCCAGAAGACACCGAGGCCGCGCACCTCGCCGACCGAGGGGTGGCGCTCGGCGAGCTCGCGCAGGGCGGGGCCGATGACGTTCTCGCCGATGTGGGCGGCGTGCTCGACGACCTTCTCCTCCTCCATCACCTGAAGGGTGGCGACGGCGGCGGCGCAGGCCAGCGGGTGCCCGGAGTAGGTGAGGCCACCGGGGTAGGGGCGGGTCTCGAAGGTGGCGGCGATCTCGGCGCTGATCGCGACGCCGCCGAGCGGCACGTAGCCGGAGTTGACGCCCTTCGCGAAGGTCATCAGGTCGGGCACGACGTCGAAGTGGTCGGCGGCGAACCACGCGCCGGTGCGGCCGAAGCCGGCCATGACCTCGTCGAGGACGAAGACGATGCCGTACCTGTCGCAGATCTCGCGCACGCCGGCCAGGTAGCCGGGCGGCGGGGTCATGATGCCGGCGGTGCCCGGGACGGTCTCCAGGATGATCGCGGCGATGGTCTGCGGGCCCTCGAAGGCGATGGTGTCCTCGAGGTGGGCGAGGGCGCGCTCGCACTCCTGCTGCTCGGTCTCGGCGTAGAACGGCGAGCGGTAGAGGAACGGCGCCCAGAAGCGCACGACGCCCGCGGAACCGGTGTCGGAGGCCCAGCGGCGCGGGTCGCCGGTCAGGTTGATCGCGGTGGAGGTGGCGCCGTGGTACGAGCGGAAGGCCGAGAGCACCTTGTGGCGGCCCGTGTGCAGCCGGGCCATGCGGACGGCGTTCTCGACGGCCTCGGCGCCGCCGTTGGTGAAGAAGATCTTGTTCAGGTCGCCCGGGGTGCGCTCGGCGATGAGGCGTGCGGCCTCGGAGCGGACGTCCACGGCGAAGGCGGGCGCGAAGGTGGCGAGCCGGCCGGCCTGCTCCTGGATCGCGGCGACGACCTTGGGGTGCTGGTAGCCGATGTTGGTGTAGACGAGCGCGCTGGTGAAGTCCAGGTAGCGGTTGCCGTCGTAGTCCCAGAAGTACGAACCCTCCGCGCCGGCGACGGCGAGCGGGTCGATCAGGCCCTGGGCGGACCAGGAATGGAAGACGTGCGCCCGGTCGGCGGCCTTGACGGCCGCTCCGGTACGGGGGTCGGGTTCGACATGAGGGGTCATGGCTCCGAGGGTAAGGAAGCGCAGGTGGAGCGGGCCATGGCCATCTTGTCCACCGAGACCCGGAGCAACGAGACAGATTGCCGGGAGCGCGTTCGGCGACGGATTCCGTAGGGCCGCTCACGGCAGTCTCCGATCGCCGCGTCGACCCGGGCCACGCGGAACCGGCCGCCCGGCTCACGAAGGAGCTGGGCGGCCGGGAGGCGTCCGACGAGAACGTCCGGGTCCCGGAGCGGCTCTCCGAGGCGCTGGACGCGCTGGACCGAACGCCGGAGTGAGGGGGAGCCCCGGACTACCAGCCGGTGCTGGGGTAGTAGCCCCAGCGCTGGTTGTCGTTGCCGTTGAACGGCCAGGCGATCATCTGGACGCCCCACTCGTGGGTGCCCTGCGGCACGTCGACGGCGTGCCCGGTCGTCGGGTTGACGTAGGCCAGGCCCTGCTCGTCCCAGACCTGGTTCCAGCCGTTGTTGCAGTACCAGAGGATCAGCGGGGCGCCCCGGTCCCGGCTCGCGCCGGAGATGTCCAGGCAGAGACCGCTGTACGAGTTGACCAGGGTGGGCCGGCCGTAGGCGTCCTTCGAGCCGTACCAGAGCTGGTGCAGCCCGCCGTTGCACTCCCACTGGGTCACGCGGGCGCCGGCGGTGGTGCTCTCGCCGCTGGACTCCAGGCACAGGCCGGTCTCGTGGTTCTTCAGGGTGTAGCCCGAGTAGATCTCGTCCGCCGAGGCGGAGGAGGCGCCGACCAGGCTCGTGGCGGCGACGGCGAGCGTCGCCGCCCCGGCGGCGGCCAGGCGGCGGATCTTGCTGCTGAGGGCCATCGTGTTCCTTCGGTGACGGCACGGGAGAGACCGGCCGGCACGGCCCGCACGCGGGCATGACACCGCACCACCGCAGGCTCCCCCGTGGCCTTCGGTCGTTGATCGACTCGGAACCTAACCATCGGCCGTGGGCATGTCACACCGGCTCGCCCGGGGTGTCGCGCCGGCCGTCCGCGACTTGGCTAGCAGTACAGGTTCGCCCCGGCGGGGACGCCCAGGATCTGGGTGAACTGCTGATACCTGGTCACCCGGCTCTGCACCTGGGCCGGGTTGCCGCCGTTGCACTCCAGGGAGCCGTTGATGGAGCGGATGGTCTCGCCGAAGCCGGCGCCGTTGACCATGGCGTTGTGGGCGGTCATGGTGCCGGGGCCGTTCTGGGTGTTCCAGTACCAGAGGCCGGTCTTCCAGGCGACGGCCGCGTCGCGCTCGACACGGTAGGGGTCGGCCAGGAGGTTGATGCCGAGGGCGTCACCGGCGGCCTTGTAGTTGAAGTTCCAGGAGAGCTGGATGGGGCCGCGGCCGTAGTAGGCGGCCTGGCCGGCGGGGCAGCCGTAGGGCTGCGTGGCGTCGCAGTAGTGGGGGTAGTTGGCGGTGTTCTGCTCGACGACGTACACGAGGCCGCCGGTCTCGTGGTGGACGTTGGCGAGGAAGGCCGCGGCCTCCTGCTTCTTCACGGTGTCGCTGCCCGTGGTGGCGAAGCCGGGGTACGCGCCGAGGGCGGCGGTGAGCCCCGCGTACGTGTAGAAGGGGTTCCGGCCCGGGAACATCTGGTCGAACTGGGCCTGGGACACCACGAATCCGGTGGTGGGCGGCGGGGTGGTACCGCCACCGCCGCCGCAGGCGCCCTCGTCGCGCCAGACGTCCGCGGTGCCGGGACGCTCGTTCTGGGTCCACCACTTGGCGTACCAGTTGTGGCCGTTGTACGAGGCGGTCATGCCGCCCGTGTAGACGCCGGTGGAGTTCCAGGCGGCCACGCAGGCGGGCGCCGCGCCCGCCTGGCCGGCGGGCAGGAGTACGGCGAGGCCGACGACCGTACAGATCGCGGCGAGGACGGTGAGCAGACGTCGCAGCATGCGCTCGTCCTTCCGGTGGGGGGAAGGCCACGAAAGCGCGATTGGTCTGTACCTGTCAATGGTCTGGACCGGATCGAACCGGACCGGACTTTTCCGCCCAGCGCGGGTCAGCGCGCCAGCACACGCTCCAACAGGGCGACGAGCAGGGCGCGTTCGGCGACGGACAGCGGCTCCATCAGATCGTCCTGCGCGTCCGCGAGGACCTTGTCGAGGCGCTTGAGGTGCTTGCGGCCCTGCGGGGTGAGGGTGACGACGTTGCGGCGGCGGTCCGCGGGGTCGGGGGTGCGGGCGACATGGCCCCGCTCCTCCAGCTCGTTGATGACGGCGACGAGATCGCTGCGATAGATGCCGGTGCGCCGGCTGAGGCCGGCCTGGCTCGTCGGACCGTGCTCGTCGAGGGAGGCGAGCACCGCGTAGTGCCACTTGCGCGCGTCCTCGGCGGCGAGGCGCTCGCTCACCACACGGTCGGCCCGGGCGGCGGTCATGGCGAGGAGGCGACTGGGGAGGCCGCGGAGGCGGTCGGGGGTCTGCGCCTCGTCCATCTCGGCGGTCTGGGGGGTCTCGGTCATGCCGTGCAGATTACCTCTTGCGTTAGTGGCACGAACGATCTAATGTCGTTCGTGCGAGAAACGTTAGTAATCCGAACGTTAGAGGAGTGAACGAGCATGTCCGCGAACACCACCACCGCCACCCCTGCCGCTGCCGCCACCGCCCCCCTCGCCGACGCCCGCGCCCTGGGGCTGGCGCACTACGCCGCCCGGGGCGTCCTGGAGGTCGTCCTGGCCCGGCACGGCGCCACGTTCCAGCAGCAGATCGCCCTGCGCGCCGCCGTCACCGCCGAGACCCCGCTGACGCCGGAGGAGCTCGTCGCCCAGGTCCGGGGCTCCCTGAAGGCCGACCCGGAGGACATCCGCGCCACGCTCGACGTGCTGACGGCCGGGCGGCTGCTCGTCGAGGACGGCGCGCACCTCCGCCCCACCGACGCCGGACGGGAGCTGCTGGCGACGATCGGCGCGGCGACCGCCCCCGTCTCGGCCCGGATCTGGGGCGGCATATCCGTCGAGGACCTCGCCGCCGCCGGCCGCGTGCTCGCCCTGGTCACCGAGCGGGCCGACGCGGAGTTCGCGGCGCTGACGGCGTGAGGTCAGCGGATCATCAGGACGATCCGGCCGGGCCGGTGGCCCGACTCCGCGCGGCGATGGGCCTCGGCGGCTTCCTCCAGGGGCATGACGTCGGCCACGCGGGTGATGAGCTCCCGGGCCGCCACCTGCTCCAGGACCCTCTTCAGACGGCCCGCGTCGGGCCGGGCGCGGTCGAACTCGACGCGGATGTCCCGCTCGGGCTCCGGGAGGCGGTCCGGGGCGAAGGAGACGAAGACGCCGCGGTCCTTCAGGACGGCCATCGCCACGGTGCCCATCAGGGCCCCGTCGAAGATGCCGTCGACACCCTCCGGGGCGTGCTCCCGCACCTGGCGGAGCACGTCGAGGGCCTCGCCGCGGGGGACGCACTCCTTGGCACCGAGGATCTTCAGCTCGTGCTCGTCACCCTCGTACGAGACGGCGATCACGCGCAGCCCGGCCGCCGCGCCCAGCTGCACCACGAAACGGCCCACCACGCCGCTGGCACCGGTGACGAGCAGCACGGCGCCGGGCGGGAGATTCAGCAGTTCGATGCCCTGGAGGGCGGTGAGCGCGGCCAGCGGGACGGACGCGGCCGTGGTGAAGTCCACGTCGTCCGGGAGCGGGGCGAACCACTCCGGGTCCGCCCAGATGACCTCCGCGTAGGTGCCCTGACCCGACAGTTCCTCGTACCAGGGCATGAATCCCGCGACCCGGGTGCCGACCGGCAGGGTGCCCCCGGGGCCGGGCGCCGGATCGAGAAGCTTGCCCGCGAAGTCCGTGCCCAGGACGAAGGGAGGTCGCAGACCACCCATGTGGTCGACGTACAGACCGGCCCGGATCCGGAGGTCCCCGATGGTGATGCCGGCGGCCTTGAGCTGCACGCGCACCTTGCCCGGCACCTCACCGGGCTGGGGGTCCGGGCGGCGGGCCATACTCAGGACCTCGGGTCCGCCGTAGGCGGTGACTTCGACGACACGCATGGGGAATCTCCTCTGCGGAAGCCCCCTCGTCGCCATTACACCCACGCCCGCCACCCCCGGCAACAGGGACGCGGCGGTCTGGGTACCCCACCTCGGGACCCCCGCGCCTCCGGGGCCCGGCCGGGGGATCGGCCGGGCCCCGGCCGGGGGATCGGCGGGCGGCCCGGCGGCTGGGCCCTGCGGCGGCCGGCGGCGGCCGCCCGCAGTCGCCGGCATCCGCCCGGCGCCGCCCCCAGGGCGCGGAGATCCACGGGGTGGGATGAGGCGGGCCGGTGGGCGGCGGGTCTGGCATTCTCTTTCGACGTGGATCCCTTGAACGCGGAAGACCCGGTGGCCATAGGACCGTTCCGGCTGCTCGGGCGGCTCGGCACGGGCGGCATGGGGCGGGTGTACCTGGCACGTTCGGCGGGCGGACGGGCCGTCGCGGTGAAGGTCGTGCACCCGGAGCTGGCCGCCCAGGACGAGTTCCGGCGCCGCTTCGCCCGCGAGGTCTCCGCCCTGGAGCGGGTCGGCGGCACCGGCACCGCGCCCGTGCTCGGCGCCGACACCGAGGCCGACGTCCCCTGGGTCGCGGTCGGTTACGTCCCCGGCCCCTCGCTGCGCACCGTCGTCAACGAGGAGTACGGGCCGCTGCCGCCCGACAGCGTCCGGACCCTCGCCTCGGGGCTCGCCCGCGCGCTCACCCACGTCCACGCCGCCGGCCTGGTGCACCGCGACCTGAAGCCGTCCAACGTGCTGCTCACCGTCGACGGCCCGCAGATCATCGACTTCGGCATCGCCCGCGCCCTCGACACCGTCACCGACGGCGGCCTGACCAGCACCGGCGCGGTCGTCGGCTCGCCCGGATTCATGTCGCCCGAGCAGGTCCGCGGCGAGCGGGTCACCCCCGCCTCCGACATCTTCTGCCTGGGGTCCGTGCTGGTCTACGCGGCGACCGGGCGTTCGCCGTTCGGCTCGTCCGACAGCGGCGTCCACGCCACCATGTTCCGCATCGCCAACGAGGAGCCCGACCTCACCGGGCTCGCGCCCGAACTCGCCGGGCTGATCCGGGCCTGCCTCACCAAGGACCCGGAGGGGCGCCCCTCGGCCACCGAGCTCGTCGACACCCTCCAGGTCACCGACCCCTGGCTGCCCGCCGACGTGCTGGTCCGGCTCGGCCGGCACGCCGCCAAGGTCCTGGAGGCCGAGGGCAGCGCGGCCGCCGAGGCGGGCGACCCCACCCCCGCGACCCCGCTACCGCCGGGCCACCCCGCGGCGCCCCGGCGCCGGCGCCGCGGGGTGCTGGTCGCCGCCGTCACCGCGCTCGTCGTCGCGGCGGCCGGGGCACTGGCGTACACGTACTGGCCCGGCCCGGGCACCGGAGGCGGTGCGGGGGGTCAGGAGAACAAGGCGCGCGGCGGCACCGGGACGCCCGCCGCGCGGGCGTCCGGGATCGTGCCCGCCACCTTCCTCGGGGCCTGGGAGGGCATCCTTCAGGGCTCCGTCAGCCACCCCCGCGAGACCCTCCGGCTGGAGATCACCCAGGGCGCGGCCGGCAGCAAGTCCGCCGTCTACGTCCACGTCACCGACGAGCGCCTGTGCATGGGCCGCTCCCGGCTCGTCTCGGCCGACGAGGACAAGGTCGTCCTCGGCGAGTCCGACGTCACCACCAGCGTGCCCGCCCAGCGCTGCACGCCCTCCGCCCAGCAGACCCTCACCCTGCGCTCGCCCGAGGTCCTGGAGTGGACCTCCGGCGCCGCGAAGGCCACCTTCCGCAAGGGGCGGACCGGTTCCGAGGTCCTCCCGGCGAAGTTCCTCGGCAGCTGGCGGATGAAGAACGACCCCACCGTGTTCGGCAAGAACGTCGACCGCTACACCGACGAGGTGACGCTCACCCAGGGGCCGATCGGCTCCGCCGTCTTCCGTTACGAGCAGGGCTATCCGCGCACCGACGAGGAGGGGAACCCCACCTCCGAGTCGGTGCACTGCACCTTCACGGCCCTGCTCGCCGGCACGGGCACCCCCCTGGTCATCGGCCCGCAGACGGCCGAGCCGGGCTCGGACCCCGAGTGCGGCCCCACCGGCGGCCTCGCGGGCTACCTCGACATCGTCCGCTACCAGGGCGAGGACCGGCTGCTGGTCTATCCGATGACGGACGCCGAGCCGGGCGAGTTCCACAAGGACTAGAGACCCTCCCGCGTCACGGCGCGTCCGGGGCCACGGCCGCCGCCGCGCGGGCGTAGTCGCGGACCAGCTCGCGGGTGTTGTCGGCGCGCCAGGCCAGGACGAAGCGGCTGGGGCTGACGCCGCGGACCGGGCGGGTGACGACGCCGCCGCGGGTGAGGAGCGGGGCGTTGCCGGTGGCGACCAGGCAGATGCCGAGGCCGCCGACCAGCGCCTCGTACGTCTCGTCGGCGCTGGCGATCTCGGCGCCGACGACCGGCGGCCGCCCGCCGCGGGCGTCCAGGGCCAGCCAGTAGTCGCGGAGTTCGGGCCCGGTGTCCGGCAGGGCGAGGAAGGGCTCGTCGAGCAGCTCGGTGAAGTCGAGGCTCTCGCGGGCCGCCAGCGGATGCGACTCCGGCAGGGCGACGAGCCGGGGCTCGGTGGCGACGACGACCCAGCGGAAGCGTTCCGCGCCGGTCAGCGGCAGCCACACGAAGGCCACGTCGCTGCCGCCGTCCGCGAGTCCGGCCGTCGGGTCCTCCCAGCCGACCTGCCGCAGCCGTGTCCGCGCCGTCGGACGGGCCTCGGTGAAACGGGACCGGATCGCGGGGAGCAGCCCGCCCCGCCCCGGGCTGGTGCTCATCCCGACCACCAGCGTGGCACCGGCCGCCGCCCGGGCCTCCCGTACGGCCCCGTCGGCCTCCGCCCAGGCGGCGAGCACGGCGCGGGCGTGCGGCAGCAGGGCGGCGCCGACCGCGGTGAGCCGTACCCCCTGCCGGTCCCGGTCGAAGAGCGGGGCGCCGAGCTGCCGTTCGAGGGCCCTGATCTGTTTGCTGAGCGACGGCTGCGAGACGTAGAGACGTTCGGCCGCACGGGTGAAGTGGAGCTCCTCCGCGACCGCGAGGAAGTAGCGCAGATCCCGGCCGTGCACGTCCGTGAGGGTCATGCCCATGGGCTATCACGACGGATCTTGGACGGGCAACGCCGTTAAGAGTCAGGCTGGTTGCACGACGAACGAGGGGAATCCGAGAACATGAGCAAGGTCTGGCTGATCACCGGGGCGAACAGCGGCTTCGGGCGCGCCTTCACCGAGGCCGCGGTCGCCGCCGGCGACGTCGTGGTCGCCGCCGCCCGCCGCGCCGGCACCCTGGACGAGCTGGTCGCCGCGCACCCCGACCAGGTCGAGGCGGTCACCCTGGACGTCACCGACCACGCGGCCGTCGACCGGGTGGTCGCCGGGATCGCGGAGCGCCACGGCCGCATCGACGTCCTGGTCAACAACGCGGGCCGCACGCACGTCGGTTCGGTCGAGGAGACCGGTGACGCCGAACTGCGCTCGCTCTTCGACGTGCACGTCTTCGGCCCCGCCGCCCTGACCCGCGCCGTCCTGCCCCACATGCGGGCCCGCCGCTCCGGCGCGATCGTCCAGCTGAGCAGCGTCGGCGGTCAGATGTCGATGGCCGGCTTCGGCGCGTACAGCGCGACGAAGTTCGCCCTGGAGGGCATGTCGGAGGCGCTGGCCGCCGAGGTGAACCCGCTCGGCATCCACGTCCTCATCGTCGAGCCGGGCGCCTTCCGCACGGGTCTCTTCGGCAACCACAGCCTCAGCGAGGACGGCATCGCCGACTACGCCGACACCGTCGGCGCCACCCGTGCCTTCGTCGAGACCGGCGGCGGCACGCAGGCGGGCGACCCGGCCAAGGCCGCCGCCGCCGTACTGGCCGCCCTGGACGCCGAGGAGAAGCCGCTGCGCCTCGCCCTCGGCGACGACTCCATCGACACGATCTACCAGCACCTCGACCAGGTGCGGGGCGACCTGGCGGCCTGGGAGAAGGTGGGCCGGGACACGAAGCTGGCCTGAACCCCGGCCGGCGGACGGAAACGGCCGGCGGCCGGAAAGCCCGCGAGGGCGGCGCCCGGGAAACCGGCGCCGCCCTCGCGGTGTCGTGCCCGCCCGCTCCGCCCCGCGGAACGGGCGGGCACGACGTGGTCGTCTCCTACAGGAAGGAGTTGATCTCGATCGTCTCGGTGCGGCCGGGGCCGACGCCGATCGCGGAGATCGGGGCGCCGGACATCTCCTCCAGGGCCTTCACGTAGGCCTGGGCGTTCTTCGGCAGGTCGCCGAAGGTCTTGGCCTTGGTGATGTCCTCGGACCAGCCCGGGAGCATCTCGTAGACCGGCTTCGCGTGGTGGAAGTCCGTCTGCGAGTAGGGCAGCTCCTCGACGCGCTTGCCGTCGATCTCGTAGGCGACGCACACCGGGATCTGCTCCCAGCCGGTCAGCACGTCGAGCTTGGTCAGGAAGAAGTCGGTCAGGCCGTTCACGCGGGTGGCGTAGCGGGCGATGACCGCGTCGAACCAGCCACAGCGGCGGTCACGGCCGGTGGTGACACCGCGCTCGCCGCCGATGCGGCGCAGCGCCTCGCCGTCCTCGTCGAACAGCTCGGTCGGGAACGGGCCGGCGCCGACCCGGGTCGTGTACGCCTTGAGGATGCCGATGACCCGGCTGATCTTCGTCGGGCCCACGCCGGCGCCGGTGCAGGCACCGCCGGCGGTCGGGTTCGAGGAGGTGACGAAGGGGTACGTGCCGTGGTCGACGTCGAGCAGGGTGCCCTGGCCGCCCTCGAAGAGCACGACCTTGTCGTCGTCGAGCGCCTTGTTCAGGATCAGCGTGGTGTCGGCGACGTACGGCTTGATCTGCTCCGCGTACTGGAGCATCTCCTCGACGATCTGCGCGGCGTCGATGGCACGGCGGTTGTAGAGCTTGGCGAGCAGCTGGTTCTTGCCCTCCAGCGCCGCCTCGACCTTCTGGGCGAGGATCGACTCGTCGTACAGGTCCTGGACCCGGATGCCGACGCGGTTGATCTTGTCGGCGTAGGTCGGGCCGATGCCGCGGCCGGTGGTGCCGATCTTGCGCTTACCGAGGAACCGTTCCGTCACCTTGTCGAGGGTGACGTTGTACGGCGTGATCAGATGGGCGTTGCCGCTGATCAGGAGCTTCGAGGTGTCGACGCCGCGCTCGTTCAGCCCGCTCAGCTCGGAGAGCAGGACCGCCGGGTCGACGACGACGCCGTTTCCGATGACCGGGGTACACCCCGGCGAGAGGATTCCGGAAGGGAGCAGGTGCAGTGCGTACTTCTGGTCGCCTACGACGACCGTGTGGCCGGCATTGTTGCCGCCCTGGTAACGCACCACGTAGTCAACGGAACCACCGAGCAGGTCGGTGGCCTTTCCCTTGCCCTCGTCACCCCACTGAGCACCGAGCAGCACAAGTGCGGGCACAGGCGTACACCCCTTCCGGGCGGGGCATGTCCAAGGTCAGGGGGCCGACGCCGCCTCACCGGTGTGCCCCGGAATAGACGAAGCCCCTGGCGCAATAGCGCAAGGGGCTCTTGCACAAAGAGACTACCCGAGGAAGGACCGAGGTGTCGGATCACGACCAGCTGCTGGTCATCGTCGACCCGGTCGCCCGCCGAATGGACGGCGAGTCCGTACGGATCGCGAAAGATGTGCTGTCAGCGGGCGCGGCAGCGAAGATCTGCCTGCCCGACAGTCCGGAGGAATTCTCCCGCGCCCTGTCCCGGCGCGGCTCCCGGCGCCCCGTCGTCCTCGGCGACGACCGCGCGCTGCTGCGCACCGTGACCCTGCTGCACCGCGAGGCCGCTGCCGGACGGGCGGTCATGGGCGGGGCGGGCGTCACCGCGGCGGGCGTCGGCGGGGCGGTCGGCGCCGGCGCCGCCGGGGCCGGCATCAGCGGACCCGGCATCGGCGGGCCGGGCCTCGGCGGACCCGGCATCGGCGGGCCGGGCATCGGCGGACCCGGCATCGGCGGGCCGGGCATCGGCGGGCCAGGCCTCGGCGGACCGTTCGCGGGCGGGGTGCTGGCGCTCGTGCCCATCGGCGCCCCCGACCGGCTGCGGACCGCCCACGCGCTCGGCGTGCCGCCCGGCACGGTCGCCGCCGCCCGGGCCGTCCTCGACGGCGTGGTGCGCCGGCTCGACCTGCTCGTCGACGACAGCGACGGCGTCGTCCTCGACCGACTCGACGTCCCCGCCTCCCGCAGTCTCGTCCCCGCGCCGCCCACCGTCTGGGACACCTGCCGCTCCCTGGTGCGCACCCTGGTCCGGCCGGCCCCGACGGCCCTCGCGGAGCGCACCCACCGGCTGCGGGTCGAGGCGGACGGGGTGCTGCTCTGTGACGTCGACACCCCCGTGGAGGGCCTCACGGTCCGCGCCCTGGGCGGCGCGGCCGCCCTGTCCCTGGCCCCGGCCGGCGCCCCGCCGGTCCGGGTCACCGCCCGCACCCTGACCGTCACGGGCCCGGACTTCCGCTACCGCGCCGACAGCACGGTCTCGGGCCCGGTCCGGCGCCGGACCTGGACGGTACGGCCGGGGGCCTGGGGCCTGACAATTCCCGCGCCCGCCCCGGCGGACACCGCATAGGCTCGGCCGCCGGAGTGTGGGCTCGGGGGGAGTTCGTATGGGTGGGACCGGCGGCGTGGCCGCGCTGTGCACGGCGGACACGGAGCAGGCGCTGACGCGCTACCGGGAGCGGGCCCGCGGTTGGGCCGTCTGCGGGACGCTGGCGGCCGTGGGAGGCGCCGGAGGGACCGTCGCCCCGCTCGTCCTGGGCCACCCCGTCGGGTTCGGAGGCCCCGTCCTGCTGGCGTTCGGCCTGGTCGCCGCCATGATCGGCTTCGGTTCCCTGGCTGGGGCCCGCTGCATGGAGGACGCCCTGACGTCCCGCCCGTGGACGCCCCTGCGCGCCGTGCGCGTGCCGGGCTCCACGGCCGTGGTCGTCCGCGACCCCGCCTCGGCCGAGACCTGGCCCCTGACCGTACGGACGGTCCCGTGGCGTCGTCACCTCGTGCGGCCCGACGCCCACGGCGAGATGTGGTGGTGCGGCAACCCGGAGGCCGGCGGGGCCCTGACCCGGCCCGGCGGCGGCGACCTGCTCCGGGCGCAGCCGGTGCGCGGAAGCGCCCGGGAGGCCCTGATCCGGCGCGCGACGGCGTCCTGGGCGTCCCAGCCGACCGAGAAGCCGCCGGCCGCCGACGCCACCACCACCGCCACTGCCACCGCCGGCCCGGCCCAGCCCCCCGCCGACGCCGCCGCAGGCCCCGCCCGGCCCGCCGCCGACGCCCCCGCCGATCCTGTCGAGCCCGCCGCTCACGCTCCCACCCTTGCCGGCCCCGCCCAGCCGCTCGCCGACACCCCCGCCTCCCCCGCCGACACCGCCCGGCCCGCCACCGACGCCCCCGCCTCCCCCATCGACCCCGCCCGGCCCGCCACCGACGCCCTCCCCCTCCCCGCCCCCACCCCGCCGCGCCGTGGCGTGTGGCGGTGGGTCGTGGCGGTGGGCGGGGTCGTCCTCGGGTTCGCGGTGCTGTGCGAGTCGTCCGTGGCCGACGATCCGCGGGTCGAGGTCACCGTGGAGGCGCGGCTGCCCGACGGCAGCTGCACGGTCTCGTGGACGGACCCGTTCGACGGGGTCCGGCGGACGGGGCCGTACCGGTGCGCGTGGCACCCGCGGCGCCCGTTCGGCGAGGAGGACGAGGTCCGGGAGACCGGCCACGTCGTCTCGTACGGGCCGTGGCAGGGCGACCTCTACAACGCCGACGGGGAGGGCACGCGCGTCTTCGTCGAGACCCGGGCGCTGGAGGTGCTCGGCGGGGTCACGCTGTTCGTCGGGCTCGCCGGCGGCGCGGACGAGCTGCGGCGGCGCCGCCGGAAGGCCGACGGCGGGGTCGCGGCGCGCGCCCAGGCCTCCTAGGCCCTGTCGTCGTCCCGGGCCGCCTTGCGGGTCCGCCAGCGGTCCATGATCCCGGCCATCTCGCCGTGCAGGAAGGCGAAGAACTCGGCCGTCTCGGCGGTGCGGCGGCCGCCGGGGGTGTCGGCGCCGAGGAGTTCGGTGCCGTCGTTGAGCACCTTCTCCCAGCGGGTGAGGACCTGGTCGCGGCGGGTGAAGGTCTCGTACCAGAGCTCGTTGTGGAGCACGTAGCGCTCGCGGCGGGTGCCGGGGTCGCGCTCCCGGCTGACCATGCCGACCTGGGTGAGGTAGCGGATCGCGCCCGAGACGGCGGCGGGGCTGATCCGCAGCTGTTCGGCGAGTTCGGCCGAGGTCATGGAGGCCGTCTCCGAGGCGAGCAGCGCCGCGAAGACGCGGCTCGCCATGCGCTGCATGCCCGCCGCGGTCATCTCGGCGGCGAAGCGCTCCACGAAACGGGAGACCGCCTCGTCCGCGGCGTCGCCGCCCCTGTCCTCACCGGTCGTCGTCATCTCGCTCATCCCTCGACTTTATACGCTTCCTTAATTTCCTCAACTTCCTCAGGTTCACAACTTTGTGAAAGTAGCGTACGTTCTGAAGCATGACGAAGGCAATCAGCATCGCCGGGCTCCGCAAGGCGTTCGGCCGCACCCAGGCGCTGGACGACCTCGACCTCGCCGTCGAGGCGGGCGAGGTCCACGGCTTCCTCGGTCCCAACGGCGCCGGGAAGTCCACCACCATCCGGGTCCTCCTCGGACTCCTGCGCGCCGACTCCGGCGCCGCCCGGCTGCTCGGCCGGGACCCCTGGACCGACGCCGTCGCACTGCACCGGCGGATCGCCTACGTCCCCGGCGACGTCACCCTGTGGCGCAACCTCTCCGGCGGCGAGGTCATCGACCTCTACGGGCGCCTGCGCGGCGGACTCGACACCGCCCGCCGCGCCCGGCTGATCGAGCGCTTCGAGCTCGACCCCACCAAGAAGGGCCGGACCTACTCCAAGGGCAACCGGCAGAAGGTCGCCCTCGTCGCCGCCTTCGCCTCCGACGTCGACCTGCTCGTCCTCGACGAGCCGACCAGCGGTCTCGACCCGCTGATGGAGGAGGTCTTTCAGGACTGCGTCGAGGAGGCCCGCGACCGCGGCACCACCGTGCTGCTGTCCAGCCACATCCTCAGCGAGGTCGAGACCCTCTGCGACCGGGTCAGCATCATCCGCAAGGGCCGTACGGTCGAGTCCGGTTCGCTCGCCGAACTGCGCCACCTCACCCGCACCAGCGTCGCCGCCGAACTCGCCGGCCCGCCCAACGGACTCGCCCGGCTGCCCGGCGTCCACGACCTGGAGGTGACCGGCCGGCGGGTGCGGCTCCAGGTCGACACCGACAAGCTCGACGCGGTCCTCCGCTCGCTCACCGAGACCGGCGTCCGCAGCCTCACCAGCACCCCGCCCACCCTGGAGGAGCTCTTCCTCCGCCACTACGCGGACGAGGAGGCGAACGCCCGATGAGTACGGTCAGCCTGACCGGGACCGGCTCCCTCACCCGGCTCGCCCTGCGCCGCGACCGGCTGATGCTGCCGGTCTGGGCCCTGGTCACCGGCGGCATGGTCGCCAGTGGCGCCGGCTCCCTGGAGGGCCTCTACGGCACGGCCGCCCAACGCGCCGAGCTCGCCGCCTCCATGACCGCCAACAGCTCGATGCGCTCGCTCTACGGCCCGGTCTTCGACGACTCCCTGGGCGGCCTCGTCGCCTGGCGGTTCGGCACCTTCGCCGCCGTCCTCGCCGCCGTCATGAGCCTGATCATCGTGGTCCGGCACACCCGCGAGGAGGAGGAGACGGGCCGTCAGGAGATTCTGTCCGCCGGAGCGGTGGGCCGCCGGGCCCCGCTGACCGCCGCCCTCCTCGCCGCGCTCACCGCCAACACCCTCGTCGCCCTGATCGTCACCGCCGGTCTCGCCGGACAGGGCGCGGCCGGGGCGCTCGCGCTCGGCCTCGCGATCGGCGGCACCGGCATGGTCTTCGCGACCCTGGCCGCGATCGTCGCCCAGCTCACCGAGAGCGCCCGGCTCGCGAAGGGCCTGACGGCCGGCCTCCTCGGCCTGGCCTTCACCCTCCGGGCGGCCGGCGACGCCGGAACGGCGGACGGCGGCAGCGTCCTCACCTGGCTCTCCCCCGTCGGCTGGGCCGAGAACGTCCGCGCCTTCGCCGGCGAGCGCTGGTGGGTGCTGCTCCTGCCGGCCGCCGCGGTCGCGGCGCAGACGGGTGCCGCGTACGTCCTCACCGCCCGCCGGGACGTCGGCATGAGCTTCCTGCCCACCCGGCCCGGCCCGGCCACCGGCCGGCTCGCGACCGCGGGCGCCCTCGCCCTGCGGCTCCAGCGGGGCACCCTGCTCGGCTGGTCGCTGGGCTTCCTGCTCGGCGGGCTCGTCTTCGGCGGGATGGTCGAGGGCGCGGCCGACATCGTCGGCGACAACGAGCAGGCCCGGCAGATCTTCGAGCGGATGGGCGGCCGGGGCGCCCTCACCGACGCCTTCCTCGCCACCATGGTCGGCCTCTTCGGCATGGTCGCCGCCCTGTTCGCGGTCGGCTCGGTGCTCCGCCTGCACGGCGAGGAGACCTCGCAGCGCGCCGAACCCCTCCTGGCCGCCCCCGTCGGCCGGCTCCGCTGGGCGGCCGGGCACCTGCTGGTCGCGTTCGCCGGCTCGGCGCTGATCATGCTGCTCAGCGGCTTCGGCCTCTACGTCTCGTACGGCAAGGACCTCGGACCGGTCCTGGGCGCCTCGCTCGCCCAGCTGCCCGCGGTGTGGACCCTCGCGGGCCTCGCGGTCCTGCTGTGGGGCGCTTTCCCGAAGGCGGCCGTGGGCGCCTGGGGCGTGGCGGGGGTGTGCCTGGCCCTCGGCTGGATCGGTCCGGCGCTCGACCTGCCGCAGGCGGTCCTGGACCTCTCGCCCTTCGGGCACCTGCCCAAGCTCCCCGGCCAGGAGATGGCCTGGACCCCGGTCCTCGTCCTCACGGCCCTCGCCGCCGCCCTGGTCACGGCCGGTCTGGCCGGGCTGCGCCGCCGCGACATGCTGAGCTGAGCCCCGGCCTCACACCTCCACCAGCAGCTCCCGCAGGCCCCGGATCACGTACCCCGGCTTCCACTCCGGCTCGGCGACGAGCCGGAGTCCGGGGGCCTGGCGGAGCAACTCGGCGAAGACGGCGCCGAGTTCGAGGCGGGCGAGCGGGGCGCCGAGGCAGTAGTGGATGCCGGCGCCGAAGGTGACGTGCGGGTTGTCGGCCCGTTCGAGGTCGAGGGCGTCGGCGGTGGGGCCGAAGCGGGCGGGGTCCCGGTTGGCGGAGCCGAAGAGCAGGGCGACCTCGGCGCCGCGCGGGATGACGACGTCGCCGAGCTCGATGTCGTCGAGGACCCAGCGCTCGAACATCTGGAGCGGGGTGTCGTAGCGCAGAAGTTCTTCCACAGCTGTGGACAACTTCTCCGGATCGGGATCCGGCCGGACCCCGTGCCGGAACAGTGTCCACCAGCCGTTGACCGTGGTGTTCACGGTCGCCTCGTGCCCGGCGTTGAGCAGCAGCACACAGGTGGAGATCGTCTCCTGCTCGGTCAGCTCCGCCACGCCCAGCAGCCCCGAGATCAGATCGTCCCCCGGATCCTTCCGCCGACGGGCCATCAACTCCCTGAGGTAGTCGGAGAATTCGATCGACGCCCGGACCGCGCGGCGGGCCGTCTCCTCCGACGGGTTCAGCTCGAACATCCCGCAGATGTCCGCCGACCACGGCCGCAGCCGGCCCCGCTCCTCCGCGTCCTCCGGGACGCCCAGCATCTCGGCGATCACCGCGACGGGAAGCGGTTCGGCGACCGTGGCGAGCAGATCGCCGCCGCCGTTCGCGACCAGCCCCCCGACCAGCTCCGCCGCGAGCCGTCGCACCGTCGGCGCCAGGTTCTCCACCGTCCGCGGCGTGAACGCCTTCGACACCAGACGCCGGATCCGGGCGTGGTCGGCGCCCTCCAGATCGAGCAGACCGTGGTCGTTGAGGGTGTGGAAGGGCTCGTGGGCGGCGTCCGGCGCCTCCCGCCCGAACTCCTCGTGGCTGAAGCGGTGCGTGTAGGTACGGCCCAGGCGCCGGTCCCGCAGCAGCGCCGACACGTCCTCGTGGTGCGGGATCAGCCACTGGCGGGTGGGCGCGTACCAGTGGGCGCGACCGGCGGCGCGCAGGCGTTCGTACGCGGGATACGGGTCGGCGACGAACCCGGGCGACCAGGGGTCGAAAGCGGCGTCTACGGAGTCGGCTGCGTCCATGCCCGGACGCTACCGGCCGACCTCCACCAGGCGCGCCTCGTACGCGAAGACCGCCGCCTGTGTCCGGTCCCGCAGGCCCAGCTTCACCAGGATCCGGCTCACATGCGTCTTGATCGTGGACTCGGCGACGACGAGGTGGTCGGCGATCTCGGCGTTCGACAGGCCCTGCGCGATGAGGACGAGGACCTCCGTCTCGCGCTCGGTCAGCTCCCCGACCTGCGCGGTCGCCGACGGCCGCGGCGAGCTCGCGGCCGACCGGGCGAACTCGGTGATCAGCCGCTTGGTGACGGTCGGCGCGAGCAGCGCCTCGCCCGCCGCGACCACCCGGACGCCCTCCGCCAGCTGCCGGGCCGAGGCGTCCTTGAGCAGGAAGCCGGAGGCCCCGGCGCGCAGCGCCTGGTACACGTACTCGTCCAGGTCGAAGGTGGTCAGCACGAGCACCTTGGCGTCGGCGTTCGCCGCGACGATCTCGCGGGTCGCGTCGATGCCGTTCAGCTCCGGCATGCGGATGTCCATGAGGACCACGTCCGGCCGGAGCGCGGCGACCTGCGCGACGGCCTCCCGGCCGTTGACCGCCTCGCCGACGACCTCGATGTCCGGCATGGCGCCGAGGAGCACCGAGAAGCCCTCGCGGACCATCATCTGGTCGTCGACGATCAGTACGCGGATCACGGCTGGGGCTCCTCACGGCCGGCGGCGACGGGAACGAAGACGGCCACCTCGTAGCCGCCGTCGGCGGTGGCCTCGGCGGTCATCTCGCCGCCGAGCATGGCGACCCGCTCGCGCATTCCGGTGATGCCGTGGCCGGCGCCGGGCGAGGGCTTCACCAGGCCCCGCGCGGCCCCGTTCACGATGCGCAGGCCGAGGCCGCCCAGGACGTGGCTCACCTCGACGCGGGCGGCGGCGCCCGGCGCGTGCCGCAGCACGTTCGACAGGGCCTCCTGCACGATCCGGTACGCGGACAGCTCCACGCCCTGCGGCAGTTCGCGCACCGCGCCCGTCACCGTGATCTCCACCTCCAGCCCGGCCTCGCGCACGTTGGCGACCAGGCCGTCCAGGTCGGCCAGGGTCGGCTGCGGGGCGTCCGGCGCCTCGTAGTCCTCGGCCCGTACGACGCCGAGGATGCGGCGCAGCTCGGTGAGGGCGGCGACGGCGTTCTCGCGGATGGTGACGAAGGCCTGCTCCAGCTCCGGCGGCGGGTTCTCCACCCGGTACGGGGCGGCCTCGGCCTGGATGGCGACCACCGACATGTGGTGGGCGACGACGTCGTGCAGCTCACGGGCGATCGTCGTGCGCTCCTCCAGGAGCGTCCGCTTCGACCGCTCGACGGCGGTCACGGACTGCTGGGCGGTGACCTCGCGGGCGGCCTGGCGGCGGACCTGGGAGGTCGTGACGAGCAGCAGGCAGACGCCGGAGGTGAAGAGCAGCGGCACGGCGTCGTTGTCGAAGCTCGGGCCGTTGAGGAAGAGCGAGACGAAGACCGCGTACCCGGCGGTGACCAGCCACATCCAGCCCGCGGTGCGCGGCCGGGTGCGCAGGGCGACGACGACGAGGACGACGAGCTGCGCGGCGAACGAGTTCGGCGCCCACGGCCAGCCGTCCTCGTAGCTGCCCAGGTAGGCGATGACCGGGGTGGCGGCGAGCGAGGCCCAGAACGCCAGCACCGGGCGGAACAGGGTGACCAGCACGGTCACGGCCGGCACGACGGCGTACACGAACACGACCGGGCCGATGGAGTCCCGGGCCCGCTCGAAGCCGAGGAAGAAGACGATCACCGCCGTGAAGCCGACGACGAGGTGCGGCAGCACGCCGAGCTCGTCGCGTATCCGCTCCGGCAGGAACCGGAGCGGGCCGCGCGAGGTGTCCATCCGTGGCAGCGGCCGGTAGGCGAAGGCGTCGTCGAAGAGATCGGCTCGCAGACCGCCGAGCGCCTTCAGCGTCAGGCGGAGCTCGGGGCTGCGGCTCGGGTCGGGTTCGGTGGTCCGCGTCGAAGTCACGCGGACCACCGTACGGGCGGCGGCGCCGGCGGTCGTCCCGCTGCGTACGGATCCCGGCGGGTCCCCCTTGAGGACTACGCGGCTCCCCCGCCCGTCACCAGGCGAGCTGGGCGATCTCCTCCGCGACCACCGCGCACGCGTCCGCCGCCGGGTCGATGAGGGGGAAGTGGCCCACGTCCTCCAGCAGGGTGAAGCCGACGGTCTCGCCCGCCTTGGCCGCCGCGTCCACGTAGGCGTCGGCGACGGCGGCCGGGACGACGACGTCGGTACGGCCCTGGACGACGGTCGTGGCGATACCGGTCGGGAGCAGCAGGGCCGGGTCCGCGTGGGCCGCGCGGGCCTCGAAGTGGGCGTCTCCGCCCAGGAGTTCGGTGACGGCCCCGCCGCACACGCCCAGCTCCACCGACCGCTCGAAGTGGGCGATCGGGGCGAGCGCCACGACTCCGCGCAGGGCGGGGGCGGCGGACAGACGCCAGGGCGAGCCGGCCGGCAGGACGTGCCGGGCGGCGGCCCACAGGGCCAGGTGCCCGCCCGCGGAGTGGCCGGTCAGGACGGTCCGGCGCGGGTCGGCCTGCGGCAGGTGCCGCGCCGCCAGGTCCTGCACGGCGTCCAGCGCCGCCGCCACGTCGTCGAAGGTCTCCGGCCAGCGGCCGGCCACCGGGGCCGCCCCGCCCTGCCGCGGGATGTCGCTGCCGCGCCGGTACTCGACGTTCGCCACGGCGAAACCGCGCCGGGCGAGGAAGTCCACGAAAGGAGTCAGATGCTGCCGGTCGTACGGGGCCCGCCAGGCGCCGCCGTGCAGGGCGACGACCAGGGGCGCGCTCTGCCGTCCGTCGCGCGGGGCGTAGAAGTCGACCACCTGGTCGGGGTGCGCGCCGTACGCGGCGGAGGCGTCCGGGGCGACGGCCGGGTGCGAGAAGGCCGATGCTTCTTCGGCGGCATCGCGCGCGGCGGGGTCCGGCATGCTGCTTCCAACCTCTCCTCAGACAGGGCCGATTGGCCTGACCTGCGGGGACCGTATCAGGAGTACGGCCCCCACAGACCAGGCGATCATCCGACCTATGCCGGAGGCATGACCACCGGTGCGGACGAGGCGGCCACGGGGGCCTCCGCCGGGATGTCGCGGAGGACCTCGGCGAGCACCCGCGCCGCCCGCTCCGCGTCCGCGAAGCCCACGTACAGCGGCGTGAAGCCGAACCGCAGGACGTCCGGGCGGCGCAGATCGCCCACCACGCCCCGGCGGATCAGCTCCGCCATGACCGCGGGCGCCTCGGCGCAGCGCAGCGCCACCTGGCTGCCGCGGGCGGTGTGCTCCTCGGGGGTCACGGAGACCACCCGGCCCTCGGGGGCGTAGGCCCGCACGCACTCCAGGAAGAAGTCCGTGAGCGCGAGGGACTTGGCCCGTACGTCCTCGATCCGCACCCCGTCCCACACGTCGAGGGCCGCCTCCAGGGCGGACATCGACAGGATGTCGGGGGTGCCGACCCGGCCGCGCAGCGCGCCCTCGGCGGCCCGGTAGCCCGGGGTCATCCCGAAGGGGTCGGCGTGCGAGTTCCAGCCCGGCAGCGGCGAGTCGAAGCGGCCCTGGTGCCGCTCGGCGACGTACAGGTACGCGGGCGCGCCGGGGCCGCCGTTGAGGTACTTGTACGTGCAGCCGACCGCCAGGTCGACGCCGTGCGCGTCCAGGCCGACCGGCAGCGCGCCCGCGCTGTGGCACAGGTCCCAGACGGCGAGCGCGCCCGCCGCGTGGAGCGCGGCGGTGATGCCGGGCAGGTCCTGGAGCCGGCCGGTGCGGTAGTCGACGTGGTTGACCAGGGCGAGGGCGGTGCGGTCGCCGGCCGCGCCGGGGATGTCGGCGGGGTCGAGCGGCACGATCCGGTGACCGGTCAGGCGCGCCGCGGACTCGGCGATGTACCCGTCCGTGGGAAAGGTCGTCGCGTCGACGAGGATCTCGTCACGGCCCTCGGCGGCGAGCCGGGCGCCCGCGACGACCGCCTTGAAGACGTTCACGCTCGTCGAGTCGCCGACCACGATCTGGCCCTCGGCCGCCCCGACGAGCGGGGCGATCCGGTCGCCGATCCGCTCGGGCGCGGTCCACCAGCCGGACTCGTCCCAGGAGCGGATGCGCAGCTCGCCCCACTCGCGGGCGATGACGTCGGCCATGCGCGCGGGGACGTGCGCGGGCAGCGCGCCCAGCGAGTTGCCGTCGAGGTAGACGGTGGAGTCGAGGGCGAACTTCTCGCGGTGTTTGCCGAGCTCGTCGGCGGTGTCGAGCGCCCTGGCGCGCTCCTCGAAGGACTCAGACATGGCTGCGCGCCGTCCACAGCTCGGGGAACACGTTCTTCTGCGCGCGCTTCTCCAGCCAGGCCACGCCCGCCGAGCCGCCGGTGCCGGTCTTGGCGCCCATGGCACGCCGGGTGGCCACCAGGTGGTCGTTGCGCCAGCGCCAGACCAGTTCGGCGACGTCGCTCAAGGCCTCGCCGAGGCGCACGAGTTCGGCGTTCTGGTCGGGGTCGGCGTAGATCCCGGCCCAGATCCGCTCGACCTCGGCGGAGGGCTCGTAGCGCAGCGCCCGGTCACGGTCGAGGACCTCGGCCGGGACGGGCAGCCCGCGCCGGGCGAGCAGTCGCAGCGTCTCGTCGTAGAGGCTGGGCTCCTGGAGGGCCTTCTCCAGCTCGGCGTGGACGCGGGGGGCGCCGCGGTGCGGCACCAGCATGGACGCCGACTTCTCGCCGAGCAGGAACTCCATGCGCCGGTACATCGCCGACTGGAAGCCGGAGCCCTCGCCGAGGGCGCCGCGGTAGGAGTTGAACTGGGCGGGGGTGAGCTGGGCGAGCGGGCGCCAGGAGTGGTTGAGGGCCTCCAGCTCGCGGACGGAGCGCTTGAGGGCGTCCATGGCGACGGGCAGGTCGTCGGCGCGCAGGGCGCGGCCGGCGGTCTCCCACTCGTGGACGATCACCGTGAACCACAGTTCCATGACCTGGGTGGTGACGAGGAAGACCATCTCGCCGGGGTCGTCCGAGCGCAGGTGCTGGAGGTGGGTGAGGACGTCCGCCTGGACGTAGTCCTCGTACGGCGTGGTGCCCGCGAAGTCGAGGTTCGGCGCGTCTTCGGCGACCGCACCGGCTCCGGAGGCATCGGGAGAACCTGGGGAGGCTGACATTTCTGTCTCCTGATACGAACTTCCGGGTAGCGGTCCGCTCCTCTCGGCCGTTCCGGCACGGGAGCCCCGGTCCCCTCGGGAGGCCTGCTTCGTCGCGCGGCCTTCCAAGCGCATCATGACACGATCGGCCCGGTGATGTAGATCCCTTCTTCGTCATACGGATAAGCGTTCGAACGGCAACCGTTCAAGCCCTTGATCTGCTGCATCATGACGGGCGCGAGCCGGCCGGGGCCCGGACAGCCCATGTGCTGCCGGATGCCGATCTCGTGCCCGACCTCGTGGTTGATGATCAGATGCCGGTACTCGTGGGCGGGGCCCGCGAAGGTGGGGGAGCCGAGCATCCAGCGCTTGAGGTTGACCACCACGCCGGAGGTGGTCTCGCAGTTCAGCTCGCCGTGGGTGTTCATCCCGTTGGCGGCGCAGAGTCTGTCGGCCGTGTCGGGGGTCGCGATCCGGATGACGAAGTCGGCGTTCTCGGTCACCAGCTGGAAGCGCCCGCGGCCGTGCGCGGCCCAGCCGCGCGGGTGCGCCAGGATCCGCTCGATCTCGGTGGCGGCCTCACGGGCGGAGAGCTCGATGCCGTCCTCGACCTGCACGCGGTAGCGGCGCAGCTCGCCCCCGTTGCCGACGGCCTGGCCGGTGGCCTGGGCGGTCGTGAAGCTCCCGGCGCCGGCCTGCGGCACCGCGGTCCGCTTCGGCGTGGGCTTCGGTTTCGGCTTGGGCTTCGGGGAGGGCGTGGGCTTCGGGCTCGGCGGCGCCGGAGCCGGGGCCGGGGACCCGGTGGTGGCCGTCGGCCGCGGCGGGCCGGCGGCGGTGTCCCGCCCGTCGTCCCCGCCCCGGAAGTGCGCCAGCGCGGCCCCGCAGCCCAGCGAGGCGAGCGCCAGGGCGAGCACGGGAAGGAGCAGCCGCCCCTTCGAGGACCGTTTTCTCCTGTTTCGTCTGCGACTGCCCGTCGCGGCACGCTTCCCCAAGACAGTTCCCCCCTGCATGCGGTCCGAAGGATCGTACCGACCCTTTCGAACGCGCTCGAACGCCACGGGAGGCCCTGTCCGGATCGTCCCCGCCCCGGGGCGGGGACGATCCGGGTGTCCGGGCAGGTCAGCCGAGGGTGTCGGCGGCCGTCTCCGACGAGTCGCGCAGGAAGGTCGTGCAGCGCTCGTACTCGTCCTTCTCGCCGATCTCGCCGGCCGCCCGCGCCAGCGCGTGCAGCGCCCGCAGGAAGCCGCGGTTCGGCTCGTGCTCCCACGGGACCGGCCCGTGGCCCTTCCAACCGTTGCGGCGCAGGGCGTCGAGGCCCCGGTGGTAGCCGGTACGGGCGTAGGCGTACGACTCGATCACCCGGCCGCCCTCGTACGCGTCGTCCGCGAGCTGGGCCCAGGCGAGCGAGGAGGTCGGGTACTTCGCCGCGACGTCGGCCGGCGCGGCGCCGGACGCCAGGAGCTCACGCGGCTCCGGGTCGTCGGGCAGGTGGGTGGGGGGCGGTCCCCCCAGCAGGTTCTCGTGGAGTGCCATGAGGCCCAGTCTGCCTCAGCTCTCCCTCGGCGGTGCGGCGGCGCCCTGCCCCGGCTCGCCCGGCTCCAGGGGCGGGGCCGTCACCCCGCAGTGCACCTTGCAGCCCGGGTGGCAGGCCGCCTCCGCCGGGGTGCGCAGGGTGGCCCAGGCCAGGATCGCGCCGGCCACCAGGACCCCGGCGAGGATCGGCATCGCCCGCCGGAACGTGTCGCCGAACTCCTCCGCCGAGCGGTACGCCTCCGGGCTCATGCCCGCGAGCAGCGGCAGCGCGGCCACCGCGACCAGGCCGGCCGCCCGGGCCGCGGCGTTGTTGATGCCGCTGGCCAGGCCCGCCCGGGCCACGTCCACCGAGGCCAGCACGGTCGCCGTGAGCGGGGCCACCAGGGTCGTCATGCCGAGTCCGAGCACGAGCATCGCGGGCAGCACGTCCGTCAGGTAGTCCGCGTCCTCCCCCACCCGCAGCATCAGGAGCATCCCCGCCGCGCACAGCAGCGGCCCCACGGTGAGCGGCAGCCGCGGCCCGGTCTTCTCGCCGAGCTCGCCGGACTTCGCGGAGAGCAGCAGCATCAGGACGGTCGTCGGCAGCAGCGCCGTGCCGGCGGCGAGCGCCGAGTAGCCGGACACCACCTGGAGCTGCAGCGCGGCCAGGAAGAAGAAGCCGCTGAACCCCGCGTACACGCAGAGGGTCACCAGGTTCACCGCGGTGAAGGTCCGGGAGCCGAAGATCGACGGCGGCACCATCGCGTCCTCGCCGCGCCGCCGCTCCACCAGGACGAACCAGACCCCCACCACGAGCCCGGCCGCCCCCGCCCACCACGCCTCGTCGATCAGCGCGTACGTCACCAGGCCGAGCGCGACGGCCCCGAGGGCCGCGCCGAGCACGTCGAAACGGCCGTGCGCGGTCTGGTCGCGGGACTCCGGCACGTGCCGCAGCGCGACGGGCACGCAGACCAGCGCGAGCGGCACGTTCAGCAGGAACACCCAGCGCCAGCCGGGGCCGTCCACCAGCCAGCCGCCGACGAACGGCCCGATCGCCGCCCCCACCCCGCCGAAGCCGGACCACAGCCCGACCGCCCGGGCCCGGTCGTCCTCGTGGAAGCTCGCCTGGATCAGCGCCAGCGAGCCGGGCGTGAGCAGCGCCCCGCCGACGCCCTGGAAGGCCCGGGCGGCGATCAGCACACCGGCGTTCGGCGCGAGCCCGCACAGCAGCGAGGCGGCCGCGAACCACACCACCCCGGTCACGAACACCCGGCGCCGACCGTACCGGTCGCCGAGCGAACCGCCGAGCAGGATCAGGCCCGCCAGCGTGAGCATGTAGGCGTTGACGGTCCACTGCAGGGCGGCCAGATCGGCGCCCAGGTCCTCGCCGATGTGGGGCAGGGCGATGTTCACGACGGTGGAATCGAGCAGCGCCATTCCCGAGGCGAGAACGGTGGTGAACACGATCCACCGCCCCGTCCCCGAGGCGAGCCGGATGTCCATGCCAGCATCGTCCCGCGAACGGAGGGGCCCCGCCCACCGGAACCGGTGGACGGGGCCTCTGTGAAAGCGACCGCTCGGAGCCGTCAGCGCGTGAAGTTGAAGTACTTCCACGGGCCGTAGACGGTGGCGTTCACGTTGTCGCCGGAGGCGCCGTCGATGTACGCCGAACGCATCCGGAAGCGGTAGCCGGCCAGGTCGTCGCCGTCGAAGGACACGTAGGACTTGCCGTACCGGTCGAGCTCGAAGTACTCCGCCCCGAGGTCCCGCCAGGCGCCCGCGTACCAGAACTGGACGTCCAGCTGCGTGCTGCGGTTCGGGTAGGCGTTGTGCCAGGTGGTGAACAGCGGGTCCGCGGTCTGGTGGTACGTCTGGTACCAGGTGCCGCCGATGCTGGTCCACTTGTAGTGCCGCGACAGCGAGGTCGAGACACCGGCCTTGGTGTAGACGCCGGACTTGGCCTGCGCCCAGGAGTAGCGGGCGTCGCCCGGGAAGACGGCGGTGACCGTGGTGTCACGGCTCATCCACATCGACGCGGACAGCTTGCCGGCCGAGTTGACCGTGCCGCGCTTGAGCAGCCGCTTGGGCTCCGGGCCCCACGGGTCGGCCCAGATCTCGACGACGCGGTTCTTGTACGTCGGACCGAGGGTGGCCGTGTAGGTGACGGTGGTGCCGTAGTTCACCAGCGTGCCGTTGCGGTCCAGCGTCAGGACGGGCTTCAGCGCCGCGACCTTGACCAGCGCGGTCCCGGTGGAGGCCGCGTGCCCGGCGTCACCCGCGTACGTCACCTGGTACGTGACGTTGCCGGCGGCGGTCGGCGTGTCCCCGAAGGAGAAGGCGCCGTTCGCGCCGAGCGTCTTGGTGCCGAGCGACTTGCCCTGCGGGTTCTCGACGTCGAAGCGGGTCACGGCGACGGGCGTGCCCGCGGGCAGCGCCTCGCTGGACGTGGCGGTGCCGGTCACGGTGAGCGGCTTGAGCAGCGCCGCGGACGCCGGGGCGTTCACGGTGACGCTCGTCCCGGCCAGCATGACGTAGACCGCCGCGGTCCCGGTGGCGGCCGCGTGCTCGGCGTCGCCCGCGTACGCCACCTTGTACGTGACGTTGCCGGCGGCGGTCGGCGTGTCCTCGAACGAGAAGGCGCCGTTCGCGTCGAGCGTCCGGGTGCCGAGGTCCTTGCCCTGCGGGTTCTCGGGGTCGAAGCGGGTCACGGTGACGGGCGTGTCGGCGGGCAGCGCCACCGGGGACGTGACCGTGCCGGTGACGGTGAGCGGCTTGAGCACGAACGCCGAGCCCGGGGCGCTGACGGCGACCGTCGCCCCGGCCTTGGTCGGGTCGTCGAAGATGTTCAGTCGGGCCGAGCCGTTGGAGCTCTCGGACACCGCGAACAGCTTGCTGTTGTCGGGCGCCCAGGCGAGCGCGCCGGGGGCGAGGTTCGGGCCGGTCTCGAAGTCGTGGACGACCGTCGTGCCGCCCGGCTTGAAGACGTAGACGTCCTTCTCGTACCACGAGCTGGTGCCGGCCGCGATCGTGCCGTCGGACGCGATGGCCACGGCGTTCGGGTACGACGTGGTGGCGTAGCGCGTCGCCTCGGACAGGTCCGTGGTGGAGAACGCCTGGTGGTAGTACGGAGCCGCGCTCGACACGACGACCTGCTTGCCGTCGGGCGTGATGTCGAGTTCGCGCAGTGTGCTGCCGATGTCGAACCGGCGGGCCTTCTCCGTGGCCGTGCCCGACGAGACGTCGTAGAGGATGCCGGTGGCCGGGCTCAGCCCGGGGATGCCCACGGCGAGCAGACTCGGCGCGGCCGGGTCCGCCCCGAGCAGGGGCGCCGTGTAGAAGTTCCCGCCGGCCGCCTGGGCGAGCGCCACCACGGGCGCGTCGCCGGAGAGGTCCAGCGAACCGATGTTGCCGGCGTTGGCCTTGCCGTAGCCGAACCAGATCTTGCCGCCGGCGATCGCCAGGTCCGCCGGGTTCTCGGCGTCGCCGAGGTCGTAGGAGACCGCCTCGGTCGGCGTCTCGGTGCTGATGGACGCGATCTCGCCCTTGCCGGCCACGGCCGCGTAGACCCGCGACGAGTCGGCGGAGATCTCCAGGCCGGCGACGCCCGGCAGGTCGGACAGGGTCGCCAGGACCGTGCCCGCGTAGTCGGTGACGAGCACCTTGCCGCCGGCCGGGTCGCTGACGAAGACCTTCTGGTGGACGCCGTCCACGACGAGGTCGCCCACGGACGACAGCGGCAGGTTCACGCTGCCGTCGGCGGACGCCGTGCCCGCCGTGCCCGCGACCAGCGCCGCGGAGCTGAAAAGGACCGCGAGCGCCGTCGCGGCCGAGAGAGTGCGCTTGCGCACGATGGTGTGACCCCCCACATGATCCCGCGCGCTTCACAGTTCGAAGCGCGGTGGACGCAGCCTAGATCACGCCTCGGACGGTCCGCCTCCGGGTATCCGTTGAGGCATCAACTTCGCAGCCGCGCCGCCGCGCGCACCAGCGCGTCGACGCCCCGCTCGGCCTTGGCCCGGGGACAGCCGACGTTGAGGCGGACGAAGCCGGGGGTGCCGTAGGTCCCGCCGGGCATGATCGCGACCCGCTCGGCCGTCACCAGCTCCTCCTGGAGGGCGGTCTCGTCGATGCCCAGGGGCCGCAGGTCGATCCAGGCGAGGTAGCCGGCCTCCGGCGGGGCCCAATCCACGTCCGGGAGGCCGGCCGTCAGCCGCTCCTCGACCAGGGCCATCGTGCCGGCGACATAGCCGCGCAGCGCGTCCAGCCAGGGCGCGCCGTGCCGGTAGGCGGCGATGTGGGCGGTGAGCGAGAGCACCGCCGGGGAGGCCAGGCCCTCGCCGGTCTCCATGCGGCGGACGAACGCGACCCGCTCGTCGGGGTCGCCGAGGAAGCCGTACGAGCCGGAGAGGGCGGGGAAGTTGAAGGCCTTGGTGCCGGAGGTGATCAGCGCCCAGCGCCGTCCGCGTCCGGGCTCGGCGATCGCCGCCCACGGCACGTGCCGGTGGCCCTCGCCCGTCAGGTCGGCGTGGATCTCGTCGCTGACGACGGCCGCGCCGTGCCGCTCGGCGAGCCGGGCGAACTCCTTCAGCTCGTCCGCGCGCCACACCCGGCCGGTCGGGTTGTGCGGGGAGCAGAGCAGCAGCATCCGGCTGTCGGGCCGGGCCAGCTCGCGTTCGAGGGCGTCGAGGTCGCCGACGGGAACGCCGCGCAGCTCGCGGCCGAGGCCGGTGACCGCCTTGCGGAAGCCGTCGTAGGTGGGGGTGTGGACGACGACGCCGTCGCCGGGTTCGGTCCACATCCGGAGCAGCTGGGAGAGCTGGTTGAGCACCGACGGGGCGTAGACCATCGCCTCGGGGTCGACCGTCGTGGCGTACCGGCGGCCGTACCAGTCGCGTACGGCCTCCCGGAACTCGCCGAGCCGCCAGTCGGTGTAGCCGAACACCCCGTGGTCGATCCGCTCGCGGAGCGCGTCGAGGACGGCCGGCGGGGAGGCGAAGTCCATGTCCGAGATGGTGAACGGCAGCAGGTCGGGGACGCCGAAGCGGTCGGCTATGCCGTCCCACTGGACCGACCAGGTCCCGCGCCGGTCGGTCTCACGGTCGAAGTCGAACACCACGGGTGATCCTCCAGGTAGCCGGACACGACGGCGGGCCCGGCACCACTCTCGTGGCGCCGGGCCCTCCCGTACAAGTGCGCTGCCTCAGCCGCTTGTCTCAGAGGCTGACGCAGCCGCCTACTTCAGCTTCTGGCCGGCCGAGCGCAGCGCGGCGCAGGCCTCGCCGACGCGCTGGGCCATGCCCGCCTCGGCGAGCTTGCCCCAGGTGCGCGGGTCGTAGGTGGACTTCTTGCCGACCTCGCCGTCGACCTTCAGGACACCGTCGTAGTTGCGGAACATGTGGTCCACGACCGGACGGGTGAAGGCGTACTGGGTGTCGGTGTCGAGGTTCATCTTCACCACGCCGTTCTCGATGGCGGTGGCGATCTCCTCGGCGGTCGAGCCGGAGCCGCCGTGGAAGACGAAGTCGAACGGGGAGGCCTTGCCGAACTTCTCGGAGACACCCGCCTGGAGGTCCTTGAGCAGCTCGGGGCGGAGCACGACGTTGCCCGGCTTGTAGACGCCGTGGACGTTGCCGAAGGAGGCGGCCAGCAGGTAGCGGCCCTTCTCGCCCAGGCCCAGGGCCTCGGCGGTGCGGATGGCGTCGTCGACGGAGGTGTACAGCTCGTCGTTGATCTCGTGGCTGACGCCGTCCTCCTCGCCACCGGTCGGGGTGATCTCGACCTCGAGGATGATCTTGGCGGCGGCGGCCTTGGCGAGCAGCTCCTGGCCGATGGCCAGGTTGTCGGCCAGGGTCTCGGCGGAGCCGTCCCACATGTGCGACTGGAAGAGCGGGTTCTCACCACGGGCCACGCGCTCGGCGGAGATGTCGAGCAGCGGGCGGACGTAGCCGTCCAGCTTGTCCTTCGGGCAGTGGTCGGTGTGCAGCGCGACCGTGATGTCGTACTTCGCGGCGACGATGTGCGCGAACTCGGCCAGGGCGACGGCGCCCGTGACCATGTCCTTGCTGTACTGGCCGCCCAGGAACTCGGCGCCACCGGTCGAGATCTGGATGATGCCGTCGCTCTCGGCCTCCGCGAAGCCGCGGAGGGCGGCGTGGAGGGTCTGGGACGAGGTGACGTTGATGGCCGGGTAGGCGAACTTGCCTGCCTTCGCCCGGTCGAGCATCTCGTTGTAGACCTCGGGGGTTGCGATGGGCATTCGTCCGCTCCTTGTGATGTGCGGGTGTGTGCGTTGCTGTCCCTGACCTGGGGGGCGACGTCATCGTCGCCCCCATCCTTCCAGACTCTTGTGCGGGCTCCCACAGGCCCGGCACGACGAAGGGCGGGGTGTTTCACGTGAAACACCCCGCCCTTCGACAAAACACCAGGTCAGGACGGTTTTACTGCCGAACCGGGACCTAGGTCACGACTTCGAAGCGATGGCTCCGGTTACGCCAGACCGAGCTCGTCGAGCGCGTACGCATAGAGGTAGGGCACCCCGGCGGTCGTGCTGATCTTCTCGCCGGCCCCGGTGGCCCGGTCGACGATCGTCGCGACGGCCACGACCTCGGCGCCCGCCGCGCGCGCCGCCTCGACGGCGGTCAGCGGCGAGCCGCCGGTGGTCGAGGTGTCCTCGACGATCAGAACGCGGCGGCCCTTGATGTCCGGGCCCTCGACCTGGCGCTGCATGCCGTGCGCCTTGGCGGCCTTGCGGACCACGAAGGCGTCCAGGCGCTCGCCGCGCCCGGCGGAGGCGTGCAGCATCGAGGTCGCGACCGGGTCGGCGCCCAGGGTCAGTCCGCCGACCGCGTCGAACTCCAGGTCCTTGGTCAGTTCGAGCATGACCTGGCCGACGAGCGGCGCGGCCGCCCCGTCGAGCGTGATCCGGCGCAGATCGACGTAGTAGTCGGCCTCAAGACCCGAGGAGAGGGTCACCTTGCCGTGCACCACGGCCTTGTCCTTGATCTGCTGGAGCAGCTCAGCGCGTACGTCAGTCATGCTCATGAGCTTAAAGCCGCCCGGTCACAGGCCGCGCCAGTGCCAGGTCGTCGCGACCTCCAGCGGGTCGATGGGGGTGACCAGGCGCGGGTGGGTGTTGAGGCCGTTCGGGGGGCCGGACTGCGGCTCGACACAGACCGCGTCGGCCGGCTCGTCGTAGATCACGACCCACTCGGCCCTGCTGGTGATCCTCAGCTCCAGCCGCTCCGGCCAGGTGAGGGTCACGTCGACGCCGTCCGGCATCCCGAAGCAGTCGTCCCAGGGGCGGGGCGTCGGATCGATCCGGCGGCCGGTGGGCAGGTGGTCCTCGCCGCGCTCCTCCTGCCAGCCGGGGTGGAAGGCGATCTCCACCTCGCGGGAGTCGCCGTCGAGGGTGCGGTGGAACCAGGGGTGCCAGCCGGCCTGCGCCGGGAAGGAGTCCCCGGCCGTCTCGACACCGAGCTGGAGCGTGAGGGAGTCCTCGGTCAGCTCCACGGTCTGGGTCACCGTGCCCGCGTACGGCCAGGGCGCGGCCAGCTCCGTGGTGAACGCCGCCGTCGTGTCCGTCGCGTACGCCGTCTTCCACGGCACGTCACGGACGGTGCCGTGCATCGCGTGCGGCGCCGCGTGCTCGCTGACCGGGAGCTGGTGGACGGTGCCGCCGTTGCGGAAACGCCCGTTCCCGGTGCGGCCCGCCCACGGCGCCATCACGAAGCAGCCGTAACGGGCTCCCTGGAGCAGCAGTTCGGTGCCTCCGATCCGGAGGCTGTCGATCCGGCAGCCGTGCTCCGGGTCGATGGTCAACTCGGCGTCACCGGCCGTCAGTCGCGTCAGATTGGTCACGGGACGACCCTAGGCCCTGATCCGAACGAGCGCCCCGAGGCCGGGGCCCCGCTCAGCGGCGGCGGCGCAGCGCGCGGCTCACGACGACCGCGGAGGCCAGCGCGAGCGCGGCGGCGGGGGCGATCCAGCGCAGGGTCGCGCCGGCGCTGGAGTTCTCGGCGGCCGGAACGGGGGCGTAGCGGCCGCGCGGCGGGGCGTGGTCGACCTCCTCCGCGCTCCGGCCGATCATGGTGCGGCGGGCGTGCGCCGCCTCCGCGGGGCGGCCGGCGCCGGTCTGGTCGGCGAACTCCTCGTCCGCGAGCGGGTCCAGGGACGGCGGCGGGACCGGGGTGTCGAAGACGGAGGCACCGCCCGGCTCCTCCACGCCGTCGTCGACCCCGTCCAGGTCCACCGCGTCGAGCTCGGCGTCCGCCGCCTCGGCCGCGATCTCGGCCTCCACGTCCGCGACGGCGGCCAGCGCCTCCGCGAACCGGTCGAGGAGACGGGCCCCGGCCGCCGCCCGGGCCTCGGCGTCCGCGTCGGCGAGCCGCCCGGCCGCCGTCACCCGGCCGGCGAAGCCGATCGTGGTGCCCTCGGCCACGGGGGTGAGCGCGACGGTGAGGGCGAGCGTCGCCGTGCCCTTGCCACGGACCTCGGTGCCCTCGCCGTCGACGGCGAAACGCCCGGCGTGCTCGGCGATCCGCAGCGCGCCCCGGTACGTGATGGTGTTGCCACCGACGCGGACCTTCAGGCGACCCGCGAGCGGGCCCTCCTCCCCGTCGGCGTCCTGCTGGAACCCGGGGACGCAGCGCGCCACCCGGGCCGGGTCCGCCAGCGTGGCGCGCAGGACCTCGGCCGGGACCGGAACGAACACCTCATGCTCCATGGAAGCCGAGCCTACTCAGCCGGGGACCGCCCGTCGCCTGTTTGCACACGGGCGGCGCCGGAGCGGGGGGAGGGCGTCGTACCCGTGGCCCACGGGGCCCGCCGTCCCCGCGTGCCGCTCAGTAGCGGGGGTGCACCAGGGTCGACGAGCGGAGGCCGTCCTCCGTGCGGGTGCGTTCGATGTGGTCCTCCGCCGCCAGCAGGGAGCCGGAGGTGAGGGAGCGCAGCCGCGGGACGTCGGTGGGCAGGGCCAGGGCGGGCGGCCGCGGGCCGGGAGCGGCCAGGAGGAAGCCCCACTTCGCCGTGCCCCAGGAGCGGGCCGCCCGGTCGGGTCCGGCCGTGAGCCCGGAGGCCCGGCCCGCCGCGCCGTACGGGCGGGTGGCGAAGCCCGCCGCGCGCAGGGTCGCGTCGACCGTCCAGTACGTGCGGGGGCGGGCGTCCGCCGAGCCGGCGTGCACGACGAGCCGCCCGTCGGCGGCGAGGGAGCCGGCCGCGAGTCCGTAGAACTCCTCCGAGTAGAGCTTGGCGCTCGGGGTGATGCCGGGGTCCGGGAGGTCGGAGATCACCACGTCGTACCGTTCCTGCACGGGGCGGGAGCCGCGGAGCCAGCTGAAGGCGTCCCCGTAGGCGACGGTGACGCGCGGATCGCGGAAGGCGTCGGCGTTGAGCGCGGTCAGGTCGGGGGCGGTGCTCGCGAGCCGGACCACGCCCGGGTCGAGCTCGACCACGGTGACCTCGCGGACGTCGGGATAGCGCAGCACCTCGCGGGCGGCGAGGCCGTCGCCGCCGCCGAGGATCAGCACGCGCGCGTGCGGACCGTTCATCGCGGGGTGCACCAGGGCCTCGTGGTACCGGTACTCGTCCTGGCCGTCGACGCGCAGCCGGCCGTCCAGGAAGAGGTCGGGCGGGCCGCCGCGCTCGCCGGTGACGACGACCTCCTGGAGCTCGGTGTGGACGGCGACCCGGATGCTGTCGCCGTACACCGCCCGGCGAGCGGCCTGCTCGAAGTCGTCGACGAGGACGGTCGCGGTGGCGAGGACGGCGAGCACGGAGAGGTTGGCACCGACGAGCAGCAGCCGCGAACGGGACGTCAGTTCGGGCCGGAACAGCCACAGCACCAGCCCGCCGCCCGCCACCGCGTTGACGGCGCCGGTGACCAGCGCGCCGGTGAGCTGGCCGAGCCAGGGCAGCAGCAGGAACGGGAAGGCGAGCCCGCCGACGAGCGCGCCGACGTAGTCCGCGGCGAACAGGTCGGCGACCGTGCCGGCCGGGTCGTGCTGCTCCCGCCGGTGCACGGCACCGCGCGCCTCCGCCCGCTGGATGAGCGACATCAGCAGCGGGATCTCCGCGCCGATGAGCACCCCGATGGCCAGCGAGAACGCCACGAGCACGTACTGGGAGTCGCCCAGCCAGGCGAAGGCCGCGTAGAGCACCATCGCCGAACAGCCGCCGACCAGCGCCAGACCGCCCTCGACCAGCCCGAAGCCGACCGCCGCACGGCAGCGCAGCCGCTTGGCGAGCAGCGAGCCGACGCCCATCGCGAAGACCATGACGGACAGCACGACGGACGCCTGGGTGACCGAGTCGCCGATCAAGTAGGAGGCGAGCGCGACCAGTTCGAGCTCGTACACCAGACCGCAGGCGGCGCAGACGAAGACCACCACGAGCACCGGATACCGCACCGCGCCCGGCCGCTCGGGCAGCCGCGCCGCCCACTTGGGCGGCAGGGTCATGGTCACGGGCGGGTCGATCATGCCCGTAACGCTACGTCACAGCTGTTGCGCCGCCTGTCACCCACACGAGTGCATCCGAGGCATATGTACGGCGCGTCAGAGCACAACGGGCATACGGGCGCCGATCCGGGTTCTGGTCACCACCAGCTGCCCTTCCTGCGGGTAGGCGTGCCAGGTGCGCCAGCGCACCTGGCCCTCGTGGCGCTGCGCCAGCATCGCCGTGAAGGCGTGCGGCGAGCCGGGGAAGGTCCCCGCGAGGCCGTGCGGATGGTCGGCGACGAGAGCGAGCAACTCCTGCGCGCGCCCCGCGAACGAGCCCTGGGTGAGGGTCTCGACGCGGGCCGCGAACTCGTACTCCCACTCGCCGACCCGCTTGGACACGCCCAGCGGCAGCGGGGTGCTGCTGCCGGGCATGCAGGCCACGGTCTCCGAGCAGTTGCGGTCCTCCTCCTCCAGGAGCACCTGGTGGGAGGCGCCGAGGAGCCGCAACTGCAGCTTGGCCCCGGCGAGTTCGAGATCGAGCACGGCGAGCGCGGGCAGCGGGTCGCGCCCCAGCGCCCAGGCCAGGTCGGCCGCGCGCGTATCGGTGTAGGAGGTTTTCAGGGTCGTGAGCATGGATCGGCTCCGCAAACACGGTTTGACGGGTGGGCCGGGGCGTCCCGGTGAAGGGTTTCGACCGGGAGTGGGGATCGCCGGCTCGGGTCCACACACGGTCCGAGGGCTGGATGTTCTCGACAGCGAGGGAATCATGAACCGTGGGCAGCTCACAGCGTTTTTACCCAACTTGACGTGGTTTCCATCCCCTCGGGGGCCCCACGGTTCAACTGTTCAGTCGGAATCGATCGCGTGGTTCCCACACATGCTCAACGGAAGCGCGTACGACGGGCGTTGCCTTCCCGCGCTTCCGGCCCGTCAGCTTCCGCCGCAGCCCCCGCCGCACGACGAACCGCACGAGCTTCCGCACGACGAGCCCCCGCCGCACCCTCCGCTCGAGGAGGAAGAGGAGGAAGAGGAAGAGGAGGAGCCGCTCGACCAGCCGCCGCGCCGGCGCCGCCGCCGGTTGCGCGAGCCCCCGCCCGCGGCCGCCGAGAAGCCGACGACCACCAGGACGATGAGTCCGAAGATCACGAAGAATTCCATGTCGTCCCCCGTCATTACTGCGATGAAGGAGCCTCGACGGGCTCTCTGCGAGGGGGATTCCCGGCCCGGACAGACCCGAAGCGCACTTGAGCAAGTCCAGAGCTTCGGCCCAGGATGGCGGGCATGACACGACCGCTGCTCAATCGCCGGCTCGCGGAGTTCGGTACGACGATCTTCGCCGAGATGTCCGCGCTCGCCGCCCGGACCGGTTCGATCAACCTGGGCCAGGGCTTCCCCGACACCGACGGCCCCGAGGAGATCCGCGAGGCCGCCGTGCGGGCCCTGCGCGAGGGGCGCGGCAACCAGTACCCGCCGGGTCCCGGCGTCCCCGAGCTGCGCACCGCGATCGCCGACCACCAGCGGCGGCGCTACGGCCTCGGCTACGACCCCGACGCCGAGGTCCTGGTCACCGCCGGCGCCACCGAGGCGATCGCCGCCGCGCTGCTCGCGCTCGTCGAGCCCGGTGACGAGGTCATCGCGCTGGAGCCGTACTACGACTCGTACGCCGCCTGCATCGCCCTGGCCGGCGGCACCCGGGTCCCGGTCACCCTCCGCCCGCACGACGGGGCCTTCGCCCTCGACCTGGACGAGCTGAAGGCGGCGGTCACCGAGCGGACCCGGCTGATCCTGCTCAACACCCCGCACAACCCCACCGGCACCGTCCTCAGCCGGGCCGAACTGACCGCGATCGCCGAGCTCGCCCAGGAGCGCGACCTGCTCGTCGTCACCGACGAGGTGTACGAGCACCTGGTCTTCGACGGGGCCGAGCACGTGCCGATCGCGAGCCTGCCCGGGATGCGCGAGCGCACGGTCACCATCGGATCGGCCGGCAAGACGTACTCCTTCACCGGCTGGAAGGTCGGCTGGATCACCGCCACCCCCGAACTGACGAGCGCCGTCCGCTCGGCCAAGCAGTTCCTCACGTACGTGTCCTCCGGCCCCTTCCAGTACGCGGTCGCCGAGGCGCTCCGGCTGCCCGACACGTACACCGACGGCCTGCGCGCCGAGCTCCAGGCCAAGCGCGACCTGCTGAGCGAGGGCCTCGCCGCCGCCGGCTTCGGCGTGCACCGCCCGGCCGGCACCTACTTCGTCACCACCGACATCCGCCCCCTCGGCGAGACCGACGGCTTCGCCTTCTGCCGGGCCCTGCCCGAACGCGCGGGCGTGGTCGCGATCCCCAACGCGGTCTTCTACGACCACCGCGAGGAGGGCGCGCCGTTCGTGCGGTTCGCGTTCTGCAAGAGGACCGATGTGCTCGAGGAGGCGGTGGAGCGGCTGAAGGGGCTGCAGACGGGCTGACGGGGGGGGCGGCCAGGGCGGCGCGGATAGGGTCCCCCTCGCTTGATCATCCGATCGGGTGTTCTGTTCACCGGGGGGTACCCACGCATGTCCGCACCGAAGTTCTCACCCAGCCGCAGAGCGGCCCTGGCGACCCTGGCCGGCATGGCGGCCGGCGGGGCGCTGCCGTTGGCCGCGGCGCCGTCCGCGGCGGCCGCGCCGTCGGCCGTCCCGTCCGTGACCGTTCCTCCGGCCGAACCGCTCCCCGCGCCGCCGTCGCCGGCCCGGCTGCCGATGCTGATCGACCCGACCGACCCGTGGCATTTCACGGCCCACCCGGCCGGGGCGCTGACGACCCGTACGATCGCCGGCGGTCTGGAGGTCTCGGACGGCGGGGGCGTCCTCGCGACCCTGACGACCGGGGCGCGGACGGTGACGCTGCGTGGACCCAGGCGCTGGTTCACCGAGCAGAAGCGCACGGTCACGGACGCGTTCGACCGGACGCTGACCACAGGCACCACCGGCTGGGGCATGTCTCCTGACGGCGGCTCCTGGTCCCCCGACGACGAGAAGGACGCCAACATCGGGGACTACAAGGTGGAGGAAGGCCGCGCCGTCATCAAGCTCATGACGGCCGGTCCGAGCCGCCATTCCGTCCTCTCCGACGACAAGATCGGGGACGTCCGCGCCCGCGCCCGCTTCTCCTTCGACAAGAAGCCCGTCGGCGCGCCCCTCTCGCTCGCCCTCACCTTCTCCCTGTCGGCCCTCTCCACCCACTACCGGGCACGCCTGATCGTCACCCCGGCCGGGGACGTCCAGCTCGTCCTCGAGAAGGCCCTGGACGACGACGTCACCGTCCTCGCCCCGGCCGTCACGGTCGGCACCGGCTTCGCGGCCTTCGACCACTGGTGGGTGCAGGTCGAGAAGACCGGCACCCTGCTCCGGGCCCGCGCCTGGAAGAACGGCGATCCGGTCCCCGGATGGCTCTTCATCGTGCGCGACCCGGACCCGGACACCGCCCTCGGCGCCGGTGCCGTCGGCGTGCGGGCCCAGGCCGCCACGGGCGCGACCACGGGCGTGGAGGCCCGGGTCTACGACTTCCTCGTCGAGGAGGCGACCTGGGCCGACCCGCCCGTCGTCACCCACGACACCTGGGTGAGGGTGCTGCCGGAGCCCTTCGACGGCACCTGGACGCCCGCGCTGGCGCAGCGGGTCACCGCCTGGGCGGGCGACACCTCGCCGGACGCGCTCGCGTACGCCGCCATGTACCTTCCGTACGCGCCCGCGGTCACCGGCGTGGTGCCGGACGCCGCGGGGACACCGCGCATGGTGCAGGTGCTCGGCAGGGCCCGGTACAGCCCGGTGAACGGGGCGGGGGAGCACGAGGTGGGAGCGGACTTCAACGACTACCTGGACATTCCCGACTGGCCCTTCCCGACCGGCGAGACGGGCAAGCTGGAGGACCCGCCCATGCGGCGGTGTCTCGACTGCTCGGGCTTCGTCCGGATGGTGTACGGCTACCACATGGGCGTCCCGATGGGCCTCACGCCCGACAAGGTGACCCGCCGCCACCTGCCGCGTGAGGCGGACTCCCAGGCCGACTACAGCCCGGGGGTCGAGGTCGTCAGGGGGAGCAGCGCGGCACCGTCGCTCGACCAGCTGCGGATCGGCGACCTGCTCTTCTGGGTGAACACCGCCGGCGCCGTCTCCCACACGGGCATCTACCTGGGTCACGACCAGGCCGGCAAGCTCCGCTTCGTGTCCAGCCGCATGTCGCCCGACGGCCCCACCATGGGCGACGTGGGCGGCAAGTCGATCCTCGACGGATCGACGAGCGATCACTACACCGACAAGCTCCGGGTGATCCGCCGCCTCTGACCCGCGCGCCCCCTCCGCGCCGTAGCGCCGGTCAGGTAAACCGATTTGTCGGGTAACGACCGGTTTTCCGCTGCACGGAGGTGCGTCCTGTCCGCCGAGACCCTCGACCGCCCGGCACCCGCCGTCGCTTCCGTCCGGCGGGTGCCCCGCTGGCGGGCCTCGCTGCACCGCGCGGCGCCCGCCCTCGGGCTGTTCGCCGTCGCCCGGCTCACCGGAATACTGGTGCTCGCGCTGTGGGCCTGGCACATCGGGCGGTCGCCGCGGGCGCTGCTCGCGCAGTCCTGGGACTCGCGCTGGTACACCCGGATCGCCGCGAACGGCTACGGGCGCACCCTGTTCTGGCCGGACGGGGTGGTCCAGTCCGACCTGGCCTTCTTCCCGCTCTATCCGGGGCTCGTCCGGGCCGTCACGGCCGTGCTGCCCGTCACCGGCGGCACGGCCGGACTGCTGCTGTCCTGGCTCGCCGCGGGCGCCGCGGCCTGGGGGATCTACCTCGTCGCGGAACGGCTGCGCGGCCGGCCCACCGCCGTCCTCACGGTGCTGCTGTGGGGGCTGCTCCCGCACTCGATCGTGCTGTCCATGGCGTACACCGAGCCGCTCATGACCGCGTTCGCCGCCTGGGCGCTGTACGCGCTGCTGACCCGCCGCTGGCTGTGGGCGGGCGTCCTCGCCACGCTCGCCGGGCTCTCCCGGCCCAACGGGATCGCCATCGCCGCCGCCGTCCTCGCCGCCGCGGCCGTGGAGCTGTGGCGGGCCCGCGGCCGGGCCGCCCCGCGGGTGTGGGCCGGCGCCGCGCTCGCGCCGGCAGGCTGGCTCTCGTACCTGCTGTGGGTCGGCGGCCGGCGCGGCGATCTGCTCGGCGGCTACTTCGCCGTCCAGGACGGCTGGACCTCCCGCTTCGACCTCGGGCGGGGCGCACTGCGCTTCGTCCGCGACATGCTGAAGGGCCCGACTCAGTTCGGCTTCGCCATGGCGCTGCTCATCACGGCGGCCGGAGTGCTGCTCTTCGCGCTGCTCGCGTTCGTCGAGCGCCCGCCGCTGCCGGTCCTCGTCTACACGGGCGTGCTCGTGCTGATCACGGTCGGCGGCTCGGGCTTCTTCGAGTCGAAGCCGCGGTTCCTGCTGCCGGCCTTCCCGCTGCTGCTGCCGCTCGCCGGCGCCATGACGAGAGCCCGGCCGGGCGCCGCGATCGTGGTGATCGCGGGCCTGGCCGGGCTCTCGTTCGGCTACGCGCCCTACGTGCTGACGCTGGCGCGCATGGCCCTGTGACTACTCGGCGTCGCCGTCGCCGGACTGCTTGTCCTCCGGGGACTCCAGACCGAACTGCTCGACGAGCCACTTGTCGAACTCGATCGACGCGCGGACCCAGCTGACGGTGGAGGACACGAAGTGCTCGAGCGACACACCGGTGCCGATCAGCATCTGGGCCTCACCGATGAGACGGAGGGTGGCGGAGCCGTCCTCCTCCTCGTGCAGGTGGGTGTAGACCTTGGGCCACAGGGTGCGCCGGTTCCAGTCGTCGATCGCGTCGAGGATCTTGGCGCGGTCGTCGGCCGCGTGCGGGCGGTCGTAGAACGTGCGGACCGAGAAGACCTGCTGCTCGCCCTCGCCGCGGAACATGAAGTACGTGCGGAATTCCTCCCACGGCGCCGCGAGGTCACCCTCGTCGTCGACGACGTACTTCAGCTCCATCTGGTCGAGGAGCTGCTTGACCAGGTCCTGGTCGGGAACGACGGGGCCCGCCGGTCCTGCTGCCTGAGGCTGGGGCTGGGCCCCGAAATTAGGAATCGAGGACGGGTCGATGCTCACCGGGTTTTCCCTTCGTACGGATGCCCGCCATCCTCCCCCATGCCAGGCGGTATGTGGCAAGTCCCCACGGCGCGATCAGCTGCGGGCTGACATGATCTCGCCCTATGGGGGGCATCGGGAAGGACCGTGAGCGGCGTCCGCGCCCGTGAATTCGGATCGCCGTGGGGGTGTGCCCCGGTCCGAGGTGGCGGGCCGGGTGGCCGGAACCTGTCCCTCGGCCGAGGTGTCGGAGGGCGGACCGCGCCACCAGGCCGAGCCGGGCCCCGAAGGCGGAGGCGCCTACGCGGTCGACGTCACCGTGCGGGACGAGGGCGGCGACACCGCCCTCGTCCACCTCGGGGCCTTCGACTACCGAGCCGGCCCCTGCTCGGCCCGTCCCACGATGATCCCGTCCTCGAACCGGTCCACCCGGACCGTGTCGCCGTCCCGGACCTCGCCCGCCAGGATCTCCTTGGCGAGGCGGTCCCCGATGGCCGTCTGGATGAGGCGGCGCAGCGGGCGGGCGCCGTACGCCGGGTCGTTGCCCTCCCGCGCGAGCCAGGCCAGCGCATCGGGCGTGACGTCCAGGGTGAGCCGCCGGTCGGCCAGGCGGCGGGCCAGCCGATCGATCTGGAGCCGCGCGATGCGGGCCAGCTCCTCCTGATCCAGGGCGGAGAAGACCACGATCTCGTCGAGCCGGTTCAGGAACTCCGGCTTGAAGCTGGCGCGGACGACCTCCAGGACCTGCTCCCGCTTCACGTCCTCACCGGTCAGCGGCTCCATGAGGAACTGGCTGCCCAGGTTCGAGGTGAGGATCAGGATCGTGTTGCGGAAGTCGACCGTACGGCCCTGGCCGTCGGTGAGCCGGCCGTCGTCGAGGACCTGGAGCAGGATGTCGAAGACCTCGGGGTGGGCCTTCTCCACCTCGTCCAGGAGGACGACGGAGTACGGGCGGCGGCGCACGGCCTCGGTGAGCTGGCCGCCCTCCTCGTAGCCGACATAGCCGGGCGGCGCGCCGACCAGGCGGGCGACGGAGTGCTTCTCGCCGTACTCCGACATGTCGATGCGGACCATCGCCCGCTCGTCGTCGAAGAGGAAGTCGGCGAGCGCCTTCGCCAGCTCGGTCTTGCCGACGCCGGTCGGGCCGAGGAAGAGGAAGGAGCCGGTGGGGCGGTCCGGGTCGGCGATGCCGGCGCGGGTGCGGCGCACCGCGTCCGAGACCGCGCGGACGGCCTCGCCCTGGCCGATCAGGCGCCGGCCGAGCTCCTCCTCCATGCGCAGCAGCTTCTGCGTCTCGCCCTCCAGCAGGCGGCCCGCGGGGATGCCGGTCCAGGAGCCGACCACGTCGGCGATGTCGTCCGGGCCGACCTCCTCCTTGACCATGGTGTCCTTCGCCGCCTCCTGCTGGGCCTCGGCCTCGCTGGCGGCCGCCAGCTCGCGCTCCAGGGCCGGGATCTCCCCGTAGAGCAGCATGGAGGCGGTGTCGAAGTCGCCGTCGCGCTGGGCGCGCTCGGCCCGGCCGCGCAGCTCGTCGAGCCGCTCCTTGAGCTCGCCGACCCGGTTGAGGGACTGCTTCTCCTTCTCCCAGCGGGCGGTGAGGCCGCGCAGCTCCTCCTCGCGGTCGGCGAGGTCGCGGCGCAGCTTCTCCAGCCGCTGACGGCTGGCCTCGTCGGTCTCCTTGGAGAGGGCGAGCTCCTCCATCTTGAGCCGGTCGACGGAGCGCTGGAGCTCGTCGATCTCGACGGGCGACGAGTCGATCTCCATGCGCAGCCGGGAGGCGGCCTCGTCGACGAGGTCGATGGCCTTGTCCGGCAGGAAGCGGGAGGTGATGTACCGGTCGGAGAGGGTCGCGGCGGCGACGAGCGCGGAGTCGGCGATCTGGACCTTGTGGTGGGCCTCGTAGCGGCCCTTGAGCCCGCGCAGGATGGCCACCGTGTCCTCGACGGACGGCTCGGCGACCAGGACCTGCTGGAAGCGGCGCTCCAGGGCGGGGTCCTTCTCGATCCGCTCGCGGTACTCGTCGAGGGTGGTGGCGCCGACCATGCGCAGCTCGCCGCGGGCCAGCATCGGCTTGAGCATGTTGCCGGCGTCCATGGCGGAGTCGCCGCCGGCGCCCGCGCCGACGACCGTGTGCAGCTCGTCGATGAAGGTGATGATCTGGCCGTCGCTCTCCTTGATCTCGGAGAGGACGGTCTTCAGGCGCTCCTCGAACTCGCCGCGGTACTTGGCGCCGGCCACCATCGCGCCGAGGTCGAGGGAGACCAGGCGCTTGTCCCGCAGCGACAGCGGGACGTCGCCCTTCACGATGCGCTGGGCGAGGCCCTCGACGACGGCGGTCTTGCCGACGCCGGGCTCGCCGATGAGCACCGGGTTGTTCTTGGTGCGGCGGGAGAGGACCTGGACGACGCGCCGGATCTCGTGGTCACGGCCGATGACCGGGTCGAGCTTGCCCTCGCGGGCGGCGGCGGTGAAGTCGGTGCCGAACTTCTCCAGGGCCTTGTAGGAGCCCTCGGGGTCGGCGGTGGTCACCCTGCGCGAGCCGCGGCTCTTCTCGAAGGCGTCCTGGAGCCGGCGGGCGCCGGCGCCCTGCTGCTCCAGGAGCTCGCCGGCCCGTCCGCCCTTGGCGGCGATGCCGATGAGCAGGTGCTCGGTGGACAGGTACTCGTCGCCGAGCTTCCGGGCGCGCTCGTCGGCGTCGGCGATGACGGCGAGGAGCTCGCGGTTGGGCTGCGGGGGCGCGACCGTGGACCCGGTGACGCTGGGCAGCGCGGCGAGCAGCCGCTCCGCGCCGGAGCGCACGACGGCCTGGTCGGCCTCGACGGCGGCGAGCAGGTCGGTGATGTTCTCGTTGTCCTGACCCTCGAGCAGGGCGAGCAGGAGGTGCGCGGGGGTCAGGTCTGCATGTCCCTGGGACACGGCGCGGCTGCCGGCCGCGTTCAGCGCGTCCCGGCTCCTGTTGGTCAGTTCGGCGTCCACGTGCGGTGTCTCCTCCTGGGTTCTTTCGGCTGCCGGTCGACGGCTACGGCTCCTATGACCCGTCCAACGTACACAAAGTTGAGTCTATTCCGCTCAAGGTATCGGACGCACACCGTCCGGGAGTAGGTTCCGTGGCATGGCTATCGACCCGAGCAAGCCCAGCGACACGTACCTCGGCTTCTGGCGCGAGTACCACATGTGCACCCTGACCACACCTCGCCCGGACGGCACCCCGCACGTGGTGGCGGTGGGGGTCACGTACGACCCCGAGGGCGGCGAGAAGGGCATCGCCCGGGTCATCACGAACAAGCACAGCCGCAAGGTCGCCAACGTCCTGGCGGCGGGGCCGGAGGGCGCCAGGGTCGCGGTCTGCCAGGTGGACAAGGGGCGCTGGGCGACGCTGGAGGGCGTGGCGCGGATCCGCACCGAGGCGGAGGTCGTCGCCGACGCGGTGGACCGCTACGCGGCGCGCTACAACCGGGTGCCGACGCCGAACCCGGACCGGGTCGTGATCGAGATCGCCCTCACGCGGGCGATGGGCCGGGCGTAGCCGGCGCGGGAGCGCGGGGCGCGGGCGGCGACGTGGGTGCGCCGGGCGCGGGCGGTCCGGGTGCGCGGGGCGCGGGTGGTCCGGGTGCGCCGGGCGCGGGTCGCGTCGGGGGCGGCCGGTGGGCCGCCCGGGCGGAGATGCACAGCGGCGCCATCGCGTTTCAGGTCCGCGATGGCGCCGCTGTGTGGGGGAAGCACCTGAACGATCTACAACGACGGGGGAATCGTTCAGGCACTGCGGGGGGTGGCGGTGATGGTCTCGGCGTCGACCAGCTGGGGTTCGACCAGCTGGTGGTCGCGCTGGTCGAGATTGACGAAGATCATGCCGTACCTGATGGCACAGCGGACGGGCTGCGGGGCGCCGCGCGGGCGGCGAAGACACCGGTAGGCGCGAATGTCCTCGTCGTCTTCGCGGACGACGACGATCGGCTCACCGAAGAGGGTGACCATCAACGACTCGCCACGGCGCGGCACCGCGGTGACGAGGTCGATGAAGTGCCACCCGGACCGGTAGGCGCTCGCCATCTCACGTCGGAAACGAGGATCTTCGGGAACCGTCATGCCCCCACGGACTCCCATCCAGGGTCGGCCGGCGCGACACCCCAGCCGGGGTCGGCGGCGGCGGCGGAGAGACCCCAGCCCGGGTCGGCCTCGGCAGCGGGGGTGAGACCCCAGCCCGGGTCGGCGTTCACGACCCTCGTCTGCGAACCCCACCCCGGGTCCTCGGTTGCCGTGACCGCTCCCACAGCGGCAGCAGCCATCAGTGCGACACCGGCTACGGTGCGTATGAGCTTCTTGGACATGACCGAGCAACCTCACTTGAAGGTGTGTAACAACCTGCTCCCCCGCAAGTCACGACGATGGCTCACTCATCCCGTTTCCACCACTCGCTCAATGCATCATGTTCCTGTAATGCAAAAGCCTGGGGGTGTACGTATGCGAATAGAACCTGAGAAAAAGGGACATTCTCACACGCACGCAGACCTGTGCGAAGCGGGCACACGCCTCTATGCGGAAGCGCTTCGATCAGGCCGGATCGCCCGATCGGACATCGGGTCGGCCCCCTGTCTGATGGACCTCGACCTGCTGCGTCCCGACCCCGACGACGCCGAATGGCTGCGGCCGGTGGCCCCTTCGGCCGCGCTGGCCCGGCTGCTCCTTCCCATCGAGAAGGAGATCCAGGAGCGCAGACGCCTCACGGTCACCCTCTCCGACGCTTTCGAGCCGTTCATGGCCCTCGGCGCACGCGACCCGTCGATGACGCACGCCATCACGGTCCTCGAAGGCCTCGACCGCATCAACGCGAGCCTGGACCGGGCCGTCGAGGAGTGCACCTCGGAACTCCTCACCGTACAGCCGGGGAAGGGCCGCAGCGCCCATACCTTCGGCGAAGCGCTGCGCCGTGTACGGCCGTTGCTCGGCAAGGGCATCAAGATGCGCACCCTCTACCAGCACACGGCGCGCCACCAGCCCATCACCCTGGCCTATCTGGAGCGCATCGGGCCCGAGGTCGAGGTCCGCACCCTGGAAGAGATCATCGACCGGCTCATCATCGTCGACCGCAAGGTCGCCTTCGTGCCGGCCAGCCGGGACCGCACGATCGCGCTCGAACTGCGCCACCAGGGGCTCGTCGAGTACCTGGGCGGCGTCTTCGACCAGTTCTGGCTGCAGGCCACGCCGCTCGACGCCCCCGTCACCTACGAGCACCCGATGCTCAGCGGCATCAGCGGGGTGCAGCGCTCCATCGCCAAACTCCTCGTCGAGGGGCACGTCGACGAGGCCATCGCGCGCCGCCTCGGGATGAACGTGCGCACCTGCCGGGCGCACATCGCGAAGCTCGCCGCCGCCCTCGGCAGCGGCAGCCGGGCCCAACTGGGCTATCTGATCGCCCAGTCCGGCATCCTGGAACGCGACGAGTGACCGCTGCCCGCCCGCGACCCGTCATGGGCGGTCACTCTCCCCGGACAGGGTGAAGCCCCCTCCGGGGAGGGGGCTTCGGGGATGAGGGGAGTCAGTCGCCGCGCTTGTGGCCGGGGCGCCAGACCACCAGGGCGCTCGCCTGCTGCACGTCCGTGTACGGCACCAGATCACGCCGGTACGACGCGTGCACCTGGGCCTCGCGCTGGCGCATCGCCGCCGCCGCTCCCTCGACCGCCGTCGACAGCTCGGCCACCCGCGCCTGGAGCGCCGCGACCTGGTTCTCCAGCTCGATGATGCGCTTGATGCCGGCCAGGTTGATGCCCTCGTCCTGCGACAGCTGCTGCACCTGGCGGAGCAGCTCGATGTCACGGGCCGAGTAGCGGCGGCCCCGTCCGGCCGTGCGGTCCGGAGAGACCAGGCCGAGGCGGTCGTACTGACGCAGCGTCTGCGGGTGCAGACCGGAGAGCTGGGCCGCCACCGAGATGACGTACACCGGGGTCTCGTCGGTCAGCTGGTAGGGGTTACGGCGGCGGCCTTCCATCTCCTCAAGCTCCCTTCGCGGCCTGGAACAGCTCTGCCCTGGGGTCCTCGCCCGTCGTCGCCTCGCGGTAGGTCTCCAGGGCCTCACGGGCCTTGTCGTCCAGCTCCTTCGGCACCGCGACCTCCACCGTGATCAGCAGGTCGCCTCGGGTGCCGTCCTTGCGGACCGCGCCCTTGCCGCGGGCGCGCATGGTGCGCCCGTTGGGGGTGCCCGCGGGCAGCTTCAGCGTCACCGCGGGGCCGCCCAGGGTCGGCACCTTGATCTCGCCGCCGAGCGCCGCCTCGTCGAACGTGACGGGCACCGTGACGGTCAGGTTGTCGTCCTTGCGGCCGAACACCGGGTGGGCGTCGACGTGCACGACGACGTACAGGTCGCCGCTCGGTCCGCCGCGCTCGCCCGGGGCGCCCTTGCCGCGCAGCCGGATCTTCTGGTTGTCGCTGACGCCCGCCGGGATGCGGACCTGCATGGTGCGGGAGGACTTGGCCCGGCCGCTGCCCTTGCAGACCTCGCAGGGGGTCTCGGCGATCAGGCCGCGGCCCTTGCAGTCCACGCAGGGGTCGGTCAGGGAGAAGCCGCCGCCGCTGCCGCGCGAGACCTGCCCGGTGCCGACACAGGTCGGGCACACCCGCGGCGTGCCGTTCTTGTCGCCGGTGCCCGAACAGGCCTTGCAGGGCTGCTGGCTGGACATCCGCAGGGGCACCGTGGCGCCCTCGATGGCCTCGGTGAAGCTGAGCGTCACCTCGGACTCGATGTCCTGGCCGCGGCGTGGCTGCGTACGGGTGCCCGCGCCGCCCCCGCCCCGGTTGAACAGGCCGCCGAAGACGTCCCCGAGACCGCCGCCGAAACCGCCGGCACCCCCGGCTCCGCCCTGGGCGCCGCCGAAGAGGTCGCCCAGGTCGAAGTTGAAGGAGCCGCCGGCGCCCGGACCGCCGGCCCGGAAGCCGCCGTTGCCGAACAGGGCGCGGGCGTCGTCGTACTCCTTGCGCTTCTTCGGGTCGCCGAGGATGTCGTTGGCCTCGGAGATCTCCTTGAAGCGCTCCTCCGCCTTGGTGTCGCCCTTGTTGGCGTCCGGGTGGTTCTCGCGGGCGAGCTTCCGGTACGCCTTCTTGATCTCGGCGTCGGTGGCGTCCTTGGGGACGCCGAGAACCTTGTAGTAGTCCTTCTCGACGAAGTCCTTCGTGCTCATCGACGTCCCTCCTCTCGGACGATCGTCGCGCTAGCCCTCGTCGGGGCCACCGCTCTCCTCGTCGGCCTTCTTCTCTTCCTTGGCGGCCGGAGCCGCGCCCGGCTGGGGCTCGGCGACGGCCACGCGCGCGGGGCGGATGGTCCGCTCGCCGATCCGGTACCCCGGCTGCAGGATCGCCACGCAGGTCGTCTCGGTGACGTCCGGCGCGTACGAGTGCATCAGGGCCTCGTGGATCGTCGGGTCGAAGGGCTCGCCCTCCTTGCCGAACTGCTGCAGGCCCATCTTGGCGGCGACGGTCTCCAGCGACTCGGCGACCGACTTGAAGCCGCCCACGAGTTCACCGTGCTCCCGGGCCCGGCCGATGTCGTCGAGCACGGGAAGGAGCTCGGTCAGGAGGCTCGCGACGGCGATCTCCTTGACCGTGACCCGGTCCCGCTCCACGCGGCGGCGGTAGTTCTGGTACTCGGCCTGCAGCCGCTGGAGGTCCGCGGTGCGCTCGGAGAGCGCGGTGCGCGCCTGGTCCAGCTGGGCCAGCAGGGCTACGTCCGTAGCGTCCCCGGCCGGGGCCGCGCCCTCCGCCTTGGCGGCGGACTCGGCGGCCTCGGTCTCCTCGGGCGTGCCGTCGGCGGGGACGTCGGGCTTCTCCTCGAAGCCCGGGGTCTCCTCCGACATCAGGCAGCGCCGCCCTTCGGCTTGTCCTCGTCGACGATCTCGGCGTCGACGACGTCGTCGTCCTGCGCCTGGGCCTGGCCGGCGTCGGCGCCACCCGCGGCCTGGGCGGCCTGGGCGTCGGCGTACATGGCCTGGCCGAGCTTCTGGGAGACGGCCGCGACCTTCTCGGTGGCCGTGCGGATCTCCGCGGTGTCCTCGCCCTTGAGCTTCTCCTTCAGCTCGGCGACGGCGGTCTCGACCTCGGTCTTGACCTCACCGGGGACCTTGTCCTCGTTGTCCTTGAGGAACTTCTCCGTCTGGTAGACGAGCTGCTCGCCCTGGTTGCGGGTCTCGGCGGCCTCGCGGCGGCGGTGGTCCTCCTCCGCGTACTGCTCGGCCTCCTGGCGCATCCGGTCGACCTCGTCCTTGGCGAGCGAGGAGCCGCCGGTGACGGTCATCTTCTGCTCCTTGCCCGTGCCGAGGTCCTTCGCGGTCACGTGCATGATGCCGTTCGCGTCGATGTCGAAGGAGACCTCGATCTGCGGGACGCCACGCGGTGCCGGCGGCAGACCGGTCAGCTCGAACATGCCGAGCTTCTTGTTGTACGCCGCGATCTCGCGCTCGCCCTGGTAGACCTGGATCTGCACGGACGGCTGGTTGTCCTCGGCCGTCGTGAAGATCTCGGACCGCTTGGTCGGGATCGTGGTGTTGCGCTCGATGAGCTTGGTCATGATGCCGCCCTTGGTCTCGATGCCGAGGGACAGCGGGGTCACGTCGAGGAGCAGGACGTCCTTGACCTCGCCCTTGAGGACACCGGCCTGGAGGGTGGCGCCGATGGCGACGACCTCGTCCGGGTTCACACCCTTGTTGGCCTCCTTGCCGCCGGTCAGCTCCTTGACGAGCTCGGCGACGGCGGGCATACGGGTGGAGCCACCGACCAGGACGACGTGGTCGATCTCGCTGAGGGAGATGCCGGCGTCCTTGATGACGTTGTGGAACGGGGTCTTGCAGCGCTCGAGCAGGTCGGCGGTGAGCTGCTGGAACTGGGCGCGGGTGAGCTTCTCGTCCAGGTGCAGCGGGCCCTCGGCGGAAGCCGTGATGTAGGGCAGGTTGATCGTGGTCTCCGTGGAGGAGGACAGCTCGATCTTGGCCTTCTCGGCGGCCTCGCGCAGACGCTGCAGGGCCATCTTGTCCTTGGACAGGTCGACGCCGTGGCCGTTGGCGAACTGCTTCACCAGGTAGTCGACGACGCGCTGGTCCCAGTCGTCACCACCGAGGTGGTTGTCACCGTTGGTGGCCTTCACCTCGACGACGCCGTCGCCGATCTCCAGGAGGGACACGTCGAAGGTGCCGCCACCGAGGTCGAAGACGAGGATGATCTGCTCGTCCTTGTCGAGGCCGTAGGCGAGCGCGGCCGCGGTGGGCTCGTTGACGATGCGGAGGACGTTCAGACCGGCGATCTCGCCGGCCTCCTTCGTCGCCTGGCGCTCGGAGTCGTTGAAGTAGGCCGGGACGGTGATGACCGCGTCGGTCACCTTCTCGCCCAGGTAGGCCTCGGCGTCGCGCTTCAGCTTCTGGAGGATGAAGGCGGACATCTGCTGCGGGTTGAAGGTCTTCCCGTCCAGCTCGATCTTCCAGTCGGTGCCCATGTGGCGCTTCACGGACCGGATGGTCCGGTCGACGTTGGTGACCGCCTGGCGCTTGGCCACCTCGCCGACGAGCACCTCGCCGTTCTTCGCGAAGGCGACGACGGACGGCGTGGTCCTGGCACCCTCGGCGTTGGTGATGACGGTGGGCTCGCCGCCTTCGAGAACGCTGACGACGGAGTTAGTGGTGCCCAGGTCGATGCCGACCGCACGTGCCATTTCGATTCCTCCAGCTGACTGACTTGAGTGGAACTGACTCAAGGATGCACGAGGCCCGCGTGCGAGTCAACAGACTTGAGCGGAGCCGACTCAACTCTTCGCCATCCCCGGCGCTCAATCAACGCCTCGCAGGGGCGCGTCGTTCCCCGATCCGGCACCTTTCGCGTGAGAGAGTCCGGACATATCCCATGATTCGCGCCGGAAGGTGTACGCGCATGACGGCGAAGCGCGCGTTCGACATCGCGGGCGGACTCGCCCTCCTCGTCCTGCTCTCCCCGCTGATCACCGCCGTCGCCCTGTCCGTCGCACTCGGAACGGGCGGCACGCGCGCGGGGAGCGCCTACCGGCTGCTGCGCCGCCGTCCGGTCGCGGGCCGGAACGGCCGGGTCTTCACGATGCTGACCTTCCGCACGAAGAGCCCATGGGCGAACCTGCCGCTGCTGCTCCATGTCGTACGGGGGGAGATGTCGCTCGTGGGGCCGTGCCCCTTGGCGCCCGGGCACCGGGAGAGCGTCGGGGACGGACGGCGCCGGCTGTCCGTGCGGCCGGGGATGACGGGTCCGTGGCAGATCAGCGGACGTTCGGAGCTGCCGTGGGAGGAGCGTGAGCTGCTCGATCTCCACTATGTGGACCATCACTGGCTCGGCATGGATCTGGTCATCCTGGCGCGTACGCTGCCTGCAGTCCGTAAACGTCGCCTCGCGGCCCACGCGCCCCACACGGCAAGGGTTGCCTGAGCGACACAGATCACCGTGAGCTCCGCTACAGTGCGCGGCCGCGACCCGGTAATCTCGGCACGGACTGAATAAGTTACCGCTTAGTAGTGCCACACTCGACAGTGCCCGCAGCAAGCGCTCGAGAGTGCCGGTGCTCCGCCTCGCAGGCCCGCCCGAGGAGCCCCTCATGCAACTCGCCGCGATCGTCGTGTCGATCGTCATCACGGTGGTAGCCGTCGCGCTGTTCGGCCGCGCCACCGCGCAGATCTACCGCTTCGTGCGGCTCGGTCAGCCGGTGCCCGCGGGTACGCGCACCGGCGACCCGAAGCAGCGCACCGTCACGCTGGTCAAGGAGTTCCTCGGCCACACCCGGATGAACCGCTGGGGTGTCGTCGGCGTGGCGCACTGGTTCGTGGCGGTGGGCTTCTTCTCCCTCCTGCTCACGATCGTCAACGCCTTCGGTCAGCTCTTCCAGGCGGACTGGCTCATCCCGATCATCGGCGACTGGCTGCCGTACGAGATCTTCACCGAGTTCCTCGGCCTGATGACCGTCCTCGGCATCGTCACGCTCATCGTGATCCGCCAGCTCAGCAAGCCGACCCAGGCCGGCCGCAAGTCCCGCTTCGCGGGCTCCAAGACGGGCCAGGCCTACTTCGTCGAGGCCGTCATCCTCATCGTCGGCGTCTGCATCATGACGCTGCGCGCCCTGGAGGGCGTCCAGCACCACGTGACGAGCTGGGAGCCGGGCTTCTTCGCCTCGTACCCGCTGATCGCGCTGCTCGACGGCGCCGACCTGAGCACGATCCAGAACCTCACGTACTTCTTCGCGGCGCTCAAGATCGTCACGTCCTTCACCTGGATGATCACGGTCTCGCTCAACACCAACATGGGTGTCGCCTGGCACCGCTTCCTCGGCTTCCCCAACATCTGGTTCAAGCGCAACGCGGACGGCTCCACCGCCCTCGGCCCGCTGCAGCCGATGACCTCCGGCGGCAAGCCGATCGACTTCGAGGACCCGGGCGAGGACGACGTCTACGGCGTCTCCCAGGTCGAGCAGTTCTCCTGGAAGGGCATCCTCGACTTCTCCACCTGCACCGAGTGCGGCCGCTGCCAGTCGCAGTGCCCCGCCTGGAACACGGGCAAGCCGCTCTCCCCGAAGCTCCTCATCATGTCGCTGCGCGACCACGCGCACGCCAAGGCGCCGTACCTGCTCGCGGGCGGCGGCAAGACGATGGAGGGCGAGGAGAAGGCGACCGAGGAGCAGCTCAAGGACGTCCCCGCCGCGGCTCTCGCCGAGGCCGAGCGCCCGCTGATCGGCACCGCCGAGGAGAACGGCGTCATCGACCCGGACGTCCTGTGGTCCTGCACCACCTGCGGCGCCTGCGTCGAGCAGTGCCCGGTCGACATCGAGCACATCGACCACATCGTCGACATGCGCCGCTACCAGGTCATGATCGAGTCCGCCTTCCCGTCGGAGGCCGGCACGATGCTGAAGAACCTGGAGAAGAAGGGCAACCCCTGGGGTCTCGCCAAGAAGCAGCGCGTCGAGTGGACCAAGGAGGTCGACTTCGAGGTCCCGATCGTCGGCAAGGACGTCGAGGACCTCACCGAGGTCGACTACCTCTACTGGGTCGGCTGCGCCGGCGCCCTGGAGGACCGCGCCAAGAAGACCACCAAGGCCTTCGCGGAGCTGCTGCACATCGCGGGCGTCAAGTTCGCGATCATGGGCGGCGAGGAGAAGTGCACGGGTGACTCCCCGCGCCGCCTGGGCAACGAGCCGCTGTTCCAGCAGCTCGGCCAGGAGAACGTCGCGATGCTGAACATGGCGTTCGGCGAGGACGACGAGGACGAGTCGACGAAGAAGCCGAAGTCGGCGAAGAAGATCGTCTCGACCTGCCCGCACTGCTTCAACACCATCGCCAACGAGTACCCGCAGCTCGGCGGCGACTACGAGGTCATCCACCACACCCAGCTGCTCCAGCACCTCATCGACGAGGGCAAGCTGATCCCGGTGACCCCGGTCGACGGCCTGATCACGTACCACGACCCGTGCTACCTGGGCCGCCACAACAAGGTCTACACGCCGCCGCGCGAGATCATGTCCGCCGTCCCCGGCCTGCGCCAGCAGGAGATGCACCGCCACAAGGAGCGCGGCTTCTGCTGCGGTGCCGGTGGTGCCCGGATGTGGATGGAGGAGCGGATCGGCAAGCGCATCAACACCGAGCGCGTCGACGAGGCCCTCTCGCTCAACCCGGACATCGTCTCCACCGCCTGCCCGTTCTGCCTCGTCATGCTGACGGACTCCGTCAACGGCAAGAAGAACGACGGCAAGGCCAAGGAGAGCCTGCAGGTCGTCGACGTGGCACAGCTGCTGCTCGACTCGGTGAAGACGCCGGTGGAGCCGGAGGCCCCGGAGCCGGCCGACGAGCCGGAGCCGGAGCCGGCCGCGTAAGCACCGCCCGTACGTGACGAAGGGCCGCCCCGCGTGAAGCGGGGCGGCCCTTCGTCATGGGGCGACCCTTCGTCATGGGGTCAGTTCCGCTGCCCGCGGCGGTGGTAGAGGGCGAAGCCGAGCCCGGCGGCACCGAGGGCGGCCATGCCGCCGCCCGCGCCGATGAGGGCGGCCTCGTGGGTGTCACCGGACACCGGGGCGACGTTCTCGGCCCCGGCCTTCACGGCGCCCTTCGGGACGGTGCCGCGGGGCACGACGACGGTGCCGCCCTTCTGGGCCTTGTACGTCCGGACGAGCTTGCCGTCGAAGTCGTACACCCAGCTGTTGCCGCCCTGCTTCGGGGTGTCGACGACGACGAGGCGGTAGACGCCCTTGCCCTGCGGGACGAGCTTGTACGTCCAGCCCTGGTGGCTGACGTTCTGCTTCGCGGGCGTGAGGGTGCCGAAGCGGAGCTCGACGCGCGGCCCCTTCTTGTAGAGCCTGGCCACCTCGCCATTGGGCAGCGTGACGCGCGCGTCGGCCTGGTGCGGGGCGGGCCTGGGCTTGGGGGCCGGCTTGGGGGTCGGCTTCGGGGCCGGCTTGGGGGTCGGCTTGGGCTTCGGCTCGGGGGTGGGCCTGGGGTCCGGCTTCGGGGTCGGTGCCTGGTCCGTCCAGGAGGAGACGGTGCCGTCGGGCTGCAGGACGACGTGCAGACCGTTGTTCTGGCCGTACGCGGGCTGCCCGGAGGTACGGAGGGTGTCGAGCAGCGTGCCGCCGGCCCAGATCTCGGCCTGGTAGTCGGTGGGGGTGGTCATGTAGACCCTGGCGACGGAGCCGTCGGCGAGCTTGTACGACTGGACGAAGATCCGCCCCACGACGGGACCGGTGCTCTCCTGCTCCCCCTGACCGTCCCCCTGCTCCTGCTGCCGGGTCTGCCCCTGCTCCTGGGTCTGCCCCTGCTCCTGGGCCTGGCCCTGCTGCCGGGTCTGCCCCTGCTCCTGGGTCTGCCCCTGCTCCTGGGCCTGCTCCTTGGGCGCCGGGTTCTCGTCGGCGAAGGCGGCGGCGGCCGGGAGGGAGAGGGCGGCGGCGGTGCCGGTGGCGATGGCTGCGGTACGAAGGGTCCGACGGGCGATTCGCATGGGAAAGTTCCTTTTGCGTAGCTTGTTCGGCGACACATTCAAGGTAGGTGTCCGATGTGTGGGGATTCCGTCGGATATGTAACAGGCGTCCCACGCCCCCGCGGCGGCCGTGTAAACCCCTAGGGGATGTCACAGCTCTGCCGCACTCTCCCGCCGTGGCGCGAGCGCTCGGCGGGAGCGGGTACGTTCATGGACGTGGCTGGATTCAGGAACGGACGCGGCCGGGCCGGCGGCCCCCCGCAACAACGACCGCAGCAGGCGCCGTACGGGTACAACGCGCCCCCGCCGCCGTACCCGCAGCAGCACCAGCAGCACGCTCGGCAGCAGTGGGCGCAGCAGCAGGGATACGGCGAGGGCGAGCCGGAGTACTTCGGCGACCCGCACGCGCCGCAGCAGCAGCACCCGCGACAGCACTACGCCGCCAACAACCCGGGCCACACCCAGGTCTTCAGCGTCCACGACGACCCCTACGGTCAGGGCGCCCCGTACGAGGCCGGGGCCGCCCCCGTCCCCACGGGCCCGCGACTGCCCTGGAAGGGGCTGCTGAGCGGCATCGTGCTGCGCCCGGCGGACACCTTCCTCCGGATGCGGGACCACGCGGTGTGGGGCCCGGCGCTGATCGTCACGTTCCTCTACGGACTCCTGGCGATCTTCGGTTTCGACCAGGCGCGCGACGAGGCGATCAACGCGACCCTGTCGACGGCGATCCCGTACGTCCTGATGACGGCCGTGGGCTTCGTGCTCGGCGGACTGATCCTCGGCGCGGTCACCCACACGCTGGCCCGCCAGCTGGGCGGCGACGGCTCCTGGCAGCCGACGGTCGGCCTGTCCATGCTGATCATGTCGATCACGGACACGCCGCGCCTGCTCTTCGCCCTCTTCCTGGGCGGCGAGAACGGTCTGGTGCAGGTCATCGGCTGGCTCACCTGGCTGGCGGCGGGCGCGCTCTTCACCGTCATGGTGAGCCGCTCCCACGACCTCCCGTGGCCCAAGGCCCTGGGCGCGTCGGCCATCCAGCTGGTGGCGCTGCTGAGCCTGATCAAGCTGGGCACGCTGTAGGAACCACGTACGGAAGCGAGGGCCCCCACCGCAGAGCGGTGGGGGCCCTCGCGCTCGCCCGTGTCAGGCGTCCGCCTTCGTCAGGCCTCCGCCTCCGTCAGGCCTCCGCCTCCGTCAGGCGTCGAGGACCTGGCCCTCGCGCTGGACGACGGGCGGCTCGACCGACCAGGGGAAGTTGATCCACTCGTCGGTCTTCTTCCAGACGTACTCGCACTTCACCAGCGAGTGGGACTTCTCGTAGATGACCGCGGAGCGGACCTCGGCGACGTGGTCGACGCAGAAGTCGTGGACCAGCTTGAGCGTCTTGCCGGTGTCGGCGACGTCGTCGGCGATCAGGACCTTCTTGTCGGAGAAGTCGATCGCGTTCGGGACGGGCGCGAGCATGACGGGCATCTCGAGCGTCGTGCCGACGCCGGTGTAGAACTCGACGTTCACGAGGTGGATGTTCTTGCAGTCCAGGGCGTACGCCAGGCCGCCGGCGACGAAGACGCCGCCGCGGGCGATGGACAGCACGATGTCGGGCTCGTAGCCGTCGTCGGCGATGGTCTGGGCGAGCTCGCGGATGGCGCGCCCGAAGCCCTCGTACGTCAGGTTCTCGCGTACTTCACTCATGCCGGCTACCGCCTCACACCTGGGTCCGATGGAAGTTCATGTACGACCGGGAGGCCGTCGGCCCCCGCTGCCCCTGGTACCGCGACCCGTACCGCTCGCTGCCGTACGGGAACTCGGCGGGCGAGCTCAGCCGGAACATGCACAGCTGGCCGATCTTCATCCCCGGCCAGAGCTTGATCGGCAGGGTGGCGAGGTTCGACAGCTCCAGGGTCACGTGCCCGGAGAAACCCGGGTCGATGAACCCGGCGGTGGAGTGGGTGACGAGCCCGAGCCGCCCGAGGGAGCTCTTCCCCTCCAGGCGGGAGGCGATGTCGTCCGGCAGGGTGATGACCTCGTAGGTCGACGCGAGCACGAACTCGCCCGGGTGCAGGATGAACGCCTCGTCCCCCTCCGGCTCGACCTCACGGGTGAGGTCCAGCTGCTCGACCGCGGGGTCGATGTGGGGGTAGCGGTGGTTCTCGAACACCCGGAAGAAGCGGTCAAGCCGCACGTCGATGCTCGAGGGCTGCACCATGGATTCGTCGTACGGGTCGATGCGTACCCGTCCGGCGTCGATCTCGGCCCGGATGTCCTTGTCTGAGAGAAGCACGCTCCCACGATACGCAGGGGGCGCGGAGCTCCCCCAATCGGGAGAACCCGCGCCCCTCCGCCGCCCTCGGCGGACGATCAGCGCTGCTCGAGCTCCACGGGCACGGCATGACGCAGCCGCGCGCACCGTGGACACCGAACGAGCCGCCCGGGCCCGATCCGCCCTGCCCCGAGTTGCTGCAACGGGAACGAAGCGGTGCTGAAAACGTGCCCCTCGGCACAACGGACGACGGTGCGCTCCATCGAACCCATCAAGTCCCTTCCCCGACAAGTGGTGGACGAGACAGCCACATTAGGGGATCCCGAGGACCGCCCCGTGGAGGGCACTCCGATCGAACGCGCTTCGCCTCGGATGCGGGATGGGGTACAGTGTGCAACGATGCCGCTTCGATCATCGAGCGGTGTTTGCGGATGTAGTTTAATGGTAGAACATGAGCTTCCCAAGCTTATAGCGCGGGTTCGATTCCCGTCATCCGCTCCAGAGCAAAGCCCCAGGTCAGCGACCTGGGGCTTGTTTGTTGGCAGACGAGTCTCGCCGTCCAGACACCCTTCAGTCCCGTGAGATGGGGCACGCGGAGGGCACGAACCCCGTGTCGTCTCGACGGAGGTGGAGTGACCTGCCCTTACGGCGGGATTACCGCCACTGCGGCCAGGTGGAAGCTCTGAGCCGGGGGTTCCCTGTGCCGGAATCACCCGGCCGCCCCGCTCCCCTGCGGAATAATCAAGGCATGGCAGCCACGCCCAGCGTCCCCGAGCTCCGCCGCACCAGATTCGCCCGGCGGCTTCCTGCCGAGCTCTCGGAGCTCGCCGGCCCCGCCCACGGCCAGGTCGACCTTCCGCTGCACCTTGCCTGGTCCGGCCTGTCCCGCTTCGACCTCGACCAGCCCCGATTGCGGATGAGCTGCTATCGGATCGTCCTGGCCGAAGGACAGCACGACGACCTGGTCCACTACCTGAACCGGGAGCTGCTCGTCGCCATGTGGCCTGTCCTGCGCACCCTGATCAGCCGGGACGTCCGTGACGTCTGGGAGAACGCCTTCGACGAACTGCCGCCCGACGCCCAGGCTGCTGCGTGAATCTCACGGAACTGCACCGGCGGCTCCTCGCGGATGTCCTCGCCGTCGGCGACGCCTACCCACTCGTGCTCACGGGTGGCTACGCCGTCCAGGCCCACGGACTGGTCGACCGGCTCAGCAAGGACCTCGATGTCGCCACCGAGAACCCGGAGCCGATGGAGAAGATCGCCGCCACCGTGCGCGCCGGGCTGGAACAACGCGGATGGCACGTGCGGGGGTTGGAAACCGACCCGCTGTCCGCGCGGCTGATCGTCACCGACGCCGCCACAGGCGAGGAGTGCGAGGTCGACGTCCTCAAGGAAGCACTCTGGCGTCCGCCGGTGAAGACCGAGCATGGCCTGGTGCTCTCGCTGGAGGACGTGGTCGGTACGAAGGTCCGCGCGCTGGCGGACCGCGGCCTGGCCCGAGACCTTATCGACGTCAGGGCCGCCGCTGACCGCTGGAGTCACGTCGAGCTCGAAGAGCTCGGCCGCCGCCACGCCCGCGACAGCTTCGACCTCTCCGACCTTCAGGCCCGGCTCTCCGGGGCGGACTGGATCGACGACACCGAATTCGCCGCGTACGGACTCGACGACCAGCAGACCGTCGATCTGCGTCAGTGGGCTCAGGAGTGGGCCGATGACATCGCCGAGAGGCTCCAGGAAGCGGAAGGCCCGCCCGACGACTGATCGCCTGGCACCGAACACGCCGAGGAAGCGGCGCGTCCCGAGGCAGCCGACGTGCCCGAGCCGGATGCGCCGGCCACTTGGCGTGCGCCGAGCGATTCTCCTTCGCCTCGACGCGTGTCCCCACGCGTTGCTGTCCCGACAGGGGCAGCGCAGTCTGAAGGAGGAGGCCTCGTGTCATGAGGTGACGCCATGAACCGCCGCACTCATGTGGGGGCGTCTTCGCTGCTGCTGACCGCACTACTGGGCGTGAGTGGCTGTGGGGGCGGCGAGTCGACGCCCGCGCGCAACGCCACCACGGTGACCGAGACCGTGACTGAACCGGCGACGCCACCGCCACCGTCCACAACACCGGCGCCCGCCCCGACGAGCCCGGAGCCCGTGTCCCCATGGCCGACGAATCCGCCGACGACCGCCGACGCGTCAGCCGTCGTCCGCACGTATTTCGCTGCCATCAACGCGAAGGACTACCGACGGGCCTGGGACCTCGGGGGCAAGAACCTCTCGGGCTCCTACTCGGCCTTCGCCGATGGGTTCGCCGCTACCGCCCACGACACGGTTCACATCCTCGGCACAGCCGGCGACACCGTCTCCGTGAGGCTGGAGGCCGCGCAGGCCGACGGCTCGCTGAGGATCTACGAAGGCACCTACACGGTTCGCGGCGGCACGATCGTCGGCGCTGACGTACACGAGGTGACCAGGCCGGAGCGGCCTCCCTCCCCCTACTACGAGGACTGCGACGAGGCACGAGCCGCAGGCGCCGCACCTATCCATAGGGGCGAGCCCGGATACGCTCCGCACCTCGACCGAGACGGGGATGGAGTGGCCTGCGAACCGTATCCACCATGACGCACACGTTCTCGGTGCCCCAAGCCCCCGGACGGCTGGTCGCCTACGGGTACCGGCTGCGGGACAGAATTCGGCACCCTGCCCGCCAGGTCGCCGCTCGTGGTGTCCAGAAGCAGCAGCGGCGCCTTCCCCTCCTGCGGAGGACCGTGCCACAACGTGCCACCAGGGGCGGTAAACAGCGGTCACCACAGGGCGGACGAAGCAGTCAGGACGAGGTCATCGCCACACGTTTTCGCAGGTCAGATGCCATATAGAGGTCAAGTGCCGGATGATTCCCAAGCGAGCGTTATGGCGCGGGTTCGATTCCCGTCATCCGCTCCAGAGCAAAGCCCCAGGTCAGCGACCTGGGGCTTCTGTGTCGTCCAGACCGGTCCAGGGCTCCCGTGCCACATCCGTGCCAGAAGGCCGCCTTCTCCGAGGACTGGCCGGCGCGCACCATCGTGTCCTGGGTGTGGCCCCGGACTGGGTCCATCCGCTACGCGTTCCTCAGCTGCTATCCGCAGGAAGGCGTCTGGTCGGCCGTGCCGAGCTGGATGAGTGCAGGGGCCGGAGCGCAGCAGCCGCCGCCATCGGGCTGAGCGTCGTTGTCGGGCTGGTCGAAGAGGCCGGCGCCGCCGCACACTCCGGTCTCCGGGAGGACGAGTTCGACGCGTTCGGCGGACTCGTGGTCGCCGGCGATGGCGGCGACCACGGAGCGGACCTGCTCGTAGCCGGTGAGGGCGAGGAAGGTCGGGGCGCGGCCGTAGGACTTCATGCCGACGAGATAGACGCTCTCCTCCGGGTGCGACAGCTCCTTCACGCCGTGCGGGTAGACCGTGCCGCAGGAATGCTGGTTCGGGTCGATCAGCGGGGCGAGTCCAACCGGGGCCTGGAGGCGCTCGTCGAGGTTGAGGCGGAGCTCGTCCAGGAAGGACAGGTCGGGGCGGAAGCCGGTGAGGACGACGACCTCGTCGACCGGGTCGAGACGGCGGCCGTCCTCGGCCACGAGGACCAGGCGGCCGTCGGCGTCGCGCTCGATCGCCTCCGTGCGGAAGCCGGTGACGGCGTCGGCGTGGCCCTTGTCGACGGCGGCCTTGGCGGCGAGACCGAGGGCGCCACGGGCGGGGAGCTGGTCGGCCGTGCCGCCGCCGAACGTGGAGCCGGAGATGCCACGGCGCAGGATCCAGACCGCCTTCGTCCCTTCGCCGCCCTCGGACTCGGCCAGGTCCGCGAGCGACGCGAGAGCGGTGAACGCGGAGGCGCCCGAGCCGATCACGGCGGTGCGCTTGCCCGCGAAACGGGCACGGACGGCCGGGCCCTTGAGATCGGGGACGCGGTAGGTGACGCGGTCGGCGGCGGCCTTCTCGCCGAGGGCCGGCAGGCCGGAGGCGCCGGCCGGGCTCGGGGTGGACCAGGTGCCGGAGGCGTCGATCACCGCGCGAGCGAAGAGCCGCTCCTCGCGTCCGTCGGCGTGGGCGACGTGGACGACGAAGGGCTGGTTCTCGCGGTCGGCGTCGACGATCCGGTCGCGGCCGGCGCGGGAGACACCGGTGACCGTCGCACCGAAGCGGACCTTGTCGCCGAGGACGTCGGCCAGCGGCTGGAGGTACTTCTCCGCCCAGTCGCCGCCGGTCGGATACGTCTTCGCGTCGGGCTTGACCCAGCCGGTGGGGGCCAGGAGCTTCTCGGCGGCAGGGTCCGTGACCTCGCCCCAGGTGGAGAACAGCCGGATGTGCGCCCACTCGCGTACCGCCGCGCCGGCGGCCGGTCCCGCCTCCAGGACGAGCGGTTCGAGGCCACGCTCGACGAGGTGGGCGGCGGCGGCCAGGCCTGCGGGCCCGGCACCGATCACGAGGACGGGCAGCTGGTCGGTGACGGTGGCGCTCACGACGGTTCCCCTTGCTTCGACGCTTGTCGATCTCTTCGTGGCCCAGGATGGCACTCGACATCGACAAACGTCAACATAGACATTCATCGAATCTGCATGGTCAGGAGCGCCCCTCTCTGAGCGAACCGACGACCTCCCGCCCTGGTTCGACGTGTGTCAACATAGATGCATGTCGAATGCCACCGTGTTGCCGCTGCTGGAGCCCGAGGTCGAACCGTGCTGCCCGCCACTGGCCGAGCGCCCACTGACGGCCGAGGAGGCCGAGCGAACGGCGAGGATGTTCAAGGCGCTCGGTGATCCGGTCCGGCTGCGCCTGTTCTCGTCCGTCGCCTCGCACGAGGGCGGCGAGGCATGCGTGTGCGACATCTCCGACGTCGGCGTCTCCCAGCCGACCGTCTCGCATCACCTGAAGAAGCTGAAGGAGGCCGGGCTGCTGTCCTCCGAGCGGCGCGGCACCTGGGTGTACTACCGGGTCGAGCCCGCCGTGCTGGCCGCCATGGGGCAGCTGCTGACCAAGGCGGCCACCGCGTGACCACCTCCGCCCTGGCGGTGCCGCTCACAGCGGCACATGCCGACGAGGTGATCGCGATCTACCAGGCTGGCATCGACGAGGGGAACGCCACCTTCGAGACCACCGCTCCGACCTGGGCGGAGTTCGACGCGGCGAAGCTGCCCGAGCACCGCTTCGCCGCCGTCGACGAGACCGGCCGAGTCCTCGGCTGGGTCGCCGCCACCAGGGTCTCCGACCGGTGCGCGTACGCCGGCGTCGTCGAGCACTCCGTCTACGTCCACCCCGACGCCCGCGGCCGGGGCGTCGCCTCCACGCTGCTGAAGGCGCTGGTCGACTCGACCGAGGCGGCGGGAATCTGGACCGTCCAGTCCGGCATCTTCCCCGAGAACGCCGCCAGCCTCGCCGTCCACGAACGAGCCGGCTTCCGGGTGATCGGCACCCGCGAGCGCATCGGCCGCCACCACGGTGTCTGGCGTGACGTAGTGCTGGTCGAGCGCCGCAGCCCTCACATCGACTGACGCCTCTCAGCCCCGCCGCCAAGGGTGAGCTGGCGGTGGTGGAAGTCGAAGTGCCGAGTGGGATACCGGTAGAGGTCCGCAAGGGTCATGAAGTCCTCGAAGAACGGGTCCCACCGCACCGGAAAGTGCATGCCTCGCGCCAGATCGCGTTCGGACTCCTTCGCGAGCCGCCCCGCCAGCGAACCGGTGATCCAGTCGAACGCCGTGCCCATCCTGCGGAGCCCGAACACCCTCACCGCCCCGCACGGCCCGAGGTAGTTGATCACGTCGAAGGGCCGCGTCCCCGCGTCGAGCACCCTGGCGAACGCCTTGCTCGCGCTCCGGGGCAGGCGTGCGAAGCCGCGTACGAGGACCAGCAGGACGCGCGTGACGAGGTAGCCGAAGAGCATGTGCCACAGCAGCTGCTGATTGGTCCAGCGAGTACCGCTGGTCGGACGGGCAAGGTCGGACGGTGTGGCCTCGTCCAAGAGCGCGTGGAAGGTCCGACGGGCCTTGGCGTAGCCGTCGAGAACGGCCTGCCGGTCCAGCGCCGAACGACCGACTGGCATCACACCGCTCCCCTCGGAGCCTCGGTCTCCCGGGTCCGGATGATTCCCGCCGGGATCGCCGCAGAACCCAGGGCTTCCTCACGTGCTCAGCGGGCTCACACGGCTCCGAGCAGTTCGGCAATCGTGCGAACTGCTTCGCGAGCGGGACGACCGACGCCGATGAGGGTGGCGGAGGCGGGGCCGGTCCAGTCGCCGTAGCCGAGGAGATGGAGCCGGGGTTCCCCGATCGCCTGGGTGCCGGCCGTGGGAATGCGACCGCGAGGACCGCGCAGACCGAGCGGGGCCAGGTGGGAGAGGGCGGGGCGGAAGCCGGTGCACCAGATGATCGCGTCGGCACCAGCGGTCATGCCGTCGGCCCAGGCGACCCCGGTCGCGGTGAGCCGGGTGAACATCGGCTGGGCCTTGAGCAGACCGGCGTCGCGGGCTTCGCGCACGGGCGGGACGGCGACGATGTCGCCGAGGGAGGCGACGCCGCCGGTGTCGGTGCGTCCTTCGTCGAGGGCGCGACGACGGGCGGTGGCGTGGTCGAAGAGGGCACGGCCGTCGATGTCGTCGGCGAGGTAGCGGGGTTCGCGCAGGGTGACCCAGGTCAGGATGGTGCCGTACGCGAGGTCGGCGGCGATCTGGGCGCCGGAGTTGCCGCCGCCGACCACGATCACCCGCTGCCCGGCGAAGTCGCGCGGTCCGCGGTACTCGACCGTGTGGAGCTGGGCGCCCTGGAACCCCGTACGACCGGGGATCGCGGGGACGAAGGGGCGTGACCAGGTGCCGGTGGCGCTGATGACCGCCGCGGCCCGCCACGTACCGGAGTCGGTCTCGACGCGCAGGAGTTCGCCGTCGCGGTGGACGCCGGACACACGCACGGGGCGGTGGGCCGGGAGGCCGTACCGCTGCTCGTAGTCGGTCAGGTACGAGACCACGTGGGCGGCGTCCGGATAGGTCTCGCCCGGCTGCGGGGGCATGAGGCGGCCGGGCAGGGAGGAGTACGCGGCAGGCGAGAAGAGGCGCAGGGAGTCCCAGGTGTGCTGCCAGGCGCCGCCCGGCGCCGGCTGGGCATCGAGGATCACGAAGTCCAGGCCCAGGCGGCGCAGGTGGTAGCCGGCGGCGAGACCTGACTGGCCGCCGCCGATCACCACCACGTCCACGGCCTGGGTCACTCCGTGTCCGCCCTGCCGCGCATGAAGACGACCGCGACCAGGGCCAGGCCGACAGCCGCTCCGATGATCTGCATCCCGACGAACGCCGGGACGAAGGCGGGGGCGATGCCCGCGAAGGTGTCCGTGAACGCCCGCCCGATCGTCACGGCGGGGTTCGCGAACGAGGTCGACGAGGTGAACCAGTAGGCCGCCCCGATGTACGAGGCCACGGCGACGGGCGCGAAGCGGAGACGGTCCGTGCGGGCCAGGCCGAAGATCAACAGGATCAGACCGGCCGTCGCCACGACCTCGCCGAGCAGGAGATTCCCGGCCGAGCGGTCGTGCGTGGACCACTTCACGAGCGGCTCGCCGAACATGGCGTCCGCGAGCACCGCGCCCGCGATCGCACCGATGATCTGGGCAGGGACGTACACGGCGAGCTCGCGGGCGTTCACGCCGGCGCCGCCGCGACGGGCGGTCCACCACTCGGCCAGGGTGACGGCCGGGTTGAAGTGCGCGCCGGAGACCGGTCCGAGCAGGGCGATCAGTACACCGAGCCCGAAGACCGTGGCGGTGGAGTTGGCGAGCAGCTGCAGCGCGATGTCGTCAGTGAGCTCCGTGGCCTGGATGCCCGAGCCGACCACGATCGCCACCAGGGCCGCCGTGCCAACGAGCTCGGCGGCGGCTCGGGCGGCGAGCGGGGTACGGGGCGGGGTGGCGCCGGGCGCGGGCTGCGGCGACGTCTCGGCGGCCATGGCGTCCCTCGCGGCGGGCTCGGTGGCGGTCACGGGCTGGGGCTCCTCGGCAGGTAAGGCACAGGGCAGGATCAGGGGCAGGAACGCTTGAAGTTCGCCTCGGCGGTCAGGCGGGCGGTCTGCGCGAGAGCGGCGAACTGGCCGGCGAGCTGCTCGATGACGTCCGGCTTGAGCCGGTAGTAGGTGAACCGGCCGCACGGCTCCGTCTCCACGAACCCGGCCTCGCGCAGGACTCTCAGGTGGTTGGAGAGGTTGGTCTGCTTGGCGCCGGTCTCCTCGACGAGGTGGGTGGTGCACAGCGTCTCGCGGGCGAGCAGGGTCACGATCTGGAGGCGCAGAGGGTCACCCAGCACCCGGATCAGATCAGTGTCGACTGACGTCATCATGCACTGATACTCTCACATCACCCTAGACTGATATCATTCAAGGCTGATTCCGAGGAAGCTTCCATGCCCGAGACCCCGCTCGCCTCCGTGCTGTTCGTCTGCGTGCACAACGCCGGCCGCTCCCAGATGGCCGCCGGATTCCTGCGCCACCTCGCCGGAGACCGCGTCGAGGTCCGCTCCGCGGGCTCCCTGCCCGGCGACCGGGTCAACCCGGCCGCCGTGGCCGCCATGGCCGAGCTCGGCATCGACATCTCCGACCAGCAGCCCAAGGTCCTCACTTCCGAGGCCGCCCAGGCGTCCGACTACATCATCACCATGGGCTGCGGCGACGCCTGCCCGTACTTCCCCGGCAAGACCTACCTCGACTGGCAGCTGGAGGACCCCGCCGGCCAGGGCGTCGAGGCCGTCCGCCCCATCCGCGACGAGATCAAGAGCCTCATCGAGGGCCTGATCGCCGACATCGACGCCAAGAAGGCACAGGCTTAGCACGGGTTCGATTCCCGTCGTCCGCTCTTGAACGAAGGCCCAGGTCGGCGACCTGGGCCTTCGTCGTTGTCTAGACGTCGATCGCTGTGGAGGCCAGCTCTGCGACGAGGCGTGCGGTCATCGGGGTCTCGATCCCGTGCGTGGCCGCGGCCCGTAGGACGGCCCCGCCGATGGCGTCGAGTTCGATCGGGTGGCCGTTCTCCGCGTCGCGCTGCATCGAGGACTTCATCGTCTCGGGCGCCCGGTCGAAGAACGAGAGCACGGCCTCGGCGGTCACCGGTGCGCCCGCTGCCCGAGCCACCGCGGTGATCTCGTCGAGGACGGCAAGCAGTTCCGACCGCCGCTGGTCGCGGATCACGCCCACAGCGGCCTGGTGGCGCGTGGTCAGCAGGGCGAACGGGGCGAGGAAGGAGAGCTTGTCCCAGAGCATCGCGCTCTCGTCGGTGCGCAGGGTCACGTCGAGGCCGGCGTGCCTGAGGCGGGATGCGAGGTCGACGAGCGGAGCCGCCAGTTCGAGGGCGGCGAAGGGGCTGGTGTGCGCGATGCGTCCGGGCGCCGTGCGCGTGGCCTCGACCCTGATGGTTCCGGCCACGACCTGGCCGGTCGGGTATCGCCGGCGGAGCGCTGCGACGTGGTCGAGTCCGTTGAGCAGCGGTACGACGACACCGTCGCCGAGAACCTGCGGCGGAACACGGTCGACGGCGGCGGGCAGGGTGGTTTGTTTGACGGTCACGAGCGTGACGTCGACCGGTTCGCGCAGCGACGTGTCTGCTTCGACCGGAGTGGTGAAGTCGCCGTACCGCGCGCTCCGGACGCGCAGACCGTCACGGCGCAGCACGGCAGTGGTCTCCTCTCCGGCGAGGCAGATGACGCGGTGCCCGTCGCGGGCCAACAGGCCGCCGATCAGGCCGCCGACTCCGCCGGGTCCGAGGACGGCCACCCTCATGGTGGTGCTGGTCATGTGAGCTCCTGTTCGTGGAAGACCGTGCTCATGGGGCGGTCTCGTCGCTGAAGGCGGTCAGGTCGTCGACGAACGCGACGACGCGTACGGGTGGCGGAGCCTTGGCCCCGGCGGCATGTGGTGGTGCCGGTCATCGGCCGGCGCCGTCGGCCAGGCGGTCGCGCCAGGCCGGGACGAGGGCGGTGAGCATCAGCGCGGCGGTGAGGGCGAAGGCCCAGGGGTAGCCGGTCCGGGCGGCGAGGATGCCGAAGCCGACGGCCCCGGCGGCCATGCCCGCGTCGTAGGCGACGTTCCACAGGGCGCTGACGGTGCCGTAGCCGGACTCGGGGACACGCGCGTACATCAGTGACAGCGTCACGTTCTGGGTGGCTCCGAATCCGACCCCGAACAGGGCGACGCCCATGACGACGGCGACCGGGCTGTGGGTCAGAGCGGTCAGCAGCGTCCCTGCGGCCGAGACGACCAGGCCGGGCACGACGAGTGAGGCCGGTCCGTGCCGGTCGCCGTGCCGGCCCGCGACCCAGCGGGCCACGGTCGCTGCCGCGGACTGGACGAACAGGGCCACGGCGACGGCTCCGGTGGAAGCCGACGGGACGGCGAGGGGCAGGAAGGTGACGATGATTCCGGCAGCGAGCGCGGTGGCCGAGAAGACGACGACGGGTCGCAGAAGCGCGGCTGTCCGGAAGCCGGCCAGCACGCCGATCGACCGCCCCGAGGCCGGCTCTCGGTCCGGCACTCCCGGCACCGGGACGACAGCGGCCAGCGCGGCCACCGCGCCGGCGGCGCACACCGGTCCGTACCCGACGTGCGCTGCCCACCACACTCCCAGCGGCAGGGCCGCCAGCGACGGAACCCCGGACACGATGCCGACCAGCGCCAGCCCTTCACCACGGCGCTCGGGCGGGATCAGCGACGCCGTCAGAGCACCACCCGCGACGACCGTGACCCCGAAGCCCAGACCGCGCACGGCACAGACCGCCGTGATCCACACCGTGCTCCCGGACGCGGTCAGCACCAGCGCGGGCGCACCGAGCAGGACCAGCCCCGCCGCCAGCGGCGGGCGGTAACCGAAGCGGGTTACGAACCGGGGAGCGGCCAGCCCGCCTCCGACCGTCGCGAGCAGCAGCGCACCCGAGGCCAGTCCCGCGGCATGACCGCCTCCGTACGCCTCGGCGTAGAGGGGAACGACGGAGAGCAGCAGGTAGAAGCTGGTCGAGGCACCGATGACCGAGACGAAGCGCAGCAGCAGGGCCCGTGTCACCAGCGCCGGCCGCGAACCGGCTTCCTCGGCCTGAGAGTTGATCATCCTGGTCACACGACGAAGCTAGGGGCCGGGCGGACCGCCAGTAAGATCCGATTCCATGCCTCTGGAGTGGTCCGGTCTGTCGCCCGAGCTGCTGCTGGTCATCGACCGGGACAGCGGCGAGCCGCTGCGATCCCAGCTGGAAATGCGGCTGCGGGACGCGATCCGGACCGGGCGGCTGCAGATCGGCGAACGGCTGCCGTCCTCCCGTGAACTCGCCCGGGCGCTCGGGGTTTCGCGCGGCCTCGTGCAGGAGTGCTACGCGCAGCTCCAGGCCGAGGGATACCTCGTGACACGCGTCGGCTCGGCCACGCGGGTCGCCGCCGGAGCGGGCGTACCGTCGGCGCCCACGTCACCGCCCCCGGCGTCGCCGTCACCCCTGGTCGCCGACTTCCGGTACGGCGTCCCCGACCTGAGCAGCTTCCCGCTCGCCGACTGGCTGTGGGCCACGCGCGAGGCGGCCCGCACCATGCCGGCGGCGGCGCTCGACTACGGCGACCCGCGCGGAAGTGCGGCACTGCGCGAGGTCATGGCCGGATATCTGCGGCGGGTGCGCGCCGCCGCGGCGGATCCGGAACGGATCGTGATCTGCTCCGGCTACGCGCAGGGCCTCGGTCTGGCCCTGTCCGCCCTGGCCAGGACGGGTATCCGTACGGTGGCGTACGAGGACCCCGGCTCACCGGCCACGATCTCCTCCGCTGCGGCCTCGGCGGGCATGTCGGCCACCCCCGTGGCGGTCGACGAGCGCGGGATCGACGTACAGGCACTCGCCAGGACCGACGCCCGCGCCGTCGTCCTGACCCCCGCGCACCAATGGCCCACCGGCGTCGCCCTGACGCCCGAGCGGCGGCTCGCACTGATCGAATGGGCCAGGAGGCGGGACGCCGTCGTCATCGAGGACGACTACGACGCCGAATTCCGCTACGACCGGGAGCCGGTGGGCGCGCTGCAGGGACTCGCCGCGGACCGCGTGATCTCCATCGGCACCGTCAGCAAGTCCCTCGCGCCCGGGCTGCGCATCGGGTGGATGCTCTGCCCTCCCGCGCTCACCGAGCTGATCGTCGAGCACAAGCGGTTGAACGACCGCGGGTCCCCCACGCTCGATCAGCTCGCCCTCGCGAGACTGATCGAGTCGGGACGCTTCGACCGGCACTTGCGCCGGATGCGGACGACCTACGCGGCACGTCGTACCGCCCTGGTGGCAGCGCTCGCCGAACACGCCCCTGACGTCGCGGTGACCGGTCTCGCGGCGGGCTTCCACGCGGTGGCACGCCTCGACGGACCGGCCGACGAACAGGAACTCGTCTCCGCCGCCCGCGCCCGGTCCGTCGGCCTCTACGGAATGAGCCCCTGCCGTTCCTCGCACGCGACGGAGCCGGTGCAGCTGATCCTCGGGTTCGGCAACGTCGGCGAACGTGCCGTCACGGCAGGCATCACGGCGGTCGGCGGCCTGCTCAGGGGCCGATAGCCCGCGTCACGTGTCGGTTCCCGCGCGTCTACGGCAGGGGGCGGACGGAGCAGCCAGAACGGGGCCCGGTCCCGACGTTAGCGCAGGTCAGAGGACGTATACGGGTCAAGCGCCGGGTGATTCCCGAGCGTATGGCGCGGGTTCGATCCCCGTCATCCGCTCCGGGATCCTTCTCGGCTACCGCGCGCTGCGGACGTGAACGGCCGTGGCGGAGACGCGTGGGCGCATACTGGTGGCAATGACAAAGCCAGGTGCACCGAAGCGCTTTTTGCCCACCAGCCCCTTCAAAGCCCCGGTCACGCGGCCTCCTCAGCAGTTCGCCGTAGGCGACCAGGTCACCCACGACGTGTACGGCCTCGGCCGGGTCATCGGCATCGAGGACGGGATAGCGACGCTCGTGGATTTCGGCTCGACGCAGGAGCGGATCCTGAGTCCGTACGCCAAGATGAGCAAGCTGTAGGACCGCCGTGCCCGGTCACGGCACACCAGATCCGTTCATGGACCCGCAATGAAGAGGACCCTGTCATCGACCTGACCTCACCGTTCTCCGCTCCGGTAGAGGCGCCCCCCTGCGCCGCCGCAGCATCACCGCCTCCCACCACCAATCCCTTCCAGGCGCCCGACTTCGGGGAGGTCGATACCTTCCTGCTCGACGAGGACGCGCAAGCCTCCGCCTCCGGCACGAGCGCGGCCCGACGCGCGGCAGGCTAGCTCCCCCTCGTGACGACGGCTTCGGCATCGGGCCACGAGGCGTGTCCGTTTCCGTCTCCGTCCACGGCGTGCGCCGACCGGCTCCGCGCGGGTGCGATCCTCCTTGGCCCGTGGCGTTCTGTCGCCCTCCGGATCTCTCCACGCCGCGAACGAGTATCTGTGCCGGCGGGATGAGAATGCGCGGGGTGGCGCAGACAGGCTTTTTGGCGGCCGGAAATAGCGGCGGCATTGAACCGGAAACGAACGAGTTCGCATGCTAGTCTCGATTTCAGTTGCAGTTGTGGTTCCCGAAACTTCAAGTGCCCTCAGTGCGCCCACCGGCCGCTGGGAGCGCTTTTTCGTCTCCGGTCTCTCCGGCGGGGTAATCATCGCGGCGACACAGCATCCGCACAGTGCGGATGCCGATGAGCCCCCAGAAAGAGATATGACATGAGCAATGGCACCGTGAAGTGGTTCAACGCGGAAAAGGGCTTCGGCTTCATCGCGCAGGACGGTGGCGGCCCCGACGTGTTCGCCCACTACTCGAACATCGCCGCCCAGGGCTTCCGCGAGCTGCAGGAAGGCCAGAAGGTCACCTTCGACATCGCGCAGGGCCAGAAGGGCCCGACGGCCGAGAACATCGTTCTCGCCTGACGCGACGCACACGACGTGGCTGGGGCCCGCATCCCTCGGGGTGCGGGCCCCAGCCGCATTCTTCTCCCCGCCGACCCGGCTTTCCTGCCCGTTCGAAGCCTCCTTGAAATTCGCCTCGTCATTCGAAGGCCAGAGAATTCATGGGTGCGCACCACGTCGAGGCACGCGGGCGGACCGGGGCCGGGTGGATTCCCCGATTCCCCGTCGTGCACTCCGGATCCCCGCCCCCGTGGCCAAGAGCCCTCCTGCCCGGGGGCCGACATTTTCCTCTCCCACTCCCACCAGGAGCCGCATGTGACGTCGACTCAGACACAGCTCCACCCTGCGCACACCGCCGGCAGCCCGCCCGCGCACCCGACCGACGAGGCAGAGCCGCATGTCTGGGACGACATGACCGTCGAGGTGGCCCTGGCGGTCATGCGCGGCGCACGCACCGGACGCCTCGTCGTCCGGGACGACGACGGCCGGCCCACCGGCCTCGTCACCCGGGCCCAGCTCAACGGCTTCCGCGCCACCTCCGCCTACACCGACCGGGTACAGCTGCGTGACCTGTGCCCCGCGAGCTCTCCGTCCCGCCCCTGACGACGCGGGCCGACGCCGAGCACACCCACCCGCCCCACCGCCGTACCGGTCACTCCCGTCCCCGTCTTCTGTGAGGTCCTATGCGCTGTGTCATCGCCCGCTTCCCGTTCGAGCTCACGAAGAGCGGTGTCCTGGAGACCATGGCGGGCGTCAAGCCCGAAGCCGTCAACGGCGAATCCGTGGTCATCGGGCGCCGTGAGTACCCCGCCATGCAGGTCGGCGCCGTCATCACCCGCCAGGACCGCCGCGACTTCAGCGCCCGCGAGGTCGTCCGTGCCATGACCCGGCTCGGCTTCACCTGCCGTACCCGCCCCGCGGCCGCGGACGGCCCGCTTCGGCAGGCGTCCGCCCTGTTCGGCCCGCCCACGGTGGTCTGACCCCGCGGCGGGCACACATCTCTCACGAGAGGCGGGGGCCGACCGCGTTCACGCCGGCCCCCGCTGTCGTCCGGACGTCCTCGCGTGGAGGCGATGCCCGCCCGACGGAGTCGCGCGGCGGAGGGCCTGCGGACGTCAGCCGTGATGCGGGCACGCCCGGGATGACGGTCACGGCCCCGTGGTACCGGCGGTGCGGACGGGGGCACTACCCTCGGTGAAGGCGTCGGGGCCCCGATGCACACCGGAAGGTTGGGCGGAGGGTATCCGTGCCCCAGCGGACACGGCGCCGCGAGGAGCGCGCCAGGGCGTGGCTCCGCGTGCGGACCGTCCTCGGATCACCGTGCCTCTTCGGACCTCTGCTGTCCGAGGACACCGGAGCACAGGTCTCCTCGGCCCCTCCCTCAGAGAGGTGAGAATGACAGCAGACGACGCTCTCGGCCGTCTCGACGACGACGACTACCCCGCCTACACCATGGGCCGGGCCGCCGAGATGATCGGCACGACCCCCGGGTTCCTCCGCGCCCTCGGGGAAGCCCGCCTGATCACGCCGCTGCGTTCCGACGGCGGCCACCGGCGCTACTCCCGCTACCAGCTGCGCATCGCCGCGCGCGCCCGGGAACTCGTCGACCAGGGCACGCCGATCGAGGCCGCCTGCCGCATCATCATCCTCGAGGACCAGCTCGAGGAAGCCCAGCGCATCAACGCCGAATACCGTCGCGCGGCGGCCGAAGGCGAGCCTCCGGCCGAGAGCTGAGCGGCGCCGGCGCTTCAGACCCTGGCCTCCTCCCTGGCCCCGGCCGTCGCGGTCGGGGTCGTCTTCGGCGTCCGGCGTCCCGGCATCCACCAGTTGGCCTTGCCGCACAGTTCCATCACCGCGGGGACGAAGATCATCCGGACGACGGTGGCGTCGACGAGCACGGCGACGGCCATGCCCAGGCCTCCCTGCTTGACGGCGACGTCGGGGCCGAGCAGCGAGGTGGTGAAGACCGCGATCATGACGGCGGCCGCGGCCGTGATCACCTTGGCGGTCCGTGCCAGCCCCGTCGCGACGGCCGCGCGGGTGTCTCCGGTGCGCTCGTACTCCTCACGGACCCGCGAGATCAGGAAGACCTGGTAGTCCATCGACAGGCCGAACAGGACCGGGAACATCATCATCGGGACCCAGGTCGAGACCGGCATGGCGGCGGGGAACCCGAGGGCCGTACCGAGCCATCCCCACTGCACGACCGCCACCAGCACTCCGTAGGCGGCGCCGATCGACAGCAGGTTCATGACGGCGGCCTGCAGGGCGATCGTGACCGACCGGACCAAGGCGATCAGCAGCACCATGGACATCGCGACGACGACCACGATCATCAGGGGCAGGCGCGAGCCGGACTCCTCGGCGGTGTCGATGGTGCCGGCGTTCGGTCCGCCGACGAGGACCTGTTCGCCGCCGGCGGTCCGGGGCAGCACCTCGTCGCGGAGCCGGTGCACCAGGTCCGTGGTCGCCTCGTCCTGGTACCCGGTCGTGGGGAAGGCGACGAAGGTGACGGCCTTCCCGTCCTCGCTGACCCGGGGCGGCGTGGCATAGGCGATGCCCTCGGTCCTGCCGACCGCTTCGACGACGGGGCCGAGGTCGGCGTTCCGGGAGTCCACCTCGGAGGCGAAGACCAGCGGTGCTCCGTAGCCCGGACCGAAGCCCTCGGAGAGGATCTCGTACGAGACGTAGCTGCTGCGGTCGCGGGGCTGGACGCTGGCGTCGGGCTGGCCCAGCCGCATCGACAGCGTGGGCGCGGCCATGGCCAGCAGGATCCCGCCGGCGAGGACTGCGGCGACCAGCGGCCTGCGCTGCACCGCGCCGGCCCAGCGCTCGGCGGGCGTCCGGCGCTCCCGGGACGGTGCACCGGCGGACCGGCTCCGCCGGGACGCGCGGCGGGGCAGCCGGAGCGTGTTGATCCGGTGTCCGGTGAAGCCCAGGAACGCGGGCAGCAGCGTCAGGGCGGCGATCATCGTGACCAGCACCGTGAGGGACGTGGCGACGGCCAGCCCGGTCATCAGCCGCTGCCCCATGACGAGCAGGCCCATCAGGGCGATCACCACGGTCGTGCCGGCGAAGAGCACCGCGTGCCCCGCGGTGGTCATGGCCCTGACCGTGGCGCTCTCGGGGTCGTCGCCCTCCTCGAGGCCGTCCTTGTAGCGGGTCACGATGAACAGCGCGTAGTCGATGCCGACGCCGAGCCCGATCATCGCGCCGAAGGTGAGCGCGAAGTTCGGCGCGGGCACCAGGTGCCCCACGAGCTTCATCAGGGCGAGACCGCCCACGATCGCCAGGAGCGCGGTCGCGATCGGCAAGCCCATGGCGACCAGTGATCCGAAGGCGATGAACAGGATCACCGCCGCGGCCAGGAGGCCCACGCTCTCGGCCGGACCCTGCGGGGGCGTCTCGGCCTTCTCCGCCATGTAACCGCCCAGCGCCAGCGTGACGCTGCCGTCGGAGGCGTCCTTGACCGTGTCCACCAGGGGCTTGACCTCGCTCTTCTCCACCTCCTTGGCGCTGAGCGGGACGGTCGTGCGGGCGATGCGACGATCCCGGGTCACCAGGCTCCTGTCCTGGTACGGCGAGACGACCGGTCCGGTGACAGGTGAGGCGGCGAGATCGGCGACGACCTTCTCGACCTTCCGCCGGACGGCGGGGTCGTCGATCCCCTTGTCCGCCTTGATCGCGAGAGTCAGCCGGTCCCCCTGCTCCTTGGGGAAGTGCTTCTCCATCAGCTGCTGCGCCCTGGCCGACGGCGAGTCCCCGCCGGAGAAGTCGTTGTCGGGCGCGGCGCCGTAGCCGAAGCCGGCGAACGCCACGGCGATCACCCCGACGACCCAGATCAGCAGGACCAGGCGGCGGCGCCGGAAGCAGAAGCGGCCCAGTCCCGCCAGGGCCCTCCCGGCGCGGGCGGTCTCGGTGGCCGTCATGCGACCACCCCGGCCGGCGCCGTCGGCGCGGCCCCGCCGCCCACGGACCGCCCTGGGGTCAGGGCGCGGGCATCGGCGGCGAGCGGCGGGACCGAAGCGCGCGCGGCCGCTGGTACGGCAAGCACGTGACGGACGGACATGAGGTGCTCCTTCTCCTCGTACGAGTCCTGCTCCTGGATGCCGCCCGATCCTGTCCGCCGGACCCGCCGCCGGTCGTCCCGCACACGGACGCACTTCGCGCTGCCACCGGTGGCGTACCCGGCTACCGCGGACGCGGCAGGAGCCGCGCGGGTACCGCGGACGCGGTAGGCGGTCGGTCGTCCACGAGCCGGACTCGCCCGCGTCCGCATCTGGCTAGGGTGCGCGCATGGGCATACGACGATTCGCTGTACCGGCCGGTGTCGGGGACTGGGTGATCGCCGTGGGCGTGGCGGCGCTGATGCTGGGCGACGGGTGGTCCGGGGAGCACCTCGGCCCGGCGCCCGCCCCGCTCGGCTACGCGCTGCTGGCGGCCGGCGGCCTGGCGCTGGCCGCGCGCCGCAGGGCTCCGGTCGCCGTCCTGGCCGTCACCGGGCTGTGCGCGGTGGGCTACCAGGCGGCCGGGTTCGACGTGCTCACCGTCGCGTACCTGGTCGCGGTGTACGGCGCGGTGCGGGCCGGGTGCCGTGCCGTGGCGGTGACGTCGTCCCTGACCCTGCTGGTGGCCCTCCAGCTCACGGCGCTGGTCCTCCGCGACGGGCCCGTGGGCGAGGTGTCGGTGCAGGCCCGCGGCACCCTGGAGATCGCCTGGCTCATCGCCGCCTTCGCCGCGGGGGAGGCCTTGCGGCAGGCGGAGCGGCGGGCGGAGGAGGCCGAGCGCACCCGGGAGGAGACCGCGCGGCGCCGGGCCGACGAGGAACGGCTGCACATCGCCCGGGAACTGCACGACTCGCTCACCCACCAGATCTCCGTCATCAAGGTGCAGTCCGAGGTCGCCGTCCACGTGGCCCGCAGACGCGGCGAGGACGTGCCGGAGGCGCTGCTGGCGATCCAGGAGGCCGGCCGGGAGGCGAGCCGGGAGCTGCGCGCGACCCTGGAGGCGCTGCGCGACGACGCCACGGCCCCGCCCCGCGGGCTCGCCGACGTGCCGGAACTGGTGGAGCGGGCCGGCCGGACCGGTCTGGCGGCGACGCTGACGATCGAGGGGGAGCGGCACGACGTGCCGGCCGCGGTGGGCCGGACCGCCTACCGGATCGTTCAGGAGTCGTTGACCAACGTCGTCCGGCACGCCGCCGCCACCACGGCGTCGGTCCGGATCGCCTACCGGCCGGGCGCCCTCGCGCTCCGCATCGACGACGACGGCAAGGCCAGGCCGGGCACCGCCCCCGTGCCCGGCGTCGGGCTGCTCGGCATGCGCGAACGCGTCACCGCCCTCGGCGGCCTCCTGCGCGCCGAACCGCGCGGCGAAGGCGGCTTCACCGTCCGGGCCGAACTCCCCCTGGAGCGAACGTCGTGATCCGAGTCCTGCTGGTCGACGACCAGCCGCTCATCCGCAGCGGATTCCGTGCCCTCCTCGACCTCGAGGACGACATCGAGGTGGTGGCCGAGGCCGCCGACGGCAGGGAGGGCCTGGAGCTCGCCAGGGAACACCTGCCCGACATCGCGCTCGTCGACATCCAGATGCCGGTCGTCGACGGCATCGAGACGACCCGGCGGATCGCCGCGGACCCCGCCCTGGCGGGGGTGCGCGTCGTCGTCCTGACCAACTACGGCCTGGACGAGTACGTCTTCGACGCGCTGCGCGCCGGCGCCGCGGGGTTCCTCGTCAAGGACATCGTCCCGGACGACTTCCTGCACGCCGTCCGCGTGGCCGCGCGCGGCGACGCCCTGCTCGCCCCCTCGATCACCCGCAAGCTGATCGACCGGTACGTGTCCCAGCCGCTCGAGACCGGGGCCGGGGCGGCGCTCGACGTGCTGACCGGCCGCGAACGCGAGGCCGTCGCCCTCGTCGCGCGGGGCCTGTCCAACGACGAGATCGCCGACCGGATGGTGATCAGCCCGATGACCGTGAAGACCCACGTCAACCGCGCGATGACCAAACTCCACGCCCGCGACCGCGCCCAGCTCGTGGTCCTCGCCTACGAGTCCGGTCTGGTCGCCCCGCGCACCTCCTGACCCCCCGGGGCGGCGGCCACCGCCCGGCTCCGGCTCCGCTCCATGACGCAGCCCCAGGTCGGTGACCTGGGGCTGGGGCGTCGTGCGGCGGAGCTTCCGGGTCGGCCCGTCAGCCGTTCACGGAGGCCGGTCGTCGCGGGTCGTCGATGTCGACCGCGATCTCGACGCCCGAGGTCGAGCTGAAGGTGGCGACGTTCCCGGACAGCCGGATCCGGTCGAAGGGGTTGGACTCCGTGAAGAACATCGCCCAGACCAGGGCGCGGTCGGGAGTCAGGCGGGCGATGAAGCCCTCCGACCCGTACGAGCCCTCGCCGCCCCACAGCAGGCCCCGCTCTCCGAGGTCGACGGCGGTGAGGCCGTCGACCTCGGAGACCCAGGACGGATCGCTCTTGAGGAGCTCGCCGAGGTCGAAGGGGGCGAGGATGGTGAAACCGCCGGGAGCGGCGGGATCGAGGCCGACGGCGTAGGACTGTCCGTCGGCGTGGTGCAGGGCGTCCTTGATGGGGAGCTCGTAGTCCTCCCACAGGCGTTCGATCGCGGTCATCTCTTCTTCTTGCACTTCCCGTTGCGCACGTGCTGGGGCCTCTCCTGGAGTCCGGTCGGGGGGACCGGCTCGCCTAGTTCGTTTCTGTTCCGCGAGGAATTCATACGCCTTCTGAACTGCTCCGCCCAGGTCCGTCCGGTGGTCGAGTCCGGATGGACCGCGTTCGGGTCGACCCGCTCGATGATGACCGGCCTGCCCACCTCGCGGGCCGCGTCGAGCCTTCGGTTGTCGTACGAGACCAGCTGGCCGTCCACTTCCATGACCTTCAAGGCCGTGCCGGGGCGTTGCCAGTCCCACTCCCCGGAGCGCATCTTCTCCACGTAGTCGTTCGGGGAGACGGTGCGCTGGGAGAAGTTGATGTCCTCGGGATTGGCCCACTCCGGCTCCCCGGCGAGGCCCAGTCGGTCGGACCAGCTGTGGGGGTTCCGCACGTACGCCACCGCGTTCGGCGCCGGCACCAGGCCGAGCGGGTCCGGGGTGGTGTAGCGGGCCGTCTCGGGGTCGTAGTGCCGGAAGTAGTTGTAGTGGAGGCCGGTCTCCTCGTCCGCGTACTGGCCGGGGAAGCGGAGCGGGCAGTCCGCCCCGTCGCCCGCGCCGGGGAACGGGGTGCCCCAGAGGGTGGTGCGGGACTGCCAGGCGAGGGTGCCGTCGGCCGTGACCAGCTCGACGGGTGTGCCGACCAGGTCCGTGACGATGGCGAGGAAGCGGGCGTCGAACGCGGACTGCGGGGTGGTGTCGGCGAGGTCGAGCAGCGAGGCGCCGGCCTTCGGTGCCAGCTCGCTCGTCCGGCGGATGGACTGGGACACCGGACGGTCGGTGCCGGGCGCGTAGTCCCAGGTCGTCGCCGTGCCGTCCGCGGCGACCTGCTCGGCCAGGCAGGTGCCGTCCCAGGTGAAGGTGAGGGCGGTCCCGTCCGGACCCGTCTTGGAGACGCGCCTGCCCAGGGGATCGTAGGCGTAGGTCCATTCCTCGCCGTCCGGGGTGGTGGCCCCGGTGAGGCGGTTCTCGGCGTTCCAGGTGTACGTCCAGCTGCGGGTCTGGCCGTTGAGGAGCTTGCGGGTCCTGCGGACCAGACGGCCGGCGGCGTCGTGTTCGTAGGTGGTGCGGCCCGCCCGGCGGATGACGGCGCCCTCGTAGCTCCGGTCGCCGGTGGTGGGGTGGTGCGGTGCGTCGGCGTGGGTCTGGTTGCCCGCCCGGTCGTACGCGTACTTCTCGCTCCAGCCGTGCGCCCGGACACCGGTCACCCGGCCCATCGGGTCCAGGGTGAACCGGCGCGTCCCCGTCGTCAGTTCGCGGATCTCGGTGAGGTAGCCGTCGGGGCGGTACGCGTAGGTGCGCTGCTGGAGGATCCGCTCCGCCTCGGTCTCGTGGCGGGTGGTGAGGGTCTGGGCGGTGAGGCGGTCGTTCCCGTCCCAGCTCTGGGCCAGCGAGGTGGCGTCGCCTATGCGGCGCTCGGTCTCACGGCCCGCGGCGTCGTAGGCGAAGGCGATGCTGCCCTCGCCGCTCGTCAGCCCGGTGGGCCGGCCCGCGGCGTCGTGGGCCCACTCCGAGCGCGCCCCGGAGGGGGTGGTGCGCCGGGTGCGGCGGCCCATGGCGTCGTACGCGTAGGCGCTGACGCGCCCGTTGACCGTCTCCGCGATCACGCGACCGACCGCGTCGTGCTCCCGGATCAGTTCCGTGTCCGCGTTCGCCGCGCGCAGCAGGGCCCCGCTCGCGTCGTACGCGTAGGTGGTGACGTCACCGGTGGTCTCGTCGCGCTGGGAGACCATGCGCCCGAGCGCGTCGAGCGTGAAGCGCAACGTCTGCCCGAGCGCGTTCGTCTGGGCCGTGAGGCGGCCCGCCGGGTCGCGCTCGTATGTGCGGGTGGCGCCGTTGAAGTCGGTCTCCGCGACCAGTCGGCCCGCCGCGTCGTACGTGTACCGCCACGTCCGGCCCTGGGGGTTGGTGACCCCGGTGAGGCGCAGCTCGGTGTCGTACGCGAAGACGTAGTGCGCGCCGTCGGGGTCGGTCCTCGTGGCGGGCTGGTCGAAGTAGGTGTACGTGTAGGTCGTGGTGTTGCCGGCCTCGTCGGTGTGCAGGACGAGGTTGCCCTCGGTGTCCCACTGCCAGACCTCGCGGGTGCCGTCCGGCCCCTCGCGCCAGGCGGGCATCCCCTCGATCGTCCAGCCGTGCCGGGTGGTCCGGCCCAGGGCGTCGGTGACGGCGACGACCTGGCCGTGCGGGCCCCGGCGCATGTGGAGGGTGCGGCCCAGCGGGTCGGTCGTCTCCACCGGGAGGCCCGCGGCGTCCGTGGTGATCCGGGTGGTCCGGCCCAGCGGGTCCGTGACGGAGGTGAGGTGGCCGGCCTCGTTGTAGCCGTAGTGGGTGACGGCGCCGCCGGGGTCGGTGGTGGAGGTATGGGACCCACGGGCGTCGTAGGTGTGGAACCACACCGCGCCGCCCGGTTCGCGGGTCTCCAGCGGCAGGCCGCGCTCGTCGTAGACGGTCGCGGAGACGGTGCCGTCGGGCCGCTCGACGGCGATCAGGCGGCCCTGGTCGTCGTAGCGGTAGCGCGTGGTGCGGCCCAGGGGGTCGGTGACGGCGACGGGGTGCCGGTTGTCCTCGTCCCATTCCGTCCGCGTGGTGTTCCCCAGCGGGTCGGTGTACGCGACGATCTTGTACGCCTCGTTGCGGACGTAGACGCTGGTGTTGCCCTGCGAGTCCGTGTAGCGGGAGGTGCGGGCGGCCGTGTCGTAGTGCATCCGCCCCGAGAGGATGCCGTCCGGCCCGATGCCGCGCAGGACCCGGCCCCGGTGGTCGTAGACGTAGCCGTACGTCGCGCCGTTGCGGTCCGTCCACGACGTGACCCGGTGGTCCGCGTCGTACCGGTAACGCAGCGCCTTACCGCTCGAGTTGAGGATCTCGGCCAGGTTTCCGGCGGCGTCGTAGGCGTAGGAGATGAGGGTGGTGCTGTGCTCGCGCTCCTCGCCGTGCAGGAGCCGCAGGGCGGTGATCCGCAGCAGCTGGGGGTCGGTGTCGACGGCGATCCGGTAGCCGCCGGAGTGGGTGATCTCCGTCGGTGCGCCCTGGGCGTCGTAGGCGATGTCGATGCGGTCGCCGTCGCCCGTCCGGTCGGTGATCGCGGTCAGCGCCAGCTCGCGGCCGGACACCGGCAGCGGAGAGAAATGGAGTGTGCGATTCCGTTCCGGGACGACGATGCGGAAGGCACCGTCGGGCTTGCCGTCCCAGTACAGCGGCCAGCGGGGACCGGAGGTGGGCGGGGTCGCCACGCCGGGGGTCGGCACCGGATACGTCAGCAGCATGCCGCCGTCGGTGACGTAGACGACACCCGCGTCGTCGATCTCCAGACGCTGGTCCAGCGTGCCCGCCCAGGTGGGGCCGAACCATCCGCCGCACGGGTGCCCGGACACGTAGTGCCGCTCCAGGACCACCGGCAGCGCGCCGGGGAGGGTGACGTCGACGGCGGACATGACCATCTCGCCGGTCGCCACGTCGATGGGATCGCCGTCGACCGGACGCTCCTCGTTGGGCGTGGTGTTCCGGTCCGGGTCGTTGTCCGTCCGCGTGCGCGCGCTGCCGTCCCGCCGCAGGCCCTCCGCCCGGCCGCGCAGCCGCTGCGCGGCGTCCTTCACCACGGAGGCGCCGCGCCGCGTCGCACCGACGCCGCCGCTGGCGAGGGCGAGGAGGAGCTCCGGGGTGAGCATCCCGGCCGCGCGGGCGGGGTTGCGCTGCCACTCGTCCCAGTTGACGACGGCCTTGGCGAACTCCTGGGGATGGTGGGCGGCGTACGCGGCCCCGTCCACCACTCCCGCCAGGTGCAGCCCCACGCCGTCGGGCCCGTCACGGACGAGGTCGTCGAAGTCGTCGTACCAGCCGCGCATGGTGTCGCCCGCGCCGCCGAAGAAGTCGCCGAGGCCCTTCTGGAACTTGTCCCACCCCTTGGGCGGCGGCGGCTTGTCGGGGGCCTTCTCCGCCGCCGTGTCGAGCTGCCGCTTGGCCGCCTCGATGACGGTCTTCAGCTCGCTCTCGAGCTTGTCCAGGCGGGCGTAGCAGTCCTGCAGTGCGGCGATGCCGGGATCGTTCTCCGGCGGACGCTCCGGCAGCGGGTCGTCCTTGCGGTCCACGGCGGCGTTGTAGTCCGTGACGCTCTTCCAGTGGTTCTTGGAGGTCGCGCGCGCCTCGTCCGCGTCGTCGATGATCGGCCTGAGCCGCGTGTGCACCGAGCGCAGCTTGTAGGCGTAGGAGTCCAGGGCCTTCCCGGAGGACTCGAAGTACTTCTGCGCGGACTCCAGTTCCTGGGGGAGCTTCTGGGTGGCGCTCTTGAAGCCCTCCGCGCCGGCCCCGGTCCAGTCCATCAGGGACAGGGTGACCAGCTTGTCCATCCCCTCCTTGAACGCGCCCGCGTAGGCGGCGAACTGGAGGGCCAGCTCGTCGACGACCATCGAGTCGCCGTAGATGACGTCACTGGGCTTGGCATGGGGCGGTATGCGCTCCCTGCCGCCGCCCTCCATGGCATCGCGGCTCGTCATATGACCGGCCCCTTCGACTTCGTCCCGCCGTCGACCTCCCAGCCGCCGCCGTCGACGCGGAGGCGGGGCTGACGGGGCACGTCCTGGTAGTTTCCGTCGTCACCGTGGTCCAGCCACGGCTCCTGGTAGATCTTGGGCGGCGGATCGAACTTCGGCCTGGACCCCTCCTGCCACGCCTTCATGCCGCGCTCGCCGAACGGCAGCTTCGCGATGTTGGCCGCGGTCGGCGAGAAGTCCTTGATCCGCAGCAGGTCGGCCAGCACGTAGGCGGCGAGCACCTGCCGGAGCGTGCCCACCACCGCGTCGGTGTGTTCGGCCACGCGTCCCATGCCGAAGCCCCACGCCGAGAGCATCTTCTCGGTCGAGGAGGAGATGTCGAAGTCGGCCGCGTGGGCGATCTGTCCGGACAGCGACTTCCAGTCGCGCTTGATCTGGTGGGCCGCCTCGACGGACTCCTCCAGCGGCGTCAGCACCTTGCGCACGGACTCGATCTCGATCTTGTATCCCTCGCCCGGGGCCGGGCCTCCCGCGTCAGGCTCCGCCATCGTGCTCCCCCCGCGTTTCCGTGTTCTCGAGTGTGTGCGCGTCCAGCAGGAACGCCCGCGGACCCAGCGGATCCACCAACGCCCGTACGCCTTCGGGCAGGAGCTCCACCAGGTCCGCGACGGTCGTGGACGCCCACGCGCACGGCCCGGCGAACAACCCGAGCCCTTCGCAGGAGGTGAAGACCGGCACCACCGGGCCCTCTTCCGTCTCGCTGACCAGGAAGCCGGGCTCTTCCGGACGCTGGAAGTACAGACGCGCCGAGCGCATCTCCGCCAGCCGTTCGGAACGCGACATCGACGCGACGATTTCGTCGCGCAACAGATCACGTAGCGACAAGTCTCCCCCTCGGTTCGCTCACGTTAACTATCGCACAGACGTGCCATCTGCCCTGGTTTTATTCGAGCTTGGCGCGCGCGTCATCCCTCGACGCCGAAGCAGGAAGGGGGCAAGGAGAGGGGATACGCGAGGTCCGGAGCCGACGCCCCTTGCACCCGCAACGCGCGCGCGCGGACGCCCCCCGCGCGAGGGGCTCCGCCGGGCGCGCGTTCAGGACAGGTGGTGGGTGTCGTTGAGGGACCGCACCGTGGCGGTGCCGCTCTCGTCGTACGTCACCGTCGACAGGGAGGCCGCCGCGACGTCCATGCGGAACAGGCTGTGCGGCGGCGCCTGGAGGGCGAGGCGGAGCAGGGTTCTGACCGGTACGACGTGGGAGACGACCAGGACCGTGGCGCCGGCGTGCCGGGCCAGGAGGCCGTCCCGTACGGCCGCGACCCGGTGGGTGACCTGCCGCATGGTCTCGGCCGCGCCCGTGGGCGGGCTCTCGGGCGAGGCGAGCCATGCGTCCAGGTCGTCCGGGTGGCGCGCGCGGACCTCGGCGAAGGTGAGGCCCTCCCAGGCCCCGAAGTCCGCCTCGCGCAGGTCCTGTTCGACCCGGACGTGCAGCCCGAGGCGCTTGGCCACGGCCTGGGCCGTCTCCTGGCAGCGCCGCATCGGTGAGGTGACGACGGCCTCGATGCCGCCGCGGTGGGCGAGCGCCTCCGCCGCCGCCTCGGCCTGGCGGCGGCCGGCCGGGGAGAGTCCCGGGTCGGACCCTCCGCTGCCGGAGAGCCGCTTGTGCGGCGTGAGCGGGGTCTCGCCGTGCCGCAGCAGCACGAGGGTCGTCACGTCGCTCACTTCGCGGTCTGCGCGAAGTGGTCGCGTACGCAGTCGGTCTGCTTCTCCATGATGTCGATGATGCCCTCGACCACGCTCAGGTCGGCGTCCTCGGCGATCTCCAGGATCCGCGACCAGTCGAAGAAGCTGCGGGCCGGGTCGTTGGTGATGGGGAACACCCGGATGGTGGCCTCGTAGCTGGCGACTCCGCTGGTGGGGGCGACGGCCCGGTAGGACTGGGTCCGGTTGATCTCGTCGCGGGCGGCGATCTCCTGCTGGACGACCTTGCCGCTGAGCGTGAGCTTGAAGTCGTAGCGGGCCGGGACCGTCTCGACCGAGCCCCCCTCGACCCAGCTGACGTCCCGGTGGACGTCCAGGTCGCCGGGGGACACGATCTCCAGGATCTGCATGGCGTCGCGGATGGTCGCCCACACGGTGTCCGGGTCGGCGTCGAGGACGGTGGAGTGGTACATGGTGTGCTTGCGCTGGATCTGGATCGGCACGGGGCGCTCTTTCTCTAGGACTCGTTCTTGGCGATGAGGTGGTTGCCGAGGACCAGGTAGTCGATCTCGGTCCCCATGAAGCAGTTCAGGGCGTCGGTGGGCGTGCAGACGATGGGTTCGCCGGCGACGTTGAACGAGGTGTTGATCAGGCACGGCGTGCCGGTGAGTTCGGTGAACCGACGCAGCAGCGCCGTGAGCCGGGGGGTGCCCTCGTCCGTCAGGGTCTGGATCCGGGAGGTGCCGTCCACGTGCACGGCGCCGGGGATGCGGTCCTTGTACGCCTCGCGAACGGGGAAGACGAAGGTCATGTACGGGGAGCTGGTCTTGCGCCCCATCTCGAAGATCTCCGGCGCCCGCTCCTCGAGGACGAGGGGGGCGAACGGGCGGAACGGCTCGCGGTGCTTGACCCGGGTGTTGATGATGTCCTTGATGTCGGCGAAGCCCGGGTTGGCGAGGATGCTGCGGTGGCCCAGCGCGCGCGGCCCGTGCTCGACGCGCCCGTCGAACCAGCCGATGACCACCTTCTTCGTCAGCAGCCTCGCCACGTGCTCGACGACCTCGTCGTCGTCCAGGCGCGAGACCACGACACGGCCGGCGAAGGCCTCGACGGCCTCCTCGATCGCGGCGTCGTCGTAGGACGGGCCCAGATAGGGGCCGACGGGCGCGGAGGCGGCGGCGTGGATGCGCGCGGCGTCGGTGCCGGGGTCGTCGAGCCAGGCGCGGGCCGCGGCTCCGATGGTGATGCCGGTGTCGGAGGCGCCGAAGCTGACCTGCATGTCCGCGAAGCGGGAGCCCTCGAACAGCGGGGTGTTGTTCAGGCAGTTCAGGGCGACGCCGCCCTCGAACAGCAGGCGGTCGAGATCGGTCCGCTTCTCCAGGTGGCGGACCTGGTGGGCGGTGGCGACGTTCAGCATCTGCTGGGCGGCGGCCGCCACGCGGGAGGTGTACTCGAGGGTGTCCTCGAAGGGGCCGAAGTACTCCTCGAACAGGGCGTCGTGACTGTGGAGGTCGTCCGTCCGCAGCGGCATGGCGAAGCTGTAGCGCCCGTCGTCGTGCAGCCGCAGCAGGTGGTCGAGGAACGGGTTCGGAGTCGGGGGCGCGGCGTAGCCGGCCAGGCCCATCACCTTGTACTCGTCGTTGTTGGGGACGAAGCCCAGGAAGCGGGTGATGGAGGAGAACAGGGTGCCCATGGAGTACTGGGCGCCGATGACGCTGTCCTCGAAGACGGTGATCCTGCCGTCGCGGATCTCGCCCGTCAGGGTCGAGAAGCGTTCGGCGCGGCCGTCGCTGACGAGGAAGGCGGAGTCCTTCATGCCGGCGAGGAAGTAGCCGGTCGTGGCGTGGGCCAGGTGGTGCGGGACGAAGCGGACCTTGGCCGGGTCGGGGCGGTGGCCGGTACGGGCCTCGAAGTCCGCGAGCATCGCCTCCGGGCTGACGACCTGGTCGAAGAGGTCGGCCATGTCGCCCATGAGCCGGGTCTTCGCGTCCCGCGCCAGCGGCGAGGCGCGGATGCCGTCCAGGATCTCGTCCAGCACCTGGGGGGTCCAGTTCCAGGGGAAGGCGAACAGGTCGACGTCGTCGAACGTGATCCCGGCCTCTTTCAGGCACCAGTCGATCGCGTGCGCGGGGAAGTCGGTGGTCTTCTTCTCCCGGTTGAGGCGTTCCTCCTCCACCGCGGCGACCAGGCGGCCGTCGATCAGGAGCGCGGCGGCGGCGTCGTGGCCCAGGAGGTAGTGCTTGTTGATGCCGGTCGCGCCGAGGCGTTCGGCGAAGAACTCCGACACCCGGCTGAAACCATTACATCCGAGAACGATCACGGCATTCTTTCCTGTTCTGGGGCTACTTGACGAGCAGGTCGCGGAGCTTCTCCCCGGCCGCGGGTGCCTGGCACAGACCGGCGCCGGTGAACCCGGCCGCGTACAGGAAGCGGGGGGCGGGGTGCTCCCCGATGAAGGCGGTGTTGCTGGGGCTCGCGTCGAAGTCGCCGCTCCACGCGCGGTGCAGGCCGATGCCGTCCAGGGCGGGGAACAGGGTGCCGAGGTGACCGGCGATGCGGGCGAGCCAGGCGTCGCGGGTCTCGCCGGCCTGGGGCATGCCCATGGCGAGCAGGATGCGGTCCTTCCACGAGCGGATCCGCAGCCCGGACGCGGCGTGCATCGTCATGGGCAGCTCGTGGTGCGGGGCGGGCGGGACGTCGGTGAACAGCATCTCGATCGCGTGCGGCCGTATCGGCAGGTCGACCGACGCCATGGCCGCCACCTCGCCGGACCAGGGCCCGGCCGTGCACACGATGCTGTCCGCCGTGATGCTGCCCCGCGGGGTGTGGACGGTGTTGTCGTCGTCGATGCGGGTGACGGGGGTGTGGGTGAACAGCCGGGCGCCGTGGTTGCGGGCGGCGGCGGCGTAGCCGCGGACGATGTCGAGGCCGTCCACGTGGTACGCCTGGGGGGACCAGGCGGCGGCCAGCACCGCGCGCTCGCTGACCAGCGGGTTGAGCGCGGCCGCCTCGCGGGCGCCGATCAGGTCGACCTGGACGCCGGCGGCCCGCTGGGCCTGATGGCCGGCCTCGAAGTCGGCGATCTGCTGTTCGTCGGTGAACAGCACCATGAACCCCAGCCGCTTCAGGGCGAGCGGGGCCGCGGTGTGGCGGGCGAAGTCGTGATACGCGTTCAGGCTGCGTACGGCCAGCTGCCCGGTGGTGGGGTTGCCCGGGAAGTACGTGCGGATCATGCCCGCCGTGTGCGCGGACGCCCCGCCGCCGAGGCTTCCGCGTTCCAGCAGCACGGTGTCCACGCCGGCTTCGGCGAGGTGGTAGGCGGCGGAGGTGCCGATCACTCCCCCGCCGATGACGACGGCGTCGGCGCGGGCAGGCAGGGCGCTCAAGGTCTTCCTTCTCCTGGGGTGTGGGTGCGGGGGGCGGGGACGCGGACCGGTGTCGTCGTCTCCTCGCCGGGCTGCGCTCCGGGCCGGGGCACGCGCCGTCCTAGGCGTTCTGCTGGCGCAGGTGGTCGCCGGTCTCCCACGGGTAGAGCTGCAGGTTCCATCCGCCGAGGCAGTTGATGTAGAGCGCCATCTGGCTGGTGACGGCGTAGAAGTCGTCACGGTCGAGGCGGTCGAGGACGTCGAGGAAGCGCTGGGTGAACGCCCACAGCTTCTCCAGACCGCAGTAGCCCAGGAACTCGGCGGGGACGCCGACCAGGAGCCGGGTCATGTGGACGAGGGATTCCAGGGGCATGCCCTGGACGACGGCGCGGACGAGTCCGCCGTAGGCGGCGTAACCGAGCGGCCTGGTCTCGCCGTTGACGAACAGCAGGGTGGGCAGGACGGTGCCGAAGTTGCCCGCCCGGGAGGGGATGACGCCCTGGTGGAGGCCCTCCAGCTCGGCCGGGGGCGTGAGCCAGATCTTCTCGGTCTCGGCGGCGATGTCGGCGACCAGGCGGGCGGCGTCCGCGTGGGCGGCCTTGAGCGTCGGGATGTGGTGCCCGCCCGGCTCGCCCGCGCGGCGGACCTCGGCGAGGATCTGCTTCTTCGTGGAGTAGACGGCGTCCCAGATCGCGGCCCCGGCCTCCAGCAGGGCGGGCATGTCCGCCTCGCGGACCTGCCCCACGGGGGTGGCCGGCATCGGCTCGGTCAGGGTGCCGTACTTGATCCCCAGGTGCTGCAGGCCGGAGCAGAACACGGTGCCGTCGGGGGCCTCGCGCCGGTCGGGGATACGGGTCGTGTGGGGCGTGTGCAGCAGCGACGGGATCGGCGCCACGTGGTAGAGGTGTTCGCCCGCGATCAGGGCGTGGCCCTGGAGGCTCTGGTAGGGGAGGGACTCCCACAGCGCGTCGGCGAGGGCCGGGTTGCGGTCGTCAAGGTCGGCGGTGACCGTGATGCCGAGGTCCGGCCAGGAGATCTCGATCTGACGGCCAGGCAGCTTCTCGGACAAGGCTTTCCCCGTTCGTTGGTTCGGCTTGTCCGAGGAGTACATCGTCAACTGCCTTGCGAAGGTCAGGCGTTGAAACCATGAAACTCCGATCGGCCTGGCATCCGTAGTTCGTGCGTTTCTGGGGAACCGCAGCTCAGGGGGCCCGCGCACGGGGGCTCGGCGCTTCCGGGAGCGCGTGCGCCCGCCAGGAGGGCCCGCCCGCGACGCGTCGCCGCGCCGGTACGCCACCGGGCCGCGCGGCGGGAGCGGGAGCGTCCGCGGCGGGACGGACCCCGCCGCCGCGGCACGCCGTACACACCTCGCGGGGCGGCCCGCCGTCGCGCCCGTCGGCGTTTCCGCTTAGCGGGAGCAACGGGTGCGCGCAGCCCGGGGCGGCGGCGGCGCCCTGCCGGTCCGCGCAGCCGAGGGCGGCGGCGTCGCCCTGCCGTTCCGGCGCGAGGGCGCCTGGCTCCTGTCGTCGCGGGGCAGGCGGGAGTTCGGCGACAGGGCCTAGGATCGCGGGTATGGGCCTGATCGCGAGTGACATCGACCGGTTCGAGGCCGCCAGGCCCCGGCTGGAGGCCATCGCCTACCGGCTGCTCGGCTCCGCGGTCGAGGCGGAGGACGCCGTGCAGGAGACGTACCTGCGCTGGCAGGCGGCCGACGTCGCGCGGATCGAGGTCCCCGAGGCCTGGCTGACGAAGGTCCTCACCAACTACTGCCTCAACCAGCTCACTTCGGCCCGCGCGCGGCGCGAGACGTACGTGGGGCAGTGGCTCCCCGAGCCGCTGCTCGCCGGGGACCCGATGCTCGGCCCGGCCGACACGGCCGAGCAGCGCGAGTCCGTGTCGTACGCCGTCCTCGTCCTCCTCGAGCGCCTGTCGCCCAAGGAGCGGGCGGTGTACGTGCTGCGCGAGGCCTTCGACTACCCGCACCGGGAGATCGCCGAGATCCTGGACATCACCGAGGCGGCCGGCCAGCAGATCTACCACCGGGCCAAGAAGCACGTCGCCGGGGGCAAGGCGCGCACCGAGGTCGACGAGGCCGAGGCGCGGCGGATCGTCGAGGAGTTCCTGGCCGCGGCGACCACCGGACGCACCGAACCCCTCGTCCGCCTGCTCACCCAGGACGCCGTCTCGGTCGGCGACGGCGGCGGCAAGGTCCCGGCCCGCGCGAAGGCGTTCGAGGGCGCGCTCGCGGTCGCCACCTTCCTGCGCGGCCTGTTCAAGCCCGGTCCGGCCAAGCGGGCCCTCGTCGGCGGGGCGGCCGAGATCTACGCCACGACCGCCAACGGCGAGCCCGCGATCGTCGCGGTCGTGGACGGCCGGGTCGTCGGCATCTCCTGCCTGGAGGTCACGCCGGAGGGCATCGTGGCGGTCCGCAACCAGGTCAACCCGGACAAGCTCGTCCGCGCGACCGAGCAGTGGGCCGCCGCGGACCACGCGGAGGGCCCGCTCCACACCCTCTGAATCGGGTGTGATGCAGGTCACATTCTGATCCTGTCAGGAATCGCCGGGCCGTCCGGTTCAAGGGGCGACACCACGCCGGACAACGGCGGAACCCGCCCAGACAGGAGCACGGACATGCAGCACCGCATCGTCGTCCTCGGCGCCGGCTACACCGGAGCCGTCGCCGCCGGCCGCCTCGCCAAGCGGCTGCACCGCGAGGACGTCACCATCACCCTCGTCAACCCCGAGCGCGACTTCGTCGAGCGCGTCCGGCTGCACCAGCTCGCCACCGGCCAGGAGCTCAAGCCCCGGCCCTTCGACGAGATGTTCGCCGGCACCGGCGTGGAGCTGAGGCTCGCGAAGGTCACCGCCGTGGACGTGGACCGCAGGACGGTCTCCGTGACCGGCGCCGACGGCCCGGCGGAGCTGGCGTACGACACCCTCGTCTACGCGCTCGGCAGCGGCTGGAACGACGGGGGCGTCCCCGGCACCGCCGAACACGCCGACGAGGTGTCCAGCCGCCCGGGCGCCCTCCGCCTGCGCGACCGGCTCGCCGCCCTGGGGGCCGGCCGGCCCGTGGTCGTCGTCGGCGGCGGCCTCACCGGCCTGGAGGCCGCCACCGAGATCGCCGAGGCCCGCCCGGACCTCGCCGTCTCCCTGGCCGCCCGCGGCGGCCTCGGCGACTGGCTCTCCGCGAAGGGCCGCGCCCACCTGCGGAAGGTGACGGACCGGCTCGGCATCGAGGTCCACGAGCACACGGCCGTCACCGAGGTGGCGGCGGACGGCGTCACCACCGCCGACGGCCGGACCATCCCCGCCGACGTCACCGTGTGGACCACCGGTTTCGCCGTCCACCCGATCGCCCGGGCCACCACCCTGGAGCTCGGCGAGGGCGGCCGGATCGTGGTCGACGGCACGATGCGCTCGGTCTCCCACCCCGACGTGTACGCGGTGGGCGACGCGGCGCTGGCGATGGGCCCCCAGGACAAGCCCCTCCGCATGTCCTGCGCCTCGGGCGTCCCCATGGCCTGGCAGGCCGCCGACGCCATCGCCGCCCGGCTCGCCGGCGTCGAGGTCCCCGGCGTCTCCCTGCGCTACTTCCAGCAGTGCGTGTCCCTCGGCCGCAGGGAGGGCCTGATCCAGTTCGTCACCGCCGACGACCGAGCGGTCGACAGGGCGCTGACCGGCCGCGTGGCCGCCCTCTACAAGGAACTGATCTGCAAGGCCGCGGCCTGGGGCGTCGCCAACCCGACCGCGGGCATGCCGTCCCGGCGCCGGCGCGTCGTACGGCAGGAGCCCCAGGGCCACGCCGCCCCGGCCGAGGCGACGGCCTGAGCGGGCGGGATGGGGGCGGGCGCGATCGGGGCGGGGGCGATCGGGGCGGGCGCGCCCGCCGCACGGGATCGGCCGAGGGCGCCGGCCACGTCCCGGCCGACCGCCGGTGCCGATCCGCGGACGGTCCGTCCCGGATGTCAGCCGGTCCGTCGCAGCCCGGCGCCGGCCACCACCGGGCGGACCGGCGGCGATGCCGGTCCTCGGACGGTCCGTCCCGCCTGTCAGCCGATCCGTCGCAGCCCGGCGCGGGCCACCACCGGACGAACCGGCGGTGCCGATCCACACCCGGGCCGCCCCGCCTGTCAGCCGATCCGCCGGACCCCGGCGCCCGGCACCTCGGCCCGGACCAGCAGGACGGTCCGGGTGCCCACCTGGAGCACCCGGGCGGCCGGCGCCGTGAAGCCCGCCGCCTCGGTCAGCCGGACCGCGTCCTCGGGGGACTCCGGCAGCGGCAGGTCCGGGGCGACCAGCGCGGCGAAGACGCCGCGCGGCCGGAACGTCGACGCCACCGGCAGGCTGAAGCCGACCCGGCCGCCCGGTCGGACCGCGCGCAGCCAGTCGGCGAGAGCGGCCTTGCCGAGGAAGTGCAGCGAGGACGCGCACAGGACCACGTCCAGGGCGCCGTCGCCCACGGGCAGCGGCACCGCCGGGCCGACGCGCCAGTCCACCGCGCCGGCCCGCCCCGCCCGCTCGGCCCGGGCGCGCCCGGCCGCCACCATCCCGGCCGACAGGTCCACCGCGAGGACGGGCAGCGCGGTGGCGCCCGAATCCCTCCACCGGGCGGCCACCGCGAGGGCCACCGCCCCGGTGCCGCAGGCCGCGTCGGCCACCGCCTCGCCGGCCGAAGGCGCGAGCCAGGCGGTCAGTTCGGCGGCGACGGCGTCGTGGTGGGCGTCATCGTACGTCCCTGACAGGGCGTCGAAAGCCTGCGCCATCCGGTCCGTCGTCGTCGGTGTCATGCGGCGCAGCCTAGATCCTGTCGCCGAACTCCCGTTCACCCGTTGCCCGGGGGGCAGGCGGGAGTTCGACGACAGGACCTGGAGGGCCGGGAGCGGTGCGGCTCATCGGTCGCGGGACCGGACGGCCGGGGACCGTCAGGGCGTCCGCCCGTACGTCCCGCGGGAAGCAGCGGACCTCCACGTCCTCGACGGCGACGCCCGCGTGAGGGCCGGACCGGCGCCGGCGCCCGCCCCGGCGAACGTATGATCGCCGCCGGTCGGCACATGGAACAGGGAACGGGGGCTCGGGCGATGGGCCGCGCATGGGACAGGTTCACCGGCACGGCGTACCCGGACGGCGGGGTCGCGCCCCTGCCAGCGGCGGAGCTCCGCACCGCGCTGCTCGCGCTGGACGGGCCGGACGTGCCGTTCCGCGTACGCGACGCCCTCCCCTCCGAGAAGGCCGACCTGGTGGCGGAGTGGCGGGTGCCGACGCTGCGCCTGACGCTCAGGACCCGGCTGCGGCTCGTCCCCGGGAGCCGCGAGGTGCGCACGCTCCACGAGCAGTGGGAGGCCTCGACCTCCGACTCCGGCCGGCAGTACAGCCGTGGGGCCGGGACCCGCGTGTCCCGGCAGTGGACGTACGAGCGGGGGCCCGACGGACGTCGCCGCTGGGTCGAGACCTTCCGCTTCGACTCGCGCGACATGCGGGACCCCTTGAGGAACACCGTCCTCGACGCGGGGTGGACCTGGCGCCCGGTGCTGTTCCGGCTCTGACCCCGCGACCCGGCCACGGGCTCACCGGCCGGCCCGGTGAGGTCATCGACGAGCGCGCCCCCTTCGCCGCCGCGAAGAACGCGCCGTACGACATCCGTGGCGGTTGACCACGACCGGCGCCCTGAGCCGCGGGGGCCGTCGCCCTCCCCCCTCGGCTCCGGCGGCTCGGGAGCCACCACGCCTCGGGGGTCCGGACGACTTCGTTGTCATCGTCCTTCGCTACAGTGAACTACCGTACGCAGGAACGCGCGTACGAACGGCGCGACGAGCGGGGGCTCAGGATGCGTGACGCCGATCTGGCCGTCTCGGAGGACAACCTCTCCAAACTGGCCGACGACCTCGACGAGATGCAGCGGTATCTGGAGAAGCAGATCCGTGGCATGGACGCGGTCGTCGACCGGATCGCCGCGGGCTGGCAGGGCCCGACGGCCACCGCGTACCGCTCCCTGCACCGCGGAGCCGCCGAGGACGCCGTGCGCATCCGTCAGGTGATGGTCCTCCTCGAAGCGGCCATGCGCGCGTCGCGCGACGGCTTCACCGAGCAGGAGCTCGACGTCCTCGCCCAGTTCAGGCAGCGGCAGGAGAGCGAGGACGTGGCCGCCGCCGCGCGCGAGCTCACCGTGCCCGATCCGGCACCCGCGCCGGGCGCCGCCGGGCCGAAGAGCCGCCTCACCGACATCTGACCGGCCTCTGCCGTCCGTCCGGCCGGAATCTGCACCACGGGGGATCAGCACCATGCCCGACGACGACCGGATCACCGTCGACTTCGCGACCCTGCAACGCCTTTCGGGCGACCTGGAGGAGATCCTCCGCGCCCTCAACGAGAAGCTGGACACGCTGTACGCGCGGGCCGCGAAGGCCGTCCTGAGCTGGGACGGCGAGGCGCGCGAGGCCTTCATCGACGAGCTCGACAAGTGGAGCCACTCCGCCGACGACCTCAAGGCCGCCCAGGCCTGGCTGCACGAGGTCGTCGTCAAGGGGCACCTCAACTACGCCGCGGCCAACCGGTCCGTGCTCCAGGGCTGGGGAGGCGGCGCCTGATGGCCGGTCCCTCCACCCCCGCGTCGCCCGGTGGCAGCGGCACCATCGACGTCAAGCCCAGCGACCTCTGGACGGTGTCCGGACGGGTCGCCACGCAACAGGACTTCCTGATGCGCGGCGCCCGCACGCTCCTGGACGAGCTGGGCAAGTACCCGGACGCCGGCGGCGCGGGCACCGAGGCCCGGAAGTTCGCCCAGGCGTACAAGAAGATCGGCGACCGATGGCTCGAGGTCTGGGGCCGTTCCGTGCTGAGCGTCGGCGGCGTCGCCGTCGGCTTCACCGAGACCGCCAACGCCTACACCAGGGCGGACGTCGCGGCCCACCCCCAGCCGGGCAAGACCGCCGAGCAGCGCCCGCTGCCCACCGTCGTCGACAAGACGCCGAAGTTCGACGCCGTCCCCGACATCAAGTGGGGGGACGACGACGGCGGCGACGACCTGCTGCGCGGTCTGATGGAGGGCATCCCCGAGATCGTCCGGGACGTCCTCCAGCCGCTGTGCAAGCACGTGTTCCGGGTCGGCAAGGTGGCCGACGTCCACCCCTTCCCGCAGCAGCACTACCTCAACTCCCTCTGCCACAGCTGGATGAACGTCTCCATCGTGGCGACGACGGTCGCGGACCAGCTCACCCAGGCCGTCGGCACCATCACCAACCACCAGCAGGCCGACTGGGAAGCCGCCATGCGGACCTTCTGCAGCGCCCTGTGGGGCGGCACGGCCTGGGGGCAGCAGCGGCACGGCTACCAGTGGGCGCAGACCGCCAACTCCGGTCCCGGCACGCCCCGGGTGCCCACGGGCAGCGAGCCCGTCCTGGCGGTCCTGAAGGACACGGCCGACAACATCGCCACCATCCTCCGCGAGTACGCGGAAGCCGCCGTCGACCTGAACCGCGACGTCTCGGACGAGCTCCACCGGGCCATGTGGAAGGCCGCCAAGGAAATCATCGACGACATGGCCAAGCCCAAGGACCCCAAGAGCATCCTCACCAGCGTCACGTCCGCCATCGGCAAGGGCGCCGGCCTGCTCCTCTCGTTCGACGTCAAGACCGTGCTCAACATCGACACGGCCAAGCTGAACCGCATCGTCGACACGTACACCGGCATCCTGAGCGGCCTCACCACCCGCATGGAGGCGCTGAAGGGCCCCCTGGACGAGGCCTACCTGAGCGCGCCCAGGTTCGAGGCGGGCGTCGCCCGCGCGCACGGCTTCGGCGCCCGGGCACTGGAGGAGTTCAAGGACTCCAAGGTCTGGCTGAAGGTCGACTCGAACGGCAACTACGACCTGAACCTCGCCGCCAACGAGTACATGGCGGACGGCCACACCCTGGACAAGCACGTCGGCAAGACGGACGAGCAGCTGGCCCAGCGGCTGCGCGACCAGCAGTCGAACGGCCCGACACAGGCGTGGCCGTACGGGAAGCCGAAGATCGGCAGCTCCTCCGCCTTCCCCAACTACCAGCGGGCCGAGGAACTCACCGAGTACAACCTCAACCAGAACAAGGCCGCCATCGAAGCGTGGATCAAGGGCCCGCCGCCGCCGGAGGAAGGCAAGGTCAGAGACTTCCATTCGACCGCGCCGAACGGCGAGACCAGCGGCCGCAGCGTGTCCAAACAGCCCGTGGACCCGAACGACCCGCTGTCCGGGTACAAGGAGGGTGGCCTGAAGGCCAAGGGATACGACGTGAACGGCATCGACACCCGGATCCGGTACGACAGCAGCCGGAACCCTCCGTTCACCGTCATGACCTCGATGCCCTCCAAGTCCTGACAGCTCACAGAGAAAGGCCGGCACCCCCATGTCAGTCGACCAGAAGTCCTGGGAAGCCGCGGTACGTCACCTCTTCGAGGACGCGTACCCGTACGACGCCACGGGCCCACGCCGTCACGAGGACTGGGTCCTCGACGTACTCGCTCTGATGGCGCGGGTCCCGGACCCGCGTGGCTGGACCGGTCTCGACGACGCGGCACAGAACCCGGAGCGCCAGGCGACCCCCACCTACCCCTTCGTCGCGCACCCCCCGGACTACATCAGGGTGCGCCTGCGCGAGATCGACCGAAGCAGCGCGGAGACCCTTCTCCTGGCTCTCACGGACGACTGCTGCACCCTGTCCAACCTGAGGCGCTTCACGGAGAGCGAGGAGGAGCTGCGGGCCATGGCGCGCACGGTCCTCGACCGGTACGGGGACGCCGCCACCTTCCACACCAACGTCGACCGGCCGGGCGTCGTACCCGGCACGCTCGACTTCACGACCTCGAACTGGGGATACAGCCCGCTCAGCGTCTACTCGGAGGACTGCGGCCTGATCGTCGTCTCCGACACCGAGGTCGGCATGTTCTGGAACTTCTCCGACTACTGAGCCGCCCGCCCTCCGAGCAGGCGATTTGAGAGGATGCCCCCGTGCTCACCCGTTCCGCCTCCTACCCCGACCGGGAGACCGCCCACTGGGCCACCCAGCAGGTGGTGACCGCCAACGAGCAGGTCATCCACCGCTGGCTCGCGCAGGGCACCCGGGCCCGCCTCACCGTCGAGGCCGCCTGGCCCTCCCGCGAGGAGCCCGTGGGCCGGGTCCAGCTGGCGGCCGACCTGCTGGCCGGGCACGGGCCGGTCGACGTCCGCGCGGCGCGCGTGGTGCTGCGCCGCGAGCCGTCGAGCCCGCACGGCTTCGTCGTCCTGACGACCGTCCCGTTCTACCTGTAGGGGTCGCCCGCACATGTCCATGAAGCCCCTCGAACACGACCGCCGGTACGGCGAGCTGGACCAGGTCATGCGCGCCTACCTGGGGCAGCCCGCCGACGACACCCCGGAGCGGCGCAGCCGCGCGCTGGAGGCGTACCTGCGGCACACCTGGCACACCCGCCCCTCGGCCGTCGCCGAGGCGGAGCGCCAGCTGCGCGCGTACAGCCGGAACCCTCCGGGCCGGCTCCGGCACACCCTCGGCGAGTTCTACGCGATCCCCGACACCGGAATGCCCCAGTCGGCGATCGGCGACTGGCTGCTGCTGCTCGCCGACCACCTGAAGCGGAGCGTCGAGGAGGGTGACGTCCCGGAGCCGTCGTCCCCGCAGACGCACTGGGAGTGGCACGCGCGCTTCCCGGAGACGGGGCAGCTGCTCGGGGGCTGGTTCTCGCAGGACGTCGTCGACGAGTTCGACGACCACGAGGCCGCCGTCGCCGACTACGCCGCCACCACCCACCCGCAGGTGGTCGCGCGCCTCGTGGGCGAACTTCACGAGCTGCTCGCCCTTCCCCTGGACGAGGGGGACTACGCCCTGGCGGCCGCCGAGCTCGGCATGGAGGTGGACCCGCCCGAGCCGTTCTCCCACGGTGCCTGGTTCCGGTCGGTGGCCACCGCTCTGTCGGGCGGCTGAGCCGTCTTCCCCCGGCTGGCGATACGATGCGCCATCGCGACCAGCTTCACAAGATCTGCACTGGGGGATCCCGAAAGATGAACGTCCCGCGCACGCCGACGGTCTCGCTCGTCGTTCCCGTCTACAACTCGATGCCGTACCTGGAGCTCACCCTCCAGTCGATCGAGCAGCAGACCATCGGTCTGGACGCGATCGAGGTCGTCGCCGTCAACGACGGCAGCACCGACGGCAGCGGCGAGCTGCTCGACGCGTGGGCCGAGCGGCATCCGGGGGTCATGAAGGTCGTCCACCAGGAGGCGTCCGGCGGGCCGAGCCGGCCGCGGAACGTGGGCCTCGACCACGCCACCGGCACCTACGTGTTCTTCGTCGACGGCGACGACTGTCTCGGGCCGGAGGCCCTGGAGCGGCTCGTCGCGATGGCCGAGAAGAACGGCTCGGACACCGTCCTCGCCAAGCTGATCGGCGTCGGGCGCCGGGTGCCCAAGCAGGTCTTCGCGAAGAACGTCGACAAGGCCGACCTGTCCAAGGGCGACGTCTACTACACCCTGATGCCCTTCAAGCTGTTCCGGCGCGAGGTCATCGAGAAGCACGGCCTGCGCTTCCCCGAGCACATGCGGATCAGCGAGGACCAGCACTTCGTCGCCCGCGCCTACCTGCACAGCAAGGTCATCTCGATCGTCGGCGACTACGACTGCTACTACGTCGTCAAGCGCGGCGACGACGGCAACATCACCGCGAACGGCATCGACTTCACCGTCGCCGTGGAGCAGGCCGACGAGATGGTCGAGCTCGTCACCGGCCTCACCGAGCCCGGTCCGCTGCGCGACCACCTCGTCGGCCGGCACGTCAACGTCGAGATGATCCGCCGCTTCGACCGGCGCTTCCTCGACGCCGACGGCGACGAGCGCAAGCGCATGGTCGAGCTGGCCCGGCCGTACGCCCGGAAGTGGATCAGCCCCGAGATCCTCGCGAAGATGCCCGTCAACGAGAAGCTCGTCGCGCACTGCCTGCGCGAGGGACTGACGGACGAGCTCGTCGCCGTCGTGGAGTGGCACCTCGCCGGGCAGCCCGGCAAGGCCGTCGTCCGCGACGGGCGGCTCTACGCCGCCCCGCCGTTCCCGGCCGCCGGCTCGGCCGCGCACGAGGAGCTGTGCGACATCACCCGCGCGGCGCTCGGCGTCAGCCCGCGCCGCCGGGTCGACCGGCTCGCCTGGCGCGGCACCGTCCTGGAGCTCGCCGGCTACGCGTACCTCGACCAGGTGGACTCCGACGACCTGGTGACGGAGGTCGTCCTCACGCACGTCGGCACGGGGCGCGAGATCGCCGTCCCCGCCGAGCAGGTCCCCTCCCCGCATCTCACCGTCACCCGCGGCAAGGAGACCTACGACTACGGGCGGGCCTGCTTCCGCGCCTCCGTCGACCTGGCCACCGCCGACGCCGGCGCCGCCCTGCCCAAGGGCGACTGGCACCTGTCGCTGCGCTGCACCGCGCACGGCCTGACCGCCCGCGGCAACCTCGGCACCGCGCTCGGCGGCAAGGTCAGCAAGCGGGCCGACGAGCACGCCGTCTCCCTTCCCGGCGCCGGCAAGAAGCTGCACACCGTGCGGATCGGCCCGCGCGACGGCCAGTTGGTGCTCCAGCTCAAGCCGGCCCCGTCGGCGGTCTCCGCGTACGCCGTCAGCTTCGGCTGGAAGGCGGCCCGCGCGGTCAAGGCCCGGATCAACTGGAAGTAGCCCCCCGACGGGCCCCCGGGCCGCCCGGGTAGGCGATCATGCGGTCCATGAAGCTGCGTTGCGCGATCCTCGACGACTACCAGGGCGTCGCCCTCTCCCGTGCCGACTGGGGCCCGCTGGACGGCCGGGTGGAGGTGCGCGTCCTGCGGGAGCACCTCACCGACCGCGACGCGCTCGTCGGCGCCGTGGAGGACTGCGAGATCCTCGTCGTCATGCGGGAGCGGACCCCGGTCGACGCCGCGCTGCTCGCCCGGCTGCCGCGGCTGCGGCTGCTGATCACCTCGGGGATGCGCAACGCCTCGATCGACCTGGCGGCGGCCCGCGCACGGGGCGTCACCGTCTGCGGCACGGACAGCAGTTCCGTACCGCCCACGGAGCTGACCTGGGCCCTGATCCTGGGACTCGCCCGGCAGGTGCACACGGAGAGCCGGGCGATGCGGGACGGCGGGCCGTGGCAGTCGACGGTCGGCACGGACCTGGCGGGCCGCACCCTCGGTCTCGTCGGGCTCGGCAGGATCGGCGGCCGGGTGGCGCGGATCGGGCAGGCCTTCGGCATGGACGTGACCGCCTGGAGCCCGAACCTCACCGACGAGCGCGCGGCCGGGCACGGGGTACGCCGGGCGGCCTCGCTCCACGAGCTGCTCGGCGCCGCCGACGTCGTCTCCCTCCACCTGGTGCTCTCCGACCGCACCCGCGGCCTGCTCGGGGAGCCGGAGCTGCGGGCGATGCGCCCGGGCGCGTATCTGGTCAACACCTCGCGGGCGGGTCTGGTCGACGGTCCGGCGCTGGTGCGGGTGCTGCGCGAGGGCGGGATCGCGGGGGCGGGCCTGGACGTGTACGAGACCGAGCCGCTGCCCGCCGACGACCCGCTGCGCACCCTGCCGAACGTGCTCGCGCTGCCGCACCTGGGGTATGTGACGGAGGACAACTACGCCCGCTACTTCGGGCAGGCCGTCGAGGACATCGAGGCCTTCCTGAGCGGCGCCCCGGTGCGCGAGCTCGCGTAGCCGCCTGCTCCGGCTCGGGCCCCGGCTCCGACCCGGCTCGGGCTCCGGCTGGGGCTCCGGCTCGGGCTCCGGCGCCTGCTCCCGCTCCTGCTCCTGCACCGGCTACTGCTCCGGACCGAAACGACCGGCCCCGTACGCCTCAGCGGTGTACGGGGCCGGTCGTCGTGTCACGGCGCGGGGTCAGGCGGCCGGGGCGGGCGCCTGGGCCGCCTGCGCCGCCCGGGCGGGCGGTGCGAGCAGCCGTTCCGCGAGCAGCCCGAAGGCGAGTCCGAAGGCCACCCACAGGGCGGCCTGGATGCCCAGGGTCGCGAGCCGGAACTCCCACAGCACGGCGGCCGGGAAGGTGCCGGCCACCGCGTCCTCGTTGCCGGGCAGGAACGCGCAGGCGATCCCGACCACGGCGACGAAGCCGAGGCCCGCGACGACGGTGGCGTTCCAGTTGCCGAGGCGCGGCGCGAGCCGGCGGCCCGCGACGACCGCGGCGATGCCGAGCAGCACGCTCAGCAGGATCATCAGGAAGAAGAGCGTGGTGCGCTTCCCGATGGTGTCCGGGTTGCCGACGGCCGGAGGGGTCGCCGGGTACTTCAGGAACGGCACCAGGTAGACCGTGGTGAAGGCCGCCGCCGCGACGAGCGCCGCGGTGGCCTTCGGGGTGAACCGGCCGACCCGGCCCAGGACGAAGCAGAACGCCAGGGACGCGATCCCGCCGAGGGCCACGCCGTAGACGAGTACGCCGGTGGCGAGACCCGCGGTGGACTGCAGGTCCCGGCTGACGATCTCCTCCTCGGAATCGGCCTGGGTGGCCGCTCCGTTCGCGCCGTGGTCGTGGCCGTGGTCGTGCGCCGCCGGCTCGGCCTTGGCGGCGGCCTCCTCGACGGCGATCGAGGCGTTGACGGACGGCTCACCGGCGACGTAGGCGACGGCGAAGGCGAACAGTCCGGCGATCAGGCCCGCGAGCAGGCCGCGGACCAGGAGTCGCCCCACGAGCGTGCCCGTGGGCGCGGTGGGGACGTTGGCGGGGGACGACATGTGCGCGGTGACCCCTCAGTGGCAGGGGAAACCGAGCAGGTGGCGCCCGTCGTGCACCCACTCGTGCACGTCGCTGCCCGCGAACACGGACAGGGCACCCTGCTCCGCGCCGACGAAGTAGAGCGCGACGAGCATCAGGATGCCGGCGAACGCCGCCCAGGGAAGCACGGCACGGACCGGCAGCGTGACCGGGACCGTGACGGCGGGGGTGGACGGAACGGCGGGCGACGCAATGGCCTCGGCCATGGTGGAACCTCCTCGGGAACTCGCGTCCCATACGGTGGTGCGCGACGACGGTCGTCGGGTCTGACTCACCGTCCACGGGCTGGGGACGGCTCACAGTGGCGCGACCGTGCCGGACTCTCACCGGACTTCCGTCTCGCCGTCGTCGTTCATATGGAAATGTCGACTGACGGTACCGCGCCGATCACAACACGCCAAGACCGCCCGGAACGCTGAGGGATGTATCACCCATGACCGTGCACCTCTCCCTGATCGCGCCCGCCATGAACAGGGCACTGCGCGAGGCGCGGTTCGACGACGACGGACCGCTGGAGCCCCTGCGCGACAAGCGGTTCGACCCGCTGTGCCCGGCGCCCCGGGTGCGCCTGGTCCGTTCGCCGTCCGCCCGGTGCGAGGGGACGGCCGGGGTCCTCGGCCTCACCGAGGTGCCCGCCGAACCGGCGCTCGCGGGTTGCGCGATGGGCCGGTGGCGGGGCCGTGGCCTGGACGAACTCACCACCGAGGAACCGGAGTCGGTGGCCGCCTGGCTCTCCGATCCCGCGGCCGCCCCGCACGGCGGCGAGTCGCTGCGCGAGCTGCGCGCCCGGGTCGCCGCCTGGATGGACGCCCTGGAGCCGGGCACCGTCCTCGCGTTCACGGAGCCGGACGTGGTCCGCGCGGCCGTCGCCCACGCCCTCGGCGCGCCGGAGGCGGTCTTCTGGCGCCTCGACGTGCGCCCGCTGGAGCGCGTCGAGCTGTCGGGCCGGTCGGGGCGCTGGAACGTGCGCCTGGGCGCGCCGGTGAGCTGAGCCGCGGGCCGGTGAGCTGCGCGGCGGGCGTGCCGGTGGGCTGAACCGCTGGCGCGCCGGTGAGCTGAGCGGAGGGCGGGCCGGTGAGCTGAACCGCGGGCGCGCCGGGCGCCCCCAGGCGAGACGAAACGTCTTGCGAGGTACCCGTCGGAGGCGTACGGTGGCCGCATAACGAGACGAGACGTCTCGTCCCCCTGATCTCGTGCTCCCGAGGAGGTCGCCCTTGTTCCATGTCCGACTCACCGACGTCACCCGGCGCTTCGACGACCGGTACGTCCACGACCGGCTCGTCCTCGACCGGGTCTCGCTCACCGTCCAGGCCGGCGAACGCCTCGGCGTCGTCGGCGACAACGGCTCCGGGAAGTCCACGCTCCTGCGACTCCTCGCCGGCGCCGAACGCCCCGACCACGGCACCGTCACCGTCGAGTCCCCCGGTGGCGTCGGCCACCTCGCCCAGGCCCTGGACCTGCCCGGCACCGCCACGGTCGGCGACGCGGTCGACCGGGCGCTCGCCGGCGTACGGGAACTGGAGCGGCGCATCCGGGAGGCCGAGGCCGCGCTCGCCGCGACCGGCGACCTCGACGGGTACGCCGAGCTGCTCGCCGCCTACGAGGCCCGCGGCGGCGAGGGCGCCGACCGGCGCGTGGAGACCGTGCTCCGGCGGCTCGGCGAGCGCGCGCCGCTCGACCGGGACCGCCCGCTCGGCACCCTCTCCGGCGGCCGGCGTTCCCGGCTCGCGCTCGCCGCGACCCTCGCCGCCGACCCCGAACTGCTGCTCCTCGACGAGCCCACCAACGACCTCGACGACGAGGCCGTCGGCTGGCTGGAGGAGCGGCTGCGCGCCCACCGGGGCACGGTCGTCGCCGTCACCCACGACCGGGCCTTCCTCGACCGGGTCACCACCGCCGTCCTGGAGGTGGACCACGAGACCCGGACGGTCCGGCGGTACGGCAACGGCTACGCCGGCTACCTGGCCGGCCGGGCGGCCGAACGGGCCCGCCGGGAGCGGGAGTACGAGGAGTGGCAGGCCGAGCGGAGCCGGTACGCGGGCATCGCCGACAGCACCGTCGACCGCTTCTCCCGCATCCCGCGCAAGGCCCCTGCCGCGTTCAGCGGCGCCGGCGCCTTCCGGGCCCGGTCACGGGCGCACGGGGCGGCGAGCCGCATCCGGGCCGCCCGGACCCGGCTCCGGGAGCTCGCCGAGCGCCCGGTGCCCAGGCCGCCCGAGCCGCTGCGGTTCGCCGCCCGGATAGCGGGCGAGCCGGCCCCCGTCGACCTCACGGACGTGCGCGTCGACGGGCGGCTCCGGCTCGACGCCCTGCGCCTGGAGCCCGGCGAACGGCTCCTGGTCACCGGCCCGAACGGGGCCGGCAAGACGACCCTGTTGCGGGTCCTGGCGGGCGAGATCACCCCGGACGCCGGCACCGTGAAGGTCCCGGACCGGGTCGGGCTGCTGCGCCAGGACACCGCGCCGCCCACCGACCCCCGTACGGTGGCGGAGGCCTTCGGGACGGGCCGGGAGGAGGAGCTGCTCGCGCTCGGGCTCTTCGCCGCCCGCGACCTGACCGTCCCGGTGCGGTACCTGTCGGCCGGGCAGCGCCGCAGGCTGGAGCTCGCCCGGCTGGTGACCCGGCCCGCCGACCTGCTCCTCCTCGACGAACCCACGAACCACCTGTCCCCGGGCCTGGTGGAGGAACTGGAGGCGGCCCTGGCGGGCTACCCGGGCACCCTGGTCGTCGTCAGCCACGACCGGCGGCTGCGGGCGGGCTTCCCCGGACGGCGCCTGGAGCTCGGGCCCTGGGTCAGCGCACCGTGTCCGGCGTGAACGTCGGGGCGTCGAGGGTGGGCACGGGAACGACGACGACGGGGTCACCCGGCGTGTACCCGGGCGGGGGCGTGTACGGCGGCGGCGCGGGGCGGTCCGGAGCCGGCGGCGGGTTCGGTCCGGCGTAGGGGTTCTGCGGCTCCAGCGTCTTCTTCTTCCACGTCCCCGCGCCCGCCGCCGACCGGGACGGCTTCGGCGAGCCGCCCCGTGACGGGGTCGCGGTGGCGGGAGCCGGGGACGGCGTCGGCTTCGCCGCCGCGGAAGGCGTGGCCGACGGCGTCGCCCCCGGGCCGGGCGTGGCCGGAGAGGACGGCCGGGCACCGGGCTTCGGGGCCGTACCCGCGCCGTCCGGGCCCGAGCAGGCCCCCAGGGCCAGGCCCAGGCCCAGCACCGCCACCGCCGTCGTCACAGCTCCGCGGGCCCGCATGCCCACCACCCCGCCCTGGTCACGTTCTCGATCCGCACAGACGTGCGGCCGGGATCGTAGCTCAGGCGTCGTCGCCGCCCTCCAGGTCGCCCTCGGTCTCCAGGAAGACCTGCCGCAGCGCCGCGAGCGTCTCCGGGTCCGGCTTCTCCCACATGCCGCGGGACTCGGCCTCCAGGAGGCGCTCGGCGATGCCGTGCAGGGCCCAGGGGTTGGCCTGCTTCAGGAAGGCCTGGTTCTCCGGGTCGAGGACGTACGCCTCGGTGAGCTTGTCGTACATCCAGTCGGCGACGACACCCGTCGTGGCGTCGTAGCCGAAGAGGTAGTCGACCGTCGCCGCCAGCTCGAAGGCGCCCTTGTAGCCGTGGCGGCGCATCGCCTCGATCCAGCGCGGGTTGACCACGCGGGCGCGGAAGACGCGCGAGGTCTCCTCGACGAGGGTGCGGGTGCGGACGGTCTCCGGGCGGGTGGAGTCGCCGATGTACGCCTCCGGGGCCGTGCCGCGCAGCGCGCGGACGGTGGCCACCATGCCGCCGTGGTACTGGAAGTAGTCGTCCGAGTCGGCGATGTCGTGCTCGCGGGTGTCGGTGTTCTTCGCCGCGACCGCGATCCGCTTGTACGCCGTCTCCATCTCGGCGCGCGCCGGGCGCCCTTCGAGCCCGCGGCCGTACGCGTACCCGCCCCACACCGTGTACACCTCGGCCAGGTCGGCGTCGGTGCGCCAGTCGCGCGAGTCGATCAGCTGCAGCAGACCCGCGCCGTAGGTGCCCGGGCGGGAGCCGAAGATGCGGGTGGTGGCGCGGCGCTCGTCGCCGTGCTCGGCCAGGTCGGCCTGCGCGTGGGCGCGGACGTGGTTGTCCTCGGCCGGCTCGTCCAGGCCCGCGACCAGCCGTACGGCGTCGTCGAGCAGCCCGATGACGTGCGGGAACGCGTCCCGGAAGAAACCGGAGATGCGCAGCGTCACATCGATGCGCGGGCGCCCGAGCTCGGCCACCGGGATCGGCTCCAGGCCGTTCACGCGGCGCGAGGCGTCGTCCCACAGCGGGCGGACGCCGAGCAGCGCGAGGGCCTCGGCGACGTCGTCACCCGCGGTGCGCATCGCGCTCGTGCCCCACAGGGAGAGGCCGACCGAGGTGGGCCACTCGCCGTTGTCGTCGCGGTAGCGGGTGAGCAGCGAGTCGGCGAGGGCCTGGCCGGTCTCCCACGCGAGGCGGGACGGCACGGCCTTCGGGTCGACGGAGTAGAAGTTGCGGCCGGTCGGCAGCACGTTGACCAGACCGCGCAGCGGCGAGCCGGACGGGCCGGCCGGCACGAAGCCGCCGTTCAGCGCGTGGACGGCGTGGTCGAGCTCGTCGGTGGTCGCGGCGAGCCGCGGCACGACCTGCTCGCAGGCGAAGCGCAGCACGGCGTGCACCTCGTCGCCGTACCCGTCGGCCACGGTTGCGATCGCGTCCGCGGACCAGTCGGCGGCCTCCATGCCCTCGACCAGCTCGCGGGCCTTCGCCTCCGCCTCGTCGGCGGTGGTGCGGGTCGCGGCCGACTCGTCCAGGCCGAGGGCCTCGCGCAGGCCGGGCAGGGCCTGCGTGCCGCCCCAGATCTGGCGGGCGCGCAGGATCGACAGCACCAAATTGACCCGCTCGGGGCCGGTCGGGGCGCCGCCGAGGACGTGCAGACCGTCGCGGATCTGGGCGTCCTTGACCTCGCACAGCCAGCCGTCGACGTGCAGCAGGAAGTCGTCGAAGCCGTCGTCGTCCGGGCGGTCGTCCATGCCCAGGTCGTGGTCGAGCTTCGCGGCCTGGATCAGCGTCCAGATCTGGGCGCGGATCGCCGGCAGCTTCGCCGGGTCCATGCTGCTGATCTGCGCGTACTCGTCGAGCAGCTGCTCCAGTCGGGCGATGTCGCCGTACGAGTCGGCGCGGGCCATCGGCGGCACCAGGTGGTCGACGAGGGTCGCGTGCACGCGGCGCTTGGCCTGGGTGCCCTCGCCCGGGTCGTTGACCAGGAACGGGTAGACCAGCGGGAGGTCGCCGAGGGCCGCGTCCGGTCCGCACGCGGCGGACAGGCCCGCGTTCTTGCCGGGCAGCCACTCCAGGTTGCCGTGCTTGCCCAGGTGGACCATCGCGTCCGCGCCGAAGCCGCCGTCCTCGGTGCGGGCGGCGATCCAGCGGTAGGCCGCCAGGTAGTGGTGCGACGGCGGCAGGTCGGGGTCGTGGTAGATCGCGATCGGGTTCTCGCCGAAGCCGCGCGGCGGCTGGATGAGGACCAGCAGGTTCCCGCGGCGCAGCGCGCCGAGCACGATGTCGCCGTCCGGGTCGCCGCCCTGGCCCACCCGCGAGCGGTCGAGGAACATCTCGCCGGGCGCCGGGCCCCAGTGCTCCTCCACCTGCTCGCGCAGCTCGGCGGGCAGCTCGGCGTACCAGCGCCTGTAGTCGGCGGCCGGGATGCGGACGGGGTTGCGGGCCAGCTGCTCCTCGGTGAGCCAGTCCTGGTCGTGGCCGCCGGCCTCGATGAGGGCGTAGATCAGCTCGTCGCCGTCGCCGGAGACGAGGCCGGGGATGTCCTCGACCGGGCCGAAGTCGTAGCCCTCCGCGCGCAGCCTGCGCAGCAGCGCCACGGCCGAGGCGGGGGTGTCGAGGCCGACCGCGTTGCCGATCCGGGAGTGCTTCGTCGGGTACGCGGAGAGGACCAGCGCCAGCTTCTTCTCGGCGTTCGGGATGTGCCGCAGCCGGGCGTGCCGGACGGCGATGCCGGCCACCCGGGCGGCGCGCTCGGCGTCGGCGACGTACGCCGGGAGGCCGTCCTCGTCGATCTCCTTGAAGGAGAACGGGACGGTGATCAGCCGCCCGTCGAACTCGGGGACGGCCACCTGGCTGGCGGCGTCCAGCGGCGACAGGCCCTCGTCGTTCTCCTCCCACGCGGCGCGCGAGCCGGTCAGGCACAGCGCCTGCAGGATCGGCACGTCGAGCGCGGCGAGCGCGCCCGCGTCCCAGGCCTCCTCGTCGCCGCCGGCCTGCGCCTCGGCGGGCTTGGTGCCGCCGGCCGCGAGCACGGTGGTGACGATGGCGTCGGCGCCGCGCAGCTCGTCGAGGAGCTCCGCCTCCGGGGCGCGCAGGGACGCCACGTACAAGGCACGCGCTCGGCCGCCGGCCGCCTCGATCGCGTCGCACAGGGCGCCGACGAAGGCGGTGTTGCCGCTCATGTGGTGGGCGCGGTAGTAGAGCACGGCGACCGTGGGGCCGGTCTCGTTCTTCGCGGTCCGCTCCAGCGGGCCCCAGGTGGGGGCGGGCGCCGGGGACTCGAAGCCGTGGCCGGTGAGCAGGACCGTGTCGGACAGGAAGCGGGCCAGCTGCTCCAGGTTGCCGGGGCCGCCGTGCGCCAGGTAGGCGTGGGCCTCGGTGGCGACGCCGACCGGGACGGTGGAGGTCGCCATCAGCTGGGCGTCGGGAGCCTGTTCGCCACTGAGCACGACCACCGGCTTTCCGGCGGCGAGGACCGTGTCGAGGCCCTCCTGCCAGGAGCGCAGGCCGCCGAGGAGGCGGACGACGACGAGCTCGGCGCCGTCGAGGAGCGCGGGGAGGTCGGCGAGGGGCAGCCGTGCCGGGTTGGCGAAGCGGTAGGCGACCGGGCCGTCGGCGGCGTTCGCCGCGCGGGCGCTGAGCAGGTCGGTGTCGGAGTGCGACAGCAGCAGGAGCATGGCGAGCTCAGGCCCTTCCTCGGGGTTGTCCGCGCCCCGGGTGGTCGTGTGGACGGCGGGAGTTCCTGACTCACCGGGCGCCCGGTTGCCCGGGGCCGGCTCACAGTGGCGGGACCGCGCCGGATTCTCACCGGGCTTCCTCCCCGGGGCCCTGGGACCCCATGCCGGTCTGCATCCTAGATCGTGCGGGTCGGGCGGTGGGGGCGTGCGGCGGAGTAGGCCTGATCACACCCCTGTCGGAGCCCTCGGTCGGCCGGGGGGCCGTGGGTATGCTCGCCGCCATGCCGCCCACCCCTCACAGCTCGCCCGAACGGGGCGAACCACTCATACGGGACCGTGGTGACGCATGCCCGGGGGCGTTGCGTCTGCACGCCGCCGCCGACGGCTTCCTGGCCCGACTGCGGCTGCCCGGCGGCAGACTGACGTCACATCAGATCGAGCTGCTGGCCTCGGCGGCCGAGACCCTGGGCGACGGCGGCGTCAGCGTCACCTCGCGCGGCAACACCGAGCTGCGCGGCCTCCGCGACGGCTGCGGGGCCGAACTCGCCGCCCTTCTCGGCGCCGCGGACCTGCTGCCCTCCGCCACCCACGAGCGGGTGCGCAACATCGTCGCCTCGCCGGCCGCCGGCCTCGACGGACTCGGCCACGGCGACGTGCAGTTGTGGGTCCGCGCACTCGACGCGCTGCTGTGCGCGGAGCCCCGGGCCGCGTCCCTTTCGGGCCGTTTTCTCTTCGTCCTCGACGACGGGCGCGGCGACGTCGCCGGCCTCGGCGGCGATGTGACCTTGATCGCAGCACCGTGGGGCGCGGACCTCCGGGTCGGCTCCCAGGTCCTCCGCGTCGCCGCCGCCGACGCGCCCCGCGCCGCGCTGGCCGCCGCGCTCGCCTTCCTGGACGCCGCCGCCGCGGCCGGGACCGGCGCCTGGCGCGTACGGGAACTGCCCGACGGCCACGCGCCGGACCTGTCCGGGGCGCTGGCCCGGGCGGGCGTACCGGCGGAGCGGGCACCGGAGCGTGCGCCGGCGCAGGGCGCGCCGCTCGCCCCGGGCCCGCTCGGACCCGACGCGGTGTACGTCCTCGCCCCCCTCGGCCGGCTGACCGCCACCCAGCTGCGCGCGCTGCCGCCCGCCGACGAGATCCGGCTGACGCCCTGGCGGGGCGTGGTCGTCCGCACCGCCCCCGCCCGGCTCCCGGAACTCGCCGCGCACGGCCTGATCACCCGCCCCGACGCGCCCGGCGCCGGGGTCACCGCCTGCACCGGGCGGCCCGGCTGCGCCAAGGCCCTCGCCGACGTGCGCGCCGACGCGCGCCGGGCGCCCGCGGGGTCGCTGCCCGTGCACTTCTCCGGCTGCGAACGCCGCTGCGGCCACCCGCACGGCACCTGGGTCGACGTCCTCGCCACCGGCGACGGCGCCTACCTGGTGGCCGGCGTGCCCACCCCCCGTACCTCCCTGCCCGAAGCGGTCGCCACGGCCCGCACCACGCCCACGACGAGATGAGCGAGAGCCAGAGGATGTTCGAGTACGAGAAGGACGGGGCGGAGATCTACCGCCGCTCCTTTGCCACGATCCGCGCCGAGGCGGATCTCGCGGGCCTGCCCGCCGACGTCGCCACCGTCGCGGTGCGGATGATCCACGCCTGCGGCATGACCGACCTCGTCCAGGACGTCGCGTACTCCCCCGGTGTCGTGGCCTCGGCCCGCGCCGCCCTCCGCGCGGGCGCGCCGATCCTGTGCGACGCGCAGATGGTCGCCAGCGGAGTCACCCGCAAGCGGCTGCCCGCCGACAACGACGTGGTCTGCACCCTGTCCGACCCGGCCGTGCCCGCGCTCGCCGCCGAGCTCGGCACCACGCGTTCGGCCGCGGCGATGGAGCTGTGGCGGGACCGTCTGGAGGGCTCCGTCGTCGCCATCGGCAACGCGCCCACCGCCCTCTTCCACCTCCTGGAGATGATCGCGAAGGGCGCCGGCCGGCCCGCCGCCGTCCTCGGCATCCCGGTCGGCTTCATCGGCGCCGCCGAGTCCAAGGACGCCCTCGCCGCGAACACCCTCGGCCTGGAGTACCTCGTCGTCCGCGGCCGGCGGGGCGGCAGCGCCATGACCGCGGCGGCCCTCAACGCCCTCGCGCACGAAGCGGAGATCCAGAAGTGACCGGCAAGCTCTACGGCGTGGGCCTCGGGCCCGGCGACCCGAACCTGATGACCGTGGCCGCGGTGAAGGCCATCGCCGAGGCCGACGTCGTCGCCTACCACTCGGCGCGGCACGGCCGGTCCATCGCGCGCTCCATCGCGGCCGAGCACCTCCGGCCGGACCACATCGAGGAGCGGCTGATGTACCCGCTCACGGTGGAGACCACCGACCACCCCGGCGGCTACCGGGGCGCGCTCGACGACTTCTACGAGGAGGCCGCGGCGCGCCTCGCCGCGCACCTCGACGCCGGCCGCACGGTCGCCGTCCTCGCCGAGGGCGACCCGCTCTTCTACGGCTCCTACCAGCACATGCACAAGCGGCTCGCGCACCGCTACGACACCACCGTCATCCCCGGCGTCACGTCCGTGAGCGCCGCCGCGGCCCGCCTCGGCGAGCCGCTGTGCGAGGCGGAGGAGGTGCTGACGATCATCCCCGGCACCCTGCCGGAGGACGAGCTGACCGCCCGCCTCGCGGGCACCGACTCGGCCGTCGTGATGAAGCTCGGCCGCACCTTCCCCACCGTGCGGCGGGCCCTGGAGCGGGCGGGCCGGCTGGAGGACGCGCGGTACGTGGAGCGCGCGTTCATGGCGGGCGAGCGCACGGGGGACCTGGCCGACGTCGACCCCTCCTCGGTCCCGTACTTCTCGGTGGCGGTCCTCCCCTCCCGCATCGACGCCGTGGCCCCCGAGTCCCGCGAGACCGCCGGCGAGGTCGTGGTCGTCGGCACCGGTCCGGCCGGCGCCCCCTGGCTGACCCCCGAGTCCCGCGGCGCGCTCGTCAACGCCGACGACCTCGTCGGCTACACCACCTACCTCGACCGGGTCCCGGTCCTGCGGGCGAGCCAGCGCCGCCACGGCTCGGACAACAAGGTCGAGTCGGAGCGCGCCGAGTTCGCCCTCGACCTGGCCCGCCGCGGCCGCCGCGTCGCCGTCGTGTCGGGCGGCGACCCGGGCGTCTTCGCGATGGCGACGGCGGTCCTGGAAGTCGCCTCCGAACCGGCGTACGCCGACATCCCGGTACGGGTCCTGCCGGGCGTGACCGCCGCCAACGCGGCCGCCGCCGCGGCCGGCGCCCCGCTCGGCCACGACTACGCCACCATCTCCCTCTCGGACCGCCTCAAGCCCTGGGACGTCATCGCCCGCCGCGTCCGCGCCGCCGCGGAGGCCGACCTGGTGCTCGCCATCTACAACCCGGGCTCCCGGTCCCGCACCCACCAGGTGGCCGCCGCCCGCGACCTCCTCCTCGAACTCCGCTCCCCCGACACCCCCGTCGTCGTCGCCCGCGACGTGGGCGGCCCGGAGCAGTCCGTCCGGGTCCTGACCCTGAAGACCCTGGACCCGTCCGAGGTCGACATGCGCACCCTGCTCCTGATCGGCTCCTCGCAGACCCGGGTCACGGAGCGGGCGGACGGCCGGACGATCGCGTGGACGCCGCGGCGGTACGGCTAGATCGAGCTGCCCGGTCCGACCGCCACCCGGCCGGCGGGCGTCACGACTGCCCGCCGCTCCGGGTGAACGTGCCCAGCCCCTCGGTGTTCAGGTACTCGACGGTGAACGCCTTGCCGTCCGGGGTGAAGGTGACCCCGGTGCGGCCGACGGCGTTCTCGCCGGCGGTCTCGAAGCTGAACGTGTCGCCGTCGTAGTGGGTGAGCGGATACGACTGGGGCTTTGGTCCCAGACGGAGGGTCAGGGCGCCGTTCCGGTCGGCGACGACCTGCGCCCGCCCGTAGTAAGGGCTCTCGAACGTGCCGGTGTAGGTGGCGGCGGCCTGCGCGGGCGTGGCGTCGGCCGGCGGGTGCGCGTAGTCGGTCTTCGACCGGCCCGCCTCCGCCTCCTGCTGGTACAGGGCGTCCACGAGGGGGATCCAGTCGCGGCTGATCCGGCCGGTCTGGGCGATGTCGAAGAAGTCGAGGGCGACGGCGTCGGCGACGCCGACCGGTGACGTGTTGGTGAGGACGACGATGCCGAGCTGCTCGCCGGGCAGCATCGTGACGTTGGTGTGCGCGCCCTCGGCGAACGCTCCCGTGTGGGAGAGCCGGAGGCGGCCCTCGTCGTCGTAACTCACGTTCCAGCCCAGGCCGTAGAAGCCGGCGCGGCCGGCCGGCGCGGGCGGCGGGGCGAGCACCGACTCGGGCCAGTGGGTGCGCTCCAGGGCGTCCGCCCCGACGATCCGCCGGCCGTCGAGCGTGCCGTTCGCGAGCTGCAGCTTCAGCCAGGTCGCCATGTCGCGGGCGGTGGAACTGACACCGCCGGCGGGCGACTGCGCGTCCGGGTCCCGTACGAACTCCGGCTTCCAGGCGCCGCCGACCTTCACGTGCCCCCAGGCCCGGTCGGGGGCCTTCACGAAGTCCTCGAAGCGCGAACTGGTGGAGTTCATGCCGGCCGGCTTGTAGAGGACGTCCTCGGCGAGCTTCTCCCAGGGCACGCCCTTCTGGTCGGCGACGGCCTCCGCGGCCGCCGTGAGGCCGAAGTTGGTGTAGGCGTAGCTCGCGCGGAACGGCGTGAGGGGCTCGTGGCGCAGGTGGGACAGGATGTACGCCCGGTCGTAGCCGAGGTCCTCCAGGAGGTCGCCGGCGTGGTCCGGGAGGCCGCTGCGGTGCGAGAAGAGGTCGGCGACCGTCACGTGGGAGGTGACCCAGGGGTCCTTGAGGGCGAAGCCCGGCACGTGCGGCGCGACGGGCTCGGTCCAGCCGTCGACGCCCACGGCTCCGGAGACGACCGTGGAGGCGATGGGCTTCGAGACGGAGGCCAGCTGGAAGACCGTGTCGACGTCCACGGCCGCCTTCTCGCCGGCCTTCCGCACCCCGTACCCCTTCAGGTGCACGACCTTGCCCTTGTGGACGACGGCGACGGCGACACCCGGCGCCCCGGTGCGTCTCATGGCGTCCCGCACCACCCCGTCGAGCCGGGCGACGGCCCGGTTCACGTCCCCGTCGTCGAGCTGCGGCGGCGGCTGGGGCGGAGGCGGGGAAGGGGAGGGGGAGGGCCCGGGCGCGGCGGCGGCGACAGGGGGCGCGCCGACACCGAGCAGAGCCACCAACCCGACCGCGGCAAACCGTCGAACGGTACTCATCTCTCCATTCAAGGCCGGGCACGGGCGTCTGTCGCGCTCAGCGCCCGTCCCGCTCCCGCGCCGCGGCCCACGCCGCCGCCTCCTCCGCCGTCGTCGCCGTCGGGACGCCGGTCGGTACGGGCGGGCGGCGGACCACGACGACCGGGATGCCGGCCTCGCGGGCGGCGGTGAGTTTGGGGGCGGTCGCGGCGGCGCCGCTGTCCTTGGTGACGAGGACGTCGATGCGGTGGGCGGCGAGCAGGGCGCGTTCGCCGTCGAGGGTGAACGGGCCGCGGTCCAGGAGGACTTCGGTGCGGGCCGGCATCGGGGCCTCGGGGGCGTCGACGGAGCGGACCAGGAACCATTCGGGGCGGTCGGCGAAGGTGGCGAGGCCCATGCGGCCGGTGGTGAGGAAGACCCGGTCGCCGAGGCCGTCGAGGGCGGCCGCGGCCTCCGCCAGGGAGGCCACGTCGTGCCACCGGTCGCCGTCCACCGGGACCCAGCCGGGACGGCGCAGGGCGAGCAGGGGAACATGGGCGGTGGCGGCCGCCGCGGCCGCGTTGAAACTGATCCGCTCGGCGAAGGGATGGGTGGCGTCGATGACCGCGTCCACGGCGTGCTCCCGCAGCCAGGCGGCGAGCCCCTCCGGCCCGCCGAAGCCGCCGATCCGGACCTCCCCGGCCGGCAGCCGGGGCGCCGCGACCCGCCCGGCGAGGGAGCTCGTGACGCGGACCCGCGGGTGGAGCAGCCCGGCCAGGGCGCGGGCCTCGCTCGTCCCGCCGAGGATGAGTACGTGCATGGGAATCCTGGGAGTCCGTTCATGAGTTCCGGCGGGCGTGCGGCCCAACTCAAGCACACCGGTCTGCGCCCCGGCTGGACGACCGGCGCCTGCGCGACGGCGGCGACGACCGCCGCCTACACGGCGCTGCTCACCGGGGACTTCCCGGACCCGGTGACGATCACCCTGCCGAAGGGGCACACGCCGTCCTTCGCGCTGGCCGTGGAGTCGACGGGGCCGGACTCCGCGACGGCCGGCGTGGTGAAGGACGCCGGGGACGACCCGGACGTCACGCACGGCGCGCTGATCCGCTCGACGGTACGGCTGCTCCCGGCCGGCTCGGGAGTCGTCTTCAAGGCCGGTGAGGGCGTCGGCACCGTGACCCTGCCCGGGCTGCCCCTCGACGTCGGCGAACCGGCGATCAACCCGGTCCCCCGCCAGATGATGCGGGACCACGTCGCCGAGGTCGCGGCGGCCCACGGCGGCACCGGCGACGTCGAGATCACCCTCTCCGTCGACCACGGCGCAGAGATCGCCCGCTCCACCTGGAACCCGCGGATCGGCATCCTCGGCGGCCTGTCCATCCTCGGCACCACCGGGGTCGTCGTCCCCTACTCCTGCTCGGCCTGGATCGACTCCATCCGGCGCGGCGTCGACGTGGCCCGGGCCGGCGGCCTCACGCACGTCGCCGGCTGCACGGGCTCCACGTCCGAGAAGACCGTGACCGGCCTCTACGAGCTGCCGGAGATCGCCCTGCTCGACATGGGCGACTTCGCGGGCGCCGTCCTCAAGTACATCCGCCGCCACCCGGTCGACCGGCTCACCCTCTGCGGCGGCTTCGCGAAGCTCTCCAAGCTGGCCGCCGGCCACCTGGACCTGCACTCCGCCCGCTCCCAGGTCGACAAGGGCTTCCTCGCCGACCTGGCGCGTACGGGCGGCGCCACCGAGGCCCTGGCCGCCGAGATCGCCGACGCCAACACCGGCCTCGCCGCCCTCCGCCTCTGCGAGGCCGCCGGCGTCCCGCTCGGCGACCTCGTCGCCGCCCGGGCCCGCGACGAGGCCCTCGCCGTCCTGCGCGGCGCCCCGGTCGCGGTGGACGTCGTCTGCATCGACCGCGCGGGCGTGGTGGTGGGGCGGTCGACCCCGGCCGGCCCGGGCGCGTAGTCCAGGCGGCCCGGCGCGGCGGGAGCCCGCGGCTCGCCGAGGAATGTAATTCGTGCGACGCGGCCGCCGGGGCGCCGCAGAATGCCCGGATGGCCGACTTCTCGTACAAGCCCACCCTCACCGGCGAACGCGTCATCCTCCGCCCCGTCACCGAGGACGACGTCCCCGCGCTGCTGCCGATGTTCGACGACCCCGAGATCGACCGGCTGACCGGAAACCACACCCGCTTCGACGAGCCCACGCTGCGCAAGTGGTACGGCTCGCGCGGTGCCCAGGACGACCGGCTCGACCTGGCCGTGGTGGAGCGGGCGACGGGCCGGGTCGTGGGCGAGGCGGTCCTCAACGAGTGGGACCCCGGCAACGAGAGCTGCGCCTTCCGGATCTGCTTCACCCCGGAAGGGGTCGGCCGCGGCCTCGGTACCGAGGCCACCCGCCTCATCGTCGGCCACGCCTTCGAGGGCCTGGGCCTCTACCGCGTCTGGCTGGAGGTCTACGCCTTCAACCCGCGCGCCCGCCGCGCCTACGAGAAGGCCGGCTTCCGTGCGGAGGGCGTGCTCCGCGGGGCCCTGCTGTGGGAGGGCGAACGGGTGGACGCGACGCTGATGTCGGCGCTGGCGCCGGAGTGGGCGGCGGCCGGCTGACGGGGCGGGAAGGCGCGGCGCGCCGCGCCGACGGCCGGCGTGCGGGCCGCGGGGCCCGAACCTAGGCTGGCCCCGGCAGTGTTCCCACACGAGAGGGAGTCCCATGGCCAAGCGCGGCAACAAGAAGCGGGCCCGGAAGAAGAAGAAGGCGAACCACGGCAAGCGGCCGAACGCCTGAGTCGTCCGGCCGCGGGGGCCGTCAGCAGGTGTGGCGGTCCCGGGCCGGGTCGTAGAGGTGGCTGTCGCGGAACTCCGAGGCCGCCAGCGTGCGGCCCACGACGATGACGGCCGTCTTCGTGATGCCCGCGGCCCTCACCTGGTCCGCGATGTCCTCCAGCGTGCCGCGCAGCACGACCTCGTCGGGACGGCTGGCCATCGCGACGACGGCGGCCGGGCAGTCCGCGCCGTAGTGCGGGACGAGCTCGGCGACGATCCGGTCGACGTAGCGGGCGCCGAGGTGGAGGACCAGCAGCGCGCCGCTGCGGCCCAGGGTCGCCAGGTCCTCGCCCTCCGGCATGGGGGTGGCCTGCTGGGCGATGCGGGTGAGGATGACGGTCTGGCCGACGGTCGGGACCGTCAGTTCCCGCTTCAGCGCCGCCGCGGCCGCCGCGAAGGCCGGGACGCCCGGCACGACCTCGTACGGGATGCCGGCCGCGTCCAGGCGGCGCATCTGCTCGGCCATGGCACTGAACACGGACGGGTCGCCGGAGTGCAGCCGGGCCACGTCCTGGCCGGCCGCGTGGGCGGCGGCGATCTCGGCGACGATCTGGTCGAGGTCCATCTTCGCCGTGTCGACGAGCTTCGCGTCCGCCGGGCACTCGGCGAGCAGCTCGGTCGGCACGAGCGAGCCGGCGTAGAGGCAGACCCCGCACTTCGCCAGGGTCCGCGCGCCGCGCACGGTGATCAGGTCGGCCGCGCCGGGGCCCGCGCCGATGAAGTAGACGGTCATCTCTGTGTTCAACCCTTCGTTACGGACCACTGGGTGACCGGCATGGCCTGGCGCCAGCCGGTGAAGCCGCCCACGGGCACGGCGGCGGCGACCGCGAGCCGGACCAGCTCGCCGCCGTGCCGCCGGTAGCGGTCGGCGAGCAGCGCCTCGGACTCCAGGGTCACGGTGTTGGCGACGAGCCGGCCGCCGGCCGGGAGCGCGTCCCAGCAGGCGTCGAGCAGACCGGGCGCGGTCAGGCCGCCGCCGACGAAGATCGCGTCGGGGGTGGGCAGGCCGGTGAGCCCGGCGGGCGCGGCGGCCGTGACGACCCTCAGGGCCGGTACGCCGAGGGCGGCGGCGTTGCGCTCGATGCGCGCCGCGCGCTCGGGCTGCTTCTCGACCGCGATCGCCCGGCAGCCGCGGTGGGCCCGCATCCATTCGATGCCGATGGAGCCGGAGCCGCCGCCGATGTCCCAGAGGAGTTCGCCGGGGGCGGGGGCGAGCGCGGCGAGGGTGGCCGCGCGCACGTACCGCTTGGTGAGCTGCCCGTCGTGCTCGTACGCCTCGTCGGGCAGGCCGGGCGTGGTGCCGAGCCGGAGCGTGTCCGGGTCGCGTACGCAGTCGAGGGCCAGGACGTGGAGGGCGTCGGTCCGCTCGTACGGCCAGTCGGCGGCGGTGCCGTCGAGGACCCGCTCGCCGGGGCCGCCGAGCTGCTCCAGGACCCGGATCCGGGTGCCGCCCCAGCCGCGGGCGCGCAGCAGCTCCGCGACGCGCGCGGGGCTCTCGGGGCCCTCGCCGAGCAGGAGGAGCCGGCGCCCGTCGTGCAGGGCGGCGGTGAGCGCGTCGAGCGGCCGGGCGACGAGGGAGATCGTCTCGGTGGCCTCCAGGGGCCAGCCGAGGCGGGCGCAGGCGTACGAGACGGAGGAGGGGTGCGGCCGGACGTCGAGGCGCTCGGGGCCGACGAGCTCGGCGAGCGTGCGGCCGATCCCGTAGAAGAGGGGGTCGCCGCTGGCGAGGACGGCGACGCGGCGCCCCTCGTGGGCGGCGAGCAGGCCGGGGACGGCGGGGCGCAGCGGGCTGGGCCAGGGGACCCGGGTGCCGGGGCAGTCGGCGGCGGGCAGCAGGTCGAGCTGGCGGGGGCCGCCGATCAGGACCTCGGCGGCGCGCAGGGTGCGGCGGGAGGCCTCGGGGAGTCCGTCCCAGCCGTCCGCGCCGATTCCGACGACCGATATCGCAGCGTTCACGTCGGGGACTTTACGGGAGGCCCTTCCGAGGGGCGGGAACCGGCCGCCCGGGGGCTACTTCTGGGCGTTCTCCAGATCGGTCATGCCCTCCAGCGTACGGACCCGGAATACGTCGGGGGGTGGCGCCGTTAGGGGTGATGGTTTAAGATTCAACCAAAACTTGGAAGCGAGAGGTGAGCACGATGCAGTTCGGGATCTTCACCGTCGGCGACGTGACGACCGACCCCACCACCGGCCGGACCCCCACCGAGCACGAGCGGATCAAGAACACCGTCGCCATCGCGCTCAAGGCGGAGGAGGTCGGCCTGGACGTCTTCGCGACCGGCGAGCACCACAACCCGCCCTTCGTCCCGTCCTCCCCGACGACCCTCCTCGGGCACATAGCCGCCCGCACGGAGAACCTGATCCTGTCTACCTCCACCACCCTGATCACCACCAACGACCCGGTGAAGATCGCCGAGGACTACGCCACCCTCCAGCACCTCGCCGACGGCCGCGTGGACCTGATGATGGGCCGCGGCAACACCGGCCCGGTCTACCCGTGGTTCGGCCAGGACATCCGCCAGGGCATCCCGCTCGCCATCGAGAACTACGCGCTCCTCCACAGGCTGTGGAGGGAGGACGTGGTCGACTGGGAGGGCAAGTTCCGCAGCGCCCTCCAGGGCTTCACGTCCACCCCGCGCCCGCTCGACGGCGTCCCGCCGTTCGTCTGGCACGGCTCCATCCGCTCCCCCGAGATCGCCGAACAGGCCGCCTACTACGGCGACGGATTCTTCGCGAACCACATCTTCTGGCCCAAGCAGCACACCGAGAAGATGGTCCGTCTCTACCGGCAGCGGTACGCGCACTACGGCCACGGCACCCCCGAGCAGGCCGTCGTCGGTCTCGGCGGCCAGGTCTTCCTGCGCAAGAACTCGCAGGACGCGGTACGGGAGTTCCGCCCGTACTTCGACAACGCGCCCGTGTACGGCCACGGTCCGTCCCTGGAGGAGTTCAGCCGCGAGACCCCGCTGACCGTCGGCTCGCCGCAGGAGGTCATCGAACGCACCCTGTCCTTCCGCGAGTACGTCGGCGACTACCAGCGCCAGCTCTTCCTGGTCGACCACGCGGGGCTGCCGCTGAAGACGGTCCTGGAGCAGCTGGACCTCCTCGGCGAGGAGGTCGTCCCGGTGCTGCGCAAGGAGTTCGAGAACCTGCGCCCGGCCGACGTCCCGGCGACCGCCCCGCTCCACCCGGCCGTCACGGCCAAGAAGGAGGCATGACCCCGTGCGCACCCTGAAGCTGATCGCCGTCTCGGCCGGCCTCAGCAGCCCCTCCTCCACCCGGCTGCTCGCCGACCGCCTCCTCCAGGCCGCCCGCTACCGGCTGGCCGAGCAGGAGTACGCGGTCGACGTCGAGGTCGTCGAACTGCGCGACCTGGCCGTCGACATCGCGAAGAACCTCGTCACCGGCTTCCCCTCGGAGAAGCTCCGGGAGACGATCGACAAGGTCACCGGCGCGGACGGGGTCATCGCCGTGACCCCGGTCTTCACCGCCTCGTACAGCGGCCTGTTCAAGTCCTTCTTCGACCTGATCGACCCGGCCGCGCTGACCGGGACCCCGGTCCTCATCGGCGCGACCGGCGGCACCGCCCGCCACTCCCTCGTCCTCGACCACGCCCTCCGCCCGCTCTTCGCCTACCTGCGGGCCCTGATCGCCCCGACCGCCGTCTACGCGGCCTCGGAGGACTGGGGCTCGGGCGGCGACGAGTACACCGAAGGCCTGCCGTCCCGGATCACCCGGGCCGGCACCGAGTTCGCGGACCTGGTCGGCGCGCGGCCGGCCCGGGAGGAGGCCGAGGCCGACGAGGACGTCGTCCCGTTCGAGCGGCAGTTGGCCGACCTGCGTCTGGACTGATCCGTTTACGCCGCCGTTCTCGGGCGAGGCGCCCCCCGAGAACAGCGGCACACGACAGCGACGACGAACGGAGTTCGGCGATGACCGGCGGCAGGATCGTGGTGGGCGTGGACGGATCGGAGTCCTCCCTGAAGGCGCTGAAGTGGGCGGCCCGGCAGGCCACCGTCGCCGGGGACTCCCTCCACGCGGTGATCGGCTGGGAGTACCCGGCGTCCTGGTCGACGCTCATGCCGGGCGTGCCGCCGGAGTTCGACGCGGAGCGGCTCGCCCGGCAGATCCTCGACGAGTCCCTGGCCAGGGCCCTCACCCCGGAGACCGCCGCCGCGACCACCCGCACGGTCGCGAGCGGCAACCCCGCCCAGGTCCTCGTCGACCAGGCCGAGGGCGCGAACCTCCTGGTGGTCGGCGACCGCGGCCACACCGGCTTCAAGGCGGCCGTCCTGGGCTCCGTCTCCTCCAACGTCACGCACCACGCGCCGTGTCCGGTGGTGGTCGTCCGGGGAGAGGCCCGAGGGGACGAGGAGGGCTGACGGCGTCGGCCGGGCGCTCGTCATGCGGCCCGCGGCCCGGCGGCGGAAGATGCCCTCATGGACATCAAGCTCGAACTGATCGGGGTGCCCGTCAGCGACGTCGACCGGGCCAAGGCCTTCTACGAGCAGGTCGGGTTCCACGCCGATCACGACGTGACCGTCAGCGAGGCGATCCGCTTCGTCCAGATGACGCCGCCCGGCTCCGCCTGTTCGATCGCCTTCGGGAAGGGGATCACCGAGATGGACCCGGGCTCCCTGGACAACATGCAGGTGGTCGTCGCCGACATCGAGGAGGCGTACGCCGACCTCAGGGCCCGGGGCATCGAGGTCAGTCCGATCGACGACCAGCCGTGGGGGTCCTTCGTCTACTTCGCCGACCCCGACGGCAACCGCTGGGCCGTGCAGCAGACCACGCCCCGGCCGTGATCCCGGCCGACGACGGCGCCTCCGCCGTGCGGCGGAGGCGGTTCGGCCGTCGCGGCGACGCGGGCGGGGCGCCGGCGGCGCGAGGCTGCTGTCATGCCGATGATCAACGCTCTGCCGACCGTGCCCCGTTGGGCCGCGCTCGCCGCCCACGCCGTCCCTCTCGTCGTCCTCCCCTCGGGCCTGTGGCGGTTCGCGCTCGTCGCCGGACTCCCGGTCACCCAGGACGCCGGCGCCGGATTCGGCTCCGCCGTCCACGGACTCGGCGAGTCCGTGTACGTGGTGTCCCTGAGCCTCGTGTCGGAGCTGCTCGCCTTCCTGACGCTGGGGCTCGTCCGCGCCTGGGGCGAGGTCTTCCCGCGTTGGATGCCGCTCCTCGGCGGGCGCCCGGTGAACCCCACCGCCGCGACCGCCGCCGCCCTCGCCGGAGTGGCCGGGCTGTGCGCGCTCGCGGTGTGGGGGGCCTACGCGGCACACGCCGGGCTCGGCCCGGGGATCCCGGTCTCACCGGCCCAGGACGCCGTACTCGTCGCCTGTTACGCGCCGCTCGTCGCCTGGCCCGTCCTGCTGGCGGCGGTGGCGGTCGCCTACCACCGGCGCCGGCGGCACGGGCTCGGCCGGTAGCGCGCCGTCAGTACGGCGCGGGGCGGCCGGCGGCGTCCTCGTGCGTGTAGAAGAGGTAGTAGGCGGCGGCTCCGGTGCACGCGGCGACGATGAGGCCGAGGAGCGTCGAGGAGTAGATGCTCGCGCCGGTGAGGCTGTAGAGGAAGCCGATCGCGATGCCGGCGAGGGCGCCCCAGGCGGCCGCGCGCAGCTCGCGCCTCAGCAGCCGGCCGTAACGGCGCATCGCGTACACGGCGACGGCGAGGACGACGCCGCTGATGACGCCGAGCCAGAACTGGCCCCAGCTGGTCGCGCCGCCCTGGCGGGCATTGGTCGGGGCGTAGAGGCCGTAGGCGATGCCGAGGGTGACCGGCAGCCCCCAGCCGTGCGTGCGGAAGTGCCTGCGGGCGGGTACCGCTGCGTGTGCGGCCATGGCGGAGGCTCCTTTCCCGCGCCTTCAGGTGCACCCTCCAGGGCACACCCGCGCCGCACCGCCCGCAAGTGGATCAGCCGGGGCGCGGACCGGATCGCGGACCGGAGCGAAGGACGTCTCGCGCGGGCGCCTCCCACGGCCGCCTCCCACGGGCGCCTCCCACGAGCGTCTCCCGCGGCCCTCTCACCCGTACGGCCCAGCAGAAGGTTCGGGACCGAACGGGCGCTCCCACGATGAGGCCATGAGCCAGAACACCGCACCCCCGCGCACATCACCGCAGCAGCCGAGCAGCGGCGGCTGGGCCGCCGGCGGCACCCTCTTCGCCGGTGTCCTGATGCTGGTCACCGGCATCATGGACGTCTTCCAGGGCATCGCCGGCATCGCCGAGGACAACGTCTACGCCCGGGTCGGCGACTACGTGTACAGGTTCAACCTGACCGCGTGGGGCGTGATCCACCTCTGCCTCGGCGTCGTCGTCGCCATCGCCGGCATCGGGATCCTCAGGGGCGCCGAGTGGGGCCGGGTCGCGGGCATCGCGCTCGCCTCGCTGAACGTCCTCGCCCAGTTCCTGTTCCTGCCCTACCAGCCGTGGTGGGCGCTGTTCTCGATGGCCGTGTCCGTCTTCGTCGTCTGGGCGCTGGCCTCGGACGACTCGTACGGACGCGAGCGCGTATGACCCGCCGCCACAGCCACCGCCACCGCCTCCGCGGCCAGGGCGGCAGCCTCCGCCGCCCCGGCCGTCGGGCCACGTCCGTGGCCGCCGTGATCCTCACCGTCGCCGCCTTCGGGCCGGCCCTCACCGGCTGCGACCAGGCGAAGGAAAAGGCGGGCGACATCGCCTCCTCCGCCACCGCGGCGGTCGCCTCGGCCGCGCAGGAGAAGATGAACCAGGTCAAGGACGGGGTGAACGCCACCGGCGACGTCAAGGCGGGACCGACGTCCGTCGACGGCGACCGGACCGTCGCCGAGATCACGGCGACCAACCCCGAGGACAAGAACGCCGACTACACGATCCTGGTCAACTTCCGCGACCCGGACGGCAATCTCCTGGACGCGGTCGTCGTGAACATCGACGGCGTCGAACCCGGGAGGTCCAAGTCCGGTACGGCCCGGAGCAACCGCTCGCTCTCCGGCGACACGAAGGCGCAGATCTCCCAGGCGCTGCGCCACTGACCGGCACGGCGGTGCCCGGCCCCCGCTCGACCTGCGGGCCGGGCACCGATCGGCCACGCTGGAAGGCATGGACAACGACGAGATCCTCGAGAACATCGGCGCCCTCGTCGAGGAGGAGCGCGCCCTGCGCTCGCGCACGGGCGGCCTCCTGGACGAGGAACGCACCCGCCTCGCCGAGGTCGAGGTGCAGCTCGACCAGTGCTGGGACCTGCTGCGGCAGCGCCGCGCCAAGACCGAATTCGGCGAGGATCCGGACACCGCGGCCCTCCGCCCCGCCGCCGAGGTGGAGAACTACCGCAGCTGACCCCGGGACGGCCGGGGCCCCGCCCCCCACCGCCTACGTTGGACGCATGGCGAAACCCCCACGGCTGTCCCCGCCCGCCTGGCTCACCGCCGGGCTCCGGCCGCAGCCCACGCCCGTGCCGTGGCCCGCGGTGCTCCGCGCGGCGGTCGCGCTCTCCGCCCCGCTCGCCGTCGGGCTCGCCACGGACCGGCCGGCCTACGGGGCCCTCGTGTCCATGGGCGCGCTGTCCGGGGTGATCGGCGACACCGCGGACGCCTACCGGATGCGGATGCTCAACATCGCCGTGCCGCAGCTCTTCGGCGCCCTGGGCGTCACGCTCGGCACCCTCGTCTTCGGACAGGGCTGGCTCGCCGTCGTCGTGCTCACGCTCGTGGCGCTCGTGTCGGGAATGATCTCGTCGATCGGCGCCGTCGCCTCCGTCTCCGGACTGGTCCTGCTCCTCAACGCCGTCGTCGGCGCCGGCCTGCCCATGCCCGAGCCCTGGTGGAAGGCACCGGTGCTGCTCGGCCTCGGCGGGGTCGTCGTCCTCGCGCTCACCCTGCTCGGGTGGCCCCTGCGCGGCGGGCAGCCCGAGCGGGCGGCCGTCGCCGGGACGTACCGGGCCGTCGCGGAGCTCTTCGAGGCCACCGGCACCGACGCGTACGACGAGCGACGGCAGGCCGTCACCGCCTCCCTCAACCAGTCGTACGACCTGGTCCTCGCCCGCCGCGCCCGCCAGCACGGCCGCGCGCCCACCCTGGTGCGTCTGCTGGCCCAGCTCAACGCGCTGATCCCGCTCCTGGAGGCCGCCCCCGCCGCCCACCTCGCGGCCCACCGCTTCCACCGGCCGCCACCGCCGCAGATCCCCACCGCCGTCCGGGCGCTCGCCGACGCCGTCGAGCAGGGCCGCACCGGCGGGCCCGAACCGGACCTCCCGGAGGCCCGCCGCCCGTCCGAGAAGGCCGTCGACGAGGCCGTGCGCTACGCCGCCACCGTCGTCCGCGGGGCCGAGCCCCGCGCGTACAACGTCGACGACGGGCTCGGGCGGCCGGCCGCCCTGCGGGTCCGGCTGTGGCGGGCCGGCCGCGGCGTCCTCCTGTCCGGCGCCTCCTGGCGCTACGGCCTGCGGCTCGCGCTCTGCATCGGCCTCGCCCAGGCCCTCGTCTCGCTCATCGCCGTGCCCCGCTCGTACTGGGTCGCGCTCACCGTCACCTTCGTCCTGAAGCCGGACTTCGGCTCGGTGTTCTCCCGGGCCGTGCTGCGCGCCCTCGGCACCGCCGGCGGACTGCTGCTCGCCGCGCCCGTGCTCGCCGCCGTGCCGCGCGGCTGGTGGGACGTGCCGGTGATCGCGGTGCTCGCCGCGCTCATCCCGGCCTTCTCGGCGAAGGGGTACGCCTTCCAGACCGCGGCCATCACCCCGGTCATCCTGCTCCTCTCCGACGTCCTCAACCACCAGGGCTTCCACCTGGTCCTGCCACGCCTCTACGACTCGCTCATCGGCTGCGCGATCACCCTGGTCGCCGGCTACCTGCTCTGGCCCGAGTCCTGGCACACCCGGGTCGCCGACCGGCTCGCCGACGCCGTCGCCGACACCGCCGGCTACGTCGCGCTGGCCTTCGCCCCGGGCGCGGGCGACACGGATCCCGGCGCGCGCCACCGGGCCCGGCGCAAGCTGTACCGGGACATGTCGGCCGTACGGTCGGAGTTCCAGCGCGCCCTGACCGAGCCCCCGCCCGCGGGCGACCTGGCCGCCGCCTGGTGGCCACTGGCCATCGCCGTCGAACGGATCGTGGACGCCACCACCGCCGCCCGGATCCGCGTCGACCACGGCGCGCCGGCCCCGGAGCCGGCCGAGGTCGCCGCCGTGGAGCGGCAGTTGCGGGAACTGGCGGACGGACTGCGGTCCAGCGAGGTGCTCGTGGAGGTCCGGGTGGACCTCGGCGGCGACGAGGACGGCGTGCTGGCCGCGCTGCGCCAGGAGGTGCGCGCGGCCCGCGCGACCGCCTCGCCGTGAGCGTGGCGGGCCGGCGCGTAAACCTCGCCAATGGGGCGTACGGAAGCCTTTACCGGTGGTAGCGGAACCCAACCCTCCCACTGCCGTTACCGGATCCCACGGGTACGACTACGATGCGCACGAATTCACCGTGACCGGCGTCCCCTCCCTGCCACAAGCGCCCTGGTGGCACGGTCACTTCCCGCCGCCCCCCACATCCCCTCCGCACGTTCCCCCCAGCCTGCTCCACCCCGCTCGACCCCTCCCCCCTCCCCACCGCCCCGAGGACACCGCCATGCGCACGACTCCCGGCAGAGCATCCGGCAGAGCCCCCGGCAGAGGCCTCCAGCCCAACGCCCTCGGCACGTTCGACACCATCGTGATGGCCGTGGCGGGCAGCGCGCCCGCCTACTCCCTCGCCGCCACCACCGCCGTGCTCTTCGGCGCGGTCGGCCTCGCCGGGCCCGCCGCGCTCCTCTACTGCGCGATACCCATGCTCGGCATCGTCCTCGCCTACGCCCGGCTGGGCCGGATCGACGTCAACGCGGGCGCCGGGTACTCCTGGGTGGGCCGCACCCTCCACCCGTTCCTCGGCTTCCTCTCCGGCTGGGCGCTGGTCTTCTCCGCCACCGTCTTCATGGTCGCCGGATCCCTCCCCGCCGGCACCCTGACGCTGTCCCTCCTCGCCCCCGAGCACGCCGACGACACCGCGCTGTCCTGCGCCGTCGGCGCCGGCTGGTTCCTGATGATGCTGCTCGTCGTCCTCGGCGGCGCGCGGCTCACCGTACGGGCCCAACTCCTCATGTCGGGCGTCGAGCTGATCGTCATGGTGGCCTTCGTCCTGGGCGCGCTGCTCCACCACGGCGGCGCCACCGCCTTCGACTGGTCCTGGTTCGGCCTCGGGCACTTCGGCGGCGCCTCCGGCTTCGCGTCCGGGGCGCTGATCGCCGCCTTCTACTACTGGGGCTGGGACGTCACCAGCAACCTCAGCGAGGAGACCCGCGACAGCCGCCGCACGGCCGGGCTCGCCGCCCTCGTCGGCATCGGCGTGGTGTTCCTGCTCTTCGAGGCCTTCACCGTGGCCGTCAACGTCCTGCTGACCGCCGATCAGATCGACCACGCCGACGCCAACGTGCTCGCCGTGCTCGGGCAGGAGATCTGGCCCGGCGTGGGCGGCAAGCTGCTGATCCTCGCGGTGCTCCTGTCCACCGTCGCCACCCTGGAGACCACCCTCATCCAGGTCACCCGCTCGCTCTTCGCCATGGGCCGCGACCGCACCCTCCCGGCCGCGCTCGGCACCGTCCACCGCCGCTGGAACACGCCGTGGGTGGCCGTCCTCGCGGTCGGCGCCGCCGCGCTCGTCATGTTCGCGGCCTCGGCCGCCGCCGGCTCGGTCGGCGAGGTCCTCGGCGACGCGGTGAGCGCGATCGGTCTGCAGATCGCGTTCTACTACGGCCTCGCGGGCATCGCCGCGGTCGTCGCGTACAAGAAGCTGCTGCTCGCCTCCGTACGGGACTTCCTCCTGGGCGGCCTGTGGCCGCTGCTGGGCTCGGCGTTCATGCTGTGGGTGTTCGTCGAGTCGCTCGGCGAGCTGTCCACCGCCTCGCGCGTCATCGGCCTGGGCGGCCTCGCCGTCGGCGTCGTGCCGATGCTCGTCTACTGGAAGAAGGGCAGCGCCTACTACCGGCCGGCCCGCCTCGACGCCGGCCGGGCCCTGGCCGCCGCCGAGCCCTACGCCTCGCCGGACTCACCGCGCGCCCGGCGGGCGGAGGAGTCCCTGGCCACCGACTTCTGACGGCGGGGGCGCGCGGACGGGCTTCCGCGACCCGCGGGCGCGGTGCCACGGACGCGCGCCGTACCGCGGGCCGGCCGGACAGGTACGGCCGGCGCGACTCGACCGACTCCACTGACTTCGCCGGCACCGCCGGCTTTGCCGGCACCGCTGGCTTTGTCGGTACCGCCGGCACCGCCGGCACCGCTGGCTTTGCCGGTACCGCCGGCACCGCTGGCACCGCTAGCTCCGCTGGTTCCGCTGGCACCGCCGGCTCCGCTGGTTCCGCTGGTTCCGCTTACGAGGGAGGTATCCGGATGGCCGCTCTGCGCCGCCCGTCGCGTTCGGGCCGGTCCTCGCGCGTCGCGCGCTTCACCCCGGACTTCGACCCGGACTTCGGCGATCGCGCGCTCACCGAGGCCCGCCACGACATGGTCATCGGCCGCTGGCAGGGCGTACGGGACCTGCTGGCGGCGACCGGCGAGCACTGGCCCCGCCGTACGCACCGGCTACGGCTCCTCTCGCACGCCGCCGCGGGCAGCTCGACCGTCGAGGCCTGGCGGGCGGCCGAGCCCGGCAACCCGGACGCGGCGGTGCTGCGGGCGGCGACCGAGGTGGTACGGGTCTTCGACACCGCCATCGCGGCCGGCCGGGGCGGCGCGGTCGACCGGGGCCGGATCGACGCGTCCGTGGACGCCTGCCTCGCGGCGGCGGAAGCGGCACCCGCCGACCCCATGCCGTGGGTCTCGCTGCTGTCGGTCGCCCGGCTGTACGAGGGCGGGGTGCCGCGCCGCCAACTGCACCACTGGTTCGCCGAGTTGCGCCGCCGGGACCCGTACAACACGGAGGGCCACACCCAGGTGCTGCGCTACTGGTCGGCGCGCTGGCACGGCACGCACGGCGCCATGTACGACTTCGCGCGGGACGCGGCGGGTGTGGCGCCGCCCGGTTCGCCGCTGCCGATCCTGGTGCAGATCGCGCGGGTCGAGGAGTACCGCTACATCGCGGACGGGGCGCTGGGCCGCGGCCCGGTGCGCGGCTTCGACCAGCACTGGAAGCACGAGCTGGCGGTGACGGAGCTGCTCCGTACCCACGCGCGCTGGATCGGCGGCCGGGAGCCGGGCAGCCCGGTGGCGCCGGAGGAGGTGGCGGACCTCAACTACCTGGCGCACGCGGCGTGCTACGCGGGCCAGGTGGAGGTGGCCCGGGAACTGCTCGGGCTCCTCGGCACACGGGCGGCGTGGGTCCCGTGGGTGTACACGGGGGAGCCGGAGGAGCAGTTCGTGAGGTTCCGGGAGGGCCTGGGGGTGGGCCCGGCGGCCGGACCGGCGACGGGCTGACGCCGCCGCCGACCCGGGGCTCGGACAGGGCGCGGGCCGACGCCCCCGTGGACGCCGGGGGCGGGCCGGCGCCCGCCCCCGGCGCGGGGCCGGTCGGACTTAGACGCCGATGTCGCGGCCGTCGGTACGCCAGACGGAGACGACGGCCGGGCGGACGATCCGGCCGGGTCCGTCGGGCCAGACGGAGGCCGGCTTCTCGACGGAGGCGCCGTCGACCTCGCCCGGGTGCTGGACGGCGACCAGGACACGACGGTCCTGGACGATCGGGCCGCAGGTCTCGGCACCGCGCGGAACGGTCAGGAACTGCTTGAGCTCACCGCGCCGCTCGCCGTGCGTGGCGACGCCGAACAGGCCGTCGTGGGAGCCCAGCTGGTTGCCGTCCGTGGAGATCCACAGGTTGCCGTGCGGGTCGAAGGCGACGTTGTCCGGGCAGGAGATCGGGGACACCTTGTCCTTGGGGAAGCCGGAGAAGTAGGTCGCCGGGTCGTTCGGGTCGCCGGCGACGAGGAACAGACGCCAGGCGAAGCCGTCGGAGGCCGGGTCGTCCCAGTGCTCGGCGAGCTCCAGGACCTGACCGTGCTTGTTGAGGTTGCGGGGGTTGGCCTCGTCGGCGCCCGGGTTGGTGCCCTTGCCGCGGTTGGAGTTGTTGGTGAGCGCGACGTAGACGCGGCCGGTACGCGGGGAGGGCTCGATGTCCTCGGGGCGGTCCATCTTCGTGGCGCCGACCTTGTCACCGGCGAGCCGGGTGAAGACGTACACCTCCTCGGCGGTCATGCCGGGCACGTGCGAGACGGCGCCGTCCGGACCGGCGGTGGCCAGCGGGATCCACACGCCGGAGCCGTCGAACTCGCCGTCGGAGGGCAGCTTGCCGGTGCCGTCGATCTCGGCGGCGGGGCTGTCGCCGGTCAGCTTGGCCACGTAGAGGGTGCCCTCGTCGAGGAGGGTGAGGTTGTGCGCGTGCGCGGCCCGCGAGCGGCCCTTCTTCATGGGCTTGCTGCCGACGAACTTGTAGAAGTAGTCGAAGCGCTCGTCGTCGCCCATGTAGACGACGGGACGGCCGTCGGCGGTGAGGCGGGGCTGCGCGGCCTCGTGCTTGAAGCGGCCGAGCGCGGTGCGCTTGCGGGGCGTCGACTCCGGGTCGTACGGGTCGAGCTCGACGACCCAGCCGAAGCGGTGCGCCTCGTGGGGCTCCTGCGCGAGGTCGAAGCGCTTGTCGAAGCGCTCCCACTTGCGCTCGGTGGCGCCGGTGCCGATGCCGTAGCGCTTGTCGGTGGCGCTGGAGCCGTGGGCGAAGTACTGGTTGAAGTTCTCCTCGCCGTGGAGGGTGGTGCCCCACGGGGTGGTGCCGCCGGAGCAGTTGTTGAGCGTGCCGAGGACGGTACGGCCCTCGGGGTCGGCGGAGGTCTTCACCAGGTCGCCGCCCGCGGCGGGACCGGCGAGCTCGAACTCGCTGGTGGCGGTGAGACGCCGGTTGAGGTGGTGGCGGGTGACGGCGGTCAGCCGGCCGGTGCGGTGCTCCTCCTGGACCACGACGACACCGAGGCCGTGCGCGGCCCAGGCGATCTCGACCTGCTCGCGGGTCGGGTTCTCGGGGTCGTAGCCCCGGAACATCAGGACCTCGTCGGTGTACTCGTGGTTGGCCACGAGCACCTGGCGGTGCGGCTCGCCGCGGAGCGGGAGGAGCGAGAGGAAGTCGTTGTTGTAGCCGAACTGACCGGCCTGGGCGGCGGCGGTCTGCTTCTCCGGGTCGAAGGCGGGCGCGCCGCGGAGGATGGGCTCGCCCCAGCGGATCACGACGTTCTGGGCGTAGCCCTCGGGGACGGTGACCTGGTCGTCGGTGTTGGGGGCGACCGGCTCGAACCGGAGACCGCGGGCCCCGTCGGCCTTGCCGCCGTGCGGCCCGTGACCGCCGTGCGCCTCGGCGGCCGGCGCGTTGCCGAGGACGACGGCACCGCCGGCGGCGGAGGCGACGGTGACGACGGCGGCGGCCCGCATGACGGAACGGCGCGACAGCGCCCCGGCTATGACGTCGCCGACGTACTCGTTGGCGCTGGTGTTGGGCACCTCCTGGAAGCAGGCGTCACCGCACCGGAACCGGCACGTCAGGGCGGAACGGCCGCCTCCGTGCGAGTGGTTGCTCAGCATCGGCAGCAGTTTGCGCACTTCGTCCTCCATGGTTCGGCTCTGTCCGCGGTGACGTTATGGGCGCGTGTCTGCAGGTCGGAGGCGACAGAGTGAACGCGCGATGAATGCGCGGCGTCCGGGGGCGCCCGGGTCGTAGGGCGCGGCGAAGGTGGCCGCTAACCTTACGTGTCCGCCCTGGCCAGGGATGAAGGACGCATACCGCCCAACTCATGCGAAGGGGTTCGCCCATGGGTATTCGGAGCTTGCTGCGCAAGGTATTCGGCCGCGACCGCGCGAACGACGCCGAACCCGACGTCCCGGCGACCTCCGTCCCGGCCCAGGGAGCGGCACCCGAGACGGAGACCACGGCGGACACGGCGCCGGCCGCGACGCCCGTGACCGCGGAGGCGGCGGCCACGCCGGCCGCGGCTCCGGCGGTCGCGCCGGCCCCGGCCGACCCGGCGGCCGACCCGGCTCCGGCGGAGGCGGCCGCGGCGCGTGCGGCGGCGGACCTGGTGGCGGCCAGCTTCGACAACCCGCAGATCCCGGCGGCGCGACGCGCTTCGTCCGGGGCGGGCGGTACGGACGCGGACGCCGATGCGACGGAGCCCGGTGACACGGACGCGGCGGAGCCGGCGGCCACGGCTGGGGCCGAGCCGGCGGGCACGGCTGAGGCCGAGTCCCAGGGCGCGGGCGAGGCGGAGCCGGCGGACGCCGAGGCCCAGGCCGAGGAGACGACCGAGGACGCGACCGAGGAGCCGCAGGCGGTCACGGCGGACGCCGAGGCAGAGACCCGGACCGAGGACGCGACGGAAGAGCCCCGGACGGTCACGGCGGACGCCGAGGCAGAGGCCGAGGCCCCGGCGGAGCAGCCGCGGGCCGAGGCGGCGGACGCCGAAGCCGAGCCGGTCGCGGACGAGGCGGAGGCCGAGGCGCCGGCGGCGCAGGAGCCGGTCCGGGCGGTGGACGCCGACAGCACCGCTCCCGACGAGGCCAAGACCGAGGACGAGGACGCCGCCCCGCAGCAGACGGCCGCCGAGACGGAGGCTGCCGAGGCCGAGGCGCCCGCCGAGACGCCGGCGCCCACCGCGCCGGAGGGCCCGGCGGCGGAGGACACGGCGAGCACCGAGCCCGCCACCGAGAGCGAGCCTGCCGCCGCGACCGAGCCCGCCACCGAGAGCGAGCCTGCCGCCGCGACCGAGCCCGCCACCGAGAGCGAGCCGGCAGCCACGGCCGAGGAGGCTCCCGCCGCCACGGACGCAGACCCGCAGGCCGACGACGACACGACCGAGGCCCCGGCCCCGGCGGCCGAGGTCGACGAGCCCGAGGCGCAGGCCACGGACGACGCCGGCGCCGAGGCCGACGCGACCGAGGCGCCCCTGGCGGCGAGCGCGGAGGCCCCGGAAGCGGCCACCGCAGAGCCGGCCACCCCGGAGACGACCACCACGGAGCCGGCCACCGCCGAAACGGCCACCGAGGAGCCGGCCACCGAGGAGCCGGCCGCCCCCGAGACGGCCGCCGCTGCCCCCGCCCTCTCCCTCCCCCGTCTCAAGGCCGCCGCCCCCCACCTCGTGGACGCCTACAAGGCGGCCGGCGCGGTGCTCAAGAAGCAGGGGCTGACGGGTGCGCGGGCGGCGGTGTACCTCGTGGTGGACCGCTCCGGCTCGATGCGCCCGTACTTCAAGGACGGCTCGGTGCAGCGCCTCGCCGAGCAGACCGTGGCGCTCGCGGCGCACCTCTCCGAGGACGCGGCGGTCACGACGGTCTTCTTCTCGACGGAGATCGACGGCACCGCGGAGCTCCGCCCCGCCGACACCACCCCCGACCGCGTCGAGACGATCAACGCGACCCTCGGCCGGATGGGCCGGACCAACTACGACCGCGCGGTCGCGGAGGTCCTCGCCCTGCACGAGAAGAGCGCGGACCCGAGCCGGCCCGCCCTGGTGGTCTTCCAGACGGACGGCGCGCCGGAGTCGAAGACGGCGGCGACCCAGGCGCTGACGGAGGCGGCCGAGGGCACGGCCCAGGTGCACTGGCGGTTCACGGTGTGGGGCGAGGAGGACAACAAGGCCTTCGACTACCTCCGTAAGCTCGCGACTCCCCGTACGGGCGTCCACTTCGCCGGCCCGGCCCCGGTGGAGACCCCGCACGCCGCGTTCTACAAGGGCCTCCTCGCGGACTGGTCGCTGTAGGGACCGGGCGGGCGAGGACGGCCCCGCCCTCGCAGGCCCCCGGAGGCCCGGCACCGCACGCGGCACGCGTACGGGCGCCGGGCCTCCGGCGTACCCCGGCGAGGGCAGCACCTCCCGGCCGTTAAAATTCGCACCATGGCGGCCACTGGATCCGAGAAGCAGGGGACGAAGGCGTTCTACGTCTCGACCCCCATCTACTACGTCAACGACGCTCCTCACCTGGGCCACGCCTACACGACCGTCGCAGGCGACGTGCTCACCCGCTGGCACCGCCAGCGCGGTGAGAAGGTGTGGTACCTCACCGGCACGGACGAGCACGGTCAGAAGATCATGCGCACCGCGGAGGCGAACGGCGTCACGCCCCAGGAGTGGTGCGACAAGCTCGTCGAGGAGGCCTGGAAGCCCCTCTGGGAGCACCTGGACATCGCGAACGACGACTTCATCCGCACCACGCAGAAGCGCCACACCGACCGCGTCCAGGAGTTCGTGCAGGACCTGTACGACAAGGGCGAGATCTACAAGGGCGGCTACGAGGGCCCGTACTGCGTGGGCTGCGAGGAGTACAAGCTCCCGGGCGATCTCATCGAGGCGGAGGACGGCACGAAGCTGTGCCCGATCCACAAGAAGCCGGTGGAGATCCTCAAGGAGGAGAACTACTTCTTCAAGCTGAGCGAGTACGGTCCGAAGCTGCTCGAGTTCTACGAGGCGAACCCGGGCTTCATCCAGCCCGAGTCGGCCCGTAACGAGGTCGTGAACTTCGTCAAGCAGGGCCTGCAGGACCTGTCGATCTCCCGCTCGACCTTCGACTGGGGCATCCCGATCCCGTGGGACGACAAGCACGTGATCTACGTGTGGGTCGACGCGCTCCTGAACTACGCGACGGCGGTCGGCTACAACGAGAACCCGGCGAAGTTCGAGGAGACCTTCCCGGCCGACGTGCACCTGGTCGGCAAGGACATCCTGCGCTTCCACGCGGTGATCTGGCCGGCGATGCTGATGGCCCAGGGTCTCCCCGTGCCCGGCAGGGTCGCCGCCAACGGCTGGCTGATGGTCGGCGGCGAGAAGATGTCGAAGTCGAACCTGACCGGCATCAAGCCGCAGGACCTGACCTCGCACTTCGGCGTGGACGCGTACCGCTGGTACTTCCTGCGGGCGATCGCGTTCGGCAGCGACGGCTCCTTCTCGTGGGAGGACTTCACCGCGCGCTACACGTCCGAGCTGGCCAACGACTACGGCAACCTCGCCTCGCGGGTGGCGGCGATGGTCGGCAAGTACTTCGGCGGCGAGCTGCCGGCGGCGACGGCGGACGGCGACGCGGAGAAGGCGGTCCACGAGGGCCTGGCGAAGGCCGTGGCCACGGCCGACACCAAGATCGGCGAGGAGCTGGACTTCCAGGGCGGCATCCTGGCGATCTTCGACTTCGTGAAGCAGGTCAACGGCTACATCACCGAGCAGGAGCCCTGGAAGGTCGCGAAGGACGAGTCCGAGCAGGGCCGCGCCCGCCTCGCCACGATCCTCTACACGGCCGCGGAGTCCCTCCGCGCCGTCGCCGTCCTGCTCAACCCGATCATGCCGGAGACCTCCCAGAAGCTCTGGGACTCCCTCGGCGCGGAGCCGGCCCTGGGCGCCCTGGCCGCCCAGCCGGTCCACGAGGCCGGCACGTGGGGCAAGCTCCCGGCGGGCGCCACGGTCACGAAGGGCGCGATCCTCTTCCCGCGCCTGGAGGACCCGAAGAAGGACTGACCCTCCTTCCGTCCTCCACCAGCACACCCCAGCGGCCGCCGTCCCCCACCGGGACGGCGGCCGTGTGGTCCGGGCCGACCGGTGGACGGAGCGGTACGCGTACGACGAGGCCGGCAACCAGACGGAGGCCGCCTGGCCGGGCGCCCCGGAGGCGGCGGGCCCCCGCTCGTGCGCCGGCACCCGCATCACCCGCGCTGGCGCGGTCCGCTACGAACACGACACCCAGGGCCGCACCGTTCTCCGCCAGAAGACCCGCCTGTCGAAGAAGCCGGACACCTGGCGCTACGCATGGGACGCCGAAGACCGCCTGACGTCCGTCGTCACCCCGGACGGCACGGAATGGCGGTACGTCTACGACCCGCTCGGCCGCCGCATCGCCAAGCACTCCCCGACGGAGACCGTCCATTTCACCTGGGACGGAACGACGCTCTGTGAGCAGTCCACCGAGGCCCTCACCCTCACCTGGGACGGAAAGGTGATCGAGGACTACACGTTCCATGAGGTGTACTCGGACGGTCGCTATGTCTACGACCCGACGCTGAGCGACCAGCCGATCCCTCGGGGGGACTATGAGCGGGCACTTCGACTTTCCAACGAGGGAGAGAAGATCTTGAGAATCAGCGGAGAGTACAAAATGCCGTCCCCGTGGGGGTGGCGTTGAACGGGCCCACCTCGCAAGGCAGAAGCAGCCGGGCCAAGCAGGTATTGCAGGGCTTCGATCAGGTCGTTTGGTTCAGGTCGCCAACGGAGCGACATCCGCTCGAAGGGCATCTCCAAGTGGCCTTCCTGGCCTGGCGCTTTGCGTATCCTCGCGAAGAATTCAAGGCCGTTTTCGAGGAGGTGGTGCGTTCGGCGCCCCAGAAGACAACGTGGGAGTTCAGGCCAGGGAAGAAGAACTGGTTGATCGTCCCCGTTCGGCTCATCGAGGAATCAGGGCCCGGCACACGAGACTTCAACGAAGCCATTGCCTCGATCTCCAGGAACGACCAAGCGTTCTGTGCCGACACGGCAGCGGATCTCGAAGCCATTCTGATTTCCTTGGCAGAGGCCTCGAATCATTCTTCCGAAGAACCGACGCGGTCGCCGGACACCCCTGAGGACTGAAGCCGCCTACTGCACTCGGGTGCGGCCGGTCCGCGTGGGTCGGGGTGCCAGGCGGCCGTCGGTCCCACGGGACCGTCAGCCACGGACTGGCCGGGTCCGCCGTCAGGGCGCCTCCCCGGCTCCTGCTCACAGCCGCCGAAACAGAACACCTGGCCCCGGGCGTCGCCGCCTGGCTGGAGCGGGACGTCGCCCCGGACGCCGTACGGCACAGAGACTGCCGCGCCAGTGCGGAAGCCGGTCACCCCCGCGAGTGAACCCGGCCCGCAGCCACCGCCGCTTCCGCCGAGGAGATCTTCGCCGAAGGCCGGTAGAGCCACGGCGGACGCGAAAGGGGCCCGGAACCGTGCGAGACGGTCCCGGGCCCCTCAGAGCCGGAGGCTCAAGCGCGTCAGCCGCGGGCCGCGTCCGGGTGGACCGACTCCGTGATCGGGCGGTCCTCCGTGACCTTCTTCTCGACCGGCTTGCGGAGCTGGATGTTCAGCTCGCGCAGGCGGGACTCGTCCAGCTCCGTCGGGGCGCCCATCAGGAGGTCCTGGCCGTTGCCGTTGAGCGGGAAGGCGATGATCTCGCGGATGTTCGGCTCGTCGGCGAGGAGCATCACGATGCGGTCGACGCCCGGGGCGATGCCGCCGTGCGGCGGGGCGCCGTACTCGAAGGCGCGGAGCATGCCCGCGAACTCCGTCTCGACCGTCTCGCGCGAGTAGCCCGCGATCTCGAAGGCCTTGAACATGATCTCGGGCTCGTGGTTCCGGATGGCGCCGGAGGAGAGCTCGATGCCGTTGCAGACGATGTCGTACTGCCAGCCGAGGATGTCCAGCGGGTCCTTGGTCTCCAGGGCCTCGAGGCCGCCCTGCGGCATGGAGAAGGGGTTGTGCGAGAAGTCGATCTTGCCGGTCTCCTCGTCCTTCTCGTACATCGGGAAGTCGACGATCCACGCGAAGCGGAAGACGTTCTCCTCGAACTGGCCCGCGCGCTTGGCGGCCTCGACCCGGACCGGGCCCATGATCTTGGAGACCTCGTCGAACTCGCCGGCGCCGAAGAACACCGCGTGGCCGGGCTTCAGGCCCAGACGCTCGGCGAGGACCTTGACGTTCTCCTCGGTGAGGAACTTGGCGATCGGGCCGGTCAGCGCGTTCTCCTCGCCGACGCGGACCCAGGCGAGGCCCTTCGCGCCGAGGGAGACGGCGAAGTCGCCGAGGCCGTCGAAGAACTTGCGCGGCTGGTCACCGGTGTCCGGGACGGCGAGCGCCCGGACGTGCTTGCCGGCGAAGGCCTTGAAGTCGGAGCCCTCGAAGACGTCCGTGACGTCGACGAGCTCCAGGGCGGTGCGCAGGTCCGGCTTGTCGTTGCCGTACTTGAGCATCGACTCGCGGAACGGGATCCGCGGGAACGGCGAGGTGACGTGGCGGCCGCCGCCGAACTCCTCGAAGAGCTCGGTCATCAGCTTCTCGATCGGCTGGAAGACGTCCTCCTGCTCGACGAAGCTCATCTCGACGTCGAGCTGGTAGAACTCGCCCGGCGAGCGGTCGGCGCGGGCGTCCTCGTCGCGGAAGCAGGGCGCGATCTGGAAGTAGCGGTCGAAGCCGGAGATCATCAGCAGCTGCTTGAACTGCTGCGGCGCCTGCGGCAGCGCGTAGAACTTGCCCGGGTTCAGACGGGACGGGACGACGAAGTCGCGGGCGCCCTCGGGGGAGGTCGCGGCGAGGATCGGGGTCGCCATCTCGTTGAAGCCGAGGGCCACCATCTTGGAGCGGATGGCGGCGATGACGGCCGAGCGCAGCATGATGTTGCGGTGCATGCGCTCGCGGCGCAGGTCGAGGAAGCGGTACTCCAGGCGCCGCTCCTCGTTGACGCCGTCGTCGGTGTTGATGGTGAAGGGGATCTGCTTGGCCGCGCCGAGCACCTCGACCTCGGCGGCCTCGATCTCGATCTCGCCGGTGGCGAGTTCGGGGTTCACGTTGTCGGCACCGCGGGAGACGACCTTGCCGTCGACGCGGACGACCGTCTCCTTGGTCAGCTTGTCGAGGACCTCGGCCGCCGGCGTACCGGGGCGGGCGACCAGCTGGGTGATGCCGTAGTGGTCGCGGAGATCGATGAAGAGGATGCCGCCCAGGTCGCGCCGATTGTGCAGCCAGCCGCTCAGCCGGACGTCGGTGCCGACGTCAGAGGCGCGGAGCTCGCCGCAGGTGTGGGACCTGTACCGATGCATCGTCGTTCATCCAGTTCTTCGGGATCCTTGGTGGGTGCCGGACACACACGTCCAGCCGTCCCAGGGTACCGGGACACCCAAGATCGCGATTCGAATACTCTCAGTGGCGACCTGCTGGCCGATATTCATAAAGTAGGGCAATGCGCACCGAGGACGTCCTGGCCGCGATCGCGACGGGCCTGTGGCGCTGGGACAACGCTTCCGGGGTGGTCACCCTCGACGCCGAGGCGGCCCGGCTGCTCGGGCTGCCCGCCGAACCCGTGCAGCTCTCCGAGGCGGCCGTGCGCTCCCGCTTTCATCCGGTCGACTGGAACGAGATCGACGGGGTCGTCGCCCTCGCCGTCGCCGAGGGCACCCTCGCCGAGGCCCGGCTGCGGATCATGGACGAGCGCGGGCGGGTGATCCGTACCGTACGGAGCAGGTCGAAGCCGCTGATCGACGGGGACGACTACCAGCTGGTCGGCACCCTGCAGGAGGTCGCCGAGCCGCAGCCCGGCACCGCCGCCCGGACCCCGATCACGGGTGACTGGCGCCGCTCCCGCGAGGCCTTCCTGCTCGACGCCGGCCGGGCGCTCGCCGAGGCGCGGTCGACGGCCGAGGTGCTGCGGGTGGCGGCGTCGCTGTCGATGCCGGGCTTCTCGCCGGACGGGCTCGCCGTCTTCGGCATGTCGGGCGAGCGGCTCACGGTCATCGGGCACCACGGGCACGGCGACGGCGACGAGGGGCCGTTCAGCTCGATGACCCTGGACACCGACTATCCGGCGGCCGAGGTGGTGCGGACGGGGCGGGCGATCTATCTGCCGACCCCGGAGGAGTACGCGCGCCGCTTCCCGATGACCTGGCCGCTGGCCCAGCGCTTCGGCCGCCGCTCCTGGGCCTTCGTCCCGCTCGTCGTCGCGGGGCGCACGATGGGCGCGTGGATGGCCGCGTTCAAGCATCCGGTGGTCTTCACGCCGGACGAGCGCAGCGTCCTGACGACGGTCGCCCGGATGCTGGCGCAGGCGCTGGCCAGGGCCGGCGTCGCCGAGTCGGAGCGGGAGCTGTCGCTGGGACTGCAGCGGACAATGATGCCGGTGCTCGGACCGGGGATCCCGGGCATCGCGGTGGCCGCGCGGTACGTGCCCACGGGCGGCGGGCTCCAGGTCGGCGGCGACTGGTACGACATGATCCGGCTGCCCGGCGGGGCCGGCCCGGGCCGGATCGCCCTGGTCATCGGCGACGTGCAGGGACACGACGTACGGGCCGCGGGCCTCATGGGCCAGCTGCGGATCGCGCTCCGCGCGTACGCCTCCGAGGGGCACCGCCCGGACGCGGTGCTCTCGCGGGCCTCGCGCTTCCTGTACGGGATCAACGACGGCACGGACGGCGACGACGGGGAGTTCGGCGGGCCGCGGTTCGCGACCTGCCTCTACCTGGAGGTCGACCTGGACACCGGCGTCGTGGAGATCGCGCGGGCCGGGCACCCGGAACCGGCGGTACGGATGACCGACGGAACGGTTCTCCTCAGGCCGACGGCCGGCGGCCTGCCCCTCGGCATCGTCCCGGACACCGACTACCCCACGACCCGGCTCACCCTGGAGCCCGGCGAGACGCTGATGATCTGCACCGACGGGCTCCTGGAGACCGGCGGCCACGACCTGGACAGCGGCTGGGAGCGGGTCAGGAAGCTCCTGGAGGCCGACGACGGCGAGGACCTGGAGGGGCTGGCCGACCGCCTCGTGGAGGCCGTCCACGGCCCCGGCTCCCACCACACCACCGGACCGCTCGCCGACCGCCGCGAGGACGACATCGCCGTCCTCCTCCTGTCCCGCCAGGGCACGGCCGTACGGGAGGCCCCGCGCCGCACGATGATGACCGTCGCCCAGGCCGAGCCGGAACGTATCGCCACCGCCCGCGAGCAGGTGCGGCAGCTGCTGCACGACTGGACGGACGGGGACCAGGTCGACTCGGCGGTCCTGATGGTCTCCGAGATGGTCACCAACGTCCTCGTCCACACGGACGGCGACGCCCTGCTCGTGGCCGAGGTCGTCTGCCTGGAGAACGCCCGCCGACTGCGCGTCGAGGTCGCCGACGCCAGCGACGAACTCCCCCACAGGCGCCACCCGGGCGAGATGGCGTCCAGCGGACGCGGGCTGATCCTCATGGAGATGCTCGCGGACAAGTGGGGCGTGGACCCGCGGGGCGAGGGCAAGGCGATCTGGTTCGAACTGCACGAGCAGGACACGGAGAAGGCGTGCGTGCCGCGCGGCTGAGGGGTGGGGGGCCGCCGAGGGTCGGGTGCTGAGGAGGGGAGACGGCGGCCGGTCCGGCGGCTCCCGGCGGCTCGACGCGGCGGCGCCTGACGGGCGGGCCGGTACAGGGCTTCCGAAGCGGCGACTCGACGCGGCGGCGCCTGACGGGCGGGGCCGGTACAGGGCTTCCGAAGCGGCGACTCGGCGCGGCGGCGCCTGACGGGCGGGGCAGGTACAGGGCTTCCGAAGCGGCGACTCGGCGCGGCGGCGCCTGACGGGCGATGCCCCGTCCGGGGGCGGAGACTGGTGTCGTACGGCCGCCGGGGGGACCACGGAGCCCGCCATGGATACCCACAAGCTCGGCAGCGACACCACGGTCCTGGCAGACAGCATCGAAGTGCCGGGCATCGGACACATCCCCGTCAACGCGTACGTCCTCACGGCCCGCGAACCGGTCGTCGTCGACACCGGCCTCTCGATCGCCGACCGGGACTTCGTGGACACGCTCAGCTCGGTGCTCGACCCGTCCGACATCCTCTGGATCTGGCTCACCCACCCGGACCGGGACCACACCGGCGGAATCTTCGACCTGCTGGTGGCGGCGCCGCGGGCGCACGTCGTGACCACGTTCCTCGGCGCCGGGATCATGAGCACCGAGCGCCCGCTGCCCATGGACCGCGTCCACTTCCTCAACCCGGGCCAGTCCCTGGACGTCGGCGACCGCCTTCTGCGCGCCTTCCGGCCGCCGCTCTTCGACAACCCGGCCACCGTCGGCTTCTACGACGAGAAGACCCGCATCTGCTTCAGCTCGGACTGCTTCGGCGGCCCCATGCCGACCGCCGAGCTCGCCGAGAGCGGGCACGCCAACGACCTGAAACCGGAGGAGCTGCGGGCCGCGCAGCTGCTGTGGGCGACGGTGGACAGCCCGTGGGTGCACATCGTCGACGAGGCGAAGTACCGGGCGTCGATCGAGCCGCTGCGGGAGATGAGCCCGGAGATCGTGCTGTGCACGCACCTGCCGCCGGCCGTCCGGATGACCACCCGCATGATCGAGACGATCACCATGGCGCCGGACGCGGACCCCTTCGTGGGCCCGGACCAGGCAGCACTCGAGGCGATGCTGCGGTCCTTCGAGCCGGGCAGCACCCCGGCGGCGGCCACCTAGCGGGCGCTGGGGGGCGGCCCGTCGGACGGGCCGGCCCCGTGTAGGCCGCGCCCGGGCGGGCCGTCCCCGGTCGGCCCGTCGGGCGGGCCGTCCACCCCCGGCTCGGCCTCGTACCGGCCGCGCAGCTCCCCCAGGACCCCGAAGAAGGCGGCGGTCAGCGGTACGGCGAGCAGCATGCCCAGGATCCCGGCGACGGACGCCCCGGCGGTGATCGCCAGCATGACCGCCGCCGGGTGCATCTGCACGGTCCGGCTCTGGACCATCGGCTGGAGCACGTGGCCCTCGATGACCTGGACGGCGAGCACCACCCCGAGCACCCACAGGGCGATGACGAAGCCCCGGTCGGCGAGGGCGACGAGGACGGCGACGGCGCCGGAGAGGAAGGCGCCGAGGTACGGGATGTAGGCCGTGACGAACACCAGCGCGGCAAGGCCCACCGCCCCCGGCACCCGCAGGACGAGCAGGCCGATCCCGATGAGGAGCGCGTCGACCAGGGCCACGAAGGTGGTGCCGCGCATGAAGCCCTCGACGGCCTCGAAGGCGCGCCGCCCCATGGCCTCCACCGTGTCGCCGGTGGAGCGCGGGGCGAACGAGCGCAGCACCTCGGCGGCGCGGTCGGAGTCGCGCAGGAAGAAGAAGATCAGCAGCAGGGCGAGGACGGCGGTGGCGAGCATCTGGCCGACGACGCTGAGCCCCGAGATCACCCCGGACGCGGCCGTGCCGCCGAACTTCTCCAGGAGCTTCTGGGCGTTCCTGGCGAGGTCGTCGAGGCTGGTGCCGGCCGCGCCGAAGTGCCGGGCGATGTCGAGGCCGGCCTGCCGCAGCGAGGCGACGATCTGGTCGCCGGTCTCGAGGATCGCGGCGACCACGATGTACGTGGCGCCGCCGACGACCGCGAGCACGGCGAGGACGGTGAGCCCGGCGGCGAGCGACTTCCGCACCTTCATGCGGAGCAGGCGCCGGTAGAGGGGGCCGAGCAGGGCGGTGCCGAGGAGGGCGAGCAGGGCGGGGGTGACGGCCGTCTTGAAGACGACGCACAGCCAGACGAAGACCGCCGCGACGCCGGCGACCAGCAGCGCGACGACGCACCAGGCGGCGGTGCGGCGGGCCCCCTCGGGCAGCAGCGGGCGCTCGGCGGCGGGGGATTCGGTGGGCACGCCTCCACCGGACCACGCCGTCCGGCGTGTCGTCGCGCGCTCGACGCCGTACGGGTGACGCCTCGTCAGTGCACGTCAGGGGCAGGGGCGGACCCCCTGAAGTGACCCGCGTCACATTCTGTAAGACCGGCCTTCTCCCCGGTGTCCTGTGGCCGAGCCTGGGCCCGCGCCCGGCCGACGCCGTACCCCGTACGGACGGCGTGACCAGGCGTCACCCGCGAAGGAGAGGCACCCAGAGATGACCGGCCGAGCCCCCGACCCGACGGACCGGACGGCCCGCACGGCCCGGACCGACGCAAGCGCCCCGACGGACCGGACCGACGCGGGCGACCCACGCGACCGGACCCCCGCCCCCGACCCGACCGACACGACCGACCCGACGGACCGGACCGACCCGGCCACCGAGATCTTCGTCGCGCACCGCAATCTGCTCTTCACCGTCGCCTACGAGATGCTCGGCTCGGCCGCCGATGCCGAGGACGTCCTCCAGGAGACCTGGCTCCGCTGGGTCAAGGTCGACCTGGCGGGGGTGCGGGACCGGCGCGCGTACCTGGTACGGATCACCACCCGGCAGGCCCTCAACCGGCTGCGCACCCTGCAGCGCCGCAGGGAGGCGTACGTCGGGCAGTGGCTGCCCGAGCCGCTGCTGACCACGCCGGACGTGGCCGAGGACGTCGAGCTGGCGGACAGCCTGTCGATGGCGATGATGCTCGTCCTCGAACGCCTCTCGCCGACCGAGCGCGCCGTCTTCGTGCTCCGCGAGGTCTTCGACGTCGGGTACGACGAGATCGCCGCGGCCGTCGACAGGACCCCCGCGGCCGTCCACCAGATCGCCCACCGCGCCCGCAGGCACGTCGAGGCCGAGCGGCCCCGGGGGCCGGTGTCCCCGCGCGCGGCCCGGGCGGCCGTGGACTCGTTCCGACGCGCGCTGGAGACGGGGGACCCACAGGTGCTGCTCGACGTGCTGGCCCCGCAGGTCGTCCTGGTGAGCGACGGCGGCGGCGTGAAACGGGCCGCGCTGCGGCCCATCGTCGGCGCCGAGAACCTGGTCCGCTTCTACCTCGGCGGCAACACCGGCACGTTCGGCATCACGGTCACGTCCGAGCCCACCGTGGTCAACGGCCAGCCGGCCCTCGCCATGCACCGGGACGGCGAGCTGGACGGCGTCATGACCTTCCGCGTCGAGGACGGCCGCATCACCGGCCTCTACTACGTCCGCAATCCGCAGAAGCTGACGCGGGTCGCGTCGGAGACCCCGCTCACCCTGCGCTGAACCCCCACGAACACCGGAAAGAACACCGGATACGAGGAGTCGACATCATGGCCGGACAGACGATCACCGCACAGCCCACGGCGGCGGCTCGGCGCGGCAGTGGCGGCGTCATGTTCCTGAAGATCTCGGTCGCGCTGCAGACGCTGTCCCTCTTCTTCCAGGCGACCACCGCCGGAATGCTGCTGACCTCCGCGCTCGGCGAGACGCTGCACGGCGTCGGCGCCCGCGTGATGTATGGGGCGTCGATGCTGTACGTGCTGGCCGCGATCCTCGCGTGGCGGCCGGGCGGCGGATCGCCGCGCCCCATCCTGTACGCGAGCGGCTTCCTGGTCCTGGCCTCGGCGCAGGTCGTGCTGGGCATCGCGCACGTGCCGTCGGTGCACCTCCCGCTCGGCGTCCTGATGTTCGGCCTCAGCGTCCTGGACCTGGGCCGGCTGCTGACCGCCCGGACGGCGGCGGTCGGCAGCCGCTCGTAGCGCCGGCTACTCGCCCATCCCGTGCACGGCCGGGATGGTGCCGAGGCGGCCCGCCTGGAAGTCCTCGAAGGCCTGGCGGAGTTCGGCCTGGGTGTTCATGACGAACGGGCCGTAGTGCGCCATCGGCTCGCGGATCGGCCGGCCGCCGAGGAGGACGACCTCCAGGTCCGGGGTGTGCCCGTCCTGCTTCTCGTCGGCGCGGACGGTGAGGGACCCGCCCTTGCCGAAGACGGCGGTCTGCCCCATGTGGACGGGCCGCCGCTCCTTGCCGACGGTGCCGCGGCCGGCCAGGACGTAGGCGAGGCCGTTGAAGTCCTCGCGCCACGGCAGCTCGATCTCGGCGCCGGGACGCAGGGTGGCGTGGAGCATCGTGATCGGGGTGTGGGTGACGCCGGGGCCCTGGTGTCCGTCGAGCTCGCCGGCGATGACGCGGAGCAGCGCGCCGCCGTCGGGGGAGGTGAGCAGCTGGACCTGGCCGCCGCGGATGTCCTGGTAGCGGGGGGCCATCATCTTGTCGGAGGCGGGCAGGTTCACCCACAGCTGGAGGCCGTGGAAGAGGCCGCCGCTGACGACGAGGTGCTCCGGCGGGGCCTCGATGTGGAGCAGGCCGGCGCCCGCGGTCATCCACTGGGTGTCGCCGTTGGTGATGGTGCCGCCACCACCGTTGGAGTCCTGGTGGTCGAAGATCCCGTCGATGATGTACGTGACGGTCTCGAAGCCGCGGTGCGGGTGCCAGGGCGTGCCCTTGGGCTCGCCGGGGGCGTACTCCACCTCGCCCATCTGGTCCATCATGATGAACGGGTCGAGGTACTGGTAGTTGATGCCGGCGAAGGCCCGGCGCACCGGGAAGCCCTCGCCCTCGAAGCCCTGGGGGGCCGTGGTCACGGCGAGCACGGGGCGGGCGACGGCGTCGGCGCTTGCGGCCACGCGCGGCAGGGTGAGCGGGTTCTCGACAGTCACAGCAGGCATCGGGGGACCTCCTTGTGCGACCAGGTTAGTTGAATTCTGAACTTCCTGCCACCCGGAACGCGGAACGCCCGGAAGGAATTCCTCCCGGGCGCTCTCCCCGGACCTTCCGGGCGTTCCCCCAGCCCCTCCGGGCGTTCTCCCAGCCCTTCCGGGCCGCGTCAGCCGTACATCCGGCGCATCGCGTAGTCGACCATCTGCTCGACGGCCTTCGCGTCGAAGACCATCCGGTGGTCGCCCTCCATGTCGAGGACGAAGCCGTAGCCGGTCGGCAGCAGGTCGATCACCTCGGCGCCGGTGATCACGAAGTACTTGGACTCCTTGCCCGCGTACCGCCGCAGCTCCTTGAGCGAGGTGAACATGGGGATCACCGGCTGCTGGGTGTTGTGCAGGGCGAGGAAGCCCGGGTTGTCGCCGCGCGGGCAGTAGACCTTCGAGGTCGCGAAGATCTGCTGGAAGTCCTCGGCGGCGAGCGTGCCGGTCGTGAACGCCCGCACGGCGTCGGCGAGCGAGGGCGGCGACGGCTCCGGGTAGAGCGGCGGCTGCTGGGCGTACCCGCCCTGCATCCCGCCGGCCTGCATGCCCGGCTGCATGCCGGGGTGCATGCCGCCCGGCATCCCCTGCTGCGGAGGCGGGCCGTACTGCTGCTGGGCACCCGGATTCTGCTCGTAGCCGTACATGCGACCCAGCCTATCGAGGCCCGGACGGGGGCTGCGGCCCGCGTCACAGATGTCCGGATAGGGGTTGCCTTTATTACCGGCGGGTAGCATCATCGTAGAGAGCGTGAGCTACTCACGGGTAGTAGTACGTCTACGAGGACATCCGCCTCCCCGATCCTTACGGAGCCGTCGCCATGGGGCACTACAAGTCGAATCTCCGCGACATCGAGTTCAACCTCTTCGAGGTGCTCGGCCGCGACAAGGTGTACGGCACCGGTCCGTTCGAGGAGATGGACGTCGAGACCGCCAAGAGCATCCTCGACGAGATCCGCCGCCTCGCCGAGAACGAGCTGGCCGAGTCCTTCGCCGACGCCGACCGCAACCCGCCGGTCTTCGACCCGGAGACCAACACCGCCCCGGTCCCGGCCTCCTTCAAGAACTCGTACAACGCCTTCATGGAGTCCGAGTACTGGCGCCTGGGCATCCCCGAGGAGATCGGCGGCACCGTCTCCCCGCGCTCGCTCATCTGGGCCTACGCGGAGCTGCTGCTCGGCTCGAACCCGGCCATCTGGATGTACTCCTCCGGCCCGGCGTTCGCCGGCATCCTCTTCCACGAGGGCAACGAGGCGCAGAAGAAGGTCGCGCAGATCGCCGTCGAGAAGCGCTGGGGCTCCACCATGGTGCTCACCGAGCCCGACGCGGGCTCGGACGTCGGCGCCGGCCGCACCAAGGCGGTCCAGCAGGAGGACGGCTCCTGGCACATCGAGGGCGTGAAGCGCTTCATCACCTCCGGTGAGCACGACATGGAGGAGAACATCCTCCACTACGTCCTCGCCCGTCCCGAGGGTGCCGGCCCCGGCACCAAGGGCCTCTCCCTCTTCCTCGTCCCGAAGTACGAGTTCGACTGGGAGACCGGCGAGCTCGGCGCCCGCAACGGCGTCTACGCCACCAACGTCGAGCACAAGATGGGCCTCAAGGCCTCCAACACGTGCGAGATGACCTTCGGCGACAAGCACCCCGCCAAGGGCTGGCTGATCGGCGACAAGCACGACGGCATCCGCCAGATGTTCCTCATCATCGAGTTCGCCCGCATGATGGTCGGCACGAAGGCGATCTCCACCCTCTCCACGGGCTACCTCAACGCCCTGGAGTACGCCAAGGAGCGCGTCCAGGGCACCGACCTGGCGAACTTCATGGACAAGAACGCCCCCAAGGTCACCATCACGCACCACCCGGACGTCCGCCGCTCGCTGATGACGCAGAAGGCGTACGCCGAGGGCATGCGCTCCCTCGTCCTCTACACGGCCTCCGTCCAGGACGCGATCCAGCTCAAGGAGGCGGCGGGCGAGGACGCCAAGGCCCTGCACGGCCTGAACGACCTGCTGCTCCCGATCGTCAAGGGCTACGGCTCCGAGAAGGGCTACGAGCAGCTCGCCCAGTCGCTGCAGACCTTCGGCGGCTCCGGCTTCCTGCAGGAGTACCCGATCGAGCAGTACATCCGGGACTCCAAGATCGACACCCTCTACGAGGGCACCACGGCCATCCAGGGCCAGGACTTCTTCTTCCGCAAGATCGTCCGCGACCAGGGCGCGTCCCTGAACGCGCTGGCCGAGGAGATCAAGAAGTTCCTCGCGGTCGGCACCGGCGGCGAGGAGCTGGCCGGCGCCCGCGACGCGCTCGCCAAGGCGGCCGTCGACCTGGAGGGCATCGTCGGCGCGATGCTCACCGACCTCACCGCCACCGGCGAGGACGTCAAGAACATCTACAAGGTCGGCCTCAACACCACCCGCCTGCTCATGGCGTCCGGTGACGTGGTCGTCGGCTACCTGCTCCTCAAGGGCGCGGCCGTGGCCGCCGAGAAGCTGGCCGCCGGCGCCTCCGGCAAGGACGTCGCCTTCTACCAGGGCAAGATCGCGGCCGCGAAGTTCTTCGCCGCCAACGTCCTGCCCGGCGTCTCCACCGAGCGCCTCCTCGCCGAAGGCGTGGACGGCTCGCTGATGGACCTGGACGAGGCCGCGTTCTAAGTACCGCACAGGTACGCGCCTCGTCCGCATCAGGAACGGCTCGCTCCCGGGGAGGGGGGCGGGCCGTTCCGGCTTTCGTCCGGGCGTCGGTCGTGGCGTCGGTCGTGGCCTTCGTCAGGGTGGCGGTTGTGGCCTTGGGCCCGGCCCTGGTCCGGTGTCGGTTGCGGCCCTCGCCCCGGTGTCGGTGCCGGCCTGGTCCGCCCGGCTCAGGCCGGTTGTCCACAGGCTTGCGCCCCGGTTGTCCACAGGTGTTCGACGACCGCACGTCCGTATTCCGAGATCTGCGTAAGGTGAAGGTCATGAGTAGCGCACCAGTCCGCTTCGACCGCGGCCACACCGATGACCTCATGACCTTCCTGGCGGCCTCGCCGTCGCCGTACCACGTGGTGGCCAACGCGGCCGAGCGGCTGGAGAAGGCGGGCTTCCGCAAGGTCGAGGAGACCGACGCCTGGGACGGCACCCTGGGCGGCAAGTACGTGATCCGCGGCGGCGCGATCATCGCCTGGTACGTGCCCGAGGGCGCCACCCCGCACACCCCGTTCCGGATCGTCGGCGCCCACACCGACTCCCCGAACCTGCGCGTCAAGCCGCAGCCCGACTTCGGCCGCGAGGGCTGGCGCCAGATCGCCGTCGAGATCTACGGCGGACCGCTGCTCAACAGCTGGCTGGACCGGGACCTCGGTCTGGCCGGCCGGCTCACCCTCCGCGACGGCAGCCACCACCTGGTGAACGTCGACCGCCCGCTGCTGCGCGTGCCCCAGCTCGCCATCCACCTGGACCGCCAGGTCAACGAGGGCATGAAGCTGGAGCGCCAGCGCCACATGCAGCCGATCTGGGGCCTCGGCGACGTCCACGAGGGCGACCTGATCACCTTCCTCGCCGCCGAGGCCGGACTCGACGCCGAGGACGTCGCCGGCTGGGACCTGATGGTGCACGCCGTCGAGGCCCCCGCCTACCTCGGCCGCGACCGCGAGCTCCTGGCGGGCCCGCGCATGGACAACCTGATCTCGGTGCACGCCTGCGTCGCCGCCCTCGCCGCCGCGGCCGCCCACGGCGACGACCTGCCCTACGTCCCGGTGCTCGCCGCCTTCGACCACGAGGAGAACGGCTCCGAGGCCGACACCGGCGCCCAGGGCCCCCTCCTCGGCACCGTCCTGGAGCGCTCGGTCTACGCACGCGGCGGCGGCTACGAGGACAAGGCCCGCGCCCTCGCCGGCTCGGTCTGCCTCTCCTCCGACGTCGGCCACGCCGTGCACCCCAACTACAGCGAGCGCCACGACCCCACGCACCACCCCCGTCCCAACGGCGGCCCGATCCTCAAGGTCAACGTCAACCAGCGCTACGCCACCGACGGCAGCGGCCGCGCCGTGTTCGCCGCCGCCTGCGAGAAGGCCGGCGTGCCGTGGCAGTCGTTCGTCTCCAACAACGACATGCCCTGCGGCACCACCATCGGCCCCATCACCGCGGCCCGGCACGGCATCACCACCGTCGACATCGGCGTCGCCTGCCTGTCCATGCACAGCGCCCGCGAGCTGTGCGGCTCCGACGACCCCCACCACCTCGCGAACGCGCTGCTCGCCTTCCTGGAGGGCTAGGACCCGCCGATGCCCGCCGCCCCGGCCGAACGGCCCGCGCTCACCCCGCGGCTGACGGGAGCCGAGCTCCTGCGCTGGTACTGGACGCTCGAGGAACTCACCGTGCTCGCCCGCACCATGGGCCTCTCCGCCGGCGGCGGCAAGGCGGCCGTCACCGCACGCCTCGCGGCCGCCCTCGACGGCCTGCCGCTGCCGCCCGCCCCGGCCCGGCGGCGGACGGCCGGGGCGTCCCGGCAGCTCACCGCGCCGGTCGACGGCAGCACCGTCATACCCGAGGGCCAGCGCTGCAGCCAGGTGCTGCGCGCCTGGTTCCGGTCCGAGCTGGGGCCCTCGTTCCACTTCGACGCGACCATGCGCGCGTACATCGCGGAGAACGCCGGCCGCACCCTGGCCGACGCCGCCCGCCACTGGCACGAGACCCGCGGCGAGGCGGCCCGCCCGCGGGAGATCGGCGCCCAGTTCGAGCTCAACCGCTTCCTGCGGGACTGGCACGCCGCCCGCCCGACGGGCAGCCGCGCCGAGGCCCTCGCGGCCTGGCACGACCACCGCTCCCGCCCCCGCGCCTGAGAAAACGAGGCCCGGGCGGCTTCCCGTCCACCGGGAGGCCGCCCGGACACCGGCGGGCCGAGCGGTCAGGCCTCGCCCGCGTCGTCCATGCCCGCGAGGATCAGCGGCAGCCGGGACGCCCCGCCGTCGCCGACCCGGACCGGGACGCCCCAGTCCTGCTGGTGGACGTGGCAGGCCGGGTACTCGTTGGCCGGGTCGTCGTCGCAGGAGGCGGCCATCGCCGAGACGTGCAGGACGCCCTCGGTCACCTCCGGGTTGAGGTCCAGGTCGCGGAAGAGGTCCGTGCCCTTGCCCTCGCCGGCCAGCAGCAGCTCGGGCGGGGTCGAGGACACCAGGAGCCGGGTCGAGGGACCGTAGCGCTCGTCCAGCTTCTGGCCCTTCGGGGCCTGGAAGACCACGTCGAGACGGAGCCGGCCCGGAGCCACCTCGGTGGCCTCGCGCCGCGTCCGGTGGGCGACCGACTCGACCTGCACGGCCTCCTCCGGAAGACGCAGCCGGGTCAGGCGGTGCCGGGCCGACTCGACGACCACGACGTCCTCGCCGACGACGACCGCGTCGCTGGGCTCGCGCAGATCGGTGGCCAGGGTGGTGACCTCGCCGCTCGCCGGGTCGAAGCGGCGCAGGGCGTGGTTGTACGTGTCGGAGACGGCGACCGAGCCGTCGGGCAGCGCCGTCACGCCCAGCGGGTGCTGGAACAGGGCCTGCTCGGCCGCGCCGTCGCGGTGCCCGAAGTCGAAGAGCCCGGTGCCGACGGCGGTCCGCACGGCGTAGCCGCCACCGTCCGCCTCGACGAAGCGCAGCGCGCTGGTCTCCGAGTCGGCGATCCACAGGCGGTCGGCGGTGGCGGCGAGACCGGACGGCTGCGCGAACCAGGCCTCGGCCGCCGGGCCGTCGACCAGACCCTCGTTGGTGGTGCCGGCCGCGACCTCGACGGTCCGGCTCTCCGGGTCGTACGTCCAGATCTGGTGGACGCCCGCCATGGCGACCCACACCTTGCCCTGCCACCAGGCCACGTCCCACGGCGAGGACAGGTCGACCTCCAGGGCGGGACCGGAGGTGGGGGAGCCCTGCCACCACTGACGGCCGGTGCCGGCGATCCGCTCCACGGCGCCGGTGGCCGGGTCGAGCCGCTTCAGGGCGTGGTTCACGGTGTCGGCGACGACGACCGAACCGTCCGGGAGCAGCGCCAGGCCCTGCGGCTCCCGGAACTCGCCCTCGGCGCCGATCCGCCGTACGACGGTCTCGCCGTCGGCGGCCAGCTCGACGAGCTGGTGCCGGGTGGTGTCGGAGACCAGGAGATTGCCGGACGGCAGCAGGACGGCCTTGCCGGGGAACCGCAGGTCGGTCGCGACCGGCTCCGGCGGCACGTACGGCCCGTCGCCGCGCCGCAGCGTCCCCTTCGCCTCGTGCTCGGCCTCCAGCTCCTCGACCAGCGTCCGGATCGCGTTGGCGTGCCCCTCACCCGCGTGCTGGGCCACCACGTAGCCCTCGGGGTCGATCACGACGAGCGTGGGCCACGCCCGCACCGCGTACTGCTTCCAGGTCGCGAGCTCGGGGTCGTCGAGCACCGGGTGATGCACCTCGTACCGCTCGACGGCGTCGACGACGGCCTGGTGCTCGGCCTCGTGCACGAACTTGGGCGAGTGCACCCCGACGATCACCAGGGTGTCGCGGTGCTTCTCCTCCAGCTCCCGCAGCTCGTCGAGGACGTGCAGGCAGTTGATGCAGCAGAAGGTCCAGAAGTCGAGCAGAACGATCTTTCCCCTCAGGTCCATGAGGGTCAGATCGTCTCCGCCGGTGTTGAGCCAGCCGCCCTTGCCGGTGAGCTCGGGGGCGCGGACACGGGCGCGAGCGCGCACGGAGTCGTCGTTCATGGCTCAAGGGTGCCGCACGGCTCGCCGGACGGGTGAAAGAGGGGGCCGGGTGGCGGGGCGGGGGCGTGTCTTGGCGGGGCCGGCCGCGTCGGGCGTGGTGAGCATGACCGTCGGAACGATCATCCGACTTATGGGCCTGGAGGTGTCGTGCGTCCTGGGTACGCACCGCGGTGGCTGCTGCTGTCGCTGTTACTGCTGCCGGCGGTCCTGCCCGCGTACGCGCCGGCCGCCCGGGCCGGTGGCGCCGGTGACGGTGCGCTCGGCCTGAGCGTCACCGTGAACGGCAGGCCCGCGGGGGCGGGTGTCGTCGTGCGGGCCGGCGGGATCGTCGTCCAGCGGTACCGCCTGGTCAATCACGGCGAGGCGGACCTCCACCGGCTCCGCATCAGCGACCCCGCGGTGCCCGGCGGCCAGGTCCGGTGCCCCGCGCGCCCCCTCCTGGCGCTCCGCTCGGTCGAGTGCGTGGCCCGCTTCCCGGCCCAGGGCGGGCGGCACACCGGCACGGCGCGCGCGACCGGCGACATCCCCTCCCTCGGCCGGCACCCCACCGCGACCGCCCGCTCCGGGTACGAGGGGGTGGCCGGCGCCCTCGCCCTGACCGAGACGGTCCAGGCCGGCCCGCCGGGCACGGCGGCCCTGCGCTACACCGTCACCAACCGCGGCGACCGCGCCGTCCACACGATCCGCCTCACCGACCCCCTGGTGGGCGGCCCCGTGTGCACGGTGCCGCTGCTCGCCCCGGGGCTCACCGCCGGCTGCGCCGCGACGGTACGGCGCGGGCCGGGCGCCTACCGCAGCGAGGGCCTCGCCACCGGCAGCGACCTCGTCGAGACGCTCGGGGAACGCGGCGAACGTCTCCCCGCGCCTCTCCTCACCGCCCGCGCCACGGCAGCCGTCCGCCTGACGGCACCCCGGGCGGTGACTCCGCCCGGGCCGGTGGCTCCCCCGAGGGCGGTGACCCCGCCGACGGCGGCGGCCCCGCCGCGGAACACCGCCGCCCCCTCCACCGCGCCGACGGTACGGACGCCTCCCGGGACCACGGCGGGAGCGGGGACCGGGGCCGGTGCGGGGGCCGGGGCGGGGGCCGGGGCCGGGGGCGTCGCGGGCGCGGCCGGCGCGCCGGGCAACGCCGGTGCCGCGCCAGGGGCGCCGGGAGCCGCCGGAGCGCTCGCGCCCGCCGTCGGAGCCGTACCTCCGGACGTCGCCGCGGTCGTGACGGCGGCGGAAGCGGCTGCCGAGCTGGCCGGGGCGGCCCTGGCCGCGGCCGCCGCGGGTACGGCCACGGCTCCGGGGGCCGCGGCTCCCGGAGCCGCGGCCCAGGTCCCCGGTGCCGCCCCACCGGGGGCCCCGCCACCCGCCGCCGCTGCCCTGCCACCAGGTGCGCGGCCACCGGGAGCCGCCGCCCGGCCGCCGGGGGCACGGCCGCCGGGTGACCGGCCTCCGGCCGCCGTCGGGGAGGTGCCCGCCGCCCGGCCCCCCGCGGTCGTGGCGGGCGACGAGGGGGTGCTGGCGCGTCTGCACCGCCGCTCCCGCGAACTCCCCCACCTCGGGGTCGTCCTGACGCTGCTGCTGATCCTGATCCCCGCCGCCGTCGCCGCCGCGCTGCTCGGCTCACGTCATCACTGAACGCCTCCGGAAAGACCCCGAGAGACCCCATGGCACTGCTGGAAACGCTCCTCGTCGTCTTCTCCGTCGCGCTGGTCGCCGCGCTCGCCGTCCACGCGAAGACCAGGCTCTTCCCGATGCGCGAGGGCGAGGAGCCGCGCGAGGACGTCGCCGAGTACATCTCGATGATGGTGTCGGTCTTCTACGCCCTCGTGCTCGGTCTGTGCCTCGTCTCCGTGTGGGACAACCGCGCCACCGCCGACGACCGCGTCCAGGCCGAGGCGAGCGCGCTGCACCAGACGTACCTCCTGGCCGACGCGCTGCCGGCCGTCCAGCGGCAGCCGGTGCGCGAGGCGGCCCGCGCGTACGCCTCCCATGTCGTGACCGTCGAGTGGCCCCGGATGGCCGAGCGCGAGCCGCTCGGGCCGGAGGGCTGGAACCTGCTCGACCGGCTGCGCGCGGCCGGACAGCTGCAGGGCACCGCCACGACGGGACAGCAGATCGCCGCCCAGGAGGTGCTGGCCCAGATCGGATACGTCGACGACGCCCGGCGCGGCCGGGAGGCGGCCTCGGAGGAACGTCTCTCCGTGGTCCTGTGGGCCGGTCTGGTCATCGGCGGCGTGCTGACGGTGGCCTTCATGTTCCTGTTCGGGCTCAACCGCAGCAGCACCCACGTGATCCTGGTGATGGGCCTGTCGGGCTTCATCGCCTTCACCGTCCTGCTCATCAGCCAGCTGGACGCCCCCTTCGGCACGTCGCTCGGCGTGGCACCGGACCCCTTCACCCGCTACTTCACCGGGTGAGCCCTCGCTCGGACGGGAAGGCATTGCGCCATGAAATACCTGGTACGGGACAAGATCTTCGCCATCGGCGACGACTACTGGATCGAGGACGAGCGGGGCCGCCACGCCTTCCTCGTCGACGGCAAGGCGCTGCGGCTGCGCGACACGCTGGAGGTGAAGGACCCCGACGGGCGGGTCCTGGTGACGCTGCGGCAGAAGATGTTCAGCCTGCGGGACGCGATGACGATCGAGCGGGAGGACCAGCCGCTGGCCACGATCCGCCGCAAACGGCTGTCGCTGCTGCGCAACCACTTCCGGGTCACCCTGGTCGACGGCACCGAACTGGACGTCAGCGGCCGGATCCTGGACCGGGAGTTCACCGTCGAGTACGACGGTGAACTCCTCGCCCACATCTCGCGCCAGTGGTTCCACGTCCGCGACACGTACGCCGTGAACGTGGTCCGCGAGGACGCCGACGCCGCCCTGCTCATCGCGGTCGCGGTGTGCGTGATCCGGATGGCCGAGCGGGAACGCGAGGACTAGGGCGTGTCCGGGAGGTGCCGCCCACCGGCTCCGTGCGGGTGACCCCGTACGGGCTACAGCGCCTTGGCCAAGGCCTGTTCCAGGTCCGCCCACAGGTCCTCGACGTGCTCGATGCCGACCGACAGCCGGACCGTGCCGGGGGCGATGCCCGCCGCCGTCAGGGCCTGTTCGTCGAGCTGCCGGTGGGAGGTCGAGGCCGGGTGCATGACCAGGGTCTTCACGTCGCCGAGGGAGACGCTGAGGGAGGCCACCCGGACGGCTTCGACGAAGGCCCGGCCGGCCTCGCGGCCGCCCGCGAGGTCGAGGGAGACGACGCCGCCGGCCCCGTTCGGGAGGAGGCGGGCCGCCAGCGCGTGGTCCGGATGGCCCGCGACCGCGGGATGGCGGACGGCGGCCACCGCCGGGTGGGCGGCGAGGCGGCGCGCGAGCTCGGCGGCGCTCGCGCTCTGCCGCTCGATGCGCAGCGGCAGGGTCTGCAGTCCGCGCAGCGTCAGCCAGGCGGCGAAGGGGTCGGTGACCGCGCCCTGTTCGACGGCGTGGTGGCGGATCCGGCGGTGCATGGCGACGTCCCGGAAGACGGCGATGCCGCCGAGGACGTCGGCGTGTCCGGCGAGGTACTTGGTCGCGGAGTGGACGACGATGTCGGCGCCGTGCTCGATCGGCCGGCACAGCAGCGGCGAGGCGAAGGTGTTGTCGACGACCGCCGGGACGCCGGCCTCGCGGGCGGCGGCGATCAGCGCGGGCAGGTCGGAGACGCGGGTGGTGGGGTTGGCGATGGTCTCCAGGTAGAGCAGCCGGGTCTCGGGGCGCAGCGCGGCGCGCACCTCGTCCGCGTCGGTGCCGGAGACGTACGTGACCTCGACGCCCCAGCGCGCGGCGAGGTCGGTGAGGACGGCGTAGGTGCCGCCGTACAGGCAGCGCTGGGCGACCACGTGCCCGCCGGTGGAGAGCAGTCCGAGCAGGACGCTGTTGATGGCGCCCATGCCGGAGGCGTACGAGAGGGCGTCGGCGCCGCCCTCCAGGCGGGCGACGGCGGTCTCCAGGGCGCGCACGGTGGGGTTGCCCATGCGGCTGTAGAGGAAGGCGTCCGGCGACTCGAAGGCCTCGGCGAGCGCGTCGGCGCTCTCGAAGGCGAAGACGTGGCCCTGGTGGAGGGGCACGCCGAGCGGCCGGCTGCCGCGGATCTCCGGCTGCGGGGAGTGGACGGCGAGGGTCTCGGGGCGGGACGTTTCGGGAAGGAAGTCGGCGCTCATGACGACCAGTCTGTGGACGGCGGGCTTGCGTCCACAGGACCAATCCCGGCAGATTGGTCCGCCGATGGATCCAATGGCACCCTCCGTGGACGAGCTGGTCGCCTGGCTCGGGCGCTGGTCGGCCGGGCGGGGACCGCTGTACCTGCTGCTCGCCGCCCGCGTACGGCAGTTGATCGACGAGGGCCTGCTGCCGCCGGACGCGCCGCTGCCGCCCGACCGGCGGCTCGCGGCCGCGCTCTCGGTCGGCCGGACGACGGTCGTGGCCGCGTACGACACCCTGCGGCAGGAAGGGCGCCTGGTGCGCCGGCAGGGCAGCGGGACGCGCGTGGCGCCGGCCGTGCTCACCCCGCCGGGGCCGCGGGTGACGGAGACGTCCAACCCGATGTTCCTGCACCTCCTCGAACCCTCCGACGGCGTCATCCTGTTGAGCTGTGCCGCACCGCCGGCGCCGCCGCGCGAACTGGCCGAGGCGTACGCCGGCCTGACCCTGCCGACGGACGACCTCGGCTACCACCCGGCCGGGCTTCCGGCCCTGCGGGCGGCGGTCGCGCGGCGGTACGCGGAGCGGGGCGTCCCGACGGATCCGGCGCAGGTGCTGGTCACCACCGGGGCCCAGCAGGGGATCGGGCTGCTCACCCGGCTCCTGGTGGCGCCCGGCGACGGGGTCCTGGTGGAGGCGCCGAGCTATCCGGGGGCACTCGACCTGTTCCGGGAGGCGGCGGCGGTGCCGCATCCGGTGGCGGTGGGCCCGGACGGGCTCGACGTGCCGACCGCGATCGCGGTGATGGAACGTCACCGCCCGGCACTGGCCTATGTGATCCCGCGTCTCCACAATCCCACCGGCACCGTCCTGCCGCCGCTGCTGGGGCGGCGTCTGGTCGAGGCGGCGGAGGCGTACGGAGTGCCGCTCGTCGACGACGAGGTGCTGAGCGAGCTGCGCTTCGACGGGACCGCCGCGGAGGCCGGTCCGCCGCCCCTCTCCTCGTACGGTACGGAGGTCATCGGCGTCGGTTCGCTCAGCAAGGCGGTCTGGGGCGGTCTGCGGATCGGCTGGGTGCGCGGCCCGGCCCCGCTGATCGCGCGACTGGCCCGCCTGAAGGCCCTGCACGATCTCGGGAGTGACGTTCCGGCGCAGCTGGTGGCGGCCCGGCTGCTCGGCTCCTTCGCCCCGCTCCTGCGGACCAGGCTGGCGGAACTGCGGGCCGGCCACGACCTGCTGCGGGCCGAGCTGGCCCGCCGGCTGCCGTCCTGGGAGTGCCCGCCGGCCGCGGGCGGGCAGACGTTGTGGGTCCGGCTGCCGTATGGCGACGGGGTGTCCTTCGCGCAGCTGGCGCTGCGCCACGGGGTGGCCGTGCTGCCCGGCTCCACCATGGACGCGCTCGGCGGCAGCGCCCGGATGCTGCGACTGCACTTCCTGCTGGCGCCGGACACCCTCGTGGAGGCGGTACGGAGGCTGGCGGCGGCCTGGGAGGAGTACGCGCCCGGGGGCCGGCCGGAGGACCCGGCCGCCGGGCCGGCGGTCCCCGCCGCCGGCGCTCCGGGCGCCGCCGGTGATCCGGGCGCCGCTCCGACCGTCGCCGGTGCTCCCGCCGCCCTGAACGCCATCGCCGTCTGAAGCCTCCGAACCTCCTGGCCTCCTGGCCCTCGATCCCTTCCCCGAACCACCGAAGGAGCCGCCGTCGTGCACACCACGGTCACGCCGTTCACCCTTCTCCCCTGGAAGGAGGGGAAGCGGCCCGGGGTGCGCTCCGGCTGGCGGGGCGTCTCGCCGGAGTTCGGCGAGGTGACGCTCACCTGCCCGCTGCCGCGTACGGCCCCGAACGCGGTGGTCTCGGAGGCGCGCGGCGGCCTGATACCGACGGCCACGTTCGAGGCGCGCGGGATCCACACGGACACCCTGCGGCTGCCGACCCTCAACCGGGCCACCCTGCGGGTCGGCGACCGGCTCGTGTCCATGTCCCGGAACAGATGGGGCGCCACCCTGGAGCAGCGTGCCCTGCTGCTGCGGATCGCGGGCGACCACTTCCGCCTGGCCGCCCTCGGCGCCCGGGGCTACGTGCTGACGCGCGCCGCGGACGCGGAGGACCCGGGCGTCGCGGTCACGGTGCGCGAGTCCGGGCGCGGCACGGGCCGACGCCTGTCGGTCCAGGTGGGCGGGCGCGCGGAGGGCGGCGACCTGGCGCTCGCGCTGATCTTCGCGGGCGTGGACCGCTCGGCCCTGACCCGGGTCGGGGCCGTGCGGTCCGGGGTGCGCCGGGTGGCGGAGCTCTGGGCGGAGGCGAACTCCTAGGGCCCGGCCGTCAGCGACCCCGCGGTCCCCGCACCGGCCCGCCGTCACCGGCCCCCGGTGCCCCGGCCCCCGGCCCCCGGCCCCCGGCCCCCGACGGCGTGCCCTACGGGCGGCCCAGGACCCGGTCCTTCAGTGCCGGGAACTGCTCGCGGGTGGTGGTGACCTTCGCCGGGTCGAGGTCGACCCGCAGGATCTCCTCGCCGGGTCCGGCCTCCGCCAGGACCTCGCCCCAGGGGTCGACGACGATCGAGTGTCCGGCCTGCTCGACACCGGCGTGGGTGCCGGCGGTGCCGCAGGCGAGGACGTACGCCTGGTTCTCGACCGCCCTGGCCTGCGCGAGCAGGGTCCAGTGGGCGCGGCGGCGGGCGGGCCAGCCGGCCGGGACGACGAAGGCCTGCGCGCCGGCGTCCACGAGTCCGCGGAAGAGCTCCGGGAAGCGCAGGTCGTAGCAGGTGGCGACGCCGACGGTGAGCTTCGGCAGGTCGACCGTGACGAGGTCCTCGCCGGCCGCCATCAGGACGGCCTCGCCCTTGTCGAAGCCGAAGCGGTGAATCTTGCGGTAGCTGGCGGCGAGTTCGCCGTCGGGGGAGAAGACCAGCGAGGTGTTGTAGAGGGCGCCGGAGACGGCCTCGACGATCGAGCCCGCGTGCAGCCACACCTCGGCGTCGCGCGCGGCGGCGGACATGGCCTGGTAGGTGGCGCCCTTCAGCGGCTCGGCCTCGGCGGCGAACGCCTCGTACGCGAAGGCGCCCATCGGCCACAGTTCGGGCAGGACCACGAGCTCGGCGGCGCCCCGCTCCTCCCGCACGAGCCGGGCCACGCGGGCCCGCCGGTCCTCGACCGGTTCGTCCGGGTCTACCGCGATCTGGATCAGCGAGGCGCGCACACTACCACCGTCCTGGCATTCGAGCCGTCAACTCCGGCCTACGATCGTCACACGAAAGCACTGCCGGGGTGCCTTCGGGCAGCGTAACTTAGCGACCGAGCCTCCCACCCAGTGATGTTTTCGGCCGCCACAACCGCGTAAAGAACTCCATACCGTCGCCCGCCAGCCCGCCCAGCCCAGCCCGCGCACCGCAGAACCGCCGAGGGGTCCCGTGACCGTCCATCCCAGCCTCCAGAACTACGCCGACGCCTGGACCCACTCCGTCGAAGCGATAGCCGAGCTGGTGCAGCCGCTCGTCGAGGGCGAGTGGAACCGCGCCACGCCGTGCCCGGGCTGGTCGGTGCGCGACATCGTCTCCCATGTCATCGGCATGGAGACCGAGATGCTCGGCGACCCGCGCCCGATCCACAGCCTGCCCCGCGACCTCTACCACGTGCGCACGGACTTCGCCCGCTACATGGAGATGCAGGTCGACGTGCGGCGGCACCACACCGCGCCGGAGATGACCGCGGAGCTGGAGTACGTCCTGATCCGCCGGGCCCGGCAGCTGCGCAACGAGAACCGGCGGCCGGACGCCCTGATCCGGGCGCCCCTCGGCGCCGAGCAGACCCTTGAACTGGCCTACCGGATGCGCGCCTTCGACTGCTGGGTGCACGAGCAGGACCTGCGGGTCACGCTCGGCGTCCCCGGCAACCTGGACTCCCCCGGCGCGTACGTGACCCGTGACGTGCTCCTGGAGGCCCTGCCGCACGTGGTGGCCAAGGAGGCGGGCGCCCCGCCGAATTCGGCGTTCGTCTTCGACGTCAGCGGCCCGGTGGAGTTCCTGCGGACGGTCCGGGTGGACGCCCAGGGCAACGGCTCCATCGACGGCGCCCCCTCGCTCGGGCCCGCGGTGACGCTGGCGACGGACTGGGAGACGTACGTCCGCCTGGCCTGCGGCCGGGTCCGGCCGGCCGACGTGGCCGACCGGATCAAGACCGAGGGCGACGAGGACCTGGCGCGGGCGATCCTGGCGCACTTCGCGGTGACGCCGAACTGATCCCTCAGACCGGTACGTGCACGGCCTCCACCCGGCTGGCGACCAGCCGTTCCCGTTCGCGGCGGGCGGTGCGGGCCTTGAGGCGGAGGATCTGCGCGACGCCCAGGGCCTCCAGGACGAAGACCGAGGAGAACGCGATCCGGTAGTCGTCGCCGGTCGCGTCGAGGAGCACGCCCACGGCGAAGAGCGTCGTCATGGAGGCGACGAAGCCGCCCATGTTGACGATGCCCGAGGCCGTGCCCTGGCGCTCGGGCGGGTTGGCGGGGCGGGCGAAGTCGAAGCCGATCATGGAGGCGGGCCCGCAGGCGCCGAGGACCGTGCACAGGGTGACGAGCAGCCACATCGGCGCCCGGTCGCCCGGGTAGGCGAGGGTGGTGCCCCACAGCAGGGCGGTGGCGGCGACCGTGCCGAGGGCGAGCGGGGCGCGGGCGGCGTGGTGCCGGGCGATGATCTGCCCGTACGCGAGGCCCACGGCCATGTTGGAGAGCACGACGAGGGTGAGCAGCTCGCCGGCGGTCCCGCGGTCGAGTCCCTGGTCCTCGACGAGGAAGGGCAGTCCCCACAGCAGCAGGAAGACCATGGCGGGGAACTGGGTGGTGAAGTGCACCCACATGCCGAGCCGGGTGCCGGGCTCCCGCCACGCCTCGGCGATCTGCCGGCGGACGAAGGCGGCGCCGGCGTGGGTGACGGGCTCGGGCTCGAACCCCTCGGGGTGGTCCTTGAGGAAGAGCAGCAGCAGGACGAGGACGAGGACGCCCGCCAGCGAGCTGCCGACGAAGGTGGCGGTCCAGCCCAGCTCGTGCAGGGCCCGGGAGAGGAAGATCGTCGAGACGAGGTTGCCGGCCATCCCGAAGAGGGCGGCGACCTGTCCGATCAGCGGCCCGCGGCGGGCCGGGAACCAGCGGCTGCCGAGCCGCAGCACGCTGATGAAGGTCATCGCGTCCCCGCAGCCGAGCAGGGCCCGGGAGGCCAGCGCCATGCCGTACGAGGGGGAGAGCGCGAAGCCCAGCTGCCCGAGCGTGAACAGAAGGACCCCGATGGTCAGCACCTTCTTGGTGCCGAGCCGGTCGACCATGAGGCCGACGGGTATCTGCATGCCCGCGTAGACGAGCAGCTGGAGTATGGAGAAGGTCGACAGGGCCGACGCGTTGACGTCGAAGCGCTCGGCGGCGTCGAGCCCGGCGACGCCGAGCGAGGTCCGGAAGATGACGGCGACGAAGTAGACGGCGACGCCGACGCCCCAGACGAGCGCGGCCCGGCGGCCGCCCGGCGGGTCCCCGGGCAGGCTGACGGCCGGCCCGTGTCCGTCCCGGCTCATCGCTCCTCACCCCGGACCAGGATCTTCACCCAGCTGAGGTGCTGACGCACGCAGTGCGCGGCGCCCTCCACGTCACCGGCCTTGATGCGGTCGAGGATCTCGGCGTGCTCGGCGATGTTCTTGGCGATCCGGTCGGGCTGCGACTGCATGACCGCGACGCCCATCCGCAGCTGCCGGTCCCGCAGCTGGTCGTAGAGCCGCGCCAGGATCTGGTTCCCGGCGTGCTTCACGATCTCGGCGTGAAAGCACCGGTCGGTGACGGCCACCTCGGCCAGGTCCCCGGCCTCGGCCCGCCGCTTCTGCTCCTCCAGGAGCTCCTCCAGCCGGGCGACCAGCGCGGGCGTCGCCGGCACCGCCCGCCGCACGGCGAACTCCTCGACGAGCAGCCGCGTCTCGACGACGTCCGCGATCTCCTGGGCGGACACGGCGAGCACCAGGGCGCCCTTCTTGGGATAGAGCTTGAGCAGGCCCTCCATCTCCAGCTTGAGGAGCGCCTCCCGCACGGGCGTCCGCGACACCCCGACGGCCTCGGCGAGCTCGCCCTCGGTGAGCAGGGTGCCCCCTTCGTAGCGCCGGTCGAGGACGGCCTGCTTGACGTGCATGTAGACGCGGTCGGCGGCGGGGGGCTGCTTGACGGCAGGCTGCTTGACGGCGGGTTGCTGGGCTGGGGCGGCTGGCATGAACACAGCTTAGATACAACAGGGGTGCAACAGACAGGCCCGTCCGCGATGCGGACGGGCCTGTCTGTCGCGTCTGTCTGTCGCGTCTGTCTGTCGCGTCTGTCTGTCGCGTCTGTCTGTTGCGTCTGTCTGTTGCGTAAGTCTGTTGCGTCTGCCGGCAGGGCCTGTCCGGCGCCTGGGTGGAGCGCCGGTCTGCCGGTGCATCGCCGGTCTGCCGACTGTTCGCCGCCTGTGCGTGCGTCAGCCGCGGGGGCTGGCCGCGTAGGCGTGGTCCTCGGCCGCGGACCTCGGCCCGCTCACCGGTGCCGGCCCGGTGACGGGGTCCTGGCCGGCGGTCGGGTCCTGCCCGGCGGCGGGGGCCCCGTCCGGGCCCGTACCGCGCTCGGTCCGCCGGCCGCGCCCGCCGACGCGCAGGTCTTTCAGCTTCATCATGGGGCGCTCGACGAGGTGCCAGGAGGCCACGGCGAGGAGGACGGTGAAGGCGAAGGTGAGGGCCAGGTAGGCGGCCATGCCCCAGCGGGTCCAGCCGATGAGGGCCAGGGTCTGCTGGACGAGGAAGCCGTAGATGTAGATGCCGTACGAGTAGTCGTGGCGGGCGCCGATCCGGCGGCAGGCCGCCGGCAGCCGGATGGCGAGCCAGACGAGGACGTACGCGAAGGCCGGGATGCCGACCGTGAACAGGTAGCCGTAGTGCAGGCTGCCGAGGAGCACGGCGAGGGCCGCGATGCCCAGCGGATCGCTGACCGGCACGCGCTCCTTGTAGAGCTCGATGACGGCGCCGAGGGCGAAGGCGAAGCCCAGGTAGACGAGGAACGCGGGGTTGACCGGGCCGAACGGCGGCAGCTGGAAGGCCGGGAGGATGTGGGCGTCGTACGGGCCCGCCCAGAAGGGGTCCGTGCTCGCCTGGCGTATGACGAGCCAGCCGAGGACGGCGGTGAGCAGGAGGACGGCCCGGCGGGCCCGGGTCAGGATCCCGACGACCGCGAGGGTGGCCACGGCGAGGTAGCAGAGGAACTCGTAGCGCAGGCTCCACAGCGCGCCGTTGAACGCGGTGTTGTGGACCAGTCCGGCCGAGCGGGCGTCCGTCATGACCTGGGCGATGTCGTACTGGTTCGTGGAGACGGCCCAGTTCACGCGGAGGTAGTCGAGCGGGCCGTGCGGGCCGCCGAAGCCGTCGAGCGTGGAGTGGAGGCGCCAGTAGAGCAGCGGTGCCACGGCGAACGCGGCGACGACCAGGCACACCCAGAAGCCGGGGAAGATCCGCAGCGCGCGGTGCCAGAGGAAGCGGCCGAGCGAGAGCCGCATGCCGCTGCGGGTGACGAGGATCCCGGAGAGGACGAAGAAGCCGTAGACCGAGAGCTTGCCGAGGTCGGTCTGGCCGCCGCTGAAGGAGTGGAGGTACTCCTTGCCGCCGTAGCCCAGGATGCGCGCGTGTGAGACGACCACCGCCGAGGCCAGGGCCAGACGCAGCAGGCCGAGACTGTTGTGACGGCCTTTGAGCAGCTCGGCGACGGTGCCCTGGGACCATCGCAGCGCGAAACCGCGATGCATGAGGAGTTCCTTAGCTTTTGATGAGCGCCCTATCTTCAGTCGGCGGGCGAACGACTGTCCAATTCGCCATTGATCATCACCGGGTGATCAATCAAGAACGGGCATGGAAAAACGCCCGGTCGGGACATGTCGTCCCGACCGGGCGTTTCACGTGAAACAACGCGTCCGGGCTGTCAGGCCCAGGTGATGAGCCGCTTCGGCTGTTCCAGAATTGCGGCCACATCGGCCAGGAACTTGGAGCCGAGCTCGCCGTCGACCAGGCGGTGGTCGAAGGAGAGGGCCAGGGTGGTGACCTGGCGCGGCTTCACCTTGCCCTTGTGGACCCAGGGCTGGAGCTTGATCGCGCCGACCGCGAGGATCGCGGACTCGCCCGGGTTGAGGATCGGCGTACCGGTGTCGACGCCGAAGACGCCGACGTTGGTGATGGTGAAGGTGCCGCCCTGCATCGCCGCCGGGGTCGTCTTGCCCTCGCGGGCCGTGGCGACCAGCTCGCTCAGGGAGCGCGACAGCTCCGGCAGGGTCTGGGCGTGCGCGTCCTTGATGTTCGGCACGATCAGACCGCGCGGGGTGGCCGCGGCGATGCCCAGGTTCACGTAGTGCTTGAGCACGATCTCCTGGGCGGCCTCGTCCCAGGCGGCGTTGATGTCCGGGTTGCGCTTGACCGCGACCAGGACCGCCTTGGCGATCAGCAGCAGCGGGTTCACCCGCAGGCCCGCCATGTCCTTGTCGGACTTGAGCTCCTCGACCAGCTTCATCGTGCGCGTGATGTCGAAGGTGATGAACTCGGTGACGTGCGGTGCGGTGAAGGCCGAGCCGACCATCGCCGCCGCCGTGGCCTTCCGTACGCCCTTGATGGGGATACGGGTCTCGCGGGCGTCCGAGGAGACGGCGGGCGCCGGGGCCGGCACGGCCGCCGCGACGGGCGCCGGGGCCTCGGTGACCGGGGCGGTCTCCACCACCGGCGCGGGGGCCGCCGCGCGGTGCACGTCCTCGCGGGTGATGATGCCGTCCGGGCCGGTCGGGGTGACCGTCGCCAGGTCGACGCCGAGGTCCTTGGCCAGCTTGCGCACCGGCGGCTTGGCCAGCGGGCGGCCGGTCACGGGACCGTGGCCGTTCAGCTGCTCCGGGACCACCGGGGTCACCGGGGCGGGCGCGGCCGGGGCGGCGGCCTCGGCCGGAGCGGCCGCCGTCGCCTTGCGGGCGCGCCGCTTGGTGGAGCTCGCGGACACGCCGTAGCCGACCAGGACCGGCTGGCGGCCCTCCGGCTCGGCCTCGACGGCCGGCTCGGCGGCCGGCGCCGGGGTCGCGACGGCGGCCGGGGCCGCCGGAGCCTCGGGAGCGGCGCCGCCGCCCACGTTCACCGAGATGATGACCTGGCCGACGTCGACCGTGGTGCCCTCGGGGAAGAGCAGCTCGTGGACCGTGCCGTCGAACGGGATCGGCAGCTCCACGGCCGCCTTCGCCGTCTCGACCTCGCACACGACCTGCCCGTCGGTGACGGTGTCACCGGGCTGGACGTACCACTTGAGGATCTCGGCCTCGGTCAGGCCCTCGCCCACGTCGGGCATCTTGAATTCGCGGATCGTCACGGTGCTCTCCTCAGAACGCCAGCGAGCGGTCGACGGCGTCGAGCACGCGGTCCAGGCCCGGCAGGTACTCCTCCTCCAGGCGCGCCGGCGGATACGGCGCGTGGTAGCCGCCGACCCGCAGGACGGGGGCCTCCAGGTGGTAGAAGCAGCGCTCGGTGATCCGGGCGGCGATCTCCGCGCCGGAGCCGAAGAACACCGGGGCCTCGTGCACCACGACCAGACGGCGGGTCTTCTCGACCGAGGTCTGGATGGTGTCGAAGTCGAGCGGGGAGATCGAGCGCAGGTCCACGACCTCGATCGACTTGCCCTCCTCGGCGGCGGCCGCGGCCGCCTCCAGGCAGGTCTTCACCATCGGGCCGTAGGCGACGAGGGTGAGGTCGGTGCCCTCGCGGGCGACCCGGGCCTTGTGCAGCTCGCCGGGGATGGCCTCGGTGTCGACCTCGCCCTTGTCCCAGTAGCGGCGCTTGGGCTCGAAGAAGATCACCGGGTCGTCGCTCTGGATCGCCTGCTGGAGCATCCAGTAGGCGTCGGAGGAGTTCGCCGGGGTGACCACCTTGAGGCCCGCGACGTGCGCGAAGAGCGACTCGGGGGACTCGGAGTGGTGCTCGACGGCGCCGATGCCACCGCCGTAGGGGATGCGGATGACGACCGGCATCTTCACGGTGCCGAGCGAGCGGGCCCGCATCTTCGCCAGCTGGGTGACGATCTGGTCGTACGCCGGGAAGACGAAGCCGTCGAACTGGATCTCCACGACGGGCCGGTAGCCGCGCAGCGCGAGGCCGATCGCGGTGCCGACGATGCCGGACTCGGCGAGCGGGGTGTCGACGACGCGGTCCTCGCCGAAGTCCTTCTGCAGGCCGTCGGTGATCCGGAAGACACCGCCGAGCTTGCCGACGTCCAGGCCCATGATGACGACCTTGGGGTCGGTCTCCAGGGCCTTGCGGAGCGACTCGTTGAGCGCCTTCGCGAGGGGAAGCTTCTGAACAGCCATGATTACTCGCCCTCTCCGCCCTCGAAGGACGCCTGGTACGCGGCGAACTGCGCGCGCTCCTCGTCGACGAGCGCGTGCCCGTCCGCGTACGTGTGGTCGAACATCGCCATGTGATCCGGGACGGGCATGGCGCGGACGACCTCACGGACGTGCTTGCCGAGCGCCTCGCTCTCGGCCTCCAGCTCCTCGAAGAAGGCGGCGTCGGCGTGGCCCTCACGCTCCAGGTACGCCTTGAGGCGCTGGATCGGGTCCTTGGCCTCCCACGCCTCGCGCTCCGCGTCACGGCGGTAGCGGGTCGGGTCGTCGGAGGTGGTGTGGGCGGCCATGCGGTAGGTGAACGCCTCGATGAGCGTCGGGCCCTCGCCACGGCGGGCGCGCTCGAGCGCCGAGCGGGTCACGGCCAGGCAGGCGAGGACGTCGTTGCCGTCGACACGGACACCGGGGAAGCCGAAGCCGCGGGCACGCTGGTAGAGCGGGACGCGGGTCTGCTTCTCGATGGGCTCGGAGATGGCCCACTGGTTGTTCTGGCAGAAGAACACGACCGGGGCGTTGTAGACCGCGGAGAAGACGAACGACTCGTTGACGTCGCCCTGGCTGGAGGCGCCGTCACCGAAGTACGCGAGCACGGCGGAGTCCGCGCCGTCCTTGGCGATGCCCATGGCGTAGCCGGTGGCGTGCAGGGTCTGCGAGCCGAGGACGATCGTGTACAGGTGGAAGTTGTTGGTGTTGGGGTCCCAGCCACCGTTGTTCACACCACGGAACATGCCGAGGAGGTTGGTGGGGTCGACCCCGCGGCACCAGGCGACACCGTGCTCGCGGTAGGTCGGGAAGACGTAGTCGTCGTCCCGCAGCGCGCGGCCGGAGCCGATCTGAGCGGCCTCCTGGCCCAGCAGCGAGGCCCACAGGCCCAGCTCGCCCTGGCGCTGCAGGGAGGTGGCCTCGGAGTCGAAGCGGCGGGTGAGGACCATGTCGCGGTAGAGGCCGCGCAGCTCCTCGGCGCTCAGGTCGATGTCGTACTCGGGGTGCTGGACGCGCTCCCCCTCGGGCGTCAGCAGCTGTACGAGCTCGGGCTCGACGCTCTGCGCGGCCGGTGCCTTCTTGGCGTCGGCGCTGGTGGTGCGCTTGGTGCCGCTGCTGCGTCGCGTCGTCTTGCGCGCGGCAGTGCTCTCCACGGTCACGTGCGTGCTCCTCCGTCGGTCCGGCCCCCGGGTTCGCCGGTAAGGCCAGTGCGGCTCTCCGCCTTGTCCGTACCCTTCGCACGGGGTGGGTGCGACGCGGCCGGGGTCAGGCGTGACAGGTGTCCCGGCGAACGCCGTCATAGGCACGTTACCCACAGCGCAACATTTCTGCGAAACCCCACTTGACCTGCGATTTTGCTTGGATTTCCAAGTAAATCGAGAAAGGGGGGACTCAGCCCTGGTCAGCGCGATGACAACGGACCCGACGCCGTCGTCGGAACACCCGGCACGTTATCCCGGCCACCCCGGGCGCGGGAAGAGCCAATATGTGAGACTGAGCGCGTGCGCGAAGAAGGAAAAATCCGGGTATTTCTGCTGGACGACCACGAAGTCGTACGGCGCGGCGTCCATGAGCTGCTCTCCGTGGAGAACGACATCGAGGTCGTCGGCGAGGCCGGCACCGCCGCGGACGCCCTGGTCAGGATCCCCGCGACCCGCCCCGACGTGGCCGTGCTCGACGTCCGCCTCCCGGACGGCAGCGGCGTCGAGGTCTGCCGCGAGGTCCGCTCGCAGGACGATGCGATCAAGTGCCTGATGCTCACCTCGTACGCGGACGACGAGGCCCTCTTCGACGCGATCATGGCCGGGGCCTCGGGCTATGTCCTCAAGGCCATCCGGGGCAACGAACTCCTCAACGCCGTCCGGGACGTCGCCGCGGGCAGGTCGCTGCTCGACCCGGTGGCGACCGCGCGGGTCCTGGAGCGGCTGCGGGACGGCAACAGCCCGAAGGGCGACGACCGCCTCGCCCATCTCACCGAGCAGGAGCGCAGGATCCTCGATCTGATCGGCGAGGGCCTGACCAACCGGGCCATCGGCGAGCGCCTCCACCTCGCGGAGAAGACCATCAAGAACTACGTCTCCAGCCTGCTGTCGAAGCTGGGCATGGAGCGGCGTTCCCAGGCCGCCGCGTACGTGGCGAGAATGCAGGCCGAGCGGCACTGAGCCCGCCCCCGCCCGGCGGTTCACCCGAACAGGTGAGGCCGGGCCCTACGGCCCGCATTCGGGACCTACGTCCCCGTGAACCGGGGCAGGGGCCCCTTTTCCGACACGGCCCGGTGGCGGAGAGTGGAAGCCATGCCCTCCGAGGAGATCCGCGCCATCGAGCTGCTGAACCGCGTGTCGTACGGGCGCGTGGCCACGAGCATGCGGGCGATGCCGTTCGTCGCCCCGGCCCGCCACATCGTGACCGACGACGGCGTCCTGCTCCGCCTCCACCGGGGCCTCGGCTACCACCGCGCCTGCGCGGGCAGCGTCGTCGCGTACGGCGCGGACAACCTCACCTCCGGCGCCGAGCAGCTGTGGTCGGTGCAGTTCACCGGCACCGCGGAGATCGTCGAACCCACGGAGGCACAGCTCGCGGCCTTCGGGCCGGCGCCCCGCTCGGTGGACGGCGAGCCCTTCGACCCGGTCTACATGCGCGTCGAGCCGCAGTTCGTCACCGTGCACACCCTCGACTGCGCGACCGAGCGGCCGGCCCCCGGCCGCTCCGCTCATCCCATCGAGCGACATCTCCACCACGTAGCGTGATCTAACATCTGCGGAGTGCCGCGCTCATCTGCACCCCCGCTCTCCCCCCTCGCCCCACCCGTCGGTGCCCTGCTGCGCCGCTACACGGACGCCGGCGAGCCGCTGTCCTGCCGGCCGGTCGCGCAGGGGCTGCTCAACCGCGGCTACCGGCTCGCCACCACCCGCGGCTCCTACTTCCTCAAGCAGCACCTGGACGCCCGCACCGCCGACCGGGACACCATCGTGCGTCAGCACCGCGCCACCCAGCGTCTGCACGCGCTCGGCGTGCCCGTCGCCCCGCCGCTGCCGGACTCCGCCGGGCGCACCGTCGCCGTCATCGGGGGCCACTGCTACGCGCTGCACCCCTGGATCGACGGCCGGCACCGGGACGGCGCCCAGCTCTCCGCCGCCGGGTCGCGGCGCCTCGGCACCCTGCTGGGACATGTGCACACCTGCCTGGCCCAGGTGATGGAGTCCCCGCCGCCGGGCTCCGGCCACGAGAGCGCCCGCCCCGAGGACACCTTCCGGCTCATCGACGAGCTGCTGCGGCTGGTCCGCGCCCGCCGGCTCCGCGACGGCTTCGACGAGCTCGCCGAGCACCGGCTGCGGGAACGTCGGGTGCTGCTCGCCGCCCACGCCCACCGCCGGCCGCCGGCCGCCGCCGCGACCGGCTGGGTGCACGGCGACTTCCACCCCTTCAACCTGCTCTACCGGGGCGCCGAACCGGCCGCGATCGTCGACTGGGACCGCCTGGACGTCCGCCCGCGCGCCGAGGAGGCGGTCCGGGCGGCCGCGATCTTCTTCGTCCGGCCGGCGGGCGAGCTGGCGCTGGACAAGGTACGGGCGTACGCGCGGGCGTACCGGCGCGCGGCGGGCGTCGACCGCGCCGAGCTGGCGGCCGCGGTGGACCGGGTCTGGTGGGAGCGGCTCAACGACTTCTGGACGCTGCGCTGGCGCTACCAGCGGCACGACCGCAGGGCCGATCCGCAGTTCCCCGCGGTGTCGGCCCTGGCGGTGTGGTGGACCCGCGAGTACGAGGCGGTACGCGACGCTTTCACGCAGTGACCGCGCCGGGCTCGGCCCGGCGGGGCTTTCCGGGCAGGCCCCTGGGGTGGTGCCGGGCGTCGCGAGCCGGGCGGGGCATTGCGGGCTCGCCCCAGGGGTGGTGCCCGGCGTCGCGAGCCCGGCGGGGCTTTCCGGGTACGCCTAGGGGGTGGTGCCGGTGCCCGTGCCCGTGGTGCTGCCGGACGAGGAGCCCGCGGAGGTGCCGGTCGACGTGCCCGTGGACGTCCCCGTCGAGGTGCCCGTGGACGTCCCCGTCGAGGTGCCGGTCGACGTCCCCGTCGAGGTGCCCGTCGAGCCGCCCTCGGTGGTGCCCTCGGTGGTGCCCTCCGTCGAGCCCTCGCTCGTGCCCGTGCTGCCGCTGCTGGTGCCGTCCGACGGGTCCGTCGACGGCTCGTCGGTGGGGGTCGGCTGGGTCGACGGGCGCAGCGTCGGCCGGTTCGTGGGCGTCCAGGGCTGCTGGTTGCCGCCCGTGGAGGAGTCGGGGGACTCGGTCTCCTCGGACGGCTCCTCGGACGGCGTGGGCGACTCCTCCTGCGTGGACGGCGAGTTGGTGACCGCCGGCGGCTTGGTACCGCCGCCGTCGCCCTTGTCGCCGGCCTTGTCGAGCGCGTACGCGACCCCGGCGACGATCGCGACCAGCGCGAGCGCCACGAACAGCAGCACCTTGCCGGGTCCGCCCTTGCCGCCCTTGCCGCCCTGCGCGCCGTAGCCGCCGGGGCCGCCCGGGGTCCCGTCGTAACCGCCGTCCTCGGGGTTCATCGGCGGGAGGATCGGGCGCTGCGCGGTGTCGTGGTGCGGGGCGTGGCCCGGGTGGCCGCCCATGACCGCGGTCGCGGCGACCCCGGAGCCCGGGGTGTGCGGGCCCTCGTACATCTCGACCGGGCCGGTGTTCCACACGCCGGTGTGGCCGCCCTGCTCCTGGAGCATCGTCAGCCCGTACTGGATCAGGCCGCGCATCTCCTCGGCGCTCTGGAACCGGTCGTCCGGGTCCTTCGCCAGGGAGCGCATGACCAGGCCGTCCAGCTCCGGCGGGGCCGCCTGGGCGACCTCGGAGGGCGGGATCGGGGCGTCCTGGACATGCTGGTAGACCACCGACAACGGTGTCTCACCGGTGAAGGGCGGCCGCAGCGCGAGCAGTTCGTACAGGAGGCAGCCCGTCGCGTACAGGTCGGAGCGGTGGTCGACGGCCTTGCCGAGCGCCTGTTCGGGGGAGAGGTACTGCGGCGTGCCCATGACCATGCCGGTCTGGGTCATCGTCGACTGCGCGCCGTGCAGGGCGCGCGCGATGCCGAAGTCCATGACCTTGACGGCGCCGGTGTTGGTGATGATCACGTTCGCCGGCTTGATGTCCCGGTGCACGATGCCGTGCTGGTGGGAGTAGGCGAGCGCCTCCAGGACGCCGGAGACGATGATGAGGGCCTGCTCGGGCCCCGGCGCCTCGGCGCTGATCAGCAGGTCACGGATGGTGCGGCCCTCGACCAGCTCCATGACGATGTACGGCACGGACTGGCTGCCGACGACGTCCTCGCCGGAGTCGTAGACGGCCACGATCGCATGGTGGTTGAGGCCGGCCACCGACTGCGCCTCGCGCGTGAAGCGGGCCTTGGAGACCGGGTCCTCGGCGAGGTCGGGGCGCAGCAGCTTCACGGCGACGGTGCGTCCGAGGCGCACGTCCTCGGCGGCGAACACCTCGGCCATGCCGCCGCGTCCGAGGCGGTGGGTCAGCCGGTAACGCCCGTCACCGACGACTCCGCCCAGGCCCCACGACTCGGCGGAAGGGTCCGGCACACCGCCACCTGCTCCGGATTCGGGTGCCATCAGTCCTCGCCGTCGTCTCTCGTGCCGTGTCCAGTCGTCACGCTACAGGCTCCGTACGACATCACGGTCCGCGTTGGACCGGCCATCCCACCCGCCGTGCGTACGCCTGTGCAAATTCCATGCCGTTCCTGTCACGCTTGCGCGACGTTTTCCGTGCGGAGCGTCACGGAACGGGCACCGAACCGGGGCCGAGCTTGACGTGTCACTGCCCTCGGGCAGACTTGGCCGGGAATATTCGCGGATCAGCGCCGCCACGCGCGTAGGGGGAAGCACGAGATGAGCCAGGACGGCGCACAGGGCCGCTATGCGGGCGGTTCGGTCGCGGGCGGCCGGTACCAGCTGCGTGACCTGCTCGGCGAGGGCGGCATGGCGTCCGTGTACCTGGCGTACGACAGCGCGCTCGACCGCCAGGTCGCCATCAAGACGCTGCACACCGAGCTCGGCCGCGAACAGTCCTTCCGCGAACGCTTCCGCCGTGAGGCGCAGGCTGTTGCGAAGTTGTCGCACACGAACATCGTCTCGGTCTTCGACACCGGCGAGGACACCCTCGACGGCGCCGTCATGCCGTACATCGTCATGGAGTACGTGGAGGGCCAGCCGCTCGGCTCGGTGCTCGCCGCGGACGTCCAGCAGTACGGCGCGATGCCGGCCGACAAGGCGCTGAAGGTCACCGCCGACGTGCTCGCGGCCCTGGAGACCAGCCACGAAATGGGCCTGGTCCACCGGGACATCAAGCCGGGCAACGTGATGATGACCAAGCGCGGCGTGGTCAAGGTCATGGACTTCGGCATCGCCCGCGCCATGCAGTCCGGCGTCACCTCGATGACGCAGACCGGCATGGTCGTCGGCACCCCGCAGTACCTGTCCCCCGAGCAGGCCCTGGGCCGTGCCGTCGACGCGCGTGCCGACCTGTACTCGGTCGGCATCATGCTCTTCCAGCTCCTGACGGGCCGTCTGCCCTTCGACGCGGACTCGCCGCTCGCGATCGCCTACGCGCACGTCCAGGAGGAGCCGGTCGCGCCGTCCTCGGTGAACCGCTCCGTGACCCCGGCGATGGACGCCCTCGTCGCCCGCGCCCTGAAGAAGAACCCGAACGAGCGTTTCCCCAGCGCCGCCGCGATGCGCGACGAGTGCCTGCGGGTGCTGTCCGCCGGCCAGACCGGCTCGCCGATGATCGTCGCGGGCGGCCCGGTCCAGAGCGGTTCCGGCGTCGGTTCGGCGGTCTTCCCGCCGGTCGGCCAGACCCCACCGCCCGCGACGCACGGCATGCAGACGCCGTACCAGCCGCACCCGACGCCCCACCCGACCGCGCAGCCCGGCCCGTACGGCCCGCCGACCCCGGCACCCTCGTACGGCTACCCGCAGCAGGTCCCGACGCCGGCCCCGGCGCCCGTCTACCAGACCCCGGCGCCCGTGCCCTCCCCCGCGTCGCCTTACACCGTGCAGCAGAGCGTCCCGGCCGGTCCGGCCGGCGGCGGGCAGAGCCGGACGAACAAGATCGCCATCGCCGCGGTGGGTCTCGTGGCCGTCATCGGCGTGATCGTCGCCGTCTCGCTCATGAACAAGGACGGCGACGACAACGCCGGCGGGAACAACCCCACCCAGACCGCGAGCACCGCCCCCGGTCACAAGGGCCCGGACTACTCGAAGACGATCCAGACGAAGAAGTGCCTGGAGCCGACCGAGTCGAGCAGCGACCCGAACAAGTTCGAGGTCCCCGACTTCACGTACAAGAACATCCAGTCCGTGAAGGCGTGCATCCAGGCGGCCGGCTGGAAGATCAAGTCCGAGTCCTCGGTCGACGAGGCCACGTACGGCCAGGGCACGGTCATCACCCAGTACCCGCGGCAGGGCACGGACATCAGCAAGGAGGACGCCGAGTTCAACCTCGAGGTGTCCACCGGCAACCCGCCGCAGCAGTAGCGGCAGCCGTCGCCGCGGCGGTGACCGCCGCCGTCCCGGACGGGGCCGCCCCCGGGCGGACCTGTCCGGGATGCCACGTCTGTCCCGACATGTGACGCTGAGTTGAACAACTCGGCGGCTCGGTACGGGAGGGGGTCACCCGGTGACTCCAGGACCACGTCCTCGTGCGCGGGCGGTCTCGCCCGTCCTCACCTGCTGGCTCGTGACGTGCGCGACCTGCGCGGTCGGTTCGGTCGCTTACGCGGCGACCGTGGCGTCCGTGACCGCGGACGCGCCGCCCGTGTCGGTCGCGTCGGGCGCATCCGCCGGGTCCGTCGGGTCCGTCGGGTCCGTCATCTCTGTCGCGTCCGTCGCGTCGGGTGGGTCGGGTGCCTCTGGTGCGTCCGTCGCGCCCGAGTCGTACGTCGCGTACGCGGCAGAGGGCACGCCCCCGGGCCCGCGGATCGTCCCCAGGGCGGCGCCGCCCCCGTCGGCCACTCCTCGCCTCCCGGTGTCCGCGACCGCCACCCGGCGCCCGCCGACGACGGCCGGATCGCCTTCCTCGACCGTCTCCCCCGCCCCGGCGCCGAGCGGCTCCGCCGCGACCGAGGGCTCCCCGGACGACGCCGAGCAGCCGGAGCCGCCCGAACCGTCCGAGCCGCCCGAGCCCCGCACGCCCGCACCCCTCGCGGGCCGCCCGGCGGGGGAGGGCCGGGCGCGGCCCGGGCGGCCCGCCGCCCCCTCGACCCCCGCGCCGCAGAGTCCGGCCGCCCCCGCTCGTACCAAAACTGCAACAGAGGAGCAGCCCGCCGCGGAGTCCGACGAGGGGACCGGAGTGGTACCCGAGGCGGAGCCGCCCGCCGCGGAGAGCTCGGACGCGGCGGCGCCGGAGGCCGCGCCGCGGATCGGCGCCGAGGCCACGGCCACCCTCTCCGACCGGCGGATTCCCGTGCTGACCCTCGGCGTGGGGCTGGCCCTGATGGGGCTCGGCATCGGTTTCCTCGGGGTCCGGATGCGGCGCCGCTGAGCGCTCCGCGGCGGCCCGGGTCCTTCTTGAGACGGACGCCCGTGGTCCGTCTCAGGACGCTTGTCCGTGCCGACTTACTCGGTATACATACTCGGTATGTCGATCCGCCACGGGCTTCTCGCCCTCCTCGAACACGGCCCTCGCTACGGCTCCCAGCTCCGTACCGAGTTCGAGTCCCGCACCGGTTCCACCTGGCCGCTGAACGTGGGCCAGGTCTACACGACCCTCAGCCGGCTCGAACGGGACGGGATGGTCGCGCAGGACGGCGAGGACGAGGCCGGCCACGCGCTCTACGCGATCACCGACTCCGGTCGCGCCGAGCTGCGCAGCTGGTTCGAGAACCCCGTGGACCGCACCAGCCCGGCCCGTGACGAGCTGGCCATCAAGCTGGCGATGGCGGTCGGGGCGCCCGGGGTCGACATCCGCGACGTCATCCAGTCCCAGCGCCGGCACACCGTGAAGGCCATGCAGGACTACACCCGGCTCAAGGCGCAGGCGATCACCGCCGTCGAGAAGAACGGGGCCCGGGAGCGCGACGACGTCGCCTGGCTGCTCGTCCTGGAGCAGCTGATCTTCCAGACGGAGGCGGAGGCGCGGTGGCTCGACCACTCCGAGGCCCGCCTGATCCGCCTCTCGACGGCCGCGGCGGCCGCGGCCCCGCAGGCCCCCGCATCCCCGTCGGCGTCCTCGCCGGCGTCGGCGGCACCGCTCGACGGCCCGTCCGCCCCGGCGGCGTCGACCGCGGCGCCCCCGCCGGCGGCGTCGAGGGCCCGCGGGCGCTGACGCCCCGGCCCCCGGCCTCCGGCGCCCCGGCGCCACCGCGCCCGAACGCCACTCGTACCGCTCGCATCGCTCGTACCGCTCAACCGCTCGTACCGCTCGTACCGCTCGTACTGCTCGTACTGCTCGTACCGCTCGTACCGCTCCACCACCCGACCAGACCCAGACCGTACGCACGGCGCCGTCAACGGCCGCTCCGCACGCTTCCGTTCGCCGGCGTACCCCGAGGGGGATTCATGTCCACACAGCAGCAGCCCGTGCTGCGCCTGCAGAACCTGACCCGTGTCCACGGCGCGGGCGCCACCGAGGTGCATGCCCTGCGCGGCATCGACCTCGACGTCTTCCCCGGTGAACTCGTCGCCGTCATGGGCCCGTCCGGCTCCGGCAAGTCGACGCTGCTCACCATCGCCGGCGGCCTCGACACCCCCACCTCCGGCCGGGTGATCGTCGAGGACACCGACATCACCAGCGCGGGCCCCAAGCAGCTCGCCGCCCTGCGCCGCCGCAGCATCGGCTACGTCTTCCAGGACTACAACCTCATCCCGGCCCTCACCGCCGCCGAGAACGTGGCCCTGCCCCGCGAGCTGGACGGCGTCTCCGCCCGTAAGGCCCGCACCGAGGCCCTGGCCGCCCTCGCCGAGATGGACCTCGGGCATCTCGCCGAGCGCTTCCCCGACGAGATGTCCGGCGGCCAGCAGCAGCGCGTGGCCATCGCCCGTGCCCTGGTCGGCGATCGCCGGCTCGTCCTCGCCGACGAGCCCACCGGCGCCCTCGACTCCGAGACCGGCGAGTCCGTCCTCGCCCTGCTGCGCTCCCGCTGCGACGCCGGTGCCGCCGGCATCCTGGTCACCCACGAGCCGCGGTTCGCCGCCTGGGCCGACCGCGTCGTCTTCCTGCGGGACGGCGCCGTCGTCGACCAGACCGTACGCAGCGAGGCCGACTCGCTCCTGACCGGCCGGGCGGCGCAGCAGTGACGACCTGGTTCCACTCCTGGCGGGCCGCGGTCCGCATCGCCCGCCGTGACGCCTGGCGGTCCAAGGGCCGCAGCTTCCTGGTCCTCGCCATGATCGCCCTGCCGATCCTCGGCGTGAGCGCCTTCGACCTGACCATCCGCAGCTCCGAACTCTCTCCCGCGCAGCGACTGGAGCGTTCCATAGGCGCGGCCGACGCCCGGTTCAGCGACGGCAACGTCGCCGGGGTGCCGCTCCTGCAGGACCCCCAGGGCGAGCAGAGCACCACGGCCGAGGACTACGACGCCGCCAACAAGCCCTGGCCCAACGGCTCCACGGACGTCACCAAGGCCATCCCGGCGGGCTCGACCGTCCTCACCGACAGCTCCGGCAGCGCCAAGCTGACCACCGCCCACGGGCTGCTGCACACCGAGGTCCGTGAGCTGAAGGCCGCCGACCCGGTCGCCCGGGGCATCATGCGGCTCCGCGAGGGCCGCTTCCCGGAGAAGAACGACGAGATCGCCGCGACCACGGCCTTCCTGAAGAGCAGCGGTCTCACGATCGGCTCCACCCTGACCGCCCGCGGCTTCGACCGCACGTACACCGTCACCGGCGCCTACGAGCTGCCCAGCGACCTCAAGACCGAGCAGGTCAACGCCCTGCCCGGCGCCTTCCTCGCCGCCTACGGGCAGGCCGTCGAGAAGGCCGGCATCCCGAAGCCCGACCTCTCCACCACCTACCTGGTGAAGAAGTCCGGTGGTTTCACGTGGAACACGGTCCAGGAGATCAACAAGAAGGGCGTGCTGGTCACCTCGCGCGCCGTGGTCCTGGACCCGCCCGCCGAATCCGAGGTGCCGCTCTTCCAGCGGGAGGGCTGGGGCATGTACCAGGAGAGCACGGCGGCCCGCGCCGCCGCGCTCGCCGCCGTCGGCACCGTCGTCGGCCTGGCGATGCTGGAGATCTGCCTGCTCGCCGGTCCGGCCTTCGCCGTCGGCGCCCGCCGCTCCCGCCGCCAGCTCGGCCTGGTCGGCGCCAACGGCGGTGCCCGCAACCACATCCGGGCCATCGTGCTGAGCGGCGGCCTCGTGATCGGTGTCGCCTCGGCCGTGGCCGGCACGGTCCTCGCCCTGATCCTGACCTTCGCGCTCCGGCCCTACCTGGAGGAGGCCATGGGGCAGCGGTTCGGCGGCTTCACCGTCAAACCGCTGGAGATCCTCGCCATCGCCGGGCTCGCCGTCCTCACCGGACTGCTCGCCGCCATCGTCCCGGCCGTCACCGCCTCCCGGCAGACCGTCCTCGCCTCCCTCACCGGCCGGCGCGGCGTCCGCCGCAGCAGCCGGGTGCTGCCCCTGGTCGGCCTGGCCGCGGTCCTGCTCGGCGGCGTGATCGCCCTGTACGGCTCGGTCGTCACCGACCAGCTGTTCATCGTCGCGGGCGGATCCGCGATCGCCGAACTGGGCGTGGTCGCCATGACGCCCGCCCTGGTCGGCCTCTTCGGCCGGTCCGGCCGCTGGCTGCCGCTCTCGCCGCGCCTCGCCCTGCGCGACGCCGTCCGCAACCGGGGGCGTACGGCTCCCGCCGTCGCCGCCGTCCTGGCCGCCGTCGCGGGCACCGTCGCCGTCTCCACGTACGCCGCGAGCCGCGACGCCCAGGACCAGGCCGGATACCACCCGAGCCTGCCGTACGGCGCGGTCTCCGTACTCGTCACCGAGGAGGGCGGCCGGGACGTCGCGGCGGCCCGGGACGCGGTGCAGCGCACCCTGGCCGTCGACGTCCGCGCCGACGTCTCCCGGATCTCCGTCGGCAAGCCCGGCTGCCCGCCCTGGGGCGGCACCCCCGGCTGCGGCCGCTTCGAGGTGGTCATCCCGCCCGCCAACGAGTGCCCGCTATGGGCGGTCAGCCATGACGGCACCGACCCCTCGGAGAAGTTCACCAAGGAGCAGCGGCGTGCCCTCGCCAAGGACTGGCGCTGCAAGAGCGACCCCAACGCCGGATCGATCTCCGTCGAGAGCGGCCTCCTCGTCGCCGACGCCCGGCTCCTCACGGTCCTCGGGATCGACGACCCCGGCGCCGCCCGGGCCCTCGCTGACGGCAGGTTCGTGAGCTTCTCCCGCGCCCAGGTCGACAAGACCGGCAAGGTCGGCATCAAGCTGATCACCGACAGCGAGGCCGCCGACCGCGCCGCCGAGCAGAACAAGCCGGCCCCGGGCGAGATCAGGAGCTTCCCCGCCTACCAGGTGCCCGGCTCCCCGGCCACCTACGGCGTGGCGGGCCTGATCAGCCCCGCCGCGGCCCAGGCCGCCGGTCTGAGCACGGTCCCGCTCGGTGCCTTCTTCACCACCGACCACCTGCCCGACAGCGAACAGCGACAGAAGCTGGAAGCCGAGATCGACAAGATCGGCACCGACGTCGGCCTGGTCGTGGAGGAGGGCTTCGTCAGCAAGAACAGCATCGTGCTGCTCGCGCTGACCGTCTTCGCCGGCCTGGTCACCATCGGCGCCGCCGGCATCGCCACCGGCCTCGCCCAGGCCGACGCGGAGGCCGACCTGAAGACGCTCGCCGCGGTCGGCGCCCCGCCCCGGGTGCGCCGTACGCTCAGCGGCTTCCAGTGCGGTGTGGTCGCCGCGATGGGCGTGATCCTCGGCTCGGCCGCCGGCGTACTGCCCGCGGTGGGTCTGCGGCTCACCGAGGAACGCCAGGAGCTGCACTTCTACCAGGAGGCCCTCGACAACGGCTGGGGCATCTCGGACACCCCGCCCTACGTGCCGATCGTCGTCCCCTGGGAGACGCTGGCCGCGCTGCTCGTGGCCGTGCCCCTCGGCGCCGCCCTGCTCGCGGCCCTGGTCACCCGCTCCCGCGGGGCGCTGGCCCGCCGCGCCGCGCACTGAGGAACGCCGGGAGCTTCGTTGCCAGGCTGTGCCCCCGGAGGAGGGTGGATCACCTTCCTCCGGGGGCACACCGTGTGGTGAGGCATGTGTGCGAGAGAATGGGCGGCATGGAGATGCCGAGGAATGACAGGTCGCAGGAGAGCCCCCAGGTCCTCATCGTGGGCCAGGACGGGATGGCGCTCGGCGGCCCTCAGGGTGACGACGAATCCCGCGAGGTCCCGGTGACGGAAATGGTCGAGCAGCCTGCGAAGGTCATGCGGATCGGCAGCATGATCAAGCAGCTTCTGGAGGAAGTCAGGGCGGCACCTCTCGACGAGGCGAGCCGCGTACGGCTGAAGGAGATCCACGCCAGCTCGGTGAAGGAGCTGGAGGACGGGCTCGCCCCCGAGCTGGTGGAGGAACTGGAGCGGCTCTCCCTGCCGTTCACCGACGAGGCCATCCCCTCCGAGGCGGAACTGCGCATCGCCCAGGCGCAGTTGGTGGGCTGGCTCGAAGGCCTCTTCCACGGAATCCAGACCGCGCTGTTCGCCCAGCAGATGGCGGCCCGCGCCCAGTTGGAGCAGATGCGCCGCGCCCTGCCGCCCGGCGCCTCGCACGACGACGACGAGGACCACGGACCCGGCCGGGGCCGGGCGGTCGGCTCGGGGCCGTATCTGTAGGCCCCCGGTGACGCGTCGAGGGCCCGGACCGCACGGCACACGCCGTGGGGTCCGGGCCCTCGCCCATGTCCGGAGCTACTTCTCCGGCGCCACCAGCAGCACCTTGCCGACGTGGCTGCTCGCCTCGACGGCCCGGTGGGCCTCGGCCGCCTCCGTCATGTCCACGGTGCGGTCCACGACCGGCATCACCGTGCCGGCACCGACCAGCGGCCACACGTGCTCGCGCACCGCGGCGACCACGGCCGCCTTCTCGGCCGGCGGCCGGGACCGCAGGGTCGTCGCCAGGATCGCGGCCCGCTTGGCCATCAGCGCGGACAGGTTCAACTCGCCCTTGACGCCGCCCTGCAGGCCGATGACGACGAGGCGCCCGTTGACGGCGAGGGCCTTGATGTTCCGGTCCAGGTACTTGGCGCCGACGATGTCGAGGACGACGTCCGCCCCGGCCCCGTCCGTCGCCTTGTGGAGCTCCTCGACGAAGTCCTGCTCGCGGTAGTCGATGAGGATGTCCGCGCCCAACTCGGCGCAGCGCGCCAGCTTCTCGGGGCCACCCGCGGTGACCGCGACCCGCGCGCCGACCGCCTTGGCCAGCTGGATCGCCATGGTCCCGATGCCGCTCGCCCCGCCGTGCACGAGGAGCGTCTCGCCCGGCCGCAGGTGCGCGAGCATGAAGATGTTCGACCAGACGGTGCAGGCCACCTCGGGCAGCGCCGCGGCCGTCACCAGGTCCACACCGTCCGGCCGGGGCAGCAACTGCCCCGCCGGGACGGCGACCTTCGTCGCGTAACCGCCGCCGACGAGCAGCGCGCACACCTCGTCGCCGACGGACCAGCCCGAGACCCCGGGGCCGAGCGCGGCGATCCGGCCCGAACACTCCAGACCGGGGTACGGGGAGCTGCCCGGCGGCGGGTCGTAGAAGCCCTGACGCTGGAGCAGATCGGCACGGTTGACGGCGCTCGCCACCACCTCGACGAGAACCTCGCCCTCGGCGGGGACGGGGTCGGGCACCTCGGCCCAGACCAACGCCTCGGGCCCGCCGGGTTCCGGAATCGTGATCGCATGCATGCCGGCGAGGCTACTCCGCGCACCGGGAACGGAGGGGGAGGGCGGGGGCGCGGGGTGCTCCCGCCCTACCGCTGGTCCTCGGTCGGCGTGGTGAGGGGGGTGACGGGCGCGGCGCGGACGATCGTGATGACCCGGTCGGTCAGCTGGAGCGGGCTGGCGGCGGGGTCGTCGTATCCGAGCAGGCGGTGCCCGCGCAGCACGCTGACCACCAGGTCCGCGGTCTCCCGCACGCTCCGGCCCGCCTCGGCCTTGGTCACCGGGCGTTCGACGAGGTCGAGGCCGGATCCCTGCTGGATCAGGTCCTCCATCACCGTGCCCGCGCTGGGGCTGAGCACGGACAGACCGAGCAGCCGACCGGCGGCGCTCGCGCTGGTGATGACGGCGTCGGCGCCGGACTGGCGCAGCAGCGGCGCGTTCTCCTCCTCGCGGACCGCGGCGACGATCTTCGCACCGCGGTTGAGCTGGCGGGCCGTCAGGGTGACCAGGACGGCGGTGTCGTCGCGCTGGGTGGCGATGACGATCTGACGTGCCTTCTGCACTTCGGCCCGCAGCAGCACGTCACTGCGGGTGGCGTCGCCGATGACCCCGACGAAGCCGTCGGCGTTGGCCGCCTCGATGACCTTGGTGGACGGGTCGACGATGACGATCTGGTCCTTGCGCAGACCGGTCGCGCACAACGTCTGGATCGCCGAGCGCCCCTTGGTGCCGAAGCCGACGATGACGGTGTGCTCGCGCAAGGCGGACCTCCAGCGGTTCAGCCGGAACTCCTCACGGGTCCGCTCCGTGAGGACCTCGAGAGTGGTGCCGACCAGGATGATCAGGAACAGCACGCGCAGCGGCGTGACGAGCAGGACGTTCGCGAGCCGGGCCGAGTCGCTGTAGGGGACGATGTCGCCGTAGCCCGTGGTGGAGAGGGTGACGGTCGCGTAGTAGACGCAGTCGAGGAAGTCGACGGTCTCGTCGGCGTTGTCGTGGTAGCCGCTCCGGTCGACGTAGACGATGAGGACGGTCACGACCAGCACGCCGAGCGCCATGAGAAGACGCTTGGCGACCTGACGCAGGGGCTTCTCGACCACCCGGCGCGGCAGCTTGATCCGCGCGCTAGCCTTCTCGTCGGCCTGGCGGGCCATCGCGTCGCGGCTGGGCAGTTTCACGTGAAACACCCTCCTTGGGCCTCCCCCTGGGCGGAGGCGGCCGTCCAGGGCAGGTCGAGGACGTCGAGCGTCTGACCGGGCCGCGCACCGCCGGACGGGACCACGGCCATGCCGTCGGCAGCGGCGATGCCCCGGAGCATCGCGGGCCCGTTGTAGTGCAGCGGCGCGGCCTCGTCGCCGCGCAGCAGCACGGGCACGAGGCGGGTGTCGTACGGGTGCCCGTGGATCTCCTCGCGTACGGGGACGCGGTACGGCTCCGGAACCGGCCGGCCGGCGAGGGTGCGCAGCAGCGGCTCGGCGAGCGTCAGCAGCCCGGACACGGCGGCCAGCGGGTTGCCGGGCAGGCCGACGAGATGGCGGGGGCCCCGGCCGAGCTCGGCCAGGAGCATGGGATGGCCGGGACGGACCTTCACCCCGTCGACGAGCAGCGTCGCGCCCGCCTTGGCGAGCACCGGATGGACATGGTCGACCGGGCCGGCCGCCGTGCCGCCGGTGGTGACGACCACGTCGGCGGCGGAGCCGGTGACCGCCGCGTACAGCGCGTCGGCGTCGTCCCCGACCCGGCGGGTGCCGAGCACCTCGGCGCCGAGCGCCCGCAGCCAGGGGCCGAGCATCGGTCCGAGGGCGTCACGGATCAGGCCCTCCTGGGGGAGCCCGGAGGTGAGCAGCTCGTCGCCGAGGACGAGGACTTCCACGCGGGGGCAGGGGTGCACGGTCAGCTCGTCGTAGCCGGCCGCCGCGGCCAGGCCCAGGAACGCGGGTGTCACGGTGCTTCCGGCGGGGAGCAGCCGGTCGCCCGAGCGGCACTCCTGGCCGCGCGGACGGATGTCCTGCCCGGGCACGACCTCGTGCCGCGCGTGCAGCTGCCCGGCCGTGTCGGCGCGGGCGTGCTCGCTGCGGACGACGGCCGTGGCCCCGGACGGCACCCGGGCCCCGGTCGCGATCCGCACCGCGTCACCGTCGTCGAGAGTGCCGGCGGGGGCGTGCCCGGCGAGAACGGCGCCGTCGGGGTCGATCCGCCAGGGGCCGGGGCCCGCGACGGCCCAGCCGTCCATGGCGGAGGTGTCGAAGGACGGCAGGTCGGTGAGCGCGTGCAGCGGCTCGGCCAGGACCCGGCCGAGCGCCTGCCCGAGCGGGACCCGCACGGGCGGCCGCCCCGCCGCCGCCTTCGCTCCGGCCCGCGCGGCGACGGCCCGGGCCTCGGGCCAGGGGGTGGCGCGATGGCGCTCGGGGTGGGAGGCGGGGCCGGTTCCCGAATCCGTCGCCGGGCCGGGAGCCTCCGCACGGGAGCGTCCGACGAGGGCGAGGACGTCGTCCACGCCGTCGTCGGGCACGCTCTCCTTCATGGTCATCCGGTCTCGTCCTGCTCGGCGGCCCAGCGTTGGGCGAGCGCGGCGGCCTTCTGCGCGGCCTCCTTGACGGCCTCGGGGCCGCCCTCGCCGGCGGCGGCCCGCGCCGCCGCGTAGCCGACCAGGAAGGTGGTCAGCGGCGCGGCGGGCCGAGCGACCCCGTGCGCGGCGTCACGGGCCAGGTCGAGCAGCAGGCCGGTGTCGACGTCCAGGTCGATGCCCAGTTCGTCCTTGACTGCGGTGATCCATTCATCCAGCACGTTCCCATGCTCCCTGATCCGTGCCCTGGCGGCGGCAATGTCCTCCCAGGTGTCGCAGTCGAAGGAGGCCGAGGCCTCGGCGGGAACGCGCACGACACGCAGGCCCCCGGTGATCCGCCGCAGCGGCAGCCCGTCGAGCCCGCCCCGCTCGGCGGCCGCCCCCGCCAACTCCCGCCGCAGCGCCCCGGCCCGATAGGCGGCGACCAGCGGCTGCTCGCGCCCCTCGGCGTCGACACTCACCACGGCCTCGGCCTCGGGCGCGGCGACCAGGGCGTCCACGAGCCGCCGGGCGGTCGCGGCATCGAAGAACGGAAGATCGGCGGAGAGGACGAGCACGAGGGAAGCGGGGCCGGCGAGGGACTCGGCCGGCCCGCCGAGACCGGTATCGGGTCGCGCGGCGTGCGACGACGCGGAAGCGTCGCCGAGATCGGACGGGCCACCGAGGCCGGGGCGGGCGGGGCGGGCGGTCCAGGACGACGTCGAAGTCTCGCCGAGGTAGGACGGGTCGGCGAGGCCGGGGCGGGCGGGGCGGGCGGTCCAGGACGACGTCGAAGTCTCGCCGAGGTCGGACGGGTCGGCGAGGCCTGGCTCCGGACCGGCGGGCCGGGGCGACGCCGGCGCCTCGGCGAGGCGGCGCAGGCCCGCGGCGAGGGCGGCGACCGGGCCGCCGCCGGGCGGCTCCTCCCGGGTCCACTCGACGGGGCGTGCGGTGCCGCGGGGTTCGGCGACCACGACGGTGCGGCCGGCGTCGCGGCAGCCCGCGAGGACCCGGTCGAGGAGCGCCCGCCCACCGACCCGTACCCCGGGCTTGTCGGCTCCGCCGAGGCGCCGGGCGGCGCCGCCGGCGAGCACGATGGCGTCGTACGCGGTCGTCATCCCAGCAGTATGGTCCGCGTGGGGCGGGGGCCGCCCGGTGCCCGCCCGTTCGTCTCACCAAGGGAGACGCCCCGGCCCGGAAGGGGCCGGGGCATCGCGAGGAAACGCGTCCGGGACCCGGCGTGGGGTTGGGTCCCGGACAAGGCCGCCGGGAACCGGCGGGGCCCCGTGCCCCGGTCGGCGTCCGTCCCGGCGGAGTTCCGTCGGCCCGTCAGAGCGTGCGCAGCAGCACCGCCGGGTTCTCGACGCAGTCCGCGACGTAGCGCAGGAAGCCGCCGGCCGTCCCGCCGTCGCAGACCCGGTGGTCGAAGGTGAACGAGAGCTGCACCACCTGACGCACCGCCAGCTCACCCCGGTGCACCCACGGCTTGGGCACGATCCGGCCGACGCCGAGCATGGCCGCCTCGGGGTGGTTGATGATCGGCGTGGAGCCGTCGACCCCGAACACGCCGTAGTTGTTCAGCGTGAACGTGCCGCCGGTGAGGTCCGCCGGGGTGAGCGTGCCCTGCCGGGCGGACTCCGTGAGGCGGGCGAACTCGGCGGTGAGCGACTCGGCCGTGCGGCCGCCCGCGTCGCGGACCACGGGGACGACCAGACCGCGGTCGGTCTGGGCGGCGAACCCGAGGTGCACCGAGGGCAGTCGGACGATCTCCCGCGCTGCCGTGTCCACCGTGGCGTTGAGCTCCGGGAAGCGGGCCAGGGCGTGCGTGCAGATGCGGGCGAGCAGCGCCAGGACGGAGATCTTCGGTCCGCCCGCCGCGTTCATGGCCGCCCGCGCGGCCATGAGTTCGGTCGCGTCGGCGTCGACCCAGCAGGTGGCGTCCGGGATCTCGGTACGGCTGCGCGACAGCTTGTCGGCGACGGCACCGCGCACCCCGCGCAGGGGGACGCGCTCGCCGGTGGCGGCGGCACTCGTGGAAGCGGGGGCGGCGGCCGGGGCCGGCGCCGCGGCGGCGGCGTACGCGGCCGTGGGCTTCTCCTGGGCGGCGAGCGCGGTCTCGACGTCGGCCCGCAGGATCAGGCCCTCGGGACCCGAGCCGCGGACCTGCCGCAGGTCGAGCCCCTTGTCGCGGGCGATCTTGCGCACCAGCGGCGAGATGACGGGCACGGGTCCCGCGGGAGCCTCGGGCGCCACGGGAGCCGCAGGAGCCACGGGAGCGGCGGCCACCGGGGCCGGGGCCGCGGCCGGGCTCTCGTGCCGGACCCGGCGGCGCCGGGCGGCGGGCCCGGCGGTCCCGTAGCCGACGAGCACGTTGCCGGAGTACTCCGAGGACTCGGCCGACTCCGCATCCGCCCCCGACGTGGCGGGCGCGGCGACGGACGGGGCGTCCGCGCCGTCCACGGCGGGGGCGCCGCCGACCGCGACGGTCAGCAGCGGCGCGCCGACCGGCAGCTCTGTGCCCTCGTCGCCGAAGCGGGCGGTGACGACTCCGCCGTACGGGCAGGGCACCTCCACCATCGCCTTGGCCGTCTCGACCTCGACGACCGGCTGGTCGATGGCGACGACGTCGCCGACATCGACGAGCCAGCGCACGATCTCGGCCTCGGTGAGGCCCTCACCGAGGTCGGGCAGCTTGAATTCGAGCACCTGGGCCATCAGCTGCCCGCCTCCCACTGGAGCCGCGCGACCGCGTCGAGGACCCGGTCCACGCCCGGCAGGTGGTGCCGCTCCAGCATCGGCGGCGGGTACGGGATGTCGAAGCCCGCGACCCGCAGCACCGGCGCCTCCAGGTGGTGGAAGCAGCGCTCGGTGACCCGGGCGGCGATCTCCCCGCCGGGTCCGCCGAAGCCGGTCGACTCGTGCACGACGACGGCCCGTCCGGTGCGCCGGACGGAGGCGCACACGGTCTCGTCGTCGAAGGGCACGAGCGAGCGCAGGTCGACGACCTCCAGGTCCCAGCCCTCGGCCTTGGCGGCCTCGGCGGCCTCCATGCAGACCGGCAGGGAGGGGCCGTAGGTGATGAGGGTGGCGCTGGTGCCACGGCGGCGCACGACCGCCTTGCCGATCGGCTCGACGGCCGTCGGCGCCTCGGGCGACCAGTCCGCCTTCGACCAGTAGAGCCGCTTGGGCTCCAGGAACACGACCGGGTCGTCGGAGGCGATGGCCGCCCGCAGCAGCCCGTAGGCGTCCTCGACGGTCGCCGGGGTGACGACGTGCAGGCCGGGCGTCGCCATGTAGTACGCCTCGGAGGAGTCGCTGTGGTGCTCGACGCCGCCGATCCCGCCGCCGTACGGCACACGGACCACGATCGGCATCGGCATCGCGCCCCGGGTGCGGTTGCGCATCCGGGAGACATGGCTGATCAGCTGCTCGAACGCCGGGTAGGCGAAGGCGTCGAACTGCATCTCGACGACGGGCCGCAGCCCGTACATCGCCATGCCGACGGCCGTGCCGAGGATGCCCGCCTCGGCCAGCGGCGTGTCGGTGCAGCGGTCCTCGCCGAACTCCTTCGCGAGCCCGTCGGTGACGCGGAAGACGCCGCCGAGGGTGCCGACGTCCTCACCCATCACGTGGACGGTGGGGTCCTCGGCCATCGCGTCCCGCATGGCCCGCTGGAGCGCCTGGGCCATGGTGGCGGGCTTGGCCGCCTTCTTCGCGGCCGGCCGCGCTGTCGCGTGGGTGGTCATCCCGCCTCGCTCTCGGCGTCGAGCTCCGCCCGCAGCTGCGCCGCCTGCTCGCGCAGCTGCGCGGTCTTCTCGGCGTACACGTGGGCGAACAGGTCCATCGGGTCGAGCACGGGGTCGGCGTTCATGCGCTCGCGCAGCCGCGCAGCCATCGTCTCGGCGTCCTCGGCCGCCGCGCGGCGGCCGTCCTCGTCGAGGAGTCCGCGCTCGGTCAGCTCCCGCTCCAGGATCAGGATCGGGTCGTGCGCCCGCCACGTCTCGACCTCGCTGTCGCCGCGGTAGCGGGTGGCGTCGTCGGCGTTGGTGTGGGCGTCGATCCGGTAGGTGATCGCCTCGACGAGGGTGGGTCCGCCGCCGCGGCGGGCGCGGGCGACGGCCTCGGTCAGGACCTGGTGGACGGCGACCGCGTCGTTGCCGTCGACGAGCCGGCCGGGCATCCCGTATCCGACCGCCTTGTGGGCCAGGGACGGGGCGGCGGTCTGCTTGGCGAGCGGCACGGAGATCGCGAAGCCGTTGTTCTGCACGAGGAAGACCACGGGGGCCTGCCACACGGCGGCGAAGTTCAGCGCCTCGTGGAAGTCGCCCTCGCTGGTGCCGCCGTCGCCGACCATGGCCAGCGCGACCACGTCGTCGCCCTTGAGCCGGGCCGCGTGGGCGAGACCCACGGCGTGCGGGAGCTGGGTGGCGAGCGGGGTGCTCAGCGGGGCTATGCGGTGCTCGTACGGGTCGTAGCCGGTGTGCCAGTCGCCGCGCAGCAGGGTGAGGGCCTGGACGGGGTCGAGCCCGCGGGCGACGGCGGCCAGGGTGTCCCGGTACGAGGGGAAGAGCCAGTCCCGCTCCTCCAGCGCCAGGGCCGCCGCGACCTCGCTGGCCTCCTGGCCGGTCGTGGAGGGGTAGACGGCGAGCCGGCCCTGCTTGGTGAGGGCGGTCGCCTGCGCGTTGTACCGACGGCCGCGGACGAGCTCCCGGTAGAGGCGGCGGAGCAGCTCGGGGTCGGCGTCGGCCACGGCGTCCGTGCCGAGCACGCGCAGCGGCTCGGGGTCCGGCAGCAGCGGAGTCGGGTCGGTACGGGGCTGCCAGGCCGGCGGCGGGGTCGGCCTGTAGGCGCGCGCGGCACCGGGGGGCTCTTGGACTGTCGAACTGCGCTGTTGCAACGAGTCCACCTCCTCAGGGGAGCGGGCATAAGACCCGAAGGCGGGTGGCGCTGAATGTGGCGCGCCTCACCTACCGATTGTTCGGTCGTGGAGGCATTTTGGCTACAGGCACCTCCAGCCTGTGGACAAACGGTTCTCCACGGCCTGGGATGGGTGCAGGTCGTCCACGGAAGAGAGGCGGGGGGACATGGCGGATGAACAAATGGCCGACGTCGACGAGCAGGCGCACGGCGAGTCGTTGAACGCGCCCCCCGGCGCCGCCCCTGCCATGCTCTCCCCGATGCCGCCGGCCCGCCCGCTGGACGCGGTCGACCGGGACATCCTGCGACTGCTCCAGGCCGACGGCCGCGCCTCGGTCCGCTCCGTCGCCGAGCGCGTCCACGTGTCCCGGGCCAACGCGTACGCGCGGATCAACCGGCTCATCGACGACGGGGTGATCCGCGGCTTCGGGGCCCGCGTCAACCACGAGCGGGCGGGGCACGGCGCCTCCGCCTACATCACGCTCAAGATCGTCCAGAATTCCTGGCGCACGGTGCGCCAACAGCTCCAGGCACTGCCGGGCGCCGCGCACATCGCGCTGGTCAGCGGCGACTTCGACGTCCTGCTCCTCGTGCACACGCCGGACAACCGGACGCTGCGCGAGCTGGTGCTCACCCGCCTGCAGTCCATACCCGAGGTGCTGTCGACCCGCACCCTGCTGGTCTTCGAGGAGACGGACCTGGACCCGTACCCGGACCGCCTGGACTGACGGCGCGGGCGGGGCGCACCTGCACCGCCGGGGCGGGCCGGCGCACCCGCACCGCCGGGACGTGGGCGCGGCAGGCCGGGTCGCCGGCGCGGCAGGCCGGGCGGGGACTGCGGATCCGGGCCCGGACGGCCGAAAGCCCGCCCGGGAGCGTCCCGGGCGGGCTCAGGTCGGTGGAGGGGGGCCGAGGGGGCTCAGCGGGCCGTCCGCAGCCCGTCGAAGGCGAGGTGGACGACGGTGTCCGCGAGCTGGTCGCGCTCGGCCGCCGAGTCGTGCTGCGGCCGGTACCACTCGACCAGCGAGTTGATCATGCCGAAGAGCAGTCGGGTGGCGAGCCGGATGTCCACGTCCGCGCACAGGTCCCCGTCGGCCGCCGCCGCCTTCAGGAGCTCGGCGACCCGGTGGTCGAACTCGCGGCGCCGCTCCAGGGCCCACCGCTCGGTCGTGGTGTTGCCCCGTACGCGCAGCAGCAGCGTCACGTACGGCAGCTCCTCGATCAGCACCTCGACGGTGCGCCGGGTGACGTACTCGACCCGCTCGACGGCCCGGCCGCGGCCCGCCGGCGGCTCGTCCAGGATCGCGAAGAGCCCGTCGAGCGCCCGGCTGACGGCCCGGTGCAGCAGCTCCTCCTTGCCGGCCACGTGGTGGTAGATCGACGACTTGGAGATCCCGGCCGCCTTGGACAGGTGCTCCATGGACGTGCCGTCGTAACCGCGCTCGTTGAAGACCCGGACGGCGACCCGGAGCAGCGTCTCGGGGGTGTAGGTGTCGCGTCGCGCGGTGGTCATCTCTTGTCCTTCGCCTCGGCGGCCGCCTCGTCGAATCCCCGGCGGACCAGGGCGAGCGAGGGGGCGTAGCGCCCGGTCGGGTAGCGGTCGTGCAGGTTGCCGAGCAGGTCGCACAGGCCCCGGTGTCCCAGCCGCCCGGCCCATTCCAGGGGGCCCGCCGGGTAGTTCACGCCGAGCCGCATGGCCGTGTCCACGTCCTCGGCGGTCGCGACCCCGCGGTCGACCGCGTCCGCGGCGACGTCGGCCAGCATCGCGACCGTCCGGGCCACGATCATGCCCGGCACGTCGCCGATCACGGACACCTTCTTGCCGAGCGCCTGGAAGAGCCCCACCGCCTCGTCGAGGACCTCGGGGGCCATGCCCGTGCGCGCCGACAGGACGATCCTGCTCGCCGTCGCGTAGTCGAGCGCCAGGTCGAAGTAGACGATCTCCTCCTGGTGGTACTCGAAGGAGCTCTCGCCGTCCGCGAGGCTCAGCCTGGCCCCGGCGGGCAGCTCGATGTGTCCGTCGCCCTTCTTGCGGCGGACGGTGATCCCCGCCTGCTCGAAGAGCTCCACCAGCGGCTCGGCGGGCCCGAGGTCGCCGCGGACGATGATCCGCTCCGGCGCCTGGGCCGGTGCCGCGGTGTGCGGCTCGGGACGCTCGGCGCCCTCCGCGTACGAGAACCAGCCGTGGCCCGACTTCCGGCCGAGCCGCCCGGACTCGACGAGCCGCCGCTGCGCGAGCGAGGGGGTGAACTTGGGATCCTGGTAGAAGGACTCCCACACCGAGCGGGTCACGGCCTCGTTGACGTCCTGGCCGATGAGGTCGGTCAGCTCGAACGGGCCCATCCTGAAGCCGCCGGACTCGCGCAGGGCCGCGTCGATCGTGGCGGGATCGGCCCCGCCCTCCTCGTAGACGCGCAGCGCCTCCGCGTAGAACGGGCGGGCGACCCGGTTGACGATGAAGCCGGGGGTGTCGGCGCAGCGCACCGGCGTCTTGCCCCAGCGCTTCGCCGTCTCGTACGCGCGCGTGGCGGCGGCCGGGTCGGTGGCGAAGCCGCTGACGACCTCGACCAGCGGCAGCAGCGGCGCCGGGTTGAAGAAGTGCATGCCGACGAAGCGGCCGGGCCGCTCCAGCCCTCCCGCGATGGCGGTCACCGACAAGGAGGAGGTGTTGGTGGCGAGCAGTGTGTCCGCGCCCACGATCTCCTCGAGATCGGCGAAGAGACGCTGCTTGACGGGAAGGAGCTCGACGATGGCCTCGACGACGAGGACCGCGTCGGCCAGCTCGGTGAGCTCGCCGGCCGCGTGCAGCCGGGCGACCGCCGCGTCCCGCTCCTCCTTGCCGAGCCGCCCCTTCTCGACCAGCCGGTCCAGGCGGCCCGCGACGCCGGCCACGGCCTCCTCGGCGCGGCCGGGCGCACTGTCGTAGAGGCGTACGGGATGGCCCGCGACCAGGGCGACCTGGGCGATGCCCTGGCCCATGGTGCCCGTGCCGACGACGGCGACGGTGCCGGTCGGATCGATCGGCCCGGCCCCGTCGGCCGACACCGCGTCGCTCCCCTGGACGGTCGTGTTGGCGCTCATAGGAGTGATCCTCCCCGATGGGTTTTCCACAGGATCGCCGGACCCCCTTGTCCCGACCGATCGTTCGGTTACTCTAACTCCGTAAGCGTCTCCCTGCCCAGCTCGACGAGGAGTTGGTCCACCCATGGCCACCGCTCAGCTGACCACCGACCGTCTGGCCGAGAAGCACCGGTCCACGCTCGATCAGGCCCTCGCCACGATCCGCACCCGCGCCTACTGGTCGCCGTACCCGGAGCACCCCAAGGCCTACGGGGAGAACGGCTCGCTGGACGCCGCCGCCGGTCTCTCCGCCTACAAGGAGCTCCTCGGCCGCCGCTTCGAGCTCGACCAGCCCGGCACCGACGGCTGGGTCCCCGGCGAGACCTCTCCCTACGGCCCGGAGCTCGGCATCGAGTACCCGCACGCCGACATCGACGTCCTGCTCCCCGCGATGCGCGCCGGCATGGCGGGCTGGCGCGAGGCCGGCCCCGAGACCCGCGCCCTGGTGTGCCTGGAGATCCTCGGCCGGATCTCCGCCCGCACCCACGAGTTCGCGCACGCCGTCATGCACACCAGCGGCCAGGCCTTCATGATGGCCTTCCAGGCCGGCGGCCCGCACGCCCAGGACCGCGGCCTGGAGGCCGTGGCCTACGCGTACGAGGAGCAGACCCGCACGCCGGCCGGCCGCGCCGCGTGGTCCAAGCCCCAGGGCAAGCGCGACCCGCTGGAGCTCACCAAGGAGTTCACCGCGGTCGGCCGCGGCGTCGCCCTGGTCATCGGCTGCAACACCTTCCCGACCTGGAACGGGTACCCGGGCCTGTTCGCCTCCCTCGCCACCGGCAACCCGGTCCTGGTCAAGCCGCACCCGCGCGCGGTGCTCCCGCTGGCGCTGACCGTCCAGGTCGCCCGTGAGGTGCTCGCCGAGTCCGGCTTCGACCCCAACCTGGTGGCGCTGGCCGCCGAGCGGCCGGGCGAGGGCATCGCCAAGACCCTCGCGGTCCGCCCCGAGATCAAGATCATCGACTACACCGGCTCGACCGCCTTCGGCGACTGGCTGGAGGCCAACGCCCGGCAGGCGCAGGTCTACACGGAGAAGGCCGGCGTCAACACGGTGGTCGTCGACTCCACCGACGACTACAAGGGCATGCTGTCCAACCTGGCCTTCTCGCTGTCCCTGTACAGCGGCCAGATGTGCACCACCCCGCAGAACCTGCTGATCCCCCGCGACGGCATCACCACCGACCAGGGCCCCAAGTCGTACGACGAGGTGACCGCCGACCTGGCGGCCGCGGTCGGCGGCCTGCTCGGCGACGACGCCCGGGCGAACGCGCTGCTCGGCGCCCTGGTCAACCCGGACGTGAAGGCGCGTCTGGAGGCCGCGGCGAGCCTGGGCGAGGTGGCGCTGGCCTCCCGCGAGGTCGAGAACCCCGAGTTCCCGGACGCCGTCGTGCGCACCCCGGTCATCGTGAAGCTGGACGGCTCCAAGCCCGACGCGGAGGCCGCGTACTTCTCGGAGTGCTTCGGCCCGGTCTCCTTCGCCGTCTCGGTCGACTCGACCGAGGCCGCCCTGGAGCTGCTGCGGCGCACCGTCCGCGAGAAGGGCGCCATGACGGTCGGCGCGTACACGACCTCGGCCGAGACCGAGCGGGCCGTCGAGGAGGTCTGCCTCGACGAGTCGGCGCAGCTCTCGCTCAACCTGACGGGCGGGGTCTACGTGAACCAGACGGCCGCGTTCTCCGACTTCCACGGCTCGGGCGGCAACCCGGCGGCGAACGCGGCGCTGTGCGACGGCGCCTTCGTCTCCAACCGCTTCCGGGTGGTGGAGGTCCGCCGCCAGGCCTGACCCGGACCCGCCGTCTCCGGTGCCGGGCCCGCGCCCGGCACCGGGGAGGTCAGTCCGCGGTGATCTCCGCGTAGCGCTGCACCCAGGCGTGCATGGCGATCGCCGCCGCGGCGCCCGCGTTGATCGACCGGGTCGAGCCGAACTGGGCGATGGAGCAGACCATCGCCGCGTGCTTCCGGGCCTCCTCGGTGAGGCCCGGCCCCTCCTGCCCGAACAGCAGCACACAGCGCCGCGGCAGCACGGTCCGCTCCAGCGGCACCGCGCCCGGCAGGTTGTCGATCCCGATGATCGGCAGGTCCTCGGCCGCCGCCCACGCGGTCAGCGCCTCCGTGTCCGGGTGGTGGCGCACATGCTGGTAGCGGTCCGTGACCATGGCGCCGCGCCGGTTCCAGCGCCGCCGGCCCACGATGTGGATCTCCTTCGCGAGGAAGGCGTTGGCCGTCCGCACCACCGAGCCGATGTTGAAGTCGTGACCCCAGTTCTCCACCGCCACGTGGAAGTCGTGGCGGCGGGTGTCCAGGTCGGCGACGATCGCCTCCCGCGTCCAGTACCGGTAGCGGTCGACGACATTGCGCCGGTCGCCGCCCGCCAGCAGCTCGGGGTCGTAGCGCTCGTCCCCCGGCCAGGGCTCCGGGTGCGGCCCGACGCCGATCTCGGTGCCGAACCCCTCGTCGTACTGGATCGGCTCGCCGCCCTCGACGGATCCGGGCTTCTCTTCGGTGGTGCTCACCCGACGAGGGTACGGGGGCTCGGCTCCTCACCCGAACGGACCGGCTCCGCCGCCCCCGCGGCAGCCCGGTCCCGGCCGAGGACCCGGTCCCGGCCCCGGGCCACCCGCGCGCCCAGCCACACCAGGAAGACGGTGGGCAGGAAGACGGCGTCGGCGGCGATCATCGCGAGGGAGAAGAACGGCAGCCCGAGCAGCACGGCGATGCCGGCGTGCTCCAGCATCATCATCGCGAGCAGCACGTTCTTGACCTTGCGATGGAAGAGCGTGAAGGGGAAGGCGACCTGCACGATCACCGTGCCGTAGGTCAGCAGCAGCACCATGATCCCGCTCGACCCCAGCAGGTCGGACAGGGCCGGCCAGGGGGAGAAGTAGTCCAGCTTGAGCGGGTAGTACAGCGCCGAGCCGTCCTGCCAGCGCGAGCCCTGGATCTTGTACCAGCCTGCGGTGGCGTAGATCAGACAGACCTCGGCCATGATCACGACGAGGGTGGCGTTGTGGACGAGGTTGGCGAGGACGTCGAGGAGGACGCGCGGCTCGTCGGAGGCGTAGCGGCGCACCAGCCACCACAGCCCCTGCCCCAGCCACAGCACGCACAGCAGCACCAGCAGCCACCACTCACCGGTCCTGCCGGAGAAGTAGGTCGCCGCCATCAGGAAGCCGCCGAGCACCGTCCACAGCAGCGGCCCGACGGGGCCGTCCTCGCCGCGGCCGCGGGCCGCGCGCCGGGCGTCGAGCGACCAGACCTGCCCGCAGCGGGTGAGGACGAGGTAGACCGACATCAGATGGACCACGTTGTCGCCGCCGTCGCCCATGAAGATGGAGCGATTCTGCAGCGACAGCACCCCGGCCATGAAGACCACCGAGACGGCCCGCGTGTGCCAGCCGAGCAGCAGCAGCACCGCGGAGAGCACGGCGAGGCCGTAGACGAGCTCGAACCAGAGCCGCCCGTCGGACCACATCAGCACGCTGAAGGCGCGGTTGTCGGCGATCAGCCGCCGGCCCATGTCCCAGGACCAGGGGCCGTCGGGGCCGTACAGCTCCAGTCGGTGGGGCCACTCGCGCAGCAGGAACAGCAGCCAGGTCAGCGAGAAGCCGATCCGGACGATCGCCGTCTGGTGGGGGCCGAGGGCGTTCGCCGTGACCTTCTGGACGGCGGCGGCGAGCCGCCGGTCGAAGGGGACGCGGGGCCGCTCGGCGGCGGGGGTGTGGCTCATCGGGCCGCCTCCACGGTGGCCCCGGCGGGCCGGTCGGCGGCGGTGATCCGCCACCAGGGACAGGTACGGAAGGCCGGCTCCGTGTCCGCCTTCTCGGTGCTCCACGCGGGCGGCGGCACCGCCCGGGTGGCGGAGCGCAGCTGGATCTTCTCGACGGATCCGCCGAGCTTCTCCGGGTCGAGGCGCAGCATCACGATCCGCCTCATGTACCTCTCGGAGAGTTCGCCGCGCAGCCCGTTGGGGCGGTGGTCGTCGGTGTGCGAGTTGAGGTAGAAGTCCCAGGCCCGGCGCAGCTCGTTCTGCTCGGTGTGGCTGGGCAGGAGGCTGCCGCGGATGCGTGCGGTGTCCTGGGCGGACAGGTCGATCCAGCCGGTGGTCCTGCGGCCGCCGTCGGCTCCGGCGATCTCCGCCCGGACCTCCACGGAGATGTTCTGCTGGAGCGGGTTGGGGGCGAACAGCTTCCAGTTCTGCTCGAACTCGGGATAGACCCAGTCGTCGACGGCCTCGCCGTGCCGCTTGGTCAGCGTGTTCGAGGGCGCGACGTGCAGGAAGACCATCGCGAGGTGGACGCAGGCGAAGACGCCGACGACAGCGAGGGCGACGGCCGCGACCACCTGGTAGGGCATGGAGAGCGCGGCGATCCCGGTCTGGGGGCGGGGGCGCCCGGGGGCGGGCTCGGGGTCCGGGCCGGGGACGGGGGCGGGGAGGGGGCCGGGCTCGGGGACGGGACCGGGCTCGCCGACGGGGCCGGGCTCGGGGACGGGCGGGGCGTCGCCTGCGGCCTGCGGGTCGTCTGCCTCGGCGCCGGCGGACGCGTCGGTCTCGGCGGACGCGTCGGTCCGCGGCGCCGTATCGGCCGCGCGTTCGGGCGCCTCGCCCCGTTCGGGCCGCTTCAGGCGTCCGTCGTCACCGACGGTGCCGTCGCCGTACGAGTCCATCGCGCCCCGCTCCCCATCGGCCCAAGCAGTTGTCCACAGAGGTTGACACCATACGGGCCGCCGAACGACCATTGAAGTCATTCAACCGAACGATCGGTCGGTAGGGGGTCCGATGACCACAGGTACGGCAGAGACGACAGGGACAGCGGGTTCGACGGCGACGCAAGCCGCCCTCGAAGCGGTGTTCGATGCCGCCGTGGCCGCCGACGAGCGCATCGAGCCCCGCGACTGGATGCCCGAGCCCTACCGGGCCGGCCTGATCCGCCAGATCGCCCAGCACGCCCACTCCGAGATCATCGGCATGCAGCCGGAGGCCAACTGGATCACCCGCGCGCCCAGCCTGCGGCGCAAGGCGATCCTCATGGCCAAGGTCCAGGACGAGGCGGGCCACGGGCTGTATCTGTACAGCGCGGCCGAGACCCTCGGCGCCAGCCGCGACGAGCTGCTCGACAAGCTCCACTCCGGCCGCCAGAAGTACTCCTCGATCTTCAACTACCCGACGCTGACCTGGGCCGACGTCGGCGCGATCGGCTGGCTCGTGGACGGCGCCGCGATCACCAACCAGGTCCCCCTCTGCCGCTGCTCCTACGGGCCGTACGCACGGGCGATGGTCCGGGTCTGCAAGGAGGAGTCGTTCCACCAGCGCCAGGGGTACGAGGCGCTGCTCGCGCTCTCCCGCGGCACCGAGGCGCAGCACGCGATGGCCCAGGACGCGGTGAACCGCTGGTGGTGGCCCTCGCTGATGATGTTCGGCCCGCCGGACGACGAGTCGACCCACTCCGCCCAGGCGATGGCGTGGAAGATCAAGCGCCACTCCAACGACGAGCTGCGCCAGCGCTTCGTCGACATCGCCGTCCCGCAGGCCGAGACCCTCGGCCTCACCCTCCCCGACCCCGACCTGAAGTGGAACGAGGAGCGCGGGCACTACGACTTCGGCCCCATCGACTGGGCCGAGTTCTGGGACGTCCTCAAGGGCAACGGCCCCTGCAACGAGCAGCGGCTCACCAAGCGCCGCCAGGCGCACGAGGACGGCGCCTGGGTCAGGGACGCCGCCGCGGCCTACGCGGAGAAGCACGCCGGACAGAACGGCGGACAGCACGAGAAGAACGGGGAGGCACGCGCATGACCACCGACGGATGGCCGCTGTGGGAGGTGTTCGTGCGCTCGCGCCGCGGACTGTCCCACACCCACGCCGGCAGCCTGCACGCCCCGGACGCCGAGATGGCCCTGCGCAACGCCCGCGACCTCTACACCCGGCGCAACGAGGGCGTGTCGATCTGGGTGGTCCCCTCCACCGCGATCACCGCCTCCTCGCCCGACGAGAAGGACCCCTTCTTCGAGCCGTCCGCGGACAAGCCCTACCGCCACCCGACCTTCTACGAGATCCCGGACGGGGTGAAGCACCTGTGACCGGCCCGACCACCACCGCCGTCCCGGCCGCGAGGCTCGCCCTCGGCGACGACGCCCTCGTCCTCGCCCAGCGACTCGGGGAGTGGGCCGGCAGCGCCCCCGTCCTCGAGGAAGAGGTCGCCCTCGCCAACATCGCGCTCGACCTCCTCGGCCAGGCCCGCATCCTGCTCTCCCTCGTCGGCGACGAGGACGAACTGGCCTACCTCCGCGAGGAACGCGCCTTCCGCAACTGCCAGCTCGTCGAGCAGCCCAACGGCGACTTCGCCCACACCATCGCCCGGCAGCTGTACTTCTCCACCTATCAGCACCTCCTGTACGGGCAGCTGGCCACCGGCGACAGCCCGCTCGCCGGACTCGCCGGCAAGGCCGTCAAGGAAGTCGCCTACCACCAGGACCACGCCGAGCACTGGACCCTGCGCCTTGGCGACGGCACCGAGGAGAGCCACCGGCGGATGCAGCAGGCCTGCGACGCCCTGTGGCGCTACACCGGCGAGCTGTTCCAGCCCCTCGACGGCCTCGACGTCGACACCGAGACCATGGAGCGTGCCTGGCTCGACTCCGTGACCGCCGTCCTCGGCAAGGCGACGCTCACCGTCCCCACCGGGCCGCGCACCGGCGCCTGGAGCGCGGGCGCCGGCCGCCAGGGACTGCACACCGAGTCCTTCGGCCGCATGCTCGCCGAGATGCAGCACCTGCACCGCAGCCACCCGGGTGCGTCATGGTGACCGCCGCCCCGACCGCCCTCGAAGAGGAGCTGGCCCGGATCGCCGGCGCCGTCCCCGACCCCGAGCTGCCCGTCCTCACCCTCGCCGAACTCGGCGTCGTCCGCGGCGTCCACGTCCAAGGCCCCGGCCGCGTCGAGGTCGAACTCACCCCGACCTACACCGGCTGCCCGGCGATCGAGGCGATGTCCTCCGACATCGAGAGCGCCCTGCACGACCACGGCATACCCGAGGTCTCCGTCGTCACCGTCCTCAGCCCCGCCTGGTCGACCGACGACATCACCGCCGAAGGACGCCGCAAGCTCGCCGAGTTCGGCATCGCGCCGCCCCGCCCCCAGGGCCCGGCCGGCGGACCCGTCGCGCTCACCCTGGCGATCCGCTGCCCCCACTGCGGCTCCACCGACACCGAGCTGCTCAGCCGCTTCTCCTCCACCGCGTGCAAGGCACTGCGCCGCTGCGCGTCCTGCCGCGAACCGTTCGACCACTTCAAGGAGTTGTAGATGCCGTCCCAGAGCCCCGGACGGGCCGGGTTCCATCCGCTCCGCGTGAGCGAGGTCGAGCAGCTCACCGACGACTCCGTGGCCGTCACCTTCGCGGTCCCGGACGAGCTCGTCGAGAGCTACCGGCACACCCCCGGCCAGCACCTCGCCCTGCGCCGCACCGCCCCCGACGGCACCGAGATCCGCCGCACGTACTCGATCTGCGCCCCGGCCGCCGCCGAAGGAGAGACCCCGGTCCTGCGCGTCGGCATCCGGCACGTCGACGGCGGGGAGTTCTCCACCTACGCCCTCAAGGAGCTCGCCGTCGGCGACCTCGTCGAGGTCATGGAACCCATGGGCCGCTTCGTCCTCGACCCGCGCCCCGGACACTTCGCGGCCGTGGTCGGCGGCAGCGGCATCACCCCGGTCCTGTCGATGGCCGCCACCCTCCTCGCCCGGGAGCCCGAGGCACGGTTCTGCCTGGTCCGCAGCGACCGCACCGCGGCCTCCACGATGTTCCTCGACGAGGTCGCCGACCTCAAGGACCGCTACCCCGACCGCTTCCAGCTGGTCACCGTCCTCTCCCGCGAGGAGCAGCAGTCCGGACTCCCCTCCGGACGACTCGACGCGGAACGGCTCACCGGCCTGCTTCCCGCGCTCCTCCCCGTCGGCGAGATCGACGGCTGGTTCCTGTGCGGCCCCTTCGGCCTGGTGCAGAGCGCCGAACAGGCCCTGCGCGGACTCGGCGTCGACCGCGCCCGCGTCCACCAGGAGATCTTCCACGTCGACGACGGCTCCGCCCCCGCGCCGGCCGCCGCCGCGGACGCCCCCGCCCAGGCCACCCTCACCGCGACCCTGCACGGCCGGTCCGGCAACTGGCCCGTCCAGCGCGGCGAGACGCTCCTCGACACCGTGCTGCGCGCCCGGGCGGACGCCCCGTACGCCTGCAAGGGCGGCGTGTGCGGCACCTGCCGCGCCTTCCTCGTCTCCGGCGAGGTCCGCATGGACCGCAACTTCGCGCTGGAGCCCGAGGAGACCGACGCCGGCTACGTCCTGGCCTGCCAGTCCCACCCCGCCACACCGGAGGTCGAGCTCGACTTCGACCGCTGACGGCTGCGGGCCCGCCCATTCCCTTCCGCTAGAACCTGTTCTATCTTGACGGTCCGTCAGACAGCAGCGGGCACGGCAGGGAGGGGCAGGACAGTGGACTTCACCTTCACCGAAGAGCAGCAGGCGGCCGCCGAAACGGCCAAGGCCGTCTTCGCCGGCGTCGCACCCGACCAGGTACCCAGCCCCGCCCTCGTCCCGGGCGCGGTCGCCGACGACCTCGACCGCGCCCTCTGGGCCCGCCTCGCCGACACCGACCTGCTCGGCCTCGTCCTCGACCCCGCCCACGGCGGCTCCGGACTCGACCCCATCGCGCTCTGCCTCGTCCTGCGCGAATCCGCCCGAGCCCTCGCCCGCGTCCCCCTCCTCGAAACCTGCGCCGTCGCCCTCACCATCCAGCACCACGCCCCCGCCGCCACCGCCGACGCCCTGCTCCCCCGCGTCACCCGCGGCGAACTCGTCCTCACCGCCGCCGCCCACGGCCGTACCGGCCACGACCCGGCCCCCCTCGCCGTCACCGCTCGCCGCGACACCACCGGCTGGACCCTCGACGGCCACACCAGCGCCGTCCCCTGGGCCCACCAGGCCGACCGCATCGCCGTCCCCGCGCACACCCCCGACGGCCGCACCGTCCTCGCCCTACTGCCCCGCGCCCACGCCGGACTCACCCTGGCCGACCAGTACGCCACCCACGGCGAACTCCTCGCCGAGCTCCACCTCGACGACGTCCACCTCGACGACGCCGACGTCATCGACACCGAAGGCACCTGGGAACGGCTCCACGCACTCCTCGCCACCGGAACCTGCGCCCTCGCCCTCGGCCTCGGCGAACAGGTCCTCGGCATGACCAGCCAGTACACCGGCAAACGCGAACAGTTCGGCCACCCCGTGGCCACCTTCCAGGCCGTCGCCGTCCAGGCCGCCGACCGCTACATCGACCTCCGCGCCATGGAGGTCACCCTCTGGCAGGCCGCCTGGCGCATCACCACCGACACCACCGGAGCACTCCCGGCCGCCGGAGACATCGCCGTCGCCAAGATCTGGGCCGCGGAAGGCGTACGCCGCGTCGTCCAGACCGCCCAGCACCTCCACGGCGGCTTCGGCGCCGACACCGACTATCCCCTGCACCGGTACCACGCCTGGGCCAAACACCTGGAACTCTCCCTCGGCCCCGCCGCCCGGCACGAAGAAGAACTGGGCGACCTCCTGGCCGCCCACCCCCTCGCCTGACAAGCCCGGCCCGGCCCGGCACACACCCGGCCCAGCCCGGCCCGGCCCGGCACACACCCGGCCCAGCCCGGCCCGGCCCGGACCGCCGCAGGAACTAGAGCACGAACGCGGGGCTGCCGTCGTCCGTCACCATCGGACGCCCGGCACCCTCCCAGGCCACCATGCCACCGTCGACGTTCACCGCGTCGATGCCCTGCTGCACCAGGTACTGCGTGACCTGCGCCGAACGACCACCCACCCGGCACATCACGAACGCCCGACGGCCCTCCGCCACGGCCTCGGTCACTTCACCGAACCGCGCCACGAAATCACTCATCGGAACGTGCAGCGCGCCCTCGACATGACCCGCCGCCCACTCGTTGTCCTCACGCACGTCCAGCACCAGAGCATCGGCCGGCACGGAAGCCGCGTCGACGGACGGCAGCGGGGCGAAATTCATGGACCTGGCCTTCTCTCTGAAACTCCGCGCCGCTCACGGGCGCACCACCCACGAAACTACTGCACACGACCTACCCGACGAGCCCGGCGAGCTCCGCCTCACGCTCGGCGACCTGCGCGAGCAGCTGCTCCGCGATCTCCTCCAGCAGCCGGTCGGGATCGTCCGGCGCCATCCGCAGCATCGCGCCGATCGCGCTCTCCTCGAGCTCCCGCGCGACCAGCGCCAGCATCTCCTTGCGCTGCGCCAGCCACTCGAGCCGCGCGTACAGCTCCTCGCTCTCGCTGAGCCGCACCTCCGGCACCGGCCCCGCCGCCCACTCCTCGGACAGATCCCGCAGCAGACCCTCGTCCCCACGGGCGTAGGCCGCGTTCACGCGCGTGATGAACTCCTCGCGCCGCTTACGCTCGCCCTCGTCCCGCGCCAGATCCGGGTGCGCCTTGCGCGCCAGGTCCCGGTACAGCTTGCGGACCTCGTCCGACGGCCGCACCCGCTTCGGCGGCTGCACCGCCCGGTCCGTCAGCATCGCCGCGGCCTCGGGGGACAGACCGTCGGAGTCGACCCAGTCGTGGAACAGCTCCTCGACGCCGGGCATCGGCAGGACCGCCGCCCGCGCCTCCTGCGCCCGTCGCAGATCCTCGGGATCCCCGGTGCGCGCCGCCCTGGCCTCCGCGATCTGCGCGTCCAGCTCGTCGAGCCGCGCGTACATCGGGCCGAGCTTCTGGTGATGCAGCCGGGAGAAGTTCTCCACCTCGACCCGGAAGGTCTCGACCGCGATCTCGAACTCGATCAGAGCCTGCTCGGCCACCCGCACCGCCTGATCAAGCCGCGCCTCAGGCCGCTCGCTCTGGTCCACGCTCACGTCACGCCCGTCCACGTCCTCGTTCCGGCTCGTCCCCACCCAGCCTACGGCTCACGCGTCCGGGGGGGTCCCCCTCCCCCCCCACCCCTCCCCCTCATTCGCCGAAATGCGTCATGCCAGGCCTCAGCCCCCGGAAACCGCCTCGCCAGGCGCGGGAGCAGGCTGCCCCTCGCCGCGCCCGGGGCAGGTCCCCACCGTGCCCGGGCAGGACCCCGCCTCACCCGGACAGGTCCCCGCCGCACCCGGCCAGGACCCCCACCGCACGCGTGCAGGTCCCCACGGCACGACGCCCGGGCAGAGCCCCACCCCACCACGCCCGGGCGGGTCCCACCGCACCACGCCCGCGCCGGCCCCCGCGTCAGACGCCGTGTTCCGCCGCTATGCGCCCGCTGCGGATGGCTGACAGGAGGTCGGCGTGGTCTGCGGTGGTGCGGTCGGCGTAGGCGACGGCGAAGGCCGCCACGGCCTCGTCGAGCTCCTCGTTCTTGCCGCAGTAGCCGGCTATCAGGCGCGGGTCCGCGCTGTGGGCGTGGGCGCGGGCCAGCAGGGCGCCGGTCATGCGGCCGTAGTCGTCGAACTGGTCGGCGGTGAGGGCGGCGGGGTCGACGCTGCCCTTGCGGTTGCGGAACTGCCGCACCTGGAAGGGCCGGCCCTCGACCGTCGTCCAGCCGAGCAGGATGTCGCTGACGACCTGCATCCGCTTCTGTCCGAGCACCACGCGCCGCCCTTCGTGCCCGGCGGCCGGCGTGGTGAAGCCGGCGGCCGGGAGGTAGGGCAGGAGCGCCGAGGGGCGGGCTTCCTTGACCTGGAGGACGAGCGGCTCGCCCCGGTGGTCGAGGAGCAGCACCACGTACGAGCGGGTTCCGACGCTGCCGGTGCCGACGACGCGGAAGGCCACGTCGTGGACGGCGTAGCGGGCGAGCAGCGGCAGACGGTCCTCGGAGACGGTGGCCAGGTAGGGGCCGAGGGAGGCGGCGACGGCCGCCGCCTCCGCGTCGGGGACGCGGCGCAGTACCGGCGGTGCGTCGACGAAGCGGCGTCCGCCGCCGTCGGTCTCGGGTATGGCCTCGGTAGAGCGGGCGGCGAAGCGCGCGCTGGTGTTGTTGCGGGCCTTGGCCGAGACGCGTTCGAGGGTGCCTATGAGGTCGCGGGCGTCGGTGTGGGAGACGAGTTCCTCGTCGGCGATGGCGTTCCAGGCGTCGAGGGCGGGGAGCCGGGCGAGCAGGCGCATGGTGCGCCGGTAGGCGCCGACGGTGTCGAAGGCGGCGGCCCGGCAGGTGTCCTCGTCGGCGCCGGCTTCGCGTCCGGCGAGGACGAGGGAGGTGGCGAGCCGTTTGAGGTCCCATTCCCAGGGGCCGACGACGGTCTCGTCGAAGTCGTTGAGGTCGATGACGAGCCGGCCGCGGGCGTCGCCGTAGAGGCCGAAGTTGGCCGCGTGCGCGTCGCCGCACAGCTGGGCGGCGATGCCGGTGACGGGGGAGCCGGCGAGGTCGTGGGCCATGAGTCCGGCGGAGCCGCGGAGGAACGCGAAGGGGCTGGCCGCCATGCGGCCGACCCGGATGGGGGTGAGTTCGGGGACGCGGCCCTGGTTGGACTCCTCGACGGCACGGGCGGCGTCGGGGCGGTCGGGCAGGGGGATGAGCGCGGCCTGTTTGGCGCGGGGGACGTCGTCCCGGAGGCGCTTGCCGCGCTGCTTGGCGTCGGCGGTGGCTTCTGCGGCGGCGCGGGGGAGGAAGCCGGGGACGTACGGAAGGCGGGCCGTGCCGCCGTCCGCCGTCGTGTGATCGCGCTGTCCCGGTACCGCCGCTGTCGTGATGTCGTCCATGGGACGCCCTCCCCCGCCGTTCGCTGTTCGCTGTTCGCTGTTCGCTGTTCGCTGTTCGCTGTTCGCCAACATCAACTTCGTCGACGGGTCACGACGGTACAGCCGGGGCCACGCGCCGTCTCCCCCTGTGGAAAACGTCCTGTGGACAACTCTTCTCGGGGTGTCAGACGCCGACCGCCTCCTCCATTTCCTCCTCCATCTCCTCCTCGATCTCCGCTTCCGCTTCCGCCCGCGTCCGGGTCGGCGTGGTCGGGGCGGTCGCCGTGGTGGGCGGGGTGCTGCGGCGGGCTTCGGTGAGGCCGGCGGTGACGGTCAGGGCGACGCCCGCGAGGAGCCAGAGGGTGAGGACGACGAGGTTGCCGCCGAGGGCGTGGCCGCCGAAGTACACGTGGTCGCGGACGCCTTCGACGTATCCGGCGCCGTTCCAGAAGGCGTGCAGGGAGCCGAAGAAGCCGGGCTGGAGTTCGGGCCGGTAGATGCCGCCGGAGCTGGTGAAGTTGAGCATCACGAACAGGACCATGACGCCGAGGGTGGTCCAGCGCTTGAGGAAGGTGTGGAGTCCGACGCCGATCAGCAGGATGCCGGCGCTGTAGAGCCACGACATGGCCCAGAGGCCGCCGAGGCCGTGGTCGACGAGGTGGAAGAGGGGTCCGGCGAAGACGGTCCCGACGAGGCTGACGACGAGGGACATGCCGGCGGCGAGCAGGGCTCGGATCCGCATGGGCAGGACGGCGCCGGCGCCGCCGATGACGGCGACGGATGCGTAGGAGCCGATGCTGAGGGCGACGAGGAGGAAGAAGATGCCCTGGCCGGTGGGGTCGCCGGAGGAGACCGGGGCGACGTCGGTGACCTTGAGCGGCCGGCCCTGGGTGGCGGCGACCTTGGTGAAGACCTTCTCGACGGCCATGGCGCTGGTGTCGGAGGAGGCGGAGGCGACGAGCAGTTCGGGGGCGGCGCCGTCGGGGAGGTAGGCGCCGAAGGTGGAGCGGTCGCGCAGGGCGGCGGTGGCGGTGGCGCGGTCGGGGACGGTGCGGACGTCGAGGGCGCCGGCGCCCTTGTCCTGGAGGGTCTGGGCGAGGATCTGGGCGCGTGGTCCGGAGCCGACGATGTCGACGCGCAGGTCGTGCGGCTCGGGGGCGTGGAAGGCGCCGAGGTAGGCGAGGCCCATGCCGAGGCACATGAGCAGCGGGGTGAGCAGGTGCCCGAGGACGTGGCGCAATGCTCCCTTGGTGTGCGGTCCTGCGGACACCTGAACCTCCATGGTTGGCTTTTACAACTAAACAACCGTTGTACTATACAACTGAAAGGGAGGGTGCGGCACAGGCGCCCGTCCCGCGGCAGCAAGGAGCGCACCATGAGCGGCGGCGCGCGGGAGAGCTCTCTCGACATCATCCAGCGGGAACTGACGGCCTTCGCCCGCCGGGCGCGGGCGGCCGCGGCCCGGCTCCATCCGGAGCTGCCGCTGGTCTCGTACACCCTTCTCGCCCACATCGACGACCAGCAGGGCTGCCGGGCCACGGATCTCGCGGCCCACTACCTGCTGGACAAGTCGACGGTCAGCCGCCAGGTCGCGGCACTGGAGAAGCTCGGCCTGGTCGAGCGGCGGCCCGACCCGGACGACCACCGGGTCCAGGTGCTGCACCCGACCGAGGCGGGCACGCAGGTCCTCGCCTCCACCCAGGCCAGCCGGCTCGCCGCGTACGAGGAGCGCCTCAAGGACTGGTCGGCCGAGGACCTGGCCGCGTTCGCGACCTACCTGCTCCGCTACAACGCCGCCGGCGACACGGGTCTCCCCGCCCCCATCGGGGATTCCTGGCCCCGGCCCGAGCGGTAGCCGCTACAGGCCCGCGTCCCGCGCCAGCAGCGCCGCCTGCACCCGGTTCTCGCAGCTCAGCTTGGCGAGGATCCGGCTCACGTACGTCTTCACGGTGGCCTCGCTCATGTGCAGCCGCCGGCCCGCGTCCGCGTTGGACAGGCCCTCCCCGAGGAGGGCCAGCACCTCGCGCTCGCGCTCGCTGAGCGCGGTCAGCCGGGCCCGCGCCTCCTCGGCGCGCGCCGCCTCCCGCCCGGAGGCGAGCTGCTCGACGACGTGCCGGGTGGCGGCGGGGGAGAGGTAGGCGTCGCCCGCGGCGGCGGCCCGTACGGCCCGGATCAGCTCGGCCGGCGCCGTGTCCTTGAGCAGGAACCCGGCCCCGCCGTGCTCCAGCGCCCGCAGCACGTTCTCCCGCTCGCCGAAGGTGGTGAGCACGATCACCCGCGTCGACGGCGCGGCCCGGCGCAGCTCGGGGAGGGCGGAGAGCCCGTCGAGCACGGGCATCTGGATGTCGAGCAGCACCACGTCCGCGGCGTGGGCGCGCGCCAGGTCGACCGCCTCGCGGCCGTTCACGGCCTCGGCGACGACCTCGATCTCCGGGTCGGAGGTGAGGATCATCCGGATCCCGGCCCTGATCAAGGGCTCGTCGTCGGCGATCACCACCTTGATCCGCTGCCCCGCCCCAGCACCCGCCCCGGTCTCGGTGCGCGCCCCCGCTCCGACCCCGGTCCCGGTCCCGGCTCCTGCCCCAGTCACGGCCACTCCCCAACGGCTCCCGGTACGACGGGCCGGCTAGCGCACGACGTCGTACGACTTCTTCTCGATCAGCTTGCCGTCCTTGAAGCAGAACCGGAAAACGGGCTCGGCATCGAGGTCGTCCGCCGTCGCCGAGCTCATCAGGACGAGGCACTTGGAACCCTCGGGCTCCTTGGGTCCCTTGCCGTGCAGGCCGGTCGTGGCGACGGTGTCGCCCGAAGGAAGTCGGTCGCGCACCTCCTGCTCGCTCTGCCCGACCTTGACGGCGTCGTACTCGGCGGGGTCGATCATCCCTTCCGACAGCGAGCTCATCATGAAGAAGACTCCGAAGCCTCCGGCCACCAGGAGCAGCACGAGCGCGGCGAACGCGATCCCGCACCCGATCGCTATCCCGCCGCCGGTGCTCCTGCCCCTGCCCGCCTGCATCGCCATCGCCAACTCCCGCTCCGTCACGGTCCAGCCGGACGGTCCGGCTGCGACCTGACCACGGTGGCGGCGCGGACCCCTCTTCGACTGCTGCCGGAAGTCGTCGGCCGCATCGACGAAAGGCGCGGCGTACGGCCAGGCGAACGGCGTCGGGTAGGGAACAGCGGGCGGCGCGGCGTGCGGAACGGCGTACGGGGCGCCGGAGGCGTGCGTCCGTCCCGCGTCGTTCGGGTCGAGGCCCGGATCGGCGAAGGGGTCCACGTACGGCACGGCCTCCACCGCCCCGTACGGCAGGACGCCCGCGACCCGGAAGCCGCCGCCGTCCGCCGGGCCGGCGTGGACGATCCCGCCGACCAGCCGGGCCCGCTCGTGCAGCCCGGTGAGCCCCTGCCCGCCGCTGACGACCCCGGTCGGACGTTCGGCGGTCTCCTCGTTGAGGACCTCGACGACGAACGCGTCCGGCTCGTAACGCACTTCGACGCTGATCGGGGCGCCCGGTGCGTGCTTGTAGGCGTTCGTCAGGCCTTCCTGGACGATCCGGTACGCGGCGTGGTCGACGGCCGGCGCGAGCGCCCGGGCGTCGCCGTGCCGGGTCAGCCCGATGGCGGTCCCGGCGGACCGGGCGGCGGCGACGAGCCCCTCGATGCCGGCGGTCCCCCGCGCCGCCCGCCCCGTCTCGTCGCCCGGCGGCGCGACGGGGCCGCCCGGCCCCTCGTCGGGGGCCGCCACGCCGTCCCGCAGGATGCCGACGACCTCGCGGAGTTCGTGCATGGCGTCCACGGACGCGTTCCGCAGCACGGCCACCGCCTCGCGCTGGCGGTCGGTCAGATGCGGGTCCACCTCGAGGGCTCCGGTGTGCACGGAGATCAGTGCCAGCTGGTGGCCGAGGCTGTCGTGCATGTCCTGGGCGATGCGCTGCCGCTCCCGCATCCGCGCCTGCCCCACGACCATCGCCCGCTCCCGCAGCAGCTGGACGTTGCGCTCCTGGAGCGCGTGCAGCAGGGTCCGGCGCTGGGTCCAGTAGCGGTTGGCGAGGCCCGGCGCGAGCGTCGTGGCAAGGAAGTACAGGGTGGAGATGAACGCGACCGTCAGCATCCGGTGCTGGTCCCACGCCTCGGCCACGGTGGCCGCCAGATTCAGCACGTACGCGGCGGTGAACGCGGCGAGGGCGCGGCCCGCGCCCGCGATGTAGCGGCCCGCCGACCAGCCGATGAGGATCAGCAGCGCCAGGAAGCCCGGGGCGAACGGCGTCAGCAGCGACGTGACGACCAGCACGGTCGCGGGCAGCCGGCGCCGCAGCAGCCACAGCACGGCCGAGCCGACGGCGACCACGGCCAGCACCCAGCCGTCACGGCCGAGAAGGTCCTGGGTGCCGGCGCCGAGCAGCGCCATGACGACGGCGACCACGAGCTCGCCCGCGGTCCTGCGCCGCGACCACTGCCCCGGCACGGCGAACCAGCGCCACCCGTCGCCGAGCAGCGTCACCAGCCGCGTCCCGGCGGTCCCGATCTTCGAAGGAGCTTCCACGCTCGCACGATAGGGTCCGCCACCACCCGGCCGCCGTCCTCTTTCGTCTCTCACCGCATCGACGAAGGTCGCCCGCCCGCCGGACCTACGAAGCTTCCACCCGCCTTGCGGCCGGCCTCACGACGCCCGCCGCAGGCCCCATGTCTGCAGAACGAAGGGCCGGCCCTTCTCCTCGCCCTCGATCGGCAGGACGTCGAGCAGGCTGAATCCGGCCTTGGTGGCCACGGCGACGCTGGCCGCGTTCTCGGCCTCGAGCTCCAGGATCACCTGGTCCGCGCCCAGTTCCTCGAAGGCGTAGGCGGCGATCACCCGTACCGCCCGCGCGGCCAGCCCCTGCCCGCGGTGCGCCGGGCCGACCGCGTAGCCGATCTCCGTGCCCTCGGGCGAGCGGCGCAGCATCACCTCTCCGAGCGGCGCGGAGCCGTCCGTGGTGATGGCGAGCAGGATGGTCGTGCCCTCCGCCCGCAGCTGCCGGTCCCGAACCAGCCGTGCGCGCGCGGCCGCTTCGTCGAAGGGGGAGACGATCGGCGTCCAGTAGGCGACGTCGGGGTCGTCGAACAGATCCGGCATCGCCGACAGGTCCGCCTCCGTCCAGTCGCGCAGGACGAGGCCTTCGCCCCTGAGCTCGATCCGATCGGGGAAGGGCGACGAGGTGCTGTTCATGGTGCCGATCCTCGGTGGTCCGTGGGCGGAGGACAAGGGAACGGGAACGGGAACGGGACCGCGGGAAATGAGAAACGGTCGGCATCGTGACTACGATGCCGACCGTTTCGTCGGTGCGCGAGGGGGGAGTTGAACCCCCACGCCCTTGCGGGCACTGGAACCTGAATCCAGCGCGTCTGCCTATTCCGCCACCCGCGCATTGGGTGGTCTCCCGGCTCCCTCCCCTTTCGGTTCGTTCGCCTGGCGACATCTGAAGATTAGCACGTCGCAGACGGTGGATTCACATCCGTTGTTTCGACGCCTCCTCGGCGGACGAGGAGAGAGGGGGACGAGGCGTCAGAGGGCCGAGGTGCCGGCGGGAGGGGGCACGCGGTCGGGCAGAAGCGGGGCGAGCACGGGAGCGGGGACATACGGAAGGCACGCGAGCAGGGACGCACGGGACGGAGGAAGAGCGGCCGAAGCGCGGCAAGGAGCAGCGCTGGGGTGTCTTCGCATCCGAGTCGAGCCCGGCCGAAGAACCGTCGAAGGGTGGCAGTGACGCATGGGGCCCTCCTGCTCCGCTCGCGGGTGCGGGACACTGTCCGCAGGCCGCCTCTACGATCCGTGGAGGAAGCCCGGCCACGGAACTGCGGATGGGACTGCGGAAGGTCTGTGAGAGGTGACACTCGTCCACAGGGCAGAGAAGGGGAACCAGCCGATTTCCCGACGCGTGGATACGATCAGTAAGCAGTACCAGGACGACAACGACGGAGGAGGTGCCCCATGGGAGTCCTGAAGCGGTTCGAGCAGCGACTCGAAGGTCTGGTCAACGGCACCTTCGCCAAGGTCTTCAAGTCCGAGGTCCAGCCCGTCGAGATCGCCGGCGCGCTCCAGCGCGAGTGCGACAACAACGCGACGATCTGGAATCGTGAGCGGACCGTCGTCCCCAACGACTTCATCGTGGAGCTGAGCGCGCCGGACTACGAGCGCCTCAGCCCCTACTCGGGCCAGCTCGGCGACGAGCTGGCCGGCCTGGTCAGGGACTACGCCAAGCAGCAGCGGTACACCTTCATGGGCCCGATCAAGGTCCATCTGGAGAAGGCCGACGACCTCGACACCGGTCTGTACCGGGTGCGCAGCCGAACGCTCGCGTCGAGTTCGTCACAGCCGCAGGCGCCCGCCGGCCACCCGCAGCACCCCGGCCAGGGCCAGCAGCAGGCCCGTGGCGGCTACGGCTACCCGCCGGCCGGCGCCCCGCCGATGCCCGCGGCCCCGCCGCCGGGCGCTCCGGCGGCCCCGGTTCACCGTCCCACGGCGCCCGCCGCCGGACGCCCCGGCCCCGCGCCGATGCCGGGCGGCGGCGGTCAGGTCCGCCGCTGGATCGAGATCAACGGCACCCGTCACCAGATTTCCCGCCCGACCCTGGTCCTCGGCCGCAGCACCGACGCGGACGTGAGGATCGACGATCCCGGCGTCTCGCGCCGGCACTGCGAGATCCGGACCGGAACGCCCTCGACGATCACGGATCTCGGGTCCACCAACGGCATCGTGGTGGACGGGCAGCACACCACCCGCGCTACGCTCCGCGACGGCTCGCGGATCGTCGTGGGCAGCACCACCATCGTTTACCGGCAAGCCGAAGGGTGAAGCGGGGGCAATGTCAGAGCTGACCCTGACGGTCATGCGGCTGGGTTTCCTGGCCGTTCTGTGGCTGTTCGTCATCGTGGCCGTCCAGGTCATTCGTAGCGACCTGTTCGGCACGCGGGTCACCCAGCGCGGTTCGCGCCGCCAGGAGGGGCGCGCCGCGCAGCAGGGCGCGCGCCAGGCCGCCGCGCCGCCGCAGCAGCGGGGCGGCCAGCAGGCGCCGAGCGGGGGCGGGCGGCAGCGCCGCGGCGCCCCGACCAAGCTCGTGGTGTCCGAGGGCACCCTCACCGGCACGACGGTCGCCCTGCAGGGCCAGACGATCACGCTGGGCCGGGCGCACGACTCGACGATCGTGCTGGACGACGACTACGCGTCCAGCCGGCATGCCAGGATCTACCCGGACCGGGACGGTCAGTGGATCGTCGAGGACCTCGGGTCCACGAACGGCACGTATCTCGACCGGACCCGCCTCACCACCGCCACACCGATTCCGCTGGGCGCGCCGATCCGCATCGGCAAGACCGTCATCGAGCTTCGGAAGTAGTGCTACATCATGAGTAAGCGCGAGCGGAGCGAGCGCGCCGGGACGGCCCCCACGAAGGGCCGCCCCGAGGACCGCGCGGCAGCCCGGGCAGCGGGCCAGGGCGGGTACGGGCTCCCGACCGGAGGGTGGGCAGTGTGGCTCGAGACCGGCGGCACCCCGAGGCGGCGCCGACAGGGCAGGTGGGCATGAGTCTTTCACTGCGTTTCGCCGCGGGCTCGCACAAGGGCATGATCCGCGAGGGCAACGAGGACTCGGGCTACGCCGGTCCGCGGCTGCTCGCGATCGCCGACGGCATGGGCGGCCAGGCCGCCGGTGAGGTGGCCTCGTCCGAGGTGATCTCGACCCTGGTGACGCTCGACGACGACGTCCCCGGCTCCGACATCCTCACGTCGCTCGGTACGGCGGTGCAGCGCGCCAACGACCAGCTGCGGATGATGGTCGAGGAGGACCCGCAGCTGGAGGGCATGGGCACGACGCTCACCGCCCTGCTGTGGACGGGCCAGCGCCTCGGCCTGGTGCACGTCGGCGACTCGCGCGCCTATCTGCTGCGGGACGGCGTGCTCACGCAGATCACGCAGGACCACACCTGGGTGCAGCGGCTGGTGGACGAGGGCCGCATCACCGAGGAGGAGGCGACCACCCATCCGCAGCGCTCGCTGCTGATGCGCGCCCTCGGCAGCGGCGACCACGTGGAGCCCGATCTCTCCATCCGCGAGGTGCGGGCCGGCGACCGCTATCTGGTCTGTTCCGACGGCCTGTCGGGCGTCGTGTCGCACCAGACGCTGGAGGAGACCCTCGCCAGCTACCAGGGCCCGCACGAGACGGTGCAGGAGCTGATCCAGCTCGCGCTGCGCGGCGGCGGCCCGGACAACATCACGGTGATCGTCGCGGACGTCCTCGACGTCGACGGCGGCGACACCCTGGCGGGGCACCTCAGCGACACCCCGGTCATCGTGGGCGCGGTCGCCGAGAACCAGACCCAGCCGCACGACGGCGGCGCGATGCACACGCCCGCGGGCCGCGCCTCCGGTCTCGGCCGGCCGGCCCCGCACCAGCAGCCGCCGGCGGGGGGCTTCGGCCCGCCCGGCAGCGGCGACGACCACGGCTACGGCGGGATGCCGCCGCAGGGCTCGTTCGGCTCGTACGCGGACGACGACTTCGTGAAGCCGCGCACCGGCCGCAAGTGGCTGAAGCGCTCCTTCTTCCTGCTCCTGGCCCTCGGCGTGATCGGCGGCGGCCTGTACGGCGGGTACCGCTGGACGCAGACGCAGTACTACGTGGGGTCGAAGGACGAGCACGTGGCGCTGTACCGGGGCATCAGCCAGGACCTCGCCTGGGTGAAGCTCTCGGAGGTCGAGAAGGACCACCCCGAGATCGAACTCAAGTACCTGCCGGCGTACCAGCGCAAGCAGGTCGAGGACACGATCGCGGGCGGCAGCCTCGACAAGGCGCAGACGAAGATCTCCGAGCTCGCGCTGCAGGCCTCGGCCTGCAAGAAGACCGAGCAGCGTCAGAAGGCCGCCGCGGCCGCCGCCGACAAGGCGAGCACGCCGCCGCCTTCGGAGGGCGCCGCGTCGCCGAACCCCAAGCCCACCACGGCCGCGCCGTCCCCTGGACCCACCCTGTCCTCGGAGGAGCAGAAGCTGGCCTCGAACTGCGGCAAGCAGTAAGCAGACCCGTAGGGGGCCTTTCACCACCATGAGCGTTGTCACCAACACGACCACCATCGGCGCCATCGAGGCGCCGAGCCGCCGCAACACCGAGCTGGCGTTGCTCGCGTTCGCCGTCGCGATCCCGGTGTTCGCGTACCTCAACGTCGGTCTGGCGATCGACGGCAAGGTGCCGCCGGGCATGCTCGGGTACGGGGCGGGCCTCACGCTGCTCGCGGGCGTGGCGCACCTGGTGGTGCGCAAGTGGGCCCCGTACGCGGATCCGCTGCTGCTGCCGCTGGCGACCCTGCTGAACGGTCTGGGCCTGGTGCTGATCTGGCGCCTCGACCAGTCGCCGCGCATCATCGCCCGCTACAAGACGTTCAGCCCCGACGCGCCGAACCAGATGATGTACTCGGCGATCGGCATCGCCATGTTCGTGGGCGTGCTGCTGCTCCTGAAGGACCACCGGGTGCTGCAGCGCTACACGTACATCTCGATGGCGGCGGCCCTCGTCCTGCTGCTGCTGCCGCTCGTGCCGGGTCTGGGCGCGGATGTCTTCGGCGCCAAGATCTGGATCAACGTCGGCGGTTTCTCGATCCAGCCCGGTGAGTTCGCCAAGCTGGTCCTCGCCGTGTTCTTCTCCGGCTATCTGATGGTGAAGAGGGACGCGCTGGCGCTGGCCAGCCGCCGGTTCATGGGCCTGTACCTGCCGCGTGGCCGTGACCTGGGTCCGATCCTCACGATCTGGGCGATCAGCCTGCTCATCCTGGTGTTCGAGAACGACCTCGGCACCTCGCTGCTGTTCTTCGGCATGTTCGTGATCATGCTGTACGTGGCGACGGAGCGGACCAGCTGGGTCGTCATGGGTCTGCTGATGTCCACGGCCGGCGCGGTCGTCGTCGGTTCGACCGCCTCCCACGTCCAGTCCCGTGTGGCGGCCTGGCTTGACCCCTTCGAGTGTCTGAAGACCGCTCCCGAGGGCTCGAACATGGCCATGGCCTGCGACCAGATGACGCAGGTGCTGATGTCGTTCGGCTCCGGCGGCATCCTCGGCACGGGCCTCGGCCAGGGCAACTCCGACCTGGTGGGCTTCGCCGCCAACTCCGACTTCATCTTCGCCACCGTCGGCGAGGAGCTCGGCCTCACCGGTGTGATGGTCTTCCTGCTGTTCTACGGCCTGATCATCGAGCGCGGTGTGCGCACCGCGCTCGCGGCCCGCGACCCGTTCGGCAAGCTGCTCGCGATGGGCCTGTCGGGCGCCTTCGCGCTGCAGGTGTTCGTCGTCGCCGGCGGTGTCATGGGTCTCATCCCGCTGACCGGTATGACGATGCCGTTCCTCGCCTACGGTGGTTCGTCCGTGATCGCGAACTGGGCGCTGATCGGCGTCCTGATCCGGATCAGCGACACCGCGCGCCGCCCCGCGCCCTCCCCCGCCCCGAACCCCGACGCCGAGATGACGCAGGTGGTCCGTCCGTGAACAAGCCGCTGCGCCGCGTCGCGATCTTCTGCGGCCTGCTCGTCCTCGCCCTGCTGGTGCGGGACAACTGGCTGCAGTACGTCCGCGCCGACGAGCTGAACGCCCATCCGAAGAACAAGCGCGTCACGATCGAGCGCTACCTTCACGAGCGCGGCAACATCATCGTCGACGGCAAGCCGATCACCGGCTCCGTCGACTCGAAGGACGTGTTCTACAAGTACAAGCGGACGTACATCGACGGCCCCATGTGGGCGCCGGTCACCGGTTACGCCTCGCAGGCCTTCGACGCCAACCAGATCGAGAAGATCGAGGACGGCATCCTCACCGGCAACGACGACCGGCTGTTCTTCGACCGCACGATGGCCATGTTCACGGGCGAGCAGAAGAAGGGCGGCGACGTCGTCACCACCCTGAGCGGGGCCGCGCAGAAGGCCGCGTTCAAGGGGCTCGGCAACAAGACGGGCGCGGTCGTGGCCATCGAGCCGTCGACCGGCAAGATCCTCGCGCTCGCCTCGACCCCGTCGTACGACCCGGGTTCCTTCGCCGGCTACCACGACGCGGACGCCAAGGCCTGGCAGGCGCTGGAGAAGGACAAGAACAAGCCGAAGCTGAACCGCGCCCTGCGCGAGATCTACCCGCCCGGCTCCGTCTTCAAGGTCGTCACGGCCGCGGCGGCGCTGGAGAGCGGCAAGGTCACGGACATCAACGCGGCGACGGAGACCCCCGAGGGCTGGAAGATCCCGCTCTCCCGGGTGCCCATGAAGAACCACGCCAACGGCTGCGCCAACGCCAGCCTGAACGAGGCGCTGCGGATCTCCTGCAACTCGGTGTTCGCCAAGCTCGGTGACGACGTCGGCCGGGACAAGATGGTGGAGATGGCGGAGAAGTTCGGTTTCAACGCCGAGCAGTTCACGCCGGTCCGTTCCGCCGCCTCCGTCTACGACAAGAAGGCCGACCGCGGTGGCAACGCGCTGTCGTCGATCGGCCAGTTCAACACGGCGACCACGCCGCTGCAGATGGCGATGGTCACGGCCGCGATCGCCAACGACGGCAAGCTGATGAAGCCGTACATGATCGACGAGCTGCGCGCGCCGAACGTGGACCTGATCAAGAAGACCGAGCCGGAGGAGCTCAGCCGCCCGGTCTCGCAGCGCACCGCCCAGCAGCTCCAGGAAATGATGGAGAACGTCGTCGAGAACGGGACCGGCGCCAACGCCGACCTGAACATGGACGGCGTGAAGGTCGGCGGCAAGACGGGTACGGCCCAGCACGGCGAGCGGAACGCGAAGCGCCCGTACGCCTGGTTCATCTCGTACGCGAAGACCGCGCAGGGTTCCCCGGTCGCGGTCGCCGTGATCGTCGAGGACTCCGAGGGCACGGACCGCGAGGACATCAGCGGTGGCGGCCTGGCGGCCCCGATCGCGAAGGCCGTGATGAAGGCGGTACTGAAGAGCAGGAGCTGATCTTCCGGCCGGTGGGATCGGGCCGGACCGGGGCCGTGACGGATGCCACGACCCGGGCCGTGACCGATACCACGGGCGGGGGCCCGGCCGGATACCGGTCGGGTATCAGGTGGCGGTCGGCGGACGAAGCGCCTTCCGTCGGCCGGTAGCGTATGCGCGGACAGCACACACCGCCGGACCACACACGGGTGCGGTCGGGACAGACGGAGAGGGCTGGAGAAGCTATGGAAGAGCCGCGTCGCCTCGGCGGCCGGTACGAGCTGGGCTCGGTGCTCGGCCGTGGTGGCATGGCCGAGGTGTACCTCGCCCACGACACCCGGCTCGGCCGCACCGTCGCCGTGAAGACGCTGCGGGCCGACCTCGCCCGCGACCCGTCCTTCCAGGCCCGGTTCCGCCGTGAGGCCCAGTCCGCCGCCTCGCTGAACCACCCGGCGATCGTCGCCGTCTACGACACCGGCGAGGACTACGTCGACGGGGTCTCCATCCCGTACATCGTGATGGAGTACGTCGACGGGTCGACCCTGCGTGAGCTGCTGCACTCCGGGCGCAAGCTGCTGCCCGAGCGCACGCTGGAGATGACCGTCGGCATCCTGCAGGCGCTGGAGTACTCGCACCGCGCCGGCATCGTGCACCGTGACATCAAGCCGGCGAACGTCATGCTGACCCGCACCGGCCAGGTCAAGGTCATGGACTTCGGCATCGCGCGCGCCATGGGCGACGCGGGCATGACCATGACGCAGACCGCCGCGGTGATCGGCACGGCGCAGTACCTCTCCCCGGAGCAGGCCAAGGGCGAGCAGGTCGACGCCCGCTCCGACCTGTACTCCACCGGCTGTCTGCTGTACGAGCTCCTGACGGTCCGGCCGCCGTTCATCGGCGACTCGCCGGTCGCCGTCGCGTACCAGCACGTGCGCGAGGAGCCGCAGCCGCCGAGCGTCTTCGACCCCGAGATCACCCCCGAGATGGACGCCATCGTCCTGAAGGCGCTGGTCAAGGACCCCGACTACCGCTACCAGTCCGCCGACGAGATGCGCGCGGACATCGAGGCGTGCCTCGACGGCCAGCCGGTCGCGGCGACCGCCGCCATGGGCGCGGTCGCCTACGGCGGCTACGGCGGCTACCCGCCGGAGGACCAGCCGACGACGGCGCTGCGTCAGGCCGACCCGATGGGCGCCCAGACGGCGATGCTGCCGCCGATGAACCCGGACGACGGCGGCTACGGCTACGACGACCGCCCGGACCGCCGCCGCCAGAAGAAGTCGAACACCTCGACGATCCTGCTGGTCCTGGCCGGCATCCTGGTGCTCGTCGGCGCGATCCTGATCAGCCGCTCGATCTTCGACACGAAGGACGGCGCGGACCAGGTTCCGGTGCCGCAGTTCGTCGGCAAGTCGCTCAAGGAGGCCGAGGGCCTCGCGCAGAACTCGCAGGTGAAGGTGCAGCAGTCCGGCACCCAGCGCTGCGACCAGCCGAAGGGCCTGATCTGCAGCCAGACCCCGGCGGCGGACGGCACGGCGAAGATGAACGTCGGCGAGACGGTCTCCGTCGTGGTCTCCGAGGGCGCGCCTCAGGTCGAGGTGCCGGACGTCACGGAGAAGCAGCAGCAGAGTGCCGAGGACACGCTGCGCGCCAAGGGCTTCAAGGTCACCGTGAAGTACGAGGAGTCCGACCAGGAGGCCGGCCGGGTGCTGAGCCAGAGCCCCGACGGCGGCTCGCAGGCGGAGAAGAACTCCGAGGTCACGATCACCGTGGCGAAGAAGCAGAAGTCGCAGCTGCCGGACGTCACCGGCCGGACCTACGACGTCGCCCTGCAGCAGCTCCAGACGCTCGGCTTCTCCAACGTCGCCCGCCAGGACGTGGACTCCGACCAGCCGCTCGGCACGGTCATCGGCCAGAGCCCGAACGGCAACTCGGACCAGCCGAAGGACGTCCAGATCACGCTGAAGGTCTCCAAGGGCCCGCAGCAGACGAGCCAGCCGGTCCCGCCGGTCACGGGCATGACCCTCGACCAGGCCCGGGCGACGCTCGCGGCCTTCGGCTACCAGCTCGGCAACGTGGACGGCCCGGCCGACGGCAACGCCCGCGTCAAGGAGCAGGACCCGCAGCCGGGCACGCCGGGCCAGCCGAACCAGACGGTCAACGTGAAGACCGAGAAGAACGGCGGCGGCTGGTTCGACTGAACCACGACCGGCTCCCGCACCCGTGAGTGACGTAAGCCCCGGCATCCTGGATGCCGGGGCTTACGCGCGTCCTGGAACCGGGGGTCGGCCGGAGCGCCCGTCCGGGAGCCGGAGCTCGGCCGGAGCGCGCGTCCGGGAGCCGGAGCTCGGCCGGAGCGCGCGTCCGGGAGCCGGAGCTCGGCCGGAGCGCCCGCTAGCGCAGCTCCGCCGGCGGGGTGCGCCGGGAGTCGACCTTCTCCGTGCGGGCCAGTTCGCCCCACACGACGTAGCGGTAGTCCGAGGTGTACATCGGGGTGCAGGTCGTCAGGGTGATGTAGCGGCCCGGCCTGGACTTGCCGGACTCCTCGGGGACGGGCTGGAGGACGTCCACGTTGTACTTCGTGGTCTCCGGAAGGATCTTGTAGACCTTGTAGACGTACCAGGTGTCCTTGGACTCGAAGACGATCGGGTCGCCGTTCTTCAACTTGTGGATGTTGTGGAACTTCGCGCCGTGCCCGTCGCGGTGCGCGGCGAGCGTGAAGTTGCCCTGCTTGTCCTGCGGAAGGGCGGACTTGAGCGGCTCGGTGTAGAAGCCGGCGACACCGTTGTTGAGGACCGCGGTGTCGGTGCCCTTCTTCACGAGCACCTCGCCGTCGCCCATCGCCGGCACGTGGAGGAAGCCGATGCCGTCCTTGGTGTCGAGCGCGCCGGGACCGCTGTCGGCCCAGTGCTCGCGGACCTGGTCGCCGTCCTTGCCGGCGGCGCGGTCGGCGAGGACGTTGGTCCACCACAGGGAGTAGACGACGAAGAGGCCGAGGACGAGGCCCGCGGTGATGAGGAGTTCGCCGAAGACGCTGATGATCCCGGCGATCCGGTTGCGCGCACGTGCCACTAGGTCGTCCCGTCGAGGTGTGGTTGGTCTCGGTAGTGGGGCTCAGCCTACGAGCGCTTCCGGCCTTCCCTTGCTGCGCGGGCGTTCGTCGACCAGCTTTCCCCACACGATCATGCGGTACGTGCTCGTGAACTCGGGCGTGCAGGTTGTCAGCGTGATGTACCGGCCCGGCTTGGTGAAGCCGGAGCCCTGGGGCACGGGCTCGATGACCGAGACGTTCGACGGCGAGGTCTGCGGCAGGATGCTCGCCATCTCGTACGTGTAGTACGCGTCGCGGGTCTCGACGACGATCGGGTCGCCCGGCTCCAGGCGGTTGATGTAACGGAACGGCTCGCCATGGGTGTTGCGGTGCCCGGCGACGGCGAAGTTGCCCTGCTTGTCGGCGGGCATCGCGGTCTTGAGCTTGCCCTCGCCGTAGTGGCCGACCATGCCCTTGTCGAGGACCTTGGTCTTGCTGATGCCCTCGGCGATGGGGACGACGACGTCCAGCTTGGGGATGTACATGATGGCGAAGCCCTTGCCGGGCTCGAAGGCGCCCGGCGCGTCGTCCTGACCCTGCGACCAGGAGTTCTCGATCTCCTTCTTGGCCTGGTCGGTCTCCTGGCCGGCCCGCACGTTCGTCCACCACAGCTGGTAGGTGACGAACAGCAGCATCACGACGCCGAAGCTGATGAAGAGTTCACCGACGACGCGGCTGAGGACGACGCCGATGCTGTCCTTCGCGGCGCGGGCGGCCCGGCGGGCCTCGACGCGGGAGAGCGGGGCGGCGGGCTGCTCCGGGGCGGCCGGCTCGGGCGCGCCACGCCCCTTGCGCTTGGCGGCACGGCGGCGCTCGGCGCGGCCGGGGCCGGGCAGCGGGGCGGTGGTGGCGGCTCCGGTCTCCTCGACCGTGCGGAGCGCCATCGTCCGGTCATCGGCCTCGGGCTCCGGCTCGGGCACCGGCCGGGGCGCCGGTTCGGGCCGGTGCGCCGGTTCGGGCTGCTCCGGGGTGTCGTACGCGCCGGTCGCGTAGCCGTCGGAGGTCCCGTACGACTCCGTGCCGTACGTCTCCGTCGGCAACGGCTCCGTGCCGTAGGTCTCGGTCGCCGTGGCGTACGTCTCGTACGGGGCCTGGTGGGCCGTCTGGGGCACTGCGGGCGTCGGGTGGGACGGGAACGCGTCCGGGCCCGGTATCGGCTCGTAGACGGCCGTCTCGGCCTCGTACGGGGGCGCCACGGGTTCCGGCGTCGGTATCGGCCGGGACTGACCGGACCCGGGCTCCTCCTCCGGGAGGTTCGTCGCCCGGAACCACGGCGACCCGGCGGTCACGCGACGGCCTTGCCCACCACCGGCGCGAGTCCCGCCGACCGCGCGACCGCTCCCTTGTCGCCGCACTGCTCCAGCCAGTTGGCGAGCATCAGGTGGCCGTGCTCGGTCAGCACCGACTCGGGGTGGAACTGCACGCCCTCGACCGGCAGTTCGCGGTGCCGCAGCCCCATGATGATGCCGTCCTCGGTGCGCGCGGTGACCTCCAGCTCGGCCGGCAGGTCGGCGGGCTCGGCGGCCAGCGAGTGGTAGCGGGTCGCGGTGAACGGGGAGGGCAGTCCGGCGAAGACGCCCTTGCCCTCGTGCGTGACGGGCGAGGTCTTGCCGTGCAGCAGCTCGGGCGCGCGGTCGACGACCCCGCCGTAGGCGACGGCCATCGACTGCATGCCGAGGCACACGCCGAAGACCGGCACCCCGGTGGCGGCGCAGTGCCGCACCATGTCGATGCAGACCCCGGCCTGTTCGGGCGAGCCCGGCCCGGGCGAGAGCAGGACGCCGTCGAAGCCGTCCTGCGCGTGGGAGAGCTCCACCTCGTCGTTGCGCAGGACTTCGCACTCGGCGCCGAGCTGGTACAGGTACTGAACGAGGTTGAAGACGAAGCTGTCGTAGTTGTCGACGACGAGAATTCGCGCGCTCACTGGCCGTCCACCGTCACATCGTTGAACGGAAGCAGCGGCTCCGCCCAGGGGAACACGTACTGGAAGAGGGCGTAGACGACCGCCAGGACCAGCACGGCCGAGATCAGCGCCTTCACCCAGGCGTTGCCCGGCAGATGCCGCCAGATCCATCCGTACATGACGTCCGACACCCCTTCCGTTCGTTACGGGGACCAGAGTACGGGGCGTCGGGGCGGTCGGGGGTCAACGGTCCAAAGCCTGTGGACGGCCGGCCGTGACCGGCTGGGTGGCGTCCAGGTGGGCCCAGACGACCAGCCGGTGGCTGCTGCCCCACTCGGGGTCGCAGGTGGTGAGGGTCAGATAGCGGCCGGGCCCGTCGAATCCCGACTTCCGGGGGACGGGGTCGATCACGGCGGTGTCGGTGGGCACGGTCCGGTACGGGGCGCGGTCGACGCGGTAGGTGAACCAGGTCGTCCCGTCGGTGAGGACGACGGCGTCGCCGGGGCGCAGCCGGGGGAAGTCCTTGAAGGGGTCGCCGTAGGTGCGGCGGTGTCCGGCGACGGCGAAGTTGCCGGTCCCGCCGAGGCGCGCGGTGCCGGCGTAGTGGCCGAGGCCCTTCTTGAGGGTGCGGACGCCGGTGCCCTCCAGGACGGGCCATTCCCAGTCCCGGCCGAGGCGGGGGACGTACATGACGGCGAAGCCCTTGCCGGCGGCGTACGGGGCGGGGGCGGGCGTCGCGCGGGGCGCTCCGGCCGGTGCGACCGGGCGCTCCACCCACTCCTGCTGGAGGGTGTCGAGCTGGCCGGCGGTGGCACTGTCCGCCTGGACGCCGGTCCAGTACAGCAGGTAGGCGACGAAGAGGACGATCAGGGCGCCGACGGTGACGCACAGCTCGCTGAGGGTCCGTACGACCAGTCGCACCGTCACCGCACCCGGCTCCCCCCGGTCAGCGCATGCGTCAGCTCACAGGCTTCGCGTAGTGGAGGTCCACTGTGCCCGAGTAGCCGGGCAGAGTCACCGCCCTGTGCTCGTCGACTTTCCAGCCCAGGCCGTAGGCCTTCACGTACAGCTGGTAGTTCTGGAGCGCGGGGGAGTCGGCGAGCGCCTTGTTCAACCGGTCGCGGTCACCGACAGCGGTGATCTTGTAGGGCGGCGAGTAGACGCGGCCCTGGAGGATCAGGGTGTTGCCGACGCAGCGCACGGCGCTGGTGGAGATGAGCCGCTGGTCCATGACCTTGATGCCCTTGGCGCCGCCCTTCCACAGGGCGTTGACGACGGCCTGGAGGTCCTGCTGGTGGATGACCAGGTCGTTGGCCTGCGGTTCGGGGTAGCCGGGGGCGGCCTGGGCGTTCGGCGGGGCGTCGTTGAGGGTGACGGTGAGGCCGGGGCCCGAGGTCTCAGTGGTGCCGGCGGCGGCCTCCAGGGCGCGCAGGCGCGCGTCCTGGGCCTGGGTGGAGCCGTCGTCGCGGGCGGCGAGGGCGTCGACCTGGCGGCGCAGGGCGGCGGCGGACTCGTCGAGGCCGGCGTTCTTGTGACTGCGTTCCTCGATCAGGTCGGACAGCCTGAGGAGGGAGGCGTCGGTGCGGAGATTGGTGCCCTTGGCGGTGTTGAAGCTGGTGACGAAGATCAGTCCGGCGAGGGCGAAGACGGCAGCGGTGAGCACCCGGACCGGGCGCCATCTGGTGCTTCGGCCCGGCCCTGCGGGAGTGTCGGCGGAATTGCTCAACGTACCCTGATCCCCTTCGGTGCCGCGGAACCACTACGCTAACGGACGCCCGGAGGACGCAGCGGTCCGCTCCGCAGCTTCCGTTCCGTCCCGTCCCGGCGCCAGCCACAGTTCCCTGCGCGGTCACGCAGCGCATCGACAGGAGAGTCCCTCGTGCCGAAGTCACGGATCCGCAAGAAGGCCGACTACACGCCGCCGCCCGCCACGAAGCAGGCCGCGTCCATCAAGCTGACGAACCGCAGCTGGGTGGCGCCGGTGATGCTGGCGATGTTCGCCATCGGGCTGGTGTGGATCGTGGTCTTCTACGTCACCGACGGCACGCTGCCGCTCAAGTCCATCGCCAACTGGAACATCGTGGTCGGCTTCGGCTTCATCGCCGCCGGCTTCGGCGTCTCCACGCAGTGGAAGTGACGCGTCAAGCTCTGCCCTGAGTTATCCACAGCGTTGTGCACAGCACTGGATAACTTACGACGATCTGTGGATAACTCCCACGGTGTTGACGCCGGTACGACCGCGAGAACTCCTCTGCCGGAACGCTTCGCCCCTCATCTCTGACGGATAACCCCAGCTCAGAGGCGAGGGGCGCAGTCATCGGCCGAGCCTCGCACCCCTCTCGCCACACACTGTGGATAACTCTGGGGAAAGCTTGCCCGGGGAGCTCGTCCACAGCCCTCCCCGCTCAGGTGAGCGCGACGGTGCGGCCGAGCACGATCCCCAGGTCGAGCAGCAGCACCAGGCCGCAGGCCGCGTACTGCACCAGCTCCCGGCGCGCCCGCGGCGCGTGCACGAGCCCGTACGTCACCAGCGCGCCCGCGACCAGACCGCCGATGTGCGCCTCCCAGGAGACACCCGGCCGGGCGAACGTGAAGACCAGCGAGATCGCCACGAAGAGCAGCACCGGCCGCATGTCGTAGCGCCGGCGCCGGGCCAGCACCACCCACGAGCCGATCAGGCCGTAGACGATGCCCGAGGCGCCGAGCGAGGCCTGGTTCGGGGCGTCGAGGAGATAGACGAGGGCGGAGCCGGAGAGCCCCGACAGCAGACACAGCACGGCGTAGCGGATCCGGCCCAGTTCCGGCTCGACGATCCCGCCGATCACCCACAGCCCGAGCATGTTGAAGACGAAGTGCGGGGCCTCCTGATGGAGGAAGGCCGAGGTGAGCAGCCGGTACCACTCGCCGTCCGCGACGCCGACGACCTCGCCGAGCACCGGGTTGTACGCGTAGCCGATCATGACCAGCTCGTCCACGAACCGGTCGCCGGCCACCTGGGCCGCGATGAACAGCGCCAGGTTGACCGCGATGATGATCTTGGTGATGAAGCGCCCGTCCGTCGTCACGCGTCCCCCCGCGAGGGTCCGCGGCTGGTTGGCGTCGGGGGCGTGTCCGGTGCCGGAGCCGTTCCGGACGCAGTCGGGGCACTGGAAGCCGACGGACGCGGGGACCATGCACTCCGGACAGATCGGCTTCTCGCAGCGGGTGCAGCGGATGCCGGTCTCGACGTCCGGATGGCGGTAGCAGTGCATGAGGTCCTCCGAGGGCGGACGGGTCGGCAGGCGCGGTCAGCACATCGCCCCGCCCTCCTGACGGACGGGCGGGGCGGGAAGGTTCCCGAGGGGCGCGACGGCACCCGAGGGGCGGACGGGCCGTCCGCGGTCAGCGGCTCTCGATCACGACGGTCTCGAGGACGACGTCCTCGACCGGGCGCTCGGTGCGCGGGTTGGTCGGGGTGGCGGCGATGGCGTCCACGACCTTCCGGCTCGCCTCGCCGACGACCTCGCCGAAGATCGTGTGCTTGCGGTTGAGCCAGGTCGCCGGGCCGACCGTGATGAAGAACTGCGAGCCGTTGGTGCCCGGGCCGGCGTTGGCCATCGCGAGCAGGTACGGCTTGTCGAAGAAGAGCTCGGGGTGGAACTCGTCGGCGAACTCGTAGCCCGGGCCGCCCGTGCCGTTCCCCAGCGGGTCGCCGCCCTGGATCATGAAGCCCTCGATCACCCGGTGGAAGACCGTGCCGTCGTAGAGCGGGGCGGTGGAGACCGCGCCGGTCTCCGGGTGGGTCCACTCGCGCTCGCCGCGGGCGAGTTCGACGAAGTTCCGGACCGTCTTGGGCGCGTGGAACGGCAGCAGCCGAATCTCGATGTCACCCTGACCGGTCTTCAGAGTCGCGTACAACTGCTCGGCCACGATTCGCCTTCCTCCGCACCTCCGCACGGGGGCGTCCGTGCCCGCGCGTGCTCCACGCCCGCATCCTCGCATGCCCCGGATGCCCGCCCCGCATGCCGGAGCGCGGTCCGGCAGGCATGATTCCGAAAAGGATGGAAAGGTGAAAAACCGACACCGCCACCGATGAGGAGGATCCCGTGACCCGCATGGACAGCGTGCGCGCCGCGACAGATTCGGCGAAGGAGAGCGTCCTGCACGCCGCGGAAGTGGTGGCGCCGTACGCCGAGACGGCCAGGGACCAGGCCGTTCACTACGCGCACGAGGCGCGCGTCAGGATGGCCCCGAAGATTTCGAAGGCCGCGTACGCGTGTCGCACACAGGCGCGTCATCAGTACGACAGTCGCGTCGCGCCGCACGTGCCGCCGCGGGTCGACGAGGCCGCGCAACGCGCTGCGGCCGTGACCCGCAAGGCCGCCCGTCAGGCGAGCGACTACACCGTTCCGCGTGTCGAGTACGCGGTCGCCGCGACCGGTCCCGTCCTGGAGGAGGCCGGGTCGCGTTCCACGGCAGCCTGGGCCGCGCTGCGCGGTCAGGTCACGCCGAAGGACATCCGGAAGATCGTGAAGAAGCATGAGCGCCGGCATCGGGCCGGGCGCGTCGCCAAGGTCGTCGTGATCCTCGGCGTCGTGATGGGCGGCGCCTTCGCCGCCTGGAAGTGGTGGGACAAGCAGGCCAACCCCGACTGGCTGGTCGAGCCGCCCGCTCCCACCGAGGTGGACGAGGAGACCCGGCTGTCGTCCGTCGACGACGGCGGTTCGTCCCTCGATCCCGAGGTGGCGGCCAAGGAGACCGAGACGGAGGCTTCGGACCGCGGCGAGGAACGCCGCTGATCATCGGCCGGTCGGTCGTCGCCGTGAGAGCACGGTGACGGCTGCTCGGATACGGCTACGGCTTGTACGGGTACGGCTTGGGGCTATGGCTTGTACGCGTACGGCTTGTGGCTACGGCTGTAGGGATACGGCCGGTTGTACGGATACGGCTGGCTGTACGGATACGGCCGGAGGAACGGGTGAGGGGCGCGGCGGAACTCCCGCCGCGCCCTACGCCGCGTGCGCGGCCTGAGCAGTCTGAGCGGCCTCGGCGGCCTCGGCGGTCCGAGCGGCCTGCTCGTCCCGCACGGTCTGCTCGTCCTGCGTGGTCCGCCCCGCCGGCGCGGCGGTCCTCGTGGCCGTCGTGGTGCCGGTCAGACCCGTCGGACCGGCCAGGCCCGCCCAGCCGAAGAGGTCCGGCTCGCCCGCGTCCGCACGCAGGTGCCGGACCGAGGGGGACGAACCGTGCGCCTCGGCGCGGATCCGCTGCTTGATGGTGGGCGGCAGGGCGCGGCCCTGCGCGGTGTGCCAGTCCCGGGCTGTCCGCTGGGCGGGTACGGGGACGGCGGGGCGGGCGGCGGGCGCGGCGCCACCGGCGAGGGCCGGCTCCTCACCCTGCTGGAGGGCGGGCTGCTGGGCGGCGGTGGCGGGGCTCGCCAGGCCGAGCGAGGCGAGCAGGGCGAAGAGGACGGAGACGAAGGCGGTCCAGAACTGCTTGACCTTGGCGGTGGCCATGACCCCTCACTTTCGTGGTGGCAAGATGGGCGTTCTCGGATGGTTCATTTCGGATTGCGCGCTTTTCGTACATTGCTCATGATGAGGAAGCGCACGCCGAATCCACGGAGCGACGCCGTCGCCGTGCAGTTCTTCCGATGAACACCACCCGTCCGGCCCACTACGCCTTGACGGGCTCCCCCACCACCGCGGCCGCCGCCCGCCCGCGGGCGCGCTCCGCCCAGCGCACCGCCGGCCCTGTCGCCAGCCCCGTGACCAGGAAGATCGCGCCCAGGACGAGCCAGCCCGCGACGCCCCAGCCGATCAGCAGCGTGGTGACGAGCAGCGGCCCGAGCGTCCTGGCGACCGGCACGCCCGTGCCGTAGAAGCCCTGGTACTGGCCGACCCGGTCGGCCGGGGCGAGCGCGAGGCCGATCTGCCACGAGCCCGCGGAGTGCCGCATCTCGGCGACCACCTGGAGGACCGCGCCCAGGACGAGCACCGCGACCGTCGGCCAGGTACCCAGGCCGGCGGCCGTCAGCGCGAAGACGGCGCACGAGGCGAGCATGACCAGGCCGGAGCGGCCCACCGCCCGGGTGGCCTCGGGCAGCCCGGTCACCGAGCGCGCCGCCCGCACCTGAAAGAGCATCACCGCACCCGTGTTGAGGACGAACAGCGCGGAGACCGTCCAGCCGGGCGCCGAGGTGCGCCCCGTGATCCACAGTGGCAGGGCCAGGCTGAGCAGCGGCAGCCGGAGCAGCAGCAGCGCGTTGAGGAGCGTGAGCACGGCGTACGGGCGGTCGCGCAGCACCACGAGCCGCGGCTCGCCGCCGGGCGCGGCCGGGGTGCCGGGCAGCGGCGGCAGGCCGCGCAGCAACAGGGCGCAGACGAGGAAGCCCGCGGCGTCGAGGGCGAACACGGCCAGGTAGCCGCCGCGGGTGCCGGAGCTCAGCGCGAGGCCGCCGAGCGCGGCGCCGACGGCGAGGCCCGCGTTCAGGGTGGCCTGGAGCCGGGCCAGCACCCCCACCCGAGCGCTGGGTTCGACGAGGCCGGCGAGGAGCGCCTGGCGGGCCGCGGCCAGGCCGCTCTGGGCGGTGGCGTACACGGCGGCGGCGAGCAGGAACGGGACGAAGGAGCGGATGAGGAGGAAGGAGGCGACGGCCGCGGAGGTCGTCAGGGCGAGCAGGACGGCGATCCCGCGCGGCCCGCGCCGGTCGGCGAGGTGCCCGAGCGGCACCCCGGCGAGCGAGCCGATTCCCCAGGCGACGGCGAGCCCGGCGCCGATCTGCGGGGCGGAGAGGCCGACGATCCGGGAGAAGTAGAGCGCCGAGGTCACGTAGAAGGCGCCGTCGCCGACGGAGTTGCTGAGCTGTGCCGCGAGCAGCGCCCGGTGAGTCCTCGTCCGTGTGTGCGTCGTCCCCGTCGCCCGCTTCGTGATCGTCATGGACACGACCGTACGAAGCTTTGGCCCACCACACCCGGTCCATTCCGGGGTCGTTCCACTGGGCCACTTCAAGGGGCACGAAAAAGCTCCCTGCCCGCGTTTCCGCAGGTCAGGGAGCTTTTCTTCCGGAGTGGAGCCTAGGGGAGTCGAACCCCTGACATCTGCCATGCAAAGACAGCGCTCTACCAACTGAGCTAAGGCCCCGGAACGACAACAGAGTACCGGGTCACCCCCCGTATTCCGCAAAAGGATTGGGACTCCCCGTGGGCGACCACGCTCCGTAAGATGCTGATCGGGGTTCGCAGTGGCGAACCCAAGGGATGGGGAGAAGTAGTAATGGATACAGCGCAGCAGGAAGCCACGGCCAGAGCCCGGGAGCTTCAGCGCAGTTGGTACGGAGAGCCGTTGGGGGCGCTCTTCCGTCGGCTGATCGACGATCTCGGGCTGAACCAGGCCAGGCTGGCGGCCGTCCTCGGCCTCTCGGCACCCATGCTCTCCCAGCTGATGAGCGGCCAGCGGGCCAAGATCGGCAATCCCGCCGTCGTCCAGCGTGTCCAGGCCCTGCAGGAGCTCGCCGGCCAGGTCGCCGACGGCAGCGTGAGCGCCGCCGAGGCCACCGACCGGATGGACGAGATCAAGAAGTCCCAGGGCGGCTCCGTCCTGACCGCGAGCAGCCAGACCACCACCAGCGGCGCGCCCACCGTGCGCCGGGTGGTCCGCGAGATCCAGTCCCTGCTGCGCTCCGTGGCCGCGGCCGGCGACATCATCGACGCGGCGGACTCCCTCGCGCCCGCCCACCCCGAACTGGCAGAGTTCCTCCGGGTGTACGGCGCGGGGCGCACCGCCGACGCCGTCGCCCACTACGAGGCGCACCAGAACTGACGCCGGCACGGCGGCATCCGAGACGGTACGGGGAGCGGACGCAGCGCGATGGGTGAGGTCTTCGCTGGTCGGTACGAGCTGATCGATCCGATCGGCCGTGGTGGGGTCGGCGCGGTCTGGCGCGCCTGGGACCAGCGGCGCCGCCGCTACGTGGCGGCCAAGGTGCTCCAGCAGAGCGACGCCCACACCCTGCTGCGCTTCGTCCGCGAGCAGGCGCTCAGGATCGACCACCCGCACGTCCTCGCCCCGGCCAGCTGGGCCGCGGACGACGACAAGGTCCTCTTCACGATGGACCTCGTGGCGGGTGGTTCCCTGGCCCACGTCATAGGGGACTACGGCGCGCTGCCGCCCCGCTTCGTGTGCACCCTGCTCGACCAGCTGCTGTCCGGTCTCGCCGCGGTGCACGCGGAGGGGGTCGTGCACCGCGACATCAAGCCGGCGAACATCCTGATGGAGGTCACCGGCACCGGACGGCCGCACCTGCGGCTGTCCGACTTCGGCATCTCGATGCGCAAGGGCGAGCCCCGGCTCACCGAGACCAACTACGTGGTGGGCACGCCCGGTTATTTCGCGCCCGAGCAACTGATGGGCGCCGAGCCGGACTTCACCGCCGACCTGTTCGCGGTCGGTCTGGTCGCGCTCTATCTGCTCCAGGGCCGCAGGCCGGACTCCCAGGCCCTGGTGGAGTACTTCCGGACGCACGGCACCCCGGGCGCCCCGCAGGGCATCGCGGAACCGCTGTGGCAGGTCCTGGCGGGCCTGCTGCAGCCGGACCCGCAGGCCCGGTTCAAGACCGCGACGGGAGCCCGGAAGGCGCTGAACGCGGCGGCCGAGCTGCTGCCGGAGGCCGGGCCCGGCGACGAGCCGGTCGAGATCTTCGACCAGATCGGCCCGCTGCCGGCCGGCTTCGGCCCGGACGGCCCCGAGCGACCGGCCGCCGGCCCCGCGGACGCGCCCGCCGCCCCGGCCCCCGCGCCCGTACCCGTGCCGGGGCAGGGTCGGCCGGACCGGCCCGCCCCGCAGCCGCCGGCGCCCGCGCAGCACGTGCCGAGCCCGTCCGAGACGGGCAGCTTCCATCTGCCGCCCCCGCCGCAGGCGGCCGTGCGGACGCCCACCCGGCCGGCGGGCGTCCCGCCGTCCCCGGCGTACGCCCCGGCGCCGGCCCCCGTGCCGGCTCCGGCCCCTTCCCCGGCCTCCTTCGCCCAGGCGCCCACGGCCGCGGTGCCGCACGAGCAGGTCGCCCCTACTCCTTACACCGCTCAGCCGGTTCAGGTTCCCGCGCGCCGCCCGGGACCACCCGCGAAGGTGGCGATCCCGGTGCTCGTCGCCGCGGTCGTGTGCTTCGCCGTGGGGATCTGGGCGCTCATCCAGGCATAGGTCCGGCGCCCGCCCCGCGCCGGGCGAGCAGCCACCAGGCGCCCAGGCCGAGGACGAGCACGGTCCCGGCGCCGATGCCGGCCATGCCGACGACCCTCAGGGTGCCGCTCTCGGCCGCCTGCGGGCCGCTCTGGCCGCTGGCGGCGGCGTCCCGGTCCTCGTCGGTCACCGCGAACGGCCCCGCCGCGCCGTCGTACCCCGGGCCGGCCTTGGGCTGTCCGGTGAGGTTCACCCGCAGGTTCAGCGGCAGCGGCTTGTCCCCGTACGTCTTGGCGATCTCGGGGCTGAGCGTGGCCGACAGGTAGTACCAGCCGGCGAACCGCAGTCCGCTGGTGGCCTCGTCCGACGAGAAGCGGTTCTCGTAGGCGACCGGCCGCTGCGGCTCCAGCGCCATGGTCACCTGGTCGCCGTCGTACGTGAGCGACTCGCGGGCGACGTGGCCGCCCGCCGGGTTCGTCAGGGAGAGCACGAGCGCCTGGGAGACGTAGGTGTCGGCGGCCGGGCTGCTGCCCAGCTCGGCGGTGGCGAAGAGCTGCTGGCCCCAGTCGACCGGCACCCGGTAGAAGAGCGTCTGGCCGGGCCTGATGTCGGTCCGCCACTCGCCCTGCCGGAGCGAGGTCGCGTCGTGGAGCCCGGCGCCGCCGTCGCGCCGCTGCGGGCCTCCCGAGGGCGGCTGGGGCGTGCCCGAGGCCCAGTTCTCCGGCAGCGCCGTCGGGCCGGTCTTCTTCAGGCCCGGCTCGGTCAGGAAGCGGATCTCCAGCTGCCAGTCCGCGGGGTCGGACTCCGGCTTCGAGTTCCGCTCGACGAGCACGTAGTACGCCCCGGCCTGCTGGCAGGACGTCGACTCCGGGTTGATGGTGCGGTGGGCGTACGCGGTGATCGGCCGGGGGAACTCGGAGGAGCCGAAGTCGGTGTCCTGGTAGCCGCACTGCGTGCTGGAGCCGTCCTCCAGGCTCACCTTGATGCCGTCGCCGTACGCGGCCTTCCCGCCCGGCTTGGGGACGGCGACGACCGAGACGTAGGCGTTCTGCTTCGCGTCGAGGTCGACACGGTAGTAGAGCTTGCCGTCCTTCTTGATCGTGTCCCGATAGGTCTGCCGGGGCTTCAGCCGCTCGGCGTCCAGGTTGGACACGGCGCCTTTCACCTGCTGGGCGCCCTCGTCGAAGGCGTACCCGGAGTCGCCGTCCGCCCACGCCGCGCCCGGCAGCAAAGCCGCCGCGCACACCGCCGCGGCCAGCACACCCGCCGTACGCCCTCCCGCCGTACGCCCGGCAGCCCGTTGCCTCTTCACGCTCATCCCCTCGTCGAGTCCGTGCCGGCCCATCCTGCCCGCCCGTCCCGCCGAGACCCTACAAATTTGCAACAGCAAGCCATCTGTTCGCGAGCGTGAACATCAGGGGCGCGGAGACAGAGCGAGGCCCCGGCCGCTCGCAGCGGCCGGGGCCTCGCCCAGACGGTTCTTCGTCTCACACACCCGAACCTGCGGGCACGGAGTCGGTCGCCTCCGTCCACAGATCCTGCTCGGCGCGATCCGCCTGGATCTGGCGGTACACGAGGAGCCCGCCGATGGCGGCCAGTGCGACCAGGAGAAGCTTCTTCACCGCGCGACCTCGTCTTTCGTTGACGTAGGAGACTTCTGACGCCCACTCTACACACCGGCCGATACCGATCGGTGACCTAGGCCGCCAACACGTCCGCCCATGCAATCGGCCCGGACGGGTGAACCGTCCGGGCCCGCCTTGACCCGCCCCGGGGCAGGGCTAGCTGTTGTACGCCACAACCATCCCCATGACGACCAGGGCCACCACGAACATCATGATGCAGCCGCACGCGGCCCCGGACGCTTCCTCGATGATGCCCTTGGGCTTCGGCTGCGACCTCTGGTGGTCCCTGATCCCCCGGGCCACCGCACGCCTGATCTCGTCCTCGTTCACGCGAACCGTCCCCCTGGCCTCGACGCGTTGATCAACTCACGTCAACCTACCGTCAGGGACCGGGGGCAAGCCGGGGGTCAAGATGTCCCCCGTGAATGCCGAAGACCCCCAGTCGCGATCGACTGGGGGTCTTCGTGCTGGTGGGGCTAACAGGATTTGAACCTGTGGCCTCATCCTTATCAGGGATGCGCTCTAACCAACTGAGCTATAGCCCCGCCGCGCTTTGCGGTGTGTGTCCCGCGCGCTGACTCCTGAAGATTAGCGCACGTGGGGGCCAGTCCCAAAATCCGATCCCGGGACCGGCCCCGCGCGGGTCATCCGCAGGTCATCCGCGGGTCACTCGTCCTCGGCGAGCGTGAGCTCGACACCGCCCACGAAACCGGCGGACAGGTTGTAGATGAACGCGCCCAGCGTCGCCAGGGCGGTCATCAGGACGACGTCGATCACCGCGATCACCGAGGTGAACATCAGCACGCGCGGCAGCGACAGGAAGGACTGCAGGTCGAAGCCGTTCGACTCGTTGGAGCCGGTCGCCTCGCTGATCGTGCCGCCCACGGTCGAGAAGACGCCCATGGCGTCCATGACCATCCACAGCACCGCCGCGGCCACGACCGTGCAGATGCCGAGCGCGATGGAGAGCAGGAAGCTCACCTTCATCACCGACCACGGATCGGCCTTGGCGACCCGCAGCCGCGCCTTGCGCGTCCGCGGGGTCGTCCGCGCCCCTGTACGGGGCTTGCGCGTCGCGGCGGCGCCCTGGCCGCCGGACGTGGCGCCGCCGCCCGCCGGCACGCCCTGAGCAGGCGTGCCGTAGGCCTGCGGCGGATGGTACGGGCCCTGCGGCTGCGTCCCCCCGCGCTCGCCGGGCAGCGGCCCGTTGTACGTGTCGTACGAGGGTCTCTGCCCCCGAGTGTCCGTCACCGTAACCCCCTGGGAGTCCGTGGCGGAGCCACGGGCACCGCTCGATCCTTCGGACCGGCCGTCGGCCGAACCGGCGCCCGTGGCTCCACTCACGCTCTACTCCTCGTGCTCCCCGGTCGCGGGCTCCGTGCCCTCGACCGCCTCGGCCGTCTCCACACCCTCGACAGCTTCCGCTGCTTCGTCACCGTCTTCGTCCTCGCCGCCGGCCTCGGCGTTGCGGGCGATGCCGACGACGGCGTCACGCTTGCCCAGGTTGATCAGCTGGACGCCCATGGTGTCACGGCCGGTCTCCCTGACTTCGTTGACTCGCGTACGAATCACACCACCGGACAGCGTGATGGCGAGGATCTCGTCGGTCTCCTCGACCACCAGCGCGCCCACGAGCGAACCGCGGTCCTCCACGATCTTGGCGGCCTTGATGCCGAGGCCGCCGCGACCCTGGACGCGGTACTCGTCGACCGCGGTGCGCTTGGCGTAGCCACCGTCGGTCGCGGTGAAGACGAACGTACCCGGCCGGACGACATTCATCGAGAGCAGCTCGTCGTCCTCGCGGAAACTCATGCCCTTGACGCCGGAGGTGGCGCGGCCCATCGGGCGCAGCGCCTCGTCCGTGGCGGTGAAGCGGATCGACTGCGCCTTCTTGGAGATGAGCAGCAGATCGTCCTCGGCGGACACCAGCTCGGCGCCGATCAGCTCGTCGTCGCTGCCGTCCTCCCGCTCGCGCAGGTTGATCGCGATGACGCCGCCCGAACGCGGGGAGTCGTAGTCCTTCAGGGCGGTCTTCTTCACCAGGCCGGCCTTGGTGGCGAGCACCAGGTACGGCGCGGCCTCGTAGTCGCGGATCGCCAGGATCTCGGCGATCTGCTCGTCCGGCTGGAAGGCCAGCAGGTTGGCCACGTGCTGGCCACGGGCGTCCCGGCCGGCGTCCGGCAGCTCGTACGCCTTGGCCCGGTAGACCCGGCCCTTGTTGGTGAAGAACAGCAGCCAGTTGTGGGTGGTGGTGACGAAGAAGTGGTCGACGATGTCGTCCTGCTTCAGCTTCGTGCCGCGCACGCCCTTGCCGCCGCGCTTCTGCGAGCGGTAGTCCTCGGTCTTCGTCCGCTTCACGTAGCCGCCACGCGTGATGGTGACGACGATGTCCTCCTCGGCGATCAGGTCCTCGATGGACATGTCGCCGTCGAAGGGCACCAGCTGGCTGCGGCGGTCGTCGCCGAACCTGTCGACGAGGGCCGCGAGCTCCTCGCTGACGATCGCCCGCTGCTTCTCGGGCGAGGCCAGGATGGCGTTGTACTCGTTGATCTTCGCCTGCAGCTCGTCGTGCTCGGCGACGATCTTCTGGCGCTCCAGGGCGGCGAGCCGGCGCAGCTGCATCTCGAGGATGGCGTTGGCCTGGATCTCGTCGATCTGCAGCAGGCCCATCAGGCCCTCGCGGGCGACCTCGACCGTGTCGCTGCGCCGGATGAGGGCGATGACCTCGTCGATCGCGTCGAGCGCCTTGAGCAGACCGCGCAGGATGTGGGCGCGCTCCTCGGCCTTGCGCAGCCGGAACTTCGTCCGGCGCACGATGACCTCGATCTGGTGCGTCACCCAGTGGCGGATGAACGCGTCGAGGGAGAGGGTGCGCGGCACGCCGTCGACGAGCGCCAGCATGTTGGCGCCGAAGTTCGTCTGCAGGTCGGTGTGCTTGTAGAGGTTGTTGAGGACGACCTTGGCGACGGCGTCCCGCTTGAGCACGATGACCAGGCGCTGGCCGGTGCGCGAGGAGGTCTCGTCGCGGACGTCGGCGATGCCGCCGATCTTGCCGTCCTTCACCAGGTCGGCGATCTTCTGCGCGAGGTTGTCCGGGTTGACCTGGTAGGGCAGCTCGGTGACCACCAGGCACTGGCGGTTCTGGATCTCCTCGACCTCGACGACCGCGCGCATCGTGATGGAGCCGCGACCGGTGCGGTACGCCTCCTCGATGCCCTTGCGGCCGACGACGAGCGCGCCCGTCGGGAAGTCGGGGCCCTTGATGCGCTCGATGAGCGCGTCGAGCAGCTCCTCGTGGCTGGCCTCGGGGTTCTCCAGGTACCACTGGGCACCGGCGGCGACCTCGCGCAGGTTGTGCGGCGGGATGTTGGTCGCCATGCCGACCGCGATGCCGGCGGAGCCGTTGATCAGCAGGTTGGGGAAGCGGGAGGGCAGGACGGTCGGCTCCTGGGAGCGGCCGTCGTAGTTGTCCGTGAAGTCGACGGTCTCCTCGTCGATGTCGCGGACCATCTCCATCGACAGCGGCGCCAGCTTGCACTCGGTGTAGCGCATGGCGGCGGCCGGGTCGTTGCCCGGGGAGCCGAAGTTGCCGTTGGAGTCGACGAGCGGCATCCGCATGGCCCAGGGCTGGGCGAGGCGGACCAGGGCGTCGTAGATCGACGAGTCGCCGTGCGGGTGGTAGTTGCCCATGACGTCGCCGACGACGCGGGCGCACTTGTAGAAGCCCTTCTCGGGCCGGTAGCCGCCGTCGTACATCGCGTACAGGACACGGCGGTGCACCGGCTTGAGGCCGTCGCGTACGTCGGGCAGCGCGCGGGACACGATGACGGACATCGCGTAGTCGAGGTACGAGCGCTGCATCTCGGTCTCGAGCCCGACGGGCTCGATCCGCAGCTGCGGGCCCTCTTCTTCGTCGGTGGTCACAGGAGTGTTTTCGTCGGCCATTGCTGGTCGTCAGTCCTTTCGTACGGTCAGCTGAGACCGACTCAGATGTCGAGGAAGCGAACGTCCTTGGCGTTGCGCTGGATGAACGAGCGCCGCGCCTCGACGTCCTCGCCCATCAGCACCGAGAAGAGGTCGTCGGCCTGGGCGGCGTCGTCCAGGGTGACCTGACCGAGCACGCGGTGCTCGACGTCCATGGTGGTGACGCGCAGCTCCTCGGCGTTCATCTCGCCGAGACCCTTGAAGCGCTGGATCGAGTCTTCCTTGATCCGCTTGCCGTTCTGCTTGCCCAGCTCGACGAGCGCGTCGCGCTCGCGGTCCGAGTACGCGTACTCGAAGTCGTCCCGGCCCCACTTGATCTTGTAGAGCGGCGGGCGGGACAGGTAGACGTGACCGGCCTCGACCAGCGGACGCATGAAGCGGAAGAGGAAGGTCAGCAGCAGGGTGTTGATGTGCTGGCCGTCGACGTCGGCGTCCGCCATCAGGATGATCTTGTGATAGCGGAGCTTCTCGATGTCGAAGTCCTCGTGGACACCGGTGCCGAAGGCGGAGATCAGCGCCTGGACCTCGGTGTTCTGCAGGATCTTGTCGATCCGCGCCTTCTCGACGTTCAGGATCTTGCCGCGGATCGGCAGGATGGCCTGGTACATCGGGTTGCGGCCGGACTTCGCCGAGCCGCCGGCGGAGTCACCCTCGACGATGAAGATCTCGCACTTGGTGGGGTCGTTCGACTGGCAGTCGGAGAGCTTGCCCGGCAGGGACGCCGACTCCAGGAGACCCTTGCGGCGGGTCAGGTCGCGGGCCTTGCGGGCGGCCACGCGCGCGGTGGCGGCGGTGATGCCCTTGCGGATGATGTCCGCGGCCTCGTTGGGGTTGCGGTCGAACCAGTCCGTCAGGTGCTCGAAGACGACCTTCTGGACGAAGGTCTTCGCCTCGGTGTTGCCCAGCTTGGTCTTCGTCTGGCCCTCGAACTGCGGTTCGCCCAGCTTGACCGAGATGATCGCGGTCAGACCCTCGCGGATGTCGTCGCCCGTGAGGTTGTCGTCCTTCTCACGGAGCAGCTTCTTGTCGCGCGCGTACTTGTTGACGAGCGTCGTCAGCGCGGCGCGGAAGCCCTCCTCGTGCGTACCGCCCTCGTGGGTGTGGATCGTGTTCGCGAAGGAGTACACGCCCTCGCTGTACGAGGAGTTCCACTGCATCGCGATCTCGACCGAGAGCATCCGCTCCTTGTCCTCGGCCTCGACGTCGATGACGGTGGGGTGGATCAGGTCGCCCTTGCGCGAGTTGAGGTACTTCACGAAGTCGACGATGCCGCCCTCGTAGTGGTACTTCACCGTGCGGGCGGCGGGCTCGGCGGCCGCCTCCGCGTCCGGGTCGTCGGCGCCGACCGTGGCCTTCGCGGACTCGCGCTCGTCGGTGAGCGCGATCGTCAGGCCCTTGTTGAGGAAGGCCATCTCCTGGAAACGGCGCGAGAGCGTCTCGAAGGAGTACTCGGTCGTCTCGAAGATGTCCGGGTCGGACCAGAAGGTGACCGAGGTGCCGGTCTCGTCGGTCTCCTCGTGCTTCGCGAGCGGGGCGGTCGGGACGCCCATCTTGTAGTCCTGCGTCCAGCGGTGGCCGTCGGTCTTCACCTCGACGGCGACCTTCGTGGACAGGGCGTTCACGACGGAGACGCCGACGCCGTGCAGACCACCGGAGACCGCGTAGCCGCCGCCGCCGAACTTGCCGCCCGCGTGCAGCACGGTCAGGACGACCTCGACGGCCGGCTTGCCCTCGGACGGGACGATGCCGACCGGGATGCCACGGCCGTTGTCGACGACGCGCACGCCGCCGTCGGCGAGGATCGTCACGTCGATGGTGTCGGCGTGCCCGGCCAGGGCTTCGTCGACCGAGTTGTCGACGACCTCCTGCACCATGTGGTGCAGACCGCGCTCACCGGTCGAGCCGATGTACATGCCGGGGCGCTTGCGCACCGCATCCAGGCCCTCGAGGACCTGGATGTTGCTGGCGGTGTACTGGTTGTTCTCGTTGGGGTTGCCGGAATCGGCCACGAAGCGCCCTTTCTGGCACAGCACAGGCCGTTCTCCGGGCATACGGGAGCGGCTGCGTCGTTCGACTTGTTCCGCAGGGTGGCGGGATTGTCTTCCAGTCTACCGGTACCACTGACACTCATGGGGGTTTGCCGGTACCTGAATGCTCATGTGCCGCCCTCAACGACGGCGAGACGACTCCCCATATCCGGGAAGGGGCTCCAGACGCCCCTGACGGCCACCTAGCGCTTCGGGTCGTAGCGCGCAGTGTCGACCGGAAGGCGGCACCGCGGTTCGGGGGGATTCGTCCCGCCGGAGCGGGACGGGTGGGCACAAACCACCCGCGGCGGAAACGTCTCTCCCGGGTGGGCACCACGACGGTGCCCGGGCTCGGCTCAGCCGTACGTGTCCCCGGGCCCCGTGGACCCGGGCGCCCGGAGCGGCCCGTAACCACGGCGGGGACCGCCGGGTCCGAGCACCTTGATCATCCGTACCGTCCCGTGCCCCAGGTCCTCGTTGAGTCGCGCGACCAGCCGCGGCGCCAGCAACCGCAGCTGCGTCGCCCAGGCCGTGGAGTCGCACTGCACGGTCAGCACCCGCTCCTCCGGGTCCTCGTCGTACTTCAGCGGCACGCAGTGCTTCGCCAGGTCCTCGCCGACGATCTGCGGCCAGCGCCCCATGACCCCGCCGACCGCCGCCGGCGTCTCCCAGCCCCGCTCGGTGATGAGGCGGTTGATCGCGGCGCCGAGCGCCAACGGGTCGCGCCCGTCGGCCCGCGCGCCGGAGCGCAGACCGCCACCGCGCCGGGCCTGCTTCTTCTGCGCCGCGGCCGCGCCCCGCGCCCGCGCCTGCTCCTTGGCGGCGCGCAGCGCGACCCGGGCGAGATCCACCCCCGAGGGCTCCGGGGTCGCGGCCGCCGACTTGTCCACAGGCTGTGGGGAAGTTTCGCCGTTCATCGCCGTCCTACTCTCAGACCCGTTCCACCGCACCGCCGGACACCGCGTACCGGGCGCCCGCGAGCACGCCCGGCACGTCGTCGTCGACCGCGGCCGTGACCAGCACCTGCTCGCCGGGCGCGACGAGCTCCGCGAGCCGCTCGCGCCGGCGCGCGTCGAGCTCGGCGAAGACATCGTCGAGGACGAGCACCGGCTCGTTGCCCTCGGCACGCAGCAGGTCGTACGAGGCCAGGCGGAGCGCCAGCGCGTACGACCAGGACTCGCCGTGGCTCGCGTACCCCTTGGCCGGCAGGTCGCCGAGCTTGAGCAGCAGGTCGTCGCGGTGCGGTCCGACCAGCGTGACGCCCCGCTCGATCTCCTGCTTGCGCACGTCGGCGAGCGCGGCGATCAGCTGTCCGTACAGCTCCTCGCGGGTGTGCCCGGAGCCGGGCGCGGACGGCTTGTACTCCAGCTGAACGGGCCCGCCGCCCGGAGCCAGCTGCTCGTACGCCTTGTCGGCGAGCGGGCGGAGCATGCCGATGAGGTCGAGCCGCTGGGCGAGCAGCTCGGCGCCGGCCCGGGCCAGGTGCTGGTCCCAGACGTCCAGGGTGGACATGTCCATGGAGCGGCCGCCGTGCCGCCGGGCCATCGCGGCGGACTTCAGGAGCGTGTTGCGCTGCTTGAGCACCCGCTCGTAGTCGGAGCGCACGCCCGCCATGCGCGGCGCACGCGCCGTGATCAGCTCGTCGAGGAAGCGCCGGCGCTCGCCGGGGTCGCCCTTGATCAGCGCCAGGTCCTCCGGCGCGAACAGCACCGTGCGGATGATCCCCAGCACGTCACGGGGCCTGACCTGCGAAGACCTGTTGATACGGGCGCGGTTGGCACGTCCCGGGTTGAGTTCGAGCTCGACCAGCTGGGAGCGCTCGCCCTGGGTGACGGCGGCCCGGATGATCGCCCGCTCCGCGCCCATGCGCACGAGCGGGGCGTCGGAGGCGACGCGATGGCTGCCGAGGGTGGCGAGATAGCCGACCGCCTCGACGAGGTTGGTCTTGCCCTGACCGTTCGCCCCCACGAACGCGGTGACGCCCGGATCGAGCGGGACCTCGACCCGGGCGTACGAGCGGAAGTCGGCCAGCGACAGATGCGTGACATGCATGGTGGGCGCCGACCTTCCCCCGGCTGCTGTGCACCGCGGGGTGCACAGCCTGTGGATTACTTCTTCGTCTCGACCGCGTGGCCGCCGAACTGGTTGCGCAGCGCGGCGATCATCTTCATCTGCGGCGAGTCGTCCTGACGCGACGCGAACCGCGCGAACAGCGACGCGGTGATCGCCGGCAGCGGTACGGCGTTGTCGATGGCGGCCTCGACGGTCCACCGGCCCTCGCCGGAGTCCGACGCGTAGCCGCGCAGCTGGTCCAGGTGCTCGTCCTCGTCGAGGGCGTTGACCGCGAGGTCGAGCAGCCACGAGCGGATGACGGTGCCTTCCTGCCAGGAGCGGAAGACCTCGCGCACGTCGGTGACGGAGTCGACCTTCTCCAGGAGCTCCCAGCCCTCGGCGTAGGCCTGCATCATCGCGTACTCGATGCCGTTGTGGACCATCTTCGCGAAGTGGCCGGCGCCGACCTTGCCCGCGTGGACCGAGCCGAACTCGCCCTCGGGCTTCAGCGCGTCGAAGATCGGCTGGACGCGCGCCACGTGCTCGGCGTCGCCGCCGTACATCAGCGCGTAGCCGTTCTCCAGGCCCCAGACGCCGCCGGAGACGCCGCAGTCGACGAACCCGATGCCCTTGGCGGCGAGCTCCTCGGCGTGCTTCTCGTCGTCGGTCCAGCGGGAGTTTCCGCCGTCCACGACGATGTCGCCGGGGGAGAGCAGGTCGGCCAGCTCGTCGATGGTCGACTGGGTCGCCGCACCCGCGGGGACCATGACCCACACGACGCGCGGACCCTTGAGCTTGCCCACAAGCTCTTCGAGGCTGTGGACATCGGCGAGGTCCGGGTTGCGGTCGTATCCGATGACGGTGTGGCCGGCGCGGCGAATGCGCTCGCGCATGTTGCCGCCCATCTTGCCGAGACCGACGAGACCGAGCTCCATCAGAGATTCCTTAAGCGTCGTGTGCGGTTCGTACCCGGGTCCGAGCCTACGCCCGGACCCCCGTGCACACCTGTGGGGTCAGCCGCTCAGTCGACGGCTCGTGTCCCGGCGTCAGCCGCTCAGGCGGACCGGCATGATCAGGTACTTGTAGGCCTCGTCCGCCTCCGCGTCGACCGCCGGCCTGCCGCTCAGGAGCGCGGGCTTCGTCGAGGTCGTGAAGGAGAGCTGGGCGACCGGGGAGTCGATCGCGCTCAGGCCGTCCAGCAGGAACGTCGGGTTGAAGGCGATCGAGATGTCGTCGCCGTCCAGCTGCGCGTCCACCCGCTCCACAGCCTGTGCGTCGTCGCTGGAGCCGGCCTCCAGGATGAGCACGCCCTGCTCGAAGCTGAGCCGGACGGGCGTGTTGCGCTCGGCCACCAGGGCCACGCGCTTGACGGCCTCGACGAAGGGGGCGGTCTCGATCACCGCGACCGAGTTGAACTCGGTGGGGAAGAGCGTCCGGTACTTCGGCAGGTCGCCTTCGAGCAGACGGGTGGTGGTGCGGCGGCCCGCGCCCTCGAAACCGATCAGGCCCTCGCCCTTGCCGGAGCCGGAGAGCGCCAGGGTGACCGTGTCACCGCTGGTCAGCGACTTGGCGGTGTCCAGAAGGGTCTTCGCCGGCACCAGGGCGACGGCGGAGGCGTCCGGGGACTCCGGCTTCCACAGGAACTCGCGCACGGCGAAGCGGTAGCGGTCGGTGGAGGCCAGGGTGACCGTGTCGCCCTCGATCTCGATGCGCACACCGGTGAGGACGGGCAGCGTGTCGTCACGGCCGGCGGCGATGGCCACCTGGGCGGCGGCGGCCGCGAAGACCTCGCCGGGGACGGTGCCGGTCGCGGTGGGCATCTCCGGCAGCGCCGGGTACTCCTCCACAGGCAGGGTGTGGAGGGTGAAGCGGGAGGAGCCGCAGACCACGGTCGCCCGTACACCGTCTGTGGAGATCTCCACCGGACGGTTGGGGAGGGCGCGGCAGATGTCGGCGAGCAGGCGGCCGGAGACGAGGACGGTGCCGTCCTCCTCGACCTCCGCCTCGACGGAGACCCGGGCCGAGACCTCGTAGTCGAAGCTGGAGAAGCTCAGCGCGCCGTCCTCGGCCTTCAGCAGAAGGCCCGCGAGCACGGGCGCCGGCGGACGGGCCGGAAGGCTGCGGGCCACCCACGCCACCGCCTCCGCGAGTACATCGCGCTCCACCCGGATCTTCACCGGAACCGCCTCCTGCTTGTTGCTGGCTCTTCGTCGACTGCGGGATCCAGTCTGACGTACGCCACCGACACTCGGTGCGGCTCGGGGTCAAGTCGCGACAAGAGGTCGCCGAGGCTCCGGGCTCGAGTTGTGCACAGCCCCCGCTTCAAAGCGGATTCCGAGCTAACTATGAGTGGGAGTAGTAGTAGGGCCTGTGGAAACCGTGGATAACGCCGTTTTCGCAGGTCAGCGCCCGTTTTTTGTCCACTGCCCCTGTGGGTGGCACCGGTGGACAACCGGGGTGTTCTGTGGACACGCGAAAGTTCTGCACACCCGATTCACAGGGCAGGGGGAGTTCTCCCCAGTGCTGTCCCCAGCTTTCCCCAGGTTCCCCACAGCCCAAACGTCTCCCTTGGTGTGACCGCTTTCACTCGCCTCGGTGAGGACCCGTGTTTCGTTGCCGAACAGTGGACAGCGGTGTGGAGAAGCTGTGGGCAACCGCCTGCTCCCTGTGGGCGGGCGGTGGACAACCTCGCGGGGCCCCTGTGGACGGATCTTTCATCCACAGCCTGTGGAGATCGTTTGCCAACAATTCCACACCCCTCTGAGCTGGTGTGATGGGTTGTCACCAGGGTCGCCTGTGGAAGCAATCCGGATAACTCGGCAGTCCCCACCCTGTGGACGGGAGATCATCCCCCAATCTGTGGAGAACCCGCCACCGGAACGGCCTAATCGAACACCGGCGGGCCGCCCCCCAGGCCGCCCCAGGGCCGAGCGCCCGCCCGGGAACGCCGAAGGGCGCCCCGGGAGGTGTCCCGGAGCGCCCTTCACAGGCCGCTGAGAGCGTGCGTCAGCCGTTCTTGATGCGGTTGGTCAGCTCGGTGACCTGGTTGTAGATGGAGCGCCGCTCGGCCATCAGCGCGCGGATCTTGCGGTCCGCGTGCATGACCGTGGTGTGGTCGCGCCCGCCGAACTGCGCGCCGATCTTCGGCAGCGACAGGTCCGTGAGCTCACGGCACAGGTACATGGCGATCTGCCGGGCGGTGACCAGCACGCGGCTGCGGGAGGAGCCGCACAGGTCCTCCACCGTCAGACCGAAGTAGTCGGCCGTCGCCGCCATGATGGCGCCGGCCGTGATCTCCGGCGCCGAGTCCTCGCCGCCCGGGATCAGGTCCTTGAGCACGATCTCGGTGAGTCCGAGGTCCACCGGCTGCCGGTTGAGGCTCGCGAACGCGGTCACGCGGATCAGCGCGCCCTCCAGCTCGCGGATGTTCCGCGAGATCCGGGAGGCGATGAACTCCAGCACCTCCGGCGGGGCGTTCAGCTGCTCCTGCACGGCCTTCTTGCGCAGGATCGCGATGCGCGTCTCCAGCTCCGGCGGCTGCACGTCGGTGGTGAGACCCCACTCGAAGCGGTTGCGCAGCCGGTCCTCCAGGGTCATCAGCTGCTTCGGCGGCCGGTCCGAGGAGAGCACGATCTGCTTGTTCGCGTTGTGCAGCGTGTTGAAGGTGTGGAAGAACTCCTCCTGCGTCGACTCCTTGCTCGCGAGGAACTGGATGTCGTCGACCAGCAGGATGTCCACATCCCGGTAGCGCTTGCGGAACGCGTCGCCCTTGCCGTCGCGGATCGAGTTGATGAACTCGTTCGTGAACTCCTCCGAGCTCACGTACCGCACCCGGGTGCCCGGGTAGAGGCTGCGCGCGTAGTGCCCGATCGCGTGGAGCAGGTGGGTCTTGCCGAGCCCCGACTCCCCGTAGATGAAGAGGGGGTTGTACGCCTTCGCCGGAGCCTCGGCCACGGCGACCGCCGCCGCGTGCGCGAAGCGGTTCGAGGAACCGATGACGAAGGTGTCGAAGAGGTACTTGGGGTTCAGGCGCGCGTGCTGCTCGCCGGGCGCGCCGGCTCCGGTGCCCTGACCGGTCGAGGAGCCGCCCATGCCCGGGCCGCCCGCGCCCATTCCGCCGGGGCCCGGCCCGCCGGGCCGGGGACCCTGGGGTTCGGGCAGCTCCGCGCGCTCGGGGCGCTGCGGCTGCTCGTACGCGGGGCGCTCGTCGTAGCGCGGCTGCGGGGACTGCGGCCGGGCGGTCGCGTAGGGGTCGCGCTCCTGGAAGCCGCCGAGCCGCTGCTGCTGCCAGGAGAGGTCCTCCTGGGCGCGCGGCCAGGAGCCCGGCTCGGGGCGCTGCTGGTACTCGCCGGGGTAGGCGGGGCGGGCGGTCGGCAGGCCGTCGTCCGGCATCGGCCGCCCGTAGTCGTCGTACTTCTCGTACTGGTCGTAGGAGCCGTAGGGTTCCGCGGGCGGGCGCTCGTCGTAGCGCGGCTGCTGCTGGTGCTGCTGCCGGGTCGGCGGGGCGGGCTCGCCGGCGGAGTCGTCGACGGTGATCGCGATCCGGATCGGCCGGCCGCAGGCGCGGCTCAGCGCCTCGCTGATCAGCGGGGCGAGGCGGCCTTCGAGCACCTGCTTGCCGTACTCGTTGGGAACGGCGAGCAGCGCGGTGTCGGCCACCAGTGCGAGCGGCTGGCAGCGCTCGATCCACTGCTTGTCCTTGGGCTCGATGCCCTGGCCTTCGCCGAGGAGCTGTTCCAGCACGCGCGGCCACACTGCGGCAAGATCGGCAGGTACGTCAGCCACGGGGCACGCTTCCTCGCAGGTCCCACGAATGTGTGGTTCTCGGGACGGTGGGTCGAAGTCCGTAAGGACAGGTAAGGACAGAACGGAAAAGATTGCGGAGTCCAGCCACGGTAGTCGCGGCGGCTGACGTGGTTCAAGTTGTTGTCCACAGCCTGTGCACAGAGGACCCCGGTGACCGGTCGGTTTGACCGGATGGCGTAGCCGCGCGTACCGTAACCAGGTCGAGTTGTCGATGGCTGCTGCCGCCTGCCTCCGATGGGCGAAGATCACCATATGTGATCGCGAAGCGGTGCACTCGGGCGTATGCGAGCTACTCGTGGGCGCACGGTGACAGCCAGGCGATGTCCCGCCACCAACGAATCATTACTGGAGCCCCCGAGTGAGCAAGCGCACCTTCCAGCCGAACAACCGTCGTCGCGCGAAGACCCACGGCTTCCGCCTGCGCATGCGTACCCGTGCCGGCCGTGCCATCCTGGCGAACCGCCGTGCCAAGGGTCGCGCGAGCCTGTCCGCCTGATCTGTCTAAACAGGTCATGACGTGCTGCCTACCGAGAATCGGCTGAGGCGGCGCGAGGACTTCGCGACCGCGGTACGCAGAGGACGCCGGGCCGGACGCCCGCTCCTCGTCGTCCATCTACGCAGCGGTGCAACGGACCCGCACGCGCCTGGGGAGAGCGCTCCCCCGACGCGTGCGGGTTTCGTCGTGAGCAAGGCCGTAGGCGGCGCGGTCGTCCGCAACCAGGTGAAGCGTCGCCTGCGCCATCTCGTGCGTGAGCGGCTCACCGAGCTGCCCCCCGGTAGCCTGGTGGTCGTACGGGCGTTGCCCGGAGCCGGTGACGCCGACCACGCACAGCTGGCCCGAGACCTGGATGCCGCTCTCCAGCGGTTGCTGGGAGGGGGCGCGCGATGAAGTACCCGCTGCTGGCTCTCATCAAGCTGTACCAGTGGACGATCAGCCCGCTCCTGGGCCCCGTCTGCCGGTATTACCCGTCGTGTTCCCACTACGGATTCACGGCCATTGACCGGCATGGCGCGATCAAGGGCACTGCCCTGACCGCCTGGCGCATCCTGCGGTGTAATCCGTGGTCGCCCGGCGGCGTGGACCATGTTCCCCCGCGTAAGCGGCCGCGCTGGCACGAGATGCTGCGCAACGCCCTGCGCGGAGACAAGGGCGGGTTCTCCGCCGAGACGAGCCCGGCCGCAGAGACCTCGCCCAATGCTCAAGGAGCCTGATTAGTGGACACGATTGCCAATTTTTTCAGCTTCATCACCACACCTGTCTCATGGGTGATCGTCCAGTTCCACAAGCTGTACGGGGCGATCTTCGGCCCTGACACGGGCTGGGCCTGGGGCCTGTCGATCGTTTCCCTCGTGGTGCTGATCCGCATCTGTCTGATCCCGCTCTTCGTGAAGCAGATCAAGTCGACGCGGAACATGCAGGCGCTCCAGCCGAAGATGAAGGCGATCCAGGAGCGCTACAAGAGCGACAAGCAGCGTCAGTCCGAAGAGATGATGAAGCTGTACAAGGAGACGGGCACCAACCCGCTCTCCTCGTGCCTTCCCATCCTGGCGCAGTCGCCGTTCTTCTTCGCTCTGTACTCGGTGCTCTCCCACATCGCCGAGGGCAAGACGATCGGCGTCATCAACCAGTCGCTGCTCGACAGCGCCCGTCAGGCACACATCTTCGGCGCCCCCCTGGCCGCGAAGTTCACGGACAGCGCCGAGAAGGTCGAGGCCCTCGGCGCCTCGATCACCGATGTGCGCATTGTCACCGCGATCATGATCATCATGATGTCGGCCTCGCAGTTCTTCACCCAGCGCCAGCTGATGATGAAGAACGTCGACCTCACGGTGAAGACCCCGTACATGCAGCAGCAGAAGATGCTGATGTACATCTTCCCGCTGATCTTCGCCGGCATGGGCATCAACTTCCCCGTCGGTGTCCTCGTCTACTGGCTGACCACCAACGTGTGGACCATGGGCCAGCAGATGTACGTGATCAACCAGAACCCGACGCCGGGCAGCAAGGCCCAGGACGCTTACCTGCAGCGCCTGCTCAAGAACGTCAGCCACCACGGTGAGGTTCGCGGTCGCCGCCGGAAGAACATCGTCAAGGCCATCGTCGCCAAGGGCGCCGATCGCAACGAGAACGAGCGCCGCTTCTTCGTGGGTCTGTCGAAGGCCGGCTTCACCGCCCAGGCCGACGGCACCGTGATCAAGGGCGCCACCGTGACCGCCGAGGCGGAGGGCGGTGTCACCACCCGTCGCCAGCAGCCCAAGCGCCAGACCAAGGCCCAGCGCCAGGCGGCGGCCGGCCAGCAGCCCTCGGACGCCAAGCCCTCGGACGAGAAGACCGACGAGGTCCAGGAGACGACGGCTCCCTCGCTGGAGAAGAAGCCGCAGTCGCAGGCCAAGGGCGCCAAGGCCGGTGCCCAGGGCACGGAAGAGCAGCCGGCCCGGCCGAGCCGGGCCAACTCCGGCGGCTCCCGCCAGGCCAAGTCCGGCCAGCGCAAGGGCCAGCAGCGGCCCAAGCACCCCTCCTCCAAGAAGTAAGCCTCCACGAAGCAAGAAGGAGTCCATCCGTGACGGAAGGCACCACCTCCGCCGCCGAGGGTGGCGACACCCTGACCCGCCTGGAGCAGGAGGGTGAGATCGCGGCCGACTACCTCGAGGGCCTGCTCGACATCGCTGACCTCGACGGTGACATCGACATGGACGTCGAGGCGGACCGGGCCTCGGTCTCGATCATCAGCGACGCCGGCAGCCGTGACCTGCAGAAGCTCGTCGGCCGTGACGGAGAGGTGCTGGAGGCCCTTCAGGAGCTGACGCGGCTCGCCGTGCACCGGGAGACCGGCGACCGCAGCCGTCTGATGCTCGACATCGCGGGCTTCCGCGCCAAGAAGCGGGCCGAGCTCGCCCAGCTGGGCGCCAAGGCCGCGGACGAGGTCAAGGCCTCCGGCCAGCCGGTCAAGCTGGACCCGATGACGCCGTTCGAGCGCAAGGTCGTGCACGACGCGGTCGCCGCGGCCGGTCTGCGCAGCGAGTCCGAGGGCGAGGAGCCGCAGCGCTTCGTCGTCGTGCTCCCTGCCTGAACCCTCTCGTGAGGTCGGCCCCGTCTGTTCGCAGGCGGGGCCGAACTTTGTCAGCCTGATAGTCAGCCACCCCGTGCGCTCGCACGGTACGCGTACGGTACGGAAGGACGGTTCCCCGTGACGGAGGCAGCGGAGCTTCCCCAGGCGCCGGAGCAGGCGCGGACAGTCTTCGGCGAGTACTTCCCGGAGGCGGTCCGGTACGCGGAGCTCCTGGCGGACGCCGGGGTGAAGCGAGGTCTCATCGGCCCGCGTGAGGTTCCCCGGCTGTGGGAGCGGCACCTTCTGAACTGTGCCGTCCTCTCCGAGGTCGTTCCCGAGGGCGTCACGGTCTGCGACGTCGGCTCCGGTGCCGGCCTGCCCGGTATCCCGCTGGCCCTGGTCCGCCGGGATCTGAAGATCACGCTGCTGGAGCCGCTGCTCCGCCGGACGAACTTCCTCCAGGAGGCCGTGGAGCTGCTCGGTCTCGACCATGTGACCGTGGTCCGCGGCCGGGCGGAGGAGATGCTGGGCAAGCTTCCGCCCGTGCATGTCGTGACTGCGCGGGCCGTGGCGCCGCTGGACCGGCTGGCCGGCTGGGGCGTGCCGCTGCTCCGTCCCTACGGAGAGATGCTCGCGCTGAAGGGCGACACCGCGGAGGAGGAGATCGACGGTGCTCGCGCCGCGCTCTCCAAGCTCGGCGTGGTGGAGGCCTCCGTGCTGCATGTGGGCGAGGGGGTCGTCGACCCGATGACCACGGTGGTCCGGGTCGAGTGCGGGGAGAGCCCCGGTGGTGTGAGGTTCGCCGCCAAGCGCGCCAAGGCGGCCCGGTCCGCTCGGCCCCGTCGCCGCCGCTGATCCTGGCCGATCCTTACCCGCCGATTCGTGCCCGCTGATCCGTACAAGCTGCGATACGTACAGATTTCGGAGTGTCGAGCAGCCGCGGCCCTGCGGCGCGTGCATCGTGTTTCACGTGAAACGTCGCTCACTGCTGCAGGGGATCATCAGCCGCGGCCGCGCGGCTGCCACGCCCTGGGACCGCAAGACCCCGACGAAACCCCCCGTGAGGGTTAAAGGGTTGTCCACAGAGGTGGATTCGTCCACAGAACCACGGGCCTCGCTGGTTCACGACCCCGAAGGCATGGCAGGCTCTATCCATCGCGAGCCTGAAGCCGAGGAGAGTGAATCCTTGCGGTCCGACGCCAACATCGCGGGACCGATGACCGATCCGGTCCCCGGTCCCCGAACCGAATCGGTAGGGGCGGATGTTTCACGTGAAACACCGCCTCCGATGGACGACACCCCCATCGGCCGTGCCGCCCAGCTGGCCGTAGAGGCCCTGGGCCGTGCCGGTGAGGGACTTCCCCGGCCTGCCCAGACCCGTGTGATGGTCGTCGCCAACCAGAAGGGCGGCGTGGGCAAGACGACCACGACGGTCAATCTGGCTGCCTCCCTGGCGCTGCACGGTGCCCGCGTCCTGGTCATCGACCTGGATCCGCAGGGCAACGCCTCCACAGCGCTGGGCATCGACCATCATGCCGAGGTCCCCTCGATCTATGACGTCCTCGTCGAGAGCAAGCCGCTCGCCGAGGTCGTCCAGCCCGTCCGGGACGTCGAGGGCCTCTTCTGCGCCCCGGCCACGATCGATCTCGCCGGTGCGGAGATCGAGCTGGTGTCGCTGGTGGCGCGCGAGAGCCGGCTGCAGCGAGCGATCCAGGCCTATGAGCAGCCGCTCGACTACATCCTGATCGACTGCCCGCCCTCGCTGGGTCTGCTGACGGTCAACGCCCTCGTGGCGGGGGCCGAGGTGCTGATCCCCATCCAGTGCGAGTACTACGCACTGGAGGGCCTGGGCCAGCTCCTGCGGAACGTCGACCTGGTGCGTGGACACCTCAACCCCACGCTGCACGTCTCGACGATCCTCCTCACCATGTACGACGGCCGCACGAGGCTCGCCTCGCAGGTCGCCGACGAGGTGCGCAGCCACTTCGGCGAGGAGGTCCTGAGGACCAGCATTCCGCGCTCCGTGCGGATCTCGGAGGCGCCGAGCTACGGGCAGACCGTGCTCACCTACGATCCGGGTTCCAGCGGTGCCCTGTCGTATCTCGAAGCGGCACGCGAGATCGCCCTGCGCGGGGTCGATCTCAGCTATGACGCCACTCAGGCCCATGGGGTGCACCCGCAGACGGGTCACCCGACCATGGGTCACCAGAACAGCCAGCGAATGTCGGAGGGGATGCAGTGAGCGAGCGACGTAGGGGGCTGGGGCGCGGGCTCGGTGCGCTGATCCCCGCTGCTCCCCAGGAGCGACAGGTGCCGGCTGCCGGGGTGGGGGCTGCTGCCTCTGCCACGACCGCTTCCGGAGCCGTTCAGGCGCTCGGCTCGGACCGGGGGGTGGCTGCGGCGAAGCTGGCGACTCTGCCGTCGAGCCCGCAGTCCCCGGACTCCGTGGTGCCGGTCGCCGAGCCCGAGCCGCTACCGGAGTCCCCCGCCGGGGCGCACTTCGCCGAGCTGCCGCTGGACTCCATCACCCCGAACCCGCGCCAGCCGCGTGAGGTGTTCGACGAGGACGCCCTGGCCGAGCTGATCACCTCCATCAAGGAGGTCGGTCTGCTCCAGCCGGTCGTCGTGCGCCAGTTGGCTCCCGAGCGCTACGAGCTCATCATGGGCGAGCGCCGCTGGCGGGCCTGCCGTGAGGCCGGCCTGGAGCGGATCCCGGCGATCGTGCGGGCCACCGAGGACGAGAAGCTGCTGCTCGACGCCCTCCTGGAGAACCTGCACCGGGCCCAGCTGAACCCGCTGGAAGAGGCCGCGGCCTACGACCAGCTCCTCAAGGACTTCAACTGCACCCACGACCAGCTGGCCGACCGCATCGGACGCTCGCGGCCGCAGGTCTCCAACACGCTGCGTCTGCTGCGTCTCTCGCCGCCCGTGCAGCGTCGCGTCGCCGCGGGTGTCCTCTCGGCGGGCCACGCCCGTGCGCTGCTGTCCGTTGACGACCCGGAGACGCAGGACAAGCTCGCGTACCGGATCGTCGCCGAGGGCCTCTCGGTGCGCGCCGTGGAAGAGATCGTCACCCTCATGGGCTCGGAGCCCTCGTCTCCGGTCAAGCCCAAGGGCCCGCGCGCGGGTACCCGGGTCTCCCCGGCCCTGCGGGAGCTCGCGACCCGGCTCTCCGATCGCTTCGAGACGCGGGTGAAGGTCGACCTCGGTCAGAAGAAGGGCAAGATCACCGTCGAGTTCGCCTCGATGGAGGATCTCGACCGGATCCTCTCGACCCTGGCTCCGGGTGAGGGCCGCGTGATGGACCACGGGAACGCGGAGCAGGGTGGCCAGGACCCCGCCGCCGGCGAGGACGGGCCGGGCTCCGAGGGCTAGATCCCTCTCTGCGCATCCCCAGGGCGGGGCGGGTTCCGGCATTCACCGGAACGCGCTCCGCCCTTTGCCTGTCCGCGGTATCGCCCTCATCGACCCCTCGTTACGATTCGGAGAGGCGAATTCGTACAGAAATGGCCGAGGGAAGCGAGGAGCAGCCGTGGGGCGTCGGCTCGTACCGCTCACGCTGGACAACCTTCCGGATATCCCCAAGCGGTGTCGCTCCTGTGTGTTCTGGGAGCTTGATCCGGTCAGTGGCGAGGCCGCCGTGAAGGCCGGCCGCCCGGAGCTGGAGAAGGAGGCCTGGATCTCCGCCGTGCTCCTCGAATGGGGGTCCTGCGGCCGGGTGGTCTACGTCGACGACGTGCCGGTCGGGTTCGTTCTGTACGCGCCTCCGGCCTATGTGCCCCGCTCCACCGCCTTCCCGACGAGCCCCGTCGCCGCGGATGCCGTGCAGCTGATGACGGCCTGGATCATGCCGGGGTACCAGGGCCAGGGCTTGGGCCGGGTCATGGTGCAGACGGTGGCGAAGGATCTCCTGCGGCGCGGATTCAAGGCGATCGAGGCCTTCGGGGACGCCCGCTGGAAGGAGCCGGCCTGTGTGTTGCCCGCCGATCATCTGCTCGCGGTGGGCTTCAAGACCGTACGGCCCCATCCCACCTACCCGCGGCTGCGGCTGGAGCTGAGGACGACTCTGTCGTGGAAGGAGGACGTCGAGATGGCTCTCGACCGGCTCCTGGGCGCCGTGCAGAAAGAGCCGGTGCTGCGGCCTCTCTGACGGCTTCCGGTCGCCTTCCGACAGACGACAGCGGCCCGCCCCCTCACGGGGGCGGGCCGCTGCTGTTTCACGTGAAACAGCGGGAGCGTCAGGCCTTGGCCTCGACGAAGCCCTCGAGGTCACGCAGGAGCGCGGCCTTCGGCTTGGCACCCACGATCGTCTTCACGACCTCGCCGTCCTGGTAGACGTTCAGGGTCGGGATGGACATGACGCCGTACTTGGCGGCCGTGCCCGGGTTCTCGTCGATGTTGAGCTTCACGATGGTGATCTCGGGGTGCTCGGCGGCGATGGCCTCGAGCGACGGGGCGATCTGGCGGCACGGGCCGCACCACTCGGCCCAGAAGTCCACGAGAACGGGCTTCTCGCTCTTGAGGACCTTCTCCTCGAAGTCAGCGTCAGTAGCGGTAACAGTGGCGCCGGCCACGGCGGCCTCCTTGATTCGCGGGGTGTGGGGTGGGGGATGCGTAGGGGTCAGACCGCGGGGGTCTCGGCGAGCTTCTCGGCGTCGGCGAGGGCGGCCAGGAAGCGCTCGGCGTCGAGCGCGGCGGAGCAGCCGGTGCCGGCGGCGGTGATCGCCTGGCGGTAGGTGTGGTCGACGACGTCGCCGGCGCCGAAGACACCCGGGAGGTTGGTGCGCGTGGACGGGGCGTCGACCTTCAGGTAGCCCTCCGCGTCCAGCTCCAGCTGGCCCTTGAAGAGCTCGGTGCGCGGGTCGTGGCCCACGGCGATGAAGAGACCGGTCACCGGGAGCTCGCTGGTCTCGCCGGTCTTTGTGTTGCGCAGGGTCAGACCGGTGAGCTTCTGGTCGCCGTGGATCTCGGCGACCTCGCTGTCCCAGGCGAACTTGATCTTCGGGTCGGCGAAGGCGCGCTCCTGCATGGCCTTGGAGGCACGCAGGGAGTCACGGCGGTGGACGATGGTGACCGACTTGGCGAAGCGCGAGAGGAAGGTGGCCTCCTCCATCGCGGTGTCGCCGCCGCCGACCACGGCGATGTCCTGGTCGCGGAAGAAGAAGCCGTCGCAGGTGGCGCACCAGGAGACACCGCGGCCCGAGAGGGTGTCCTCGTTCGGCAGGCCGAGCTTGCGGTGCTGGGAGCCGGTCGTGACGATGACGGCCTTGGCGCGGTACACGTTGCCGGCGGTGTCCGTGACGGTCTTGATCTCACCCGTGAGGTCCACGGAGACGATGTCGTCCGGCACAAGCTCGGCACCGAAGCGCTCGGCCTGGGCCCGCATGTTGTCCATGAGGTCCGGGCCCATGATGCCGTCACGGAAGCCGGGGAAGTTCTCCACCTCGGTCGTGTTCATCAGGGCGCCACCGGCGGTGACGGCACCCTCGAAAACGAGCGGCTTCAGCGACGCGCGGGCCGTGTAGAGCGCCGCGGTGTAACCCGCGGGCCCGGAGCCGATGATGATCACGTTACGGACGTCGCTCACGGGTTTCTTCCTCGTCTCTGCAGACTGCCTACTGCCTACGGGGGGCGATCGGGTCGGTCACTCTCACCCCACCCAACCGATCCTACGGGGCAAGCATTCCCGAGACCGCCGCCGTCCGCGTGGCGAGTCAGGAGCGCGGGACGGACTCCTGGAGCAGGACCTCGGCCTTCCCGTTTCCTCCGCCGGAAGAACAGGAGGCGTCGAGCACATAGACCTGCACCCGGGCCGTGTCCGTCGTGTCCGGGAGGACAAGGAGATAGGCGGGCGTTCCTTCGTAGTCGCCCTGCTGTGAGACGAGCACGGAGTCGGTGCGCCCGGTGCCGGCCTTGACGCATGACGGCACGACAGCGCCCACGCCCCGCTCCTGCCCGTCTCCTCCGCTCTCGGCGGTGAGGGGCGCGGGCGAGCTGTTCCGGTCCTGAGGCGCTGAGAAGGTGTTGTTCCGGCTCAGGAGTCCCTGCACGAGGGAGTCGACCGGGCGACCGTCGAACTGGGCGCCTGCCTTGGCGGCGATGACGTCGGACTTCGTGTCGGCACCTTCGCCGCCACCGAGGTTCACGCCACCCGACTGGACGAGGAACAGACCGAGCCCCAGGGCCGCGGCACCGAAGGCGGCGCCGAGGGCCGCGACGCGGCGGCGGGATCGGCGGGGGCGTCCCGGGCCGGTGGCGCCGGCCGGGCGCCCGGCGGGCCGATCGGCAGCGGGCGCGGCGGACGGCGCGGGGCGACCGGGCGATGTTTCACGTGAAACATGCGCGTCGGCGTCCGGTGCGGTGGCGCTCAGCAGAGCTTCGGCGGCGAGGGCGGCGTCGATCCGGCCGGCGATCTCGGCGGGCATCCGGGGCGGCCCGGGAAGGGTGCCCAGCAGACCGCGAATCTCCTCCAGTGAGGTGCGGACATCCGCGCAGAGGGGACAGGCGTCGAGGTGCCGGCGGACGGCCGCGCTGCGGGTCGGCGAGAGCAGGCCTTCGGTGAGGTCGGAGATCTCCGAGACGTCCGGGTGCTGAGTCGTGTCGGCCGTGGAAGTCACGCGCGCCCACCTCCGCCCTTCACAGCAGCTGGATTGCTCGGTCCGGTATCCGTCGGTCCCGGCACCGGTGGGACGGATGCCCCCGGCGTCCGGTTCCTTCCCCGGTCGAGGCCTTCGTTACCCACCGTGTCACCGCGCAGATGAGTGAGCATCGGGAGCAGTCTGGCGCGCCCACGCGCACACCGGCTCTTCACGGTTCCGGTGGGGACATCGAGGATACGAGCTGCCTCGGCGACCGGGTATGCCTGCATGTCGACGAGGACGAGCGCAGCGCGCTGCTCCGCCGGGAGCGTGGCGAGAGCGGCCAGGAGCTGACGGTGGAGGTCCTGGCGCTCTGCGGGCGCCTCGGCCGATTCGTGCGGCTCCAGGAGTTGCTCGAACCGGGCGGTGTCGTCCACCGGCGAGGTCCTGCGCGACGCGGCCTTGCGGGCGCGGTCGAGGCAGGCGTTCACCGTGATGCGATGCAGCCAGGTCGTGACGGCCGACTGGCCCCGGAAGGTGTGGGCGGCCCGGAACGCCGACACGAGGGCGTCCTGGACCGCGTCAGCGGCCTCCTCGCGGTCTCCCAGCGTCCGCAGGGCCACCGCCCACAGCCGGTCCCGGTGGCGCCGTACGAGCTCACCGAAGGCGTCCGGGTCGCCGGCCACGTGGCAGGCCAGCAGTTCCTGGTCGCTGCGCTTGTCGTGTGTGGCGTCGTCCAACGGTGAGCCCCTCCCCCCGGTGTGGCGTCAACTGGTGATCTTGATGTCCGAGACCTCGCCCCGGTAGCCGTCTCCGCCTGCCGGCAGGTCCGTCAGCCAGACGAGGAGATAGCGCGTCTTCAGCGGCTTGCCGGGGACGAGAGCCACCTGGCTGCCGTTACCCGCGGTCTGCTTGCTGAAGTCGCTCAGTTCGCTCGGCTCCGAGGAGAAGCTCTCGGGGGTGGCCCGCAGCTCGACCGACGTGGCGCCGTGGAACGTGACCTCGACCTTGGCGACCTGCTGGACCTTGCCGAGGTCGAGGATGATGCCCACACCGTCCTTCAGGTTGCCGAACTTCGAGTACCCCTTGTAGCTGCTGGTCGTCCACGAGGTGCTCGGGTCACCGTCGTAGGCGTTCTTTATGTCCTGGGGGTTCTCGTCGCCGTCGGTGCCCTGCGGGTCGAAGTCGCGGGCGTTCTCGATCGCGACCGGCTTCCCGTTCGCCTCCGGTTCCTTGTTGTTCTCGTCCGGCGGCAGTTGCTGGGTCGGCGGGGTCTCGTTCGCCTTGTTCCGGTCCAGGAGCCGGTCCGCGATCTGCCAGCTGCCGAGGCCCAGGGCGGCGATGAGCAGGGCCGAGACGGCCCACTTCAGCGCCTTGCCCGTACGGCTCTGCAGCGGCGGCGGCGGGGTCACGATCTGCTGGGTCAGCGGCGGGTGCGGCTGGGGACGCCCGTAGGTGCCCTGCTGGTACGTGGTGCGCTGGTACTCGGGCGGGGCCGGGAGCGGGAACTCCGGCTCCGGAGGGCGGATGCGCGGCATCGCCGCGACGGCCCTCGCCAGCTCGTCCGGGGTGGTGCAGGGCGGTTCCTGGCGCGAGGCGGTGGCCCCGTCGTTCGCCAGGGCCCGCATGGCGATCTCCGAGAGGCCGCGGTGGACGCCCGCGCGCACCTGGTCGGGGGCGAGCAGCCCCACGCCCTTGGGAAGGCCGGAGAGGCCGTACGCGTCGTTCTCGTACGGCCAGCGCTGGGTGAGGGCGGCGTAGAGCAGGGCACCGATCGCCTCGGTGTCCGTGCGCTGCGGACGCTCGGCGCTGATGCCGCGCAGGGCGGCGTTCACGGCGAGCCCGCGGATGCGGTACTGACCGGTGGAGCTGCGCAGCACCGCGCTCGGGGTGAGCCGCAGGTGGGAGAGCCCTTCCCGGTGGGCGGCGGCCATGGCCTGGGAGACCTGGCTGACGAGCTGGTAGGCGTCGTGCGGCTCCATGGGGCCGGCCGCGAGCAGTGCGGTCAGCTCCGTGGAGTCGGGCAGCCACTCGTGCACGACGTAGACGAGGTCGTTCTCCTCGACGGCGTCGAGGACCTGCACGAACCGTGGGTCACCGAGCAGCGCCGCGGAGCGGGCGGCGGCGAGCACGGAGCGGGCGCGCGTGTGGTCGGCGGGCAGGATGTGCACCCCGACGGCCCGGCGCAGTTTCTCGTCCACGGCACGCCAGCTGCTGAATCCGTCCAGACGGGTGACGCACTCCTCCAGCCGGTACCGTCTGGCCAGCTTGTGGCCGCTGTGCAGCTCCGGTGCCGCGATGGAGGGTTGTTCGCCGTTCTGTCGTTCGACCGCCTTGTTCTCCGTGGCCTCGGCGGACGATGCCGCCTTCTTCTGCGCTTCCGCCACCCCGTCGGTCGCGGCCTTGTCCGCCTTGGCGGTCAGCGGGTCGTCACCGCTGTTGTCGGCCACGTCGACGGCAGCCGTGCTACGTTCCGCCACCGTCGTTCCTGCCTCCCCATCCGTTGCGCCACATCCAACAGCCAAGCCAATTGTGCCCACAGTCCGGCGCTATGCACGACACGCGTCGGCAGGCGATGGTTGTGCGAACCCCGCTCGCCGGGGTTCCGGCTAGCGTCCCAGACGGCCGCGGACCATGCCGACCATGGAGTTGAGCTCCGCGATCCGCATGCGCTTGGCGGCCACGAAGAAGACTCCGAGCAGCACCGCGCCGCCGACGACCAGGGCCACGAGCGAGCCCAGGGCCCCCTCGCCGAGCACCTTCAGCAGCGCGAAACCGACCGCTCCGGCGACCACCGCGGCCGGCAGCGAGGCCAGGCACAAGCGGGCGTAGGTGCGCAACACATGGGCCCCGTCGAGGTCGCCGCCGAGGCGGTTGCGCAGCCGGCGCCAGGCGACGCCGACGCCGACCGCATAGGCCAGGCCGTAGGAGGCGGCCATGCCGACGACGGCCCACTGGGCCGGCAGCACCACGTAACAGACCGCGGAGGCGGCCGCGTTGACCGCGGCGACGATCACCGTGTTGTAGAAGGGCGTCCGGGTGTCCTCGTAGGCGTAGAAGCCACGGAGCACGACGTACTGCACGGAGTAGGGGATCAGACCGATGCCGAAGGCCATCAGGATGAAGCCCATGCCCCGGGCGGCCTCGACGCCGCTGGAGGCGTAGAGCAGGGTGCACATCGGGACGCCGAGCGCCAGGAAGGTGAAGGCGACCGGGACGATCGCCACGGCCGAGTTGCGCAGGCCCTGGGAGATGTCGTCGCGGACGGCGCCCGGGTCGTCGTCGGAGGCGGCGCGGGAGATACGCGGCAGCAGGGCGGCCATGACGGAGACGGTGATGATGGCCTGCGGCATGCCCCAGATCAACTGCGCGTTGGAGTAGGCGAGGAAGCCGGCGCCGTCCTTGCCGGACTCCTCACCGGCCGCGGTGGCGAGCTGGGTGACGACCAGGACACCGGCCTGGTTGGCGAGCACGAACAGCACGGTCCACTTGGCCAGCTTGACCGTCTTGCCGAGGCCGTGGCCCTTCCAGTCGAAGCGGGGCCGGAAGCGGAAGCCCGTCTCGCGCAGGTAGGGGATCATCGCCAGGGCCTGGACGGCCAGGCCGAGCAGGGTACCGATGCCGAGCAGCCGGACGCCCTCGTCGGGGATGGTCGTGACGCCCATGTGGGACTCGGCGGAGGTGCCGTAGACCCAGATGAACAGGCCGAACGTGGCGATCATGACGATGTTGTTGAGGACCGGGGTCCACATCATCGCGCCGAACTTGCCGCGGGCGTTCAGGATCTGACCCATCACCACATGCACGCCCATGAAGAAGATGGTGGGCAGGCAGTAGCGGGCGAAGGTGACCGCGACGCCGTTGGCGGCCGCGTCGTCCGCGATGGTGTTCGACATCAGCCGGATCAGCAGCGGGGCAGCGAACACGGCGATGGCGACGATCGCGCCGAGCGCGACCATGACGAGGGTCAGCAGCCGGTTGGCGTAGGCCTCGCCGCCGTCCTCGTCGTTCTTCATCGAGCGGACCAGCTGCGGCACGAAAACCGAGTTGAGACCGCCGCCGACGGTGAGGATGTAGATCATCGTCGGCAGGGTGTAGGCGACGGTGAAGGTGTCACCGAGCAGCGCGGCGCCGAGGGCGCCGGTGATCACCAGGCTGCGGACGAAGCCGGTGAGGCGGGAGACGAGCGTGCCGGCCGCCATGACGGCGCTCGACTTGAGCAGCCCGGAGGCGCGGCCGGACTTCTTCGGGGCGGGCGCGGGCATGGGGTTCGGCTCCGGGGACGGTGCGGGCACCGGTCCGGATTCCTGCTGGTCCCGGTAGAGGTGGGCGAAGGCGTCGGGCTCCGGCTCCTCCTCCCCCGCGCGGGTGACCAGGTCGTCGACCCCGGTGAACTGGACCGTACGGGCGTCGTCGCCGTACGGCAGATGGCGGGAGGGACCGTCGGGCTCGGGAGCGGGGGTCTGGGCCCAGACACGGGGGTCCGGGGCGTGCGGGGGCACGGACGGCTGCTGGTAGAGCGGCTGCGGCTCCGCGTAGGTGCCGGGCGGGGGCGGCGGGTGGGCGGCCCGGTCGTAGAGCGCCTCGGTCACCGGGTCCTGGGCGGACAGGTCCCGCGCCTGGTAGGGGTCGTGGGCGTAGGCGTCCTGGACGTAGGGGTCCTGGGCGTACGGGTTCTGCTGATCCGGTGCGTCAGGGGCGGCCTGCTGATGCGGCGGCACCGGCGCGGAGCCGGGTGCCGGGGCCGCGGGCGTGCCACCGGACGGCGCGGTGCCGCCCGCGCCCTGGCCGCGGTCACCGTCGTACGGCGCGTTCATGGTTACCCCACCTCATCGTCCGGCCGACCGGCCACGACATCGCTCAACGGTCCACTTTCTCACCCGGGCCGGACGGGTCGCCGCTTTCGGACCCGGTGTCCGGCGTCGGGTCACTCGGCTGCTCGGATTCCGTCCGGGGCCCGTTCCCGGCCGTGGTCCCCGGGTCGCCCCCGGCCTCGGGGGTGTTCCCGGCACCGGTGTCGGGCTCGGCTTCCGCCGCCTCGTCCGCGGCCTCGGCCTCGGCCTCCGACTCGGCGTTCCGGGCGGCCGCGCGCTTGCGCTGGCTGTACATCCGGATGCCGGCCAGGACGAGCAGCAGCACACCGCCGGCGATCACGAGCATCACCGTGGGGGTGATCTCCGAGACCTTCACGGTGAACCGCATCGGAGCGCCGTAGGGCGTGCCGTCCTCGGTGTAGAGCTGGGCGGTCATCGTGACCGGTCCGTTGGCGTTGGCCGAGGCGGGGAACTTCACCGACTGGCTGTGGCCGCCGTTGATCTTCACCGGCAGCTCGGCGAAGGCTTCGCCGTCGAGCTGCAGACGGGTCTTGTTGGCCGAGGACAGCCGCAGCACCAGGTGGTCCACGCCCTGGAGCAGCTTGTTCTGGACGGTCACGGGGATGGTGGCGCTGCGGCCGGACAGCGTGAGGTCCGACTTCTCGATCAGCTGTACCTCCTGCGTGAGGCTGCGCAGGTAGACCAGGACCTCGTTGCGGTACAGCGCGGCCGAGGGGGCCTCGCCCCGCCACGAGGTCGACATCTCGCGGCTGATGGCGTTGGTGAAGGGCGGCACCACGCGGTCCGGCGCGGTCAGGATCACCTTGAAGTCGTCCAGCTCGTCGCTGGTCTCCTTCATCGCCTGGAAGGCCGCGGTCGACAGCTCCTGGGCGCGCAGCTTCCGCGGGTACGCCCGGTTGTTCGGCACCCGCTGCGAGGCGTCCGGATCCGGCTGGGCCACGGCCGCGGCCTGCAGGTCCTGCGGCTGCGTCCAGCGGCCCGCCGACAGGCCCTTCAGACCCGCGGCCATGCTGTGCGCCTGCGCCGAGGTGGGCATGCGCTGCGGCGCGACCACGATGCTGCGCTGCTTCTCCGGCATCTCCAGGGTGGTCGCGAGCGACTGGGCGAGGAAGGCCTGGACGGCCAGGGTGGAGTTCTCGGCCCGGATCAGATCGCCCTGGAAGGCCGTGGAGAGGAGGGCGTCGCTGACGATCGCGGTCGTGCCGCCGGCGATGGGGCGGGCCGAGGTCGGCGTGTACGAGAGGTCGTCGCGGAAGCTGTCGCTGCGGGCGATCACGTTGCGCGCGCCGGCCGACGTGGCGACGGCCATGACGGACGGGTCGACGGCGCCGTCGACGGGCCAGGAGAAGTCGGTGGACGGCTTCACGTGGAGCACGGTCTCGACGGTGGATCCGGCCAGCGCGGTCGCCTGCTGGAGGTGGCTGAGGGAGCCGGGGACCTCCTTGCCGTGGTGGGCGAGGGAGGCCAGGTCGGGGTCGGCGAAGGGCAGGGCGACCACCTTGCGGCCCTGCACGGCCTTCTCCAGGGCGTCCAGCCACCGCTCGGCGACGGCCTGGTTCCGGCCCGGGACCTCCGTCGTCCCGTTCTTGACCACGTACGGCCCGGTCATGGCGTCGACGCTCGCCAGCAGGTCCGGGTCGATCACCCAGGTGACGGGGAGGTCCTTGCCGAGCGCGACCATCTCGTGGAGCCGGCCGCCCGGGGCCAGCTCGGCGGCCAGGTCGTCGTTCTCGAAGACCGGCGTCTGCTGCAGGTTCGCGCCCGTCTCGGCAGAGACATGAGCCGTGGAGATCAGCGGCCAGAGGTAGGAGAGCTGGGTCTTCTTCTCGGCGTCCTCGGGCTCGTACGGCAGGAAGGTCCGCTCGATGCCGAGCACCCGGTCGTAGGACTGGCTCGCGGACTGGCCCGTGAGGGAGATCCCGAGCTGATAGACCCCGGCGTCGTCCAGGCCCAGCTTGGCGACGGGCACGGTGAGCGTGAAGTCCTTGCTCAGCCCGGCCCCCAGCCTGGGGATGGCGACGCTGTAGGGCTTGCCCAGCGGCGCCGGGTCGCGGCCCTCGCGGTAGGCGCCGCGGGCGGCGACGTCCTCGATCTCACTGCGGCTGGTCATCCGGGGGCCGACCCGGAGGTCGACCGTGGCGTTGGTCACCGCCTGCTTGCCCTCGTTGGTGACCGTTCCCGTGATGGTGAGGGTGTCGCTCTCGACCGGCGCGCTCGGCGTCAGTGTGTCGAGAGACACCTCCACGGACCCGGGTCCGCTCGCCTTCTCGGCCGCCTCGGCAGTGGGGGCGCTCACACCCTGGAGGAGCCCGGTCAGCAGCGGGACCGCGACGGCGAAGGAGGCTGCGCGCCGCAGCCAGCGGCGGGCAGGTGAGGGAACGGTCCCCTGGATAGCTGCCGCCTCGGCCACGCGTCGCCCGTCCTCGTCGTTGTCTGTGGTGTCAGTGGTGTCGGTGGTTCCCGGTTGCTGTGTCCAGGCATGGTAACGAGGCACGCGGCGGCCAAGTGCCGGGGACTGCTCCAGCTGATGGCGGCCGGGGACGCCGGGCAGGGCGGAAACGGGCCGGTGCCGCACGCTCGGGCCGGGGGAAAACGGGGACGTCGCGGCGAGCCGGGGCACGTACCCTTTTCTGTTGTGCCGAACGCCAACGAAGACACCCCGACTGCACTGAGCCAGGTGCAACGCCGCGCGGTCAGTGAACTGCTGCGTGTGTCCCCTGTCGCCGACGACCTTGCCCGCCGCTTCAAGGAGGCCGGGTTCAGCCTCGCGCTGGTCGGCGGCTCGGTACGCGACGCCCTCCTCGGCCGTCTCGGCAACGACCTCGACTTCACAACCGACGCCCGCCCCGAGGACGTGCTGAAGATCGTCCGCCCCTGGGCCGAGTCCGTGTGGGAGGTCGGGATCGCCTTCGGCACCGTCGGCTGCCAGAAGGACGCCCGCGTCGGAGACGCTGTTCAGCGCTTCCAGGTGGAGATCACCACCTACCGCTCGGAGGCGTACGACCGTACCTCGCGCAAGCCCGAGGTCTCCTACGGCGACTCCATCGAGGAGGACCTGGTCCGGCGCGACTTCACCGTCAACGCCATGGCCGTGGCGCTCCCGGAGAAGGAGTTCATCGACCCGCACGGCGGTCTCGAGGACCTGGCCGAGCGCGTGCTCCGTACGCCGGGCACTCCGGAGGAGTCCTTCTCCGACGACCCGCTGCGCATGATGCGTGCCGCGCGCTTCGCCGCTCAGCTCGACTTCGAGGTGGCCCCCGAGGTCGTCGCCGCGATGAAGGAGATGTGCGACCGGCTGGAGATCGTCTCCGTCGAGCGCATCCGCGAGGAGTTCAACAAGCTCCTGCTCTCCGCGCACCCCCGCAAGGGTCTCGGGCTGCTCGTCGACACGGGTCTCGCCGCCTATGTGCTGCCCGAGCTGCCGGGGCTGCGTCTGGAGAGCGACGAGCACCACCGGCACAAGGACGTCTACGAGCACTCGCTGACCGTCCTCGACCAGGCCATCGATCTGGAGGAGGACGGGCCGGACCTGGTGCTGCGCCTGGCCGCCCTGCTCCACGACATCGGCAAGCCGCGCACCCGTCGCTTCGAGAAGGACGGCCGGGTCTCCTTCCACCACCACGAGGTGGTCGGCGCGAAGATGACGAAGAAGCGCATGACGGCGCTCAAGTACTCGAACGAGATGATCAAGGACGTCTCGCGTCTGGTGGAGCTGCACCTCCGCTTCCACGGTTACGGCACGGGCGAGTGGACCGACTCAGCTGTCCGTCGCTACGTACGGGACGCGGGACCGCTGCTCAGCCGGCTCCACAAGCTGACCCGCTCCGACTGCACCACGCGCAACAAGCGCAAGGCCGCCGCGCTCTCCCGCGCCTACGACGGCCTGGAGGAGCGCATCGCGCAGCTGCAGGAGCAGGAGGAGCTGGACTCGATCCGTCCCGACCTCGACGGCAACCAGATCCAGGAGATCCTGGGAATCCGTCCGGGGCCGGCCGTCGGCCGCGCATACAAGTTCCTGCTGGAGCTCCGGCTGGAGAACGGCCCGATGGGGCATGACGCCGCCGTCGCCGCGCTCAAGGAGTGGTGGGCGAATCAGAGCGACTGATGCCGTCGCCGGTGTTTCACGGTCGATGTTTCACGTGAAACACCGCGCGCGAACCGCCGACGCGGTGCCCGAGGGGCCGGGGTGATGTTTCACGTGAAACATCACCCCTTTCCGTTCACCCGGACCTGGTCGGTGCGCACGCTGCGGAGCAGGAAGAGCGCGAGGGCGGCGTAGAGCGCGGTCACCAGCAGCACGAGGGCGGGGGAGCGTCCGTCCGGCGGCAGCATCAGGGCCGCGACCCCGGCCGCCCCCACAAAAGCGACGTTGAAGAGCACGTCGTAGAGGGAGAAGACCCGCCCGCGGTAGGCGTCGTCCACCGAGGTCTGGACGACGGTGTCCGTCGCGATCTTCGCTCCCTGGGTGACCAGGCCGAGGACGAAGGCGGCCACGAGGAAGGGTGTCCGCGCGAAGGTGAGGCCCAGGGCGGGGGCGAGGACGGCGGCGGACCCCGTGCAGAGGGTCATCCAGCCGAACGGCCCGAGCCTCCCGACCGCCCACGGGGAGAGCACCGCCGCGGCGAAGAATCCGGCACCGGAAGCGGCGACCGCGAGCCCGAGCACAGCGAGACCATCCGACTGCGTGGTGCCCCAGGCGTAGCGCGAGAGCATCAGCAGCGTCACGAAGAGGGCGCCGTAGCAGAAACGCATTCCCGTCACCGCGGCCAGCGCCCGGGCGGCCGGCCGGTGCCGGGAGAGATGACGCAGGCCGTCCACCAGCCCCCGGGCGGTGGAGGCGAGCGCGGCGGCGAGCCGGGGTTGTACCTGCTCGGGGTCCGGGCCGAGGAGCTCCCGGGACATCCGGAGCGAGGCAAGCGCGGAGCAGAGGTAGAGGACGGCGCCCAGCAGGACGACGGCGGCGTCGGAGTCGTCGGCGATGAGGCGCACCCCGAAGGCCAGCCCGCCGCCGAGGGTCGCCGCGAGGGTGCCGGCGGTCGGGGAGAGCGAGTTGGCGATGACCAGCCGTTCGTCGTCGACCACGCGCGGGAGTGCTGCCGAGAGGCCGGCCAGCACGAAGCGGTTGACGGCCGTGACGGAGAGGGCGGAGGCGTAGAAGAGCCAGTCGGGTGCCGAGGCCAGCATGAGGATCGCGGTCCCGGCGGCGAGGAGGGCGCGCAGCAGGTTTCCGTAGAGGAAGACCTGGCGGCGGCGCCAGCGGTCGAGGAGAACACCGGCGAAAGGTCCGACGAGGGAGTAGGGGAGCAGCAGGACCGCCATGGCGGAGGCGATGGCGGCGGGGCTGGTCTCCTTCTCGGGGGAGAAGACGACGTACGTGGCCAGGGCCACCTGGTAGACCCCGTCGGCGCACTGGGAGAGCAGCCGGACGGCGAGCAGGCGGCGGAAGTTGCGCAGACGCAGGAGGATGCGCAGATCACGCACGACGGACATGGCAGCAAGACTCACATACGAGAAGGGTCCCCGGGCAGTGCCACGGGGACCCTCGTCATCGAGCCGCTGGACCGTCAGGTCAGCGCTCGACCTCGCCCTTGATGAACTTCTCGACGTTCTCGCGGGCCTCGTCGTCGAAGTACTGGACCGGCGGGGACTTCATGAAGTACGAGGAGGCGGAGAGGATCGGGCCGCCGATGCCGCGGTCCTTGGCGATCTTCGCGGCGCGCAGGGCGTCGATGATGACGCCGGCGGAGTTCGGGGAGTCCCAGACCTCGAGCTTGTACTCCAGGTTCAGCGGAACGTCACCGAAGGCGCGGCCCTCGAGGCGGACGTACGCCCACTTGCGGTCGTCCAGCCAGGCCACGTAGTCCGAGGGGCCGATGTGGACGTTCTTCTCGCCGAGGTCCCGGTCGGGGATCTGGGAGGTGACGGCCTGCGTCTTGGAGATCTTCTTGGACTCCAGGCGCTCGCGCTCGAGCATGTTCTTGAAGTCCATGTTGCCGCCGACGTTCAGCTGCATCGTGCGCTCGAGGACGACACCGCGGTCCTCGAAGAGCTTCGCCATGACGCGGTGCGTGATGGTGGCGCCGACCTGCGACTTGATGTCGTCACCGACGATCGGGACACCGGCCTCGGTGAACTTGTCCGCCCACTCCTTGGTGCCGGCGATGAAGACCGGGAGGGCGTTGACGAAGGCGACCTTGGCGTCGATGGCGCACTGCGCGTAGAACTTGGCCGCGTCCTCGGAGCCCACGGGCAGGTAGCAGACCAGAACGTCGACCTGCTTGTCCTTGAGGACCTGGACGACGTCGACGGGGGCGTCGGCGGACTCCTCGATGGTCTGGCGGTAGTACTTACCGAGACCGTCGAGGGTGTGGCCGCGCTGGACCGTGACGCCGCTGGCCGGGACGTCGCAGATCTTGATGGTGTTGTTCTCGCTCGCGCCGATGGCGTCCGCGAGGTCGAGGCCGACCTTCTTCGCGTCCACGTCGAACGCGGCCACGAACTCCACGTCACGGACGTGGTAGTCGCCGAACTGGACGTGCATCAGGCCGGGCACCTTGGACGCCGGGTCGGCGTCCTTGTAGTACTCGACGCCCTGCACCAGCGAGGCGGCGCAGTTGCCCACGCCGACGATGGCTACGCGAACCGAACCCATTTCCGGTTGCTCCCTGTGTGATCGTGGAAGCCCTGCGAGGCAGGGTTTCACTTGGCGGTGTCGTCGGACGGATCCGGCCGGGTACTGCCCCCGTGCCGGGGCAGGCCGCCCGTTTCTCCAGATTCTCTGTTCTGCTGAGCGGCGCCCTCGGGGGCGTCGGGGCCGGATCGCTGATCCCGCCCCGCCCGCTCGCTCTCGATGAGCTCGTTCAGCCAGCGCACTTCGCGCTCCACGGACTCCATTCCGTGGCGCTGCAGCTCAAGCGTGTAGTCGTCGAGGCGCTCGCGCGTACGGGCCAGAGAGGCGCGCATCTTCTCCAGGCGCTCCTCCAGCCGACTGCGGCGGCCCTCGAGCACCCGCATCCGCACCTCGCGCTCGGTCTGGCCGAAGAACGCGAAGCGGGCGGCGAAGTGCTCGTCCTCCCAGGCGTCGGGGCCGGTGTGGGAGAGGAGCTCCTCGAAGTGCTCCTTACCTTCGGCCGTCAACCGGTAGACGATCTTGGCGCGGCGTCCTGCGAGTGAAGCCGCCACGGCCTCCTCGGGGGCGCTGCCCGGCTCCTCGATCAACCAGCCGTTGGCGACCAGCGTCTTGAGGCACGGGTAGAGCGTCCCGTAGCTGAAGGCGCGGAAGATCCCCAGGGAGGTGTTGAGCCGCTTGCGCAGCTCGTACCCGTGCATGGGGGCCTCGCGGAGCAGACCGAGAACGGCGAACTCGAGAATTCCTGAGCGCCTGCTCATGTGTCGCCTCCTCCGCTCTCGGGACTCGCCTCTCGGCCAGTGTGGAAAACCGGTATGTCGAGTCGATGTGCCGCACTGATGTATCGACTCGATACATCCCGACGATAGAACGGCCCCAGTGATGCGACAAGTGGGACTCGAGTGACCGGCGTCACATCGTCAATTCACAGCAGTCGACTTGCCGGATTTGGGGTGAACTTCGGCCCTAGGCAGGTTTTGACCGTGCGTAGTCTGTGCGGCATGCAGACCACCGGGAACCGAGCGATGCCGCAGGGCGTCAGTGAAGCGGGTGACCGGCTGCGGCACGGTGGGGTCTTGTCCGAGGTCCGGCCGTGTGCATTTCGGGGGGACCGGAACTCAACTGCCGCTTCCAGGCCTGTGGGCCTGCCCGAGGAGTAGTCGTTCGATGAGCGAGCATCGTCGCAAAATGCCGCAGCAGCAGCCGCCGAGCGGCGGCCGTGCTGCGGCCCGGCGCGCCGCCCAGCAGCCGATGGGCCGCAGGCCGGTCCAGGGCCGTGACGTCAGTACGGGGTCTCCTTCGGCCTCGTACGGACCGCCTTCCTCTTATGGGGAGGAGCAGCGCCCGTACGGCGGGCGGGCCGAGGCACGGCGCGCGGCCCAGCGCGGGGGGCGCAGGCGTGCCCCCGAGGGCGGCGGGGGCCCTGGCGGCCCCGGTGGCCGGCGCGGAGGGGGCGGAGGCCGTGGTGGTGGCCCCGGACGTGGCCGTAACGACGGCGGGCGCCCGCCCGGCAAGAAGCGGATCATCGACTACCCGCGGTACGGAAAGTACGGCTGGCGTCGCTGGGTGCCCTCGTGGAAGCTCACGACGGGCCTCTTCCTGACGTTCTTCGGCGGCCTCATGGGCGCGGCGACGATCGCGTACGCCATGGTGGGCATCCCCGACGAGGCCATCAGCGCCAAGCAGCAGAACAACGTCTTCTACTGGGCCGACGGCACGCAGATGGCCGCGACCGGTGGCGAGGTCAACCGCCAGATCGTCTCGTACGACCAGATCCCGCGGGCCATGCAGAACGCCGTGGTCTCGGCCGAGAACAAGACCTTCTGGACGGACTCCGGCATCGACCCCATGGGCATCGGCCGCGCCGTGTGGAACATGGCCAAGGGCGGCGAGACCCAGGGTGGCTCGACCATCACCCAGCAGTACGTGAAGAACAACCGTCTCGACGACCAGTCGCAGACGCTGACCCGCAAGGTGAAGGAACTCTTCATCTCGATGCGCGTCGGCAACGAGAAGGGCAAGCCCGAGATCATGGCGGGCTACCTCAACACCTCGTACTACGGCCGGGGCGCCTACGGCATCCAGGCCGCGGCCCGCACGTACTTCGGCAAGAACGCCAGGGACCTCAACGTCAGCGAGTGCGCCTTCCTGGCCTCGCTGCTCAAGGGCGCGACCTACTACGACCCGGCCGGCAGCGTCGACATCGACCCGGCGGCCACCCCGGAGGCGAACGCCGAGCGCGCCCAGAAGCGCTGGACGTGGATCCTCGACGAGATGGTCAAGGACGGCAGCCTGACGACCGCCGAGCGCGCGAAGTACCCGGAGTTCCCCAAGGTGAAGCTGCGTACCCAGGGCGCTCAGCTGGGCGGTCAGATCGGCTACCTGGTGCGGACGGCGCAGAAGAGCGTCATCAACAACAGCGAGCTGGGCATCAGCGAGCAGGACCTGGCCCGCGGCGGCTACGAGATCTACACGACCTTCGACAAGAAGAAGGTCAACGCGCTCGAGAAGGCCGTCAAGTCGGTCTACGACGAGTACATCGACCCGAAGAAGCGCCCCAAGACCGACACCCACGTCCAGTTCGGCGGCGCCTCGGTGAACACCGAGACCGGCGCGATCGTGGCGATCTACGGCGGCGCCAACGCCACCACGCACTTCACCAACAACGCCGACGAGACCGGTGCCCAGGTCGGCTCGACGTTCAAGCCCTTCGTGCTGGCGGCGGCGATGCGCGACGGTGTCCGCAACCCGAAGCTGGGTCCCGAGCAGGACGCCTCCACCCGCACGCTCGTCGACCCCGACAAGAGCTACTACAACGGCCAGAACGAGCTGAAGATCAGGAACTACGACGGCTCGATCTGGCACAACGAGAACGGCAAGGAGTGGCTCCAGGTCAACGACGACGGCGCGAGCTACAAGAACATCAACCTCCGCACGGCCATGATGAAGTCGGCGAACTCGCCGTACGTGCAGCTCGGCATGGACGTCGGCATCGACAGGGTCCGCCAGGCCGCCATCGACGCCGGCCTGCGTGAGGGCTCGCTGGTCAAGGCCAACGTGCCGTCGTTCTCCCTGGGTATCTCCAACCCCAGTGCGATCCGCATGGCGGGCGCCTACGCCACCTTCGGCAACAACGGCGAGCGCAACGACGTCTACTCGGTGGAGAAGGTCCTCAAGCAGGGCCAGGTCAAGTACAAGCACGAGGCCAAGCCCAAGCGGGTGTTCTCCACGGCCGTCGCGAGCAACGTGACCGACGTCCTCAAGAGCGTGGTCAAGGGCGGCACCGGCCGTAAGGCCGCGCTCGACGACCGCGAGGCGGCCGGCAAGACGGGTACCACCGACGGCAACAACTCGGCCTGGTTCGTGGGGTACACCCCGCAGCTGTCGACCGCGATCGACATGTACCGCTTCGCGGACGACGAGACGCTCAAGGACCGCAAGTTCGAGTCCATGTACGGCACCGGCGACCAGCCGAAGATCCACGGTAATTCGTTCCCCTCGCGGATCTGGCACGACTACATGACCGAGGCGCTCAAGGGCACCGAGGCGAAGAGCTTCCCGGCGCCCGAGCCCCTGGACGACGCCGAGGGCGTCTACGGCGGCGGCATGGTCAGCCCGACCCCGACGCCGACGGACACCCCGTCCTCGACGCCGTCCTCGACCCCGTCGACGGAGGCGCCCACGGGTAAGCCGAGCAAGTCGCCGGACCCGGGCAAGACCTGCAGCGTCTGGGACTGGCCGTGCGACCCGACCGGCAGCACCAAGGGTCAGGACAGCGGCGGATCCAACGGCGGCCCGACCACGACGGCTCCACCGGCCCCCACGGACTCCCCCACAGGCACCACGGTCGGCGGCGGCGGAAAGCCGAACGGCGGCACCTGGGGAGCCCTGGGCGGCTGAACCGCCGCTCCGGCACCCTCCGAGGGCCGCCGCGCCCGGTCCGTACCTCGTGTACGGCCCCGGCGCGGCGGCCCTCACCTTTTCCCGGAGGCGTACGGCAGGATGTCCCCCATGCCGAGCCTCCAGAAGACGAGCCCTCCCCGGGACCCGGTCGTCAGCCCCACCCGTACCGACGAGGTGGCGGCCGCCGGCAGCGAGCTGATCGGCGGGCCGATCGGGCGGCGGGCGCTGCTCGGCGCCGGGCAGCTCACCCCGGTGCGGGTGATCGCGCTGGTGGCCATCGGGATGTTCGCGCTCGGCATGGTGCAGAAGCTGCCCTGCTACAACTGGGCCTGGTTCCGCGGCTCCACCTCGCAGTACACCCACGCCTGCTACTCCGACATCCCGCACCTGTTCTCCGGGCGTGGCTTCGCGGAGGGTCTGGTCCCGTACTTCGACCGGATCGGCGGCGACATACCGTTCCTGGAGTACCCGGTCCTGACGGGTCTGTTCATGCAGGTCGCGGCCTGGCTGACGCCCGGCGGCAGCGATCTGACGGAGCGCGAGCAGGCGTACTGGCTGGCCAATGCGGGCCTGCTCCTGGTGTGCACGGCCGTGCTGGCCGTGTGTGTGGCGAGGACGCACCGCAGGCGCCCCTGGGACGGCCTGCTGGTGGCCCTGGCGCCCGCGTTCGCGCTCACGGCGACCATCAACTGGGATCTGCTGGCGGTCGCCCTGACGGCCGCCGCGCTGCTGATGTGGTCGCGGAGCCGGCCGCTGGCCTTCGGTGTGCTGCTGGGGCTCGCGACGGCCGCCAAGTTCTACCCGATACTGCTGCTCGTCCCCGTCGTCCTGCTGTGCTGGCGGGCCGGGAAGTGGCGGGCGTCGGGTGCGGCGGTGCTGGGCGCGACCGGCGCGTGGCTGGTGGTGAACCTGCCGGTCATGCTCCTGGCGCCCGAGGGCTGGAAGCAGTTCTATCGGTTCAGCACGGAGCGCAACGTCGACTTCGGTTCGTTCTGGCTGCTCATCAGCCAGGTCACGGGCGAGCAGATCCGCCCGGCGACGGCCAACTACTACGCGCTGTTCCTGATGATGCTGGCGGTCGCGGGACTCGCCTACCTGGCGTTCAACGCGCCCCGCAGGCCGCGTCTCGCGCAGCTGGCCTTCCTGATCGTGGCCGCGTTCGTGCTCACCAACAAGGTCTACTCGCCGCAGTACGTGCTGTGGCTCATCCCGCTCGCCGCCCTCGCCCGGCCGCGCTGGCGGGACTTCCTGGTCTGGCAGGCCTGCGAGGTCATGTACTTCTTCGGCATCTGGCTGTACCTCGCCTTCACCACCAGCGGCAACAAGCAGGGCCTGCCGACCGACGGCTACCAGTTCGTGATCGTCCTGCACCTGCTCGGCACGCTCTACCTGTGCGCTCTCGTCGTGCGCGACATCCTGGCGCCCGACCGGGACGGGGTGCGGCGGGACGGCTCGGACGACCCCTCGGGAGGCGTCCTGGACGGCGCCGAGGACGTCTTCGTCCTGGGCAGGGCGGCGCACCCGGCGCGGCACGCGGCGCCGGCCGTGGAGGGGCCGCGGGTGGACTGGGGCGTACCGCGGGAATGAGCCGCCGATCGCACGGCCGGAACGCGAAGCGGCCCCCGGGGAGTCCCCCGGGGGCCGCTTCGTGTCCATGGCTCAGCGCTCGACGACCCGGTCGTACTGGGTCGTGGTGTGGCGCAGGTGGGCCACCAGCTCGTCGCCGACCTGCGGCTCCTGGGCGTCGGCCGGCACGAACAGGATCGACACCTGCATGTGCGGCGGCTCGGCGAACCAGCGCTGCTTGCCGGCCCAGACGAACGGGGAGAGGTTCCGGTTGACCGTCGCGAGGCCGGCCCGCGCGACGCCCTTGGCCCGCGGCATCACCCCGTGCATCGCCTTGGGAGCCTCGAGCCCGACGCCGTGCGAGGTGCCGCCGGCGACCACCACGAGCCAGCCGTCGGAGGCGGCCTTCTGCTGGCGGTAGCCGAACCGGTCCCCCTTGGCGACCCGGGTGACGTCGAGGACCGCGCCGCGGTACTCGGTCGCCTCGTGGTCGCCCAGCCACAGCCGGGTGCCGATCCGGGCGCGGAACCGGGTCTGCGGGAACTGCTGCTGCAGCCGGGCCTGCTCGTCGGCGCGCAGGTGGCTGACGAACATGGTGTGCAGGGGCAGCCGGGCGGCCCGCAGCCGGTCCATCCAGGTGATGACCTCCTCGACGGCGTCGGTGCCGTCGGTGCGGTCGAGCGGCAGGTGCAGGGCGAAGCCCTCCAGGCGCACGTCCTCGATGGCGGCGTGCAGCCGGCCGAGGTCCTCCTCGTGCACGCCGTGGCGCTTCATCGAGCTCATGCACTCGATGACGACACGGGCGCCCACCAGGGCGTGCACGCCGTCCACGGAGGACACCGAGCGGATCACCCGGTCGGGCAGCGGCACCGGCTCCTCGCCCCGCCGGAACGGGGTGAGGACCAGCAGGTCGCCGCTGAACCAGTCCTTGATGCGGGCGGCTTCGTACGTGGTGCCCACCGCGAGCATGTCGGCGCCGAACCGGGCGGCCTCTTCCGCCAGGCGCTCGTGGCCGAAGCCGTAGCCGTTGCCCTTGCAGACCGGGATCAGACCGGGGAACTGGTCGATCACGGTCTTCTGGTGCGCCCGCCAGCGAGCGGTGTCGACGTAGAGGGAGAGCGCCATGGCCGGCCCGGAACCTTTCTGGTGGCTACGGTGTATCAAAGGTGTGTACGAGACTACGCAAGCCTCGGTCGTGTCGTCAGCGACGCGACATGTAGATGTCCAGGGCCTTGTGCAGGAGCTTGTTGAGCGGGAAGTCCCACTCGCCGACGTACTCCACGGCCTCGCCGCCCGTGCCGACCTTGAACTGGATCAGACCGAAGAGGTGGTCGGTCTCGTCCAGCGAGTCCGAGATGCCCCGCAGGTCGTAGACCGTCGCGCCCATCGCGTACGCGTCGCGCAGCATCCGCCACTGCATCGCGTTCGAGGGCCGGACCTCGCGGCCGATGTTGTCGGAGGCGCCGTAGGAGTACCAGACGTGGCCGCCGACGACGAGCATGGTGGCGGCGGAGAGGTTCACGCCGTTGTGACGGGCGAAGTACAGCCGCATGCGGTTGGGGTCCTCGTTGTTGAGGACGGTCCACATGCGCTGGAAGTACGACAGCGGGCGCGGCCGGAAGTGGTCACGGACGGCCGTGATCTCGTAGAGCCGCTGCCACTCGGCCAGGTCCTCGTAGCCGCCCTGGACGACCTCGACGCCGGCCTTCTCGGCCTTCTTGATGTTGCGGCGCCACAGCTGGTTGAAGCCCTTGAGGACGTCGTCGAGCGAGCGGTTCGCCAGCGGGACCTGGAAGACGTAGCGGGGCTGGACGTCGCCGAAGCCGGCGCCGCCGTCCTCGCCCTGCTGCCAGCCCATCTTCCGCAGCCGGTCGGCCACTTCGAAGGCGCGCGGCTCGATGTGGGTGGCCTCGACGTCCTTCAGGCGCTTGACGTCCGGGTCCTGGATGCCGGACTTGATGGCGGCGGAGTCCCAGCGGCGGATGACGACCGGCGGGCCCATCTTCACGGAGAAGGCGCCCTGCTGCTTGAGGTGCGCGAGCATCGGCTGCAGCCAGTCGTCGAGGTTCGGGGCGTACCAGTTGATGACCGGGCCCTCGGGCAGATAGGCCAGGTAGCGCTTGATCTTCGGGAGCTGGCGGTAGAGCACCAGGCCGACGCCGACGAGTTCGCCGGACTTGTCGAACCAGCCGAGGTTCTCCGAGCGCCACTCGGTCTTCACGTCAGCCCACGCCGGGACCTGGCAGTGGCTCGCCGCGGGCTGGCTCTGGATGAATGCCAGATGCTGCTCTCGGCTGATGGTCCTCAGGGTCAGGCTCATGCGGGGCGCTCCTCGGCAGGTGTGTCCCCATCGGTTCAGGGGCTCCGGCTCTCGCGCCGAAGCCTACTGCGATCGAGGAGCGCCCCGAATGGGCGTGTGGGCCCTTCCGGCCCTTGTGGCAGGGGGTGGGGCTAGCTGATCACTCCGCCGAAGAGGCCGCCGTGGGCCATGCCGAGGTAGAAGCCCACCCCGGCGGCGCCCATCCCGACGACCAGTGCGAAGCGTTCGCGGGTCGTGACGGAGATGAACTGACCGTAGGCGCCGGTGAGGATGCCGAGCAGTCCGGACCAGGAGCTCAGCAGGTGCAGGTTGTCGAAGAAGCCCGTGACAAACGAGAGGACCCCGAGCACCAGGGTGACGGCGACCAGGGTGTCCTGGAGTGGATGGGGCTTGCCGTCGGTGGCGAAGAGGGAGTGTCCGGGGTCGGGTCGCATTGCCTGTGCCATGGGGCACCTCCGTGACGTCCGGAAGGCGGCGCAGTGTGACGCCGCCGACATCCGTTGTGTACAGATTGCGTCCCCTCACCGCCGGATTTCAACCGCAGGGCGTCGTGCGGGTACTCTGTACGGTCTGCACCGGTGTCTGCCCTGGTCCGTCCGAGGACCTCGACGGCACCTCCTCGCTCGTCGAGGGGGACTGTCAGTGGCGGCGGATACCGTTGCTCACGCATCACGACCCTCCTGCCACGGAACGACCGTGGCCGCTGAGTCCAAAGGAGGTGGGTTCCACATGCGTCACTACGAGGTGATGGTCATCCTCGACCCCGATCTCGAGGAGCGCGCTGTCTCCCCGCTGATCGAGAACTTCCTCTCCGTCGTCCGTGAGGGCAACGGAAAGGTCGAGAAGGTCGACACCTGGGGCCGTCGTCGTCTCGCCTACGAGATCAAGAAGAAGCCCGAGGGCATCTACTCGGTCATCGACCTGCAGGCCGAGCCTGCGGTCGTCAAGGAGCTCGACCGCCAGATGAACCTGAACGAGTCGGTCCTCCGGACCAAGGTCCTCCGCCCCGAGACCCACTGAGCTTTCGCTCGCAGGGACTCGGGTCCGAGTAGCAGTTAGCAGCCAGAAGCAATCCCGCCGAGAGGTTCACCCATGGCAGGCGAGACCGTCATCACGGTCGTCGGCAATCTTGTCGAAGACCCCGAGCTGCGCTTCACCCCGTCCGGTGCGGCGGTCGCGAAGTTCCGCATCGCGTCCACTCCCCGCACCTTCGACCGTCAGACCAACGAGTGGAAGGACGGCGAGAGCCTGTTCCTGACCTGCTCGGTCTGGCGTCAGGCGGCGGAGAACGTCGCCGAGTCGCTTCAGAAGGGCATGCGCGTCGTCGTGCAGGGCCGGCTGAAGCAGCGGTCCTACGAGGACCGCGAGGGCGTCAAGCGCACGGTCTACGAGCTGGATGTCGAGGAAGTCGGCCCCAGCCTGCGCAACGCCACGGCCAAGGTCACCCGCACCACCGGTCGCGGTGGCCAGGGCGGCTACGGCGGCGGTGGCCAGCAGGGTGGCGGCGGTGGCGGCTGGGGTGGCAACTCCGGCGGCGGCCAGCAGGGCGGCGGAGCTCCCTCCGACGACCCGTGGGCCTCCAGCGCCCCGTCCGGCGGTCAGCAGGGTGGCGGCGGTGGCGGCTGGGGTGGCAACTCCGGCGGCGGCTACTCGGACGAGCCTCCCTTCTAGGGCGCACGCCCCGGAAGCAGCTCGTACCCAAACTTCTTGATCACACAGGAGAAACACCATGGCGAAGCCGCCTGTGCGCAAGCCTAAGAAGAAGGTCTGCGCGTTCTGCAAGGACAAGGTCGCGTACGTCGACTACAAGGACACGAACATGCTGCGGAAGTTCATTTCCGACCGCGGCAAGATCCGTGCCCGTCGCGTGACCGGCAACTGCACGCAGCACCAGCGTGACGTCGCCACGGCCGTCAAGAACAGCCGTGAGATGGCGCTGCTGCCCTACACGTCCACCGCGCGATAAGGGAAGGGTGACCGAAAAATGAAGATCATCCTCACCCACGAGGTCTCCGGCCTCGGTGCCGCTGGCGACGTCGTCGACGTCAAGGACGGCTACGCTCGCAACTACCTGGTCCCGCGCGGTTTCGCGATCCGCTGGACCAAGGGTGGCGAGAAGGACGTGGCGCAGATCCGCCGCGCCCGCAAGATCCACGAGATCGCGACCATCGAGCAGGCCAACGAGATCAAGGCTCAGCTCGAGGGCACGAAGGTGCGCCTGGCCGTTCGCTCCGGCGACGCCGGCCGTCTCTTCGGCTCCGTGACCCCGGCCGACATCGCTGCCGCGATCAAGACCGCGGGTGGCCCGGACGTCGACAAGCGTCGCGTCGAGCTCGGTTCGCCGATCAAGACCCTGGGCTCGCACCAGGTGTCCGTGCGTCTGCACCCCGAGGTTGCCGCGAAGCTCGGCGTCGAGGTCGTCGCCGCGTAACGCTGCCATCGGGCAGTCTGCGCTCAGCAGTACAGAAGGGCCGCACCCCCAGGGGTGCGGCCCTTCCGCCGTTTCACGTGAAACACCGCTCAGCGGGTGGCACCCGTGACGAGCCAGCGGCCCGAGCGCTCACGGAACCAGAGCGTCGCCATGCGCACCGTCATCATCAGCGTCATCGCACCCCAGAGCGCGGTGAGGCCGCCGCCCAGCGTCGGAACCAGCAGGGCGACCGGTGCGAAGACGGCCAGGGTCAGCAGCATGGCCCAGGCGAGGTAGGGGCCGTCCCCCGCGCCCATGAGCACTCCGTCGAGGACGAAGACCACCCCGGAGATGGGCTGCGAGAGCGCCACGACGAGGAGGGCGGGGAGCAGCGCGTCCTGCACCGCGGGGTCGTCGGTGAAGAGCGGGACGAAGAGCGGCCGCGTGAGGACCAGCAGCGCTCCGAGAGCGACTCCGGAGACCACGCCCCACTGGATCATGCGACGGCAGACCTGGCGGGCGCCGGCCGCGTCCTCGGCCCCGAGATAGCGCCCGATGATGGCTTGCCCGGCGATGGCGATCGCGTCGAGTGCGAAGGCCATCAGGCTCCACAGGGACAGGATGATCTGGTGCGCGGCGACGTCGGCGTCGCCGAGGCGGGCGGCCACGGCGGTGGCGATCATCAGAATGGCCCGCAGGGAGAGCGTACGGACCAGGAGCGGGGCACCGGCCTGGGCGCAGGCCCGGATGCCGGCGGCGTCGGGGCGGAGAGAGGCGCCGTGCCGCCGGGCGCCGCGGACGACCACGCAGAGATAGGTGCCGGCCATGCCGAGCTGGGCGATGACCGTGCCCCAGGCGGAGCCCGCGATGCCGAGCCCGGCGCCGTAGACCAGACCGAGGTTGAGGGCGGCGTTGGCGGTGAAACCGGCGATGGCGACGTAGAGCGGGGTGCGGGTGTCCTGGAGGCCGCGCAGGACGCCGGTGGCGGCGAGCACCACCAGCATGGCGGGGATGCCGAGGATGGAGATGCGCAGATAGGTGACGGCGTAGGGAGCGGCCGTGCCGGAGGCGCCGAAGAGGTCCACGAGCCAGGGCGCGGTGGGCAGCATGAGAGCGACCACGGCGGCGCCGAGGAGGAGGGCGAGCCAGATGCCGTCGATGCCCTGGCGGATGGCCGCCGGGAGGTCGCCGGCGCCGACGCGTCGCGCGACGGCGGCGGTGGTCGCATAGGCGAGGAAGACAAAGACACTCACCGCTGTGGACAGGAGCGCCGAGGCGATGGCGAGTCCGGCGAGCTGGGGGGTGCCGAGGTGGCCGACAATGGCGCTGTCGACCATGAGGAAGAGGGGCTCGGCGACGAGCGCGCCGAAGGCCGGGACGGCGAGCGAGACGATCTCGCGGTCGTGTTGCCGTCGAACGGCCTTGGGGGTCGCGGGAGCCTGATGCATGGGCTCCAATCTAATCTTCCACAGGTAAGAGATGCAATGGCGTTGTGATCCTTACTTTCGACGGGGAAGAGCCTTCGGCTGTGCGCCGTTTGTTCTGATCTTGGCTCCGGCGGCAAAGTTTTTCTCCCCCACAGCCAGTGGATGGAAAAGCCGCAGGTCAGCAGGGTTCCGCGCAGGGAGTTATGAGTTTGTCCACATGGCTGTCCCCCGGTCCGTGCACAGGTTCCGGGGACTTCTCCACAGCATCTGGGCCTTCACCCACAGGCCCTGTGGATAACCAGATTGGCTGACGGTGCCCGCGGGCCTACCGTGGTCCGGCGCCCGACGCGCCAGAAGCGGAGTCAAAGCCTCTTGTTTGTCCGAGCCGTGGCGTAAGAAAGAGTGGCACGGTGAGGTCCGCGGAGCGGACGGGAGGAGGTGGCTTGGTGAGCATTCCCGAGCCCATGGACGATCCCTGGGCCGACAGCGGACCCAGCGACCGGCTGCCCACCCGTACCCGCGAGCCCCGGGGCCGCGGACGTGGGCGGGAGGACCAGCACGAGCGCGGCAGCGAGGGCGGCTGGGACTCCGGGCTGTCCGGCTTCGAGCGCGTTCCCCCGCAGGACCTGGACGCCGAGCAGTCCGTGCTCGGCGGCATGCTGCTCTCCAAGGACGCCATCGCCGACGTCGTCGAGATCATCAAGGGCCACGACTTCTACAAGCCGGCCCACGAGACGATCTACGCGGCCGTCCTCGACCTGTACGCGAAGGGCGAGCCCGCCGACCCCATCACGGTCGGCGCCGAGCTCACCAAGCGCGGGGAGATCACCCGCGTCGGCGGCGCCTCGTACCTGCACACGCTCGTCCAGTCGGTGCCGACCGCTGCCAACGCCTCGTACTACGCGGAGATCGTCCACGAGCGTGCCGTGCTGCGCCGCCTCGTGGAGGCCGGCACCAAGATCACACAGATGGGATACGCGGCCGACGGTGACGTCGACGAGATCGTCAACCGGGCTCAGGCCGAGATCTACCAGGTCACCGAGCAGCGCACCACCGAGGACTACCTGCCGCTCGGCGACATCATGGAGGGCGCGCTCGACGAGATCGAGGCGATCGGCTCCCGCAGCGGCGAGATGACCGGTGTGCCCACCGGCTTCACCGACCTCGACGCGCTCACCAACGGTCTGCACCCCGGCCAGATGATCATCATCGCGGCGCGTCCCGCCATGGGTAAGTCCACGCTCGCGCTGGACTTCGCCCGGGCCGCGTCCATCAAGAACAACCTGCCCAGCGTCATTTTCTCCCTCGAAATGGGCCGCAACGAGATCGCGATGCGTCTGCTCTCGGCGGAGGCCCGGGTGGCGCTGCACCACATGCGTTCCGGCACCATGACCGACGAGGACTGGACCCGGCTCGCCCGCCGGATGCCGGACGTCTCGCAGGCCCCGCTCTACATCGACGACTCGCCGAACCTGTCGATGATGGAGATCCGCGCCAAGTGCCGCCGCCTCAAGCAGCGCAACGGCCTCAAGCTCGTCGTCATCGACTACCTCCAGCTGATGCAGTCCGGCGGCTCCAAGCGTTCCGAGAGCCGCCAGCAGGAGGTTTCCGACATGTCGCGAAACCTGAAGCTCCTCGCCAAGGAGCTGGAGCTTCCGGTCATCGCGCTCTCGCAGCTGAACCGTGGTCCGGAGCAGCGCACGGACAAGAAGCCGATGGTCTCCGACCTCCGTGAGTCCGGCTCGATCGAGCAGGACGCGGACATGGTGATCCTGCTGCACCGCGAGGACGCCTACGAGAAGGAGTCCCCGCGCGCCGGTGAGGCCGACATCATCGTGGGCAAGCACCGTAACGGTCCGACCGCGACCATCACGGTGGCCTTCCAGGGCCACTACTCGCGCTTCGTGGACATGGCACAGACCTGATCCGGCCGAGCGCGTACGACATGAATCCGAGACGGCAGGTCGAGTCGGCCCCGTACGGGTGAGGGCCCCGCGGGACCGCGGGAGGCTGCTCAGCGCCTCGTCTCGTACCTGGTCAGGGCCACGCCGCCGGGAAACGTCCGCGTCTCCACCAGGTTCAGGTTCACCCAGCTGTCCAGCGCGGGAAAGAACGGCGTGCCGCCGCCCACCAGGACCGGATGGGTGACGATCACGTACTCGTCGATCAGCCCGGCGCGCATGGCCGCCCCGGCGAGCGTGGCGCCGCCGATGGTCATGGGGCCGCCCTCCTCGGCCTTGAGCCGGGTGATCTCGGCGATCGCGTCGCCGGCCACCAGGCGGGCGTTCCAGTCGACCTTCTCGAGCGTCGAGGAGAACACCACCTTCGGAGTGTCCCGCCAGTTCCGCGCGAACTCGATCTCCGCCGGGGAGGCATCGGGCTGCTGGTCGCCGGTCGGCCAGTAGGAGCTCATCGTCTCCCACAGCTTGCGCCCGTACAGCGTCAGGCCACTCGCCCGCTCGAGGTCGAGCCACCACTGGAACAGCTCGTCGCTCGGCGGTCCGCTCCAGTCGATGTCGTCGCCGGCCGCGGCGATGTAGCCGTCCAGGGTCAGGTTCATGCCGTAGATCAGTTTCCGCATGGCCCAGCCTTCCGTCCGTGGGTGTCCGGCGTATCGACCAGCGCGGCGCGGAAACGCATCGGTGCGCGGTCCGGGCTCGCCGGGTAGTCCTCGTCCTTGGGGCTCAGCGTGGTGTACGCGGCGAGCACGGGCAAGCCGCCTGGTCACGACCTCGCCCTCGCGAGGAAAAGGACAGCGCGGTCGAGGTCGTGCGGGGCGAAGATGACCGCATGACCTCATCCTTCGAAGACCTGTTGCCCAGCACCGAGCGCGCCCTGCTGCACCGGATCGCCGTCGCCCAGACCGAGGGACGCGCGCCGTCCTTCGTCGCTGGCGTGGTGCGGGAGGGGCGGACGGTCTGGTTCGGCTCGCGTTCCTGCGTCGACGGGCACGCCCCGGACGCCGAGACGCAGTTCCGGATCGGCTCGATCACCAAGGTGTTCACGGCCGTTCTGGTGATGCGGCTGCGGGACGAGGGGCTCATCGGGCTCGACGATCCGCTGGAGAAGCATCTGAAGGGCACCGGAGTGGGTGAGGTGACGATCGCTCAACTCCTGGGGCACAGTGCCGGACTGGCCGCGGAGAGCCCGGCGCCGTGGTGGGAACGGACGCCGGGGACCACGCGGCCGGAGCTGGCCGACGTGCTGGGGGAGCGGCCCCGGGTGCATCCGGCCGGGCGCCTCTTCCACTACTCCAACCCGGGCTACACGCTGTTGGGTTCGCTCGTCGAGGCGGTCCGCGGGGTGTCCTGGGAGGAGGCGCTGCGCACCGAGATCCTGGAGCCGCTCGGGCTCGACCGTACGTCGGTGCGGCCGGTCGCCCCGCACGCGGGCGGCTGGGCGGTGCACCCCTGGGCCGATGTGATGCTGCCCGAGCCGCTGGAGGACCTGGGGCTCATGGCGCCGGCCGGGGTGCTCTGGTCGACCGTCGGTGACCTCTGCCGCTTCGCCGCCTTCCTGGCCGAGGGCGACGACCGGGTCCTGCGCCGGGCGACCGTCGAGGAGATGCGGGTGCCCGCGGTGCCGCCGGCGCCCGGCGACGCCGAGTGGGGATACGGCCTCGGGCTCCAGCTGCTGCGTCAGGGCGGCCGGACGCTCGTCGGTCATACGGGCTCGCTGCCGGGCTTCGTCGCCGGCCTCTGGGTGAGTGTCGAGGACGGCCTGGCCGCCGTGGCCCTCGCGAACGCCACCTCGGGCCCTCTGCCGTCCGCCGTGGCCGTCGATCTCGTCCGGATCGTGGCGGAGGCCGAGCCGCGCATTCCGGAGCCCTGGAGGCCGCTTCCGGAGGCCGAGGTCGACGAGGAACTGCTCGCGCTCACGGGCCCCTGGTACTGGGGGACGTACGCGTACGGGCTGCGGGTCGGCCCGGGGCGGGGCGTGGTTCTGGAGCCGCTGCGGGGCGCCGGGCGGCGGGCGACCTTCCGGGCGCTGCCCGAGGGCGGCTGGAGCGGACTCGACGGCTACTACCAGGGGGAGACGCTGCGGGTGGTACGGCGTCCGGACGGCACGGTGAGCCATCTCGACCTGGGGTCGTTCGTCTTCACCCGGGAACCGTACGAGCAGGGGGACGCCGTACCCGGTGGCGTGGACGAGGCGGGCTGGCGCGGTCTGCAACAGGCCCGGCGGGGTGAAGCGCGCTGTTTCACGTGAAACAGCGCGTATTCCCCTCGACCGGCGTCACAGGCTCAGCTTGAACCCCACATGGGAGGCCTCGAAACCGAGCCGCTCGTAGAAGCGGTGAGCGTCGGTGCGGGTGACGTCGGAGGTCAGCTGCACCAGCCGGCAGCCCTGCACCCGGGACTCCTCGACGGCCCACTCGATCAGCCGGCTGCCCAGCCCGCTGCCGCGCTCCTCCGTGTGGATGCGGACGCCTTCGATGATCGAGCGAGTGGTGCCCCGGCGGGAGAGCCCGGGAATCACGGTGAGCTGAAGCGTGCCGACGACCTTGCCCGCGCGCACGGCGACGACCACGTGCTGGTGCGGATCCCCGGCGAGCCGTTCGAAGGCGGCGAGATACGGGCTGAGGTCGTCCGGCGATTCGCGCTGGGCGCCCAGGGGGTCGTCGGCGAGCATCGCCACGATGGCGGGCAGGTCGTCCTGCTCGGCGGGCCTGATCTCAAGATCGCTCATGAGGGGCAGGCTACGCCCTGGACCGGCAGCTCAGACAGGGACGCCGAGGCCCTCGACGACCCGCACCAGCGAGGCCAACTCCGGGTTCGTGGCGGCCTCGTCCAGGGCCTCGCGCAGGGCTCGGTCGTTGGTGGGGCGGGCCTCGTCGAGCAGCTTCTGGCCGGCCTCGGTGACATCGGTGTAGATGCCGCGCCGGTCGGTGGCACAGAGGTACCGGGTGAGCAGACCACGGTCCTCAAGCCGGGTCACCAGCCGGGTGGTCGCGCTCTGGCTGAGCACCACGGCGTCGGCGACCTGCTTCATCTGGAGGTGTCCCCCGGGGCCGTCGTGCTGGCGGCTGAGGACGTCGAGGAGGGAGTACTCGCGGACGCTCAGACCGTGCTGGGACTCCAGGGCGCGCTCGATGTGCGACTCGATCCTGCCGTGCAGCAGGGAGAGGGCGCACCAGCCCTGGGAGAGGGCCGTCAGGGCGGGGTCCGTCGCGGACATGGTCTCTCCTCGCTTCCTCGGTCTCCTCGGTCGGAGCGGTCCCTGCCCAGGGTAGAGGATGAAGCGCAAAAGTCCGCGTGTGCAAATAACTGCACGGGGGACCGGACCGGCGGTCCGGGCGCCTATCCGGCCGCCACGGTCAGCGGTGCGAAGCGACGGGTCCAGTCCCCCGGCAGGTCCGGCAGGGAGCGGATCATGATGCTTGTGGTCGCGATCTGCTCCAGGCCGTTCGCCTTCAGCCAGGTCAGCAGCGGGGTGTGGCGGGTGTCCACGTCGGTGCGCAGCGGGCGGTCGCTCGCTTCGGCGAGCGAGGCGACGAGCGCCTGCGCCGTGGCCGGGTCGTGGGCGATCAGTGGGCCGATGACATGGGTGTCCATGTTGGGCCAGAGCGCGGCGAAGCCGGTGATCTTGCCGTCCTGCTCGGCCACCCGCAGGTGGTCGGCGAAGGCCGGCAGGCGGGTGATGAGGTGGGTGCGGTCGACCCCGAAGATCTCGCGGTCCAGCCGCAGTACGTGCTGGACGTCCTCTGCCGTCGCGGGGCGGACCCCGCGGTCGGGCGCCGGTTCGGTGAGGGTGAAGCGGCCAAGCAGCATCTCGGAGCGGCCGGTCTCCGTGAAGCCCAGCTGTTCGTAGAGCGGTTGTCCGTTGCTCGTGGCGTAGAGGCTGAGGGGGGTGTTTCCGGCCTCGGCGAGGACGTACCGCATCAGGCGGCGCCCCACGCCCTGGCGGGCGTACCGCTCGGCGACCAGGACCATGCCGATCGCGCCCAGGCCGGGCCCGTAGGACATGACCACGCACGCCGTGACCAGCCCCGCGCCGGAGGGGTCGTCGATCCCGTAGCCCACGCCCGCGGTGAGCAGCAGCCCCCACTTGTGTTCCTCGCGTTGCCATCCCCGGTTCTCGGACAGATCGGCGCAGGCCTGGAGGTCGTCGGCGGTGAGGCGTCGGATGGGAAGGTGTTCGAGCGGGGGGTGCGAGAGGGGCATGGCATCAGGCTGTCCGAAGCCGTCAGGCCGCGTCCACCGTTTTACGGGAAGTCGCCCGGGCCCCTGAGCGCCGTGAGCGGGTCGATTCCCGCAGGTGGCGGCCGCGCTTGGTCAGCCCCCAGGGCTTGAGGACGGAGATCGCCGTCATGAACAGATAAGCAGTCGTCGACACCACGGGAGCCGCGACCAGACTGCTGTCCGGCACCCCGGCCGCAGCGGCCTGAGTGATCTCCGGCCGGAGGGCGAAGATCGTCGCGATGGCGGTGACCAGGGTGATCCAGAACTTGATCCAGACCCAGCGGTGCCGAGCGAGCCCCCAGGGCGTCCCCAGGGAGAGCACCAGGCCGCTGCCGAAGGTCACCAGGGCGACCGGGGCCAGCAGCCGGTCGGCGAACACCTGCATGGCCCGGTAGGCCGCCTGGGTGAGGGAGACCTCCTGGGTCGTGTAGGCGGTGATGCCGAGAGTCAGCAGTCCGAGGCTGAGACCGAGCCAGGCGACGGAGACCGCCACATGGACGACGAGAAGTGCCCGCCGTACGGGCCGCCGGAGATGTTTCACGTGAAACACGGTGCCGAAGGTCCGCAGTGGCCCGCGTCTGCCCGGAGGAGTAAACGCGCGTACTAGCCTCGGCGTACATGACGACTCTGAACGGCCGGCGCCGACTTCACCTGTTCGATCTCGATGGCACGCTGATCCGTGGCTCGGCCGCCGCGGTGGAGATCTCCCGGCAGCTCGGGGTGAGCAAGGAGATCGCCGAGCTGGAGCAGGAGTTCCTGCTGCGGGGCCTGAGCCCCGACGAGTTCGCCGTGCGGGCCCATGCGCTCTGGTCCGAGCTCACCGTGGAGCAGGTGGCCGCCGCCTTCGACGGGGCGCCCTGGCTGGCGGGTATCCGGGAGGTGTGGGCGGAGATCCGGGCCGAGGGCAGCCACTGCGCGGTCATCTCCCTCTCGCCTGACTTCTTCGTCGAACGGCTCCTGGACTGGGGGCTGGACGCCGCCCACGGCTCCCGCTGGCCCGCCGTGCCGTTCACCGCGCCGATCGACCGGCCCGGCATCCTCAACGCCTCGGCGAAGGTGCGGATCGCGGGTGAACTCTGCGCGCGATTCGGCGTGGAGGCGGCCGACTGCGTGGCGTACGGCGACTCGATGTCCGACGCCGAGCTCTTCGCGATCGTCCCCGAGACGGTGGCCGTGAACGCGGACCATCACCTCACGGACCTGGCCCGACACAGCTACACGGGCGGCGATCTGCGCGAGGCGTACGAACTGGTCCGAAAGAGCGCAGCCTAGTCCTCCGGGCGGGGCGAATCACCGGGAATCCCACTTTCTGTCCAGGACCCCCCACGGACTGTCATCCTGCGAACACGGAGGCCGACTGCAGGGAGGCAAGGACATGACTGATGCTCCAGCTGCGGCCACGGATGCGCCGCCCCTGATACCGGTGGACGAACCCACGCCCGAGCCGGCGGCCGCGACGAGCCCGCCCTCGCCGGACGCGGTCCTGATCCGCCGCACCCTGGTGGAGATCGCCCCCGTCGCCGAACGGGTCACCTCGTACTTCTACGCCCTGCTCTTCACCCACCATCCCGAGCTGCGCGCGATGTTCCCGGCCGCCATGGACACCCAGCGGGACCGGCTGCTCAAGGCGCTGCTGACGGCCGCCGAGCACCTGGACAACACGCGCGTGCTCACCGAGTACCTCCAGAACCTGGGGCGTGGGCACCGCAAGTACGGCACGCGCTCCGAGCACTACCCGGCCGTGGGCGAGGCGCTCATCGGGGCGCTCGTCCGGTACGCCGAGGCGGTCTGGGACGCGGAGACGGAGGCGGCCTGGGTCCGTACGTATACGACGATCTCGCAGATCATGATCGACGCCGCCGCCGAGAACGAGCAGCACGCGCCCGCCTGGTGGCAGGCGGAGGTGGTCAGCCACGACCTGCGGACCCCCGACGTCGCCGTCATCACGCTCCGGCCCGACCAGCCGTACCCCTTCCTCGCCGGGCAGTACACGACGCTCGAAACGCCGTGGTGGCCGCGGATATGGCGTCACTACTCCTTCGCCTCGGCCCCCCGGCCGGACGGGCTGCTCAGCCTGCACGTCAAGGCGGTGCCGGCGGGCTGGGTGTCCAACGCGCTGGTCCACCGCGCCCGCCCCGGGGACGTCCTGCGCCTCGGGCCGCCCGCGGGCTCGATGACCGTCGACCACTCCACCGACAACGGGCTGCTCTGCCTCGGCGGGGGGACCGGCATCGCGCCGATCAAGGCGCTGGTCGAGGACGTCGCGGAGCACGGCGACCGGCGGCCGGTGGAGGTGTTCTACGGCGCCCGCAGCGGCCACGACCTCTACGACATCGACACGATGATGCGGCTCCAGCAGACCTTCCCCTGGCTCGCCGTCCGCCCGGTCACCGAGGACGAGGGCCGGCTCCCGGACGCCGTGCGCCGGTACGGGCCCTGGGTCGAGTACGACGCCTATCTGTCGGGTCCGCTCGGCATGATCCGCAGCGGGGTCGACGCGCTGAAGGGCGCCGGCATCCCCACCGACCGGATCCGCCACGACTATCTCGGGGAACTCGTCTCCCAGGCCTCCTAGGGGCGCTACCGAGGGTCGGGCGTCAGCCCAGGTCTGGGGCGTGCATCGCGCGGACGCCCTCGATGTTGCCGTCGAGGTAGTGGCGCAGCGAGAGCGGGACCAGGTGGACGGCGGCGATCCCGACGCGGCTGAACGGCACGCGCACGATCTCGTACTCGCCGAGCGGCTCCTCGATCTCGGGGCCGTGCCGTCGTGAGGTGTCCATCGATTCCAGGCGGCAGACGAAGAAGTGCTGCACCTTCACCCCGGATACCCCGCCGTCGACGATGTGCTCGACGGTGTCGACGAAGCAGGGGACGACATCGGTGATCTTGGCGCCCAGTTCCTCGTCGACCTCACGGTGCAGGGCCTCGACGACGGTCGAGTCGGTGGCCTCGACTCCGCCACCGGGGGTCACCCAGTAGGGATCCACTCCGGGCTTGGTGCGCTTGATGAGGATCAGGTCGTCCCCGTCGAGCAGGATGGCGCGTGCGGTGCGCTTGACCACAGGTCGTTCGGTCATGGGAAGAAAATGGCCCGCCCTCGCTGTCCTGAAACGCCCGCTGTCCTGAAACTCACCAGTCCCCCGAGGCCCGCAGGAGCCACTCGTGGGCCCGCGCGAGGTGCGGCAGCGCGAGCGTGCCGGTGCGGACCACCAGGAAGTAGGTGCGCAGCGGCGGCACCGGGGGGTCGAGCAGCGCCACGAGCCGCCCCCGCTCCAGGTCCTCCTCGCACAGATAGCGCGGCAGGACGGCGAGCCCCGCTCCGGAGGCCGCGGAGTCCCGGACGGCCCGCAGATCAGGGGCGATCACGGTCGCGGCGGCGGCCGGCTTGGACTCGAAGACGGCGGTCCAGTAGCGGGAGACGAAGGGCAGCGACTCGTGCACCTCGACCACCGGCAGCTGCTCCAGGACGACCGCGCCCTCGCGCAGCACCTCGGGGGAGAGCCGGGCGGCCCAGCGCGGGGCGGCGACGAGGACGTGCTCCTCGTCGCAGAGCGGGGTCGCCGCGAACAGGCCGCCGCGGGGCCGGGCGGTGGCGACGGCCAGGTCGTGGTGGCCGGCGGCCAGCCCGTCGAGGGTCTCCTGCGCGTCGCCGAGGAGCGAGGCCCGGACGGCGAGGCCCTGGGCGACCAGCGGGGTCAGGGCGGGCAGCACCCGCGTGGAGGTGAACTCGGGCGGCCCGGCGACATGGAGGGTGCGTACCCTGCCCTGCTCCTCCGGGCCGCTGCCGGCGATCTCGACGAGCGCGTCCAGATGCGGTGCGGCGCGGTGGGCGAGCTCGTCGCCGACGGTGGTGGGCGTGACGCCACGGGCCCGCCGGAGGAAGAGGGGCCGGCCCAGCTGGCGTTCCAGGGTGCGGATCTGGCTGGTGACGGCCGGCTGGGAGAGGCCGAGGAGCGCGGCGGCGCGGGTGAAGGAGCCGGCCCGGTGCACCGTGACGAAGGTGCGCAGCAGCGTCAGATCCATGCCCGCCCCCTCCCGACCCGTCGGGCGGGCCGTTCGACTCAGGCGGGTCCGTGGACGGCGCCTCAGGACCGTCCAACTATAAATAAGTCGATAGGTCGCTGTCGCTACCGTGATTGGACACTGACGCAGAGTCAACTAGCCTTGTTCGGGCGGTTGTCCGCCGAGGAATCCGCTGGGGGACAGGGGCGTTCCGAGCCACGAGGGGGGAGGCTCGGAGCGCCCCTGTCCGCGTGCGCGCCGCCTATCCGGCGCCCTTGGCCGCCTCGTCGAGGGCCCGCAGCACGTCGGCGATCAGGTCCTCGGGATCCTCCGCGCCCACCGAGAAGCGCACGAAGCCCTCGGGCACGGCGTCCCCGCCCCAGCGTCCGCGCCGCTCGGCCGTGGACCGCACACCGCCGAAGCTGGTCGCGTCGTCGACCAGGCGGAGCGCGTCGAGGAAGCGGTCGGCCCACTCCCGGTCGGGCAGGACGAAGGAGACGACCGAGCCGAAGCGCCGCATCTGACGGGCGGCCACCTCGTGCGAGGGGTCGCCGGGGAGCCCCGGGTGGCGCAGCCCGGTCACGTCCCCGTGGGCGGCCAGCGCCTCGGCGAGGGCGAGGGCGGTGGCGCACTGCCGGTCGATCCGCAACGGGAGGGTGGCCAGGGAACGGTGGGCGAGCCAGGCCTCCATCGGCCCTGGGATCGCGCCGACGATCTTGCGCCAGCGCCGTACCTCGGCGGCCCGCTCCGGATCGCGGCAGCTGACGTGCCCGAGCAGGATGTCGCCGTGCCCGGTCAGGCCCTTGGTGTCACTGGCGACGGAGAAGTCGGCGCCCAGCTGGAGCGGCCGCTGGCCGAGCGGGGTGGCCAGGGTGTTGTCCACAGCGACGAGTGCCCCGGCCTCGTGGGCGGCGGCGACCATGCGGCGCACGTCGCACACGTCGAGTCCAGGGTTGGACGGGGTCTCCAGCCACAGCAGCTTCGCCCCGGCGAGCACGGACAGCTGGGCGTCCCCGCCGGTCGGGGCGGTGCGCACCTCGATGCCGTACGCGCGCATCTGCTCGTGCAGCAGGGGCAGTGCCTGGTAGCCGTCGTCGGGGAGGACGACGGCGTCGCCGGACCTGAGCTGGGAGAGCAGGACGGCGGAGACGGCGGCCATGCCGGAGGCGAAGACCAGCGTCTCGACGCCGCTCTCCCCCGGTGCCTCCAACTCGCCGATGGCGCGTTCCAGATGGGTCCACGTCGGGTTCTCGTCGCGGCCGTAGGTGTACGGCCCGGTCGGGTCGCCGGGCAGGTGGAAGTGGGCCGCGAAGACCGGCCCGGGCAGGGTGGGCTCGTACTTCACGGGCGCGGGGAGGCCGGCCCGCACCGCCCTCGTGCCCTCACCGAGGCGCCCGGGCCGGTCCGCGCCGAGCCCCTCCGCCCCGTTTCCTCCGGTTCCGGTTCCGGGTCCGTCGGTCCCGCTCATGTCGTCGGCTCTCCGATCTCGTCGCCCACCGCGGTGCGCACCGCGGCGAGCAGTCCCTCGCTCGCCGCCTCCAGCATCTCCAGGCATTCCTCGAAGCCCTCGTGATCACCGTAATAGGGGTCGGGCACGTCGAGGTCGGCGCCCGCCCCGGTGTCGTAGGAGCGCAGCAGGCGTATCTTCGCGGCGTCCTCCGGGGTGGGGGCGAGCCGCCGCAACTCCCGCGCATGGCCCTCGTCGAGGGCTATCACCAGGTCGAGCGCGGGGAACCAGGAGGCGCGGAACTGCCGGGCGGTGTGCTCGGACCCGTATCCATGGGCGTCGAGCACGGCGACGGTGCGCGGGTCGGCGCCGTCCCCCTCGTACCAGCCTCCGGTGCCGGCGCTGTCCACCTCCACCGCGCCGGCCAGGCCGGCCTCGGCCACGCGGGCACGGAAGACGTGCTCGGCCATCGGCGAGCGGCAGATGTTGCCCGTGCAGACGAAACAGACGCGGTAGCTCATGGCGGCCTCAGTCGTTGTCGGGCAGGACGACGTTCAGCGCCCAGGAGACGACGGAGATGATCAGGCCGCCGAGCACGGCGGTCCAGAAGCCCTCCACGTGGAAGCTGAGGTCGAGCTGCTCGGCCAGCCAGGACGTCAGGAGCAGCATGAGCGCGTTGACGACCAGGGTGATCAGCCCGAGCGTGAGGAGGAAGAGGGGGAACGTGAGCAGCTTCACGATCGGCTTCACCAGGAAGTTCACCAGGCCGAAGACCAGAGCGACCAGGATGAGGGTCCAGGCCTTCTTGGCGGTGCTGTCCCCGGTCAGAGTGATGTCCTGCAGCAGCCAGATGGCCACTCCCAGAGCGCCCGCGTTCGCGAGCGTCTTGACGACGAAATTCTTCATGTGTCAGATCGTGGCAGACATGATCCGGCCAGGGCAGGGGCGTACAAGATGAAGGCATTCCGACTGGACGAGCTGGAGGCGGAGCGGGCGGCCAACGACGGCGCCTACCTGCAGTTCCTGCGTGAGCGGAACATGTCGGTGGGCCTGTACGCACTCGACGCGGGGCAGCTCGACCCGCAGCGGCCGCACGGTCAGGACGAGGTGTACTTCGTGGTGAGCGGCCGGGCCTCGATCACCGTGGGGGACGAGACGACCCAGGTGGCGCGGGGCAGCGTGGTGTACGTGCCGGCGGGCGTGCCGCACAGGTTCCACCACATCACCGAGGACCTGCGGGTGATGGTGGTCTTCTCGCCGCCGGAGGGCTGACGGGCGCGCTGTCTCGGGGACGGGGTGCCGGGGTCCCTTAGGGGTCGGATCAGGGAAGAGGGAGGGCCGTGAGCGCCCCGTTCGCTCGGTGTCCGCCCCTAGCATCGAAGGTGTCCGGCGCAGGGAGCGCCGACGGACCTTCGGGCTCGGTCTTCGGAGATGAGGTAAGCGCAATGGCGGTGAAGGAGATTCTCGCGGGGATGCCGTGGTGGGTGAAGTGGATCGCCATACCCGTCATCGCTCTGGTCGTCTTCGGCGGTCTGATCACCAGCGTCCTGACCTTCGTGGTCGGTCTGCTGTTCAAGCTGCTGGTGTTCGTGGCCCTGGTCGGAGGCCTGATCTACGTGGTCCGCAAGTTCACGTCCTCGTCGTCCTCCCGCGAGGACTGGTAGGGCGGCGCGGCCGAAGGCTCCGGGACCCCGGCGGCACGGCCGAGTAGCACAAGTTACCGACCGGTATGGAACGGCTGCCGGGGATTAGCCCGGCCGAGGGAACGTGCAGGTAGAAACCCCGTGGGCCTGCGAAGGCTGCCATTAGAGTGGAAATCTCTGCCGCCCCGGGAGCCTCAGGGGTAGACCCTTTCCATCGGTCCCAGGCCGCGGCGGGCGCGCGGGGGCGGCCCCCGCGGGCGGGTGCGACGCACTCGTCGACTCGCCTGGGGGTGACCTTTGGCCACTGTTTCGCAGTCCGCTGCTCCCACCCTGATCGGTTCGGTGCAAAGGGCGCTGAGACTGCTGGAGGCCGTGGGTTCCCACGAGGACGGGGCCCCCGCCAAGCAGCTCGCGCGTGAGGCGGGACTGCCGCTTCCCACCGCGTACCACCTGCTCCGCACCCTGACGCACGAGGGCTATCTGCGCCGGGAGAAGGGTGTGTTCGTCTTCGGCGACGCCGCCGGCCGCCTGGTCGGCGGCGGAGTTCTGCAGAATCGTCGCACCACCATCGAAGACTCTCTCGCCCACTGGCGGGACTCCATCGGAGTGCCCGTCTATTTCGCGATCTACCGCGAGGGTGAGATCGAGCTCGTCTCCGTCGCCGACACCCCGTCAGCTCCGGCCGTCGAGGAGTGGGCCGACTTCCGGGAGACCGGCCACGCACACGCCATCGGGCAGTGTCTGCTGAGTCAACTGGATCTGAAGAGTCGTCAAGACCACCTCGACCGACATCCGGTGGAAGCCATCACGCCGTTTACCGTGCGTAATCGCCGTTCCCTTTTGGACCGTTTGAGCGGTATGGGGCGAATGGAGCCCCTGGTGGAGCGTCAGGAATATGCGCTGGGCACGGTCTGTGCCGCGATTCCCATCACGGCGGGGTCCACGGCGGCCGCCATGGCGATTTCCCTGCCCCTTCACCAGGAAGAACGGTTGCTGCCCGCGATCGATCGACTACAGAGCGAGATCGGGAAACTGTTCAGCTCGCTCGCTTTCTCTATCAGTATCTGAAAAATCACTCCTTGTGATCCGCTAAGGCGTACAGCACGATTGCGTCAAGAGGGCCATGGGGGATCATTCCTGGCCGTTTCGACCACAGCTTTTTCAGCAGCGTGTTCACACAACGGCTCCATCTACTGCGGGGTACATGATGCGCGAGACGGTTCAGGCCGAGGTCCTGATGAGCTTCCTCGTCTCCGAGGAGCTCTCCTTCCGGATCCCAGTGGAGCTGCGATACGAGACCCGCGATCCCTATGCGGTGCGGATGACCTTCCACCTTCCCGGAGACGCCCCGGTGACCTGGGCGTTCGGCCGGGAGCTGTTGCTCGACGGGATCGCCCGCCCCAGCGGCGACGGTGACGTCCACATCGCCCCGACCGATCCCGAAGCGCTGTCCGACGTGATCATCCGGCTTCAGGTCGGCGCCGACCGCGCGCTGTTCCGGGCGAGCGCGCCGCCGCTGGTCGCCTTCCTCGACCGTACGGACAAGCTCGTGCCGCTCGGTCAGGAACAGACCCTGGGTGACTTCGAGGACAGCCTGGAGGCGGCGCTCGGGCGCATCCTGGCCGAGGAGAACGCCGGCTGAGCCCGCGTCACTTCGCGCGGCGGCGGCGTCCGCCCCGGCCCGGGCGCTGCTGTCCGGCCTCCGGACGGTCGGCCGACACCACCAGCGCCGCGAGGCCGGTGGTGACCGGCACCGAGGCGACCAGACCGATCGATCCGATCAGCGTGCGGACGATCTCCTCCGCGACCAGCTCGCTGTTGGCCACCGTCCCCACGCTGCTCTGCGCGATCGAGAAGAGCAGCATCAGCGGCAGCGCCGCGCCGGCGTAGGCGAGGACCAGGGTGTTCACCACCGAGGCGATGTGGTCGCGGCCGATCCGGATGCCGGCCCGGTAGAGCGCCCGCGGCCCCATGCGGGGATCCGCCTGGTGCAGCTCCCACACCGCCGAGGTCTGGGTGACGGTCACGTCGTCGAGCACGCCCAGCGAACCGATGATGACCCCGGCGAGCAGCAGACCGGACATGTCGATCTCCGGGTAGAGCCCGTGGATGAGACCGGTGTTGTCGTCGGTGTTGCCGGTGAGCGAGGCCCAGCCGATGAAGAACGAGCCGAGCAGCCCGATCAGCAGCAGCGACACCAGCGTGCCCAGTACCGCCACCGAGGTACGGGCCGACAGGCCGTGGCACATGTAGAGCGCGATCAGCATGATCGCGCTCGCGCCGACGATGGCGACCAGCAGCGGATTCGACCCCTGGATGATCGCCGGCAGGATGAAGAAGGACAGCACCAGGAAGCTCACGGCGAGGGCGATCAGCGCCATCACGCCGCGCATCCGGCCGACGATCACCACCGCGAGCGCGAAGATGCCCGCCAGCACGTAGAGCGGCAGCTTCCGGTTCACGTCGGTGACCGAGTACTGCAGGTCGTGCGGGGCGTCGGGGGCGTACGCCACCACCACGCCCTGTCCTTCGTGGAGTTGACGGGGCGCGTCCGGCTGCACGATCTCGGTGAAGGTACGGCCCTTCTCCGGGCCGGTGGTGACCATGACGGTCGCCTTCTCGCACTGCCCCTGCTGCCCGTTGACCGCCTCCCGCCCCTCCGGGGTGGAGGTGTCGCCGGTCGGCGGGACCTGGGCGACGTTCACGTCCTTGCAGTCGACGTGCAGGACGCGGGTGACCCGGCCCTGCTCGGTCTGCCGGTCGAAACCGACGCCCGTGCGCTGGTGCGTGGGGGTGCTGCCCGGCCACAGCACCAGGAGCCCGACGACCACGGCGGTCGCGAACGGGATGAGGATCGCCGCGATGACCTTCCGCAGATGCCGGGAGACCGGTGCGGCGGGCCCGTGGCTGTGCGCATGACTGTGCCCGTGACCGTCGGTCCCGCCCCCGCGGCCCTGCCCAGGCCCGTGGTCGTGCCCGTTGCCGGGCCCGTGGTCGTGGGGATCGTGGGGCTGATGCGTCGAAGTCACCGACCGATCATCGCAAGAACACTCGGGGCCCCACTGTTCAGCACGGCCGACATGACGCTAGCGTGGTGGCACCTTTGCACACGCGGGAGCTCGGAGCACCGGGCTGAGAGGGCGCTGATCACCGTACGCGCGTACCGATGTACGTACGGGAGGAGGCTGCGCCGACCGCCGAACCTGTTACCGGGTAATGCCGGCGTAGGGAGATTCGGTCTCATGACCATTCAGGATGCACGCACGCCTGCCTCCGACCGGGCGGACGGCCAGAACGGCCAGGGCGAGCGCACGCCGGGTTGGCACAAGGGATACGTCGAGGGCTCCCGCCCCGACATCCGGGTGCCCGTCCGCCAGGTGCACCTCACCAACGGCAAGGACGTGACGCTGTACGACACGTCCGGTCCGTACACCGACCCGACCATCGACACCGACGTCCGGCGCGGCCTGCCGCCCCTGCGCGAGAACTGGATCATCGCGCGCGGCGACACCGAGGAGTACCCGGGCCGTCCCGTCCGCCCCGAGGACGACGGCATCAAGCACACCTCGCCCCGCGGCGGCGGGCTGAAGAACCTCGACGCGGTCTTCCCGGGCCGTCCGCGGCTGCCCCGCCGGGGCCGGGACGGCGCGGCCGTCACGCAGCTCGCGTACGCCCGCCGTGGCGAGATCACGCCGGAGATGGAGTACGTCGCGATCCGCGAGAACGTCTCCCCCGAGGTGGTACGGGAGGAGATCGCGGCCGGCCGCGCCGTGCTTCCGGCCAACGTGAACCACCCGGAGATCGAGCCGATGATCATCGGCAAGCGGTTCCTGGTGAAGGTCAACGCCAACATCGGCAACTCCGCGGTGACCTCCTCCATCGAGGAGGAGGTGGAGAAGATGACCTGGGCGACCAAGTGGGGCGCCGACACGGTCATGGACCTGTCCACCGGCCGCAACATCCACACCACCCGCGAGTGGGTGCTGCGCAACTCCCCCGTGCCGATCGGCACCGTGCCGCTCTACCAGGCCCTGGAGAAGGTCGACGGCAAGGCCGAGGAGCTGACCTGGGAGATCTACAAGGACACGGTCATCGAGCAGGCCGAGCAGGGCGTCGACTACATGACCGTGCACGCCGGCGTGCTGCTGCCGTACGTGCCGCTCACCGCCCGCCGCAAGACCGGCATCGTCTCCCGCGGCGGCTCGATCATGGCAGCCTGGTGTCTCGCGCACCACAAGGAGAACTTCCTCTACACGAACTTCGAGGAGCTCTGCGAGATCCTCGCGGCGTACGACGTCACGTACTCGCTCGGCGACGGCCTGCGGCCCGGCTCGATCGCGGACGCCAACGACGCGGCGCAGTTCGCCGAGCTGAAGACCCTGGGCGAGCTCAACACCATCGCCAAGCGCCACAACGTGCAGACGATGATCGAGGGCCCGGGTCACGTCCCGATGCACAAGATCAAGGAGAACATCGACCTCCAGCAGGAGATCTGCGAGGAGGCGCCGTTCTACACGCTCGGCCCGCTGACCACGGACGTCGCCCCGGCGTACGACCACATCACCTCGGGCATCGGCGCGGCGATGATCGCCTGGTGGGGCACGGCGATGCTCTGCTACGTCACGCCCAAGGAGCACCTGGGCCTGCCGAACAAGGACGACGTGAAGACCGGCGTCATCACGTACAAGATCGCGGCGCACGCGGCGGACCTGGCCAAGGGCCACCCGGGCGCGCAGGAGTGGGACGACGCCCTGTCCGACGCGCGGTTCGAGTTCCGCTGGGAGGACCAGTTCAACCTGGCGATGGACCCGGACACGGCGCGTGAGTTCCACGACGAGACGCTGCCGGCCGAGCCCGCGAAGACGGCGCACTTCTGCTCGATGTGCGGCCCGAAGTTCTGCTCGATGAAGATCTCGCAGGACATCCGCCGTGAGCACGGCGGCGACCTGAAGGCGGACGAGATCGAGGCGGGCATGGCCGCGAAGTCGGCCGAGTTCGCGGCGTCCGGCAACCGGGTCTACCTCCCGATGGCGGACTGAGCCCGTCCCGCCGACCGGTGGCGGCCCGCGACCCTCGGGGGAGTCGCGGGCCGTCGCCTCCGGTACCCGAGCGCCCCCTGAGGGTCACTCGGACCGTCGCTCCGGCGGGCCGAAGTCCGGGCTCGTGAAGTCGGGGCTCATGTACGTCGGGCGGGGTGCCGGATCGCCCGCGTTGGGGCTGGTGAAGTCCGGGCCGCTGTACCCGACCTTCGGTATGCGGCCGGCCGGGGGCGGCGTCGACCGCTCCCTCTGCGGCGGTACGGCGAGGGCGTCGCGGAGAAAGGGCAGGATCCCGCGCTCCAGGAGCGCCTGGCACCAGGCCGCCCTGGCGCGCGCCAACTCGTCGTCGGGGCCCGGGGCATGGACCTCCGTCGCGCTGTTGCGCAGGGCGGTGACCAGCAGTCCGGCCGCCGCGCAGAGCAGACCGGCCGCGCCGACGGCGCCGAAGAAGAGGCCCGCGGTGAGCAGGGTGTCGGCGAAGGCGGGTGCCGGGTCCAGCATCTTCAGGACCGCGCCGACCAGCAGGAAGATCACCGCCGCCGTGCCCGCGAGGATCGGGGCGAGGACGGTGACGACCGCGACGGCGCCCGCGCCGGCCACGGCGCCGGCCTCGACCGGCACCTCGGTCGCACCGCTCGCCATGGCGCTGCCCGCCGAGCGGACCTGCTCACGGACCTTCACGAAGTGGTCGTACTCGACCGCGGCGGCGGTCGTGATCAGGGCTGTCGCGTTCAGCGCCATCGCGCGCAGCTGGGTGGTGGTGAGCCTGGTTCCGACCTCGGCGAGATCCGGGCGGTCGTGTGCGGTGCGCAGTGCGTCGTCGAGGACCCGCTCGAACTCGGCGCGGTCCTCGGTCAGCAGGTGCGGAGCCACGTTCATGTGCATCCCCCGATGCTCCGTAAGGGCCGGAACCGGCCGCGGGGAACGGCAGGTCGGGCGGAAACGGAGGAGAGCCTGCTACGGATGAGCCGATGGTATTGCGGTAACGGCACGCGGTGACAGGGTGTTTCGGGAAATCGCCTTCCCCGGATGCGTACGGTTAATGCGTCAGGTCGGGAGGGGGAGTTGGACGACCAGCAGCTTTCCGGCCATGGTCACTCCGCCGTCCATCGCGATGGCGAGCCCGTCGGCGTAGACGTGCGGGCCGTCCACGACCGGACGCTCGCCCTCGTCGCCGTCCTCGGTGCCGACCTGGCCGAGAAGGTACGGAATGGGGCTGTGCCCGTGCACGATCCGGCGGCCGCCGTACGTGCCGAGCAGCTCCTGCACCGCCTGCGGACCCGCGGCCTCGTCGCGGAAGGCGAAGCGCTTGGTGAACTTCCGGAAGAGGTCCCAGACCTCGTCCGCGTCGTTCCGGGTGAGGATCTCGTGGACCTTGTCGTTGACGTCCTCGATGGTCTGGCCGTACTCCAGGTACGCGGTGGTGTCGGAGTGCAGCAGCAGGTGCCCGTCCTCCTCCACCACGGCGTCGAGCCGGGACATCCACTGGAGGTGCACGTCCTGGAGGCGGTCCATGTCGTGCTTCTGGCCGCCGTTGAGCAGCCAGGCGGCCTGGAAGGTGGCGGTGCCGGCGCCGGAGCTGACCGGCGTGTCGCCGAACCGCTTGGCGCCGATGAGCAGCAGCTCGTGGTTGCCCATCAGGGCCTTGCAGTAGCCGCCGGCGGCGGCGGCCTCGGCGGACAGGCGCATGACCAGGTCGATCACGCCGATGCCGTCGGGACCGCGGTCCGTGAAGTCGCCGAGGAACCACAGGCGCGCGTTGCCGGCGGACCAGTTGCCGTTCTCGTCGATGAGGCCCTGGGCGTGGAGGGCCGCGAGCAGCTCGTCCAGGTAGCCGTGGACGTCGCCGACGACGAAGAGCGGGCCGGGGCCGTCCGGGTTGGCGGGGACCGGCTGCGGCGCGGGGGTCACCTGGACCTGCACCGTGTCGCCCCGGTTGATGACCGGCAGGTCGCGCTCGGTCGGGGTGTAGCCCTCGGGCGGCTCGTCGTCGGGGTACGCGTTGCCGGGGTGCCCGACGGAGCTGAGGTGGAGCGTGGCGTCGGCCGGGGCCGGCGAGGCGGCCGGGGAGGCCGGGGCGGCGCTGGGGAACGGGTCGACCGAGTGGCCCTGGACGGGCACCCGGGCGTACGGAGGTACACGGAAGTCACGCAACGTCGCCGTGCGCACCACGGGTTCCTGTCCGGCCCCCTGTGTCATCGACCCCTCCACCACCGTCGCGATGCCCTGCACATCGCGGACCGTCCTGGTCGGGGTGGTCCGCGGTGTCGTCCGCCCATCATAGGAATGAGGGTCCTCCTGTGTGACGCACCAGGGGTGGTGAATCCGGGTCCACTCCGGGTTCATCGGTTGTTTCGCCCGAATTGGGAAGGTCCAGGCCAGGGAAGGGACCGGGCCGCCCGCAGGTTTGCGCCCGACCCGTTCCCCGAGCGCGGCCCCGGCGCCGCCCCTCTCCGTCCCCCTCGGGCCTCTTCGGGCGTCTCCCGGGGCCTCCCCGCCCCGATCCCGGCGCGCGTCTCCCCTCCGCCGCTCCGGATCAGTCCTTCGAGGGAGTCCTCGGCGGGCTCACCGTCGTCCGCGGCGACCGGCGCTGCGAGGAGGTGCGGACGATCAGCTCCGTCGGTATCACCTGCTCCACCGGGCCGTCCGTCTCGATCCCCTCGATGGCGTCGATGAGGAGCTGGACGACGGCGGTGCCGATCCGGCGCGGCTTGAGCGAGAGCGTCGTGATCGGCGGCTCCGTGTTGGCGTAGACGGTCGACTCGCTGCAGCACACCAGCAGCAGGTCGTCCGGCACGCGCAGTCCGTAGCGGCGGGCCGCCGCGAGCAGGTCGGTGCCGTTGGGGTCGAAGAGTCCGTACACGGCGTCGGGGCGGTCCGGGCGGGCGAGCAGCCGGTCGGCCGCGACGGCGCCCGCGCACGGGTCGTGCGCCGGATAGGCCTCGTAGACGGGGTCCTGGCCCACCCGCTCGCACCAGTTGAGGTACGCGGTGGTGGAGAGCCGGGTGTACGTGTCGGTGGTGGTGCCGGTGAGCAGGCCGATCCTGCGGGCGCCGGCGGCGGCGAGGTGGTCGAGCAGGTCGAGGACGGCCGCCTCGTGGTCGTTGTCGACCCAGGCGGTGACCGGCAGGGTGCCGGCCGGGCGTCCGTCGGAGACGACGGGCAGCCCTTGGCGGACGAGTTCGGTGACGACGGGGTCGTGGTCGGAGGGGTCGATGACGACGGTGCCGTCCAGGGCGACGTTCGACCAGACGTCGTGACGGGAGGTGGCGGGGAGGATGACGAGGGCGTAGCCGCGGGCGAGCGCGGCCGAGGTGGCGGCTCTGGCCATCTCCGCGAAGTAGGCGAATTCGGTGAAGGTGAAAGGTTCATCCCCGTACGTCGTCACGGTCAGGCCGATGAGTCCCGACTTGCCCGTACGGAGCGTGCGGGCCGCGGCGGACGGGCGGTAGCCCAGCCGGTCTGCGACCTCGCGGACGTGACGGCGGGTGGCGTCCGGGAGCCGGCCCTTGCCGTTGAGCGCGTCGGAGACAGTCGTGATGGAGACCCCGGCGGCGGCGGCCACGTCCCGGATGCCCGCCCGGCCCTGCCGGCTTCCCCGGGTCTGTGCCCGGCTCACCTGGTGCTTCCCTGCTGCTGTCATGGCGAGCCGATAGTAGGGCGAGGGAGGTGGGTCGAGCCGGTCGCATATGCAGGCATTGACAGGCACGTTTCTGCATGATCATCGACAGCCAACCGCCTTGGAAATCACGGAACTTCAGGTCAGAGGCATGGGACCAGGAGTCCCAGGTGCCCATGCACCTGGCAAGAGGGCGAGGTCTCGAAGAGGTCTCAACTCACCTCTACGGGCGATGCGCGCCACGGCGTTCGCCACCGGCGCACGCCACCCCTGTGCGCGCTCCCCGGGCTGCGGCCCGGGAGCCGCCGCGCTCCCGCCGTTGCCGCTCTGTTGTCCACAGGCCATTCGCAGGGGAGGCGAATCCTCATAAGGTGAGGAGTATTGGTGGTACGGATCGTCGAGGAGGACACACTGTGAGCGAGACCAGCGGGACGAGCCCGAAGCTGCGCGCCGAGCTGGACGGCATCCCCACCTACAAGCCGGGCAAGCCGGCCGCCGCGGGTGGTCCGGTCGCCTTCAAGCTGTCCTCCAACGAGAACCCGTATCCGCCGCTGCCGGGCGTGATGGAGAGCGCGCTGGCCGCCGCCGCGAACTTCAACCGTTACCCGGACATGGCCTGCACGGGTCTGATGGAGGAGCTGGCCGACCGCTTCGGCGTGCCGGTGACGCACCTGGCGACCGGCACCGGCTCGGTCGGCGTGGCGCAGTCCCTGGTGCAGTCGACCGCGGGCCCCGGCGACGAGGTGATGTTCGCCTGGCGCTCCTTCGAGGCGTACCCGATCATCACGCAGATCAGCGGGGCGACCGCGGTGCAGGTGCCGCTGACCGAGGGCGATGTGCACGACCTCGACGCGATGGCCGCGGCGATCACCGACCGGACCCGGCTGATCTTCGTCTGCAACCCCAACAACCCCACGGGCACCGCAGTGCGCCGTGCGGAGCTGGAGCGCTTCCTGGACCGGGTGCCCTCCGACATCCTGGTGGTGATCGACGAGGCGTACCGCGAGTTCGTGCGCGACACCGACATCCCGGACGGCATCGAGCTCTACCGCGACCGGCCGAACGTGGCGGTGCTGCGGACCTTCTCGAAGGCGTACGGGCTGGCCGGCCTGCGGGTGGGCTTCGCGGTCGCCCACGAGCCGGTGGCGGCGGCGCTGCGCAAGACGGCGGTGCCGTTCGGGGTGAGCCAGCTCGCGCAGGACGCGGCGGTGGCCTCGCTGCGGGCGGAGGACGAGCTGCTCGGGCGGGTCGGCTCGCTGGTGGCGGAGCGCGAGCGGGTCCATGCGGGGCTCGTGGCCCAGGGCTGGACCGTGCCGGACACCCAGGCGAACTTCGTCTGGCTGCGGCTCGGCGAGCGGACCATGGACTTCGCGGCGGAGTGCGAGCGGCACGGCGTCGTGGTGCGGCCGTTCGCGGGTGAGGGCGTGCGCGTCACGATCGGTGAGTGCGAGGCGAACGACCTGTTCCTGAAGGCGGCGGAGGGCTTCCGCAAGGAGGGCTGATCAGCCCTGGAGGGTTCTCCCCCCTAGTCGGTGACGAGTTCCACGCGGATCGGGTCGCCGTCCCTGACGGTGGCCAGGATCCGGGGGTCCCCGTCCAGGGTCCCCAGGATGTTGCAGGGGCTCGCGAGCCGCGGCTCGTCGCCGCGCGAGATCGGGGTGGGGCCGTAAGGGAGGGCGAGCGCGTCGCCCTCCGTCCAGAAGGCCACCGTGCCCGGCGCGACGACCTGACGGGCGTCGGCTTCGAGCGGCACGGAGACCGGAGTGTCGAAGTAGACCTCCTCGCCCCAGGTCCGGGCGGTGGAGGCGATCGGAAGAGCCCCCGCGAGCGCCTTGCTCGTGGGGGTTTCGTCGATGGTGGCCGTGGTGTGGCCGGCGGGCCATGAGATGCGTATCCGAAGGGTCATGGGCCCGATTCAACAATATGTTGAAGGTCTGGGGAAGGGGTGGCCTTCGGTAGGGGGACCCCCCCGGCTGCAGGTACGGATTTCGTATGAGCCATAATGCTTGTGAATGTGAACGCGTTCACAAGCGTGTCCTATACTTCCCTTATGGGTGGGACCAAAGGGGCAAACTGCGGACGTGACCACGCGATGTAAGGAGAAGACGCCGTGGACCTAGCTCTTGCGCCAGAGACGCTGGCGCGCTGGCAGTTCGGCATCACCACCGTCTACCACTTCCTCTTCGTCCCGCTGACGATCTCCCTCGCGGCCCTCACCGCCGGTCTCCAGACGGCCTGGGTGCGCACGGAGAAGGAGAAGTACCTCAGGGCGACGAAGTTCTGGGGCAAGCTCTTCCTGATCAACATCGCGATGGGTGTCGTCACCGGCATCGTGCAGGAGTTCCAGTTCGGCATGAACTGGTCCGACTACTCCCGCTTCGTCGGCGACATCTTCGGCGCGCCCCTCGCCTTCGAGGCGCTGATCGCGTTCTTCTTCGAGTCCACCTTCATCGGACTGTGGATCTTCGGCTGGGACAAGCTGCCGAAGCGGATCCACCTCGCCTGCATGTGGATGGTGTCGCTCGGCACCATCCTGTCCGCGTACTTCATCCTCGCGGCCAACTCCTGGATGCAGCACCCGGTCGGCTACAGGTACAACGCCCAGCGGGGACGGGCCGAGCTCACGGACTTCTGGCAGGTGCTCACCCAGAACACCGCGCTCACCCAGTTCTTCCACACCATGACCGCGGCCTTCCTGGTCGGCGGCGCCTTCATGGTCGGCATCTCGGCTTTCCACCTGGCCCGCAAGCGGCACGTCGCCGTGATGCGGACCTCGCTGCGGCTCGGCCTGATCACCCTGATCATCGCGGGCCTCGGCACCGCCGTCAGCGGCGACCTGCTCGGCAAGGTCATGTTCAAGCAGCAGCCCATGAAGATGGCCGCGGCGGAGGCGCTCTGGGACGGCGAAGCGCCCGCCCCCTTCTCCGTCTTCGCCTACGGCGACGTCGAGAAGGGCCACAACACCGTGGCCATAGAGATCCCCGGCCTGCTGTCCTTCCTCGCGAACGACGACTTCGACTCGTACGTGCCGGGCATCAACGACGTCAACAAGGCGGAGCAGGAGAAGTACGGCCCCGGTGACTACCGGCCGAACATCCCCGTCGCCTACTGGGGCTTCCGCTGGATGATCGGCTTCGGCATGGCCTCGCTGGGCATCGGAGTCCTGGGTCTGTGGCTGACGCGCAAGAAGTTCATGCTGGCCCCGGGGCTGCGGACCGGTGACGACGAGGTGCCGCATCTGGTCCTCTTCCGGAAGAAGGCGCTCAGCCCTCGCCTGGGCAAGTGGTACTGGATCGTCGCCCTGTGGACGATGGCCTTCCCGCTGATCGCCAACTCCTGGGGCTGGATCTTCACCGAGATGGGCCGCCAGCCGTGGGTCGTGTACGGCGTGCTGCGCACCCGCGACGCCGTCTCCCCCGGGGTCTCCCAGGGCGAGGTGCTCACCTCGATGATCGCCTTCACCCTTCTCTACGCCGTCCTCGCCGTGGTCGAGGTGAAGCTGCTCGTGAAGTACGTGAAGGCCGGCCCGCCCGAGCTCACCGAGGACGACCTCAATCCGCCCACCAAGATCGGCGGAGACCGCGACGCCGACCGGCCCATGGCCTTCTCGTACTGAGGCTGAGGAGATCGAGGCATGGAACTCCACGACGTCTGGTTCGTACTCATCGCCGTCCTGTGGATCGGCTACTTCTTCCTGGAGGGATTCGACTTCGGGGTCGGCGTCCTCACCAAGCTGCTCGCCCGTGACCGGCCAGAGAAGCGCGTGCTCATCAACACCATCGGACCCGTCTGGGACGGCAACGAGGTGTGGTTGCTCACGGCGGGCGGTGCGACCTTCGCCGCCTTCCCCGAGTGGTACGCGACGCTCTTCTCCGGCTTCTACCTGCCGCTGCTGATCATCCTGATCTGTCTGATCATCCGCGGTGTCGCCTTCGAGTACCGGGCGAAGCGGCCCGAGGAGAACTGGCAGCGCAACTGGGAGCAGGCCATCTTCTGGACCTCCCTCCTCCCCGCGTTCCTGTGGGGCGTGGCCTTCGGCAACATCGTCCACGGCGTGAAGATCGACGCGGACATGGAGTACGTCGGCACCGTGGGGGACCTGCTCAACCCGTACGCCCTGCTCGGCGGACTGGTCACGCTCACCCTCTTCACCTTCCACGGCACCGTGTTCGCGGCGCTCAAGACGGTCGGGGACATCCGTGAGCGGGCCCGCGCGCTCGCGGTCAAGCTCGGTCTCGTCACGGCGGTACTCGCCCTCGCCTTCCTCGTCTGGACCCAGGCGGACAAGGGCGACAGCTGGAGCCTGGCCGCGATGCTCGTCGCGGCCGTCTCCCTGGTCGGGGCGATCGGAGCGATCCGGATCGGACGCGAGGGCTGGTCGTTCGCGCTGTCGGGCCTCACCATCGCCGCCGCGGTGGCGATGCTGTTCCTGACGCTCTTCCCGAACGTCATGCCGTCTTCGCTCGACCCCGCGTGGAGCCTGACGGTCACCAACGCGTCGTCGAGCCCGTACACGCTCAAGATCATGACGTGGTGCGCGGCGATCGCGACCCCGCTGGTGCTGCTCTACCAGAGCTGGACCTACTGGGTGTTCCGTAAGCGGATCGGCACGCAGCACATCGCCGACCCGGCTCACTAGTCGCAGCTCGTCGCCGGGCTCACCAGCCGGCCCTCTGCCAGGGGAGCATGTTTCACGTGAAACCGATCGATCCGCGGCTCATGCGGTACGCCCAGGCCACCCGCTTCTTCCTCATGGCGGTGGTCGTCCTCGGCCTGGTCGGGGCGGCGCTGATCGTCGCCCAGGCCATGCTGATCGCCGAGGTCGTGGTGGGGGCCTTCCAGGAGGGCCGGTCGGTTTCCGGGCTGGTCACGCCCTTGCTGCTGCTCGCCGGAGTGGCGGCGGGGCGTGGGCTGGTCTCCTGGCTCACCGAGCTCGCCGCCCACCGGGCGAGCGCGGCGGTCAAGTCCGAACTGCGGGGCCGGCTCCTCGAGCGGGCCGCGCGGCTGGGGCCGGGGTGGCTCGGCGGGCAGAAGGCCGGCTCCCTGGCCGCGCTCGCGACCCGGGGCGTGGACGCCCTGGACGACTACTTCGCCCGCTATCTGCCCCAGCTGGGGCTCGCGGTCGTGGTGCCGGTGGCGGTGCTCGCCCGGATCGTCACCGAGGACTGGATCTCGGCCGCGGTCATCGTGCTGACGCTGCCGCTCATCCCGGTCTTCATGATCCTGATCGGCTGGTACACCCAGGCCCGGATGGACCGTCAGTGGAAGCTGCTGTCCCGGCTGTCGGGCCACTTCCTCGACGTCGTCGCCGGGCTTCCCACCCTCAAGGTCTTCAGCCGGGCCAAGGCCCAGGCCGAGAACATCCGGTCGATCACCGCCGAGTACCGGCGGGCGACCATGCGGACGCTGCGGATCGCCTTCCTCTCCTCCTTCGCCCTGGAGCTGCTCTCGACCCTCTCGGTCGCGCTGGTCGCGGTCGGCATCGGGATGCGGCTCGTCCACGGCAGCCTCGATCTCTACACGGGGCTCGTCATCCTGATCCTGGCGCCCGAGGCGTATCTGCCGCTGCGGCAGGTCGGCACGCAGTACCACGCGGCGGCGGAGGGGCTCGCCGCAGCCGAGGAGATCTTCGAGGTCCTGGAGACACCGCTGCCCGGCGACGGTACGGGACCGGTGCCCGCGTCGCTCCGCCTCGACCTCGACCGTGTGACGGTACGGCATCCCGGCCGCGCCGAACCCGCGCTGGACGCCGCCACGCTCACCGTGGAGCCCGGTGAGACGGTGGCCCTCGTCGGGCCGAGCGGCGTCGGCAAGTCGACCCTGCTCGACGTGGTGCTCGGCTTCGTGCGGCCGGAGGAGGGCGGCTCGGTCCGCGTCGGAGGGGTGGACCTCGCCTCGCTCGACCTGGAGCAGTGGCACTCGCGGATCGCCTGGGTGCCGCAGCGCCCCTACCTCTTCGCCGGCACGATCGCCGAGAACGTCCGCCTGGCCCGGCCCGACGCCTCCGACGAGGCGGTGCGGCAGGCCCTCCGGGACGCCGGCGCGGACGACTTCGTCTCCGAACTCCCCCACGGCGCCGCCACCCTCCTCGGTGAGGACGGCGCCGGTCTCTCCGCCGGCCAGCGCCAGCGGCTCGCCCTGGCCCGTGCCTTCCTGGCCGACCGCCCGCTGCTCCTCCTGGACGAGCCGACCGCCGCACTCGACGGCGAGACCGAGGCTGCGGTCGTCGCCGCCGTCCGGCGTCTCGCCGCCGGCCGTACGGTCCTGCTGGTGGTCCACCGCCCGGCGCTGCTGGCGGTCGCGGACCGGGTGGTACGGCTGGCGCCGGCCGGGAGCGTGGACGGGACCGCCGGCGCCGGCGCGCGGGCGGACGCCCTGGGCGGTCCGCACGTGGCCGGGTTGCTGCCCGACGGGACACCCCTGCCGGCGGCGTCCCCCGAGGCCACCGGGCCCGCCGGGTCGGCTGCCGAGGCGGTCGCGGGGCGCCGGGACACGGCCGTCGTGGAGCACGGCGGCACGGGTTTCGCGTCCGGCGGGGCTGCAGCGCCGTCGACGGGCGGCAGCGGGGCGGCGGGCGCAGACGGTGCGGGCCGTCTGGACGGCATGGGCGGCGCGGGCGGCACAGGCGCCACAGGCCGTGCGGGCGGATCGGGCGGTTCGGGCGGTTCGGGAACGCATGCCCGGGAACTCGCGCACGGCTCCGGTTCCGGCGGGTCCTCGTCGCGGGCCGTGTTCCGCCGCGTGCGCGGCATGGCCGGGGCGCTCAAGGCGCGGATGGGTCTCGCCCTGCTGCTCGGGAGCCTGGCGTCGGGGTCGGCCGTGGGGCTCATGGCCGTGTCCGGGTGGCTGATCTCGCGGGCGTCCGAACAGCCGCCCGTGCTCCATCTGATGGTCGCCGTCACGGCCACCCGCGCCTTCGGTATCGGCCGGGCCGTGTTCCGGTACGCCGAGCGGCTCGTCTCGCACGACGCCGTGCTGCGGATGCTCGCCGATCTGCGGGTCGCCGTCTACCGGCGTCTGGAGCGGATCGCGCCGGCCGGACTGCGCCGGACGCGGCGCGGCGACCTGCTCGCGCGGCTCGTCCAGGACGTCGACGCGCTTCAGGACTACTGGCTGCGCTGGCTGTTGCCGGCCGGGGCCGCGGTCGTCGTGGGCGCGGGGGCCGTGGGGTTCACCGCCTGGCTGCTGCCCGAGGCCGGTGCCGTACTCGCCGTGGGGCTGCTGCTCGCGGGGGTCGTCGTTCCGGCGGTCGGCGGCGCGCTCGCCCGGCGGGCCGAGCGGCAACTCGCCCCGGCGCGCGGCACGCTCACCACCACCGTCCTCGACCTGCTGCGCGGCTGTGCCGAACTCACCGTGGCCGGCGCGCTGAGGGGCCGCCTCGAGCGGGCCGCGGCGGCCGACCGTACGCTCACGGGCATCGCCTCCCGGCAGTCCGCCGCGGCCGCGCTCGGCGCCGGGCTCTCGGCGCTCGTCTGCGGTCTCACGGTCGTCGCCGCCGCCGTCGTGGGTGTGCAGGGCGTACAGGACGGGCGCCTGGACGGTGTCGCGCTCGCCGTCGTCGTGCTGACCCCGCTCGCCGCCTTCGAGGCCGTCACCGGGCTGCCGCTCGCCGTCCAGTACCGCCAGCGCGTCCGGCGCAGCGCCGAGCGGGTCCTCGACGTGCTCGACGCGCCCGTCCCCGTGCACGAGCCGGCCACGCCCGGCACTCCCCCGGCGAGCCCGTTCCCGCTGGAGCTCGCCGGGCTCTCGGCGCGGTACGCGGGTCAGGAGCGGCCCGCCCTCACGGACTTCGGGCTCACCCTCGAGGCCGGGCGCCGGGTCGCCGTGGTCGGCGCGTCCGGCTCCGGCAAGACGACCCTCGCACAGGTGCTGCTCCGCTTCCTGGACGCCGAGTCCGGCACGTACCGGCTCGGCGAGGTGCCGGCCGGAGAGCTCGACGGGGACGCCGTACGCCGCTTCGTCGGCCTCTGCGCGCAGGACGCCCACCTCTTCGACAGCACCCTCCGCGAGAACCTCCGCCTCGCCCGGACCGGCGCGGGCGACGACGAGCTGCGCGAGGCGCTGCGCCGCGCCCGGCTCCTGGACTGGGTGGACGGGCTCCCCGACGGCCTCGACACGCTCGTGGGGGAGCACGGCTCGCGGCTCTCGGGAGGCCAGCGCCAGCGCCTGGCGCTCGCCCGGGCGTTCCTCGCCGACTTCCCCGTCCTGGTCCTCGACGAACCGGCCGAGCACCTGGACCTGGCCACCGCGGACGCGCTCACCGACGACCTGCTGCGGGCCACCGAGGGCCGGACGACCGTCCTCATCACCCACCGGCTGCACGGCCTCGACGCCGTCGACGAGGTCGTGGTACTGGACCGGGGCCGGACCGTGCAGCGCGGCCCGTACGCGGAACTCGCCGCCGCCGAGGGGCCGCTGCGGCGGATGCTGGAGCAGGAGCGGGCGACCGATCTGCTGCTCACGAGCGAAGGGACGAGCACGGCCGCGAGCACAGAGGCGGTCACGGGTACGCGCGAGGACACGGGCCCGGGCGAGGACACGGGCCCGGGCGAGGACACGGGCCCGGGCGAGGACACGGGTAGCGGCGCACCGGGCGTCCAGCCGACTTTTCTCGCCAAATAGGACTTACTAGTCTCATCCCCATGACCGCCGCCGTGCCCGACGCCCCGGACCCGCTCGAAGCCGCGACCCAGGCCACGCGCAGCCTGCACGGCCTGTCCACCGAGCTGACCGCCCGCGTCCCGCAGCTCCTGGAGGCGATGCGCTCGGTCGGCACCGGCCTCGAACTGCACTCGACGCTCGACCGGATCTGCGAGACGGCGGCCGAGCTCGCCGACGCCCGCTACGCCACGATCGGCGTCGTGGACGACGAGGGCGAAGGTCTCTCCGACTTCGTCACCTTCGGCGTCGGCGACGACATCGCCCGCCGCATCGGGCGCCGGCCCGACGGGCACGCGGGGCTGCTCGGCGCCCTCATCCGCGAGCCGCAGACCATCCGGCTCGCGGATCTGGCGACGGATCCGCGTTCGGCGGGCTTCCCGCCCGGCCACCCCCCGATGCGCACCTTCCTCGGTGTGCCGATCCGGGTCCAGGGCGAGATCTTCGGCAATCTCTACCTCGCCGAGAAGCACGGCGGCGGCGAGTTCAACGACTACGACGTCCACATGGTCCGGGTGCTCGCCACCGAGGCCGGGATCGCCATCGGCAACGCCCGGCTGTACGAGGCCGCCCGGCAGCGCGAGCGGTGGATCGACGGGTCCGTCGCCGTCACCACCGCGCTGCTCTCCGGCGGCGACGCCGACGACGCGCTCACGGTCGTCGCCGAGCAGGCCCGCCGGCTCGCCGACGCCGCCGCGGGCATCGTGCTGCTGCCGGCCGAGGAGGGCGGTCTGGAGATCGTCGCCGTCTCCTCGTCCGGCCCCACCAAGTGGCTCGGGGTGGTGATCGGGCCGGAGAGCGCCGTGGTGGAGCAGCTGATGGACGGCGAGGCGGTGTTCCTCGCGGACGCCTCGTCCGACCCGCGGATGCTGAACCGGCTCTCCGCCCAGTACGGCCCCGCGATGCTGCTGCCGCTGCAGAGCGGCGGGCGGGTGCTCGGTGCGCTGGCCACCCCGCGGGCGCGCGGGGCGCGGCAGTTCACGGAGGCCGAGCGGACGCTGGGCACCCAGTTCGCCTCGCAGGCGGCACTGGCCCTGATCATGGCCGAGGCGCAGAGGGACCGGGAGCGGCTCGCGGTCTTCGAGGACCGCGACCGGATCGCCCGTGACCTGCACGACCTGGTCATCCAGCGGCTCTTCGCCACCGGGATGATGCTGGAGAGCGCGCAGCGGAAGTCGGTGGTGCCGGCCGTGCAGCAGGGCGTCGGCAAGGCCGTGGACGAGCTGGACGTGACCATCCAGGAGATCCGTACCGCGATCTTCGCGCTCCAGCAGGGCCCCGCCGAGGCCCCTTCCGGGCTGCGCACCCGCGTGCTGCGGGAGATCAACATGGCGGCGGTGCCGCTGGGCTTCAAGCCCGCGCACCGGTTCGTGGGGGCGATCGACGCGACGGTCGGCGACCTCACCGGCAAGAACCTGATCGCCGCCCTCAGGGAGGCGCTCTCGAACGCCTTCCGGCACGCCGAGGCGACCCGCATCGAGGTGGTCGTGGACGCCACCGTCGCCCTGCCGGACGGCCGCCAGGCCGTGCGGCTCTCGGTGGCGGACGACGGCATCGGGCTTCCCGAGGGCGGCCGGCGCAGCGGCCTGCGCAACCTCGCCCGCCGCGCCGAGTCGCTCGGCGGTGCCAGCTGGTGCGGCCCCGGGATCGGTGAGGACGGCGGCGGTACGACGGTGGTCTGGGAGGCCCCGCTCTAGGGGTGGCCCGCCGAGCTTGCCGGGTTCGCGCCGCCCCCGGTCCGGCCCGACGCCCCCTGGGCCCGGCCCGTCGGCCCGTGAGGTTCTGCCCGTCGGCCCGTGGTGCTCTGCCCCGTCGGGTGGATCGGGCCGGAGGCCCCTACGGCCGCGGCCGGCTCAGCCGCTGCGTACGGCCTCGGCGATCAGCTGCTCGATCACCACGGCCACACCGTCGTCGTTGTTGCCGACGGTGCGGCCGGAGGCGGCGGCGATCACGTCGGCGTGGGCGTTGCCCATCGCGTAGGAGCGGCCGGCCCAGCTGAGCATCTCGATGTCGTTGGGCATGTCGCCGAAGGCCGCGACCTCTTCGGGCGCGATGCCGCGCTCCGCGCAGCAGTGGGCCAGGGTGGAGGCCTTCGAGACGCCGAGGCCGCTGATCTCGATGAGGGCGGTGGGGCTGGAGCGGGTGAAGGAGGCCAGGTCGCCGGCGGCCGCGCGGGCGGTGGCGAGGAAGAGGTCCGGGTCGAGCTCGGGGTGCTGGGCGAGCAGCTTGAGCACGGGGGCCGCGGCGCCGGGGGTCTCCTCGAAGAGCAGCTTCTCGGCGGTGGCCACGGTGGCGCCCGGGTCCAGGAAGAAGGGCGGGTACTCCGGCTCGTAGTGGATGCCGGTGGTGAGCTCGACGGCGAAGCTGGTGCCGGGGGCGGCGGCGCGCAGCGCCCGGACGACCTCCAGGGCGACGGGCCGCTCCAGCGGGCGGACCTCCAGGAACGTTCCGCCCGCGTGCAGGTCGACGACGGCGGCGCCGTTGGCGCAGATCGCGAGACCGTGGCCGTGGACGTGGGCGCTGACGACGTCCATCCAGCGGGCCGGGCGGCCGGTGACGAAGAAGACCTCGATGCCGGCCCGCTCCGCGGCGGCGAGGGCCGCGACCGTCCGCTCGGAGACGGACTTGTCGTCCCGCAGCAGGGTGCCGTCGAGGTCGGTGGCGATCAGCCGGATGGCCGGGGCTTCGGGGCGCGCGGTGTGGGGTGAGGTCACCGCACCATTCTTCCGCACAATCTGCACGGGCGTGCGAGGGGGCGCACATCTGAGTAGCCCGATGTGGCCCCCTGGCGAGGCTTCCGCCCGACGGGTCGAGCCGGTGTCAGCCCAGCTGGGCGAGCGCCTCCGTGGCGATCTTCTCGAAGACGGCCTCGTCGGTGGCGAAGACGGAGTCGGGGATCGGCGAGTGGATCACGATCTCGGTGAAGCCCAGCTCCTGGTGGCGGCCGGCGAAGTCGACGAAGCCGTCCACGGAGCCGAGGATCGTGTTCTGCTCCGGGGTGAAGCCGGTGAGCAGGATCTTGTCCAGCTCGGCCATGTCCCGGCCGATCTCCGCGCAGGCCTTGTCGAGCTTCTCGATCTGGCCGGCGAGGGCCGCCACCGACTGCTCCGGGGTCCCGTCCTCGTAGAGCTTCGGGTCGCCGGTCGTCACCCAGGCCTGGCCGTGGCGCGCGGCCAGCTTGAGGCCGCGCGGGCCGGTCGCGGCGACCGCGAACGGCAGCCGGGGGCGCTGCACGCAGCCCGGGACGTTGCGGTACTCGTCCGCGGAGTAGAAGGTGCCCCGCTGGGTCACGGTGTCCTCGGTGAGCAGCCGGTCGAGCAGCGGCACGAACTCGGCGAACCGGTCGGCGCGCTCGCGGGGGGTCCAGGCCTCCTGGCCGAGGACGGTGGCGTCGAAGCCGTTGCCGCCCGCGCCGATGCCGAGGGTGACCCGGCCGCCGGAGATGTCGTCCAGCGACATGAGCTCCTTGGCGAGGGTCGCCGGGTGCCGGAAGTTCGGCGAGGTGACGAGGGTGCCGAGGCGCAGCCGCTCGGTCGCGGTGGCGGCGGCGGTGAGCGTGGGCAGGGCGCCGAACCAGGTGCGGTCGCGGAAGGAGCGCCAGGACAGGTGGTCGTAGGTGTAGCCGGCGTGGAAGCCCAGCTGCTCGGCCCGCTGCCACGCGGCACGCCCGCCCTCGTGCCAGCGGTCGACGGGAAGGATCACGGTGCTGAGGCGCAAGGTCATACCGACGAGCGTACGTGGGGCGTGGGGGGTGCCGTGGCCCCGCGGGTCACCGCACCTGGCGCGAGAGCCAGGGGGTGAGGGTGCCGCGGAGGACGAGTTCCTTGTACGTCTCGTCGCCGGGGAGGGGGACGATCAGCCACCAGCCGGGCGGGAAGAAGCGGCCCTTCACGTGGGCGAGGCCGCCGTGGACGGAGCGGACGAAGGCGGGGGCGGCGTCGCGGGGCACGTCCTCGAAGACGACGCCGTCGACGGTGATCTTCGCGTCGTCCTCGGGGAAGAGCTGGACGCTCACGGACGGGGTGCCGCCGAGTTCGACATAGGCCTCGTGGGGGAGGGAGCCGTCGGGGTCGAGGACGGCGAAGGCGCCGGCGGAGGTGCGGCGGGAGGTCCGGTCCGCGCCGATGTCGTCGGTGACCGTCATCTCCAGGTTGAACTCCTGGGCGACCGCGCGGATCGCCCTGACGGCCGCTTCGGTCGTGGGCAGGTGCGGGTGCTGGTGTCGTCCCATGGGGACGATCATGCCTCAGCCGGGATTCTGCCCGGAAGCGGGCAGGCGGTCAGCCGGGGAAGCGGATGAACTCCGGCGGTACGGCGTCGGTGAGCCAGACGCCGTTGGCGCTGACGTGGAAGACGTGGCCGGCGCGGTGCATGGCGCCGGCGTCCACGCTCAGCACGACGGGGCGGCCGCGGCGGGCCCCGACCCGGGTGGCGGTCTCGCGGTCGGGCGACAGGTGCACGTGGTGGCGGGCCATGGGGCGCAGCCCCTCGGCGCGGATGGCGGGAAGGCCGGCCGCGACCGTACCGTGGTAGAGGTACGCGGGCGGTTCGACGGCCGGCAGGTCGAGGTCCACCGGGACCGTGTGGCCCTGGCTGGCCCGGATACGGGTGCCCTCGATCGCGAAGCGCTGCTTGTCGTTGGCGGCGACCACGTGGTCGAGCTCGGCGCGGGTGATCGGGAAGCCGTGGGCGGCGGCGGCCGCGAGGAGCGCGTCGATCTCGGTCCAGCCGTGCGCGTCGAGCACGAGCCCGATGCGTTCGGGCTGGTGGCGCAGGTGCTTCGAGAGGTACTTCGACACCTTCACGGTGCGTTTCTCGTCATTCATGAATTCATTGAAGCCCCAGGTTTGATCCACAGCCAAGTAAGTTTATCCACAGGCTACTTGGCGACTCTGTGGACAACGAGCCCTTCTCGTCAGGTGACTTGACCGACTTGATTGATATGCGCGCCATTTGAGGCAAGTGCATCCAATGTCCTCGTCTGCACCTCTCGTTCGGCCGCCGCGGCGACGAACGCCGCCACGTTCTCCGGCCCAACGAGCCGCTCCACGGCCTGGATCGTCTCCGGCGGAAGCGCCACCGAACGCGGCTCCCGTTCCGACGGCGGAGGGGCGTCGGGCGACAGGTGGAACTGCAGATGGCGGGTGGCGAACAGGCGCATCGCCCGGGCGAGTTCGGCGTCCACCGTCTGCTGGGCGAGCGGCCGGAGCCGGCGCACCATGGTGGCCGCCTCGGTCGCGTCGGCGTCCGTCGGCGGCCGGTGCTCCAGATAGCGGGCGAAGACGTGCTCGGTGGTGAACTCCAGGAAACGGGAGGCGATGTGCTCGACCTGGCCGCGAAGTTCCCTCAGATGGCCGGTGATAGCGGCGAGCGGAACGCCCGCCCCGTACAACTCGGCGGCCACGGCCAGCTCTTGCGGGCTCGGTACGAGGTACTCCTCCGTCTCCCGGTCCGGGATGCGTTCCAGGACGCCGAGCTCGATCGCCTCCCGCACCGCCGCCTCGTCGGGCTCGCCGCCGAAGCGCGCGTCCAGCTCGGCCCGTGAGATCCGGTCGGCCTCCTCGTCCGTCCAGGGGCCGTCGACCTCGGCGACCAGACCCAGCACCCCGCCGAGCCCCCGCCCGGCGTCCCACGCCTCCAGGAGCTCCTTGATGGACGCCAGGGTGTAGCCGCGGTCCAGCAGGTCGGCGATCTGGCGCAGCCGGGCGAGATGCGTGTCCCCGTACACGTTCGACCGGCCGCGCCGCTCCGGTCGGGGCAGCAGGCCTCGGTCCTGGTAGGCGCGGATGGTCCGGACCGTGGCCCCGCTGTGATGGGCCAGATCCTCGATCCGGTACTCCGGCTGTGCTGACTGCTCGGACAAACCCGCTCCCACCGACCGCTCCCTCCACCCCGACGACCCAGGGCCCCTCCTGCGAGGGATCGTACGACCGAGGGATCGTACGGCCGCCCCGCTCCGGGGCCCCCGCGCGGATTCCCCTACGCCGGCGGCTGCCAGCGGGCCAGTGCCCGCAGCACGCCCGGGGCCAGCCGCGCCATCAGATGGGCGCCGCGGGCCTCCGGGGTCACCGGGACGACGGCCTGGTCGCGCAGCACCGCCCGCAGGATCGCGTCCGCGACCTTCTCCGGCGGGTAGTTGCGCAGCCCGTAGAGCCGCGAGGCCTTCTTCTGGCGCCGCTTCTCCTCGGCCTCGTCCGTGACGCCGGCGAACCGCGCGGTCGCCGTGATGTTGGTGTTCACGATGCCCGGACAGATCGCCGAGACGCCGATCCCCCGGTCCGCGAGCTCGGCCCGCAGGCACTCGCTCAGCATCAGCACCGCCGCCTTGGACGTGCTGTAGGCCGGCAGGGCGCGCGAGGGCTGGAAGGCCGCCGCGGACGCCGTGTTGACGATGTGGCCGCCCTGGCCGCGCTCGGCCATCTGCGCGCCGAAGACCCGGCAGCCGTGGATCACGCCCCACAGATTGACGTCGAGGACCCGCTGCCACTCCTCGCTCGTGGTCTCGAAGAAGGAGCCGGTCAGGCCGATCCCCGCGTTGTTGACCAGCACGTCGACCACGCCGTACTCGCCCGCCACCCTCGCGGCCAGCTTCTCCATGGCCTGCTCGTCGGAGACGTCGACGGTCTCGCCCCAGGCCTCCGGCGCCCCGATGAGCCGGGACATCTCGGCCGTACGGGCCGCGCCCTCGGCGTCCCGGTCGACCGCGATCACCCGGGCGCCGGCCTCCGCGAACGCGAAGGCGGTCGCCCGGCCGATGCCGCTGGCCGCGCCGGTCACCAGGACGAGCTGGCCGCCGAAGCGCTCCGCGTACTCCGGGCGCACCCCGCTCCGCGCCGCCGTCCTCGGCGCCCTGGTCGCCGGGTCCTCGTGCGTCTCGACGAACGCGGTGATCCAGGAGGTCAGTTGGTCGGGCCGGGTGCGCGGCACCCAGTGCTTGGCCGGCAGCGTCCGGCGGGTGAGGTCCGGCACCCAGTCGGCCAGGTCGTCGTAGAGCCGCTCGGAGAGGAAGGCGTCGCCGGTCGGCGTGATCAGCTGCACGGGCGCGTGCGCGAAGGCGTCGGCCCGCGGCCGGGAGAGCCGGGCCCGCACGTTGTCCCGGTAGAGCCACGCTCCGTGCGCGGCGTCGCCGGGCAGGGAGGCCGTGGGGTAGTCGCCGGAGGGGACCCGCTCGACCCGCTCCAGGATCTTCGGCCAGCGCTTGCCGAGCGGCCCGCGCCAGGCGAGCTCCGGCAGCACCGGGGCGTGCAGCATGTACACGTACCAGGACTTGGCGCCCTGGCCGAGGAGCTGGCCGATCCTGCGCGGGGTGGGCCGGGCCATCCGGCTCTTGATCCAGTGCCCGAAGTGGTCGAGGGACGGTCCGGACATCGAGGTGAAGGAGGCGATCCGGCCCTCGGTGCGGGGGACCGTGACGAACTCCCAGGACTGCACCGATCCCCAGTCGTGGCCGACCAGGTGCACCGGCCGGTCCGGGCTGACCGCGTCCGCGACCGCCAGGAAGTCGTCGGTCAGCTTCTCCAGGGTGAAGCCGCCGCGCAGCGGGGTCGGTGCCGTCGACCGGCCGTGCCCCCGGACGTCGTACAGCACCACGTGGAACCGCTCGGCGAGCCGCGGCGCGACCTCCGACCAGACCTCCTTGGAGTCCGGATAGCCGTGCACGAGCAGCACCGTCGGCCGGCTCTCGTCGCCCAGTTCGGCCACGCACAGCTCTATGCCGCCGGTACGGACCCAGCGCTCCCGCGCCCCGTCGAGTCCCGTCTTCCCCGCCATCAGGCCGCCGTCCCTTCCTCGTTCCAGCGCCGCACGTGCGGCAGGTCGTCGTCCAGCCAGAACGCGCTCTGCTCGGGGTCCCTGGAGTCGGTGACGACCAGGATCTCCTCGAACTTCGCGCCGGTGCCCCGGAATCCGAGGTGCGGCTCGACCGCCCACAGGCCGGGCCTGGGCGGGTGGTCGGAGAACCGGTACGGCGACCACAGCGGCGACCAGCCGTCCCGGTGGCCGTGCAGGGCGTCGCTCGCCAGGCCCTTGAGGGACTGGGTGCCGAAGCCGAACAGCGTGGGCGCCCAGCGGCGCTCCTTCACCCGGTCGATCTTGTGGGCGATGACGCCGAACGGATAGGCCCGGTGCCGGTTCGCGTAGCCCTGGCGGACCATGAGCCGGTCCACGTCCTCGTAGATCTCCCGCAGCGTGCGGCGCTCGCGCACCTCGCGCAGGATCAGCTCGCGGTGCTCCCGGAGGTCGGCGAGCAGCTTGTCGTGGACGGGGTCGAGGCCCAGGCAGCCCGAGTAGCCGATGTCCGCCGTGTAGCCCCGGTGGACCGGGGCCATGTCCAGGATGAAGGGCATCCCGGGCTCGAGCCGCCGGTTCGTCGGGAAGAACTGGAGCGGGATCCTGAAGTCGACGAAGGCCGTGCGGTCCCCGAACCAGGCGAAGGGCCGGTGGAACCAGTCCCTCACCCCGCGCTCGTACAGCCACTCCCGCTGCATCCGGGCCGCCTCGCGCTCGGTCACGCCCGGCTTGAGCTGCGCCGCGACCGCCTCCGCGCAGGCGTACGCGAGCCGCTGCACCTCCCTGAACCCGCGCAGCTCAGCGGTGAGTTCGCGCGTCACCGCCGCGTCCGCGGCCGTACCTGCCGATGCCATGCCACCCCGCCCGTCCTGTGTGAGCGTCCGGATGCGCTACGCGTCCGTAACTTGACATCGATGAATGTGACAATGCCCGGCGGCTGCGTCAAGGGGTGTGCACAGGCCTGTGGAAAACGAGACCTTGGTCGCGGCTCCCCTACGGGCGTGTACGCCTGGAGTCGGACACGGTCCGAGCCGTTGGACTGACGCCCGCCGTGACGCACGCCACTACTGTCGAAGACGTGACTGTGATCGCCACCGAAAGCCTCAGCAAGCGGTTCCCCCGGGTGACCGCTCTCGACCGGCTCTCCCTGGACATCGGGCCCGGTGTGACCGGACTGGTGGGTGCCAACGGAGCCGGCAAGTCCACGATGATCAAGATCCTGCTCGGTCTGTCCCCGGCCACGGAGGGCCGCGCCGAGGTCCTCGGACTCGACGTCGCCACCTCCGGCGCCCAGATCCGCGAGCGCGTCGGCTACATGCCGGAGCACGACTGCCTGCCGCCCGACGTGTCGGCGACGGAGTTCGTCGTGCACATGGCGCGCATGTCCGGGCTGCCCGCGACCGCCGCCCGCGAGCGGACCGCCGACACCCTGCGCCACGTCGGCCTGTACGAGGAGCGCTACCGCCCCATGGGCGGCTACTCGACCGGCATGAAGCAGCGCGTGAAGCTGGCCCAGGCCCTCGTCCACGACCCGCAGCTGGTGCTGCTCGACGAGCCGACCAACGGCCTCGACCCGGTCGGCCGCGACGACATGCTCGGCCTGATCCGGCGGGTGTGGACGGACTTCGGCATCTCGGTCCTCGTCACCTCGCACCTGCTCGGCGAGCTGGAGCGCACCTGCGACCACGTCGTCGTCATCGACGGCGGCAGGCTGCTCCGCTCCAGCTCCACCAGCGACTTCACGCGCAGCACCACGACCCTCGCGGTCGAGGTCACGGACTCCGACGCCCACCCCGACGGCACGGAGACGCTGCGCGCCGCCCTCACCGCCGCGGGAGTCACCCTCCACGCGGGCGTGGAGGAGGGGCTGCCGGGCGCCGGTCACATCCTGCTCCTGGAGGCCACCGGCGAGGACACCTACGACCTCGTCCGGGACACCGTCGCCGGCCTCGGCCTCGGCCTCGTCCGCATGGAGCAGCGCCGCCACCACATCGCCGAGGTGTTCACGCCGCAGGCCGAGCAGCAGGAGGAGGTGCCGGTGCGATGAGCTCCCAGGCCCCCGACACCGCGCGGACCCCCGAGACCACGCAGATCCACAACATCGGCTACCGCGGCTACGACGGCCCGCGCCTCGGCCGCGCCGCGGCCCGCCGGGCGCTGTTCTCGCAGTCGCTGCGCGGCGCGTACGGTCTCGGCCGCAGCGCCAGGTCGAAGGTGCTGCCGATGCTGCTCTTCGCGGTGATGTGCGTGCCCGCGCTGATCATCGTCGCGGTCGCGGTCGTCACCAAGTCGTCGAAGCTGGCGATCGAGTACACCCAGTACGCGATCTTCCTTCAGATGGTGATCGCCATCTTCGTGGCCGCGCAGGCCCCGCAGTCGGTCTCCCGCGACCTCAGGTTCCGCACCGTGCCCCTCTACTTCGCCCGCCCGATCGAGCGCGTGGACTACGTGCTCGCCAAGTTCGGGGCGATGGCCTCCGCGATGTTCATCCTCACCGCGTCCCCGCTGCTGATCCTCTTCATCGGTTCGCTGCTCGCCAAGATGGACTTCGCCGAGCAGGCGGAGATGCTCGGCCAGGGTCTCGCCTCCGTGACGCTGCTCTCGCTGCTCTTCGGCGGCATCGGACTCGTCATGGCGGCCCTCACCCCGCGCCGCGGCTTCGGCGTCGCCGCCGTCATCGCCACCCTGGTGATCTCCTACGGAGCGGTCTCCACCCTCCAGGGCATCGCCTACGGCACCGACAACGTCGGCGCGGTCAAGTGGATCGGCCTGTTCTCGCCGATCACCCTCATCGGCGGAGTGCAGGACGCCTTCCTCGGCGCGCCCACCGCCGCCCCCGGCGGGGAGGCCGCGGCGCCCGGCGCCGGGGTCGGCGTGGTCTATCTGCTGGTCGTCCTCGCGCTCATCGCCGGTTCGTACGGCGTGCTGATGCGCCGCTACCGAAAGGTCGGGCTGTGACCTCGATCCACATCGACCACGCCTCGCGCTGGTTCGGCAACGTGGTGGCCGTCAACGACGTCACCATGACCATCGGCCCCGGCGTCACCGGCCTGCTCGGTCCCAACGGAGCCGGGAAGTCCACCCTCATCAACATGATGGGCGGCTTCCTCGACCCCTCCACCGGCACCGTCACCCTCGACGGCGAGACGATCTGGCGCAACGAGTCCGTCTACCGGCAGATCGGCATCGTCCCCGAGCGGGAGGCGATGTACGACTTCCTCACCGGCCGCGAATTCGTCGTCGCCAACGCGGAGTTGCAGGGCCTCGGCGACAAGGAGGCGCAACGGGCCCTCGCCACGGTCGAGATGGAGTACGCCCAGGACCGCAAGATCGCCACGTACAGCAAGGGCATGCGGCAGCGCGTGAAGATGGCCTCGGCCCTCGTCCACGAGCCGTCGGTGCTGCTGCTCGACGAGCCGTTCAACGGCATGGACCCGCGCCAGCGCATGCAGTTGATGGACCTGCTGCGCCGGATGGGCGCCGAGGGGCGCACGGTCCTGTTCTCCTCGCACATCCTGGAGGAGGTCGAGCAGCTCGCCTCGCACATCGAGGTGATCGTGGCCGGACGGCACGCCGCCTCCGGAGACTTCCGCCGCATCCGCCGGCTGATGACCGACCGCCCCCACCGCTATCTCGTCCGGTCCAGCGACGACCGGGCCCTCGCGGCCGCGCTGATCGCGGATCCGTCCACGGCCGGCATCGAGGTCGACCACACGGAAGGCGCCCTGCGCATCCAGGCCGTGGACTTCGGCCGGTTCACCGAACTGCTGCCCAAGGTGGCCAGGGAGCGCGGCATCCGGCTCCTGACGGTCTCGCCCTCCGACGAGTCCCTCGAATCCGTCTTCTCGTATCTCGTAGCGGCCTGAAAGGAGCCCGACCGATGTACAACCCCACCGTCGCCCGGCTCACCTACCGGGCCCTCCTCGGCCGCAAGCGGGCCCTGATCCTCTTCGCGCTGCCCGCGATGCTGATCCTGATCGCCGCCGCCGTGCGCATGTTCAGGGGTGCCGACGACCAGGCCGCCGCCACCGTCCTCGGCGGCTTCGCGCTGGCCACGATGGTGCCACTGATCGGCGTGATCGCCGGCACCGGCGCGATCGGCCCGGAGATCGACGACGGCTCGATCGTCTACCTCCTGGCCAAGCCGGTGAAGCGCACGACGATCATCGTCACCAAACTGTTCGTCGCCGTCGCCGTGACCATGGTCTTCTCGGCCGTGCCCACGCTGATCGCCGGCTTCATCCTCAACGGCAACGGGCAGCAGGTCGCCGTCGCCTACACCGTGGCGGCCCTGGTGGCCTCCATCGCGTACAGCGCGCTGTTCCTGCTCCTCGGCACGGTCAGCCGGCACGCCGTCGTGATCGGCCTGGTCTACGCCCTGGTGTGGGAGTCCCTGTTCGGCTCTTTGATCGCGGGCGCCCGCACCCTCAGCGTCCAGCAGTGGGCGCTCGCCCTCGCCGAGAAGGTCACCGGCGACAGCCTCATCAGTTCCGAGGTGGCCCTGCCGACGGCCGTGGTGCTGCTGGTCGCGGTGACCGTCGGGGCGACCTGGTTCGCGGGCCGCAAGCTACGCGGCATGACCCTGGCGGGCGAGGAGTAGCCGGGCGGCCGCCGGCACCGGAGCCGTACGGGACTCAGACCGTACGGCTCCGGGCCGCGAGCAGACCCACGGCGAGCGCGGCCGCGCACACGCCGAGCACGGCGAGGATCGGCGCGGTCCAGGAGCCCGTCGCCTGGTGCAGGGCGCCGGCGGCCAGCGGGCCCACGGCGGCCATCAGATAGCCCACGGTCTGGGCCATGCCCGAGAGCCGGGCCGCGGTCCCCGCGTCGCCCGAGCGCAGCACGATCAGGGTGAGCGCCAGGCCCACCGCCCCGCCCTGACCGACGCCGAGCAGCGCCGACCACAGCCACGCGCCCTGCACCGGAGCGCCCATCAGGCCCGTGTAGCCCGCCGCCACCAGCGTCGTCACCAGGACGATCAGCGGCCGCTGGCTCCGCATCCGGCCCGCCAGCAGCGGCACGGCGAAGGCGCCCACCACCTGCAGCAGGTTGTTGAAGGCGAAGACCACACCGGCCGTCGAACGGCTCATCCCGTGGTCCGTGAAGATCGTCGGCATCCAGGCGATCAGGACGTACGTCCACAGCGACTGCAGCCCCATGAACAGCGTCACCTGCCAGGCGAGCGGCGACCGCCACACCGACCGGGCGGGCCTCCCGGGATCCGCGGCCCGCACCTGGTGCCCGGTGCGGCCCCCGGCGATCAGCACCTGCGGCAGCCAGGCGAGGGCCGCCACCACCGCGAGCAGCGACCAGAAGCCGAGCGAGGCCTGCCAGCCGCCCAGCGCCCGTTCGAGCGGCACCGAGGAGGCGGCGACGAGCGTGGCGCCCGCGATCATGGCGCCGGTGTAGACGGAGGTCATGGACGCGGCCCGGTCCGGGAAGTCCCGCTTGATCAGACCCGGCATCAGCACGTTCAGGAGCGCGATCGCCGTGCCGACCAGCACCCCGCCGCAGTAGAGGGCGGCCGCCGACGGCAGCACCCGCACCAGGATGCCCGCACCGAGCAGCAGCAGCGCCCCGAACAGCACCCGCTCCGCCCCGAGGCGCCGGCCGAGCCAGGGCGCCACGAGCGCGCCGAGCCCCAGGAAGAGCACCGGCACCGAGGTCACGAGGGAGCTCGCCGCCGAGGACAGTCCGTACGTCTCCGCCAGCTCGCCCACCAGCGGCGCCACGCTCGCGAGGGCGGCGCGCATGTTGAGCGAGGCGAGCACGATGCCGACCAGGAGCAGCACCGGGTGCGCGAGCAGCGCCCGCCGTGCGGCCCCGCCCGCGACGGTCGCGCGGCCACCGGCCTCCGAGTCGACCGGAAGCCTCCCTTCCGGCCGCCTCCGTTCCGGCCGATGCGCTCCGGGCAGCCGGCCTCCGGTCAGCCGGCCTCCGGACAGTCCGGAGCCACCCAGTCCGGTCGCTCCCGCGTCGGTCGCTCCCGCGTCGGTCGCTCCCGCGTCGGTCACCCCCGCGTCGGTCACCCCCGCGTCCGTCACCTTCGCCTCCCGCGTCACCGCGCCTCACCCTTCCGCTCCTCCGCGAGCGCCGCGAGCGTCTCCATCGGCACCCGCAGCAGCTCCCGGGCCCCCGCTTCCGCCGCCTCGGCGTCGCCCTGCTCGACGGCCACGACGACGGCCTCGTGCAGGTCGATGTCGACCGGCGGCATCTCCCGGTCGCCGAGCGCGTCCACCAGGACCTCGTGCACCTGCGTGGAGAAGAAGCGGTACACCTCGCGGAAGGCCGCGTTGTGGGTGGCCTCGACGACCGCGAGGTGGAAGGCCAGGTCGGCGTCCGCGTCGCGGTCGCCCTCCTCGCGCAGGGTGGCGAGCGCCGCCCGCAGCCGCAGCAGGTCGTGGGTGTCCCGCCGTACCGCGGCGAGCCGGGCCGCCTCGGCCTCCAGCGCGGCGCGCAGCTCCAGGACGTCCCGGGCGCCCGCGTGCCGCACGCCCTGGAGGACGGCCGCCGGGTCGGCGGTGGAGCGCACGAAGGTGCCGTTGCCCTGACGGGACTCCAGGAGCCCGGAGTGCACCAGGACCCGGACGGCCTCACGGACGGTGTTGCGGCCGACGCCGAGCTGCTGGGCGAGCTCGTGCTCGGTGGGGATGCGGTCGCCGACCGCCCACTCGCCGTCGGCGAGTTGGGACCGCAGCTGCTCCACCACGGAGTCCACCAGCGACGTCCGTCCCGCGGTCTTCAGTGCCATCGCCTACCCCTATTCGCCCGGTTGCCCAGTCATCCTACAAGTGACCTCCCTCGCCTCCCCGGCCGGGCCGCAGGGACCGGACTACTGTGGGCTCGTACGTGTGCCGAACACCCTCACCACCTTCGGGAGTCAGTCATGTCAGACCGCTTCGACGTCGTCGTACTCGGAGCTGGCCCCGGCGGCTACGTCGCCGCCATCCGCGCCGCCCAGCTGGGCAAGCGGGTCGCGGTCGTCGAGGAGAAGTACTGGGGCGGTGTCTGCCTGAACGTCGGCTGCATCCCCACCAAGGCGCTGCTGCGCAACGCCGAGCTCGCCCACATCTTCAACCACGAGGCCAAGACCTTCGGCATCAAGGTCGACGGCACCGTGTCCTTCGACTACGGCGAGGCGTTCCGCCGCAGCCGCACGGTCGCGGACGGCCGCGTCAAGGGCGTCCACTTCCTGATGAAGAAGAACGGGATCACCGAGTTCGACGGCCGGGGCACCTTCCTCGACGCGAACACCCTCCAGGTGGCGAAGTCCGACGGCACCACGCAGACCATCACGTTCGACAACTGCATCATCGCCACCGGCGCCACCGCGCGCCTGCTGCCCGGCACGGCCCTCAGCGACCGCGTCGTGTCGTACGAGGAGCAGATCCTCGCCGAGGACGCCCCGCAGTCGATCATCATCGCCGGCGCCGGCGCGATCGGCATCGAGTTCGCCTACGTGCTGAACAACTACGGGACCAAGGTCACCATCGTCGAGTTCCTCGACCGCATGGCCCCCCTGGAGGACGAGGAGGTGTCCAAGGAGCTCGCCAAGCAGTACCGCAAGCTCGGCATCGACGTCCTCACCTCCACCCGCGTCGAGGCCATCGACGAGTCCGGCCCGCAGGTCCGCGTCACCGTCACCGGCAAGGACGGCGCGACCAAGGTCCTGGAGGCCGACAAGGTCCTGCAGGCCATCGGCTTCGCCCCGAACGTGTCCGGCTATGGCCTGGAGAACACCGGTGTCGCCCTGACCGACCGCGGCGCCATCGACGTCGACGGCCGCTGCCGCACCTCCGTGCCGCACATCTACGCCATCGGCGACGTCACCGCCAAGCTGATGCTCGCGCACACCGCCGAGGCCATGGGTGTCATCGCCGCCGAGACCATCGCGGACGCCGAGACGATGGAACTCGACTACCCGATGATCCCGCGCGCGACCTACTGCCAGCCGCAGATCGCCAGCTTCGGCTACACCGAGGCGCAGGCCCGCGAGAAGGGCTACGACGTCAAGGTCGCCAAGTTCCCCTTCATGGCCAACGGCAAGGCCCATGGCCTGGGCGACTCGACCGGCTTCGTGAAGATCGTCGCCGACGCCGAGTACGGCGAGATCATCGGCGCTCACCTCATCGGCCCCGACGTCACCGAGCTCCTCCCCGAGCTCACCCTGGCCCAGCAGTGGGACCTCACCGTCCACGAGGTCGCCCGCAACGTGCACGCCCACCCCACCCTTGGCGAAGCCGTCAAGGAAGCCATCCACGGCATCGCCGGACACATGATCAACTTCTGAGTCGCGGGTTTCTCTCAGGTATCACCCACAAAGGGGTGATAGGCACAGAGATGTGCCGAGTGACTCCCCTTCTCATGCGCCGGGTGGCGAACCGTCCCGACCGATCAGGTCGTGGGTGCGTTCGTCACCCGGTACGCATGTCTGGCTGGCGATCATCACGGTCACCAGCCTGGTGATCGCGCTCTCCTCGGAGGGTCTCGAGCACTATCTGCTGCACCGCAGCAGCAGCAATCTCTACGAGCTCTCGCGTCATCCGATGCGGGCGCTGCTCGGCAGCGCCTTCTGGATCGAGAATCCGGCGAGCCTGCCTTTCTACGCCGTGCTCTTCGAGGTGTTCCACGCGCCGGTGGAGCGCTGGCTCGGCACGGTGAAGTGGCTGGCCGTCGTCACGACGGCGCATGTCGCGGCCACGCTCATCAGCCAGAACGTGGTCCTGGCGGCGATCAAGGACCACGACGTGCCGCGCAGCATGGCGCACGTCGTCGACATCGGGGTGAGCTACGGCCTCGCGGCCTCGATCGGCATCCTGACCTACCGGCTCCCGCGGCCCTGGCGCTGGCCCTACCTCGCGGGGGCGGTGGCCTTCTTCGCCGTACCGCTGGTCACCAGTCACACGTACACGGACCTGGGCCATGCGGTCTCGCTGCTGATCGGGCTGGCGTTCTGGCCGCTCACCCGGAGAAAACCGCTGGTGGGGCCCGGGAGGCCCGGAGCACACTAGGGGTACGAGAGCGGGGCGGCCGCTTCGAGCGCGCGGAGGCGAACCGCGCGGGCCGCCCCGCTTCCTCGGAGCAGAGGTCAGGCCTGGAGCAGGCGCTCCAGGACGACGGCGATGCCGTCCTCCTCGTTCGACGCGGTGACCTCGTCGGCCACCGCCTTCAGCTCCCCGTGGGCGTTGGCCATGGCCACGCCGTGGGCCGCCCAGCCGAACATCGGGATGTCGTTGGGCATGTCGCCGAAGGCGATCGTCTCCGCGGCCTTCACGCCGAGCCGGCGGGCGGCCAGCGAGAGGCCGGTCGCCTTGCTGAGGCCCAGCGGCAGGACCTCGACGATCCCGGGGCCGGCCATGACGACGTCCACGAGCCCGCCGACCGTCTCGCGCGAGACGCGGGTGAGCTCGTCGTCGGACAGCGTCGGGTGCTGGATGTAGAGCTTCGTCAGCGGCGCCGACCACACCTCCGCCGGGTCCTCGAACGGCACGTACGGCAGCGGCCCCTCCTGGGTCCGGTAGCCGGGGCCGACCAGGACCTCGCCCTCCAGGCCGTCGCGGCTGGCGGCCACGGCGAGCGGCCCGACCTCCGCCTCGATCTTGGAGAGGGCGAGCCCGGCGAGCTGCCGGTCGAGGGTCAGGGAGGTCAGCAGCCGGTGCTCGCCGGCGTGGTAGACCTGCGCGCCCTGGCCGCAGACGGCCAGCCCCTCGTAGCCGAGGTCGTCGAGGATGTGCCGGGTCCACGGCACCGCCCGCCCGGTCACGACGATGTGCGCGGCCCCCGCCGCCGTTGCGGCGGCGAGGGCGTCCCGCGTGCGGGTGGAGACGGACTCGTCGGCGCGCAGCAGCGTGCCGTCGAGGTCCGTCGCGACCAGGCGGTAGGGGAACGGGCTCACTTGGAGATCGGCTCCAGGACCTCACGACCGCCGAGGTAGGGGCGCAGCACCTCGGGCACCCGCACCGAGCCGTCGGCCAGCTGGTGGTTCTCCAGGATCGCCACGATGGTGCGCGGGACGGCGCACAGCGTGCCGTTCAGGGTGGCCAGCGGCTGGACGGTCTTCTTGCCCTCCTTCTCGTCGCGCATGCGCACGGAGAGGCGGCGGGCCTGGAAGCCGTCGCAGTTGGAGGCGGAGGTCAGCTCGCGGTACTTGCCCTGGGTCGGGATCCAGGCCTCGCAGTCGAACTTGCGCGAGGCGGAGGCGCCCAGGTCGCCGGTGGCGACGTCGATCACCTGGAACGGCAGCTCCAGGGAGGTGAGCCACTGCTTCTCCCATTCCAGGAGGCGCTTGTGCTCGGCCTCGGCGTCCTCCGGAGCGACGTACGAGAACATCTCGACCTTGTCGAACTGGTGGACGCGGAAGATGCCGCGGGTGTCCTTGCCGTACGTGCCGGCCTCGCGGCGGAAGCACGGCGAGAAACCGGCGTAGCGCAGCGGCAGCTTGTCGGCCTCGATGATCTCGTCCATGTGGTACGCGGCGAGCGGAACCTCGGAGGTGCCGACCAGGTAGTAGTCGTCCTTCTCCAGGTGGTACACGTTCTCGGCGGCCTGGCCGAGGAAGCCGGTGCCCTCCATGGCGCGCGGGCGGACCAGCGCGGGGGTGAGCATCGGGATGAAGCCGGCCTCGGTGGCCTGCGCGATCGCCGCGTTGACCAGGGCGAGCTCCAGGAGCGCGCCGACGCCGGTCAGGTAGTAGAAGCGCGAGCCGGAGACCTTGGCGCCGCGCTCGACGTCGATGGCGCCCAGCGCCTCGCCGAGCTCCAGGTGGTCCTTGGGCTCGAAGCCCTCGGCGGCGAAGTCGCGGATGGTGCCGTGCGTCTCGAGGACGACGAAGTCCTCCTCGCCGCCGACCGGCACGTCCGGGTGGACGAGGTTGCCGAGCTGGAGCAGCAGCGCGCGGGCCGTCTCGTCGGCCTCGTTCTGCTCGGCCTCGGCGGCCTTGACGTCGGTCTTGAGCTGTTCGGCCTTCTGGAGGAGCGTGGCGCGCTCCTCGGGGGAGGCCTTGGGGATCAGCTTGCCGAGCGCCTTCTGCTCGGAGCGGAGTTCGTCGAAGCGGACGCCGGACGACCTGCGCCGCTCATCGGCGGAGAGCAGGGCGTCGACGAGGGCGACGTCCTCTCCACGGGCGCGCTGGGAGGCGCGAACACGGTCGGGGTCCTCACGGAGCAGGCGAAGGTCAATCACCCCACCAGGCTACCGGTGCCACTGCGAGCGGCCCTACTCGATATGGCAATGCGTGTCGCTTTGCCCGAATTGCTTTATTTTCCCGTGATTTCCCGGTCCCGGGATTCTCCACAGCAATACACAGCGAGGGTGAGTTATCCACAGGCTGTGCGAAAGATCTGTGGATGGTGAAGATCGGCGATCTTCGTCGCCATTTTCCCACTCCTTCGGGTGGGAATTGCTCGCTCCAAAGAGTGGCACGTCGGAATGGGGGTGACGAGGATTTGTCGACCGCTTCCGACGGCCTTGTCGACTTGTCCCCAGGTCGAGAAGCGCGCCTGTGGATAACTTCTGTGGGTAACCGAAAAGTATGCAGGTAGGACCGGTGGTTCGGACCTGTGGACGAACCACCGCACCCAGAGGTGAGGCACCCCCGCAGACGGGGCACTTGGTCAGGCCCGGAGACGGGCCCTCGGGTCAGGCCGGAGAACGGGGCCCTCGGGTCAGGCCCGGCCGTCCTGAACCCGCGCCAGCCAGTCGGAGGCCTCGGTGAACTCCGCGTCCGAGGTTCCGCGGCGCAGCGGCCGTACGTCCTCGCGCGAGGCGCCCGCCCTCGGGTACGAGCCGAGGAAGCGCACGTTCGGGCAGATCCGCTTCAGGCCCATCAGCGCCTCGCCGACCCGCCGGTCCGCGATGTGCCCCTCCGCGTCGACGGCGAAGCAGTAATTGCCGATGCCCGCGCCCGTGGGCCGCGACTGGATCAGCATCAGGTTCACACCGCGCACGGCGAATTCCTGGAGAAGTTCCAGCAGCGCGCCCGGGTGGTCGTCGCCCAGCCACAGCACGACCGAGGTCTTGTCCGCGCCCGTCGGCGCCGCCGGGCGGGCCGGCCGGCCCACGAGCACGAAACGCGTCTCCGCGTTCTCGGCGTCGTGGATCTCCGTGACCAGGGCCTCGAGACCGTACGTCGCCGCCGCGAACTCACCCGCGAAGGCCGCGTCGAACCGGCCCTCCTGGACCAGCCGCGCGCCGTCCGCGTTGGACGCGGCCGACTCCCACACCGCCTCGGGCAGGTGGGCCCGCATCCAGTTCCGGACCTGCGGCTGGGCGACCGGATGGCCGGTGACCGTCTTGATCTCCGACAGCTTGGTCCCGGGCCGTACGAGCAGCGCGAAGGCGATCGGCAGCAGCACCTCGCGGTAGATCATCAGCGGCTCGCCCGAGGCCAGCTCGTCGAGGGTCGCGGTCACCCCGCCCTCGACCGAGTTCTCGATCGGCACGAGCGCCGCCGCCGCCTCGCCGTTCCGTACGGCGTCGAGCGCCGCCGGGACCGAGACCATCGGCACGAGCTCCCGTGTCGCGGCCTCGGGCAGCGTACGCAGCGCGGCCTCCGTGAAGGTGCCTTCGGGACCGAGATACGTATAACGGGTGGCGGACATACGGTCACCCTAACGGCCTCGCGCCCCAGGACGCCCCTCGTTCAGGACTCCAGCAGGCGCTGTCCCACGTACTCGCCCTCCGCCGCGCCGCCGGGCACCGCGAACAGACCGCTCGCCTCGTGCCGGATGAACGGGGACAGCGCGTCGCCCCGGTCGAGCTTGCGCTGCACCGGGACGAAGCCGCGCAGCGGATCCGCCTGCCAGCAGACGAAGAGCAGTCCCGCGTCCGGGGTCCCGTCGCTCGCGATCCCGTCGTGGAAGGAGAACGGCCGGCGCAGCATGGCCGCTCCGCCGTTCTGTTCGGGGGCGGAGATCCGGGAATGGGCGTTGTCGGGGATGACGGCCTTGCCGTCCGGGCCGATCTTGTTCAGGTCCAGCTCGGTGGTCTCGGTCCCGCCGGTCAGCGGTGCGCCGTCCGCCTTCCGCCGCCCGATCACCTTCTCCTGCTTGTCCAGGGAGAGCTTCTCCCAGTCGTCGAGCAGCATCCGGATCCGGCGGACGACCGCGTACGAGCCGCCCGCCATCCAGTCCTGGGCGCCGGACGCGCCCTGCGGGACGAAGATCCGCCGGTCGAAGTCGGGTTCCGTCGGCTTCGGGTTCCCGGTGCCGTCGACCTGGCCCATGAGGTTCCGGGCCGTCATCGGACGGGCGGTGGCCCCGGCGGACCGGTTGAAGCCGTTCATCTGCCAGCGCACCCGGGCCGCGTCGCCCGCGTCCTTCTGGAGCGCGCGCAGCGCGTGGAAGGCGACGAGCGCGTCGTCCGCGCCGATCTGCACCCACAGGTCGCCCTCCGAGCGCTTGGGGTCGAGGACGTCGGAGGAGAAGGCGGGCAGCGGGTCCAGCTGGGTGGGGCGGCGGGCGGCGAGCCCGGTGCGGTCGAAGAAGGTACGGCCGAAGCCGAAGGTCACGGTCAGGGACGAGGGCCCGGCGTCGAGCGCGATCCCCGTGTCGGCGGTCGTGGGACGGCCCGCCATCAGCTCCTTCGCCGTGGCCGACCAGCGGCGCAGCAGTGCGGCGGCCTCCTTGCGGCCGGCCCCGGGGACGAGGTCGAAGGCGACCAGGTGCCCCCGGGACTGAAGCGGAGTGGTGATCCCCGCTTGATGTTTCCCGTGAAACATCACCTCGGTCGAACCGACCGTCGTGAGGGCCGGGGAGCCGCCCGAGTCCGAGCCGGAGGTGTCCCCGGCGGCCGAGATCCCCACGCCGCCGGCCGCGCCGATCACGAGACCGGTCGCGCCCGCCGCCCCGACGGTGCCGAGGAGCCGCCGCCGGGAGATGTCAAGGTTGTCGTTGCTCACGGGGTCTCAGCCGATCTTCACGTTCTTCTCGATGGTGGTCTGGTCGATGTCGGAGGTGCGGACCGTCACCTGCATCAGCCATTCGCCCGGCATCGGCAGCTGGACGCCGGTCGCGCTCCAGTGTCCGGTCTGGATGCGGTCGGGCAGCACGGGCAGCGGGCCGATCTCCTTCTCCTTGAGCGTGAAGGCGACCTTCACCTCCGGGACGTCCAGCGGGCGCCCGTTGGGCCGCAGCACATAGAGGTGCAGCGCGTTGGCGCCGGTGCGGCCGGGGTCGAGGGTGAGCTGCACGGTGCCCTTGCCGTCCACGCCGCCCGTGTCGAAGGGGATGCGGACGTCGATCGGACGGTCGGGGACGGCGGCCGCGCCGGCGGCGGTGCGGCCCTTGCCGGCCTCCTCCTCCGTGCGGGCGGGCTCGGTGGAGGTCAGGACGGTCGTCACGGCGAGCAGTACGACCGCGACGGCGGCCTCGGTCAGCACCGAACGGCGCAGCCCGGCCCGCTCGGGGTCGGCGTCCCGCTCCTTCTTCCGCAGCGCGGTGGCGACGGCGGCCCGCTGCCGTGCGAGCTGCTCGGCCCGCCCGGCGTCGACCTGGTCAGAGGCCTCCGACACCGCGGAGGTCGGCTCTTCCTCGAAGGTCGTCTCTTCCTCGGACGTCGTCTCATCCCCGGGCGATGCCTCTTCCCCGGACGTCGTCCCCACCCCCGCCGGCTCCGCCAGCCGCCGTACCCAGCGTCGCGACACCCAGCCGATCCCGACCAGCACGGCGACCAGGCCGATCTTGACGAGCAGCAGCTGCCCGTACCGGGTGTCGGTGAGGGCCGACCAGGTGCCGACCTGGCGCCAGGACTGGTAGAGGCCGGTGGCCGCCAGGACGACGACCGAGCCGAAGGCCACCGTCGAGTAGCGGTCGACCGCCGCCCGCTCGACCGACGGGGCCCGGTGGAGCGCGACGAGCAGGGCCGTGAGCCCGCCGAGCCATACGGCCACGGCCAGCAGGTGCAGGATGTCGACCGGCATGGCCACGCCCGGCTGGAGCCCGGTCGAGGCGTGTTCGGCGAGCGCCCAGGTGCCGGCGATGCCGGCGGCGACGACGGTGCCGCCGAGGGCGAGCCCGAAGGTCAGGTCCTTGTGCTCCTTCTCGTCCGTCCGCCGGGCGTACGCGCCGAAGAGGACGGCCACGAAGAGCGCCGCCGCACCGAGCAGCAGCAGCCGGGAGGAGAGCGCGGCCCCGGTCTTCGTCTGCAGCACGGCCTGGAGCCCGCCCAGGTCGAGGACGTCGGCGAGCTTCCCGGTCCGCGTGTACGCGTGGCGGAGCAGCAGCAGCGCCAGGGTGGCGGCGGTCAGCGTCAGCCAGCCCTGGACCACGAGCCGCTGCACCGGGCGCACGGCCGCCCCGCGCGGCCAGCAGACCAGGACGAAGGCGCCGCCGCCGACGAGGACGACGAAACCCGCGTACGAGAGGTAGCGCGCGATCCCGTACAGCGCGCCGACGAGCCCGCCGCCGACCGCCGTGTCGGGCAGGGCGACGGAGGTCGTGGAGGGCGCGCCGACGGAGAAGGTGAAGGCTCCGGAGACCGGGTGGCTGTCGGCGGAGACGGTCTGCCAGGCCACCGTGTAGGTGCCGTCGGGCAGTCCGGGCAGCAGCGCGACCCCGTAGCGGACGACGGAGCCGCTGCACAGGTCGCGGATCTCCCCGGTGTCGACCCGCTTCCCCGACGGGTCGAGGACCCGGATGGAGTCGCCGCTCATGGCGACCTGCTCGGAGAAGGTGAGGTTGACCTGCTTGGGGGCGGTGGCGACCACCGCCCCGTCCTGCGGGTCGCTGCCGGTCAGCGCCGCGTGCGCGGACGCGGGGCCCGCGGTGGCGAGCAGCGTGCCGAGGAGCGCGGCGACGACGAGCAGCAGCCGGGTGAGGGCCGGCCCGAGGCGCGGGGCGGTGGACGTCATGGGTGTGTCACTCCCTCAAAGAGCTCAGTGCTGCTTGGGGTTGTGGTTGGGCGCCTCGACGGGAAGGTCGACCTTGAGGGGGCCGGACTTCTCGAAGTGCAGCTCGATGGCGACCTTCTCGCCCTGCTTCGGCGTGCTCTTCAGCTCCATGAACATGAGGTGCTTGCCACCGCGTTCGAGCTTGAGGTCGCCGTTCGCCGGGATGTCGAAGGACGTCACCTGCTGCATCTTCTGGTTCTTCGTCTCGTGCATCGTGACGTCGTCGGAGATGCCGCTGGTGACGGAGGTGAGCCTGTCGGCGGTGTCACCGCTGTTGGTGATGGTGAGGAAGCCGCCGGCCATGTCCATCACGGGCTGCGGCATGAAGGCGCCGCTCACCGTGAGTTCGGGCTTGCCCGACTTCGCGGAGTCGGACGAGCCGTCGGACGAACACCCCGTCAGCGCGAGGGCGGCGGCGAGCGCCACGGTGGCGGACAGGGCGGTGGTGCGGCGGGTCACGGGTTCTCCCCCTTGATGAGCTTGGGCAGGTCCTTGGCGTAGGCGTCGGACGTGGTGTCCTCGCCGTAGAGGACGTAGCCCTGGTCGGTCGTCGGCGAGAAGGCGATCACCTGGGCGCCGTGCATGGACACGACGGTGCCGTCCTTCTCCTTCTTCGGCGGGTCGATGCCGATGCCGATCGACCGGGCACCGGCCTGGATCGCCGAGAAGTCGCCGGTGAGACCGACGAACGAGGGGTCGCCGGCGGCCGGCAGCCACTTGCCGAGCTCGGCGGCCGTGTCGCGCTCGGGGTCGGTGGTGACGAAGACGACCTGGAGCTTGTCCTGGTCCGCCTTGGGGAGCTGCTTGCGCGCGATGGCGATGTTGCTCATCGTCAGGGGGCAGACGTCCGGGCAGTGGGTGTAGCCGAAGTAGATCAGCGTCGGCTTGCCCTTGGTCTTCTCGCGCAGGTCGTACTTCTGGCCCTTGGTGTCGGTGAGGACGAGGGCGGGCTTGGTGAACGGCCGGTCCAGGACGGTGCCGGCCTTGGTGCTGTCGGTGCCGCCGGAGAAGTCGGCGACCGGGGCGTTGGTGCCGCCGGACGCCGAGTCGTCACCGCCGCCGAGACCGACGGTGGCCGTGATGCCGATCGCCGCGACGATCGCCGCGGCGGCGATGATCAGTGGGGCGCGGCGGCCGGGGCGGCCGCCGCCTGTCGTGCTGTCGGACATGGTGTGTCTTTCGGTCTTGCCGGTGCGGGTGTCGTGCCGATGAGGGCGAGGGGGGGGCCGTCAGGCCGAGCGGCGGCGTCCGGCGAGGACACCGAAGGCGACGCCGGCGAGACCGACGAGGATGCCGACGACGCCGAGCACCCGGGCCGCGCTGTCGGTGGCGGACGCGGCGGCCTCCTCGTGCTCGCCGCCCTTGTCGTCGTGCCCGCCCTTGCCGGCGGCCTTGTCGTCGGCGGCGGGTGCGGCCGCGCCGCCGTGGTGGTCGCCGGTGGCGGCGGACAGCTTGAGGACCGGCGCGGGGTTCTCGGGCTCGGCGGCGCCCTCCTTGGGCTCCTCGATCCAGCGCACGACCTCGTTGTTGTCGTAGGTCTGGATCGCCTTGAGGACGAGCTGGTCGGTGTCCTCGGGCAGCCGGCCGAGGGAGAGCGGGAACTGCTGGAACTGGCCGGGTCCGATCTTCGAACCGTCCGCGCTCCAGGTGACCTTGGCGACGGCCTCGTTGATCTTCTTGCCGTGCAGCTCCAGCGGCTTGGCGAGCTTCGCCTTGGTGACCTCGACCTTCCAGCCGGGGACCGGCTGCGGCATGACGGAGGCCAGCGGGTGGTCGGTCGGGAAGTTGATCTCGACCTTGACCGTGGAGGCGTTGTCGCGCTCGTTCGGCACCTTCACGTTGACGGTGGCGTAGCCGCCCTTGGCGGCCTCGCCCTGCGGCTGCACGCCGACATGCGCGAAGGCGGTGCCGGACAGCAGCAGGACGGAGGAGGCGGCGACGGCACCGGCGAGGGCGGTGCGGGAGAGGAACGTACGGGAAACGCTCATGGCAGAAACACTCCAGCTCGAGAACGAGGCGCGGAAGACATCCGCAGGACAGGGTGTGGCGCGGACCGCACGGTCCCCGGAGGGATCCGGGGCGCGCGGGAAGGCCGCGGACCCGCTCACCGGATGGTGCGGAGCGGTCCGCGTCAGGCTGCGAGGACGCAGGCGGCCGCGGGCGGGCCGCGCCTGATCACCGTGTGCTGAAGTGCCTCGGCCGCCGGGGGCGGTGAGGAGTCGGAGGCCGTACGGGCAGGGGGCCGCGGCCCGGTGACCGGAGCGCCCGGCAGACCGGCGAGCAGGGCCCGTACGAGGGAGAGGGCGGCGCGCAGCGCCCGGACGAGCGCGCACTCGGCGAGCTCGACGGCGCCCTGCGCGGACAGCGCGACGAGCCGCCCGAGGGCGAGGTCGCCGCGGCGCAGCAGCCAGCCGGTGGCGAGCGCGGCCAGCAGGTGGCCGAGCAGCATCGGGAGGCTGGGCACGAGTTCGGCGCTGCGGGCCGTGGCGTTCGCCGCGTCCGTCATGCCGGCCATGTGGTGGTGCGCCCCGACCGTGGTCGACGCGGGGGCGAGCCCGGCGTCGCGGATGATCCCGGCCGCGTCGGCGGGGCTCATCGTGGCGGTGCCGCGGCCGCAGACCAGCTTGGCGGCGAGCCGGAGCAGGGTCTCGTCGGTCCGCGCGCCGAGGGCCGGCGGGCGCTGCCCGAGCCCGAACAGGGCGTGCAGGCCGACCTGTCCGGCCGCCAGCGCGCCGACGATGACGGGGAGCGAACGCTCCCGCCCGGAGAAGAGCACCGTGATCCCGAAGACGCCGAGGAATCCGGCGACGGCGGACCACAGGGCGATGCCCTCGCAGGCGGCCAGCGCGTGCCCCAGCGCGGACAGCACGACACAGACCGCGGTGAAGACCGCGGCCCTCAGCATGCGTGGCGCGAGCGCGGGGGCAGACATGGCGGGCCCATCATCGCACCAGGCCCCGTCCTCCCATGCGGCAGGTCCGGAAGGTCACCCTTGGGCGACTTCGGGGCGACATACACCGCGTCCGTGATCCGCGCATCCGCCGAACGAGGGCATGTGCCGCCCTCGGGGGCTTATGGACCACCTCGCCCGGCAATACGTATCGGTATGTCGTGCCGCAGCATGTCGAGCCGCAGCCAGGAGGCTGGAGCATGAGCATCTGGTGGTCCCTCCATCTGCGGCGCGAGGCCGCGAGCGTGCCGCTCGCCAGGCGGCTGCTCCTCGGCACGATGGAGACGGCGGGGGTCGATCCCGACGTCTCGTACGAGCTGTCGGTGGCCCTGACGGAGGCCTGCGCGAACGCCGTCGAGCACGGCGGTTCCCCGGTCCGCGGGGAGGCCTCGGAGGCGTACCGGGTCACCGCCTATCTCGACGGCGAGACCTGTCGCATCGAAGTGGCCGACTCGGGGCCGGGCTTCTCGGGGCGCGCGCCGCGGCCCGCCGCCGCGGACGCGGAGAGCGGCCGGGGCCTGCGGCTGATCGAGGAGCTCGCGGACCACGTCCACTTCGGTCGGACGGGCCGGGGCGGCGCGCTCGTCAGCTTCGACAAGATCATCAAGTGGCGCGCGGACGCGCCGCTGGCCCTGACGTAGGCGCGCGGGGCGGCCCTGGCCGGGGCCCGGGACGGACGAAGCCCCCCGCCGGGGTGTCGGCGGGGGGCTCCTCACGCGGTCACGCGGATGTCAGCCCTTCAGGCCGGCCATCCACGCCTCGACCTCGTCGGAGCGGCGCGGCAGCGCCTCCGACAGGTTCCGGTTGCCGGACTCGGTGACGAGGATGTCGTCCTCGATCCGGACGCCGATGCCCCGGTACTCCTCCGGCACGGTCAGGTCGTCGGCCTGGAAGTAGAGACCCGGCTCGACGGTCAGGCACATGCCCGGCTCCAGGATGGTGTCCACGTACGTCTCGGTGCGCGCGGCGGCGCAGTCGTGGACGTCCATGCCGAGCATGTGGCCGGTGCCGTGCAGGGTCCAGCGGCGCTGCAGGCCCAGCTCCAGGACGCGCTCGACCGGGCCCTCGACGAGGCCCCACTCGACGAGCTTCTCGGCGAGCACGCGCTGGGCGGCGTCGTGGAAGTCGCGGTAGGCGGCGCCGGGCTTCACCGCGGCGATGCCGGCCTCCTGCGCCTCGTACACGGCGTCGTAGATCTTGCGCTGGACGTCCGTGAAGCGGCCGTTGATCGGCAGGGTGCGGGTGACGTCGGCGGTGTAGAGCTCGGTGGTCTCCACGCCGGCGTCGAGCAGCAGCAGGTCGCCGGAGCGGACCGGGCCGTCGTTGCGGACCCAGTGCAGGGTGCAGGCGTGCGGGCCGGCGGCGGCGATGGTGCCGTAACCGACGTCGTTGCCCTCGACGCGGGCGCGCAGGAAGAAGGTGCCCTCGATGTAGCGCTCGCTGGTCGCCTCGGCCTTGTCGAGGACCTTGACGACGTCCTCGAAGCCGCGGGCGGTGGAGTCGCAGGCCTTCTGCAGCTCGGCGACCTCGAACGCGTCCTTCACGAGGCGGGCCTCGGACAGGTAGACGCGCAGCTCCTCGTCGCGCTCGGCGGTGACCTTGTCGGTGAGGGCGGCCTCGATGCCGGCGTCGTGGCCGCGCACGGCGCGGACCGGGCCGGTGGCCTCCCTCAGCTTCTCGGGCAGCTCGCGCACGTCCTTCGCCGGGATGCCGAGCAGCTGCTCCGCCTCGGCGAGGGAGTGGCGGCGGCCGACCCACAGCTCGCCCATGCCGTCCAGCCAGAACTCGCCGTTCTCGCGGTTCGAGCGGGGCAGCAGGTAGATCGTCGCCCGGTGGCCGTCCTTGACGGGCTCCAGGACGAGCACGCCGTCGTGGGTCTGGTCGCCGGTCAGGTACGCGTACTCGGTGGAGGCGCGGAAGGCGTACTCGGTGTCGTTGGACCGGGTCTTGAGGTTGCCGGCCGGGATCACCAGGCGCTCGCCCGGGAAGCGGGCGGACAGCGCGGCGCGGCGGGCGGCCGTGTGGGCGGCCTGCGCGATCGGCGCCAGGCCGTGCAGCTCGGTGTCGGCCCAGCCGGACTTCATGTTCTCGGCGAGCTCGTCGGAGACGCCCTGGTACAGGCCGTTCTTGCGCTGCTTGATCGCCTGCTCTTCGGACTCCTCCGGGGTCTCCGGGTACTCCGCGGTGAGCTCCTCGGCCACGGGCCTGCCTCCTTGTGGGTACGACACTGAACCTTCACCATCGTACGGTCGTGCGGAAGGGTCCCAGAGGCGGAAGACCCATTACCGCCGGGTCACCCGGGTGGGAGGGTGGCCCTTCTCACGCGGCCCGGCTCACTCGAAGCGGGCGGCCAGCAGGACCACGTCCTCGCCCTCGGCGGCGGGGTCGTCGAGCCCGTCGGGCAGGACGGTCCGCAGGACGTGGTCGGCGACCGCGTCCGGGTCGGCCCGGTCGGCCTTCGGCACGCTCGCCGCGGCGGCGTGCAGCCGTGCGAAGGCCCGGTCCATCGGATCGCCGGTGCGGCGCAGCAGCCCGTCCGTGTACAGCAGCACCGTTTCTCCGGGGGCGGGCGCCAGCTCGACGCTGGGCGCCTCCCAGCAGGCCAGCATGCCGAGCGGGGCGGAGAGCGAGGTCTCCACGTACTCGGTGCGGTGCTCGCCGACGACCAGCGGCGGGGTGTGTCCGGCGCCCGCGAGCACGATCCGGCGGACGGCCGGCTCGCAGTAGGCGAACAGCGCGGTCGCGGAGCGCGCGGGCTCGGTGAGGCGGAGCAGCAGCTCCAGGTCGGAGAGGACGGCGACCGGGTCCTCGCCCTCCATCACGGCGTACGCGCGCAGCGAGGCGCGCAGCCGGCCCATGGCCGCCAGGGCGCTCGGCCCGCTCCCGGAGACCGAGCCGACGGCGAGGCCGAGGGCGCCCTCGGGCAGCGGCAGCGCGTCGTACCAGTCGCCGCCGCCTCGGGGGCCGGTGCGGTGCCGGGCGGCGAGCTGGACGCCGGGGACGCGCGGGAGCCGGCTGGGCAGCAGTTCCTCGGCGACGGTGGCGACCCGGTGGCGGGCGCGCTCGACCTCCAGGAGGCGGGCGAGGTGCTCGGTGGCGAAGCGGCCGTAGAGGCCGACGAGGTGACGCTGGCGTTCGGCGGGCTCGGCGGGCTCGTCGTAGAGCCACACGACGGCGCCGAGCTTCCCGGCCTCCTCGGTGGCGAGCGGCAGGGCGTAGCTGGCGGCGTAGCCGAGGCGGGCGGCGACCTCGCGGTGCCGCGGGTCGAGGTCGTCCTCGGAGCGCAGGTCGGGGTGGGCGACGGGCCGGGGCAGGGTGCCCTCGGGCAGCGGGTCGAGTCCGTCGAGGATTCGCCCGTACGAGGTGACGCTGCGCGGCACGGTCTCGATGGTGCCGAGCTCGGCGTGGGCGAGGCCGAGACCGAAGGTGCCGGTCGGGCCGAGGCCGTCGGCGGGTTCGAGGACGGCCATGCCGCGCCGGGCGCCCACGAGGGCGGCGCCGGCGCGCAGCACCTCGTGGAGCGCGTCGTCGAGGGAACCGGTCCTGATCAGGGACTCGGTGAGCTCGTGCAGGAGGGTGAGGTCGGAGACCCAGCCGGCGAGGCGGTCCTGGAGGTGTTCGCCGGCGGAGGACATCGAGGGGAGCGGCGCGCCGATGGGTGCCGCAGTGTGCGGGGGAGAAGGAACGGTGGAATCGATTCCGGCCACTTTCGGCGCGCGCGGTGTAGTCATGGCACTCGGCTTTCCGACCTGCGCGTTTCCTGCAATAGCATCGCAAACCCCCAAGTCATTCTGCGCCGCTATCCATCGATCCACATCTACACGTACATGTAGATCGATGTCCAGCATTGTCACCATGGGACTTCTGGTGTCCGCGAGATGCGGCGAGAGGGTTGAAGCCTAGGGGAAGTTGGCCGAAAATTGCCCTCGGTGTGCACCATTTGCGGTCGACTGGCGTCGTTTGAAAGCGCGTCATTTTGAGCGTGACGGGTACGTAATCGGTGACGGGCAGGGGCAGTTGGACGCGCCCCTGAGTACGGACGCGGAACCCGGGCGTCCGCATCGCCGCAGGACGCACCCTTACCCCGAGTGGCGGGGAAATGTCTCCTTCCGGAGCGCCCGCGCAGCTCGTACGCGCTGAGATGCACAGTGATACGCACAGTGAAGATCTGCACGCAGTGTGATGTGGATTCGGCGTTCAACGGAAAGGAACGAGCGCTCATGCGCGAGATCCTCGGAAGGCGACGCAGGCTCCGGTTCCGGCGCGGGAAGCGCGAGGCGGGCACGGAGGGGTTCGACCCCGGCGCGCGAACCGGCATGAACCAGCTCGACGCGGCACTCCTGTGCGCGACCGCCTGGGACTGGCCCGTCCTGCCCGGCGTGGGCCTGCGGGCGGCGCCGACGTCGCCCGCGACGCGCCGGACGGGCCCGCCGGGCGGCTGGCGGGCGCTCGGCGAACGGGCGATGCGGTTCTGGAGCGAGGGCACGTGGGCGGACGGCGTGCCCGGCGCCGGCCCACGAGGCGACGGCCCACGTGGGGACGGCCCGCGCCCGGACGGCTCACGTGTGGACGGCGCGCGAGGTGCGGGTACGGAGAGGGCGCGCGCGTCCGGCGGTGCGAGCTGCGCCTGCCCCGACCCCGAGTGCGTCGTACCCGGCGCCCACCCCTTCGACCCCGGCCTGCTCGCCGCCACCACCGACGCCCGCATGATCCGCTGGTGGTGGAGCAGCCGTCCCGAGGCCCCCGTCCTGCTGGCCACCGGCGGCCGCGCGCCCTGCGCGGTCAGCCTTCCGGCACTCGCCGGCGCCCGGGCGCTCGCCGCGCTCGACGCCCAGGGAATGCGGCTGGGCCCGGTGGTGGCCACGCCGACCCGCTGGGCCATCCTCGTCGCCCCGTACGGACTCGAACGGCTCGGCGAGCTGCTCCACGCGAAGGACAGCGTGCCCGGGTCGCTGCGCTTCCACGGCGAGGGCGGCTATCTGCCGCTGCCGCCCTCGACCACGGGGGCCGGGCAGGTCCGCTGGGAGCGGGCGCCGCTGGAGGGTTCGGCCCGCCCGTGGCTGCCGGACGTGGAGGCGGTCGTGGACGCGCTGGTCGAGGCGAGCACGAGCATGCCGGGCGGCGGCAGCCGGTTCGCGCACTGAGCCCTTCCGCCCGGCCTCACCCGAACGGGTGCGGAACGCCCCGACATCCAGGGGAAACGGGCGCGCGGCCGGCCGGGAGCCCGGCGGCCGCGGATATCTTCGCCGGAGGATCCGTTCCGGAGAAGCAGGTGGGCCGACGTATGGGGCGCATGAGTCCGGCGAAGCTCCGCGGTCTGGGGCTCGGGGCCGCCGTGGTGATCGCCGTACTGGTACCGATCGCGGCCTCGGCGGGCCCGACGTGGAATCCGGCCGGATCTGGTGGCTCCGGCGGAAGCGGCGGCTCAGGGGGATCCGGGGAATCGGGCGGATCCCGGGGTGCCGCCGGCTCGGGAGGTGCCGGGAGCGCGGTGAAGGCGCGGGCCGCCGGACCGGCCGCGTACGGGACGTCCGACGGAGAACCGGGCGGGAGGCCGGCGGGGACGCCGGACGGGGCGGCCGAGGGGACGCCGGACGGGACGTCCGACGGACGGCCGGACGGGAAGTCCGCGGGAAGGCCGGACGGGCTGCTCGCCGAGCCGGGCCTGGACGCCTCCCGTGACTCCTCCGCCGGCTCCGCCACGCACTGCGGCCCCGAACTCGCCTCGCCCGACGGCGTGGAGGCGCAGACCTGCGTGGTGACCGAGGGCGCCGACGTGTGGGCGCGTACGTACTACCGCAACGCGACGGGGCAGGCGCTCGACGCGGTGCTCACCCTGATGGCCCCCGCCGGGCGCACCGTGCAGGTGCGGTGCGCGGTCGAGGCGCGGGACGAACCGGAGATGTGCGAAACGCCGAAGGAGCGGAGCGGGGGCGCGGCCGAGCGGTATTCGGCGGTCACGGAATTCGCCGGAGCGGGTGAAGGTGACAGCACCCCGCTGCTGCTGCGTTCGGGAAGCAACACCGCGGAGGCGGAAGGTAGTTGAAGCTTCTCCCGGCTCCGGGCATGAGAACGCCCGATCGCTGGCGACGGGGGATGCACCAGCGACCGGGCTTCCAGAACGGTAACAAGAGATCTGCCGTTCGCAAATTCGATCTCGGTTATTCGGACAGGGATTTCGCCCCCTGGCCGAGGGGTTGTGGCGGACATCACCGACCGGTCGGTCTGTCAGTCACCGATACCGCCCGGGGTATCAGCTGAGCGTCACCTGACGGTTGGTGAGGCCGCCGCGCGCCCGGCGCTCCTCGACGGTGAGCGGGGTGTCGGCGGCGAGGGCCGCGGCGAGCCGCTCGGCGAACTCGGCGGCCGGCTTCTCGCAGTCCTCCGCCGTCATCGAGGTCGGCAGGTCCCACACCGGAACCATCAGGCCGTGGGCCCGGAACGAGCCCACCAGGCGGGTGTCGGGGCCCAGCGAGGAGGTGCCGGCGGCCTGCAGCCGGGCGAGCGCGTCGAGCAGCTTCTCCTCCGGGTGGGGCATGACCCAGCGCAGGTGGTTCTTGTCCGGGGTCTCGCACCAGTAGGAGGAGTCGACGCTCGTCAGCTTGACGGTGGGGATCGCGGCGGCGTTGGCGCGCTCCAGGGAGGCGGCGACCTCGGGGTTGGAATTGTCCGAGGACTCCGGAATCCAGAATTCGAAACCGGTGTGCACGACCGGCGTGAAATCGCTGTCCGCGTCGAGCAGGTCCTGAAGTCGCGGCCCCTCCGCCGGTACGCGACGCGGGGCGACCGGCGTGCCGGGCTCGGCCACCAGGGCGCGCTCCAGGGTGTCGGCGAGGTCGCGGGCCAGGTCGCCGGAGGACGAGTCGTTCTGCAGCGCGAGCAGGACGGAGCCGTCGTCGCGGCGCAGCGCCGGCCAGGCCATCGGCAGCACGGTCGCGAGCGTCACGGACGGCACGCCCTCGGGCAGCCCACCCTTGAGGGTGAGCGGCACGGTCGCGGCGGGCACGAGTTCGCGCAGCGCGACCCAGTCGCACTCGCCCGGCAGGCCCTCGAAGGGGCGCTGGACGTGCTCGGTGACGGCGTGCGCGGCGGCCCGTCCGTGACACGCCTTGTAACGGCGGCCCGAACCGCAGGGGCACGGCTCGCGCGCACCGACGACCGGGATCTCCCCGCTCGTGACCTGTGCCTGCTCGGCCTTGCCGGCCTTGCCGGGCTTCGTCTGGGGGCGCTTCTTGGCCATGGTGTGGCTTTCTCCCGATCGCGGCGGTGCTGTCTCGGGCGCGAGCCTAGCCGTAGCCGCATCCCCGTGCCGGGATGCGGGACCCGCGGGGGTGGACCCGCGGACCCGCGAACGAACAGGCGTTCCTTCGGGCCGGGCGGTCCCTCACTCCAGGTCGTCGTACGCGTCCAGGAAGTCGAGGCCGGAACCGCCGCCCACCCGTGCCGCGAAGTCCTCGCGGCGATGGCCTTCGGTGACGACCACCCACACCGTGACCTCGCCCGTCGCGCTGTCCCGTACGCCCCAGTCCTGGGCGAGCGCGCTGATGATGTTCAGCCCGCGACCGCCGTGCGCGGTCACCGACGGTGTGGCCGGAACAGGTCGGGTCGGACCGCCGCCGTCCGTCACCTCGACCGTCAGACCGCCGGCCTTGTCGATGCTCCAGGCCGCCCGTACGTCGCCGTCGCCGACCGCCATGTCGCGCCCCAGCGGCCTGCCGTGCCGACAGGCGTTGCTCAGCAGTTCCGAGAGGATCAGCACCGCGTCGTCGACGACCGATTCGGCCATCCCGCTGCGCCTGAGCTGCTCCCGCATCCGGTGTCGCGCCTCACCCACGCCCGCAGGGCCATGGGGTACGGCCATGCTCGACGACGTGGGCACCTCCTGTGCCACCACCAACGCCACCCCCGAGACCTCCTTTGCCCCACGCCACGAGGTGAATGCCCCAATGGCCTGGACCGGAAACCGGCCAGTACGACTCCGGTGACGCACTCGTGACGATCGCGTACGTCCCGAACGCGCCGGTGCACACCCCCCGCCCCTGGGGTGGGTGGGGCAGACGGGTCTAAAGGCGGCCCAACTGGGACAGGACCTGCTTCGGCCGGTTCGTGATGATCGCGTCCACGCCGAGCCGCTCGCACAGCTCGACGTCCTCGGCCTCGTCCACGGTCCACACGTGGACCTTGTGGCCGTTCTTCTGGAGCCGAAGGATCACGGCGGGGTGGTGGCGCACGATCCGGATCGACGGACCCGCGATCCGCGCGCCGGCCGGGAGCCGGCCGTCGCGCAGCCGGGGGCTGACGAACTGGGAGAGGGAGACGGTCGGCAGGGTCGGCGCCGCGACGGCGATGCGGTGCAGCGAGCGGGCCGAGAAGCTCATGACGCGTACGGGGGAGTCCTCGGGCGCGTCGGGCGCGGCGAGCCCGAAACGGCCGAGGAGCTGGAGCAGCTTCTCCTCCACCTGCCCGGCCCAGCGGGTGGGGTGCTTGGTCTCGATGGCCAGCTCGATCCGCCGCCCGGTGTCGGCGACGAGCTCCAGCAGGCGCTCCAGGGTGAGGACGGAGGTGGCTCCGGGGTCGCCCCAGTCGGGCACCTCGCCGGCCTCCTCGCGCCCCTTCCAGGTGCCGAAGTCGAGGGCGGCGAGATCGGCGAGCTCCAGGGCGGAGACGGCGCCGCGCCCGTTGGAGGTCCGGTTGACGCGGCGGTCGTGGACACAGACGAGGTGGCCGTCGGCGGTGAGCCGGACGTCGCACTCCAGGGCGTCGGCCCCGTCCTCGATGGCCTTCACATAGGCGGCGAGGGTGTGTTCGGGGGCGTCCTCGGAGGCTCCGCGGTGGGCGACCACCTGGATCGGGAGGGGGTCCGGTTGCTGCGGTGCGTGGGTCACCGCGTCATGGTACGGGTGTCCGTTATGCCCCTATATAAAGAATGGGGTGCGGACGCACAGCTCCGGCTTACAGTGGCCTGACGCACTGTGGGAAAAGCTTGTGCGCAGCGACCGTGCAGTCATGTGGACAGGGAACTGAGGAGAGAGCTGTGAGCACCGAGAACGAGGGCGCGGAGGTTCCGGCGGACCGGAGCGCCCCGTCCACCCCTCCCGCGACTCCCCCCACGCCGCCCGCCACGACCGAGCGGAAGGCCGAGCAGGCGCCGGCGGCCCAGCAGCCGACCCCGGAGCCGACCCCGGAGCCGGCGGCCCAGGAGGCGCCGGCGGACGCGGAGACGACGCCGATGCCGGTCTCGACGCCGCACCCGGCGGACCGGCCGGCGGAGCCGCCGACGGCACCGATGCCGCCGGTCCAGGCCCCGGCCGCTCCCCCCGCCGCTCCGGTCGGCGCCCCCGCTCCGGGCCCCGCCGCGTCCGCCGCCCACGACCCCGGTGCCCCTGCCGCTCACGCTCACGCCCCCGGCTCCACCGGCGGCTGGCCTCCCGCCCCGCCCGCCGTCCCGGCCTGGGGCGCCCCGGCGGCGCCGCCGGCCCCCGAGGCCCCGCGCAGGCGCACGGGCGGCCTGGTCGCGGCGGTGCTCGCCGCGGCGCTGATCGCCGGCGGGGTCGGTGGCGGCATCGGCTACTGGGCCGCGTCGCAGAACGACCAGGACGCGACGAGCTCGACGACCGTCTCCTCGGGCGACGCCCCGGCCTCGTTCAAGCGCGACCCCGGAACGGTGGCGGCGGTGGCGGCGAAGGCGCTGCCGAGCGTCGTGACGATCCAGGCGAAGTCGGGCGGTGTGGACGGCGAGGGCGGTACGGGCACGGGCTTCGTCTACGACAAGGAAGGCCACATCGTCACGAACAACCACGTGGTGGCCTCGGCCGCGGACGGCGGCACGCTCTCCGCGACGTTCTCCGACGGCAAGACGTACGACGCGGAGGTCGTCGGCCGTGCCGAGGGCTACGACGTGGCCGTACTGAAGCTGAAGAACGCCCCGTCGAACCTGGCCCCGCTGCCGCTGGGCGACTCGAACAAGGTGGCCGTGGGTGACTCGACGATCGCCATCGGGGCGCCGTTCGGCCTGTCGAACACGGTCACGACGGGCATCATCAGCGCCAAGAACCGCCCGGTGGCGTCGGGCGACGGTGGCGGCGGCAAGAACTCGTACATGAGCGCGCTGCAGACGGACGCGTCGATCAACCCGGGCAACTCGGGCGGTCCGCTGCTCGACGCGAGCGGCGCCGTGATCGGCATCAACTCGGCGATCCAGTCGACGGGCAACGGCTTCGGCCAGACGCAGGCCGGCTCGATCGGCCTCGGCTTCGCCATCCCCGTGAACCAGGCGAAGAACGTCGCCGAGCAGCTGATCAAGACGGGCAAGCCGGTCTACCCCGTCATCGGTGCGACGGTGAACATGCAGGACAAGGGCGAGGGCGCGACCATCGCGGAGCAGGGCTCCGGCGGCACCCCGTCCGTCACCCCGAACGGGCCCGCGGCCAAGGCCGGCCTGAAGCCCGGCGACGTGATCACCGGCTTCGACGACCGGCAGATCGACAGCGGTCCGACCCTCATCAGCGAGATCTGGACCCACAAGCCCGGCGACACGGTCAAGATCACCTACGAGCGCGACGGCAGGACCGCCACGGCGACGGTCACCCTCGGCGCACGCACCGGCGACAGCTGACCTAGAGTTCCTCGCCATGGCGAGGAACGACATCACCCCTGATCACGACGACGAGGCAGGCCCGCTCCCGGAAGGGAAGCGGGTCTGGCCGCGTAACGCGGCGCTGGCGGTGCTGGCCGCCGGCGCGACGTTCCTCGCCCTGAAGTTCACCGGCGCGATGCCGGAGGACGAGTCGATGCCGTCCGCCTCGGCCGACCGACCGGCGACGGCCACGGCCCCCGCAACCTCCCCCACGACCACGGCCGGGGCGTCCGCCCCGACCCCCGCCCCGACCCGGGCTCCGGCGGCCGCAGCGGCCGGGACCGCCCCGATGGTCCCGCTCGCCGAGGTCTTCCCGGCCCGCGTCCCGGACGGCAAGGGCGGCGCGTACACGAGGGTCGGCTCGGCGGTCCTCGCCTCCTGCAAGGAACCCGACACCACCGGCCCCCGCCTCGCGGCGCTCATCGACGAGGGCAAGGGCTGCGTCGGCGAGCAGGTGGCGCTCTACAAGGACGCGGCGAACAACCAGTACAACATCGCGGTCTTCACGATGAAGGACCCCCTCGACACGGTCCACCTGGTCACGACCCTCTCCTTGGCCTACGACGACTACCAGGTCGCCGCCCAGGCCCCGCCGCCCGGCTCCGGCCTCGCCACCCTCCCGCCCACCAGCGGCATGGTCCAGGTCTTCTCCGGCGTCGGCCGCGCGATGGTCGTCGGCCTGGGCCAGTGGTCCGACGGCCGCACCGCCGACTTCCAGCAGCTCGTCGACCGGCTTTCCCCGCTCCGGAACGCCATCGGCGACAAGGCCGCCGCGTACGAGACGTCCCTGAGCACGCACCACTCCTGATCACGAACCACCGCTGACCGCCCAACCGGTAGGCTGTATCCGCTCGGATCCCCAAACGGTCCGGAGCGAGGGTGGGTTGCCCGAGCGGCCTAAGGGAACGGTCTTGAAAACCGTCGAGGCAGCGATGTCTCCGTGGGTTCAAATCCCACACCCACCGCCAGACGAGACGGCCCCCGACCGGCATGACCGGTCGGGGGCCGTCGTCGATCGCGCCGCCCCTCGACGCCGTGGCGCCGTCAGTGGTCGCTGTTAGCCTCCGGCCGTTCGTGGAGCCTTCGGGCCCCTGGGCCGTCTGGTCGGCCCTTCGGCCCTCTGGACCTTGCGACCCTCTGGACCTTGCGACCCTCTGGCCCTTGTGACCCTCCCGGCTCCGTCAGCTCGTCGCGGTCGTCCGTGCCGTGATCGCCGCCGCCGACGCGAGCGTCGCGTCGATCTCCGCCTCCTCGAGGCCCGTGCCGAGGGCCGCGGTGGTGAGGGCCGCGAGGAGCGGGCCGTCGGGGCCGTTCTCGTAGGCGCGGCAGGCGGCCCAGAAGAGGCGGGTGTTGCGCTGGCCGCGGGGGGAGGCGGCCACGAAGCGGATCAGGCCCTGACCGCTGCCGCCGCCGCCCGCGGCGCCGGCGGGCGGGCGGTGGTTCCGCAGGGGTGCCGGGGGCGCCGGGTCCGCTGCGTTGGCCGGTTCCGCGGCGTTGGCCGGGTCGTGGGGGGTCGGTGGGGTCAGGAGGGACAGGAGGGCGGGCGGGCAGGGGGCCGGGGGCAGCTCGGCCGTGTCCGGTGCCAGGCGGTACGTGCCGCGCGGCGTGACCGAGCCGGGGCCGACCAGGTAGCCGCCCGCGCCCCGGATGTCGACGCCGGGGGCCAGCCGGCTCGCCGAGTTGGGGATCACGGTGTCGGGCGGGCCGGTCAGCCACAGGTGCCGGCCGCCGCCCGGCGTGAGCACCGTGACCGTCGGCGGGACCGTGAAGCCGTGGCCGCGGGCGAGCGCCGCCAGCGCGGCCACCCCGTCCGTCCCGGCCTGCTCCCCGTCGCCCTCCCGCACGTCCAGGTCCACGCCGATCAGGCGGTGCGGCGGGCGTCCGCACGCGATCCCGTACCCCGTGGCCCACGGCGCCGCCGCGAAGAGGGCCCGTACGGCGGTCGGGTCCGTGGTGGCGTCGTAGACGCCGTGACCGGGCCGGCCGCACTCGCCGCGGCACGGCACCGGCCGGTGCTCGCCCCGGTGGGGTGAGCGGAGGGCGGGGAGCTTGGTGCGGGACAGCGGGATGACGGGAAGCCCGCGCTCCGCTGCGGTCAGGGCGTGCGCCAGGGCGAGGGCGGCGGTCTGCCGGGCAGAAGCGGCCATGCGTTTATTTTCGTACACAAGTTCGAGCTTGGGAAGGGGGCGGCCGTGGACTTGGAAGAGGAAAAGCGGAGGGGCGGATTGGCCGAAAAACTGCCGAAACGCTTCCCCTCCCACACCGTCCGGCCCGATGCCGTACAGGCGGCCGCGACACGCCTGAGCTGCGGCTTCGTCGAGGTCGAGGTGGTTTATCGACTTGTCCTCACGCTTGAGGGGGAATCATCCGCTCCGAGGTGGTTCGCCGGGGATTCGGTGGGCAACTCTGGACTCGCGACGTCGAGCACAACGACCGAGGCGGCCGGCCAACTGCCTTGGTGCATCGAGTAGTTCAGAGCTTCATGCTTCAGTTCCCGGAGGAACACACATGGCAAGCATCCGTACCGCCCGCGTTCTCGCCGCAGCCGCCGCCCTCCCGCTCGCCGCCGCGCTCTTCGCGGGAGTGGCCCAGGCCGACAACGGTGGGTTCGCGAACGACGGATCGAATGCGAGCGTCGCCACGATCATCGGCAGCGGTGTCGGCGGCAACAACCACGGCAACGCGACCACCACGCAGCAGGTGGCGACCGGTTCCGGCGCCTCCAACCAGAACAACACCGCGAGCGTGAACGGCTCCGCCTTCACGCACATCGACCAGGACAACGCGGTGGTCAACTTCTATCCGTGGTGGTGACCGGCCCGACGGGGGGAGAGATCTCGGGGTGAACGACGGCCCGTGCGGCGGTACTTCGGTACCGGCGCACGGGCCGTCCCGTCGTTCTGTCCCCGGTGCGCACCCGCTCGCTCCGTGACCTTGACAGCCCACGCCGATCTGACGGACAGTCAGAAACCTTACATGGCAGTCCTGGCAGTCCTGTATCGACGAGAGGCGTCGCCGTGCACCTCGCCCCGACCGAACGGCAGCTGCGGCTGCGCGCCGAGCTCCGCGCGTACTTCCGCGACCTGATGCCCGAAGGGCCCCCGCCCCCCGCCGACACCGCCGGCCAGCGCGCCCTGCTGCGGCGGATCGGCGGCGACGGCATGCTGGGGCTGGGCTGGCCCGAGGAGTACGGCGGGCAGGGCCGCGGCCCCGACGAGCAGTTCGTCTTCTTCGACGAGGCCTGTCGCGCCGGCGCCCCCGTCTCGATGGTCACCCTCAACACCGTCGGCCCGACCCTGATGAAGTACGGCACCGACGAGCAGAAGGCCTACTTCCTGCCCCGCATCCTCCGCGGCGAGACCGTCTTCGCGATCGGCTACAGCGAGCCCGAGGCGGGCACCGACCTCGCCTCCCTCCGCACGAGGGCCGTACGGGACGGGGAGCGGGGAGCCGGCGCCCCGGCGGCCGGGACCGGCGACGGCGCCGACTGGCTCGTCGACGGCCAGAAGATCTTCACCTCCAACGCCCACAACGCCGACTGGATCTGGCTCGCCTGCCGCACCGACCCGGATCCCGGGACGCCCCGCCACCGCGGCATCTCGATCATCCTCGTCCCCACCGACGCGCCCGGCTTCTCCTGGACGCCCATCGAGACCGTCGGCGGCCTCATGACCACGGCCACCTACTACGACTCCGTCCGCGTGCCCGCCGGCAACCTCGTCGGGCCGGAGAACGGGGGCTGGGGCCTGATCACCAACCAGCTCAACCACGAGCGGGTCGCGCTCGCCGCGATCGGGATGCAGGCCGAGGACTTCTACGCGTCGGCGCTTCGGCATGCCCGTACGCCCGATCCGGTGACAGGGAAGCGGCGGATTGACGAGCCGTGGATCCGGATCCGAGCCGCCGAAGCACATGCCCGGCTGGCGGCAACGCGCCTGCTCAACTGGCGTTTGGTGGGGGACGTGGGGGCCGGTCGGCTGGGCCCCGGTGACGCGAGCGGAGTGAAGTTCGCGGGAACCGAATCGGCGGTCGAGGTGTACCGAATGTGTCAGGAGATCGCGGGCGGGGCCGGACTGGTCCGAGCGGGGTCGCCGGGAGCGTTCGACGGCGGCGAGCTCGAGCGGATGAACCGGGCCGCCCAGATCAACACCTTCGGGGGAGGGGTGAGCGAGGTGCAGCGCGAGATCGTCGCGATGATGCGGCTCGGCATGAAGGGGAGGGGGCGTCGATGAGCCCCGAGCGGATCGAGCAAAGGAACCACCAGGCGCGCCGTCGGGCGGACGATCAGGCGAGCGACCCGGTCGGCGGTCGGGTGGGCGACGCGGTGGGTGCCCCGGTCAGCGGTCCGGTGGGCGCCCCGGACAGCGGTCCTGTCGGCGACCCGCCGACTGACCCGCTGAGTGACCCGCTGTACGAGCGGCTGAAGACGTACGAGGGCAGGTCCGCGTCCAACGCCGCCGTCGGCAAGGACCCGGTCAACGAGCCGATGATCCGGCACTGGTGCGAGGCGATGGGCGACCGCCACCCGGCCTACCGAGGGCCGGATGCCGTCGCGCCACCGACCATGCTCCAGGCATGGACGATGGGCGGCCTGTCCGGCCACCCGGACCGTTCCGGGGCGTACGAGGAGCTGTCCACGCTGCTCGACGAGGCCGGTTTCACCTCGATCGTCGCCACCGACTGCGAGCAGGAGTATCTGCGGCCCCTGCGCCCCGGGGACGAGATCACGTTCAGCAACGTCATCGAGGCCGTCTCGCCGCGCAAGACCACCAAGCTCGGCACCGGCCACTTCATCACCACCCGCATGGACGTCCGGGCGGCCGGGGAGCTCGCCGGCACCCACCGCTTCCGCGTCCTGAAGTACGCCCCCGCGACCAGACCTCCGAAGCCGGAGCCGAGGCCGAAGTCGAAGCAGGAGCCGAAGCAGGAGCCGAAGCAGGAGTCCAGGAAGGAATCTACGCAGAAGCCCCAGCAGACCGCCGCGCCGCGGCGGCCCCGGCCCGTGGTCAACCGTGACAACGCCGGGTTCTGGGAGGGCGTGGCCGGGCACCGGCTGCTGATCCAGCGCTGCGGCGGCTGCGCGACCCTGCGCTTTCCCTGGCTGCCGGGGTGCAACGCCTGCGGCTCGCGCGAGTGGGACACCGTCGAGGCGAGCGGCGAGGGGACGGTCTACTCCTACGTGGTGATGCACCACCCGCCGTTCCCCGCCTTCACCCAGCCCGACCACGCCGGCGGCGCGGCGGGCCCCGGCGCGGCGGGCCCCTACGCCGTCGGACTCGTCGAACTGGCCGAAGGTGTGCGGATGATCAGCAACGTCGTCGGGGTGCCGTACGACAAGGTGCGGATCGGGATGCCGGTCAGGCTGGAGTTCCTCCGGGTGGACGACGAGCTCGAACTGCCCGTGTTCCGCGCGGAGCCGGGCACCGGAGGGGAGGGCTGACATGGACTTCACCCCCACCGAGGAGCAGCAGGCCGCCCGGGAACTGGCCGCGCGGATCTTCGGCGACCTCTCCACCCACGAGCGGCTCGCCGCCGCCGGCACCGGCAGCGACGCCGAGCTGTGGAAGGCGCTGTGCGCCGCGGGCCTGCCCGAGGCCGTCGAGGAGACCGGACTGCTCGGACTCGTCCTGCTCGCCGAGGAGCAGGGGCGCACGACGGCGCAGGTCCCCTTCACGGCGAGCTGTGCGTACGGGCTGCTCGCCGTCGCCCGCCACGGTACGGAGGAGCAGCGCGCCCGGCTGCTGCCCGGGCTCCGGGACGGCACGACGGTGGTCACCGGCGCCTTCCCGGCTGCCGAGGGCCGGGGATCGGTACAGGCGGAGGGCGCGGAGGACGCGGAGGACTCGGAGGGCGCGGAGGACTCGGAGGGCGCGGAGGACCGCGGCCGGCTCACCGGCACCGTCCCGTGGGTGCCCTGGCTGAGGGACGCCACCCACGTCCTCGTGCCGGACGCGGGGCGGACCCTGTGGCTGGTGCGCACGGCGGACGCCGGCCCGGCCGACCCGGTCGAGCTCACGGCCCCGTGGTCCGCCGGACGCCTGGTCCTCGACGGGACCCCGGGCGAGCGCCTCGGTCGGGCGGAGGACCCCCATGGCGTGTACGCGGACGTGCTCGCCGCCGCCCGGATCGCCTTCGCCGGCCTCCAGGCGGGGGTCTGCGCCGGCTCGCTGGCGCGCGCGGTCGCGTACACCTCCGTGCGGGAGCAGTTCGGCCGTCCGTTGTCCTCCCACCAGGCGGTGCAGCTGAGAGCCGCGGACGCGCACATGGACACGGAGTCCATCCGGGTCACGGCGTACGAGGCGGCCTGGCGTCACGACCAGGCGCTGCCGGCGGCCGAGCACGCCCTGACGGCCGCCTGGTGGGCCTCCGAGGCGGGGAAGCGGGTCGTCCACGCCGGCCAGCACCTGCACGGCGGCATGGGCGCGGACCTCGACCACCCCGTCCACCGGCACTTCCTCTGGGGACGCCAGCTCGACGCCTATCTGGGCTGCGGCACCGAACTCCTCGCCGAACTGGGCGAGCTGCTCGCGAAAGGAGCGGCGGCATGACCGCGACCGGACGGCCCCCGCGGACCGGGGACGAGCTGGCACCGCTCGTCCTGCCGATCACCCGCACCCTGATCGTCGCCGGGGCCGTCGCCTCGCGGGACTACCAGGACGTGCACCACGACGCCGAGCTGGCCCGGGAGAAGGGCTCCCCGGACATCTTCATGAACATCCTCACCACCAACGGCCTGGTCGGGCGCTACATCACCGACCACTTCGGCCCCCGGGCCGAGCTCCGCAAGGTCGCCATCCGGCTGGGCGCCCCCAACTATCCCGGGGACACGATGACGTTGACCGGCACGGTCACGGCGGTGGACGGCGACAGGGTCCAGGTGCGGGTGGTCGGGGCCAACGGCCTGGGGCACCACGTGACCGGCACGGTCACCGTCGCGCTGCCGGGGGAGGAGGAGCGATGAGCGTCCGCACCCGGGACTCGCTCGGCGGCCGGGCCGCCATCGCCGGGATCGGCGCCACCGAGTTCTCCAAGGACTCGGGGCGCAGCGAGCTCACCCTCGCCGTGGAGGCCGTGCACGCGGCGCTCGAGGACGCCGGGCTCGTCCCCGCCGACGTCGACGGCCTGGTCACGTTCACGATGGACACCAACCCGGAGATCACCGTCGCCCAGGCGGCCGGCATGGGCGAGCTGTCCTTCTTCTCCCGCGTCCACTACGGCGGTGGTGCCGCCTGCGCCACCGTCCAGCAGGCCGCCCTCGCCGTCGCCACGGGGATCGCCGAAGTCGTCGTCTGCTACCGGGCGTTCAACGAGCGCTCGGGGCGCCGCTTCGGATCGGGGGTGCAGCAGCGGGAGCCGTCCGCGGAGGGCGCGGCGCTCGGCTGGCAGCTGCCGTTCGGGCTGCTCACGCCGGCCTCGTGGGTCGCCATGATCGCCCAGCGTTATCTGCACACGTACGGGCTGACGCCGGACGCCTTCGGGCATGTCGCCGTCACCGACCGCCGGTACGCGGCCACCAACCCGGCCGCGTACTTCTACGGCAAGCCGATCACCCTCGCCGACCACGCCGCCTCCCGCTGGATCGCCGAGCCGCTGCGGCTGCTCGACTGCTGTCAGGAGACCGATGGCGGCCAGGCGATCGTCGTCACCTCCACCGAGCGCGCCCGCGACCTGCGCCGGCCGCCCGCGGTGGTCGTGGCCGCCGCCCAGGGTGCGGGGCGCAACCAGGAGGCGATGACCAGCTTCTACCGGGACGGGCTGACCGGGCTGCCGGAGATGGGCGTGGTGGCGCGCCAGCTCTGGCGCACCTCGGGGCTCGCGCCCGGCGACATCGACGTGGGCATCCTCTACGACCACTTCACCCCGTTCGTGCTGATGCAGCTGGAGGAGTTCGGTTTCTGCGGGAAGGGCGAGGCGGCCGACTTCGTGGCGGCGGACGCGCTGCCGCTGAACACCCACGGGGGCCAGTTGGGCGAGGCGTATCTGCACGGCATGAACGGGATCGCGGAGGCCGTCCGGCAACTGCGCGGCACGTCCGTGAACCAGATACCCGGGGCGGCCAGGACACTGGTCACGGCGGGCACCGGGGTTCCCACGTCCGGGTTGATCCTGGGCACGGACGGCTGACGGGACGGCCCCAGCGGTGGCCGCGCGGGGCGGGGCGCTCTTCACTCACGCCATGAGGCACACCCCACCGCACCACCCTCGCGCGACCGGACACCCGGGCGGTACGGACGGCCCCCGGACGGCCGGCCGGCCGCCCGCGCCCGACCGCCCGGACCGCCGGCCCCGCGCCCGCGCGCTCCTGGCGGCGGCCGGCGCCCTGGTGACCGCGACCGCAGCGCTCCTGATCGCCCCGCCCCACGGCAACCCGGGGACGGCGCCGGCCCCGGCCCAGGGCAACCCGGGGGCGGCGCCTGCCCACGGCAACCCCGCCCCGGCGGCGCCGGCCCCGGCCCACGGAAACCGGGCTGCGGCGGTGCCCGAGGCGGCTCGCGCCAACCCGGCCCCGGCGGCGCCGGTCCCGGCCTACGGCAACCGAGCCGCGGCGCCGGTCCTGGCCCACGGCAACCCGGCCGCGGCGCCGGTCCCGGCCCACGGAAACCCGGGGGCGCCCGCCCCGGCCTACGGGAACCCGGCGGCGGCGCCCGCGGCCCACCGGCACCCGCCCGCGGCGGCCCACCGGCACCCGGCCGCGGCGGCGCCCGCCCCGGTTCGCGGGGCGCCCGTGCCCCGGTACTTCGCCGGGCGGGCGTTCGACACCTGCCAGGCGCCCTCGCTGGCGGTGATGCGGGCCTGGCAGGCGTCGCCGTACCGGGCCGTCGGGGTGTACTTCGGGGGCCGTGGCCGGGGGTGCCCGGTGCAGCGGGAGCTGACGCCCGGGTGGGTGGCCTCGGTCAACGCGCTGGGCTGGCGGGTGCTGCCGTTGTTCGTGGGGTCGCAGGCGCCGTGCGTGAACTCGGAGGCGAAGCGGCGGTACGCGATCGGCCGTACGCCCTGGCTCCAGGGCACCCAGGAGGCCGGGGAGGCGGTGCGGGCGGCGCGGGCCCTCGGCTTCGCCGTGGCCAGTCCGCTCTACCTGGACATCGAGGCGTACCGGTCCGGCGACTCCGGCTGCACCGCGACCACCGTCCGCTTCGTCCGGGCGTGGAGCCGGGAGGTCCGCCGCCTCGGCTACGTACCCGGCTTCTACAGCAGTGCGGAGACCGGGATCCGGCAGCTGGAGCGGGAGCGGCGGGCGGGCACGAAGGATCTGCCGTCGGTGGTGTGGTTCGCGCGCTGGCGGGGTGTGCCCGCGCTCGACACGGAGAGCGTGCTCGCGTCCTCGGCCTGGCGGCCGCACGCCCGCATCCACCAGTACGCGGGCGATGTCACCGAGACCCACGGAGGCCGGCGGATGGTGATCGACCGCAGCGTCGTGGACGCCCCCGTCGCCCGGATCGGCGGTGCGTAGCCCGCGCCCCGCCCGCCTCGCCCGGGCCCGGGGGTGTGCAGCCCACGCCCCGCCCGCCCCGCGCCACCCCGCCCGGCCGCCCCTGCCATCCCGCGCCCGCCCGCCCTGCGCCACCCCGCCCTGCGCCACCCCGCCCCGGGGCGCATAGCCCGCGCTCGCCCGCCCCGCGCCACCCCGCCCCGAGGCGCATAGCCCGCGCCCGCCCGCCCTGCGCCGCCCGCCCCCGCGCCCGGGGGTCGCGTAGCCCGCGGCCCGCCCGCCTCTGCCACCCCCCGGCTGCCGCTGCCACCCCGCCCCGCCCGCCCCCGCGCCACCCCGCCCGCCCGCCCTTCCGCGCCCGCGCCGCGCCGCGAGATGGCGCCCGCGCCCGGCCCTTCCTCCTCCTCGACCCTGACGAGAGGCACACCGCCCCTCCACCTTCAGGAGGTGCAGACATCCCCACCCCTACAACCTGAGGGGGATCGCGGTTCGGGACCTGGGGCCGATCCCCGGGACGGTCGGCCGCTCATAGCGTGGAGCCATGACTCCGGCACCCTCTGGCCCCGTCTGCGCCGGCGCCTCCAAGGCCGCCAACGGCCGGGCGGCGTTCGCCTCGTACCCGTCGTTCACCTCGTACGTACGGGCCCGCGGCCCCGTCCTCCTGCGCACCGCGCGCTCGCTGACCGCGAACCCGTCGGACGCCGAGGACCTGCTCCAGACCGCGCTCACCAAGACCTTCATGGCCTGGGAGCGCATCGAGGACCACCGCGCTCTGGACGGTTACGTCCGGCGTGCGCTGCTGAACACCCGTACGTCGCAGTGGCGCAAGCGCAAGGTCGACGAGTTCGCCTGCGAGGAGCTGCCGGAGCCGGTCGGGCTTCCGGAGTCGGACCCGGCGGAGCGGCAGGTGCTGCACGACGCGATGTGGCGTGCGGTGATGAAGCTCCCGGACCGCCAGCGGGCGATGGTCGTCCTCAGGTATTACGAGGATCTCAGCGAGGCGCAGACCGCCGAGGTGCTCGGCGTCTCCGTCGGGACGGTGAAGAGTGCCGTCTCCCGGGCCCTGGGCAAGCTCCGCGAGGACCCCGAGCTCTCCCCGGTGCGGTGACCCGTACGGAGGTCGGTGCGGGCGTCCGTATGACGGTGGATCAGCCCTCCTGGCCCGGCACGGCGCGGGTTACCCTCAGTTACGCCAGTAATCACTGGCAATTAAATACTCTCGGGTAGTGACATACCGCCTGGTACGCGCGCAGAATCTCCACACCCCCACATCACCTACTGCCGCGTAGCGCCCCCGGGAGGACGCCGTGCTGAGCACCATGCAGGACGTACCGCTGACCGTGACCCGCATCCTCGAGCACGGGATGACGATCCACGGGAAGTCGACCATCACCACCTGGACGGGAGAGGCCGAGCCGCAGCGCCGCACCTTCGCGGAGGCGGGTGCCCGCGCCGGACAGCTGGCCCACGCCCTGCGCGACGAACTCGGGGTCACCGCCGACGAGCGGGTGGCCACCCTCATGTGGAACAACGCCGAGCACGTCGAGGCGTACTTCGCGATCCCCGCCATGGGCGCGGTCGTCCACACCCTGAACCTCCGGCTGCCCGCCGAGCAGCTGGCCTGGATCGTGAACCACGCCGCCGACCGGGTGGTCATCGTCAACGGTTCACTGCTCCCCCTGCTCGCCCCGCTGCTGCCGCACCTGCCGACCGTCGAGCACATCGTCGTCACCGGCCCCGGCGACCGCTCCGTCCTGGACGGCGTGGCGCCGCGCGTGCACGACTACGAGGAGCTCATCGCCGGCCGGCCCACCACGTACGACTGGCCCGAGCTGGACGAGCGCACCGCCGCGGCCATGTGCTACACCTCCGGCACCACCGGCGACCCCAAGGGCGTCGTCTACTCCCACCGCTCCATCTACCTGCACAGCATGCAGGTCAACATGGCCGAGTCGATGGGGCTGACCGACAAGGACAAGACCCTCGTCGTCGTGCCGCAGTTCCACGTGCTCGCCTGGGGCCTGCCGCACGCCACCTTCATGACCGGCGTCAGCATGCTGATGCCGGATCGTTTCCTCCAGCCTGCCCCGCTCGCCGAGATGATCGAGCGCGAGAAGCCGACCCACGCCGCCGCCGTCCCCACCATCTGGCAGGGCCTGCTCGCCGAGGTCCTCGCGCGCCCGCGCGACCTCACCTCCATGGCCCAGGTCACCATCGGCGGCGCGGCCTGTCCGCCCTCCCTCATGGAGGCGTACGACAAGCTCGGCGTGCGTCTCTGCCACGCCTGGGGCATGACGGAGACCTCCCCGCTCGGCACCATGGCCCACCCGCCGGCCGGTCTGACCCCCGAGGAGGAGTGGCCCTACCGCGTCACCCAGGGCCGCTTCCCGACCGGCGTCGAGGCGCGCCTGGTCGGCCCCGCCGGCGAGATCCTGCCCTGGGACGGCGAGTCGGCCGGCGAGCTGGAGGTCCGCGGCAACTGGATCGCCGGCGCGTACTACGGCGGCGCCGGGGGCGAGGCCTTCCGCCCCGAGGACAAGTTCAGCGCGGACGGCTGGCTCAAGACCGGCGACGTCGGCGTCATCAGCGCCGACGGCTTCCTCACCCTCACCGACCGCGCCAAGGACGTCATCAAGTCCGGCGGCGAGTGGATCTCGTCGGTCGAGCTGGAGAACGCGCTCATGGGCCACCCGGCCGTCGCCGAGGCCGCCGTCGTCGCCGTCCCCGACGAGAAGTGGGGCGAGCGCCCGCTGGCGACCGTCGTCCTCAAGGAGGGGGCGACGGCGGACTACGAGGAGCTCCGCGCGTTCCTCGCCGCGGAGGGCGGCATCGCCCGCTGGCAGCTCCCGGAGCGCTGGGCGATCGTGCCGTCGGTCCCCAAGACGAGCGTCGGGAAGTTCGACAAGAAGGTGATCCGCAAGCAGTACGCGGAGGGCGAGCTGGACGTCACCCAGCTCTGACCGCCGGAACGGCACCGACCGGCCCCACCCGGCTAGTTGGTGCCGATCTTCGCGAGCAGGTCGACGATCCGGGCCTGCACCTCGGTGCTGGTGGACCGCTCGGCCAGGAAGAGCACGGTCTCGCCCGAGGCCAGCGTGGGCAGCTCGGCCTCGTCGAGGTCGGCCGAGGTGTAGACGACCAGCGGCGTGCGGTTCAACTGCCCGTTCGCGCGCAGCCAGTCGATGATCCCGGCCCGGCGGCGGCGCACCTGCATCAGGTCCATCACCACCAGGTTCGGGCGGATCTGCTGGGCCAGGGTGACGGCCTCCGTGTCGGTCGCCGCCCGGGCCACCACCATCCCGCGCCGTTCCAGGGTCGCCGCGAGCGCCCGCGCGATGTCGTCGTGCTCCTCGATGAGCAGCACCCGGGAGGGATGCTGCTCGCTGTCGCGCGGTGCGAGCGCCTTGAGCAGGACGGCCGGGTCGGCGCCGTACGCCGCCTCCCGGGTCGCCTGCCCGAGCCCCGCCGCGAGCAGCACCGGCACCTCGGCTGCGACGGCCGCCTGCCGCAGGGACTGCAGCGCGGTACGGGTGATGGGCCCGGTCAGCGGGTCGACGAAGAGCGCGGCCGGGAAGGCGGCGATCTGCGCGTCGACCTCCTCGCGGGAGTGCACGATCACCGGCCGGTAGCCCCGGTCGCTCAGCGCCTGCTGCGTGGCCACGTCCGGCGCGGGCCAGACGAGCAGCCGACGCGGGTTGTCCAGCGGCTCCGGGGGGAGTTCGTCGTCGACGGGCTGCGGCAGCGGCTGGTTCGACACCTCCACAGCACCGCCCGGACCGTCCAGCGGCTCCGGCCCCTCCGCCGATCCCTCGGCGGGCGCCCCTATGGCGTAGGCACGCCCCTCGGGCGCGGGCGTCGGCGCGAGCGTCGGCCCGAGCTTGGGCGCGGCCGGAACCTGCGTCGGCCCGGGAAGGGGGTGCGACAGGGCCGGGGACGGCGACGGGGCCGGCGACACGGTCGGCGACGGGGACGAGACGGGGGCCGCGGTCGGGGCCGCGGTGGGGGCCTGAGGCCGCGCCTCCTGCTGCGGATGAGCCTTGCCCACGGTCTCCGGCAGCGCGGGCCGGCCCTCCTCCGCGGGGTTGCCGAGCTTGCGCCGGCGCCCGGACGGAGCGACGGCGGTCCCGCCGGGCGGGGTCGCCGCGGCCGGGGGCTGGACGAAGGGCACGCCCTGACCGAGCGTCCGCACGCTGAAGGCACGCCCCTGAGCGCCCTCCTTGGGAGCCGGAGCCGGAGCCGCAGCTGGAGCAGGAGCAGGAGCAGGAGCAGGAGCGGTGGCGGAGGCGACCGCCGCCGGGGCCGGGGCAGGACCCCGGCCGATCGGAACCTCGGGCGGAAGGGGCACGGACCCGGTGCCGGTCCCACTGGTGGTGGGCGCGGGGGCCGGGGCGACGGGCGGCGTGGGCAGCGGGCGCGGCTGCGGCGGCGTGTGCTCGTCCTCCGGCAGCGCCCGTACGGCCTCGTGCCGCTCCTCGTGGTCGCGGTCGGCGTCGGCGGGCGGCAGCGCGAACGGCGTACGCGGTCCCGCCTCCGCCGCGGCGGCCCGTTCCTGCGCGGCGGCCAGCGCACGCCGCCGGCGCCCGGTGGGCTGCGACGCGGGCGCCTCCTCCGACGCGACGGCGGGCAGCGCGGGCGCGGACGCGGGCGCGAGCGCCGGGCCGGCGGCCTCGACCGGGACGCCCTGCGGCGGCACGGTGTCGCCGAGGCCGAGCGCGGGGCGCCCCTGCGCGCTTTCGGCGGCGGTCACGACGGAGCCCTCGGCGGGCCGGCCACGGCGCCGGCCGGTGCCGGTGGGGGCGCCGGCCCCCGCGCTCTGGGCGGGAATCAGCTCGGCCGGGGCTCCCGGCGCACCGGTGGACGGCGTGGCGTCCGTACGGCCACGGCGTCGGCCGGTCGGCTCGGGCACCGGGCCGCCCTCGGGCGCCAGCGGGCTCGCCAGGAACGCGTCCGTGGACGCCGCCCGCCGGGCCCGCCGCCGACCGCCGCCGTGGGTGCCGTTGGCACCGCCGAGGGCGACGCCGCCGAAGCTCGCGTCGGCGTGCGAGGCCTGCGCGGGAAGAGCGGGCCCGTCGCCGGCGCCGGACGCGGGCTGCGGGACGACGGGCTGCGGGACGACGGGCTGCTGGACAGCGGGCTGGGGGGATACGGACTGCGGGGATACGGGCTGCGGGACAGCGGACTGCGGAGGTACGGGCCGACCGGGCGCGGGCCGCGCCTGCGCGGCCGCAGCGGCGTCGGCCGGCAGCGAGAGGCCCGCCGCCGGGTCGACCGCCGACGGCCCGACGGGCGCTGACGGGATGGCGGATCCGGCGACCTGCGCCGGGTCCACCTGCGATGCGTCGGCCTGTGCCGGGTCGACCTGCGCACCCGACCCGGCCGGCGCGTGCCCACCGAGGCCGTGCCCACCGAGGCCGTGCCCACCAAGGCTGTGCCCGTCTTGGCCGTGCCCGACCTGGCTGTGCCCCTCCTGGCCGTGCCCGACGTGGGCGTTCCCCCCGAGGCTGTGCCCCTCCTGGCCGTGCCCGACCTGGGCGCTCCCCCCGAGGCTGTGCCCGTCCGGGGCGTGCGCGGGCAGCGCGTGCCCGCCGAGGCTGTGGCCGACCTGGCCCTGCCCGGGCAGCGCGTGCCCGTCCTGGCCGTGCCCGACCTGGGGGTTCCCGCCGACGCTGTGCCCGCCCTGGGCGTGCGCGGGCAGGGCGAGGCTGCCCTGGGTGTGGCCGGTCTCGGCGGTCACGTCCTGAGGGTGTCCGCCCTGGGTGTGGTGGTCGAGGGCGTCCGGCCCCGGCGCCGGCAGTGCGCGCCCCGCCCCCGCGGGCTCGAGGGCGAACTGGGCGCCGGCCTCCGGCCCGGATGTCGCGGGGGCCGGTGCCGGGGGCGGGGTGACCGTCCCCCGCCCGGCGCCGAGCGGGACCTCGACCACATACGCGCCGCCGGTCGTGCCCGGCACCTCGTGCGTCTGCACCACGCCGCCGTGGGCGGCGACGATTCCGCGGACGACCGGCTGGTGGACGGGGTCGCCGCCCGCGTACGGGCCGCGGACCTCGATCCGTACGACGTCACCGCGCTGGGCGGCCGCGACGACGATCGTGGAGTCGGTGTAGCCGCCGGACTGGGCGGCCTTGCTCTTGCCGGTCGCGTCGACGCCGGCGACGTCCGCGACGAGGTGCGAGAGCGCGGTGGTGAGCCGCGCGGGGTCGACCTCGGCCTCGATCGGCGGCGCGTGGACGGCGAACTGGGCCCGTCCCGGGCCGATCAGTTCGACGGACCCGTCGATGCCGGCGGTGACGACGGCGTCGAGCAGGACGACGTGCTTGTCGAGTTCCTCCGCGCCGGCGTCGAGCCGCTGGTAGCCGAGGACGTTGTCGACGAGGGTGGTCATCCGGGCGTAGCCGGCGGCGAGGTGGTGCAGGACCTGGTTGGCCTCGGGCCACAGCTGCCCGGCGTCGTCGGCGGCCAGCGTGCTCAGTTCGGCGCGCAGTTCGTCGAGGGGCCCGCGGAGCGACTCGTCGAGCACGGCGGTCAGCTGCTCGTGCCGGGCGGTGAGGGCGGCGAGCCGCTGCTTCCGCTCGGCGAGCTCGGTCTCGTACCGCTCCTTCTGCCGCTCCAGCTCGGCGGTGAGCTTCTCCGTGCGGTCGGCGAGCTCGGCGGCGTGCCGTTCCGAGAGCTCGGCGAGCTCGGCGGTGTGCCGGTCGGTGAGTTCGGCGAGCTCGGTGGCGTGGGCCTCGGCCTGCTGCTCGTACGGCCGGCGGTCGGTGAAGGTCATGACGGCGCCGACGAGCTGGTCCCCGTCCCGTACCGGCGCGGTGGTGAGGTCGACCGGGACGCGGTCGCCGTTCTTCGCCCAGAGCACCTGTCCCCGGACCCGGTGCTTGCGGCCGGACCGGAGGGTGTCGGCGAGCGGCGACTCCTCGTACGGGAAGGGCTCGCCGTCGGGGCGCTTGGGGAGGATCAGCTGGTGCAGCTCGGCGCCGCCGAGTTCGCCGGCGCGGTAGCCGAGGATCTGCGCGAAGGCGGGGTTCACGAGGACGACGCGGCCGTCGGTGTCCGTGCCGACGACGCCCTCGGAGGCGGCGCGCAGGATCATCTCGGTCTGCCGCTGGGAGCGGGCGAGTTCGGCCTCGGTGTCGAGGGTGCCGGTGAGGTCCCGGACGACGAGCATGAGGAGCTCGTCGCCGGTGTAGCCGCTGTACGAGTCGTAGGCCTCGCGCCCGTCCTCCAGGCTGGCGCTGGTGACCTCGACCGGGAACTCGCTGCCGTCGGTGCGGCGGGCCATCATCCGGGTGGGCCGGGTGCGGCCCCGGTCGTCGGTGCCCTCGGGGCGGCGCATCGAACCGGGGATGAGGCGCGAGTCGAAGTCCGGCAGGAGGTCGAGCAGCCCGCGTCCGACGAGCGCGGTGCCGGGGGTCTCGAACATGCCGAGGGCGATGGTGTTGGCGTTGACGACCGTGCCGTTGCAGTTCACGAGCACGAGGCCGTCGGGGAGCGCGTCGAGTATGGCTGCGAGGCGAGCAGCGCCTCGGGATGGCCTGCTGCTCACGAGACGCTTCCTCCCTGAACCCACTGCACTTGCCTGCAGCCCTTGCCTGGTGCCTAGTGGCCGGCGGGCCCCATCTTGCCCCTCGGGTCGCGGCCTGTCACGGAGGGAGTCTAAGGGAGGGAGAGGCTCCGCCTAGGGACACGGGGTGGAGGTTCCGTGCCCGGCACGGTGCCCGGCTCCGCCGCCCCGGCCGGCTGCCCGCCGCGTCCCTCGTCAGAGGGCGCGGGGTCCCTCGGTTCCTCGCCCGGCCGGGTGCTCAGCCCGTGACGCGGGGGAGCACGGGGCGCAGGTTCTCCCAGCGGCCGATCTCGCAGCCGTTGGCACGGGAGAAGCGGGCGTCGACGCCGCGTCCCTTCCAGTGGCCGGTGATGTGGGCGGTGGCCGGACCGCCGTACTGCTCCGTGCACATCTGGTCGGCGGGCACGGGCGCGAAGGGGTCGGCGCCGTCCTGGGCGAACTGCGCGAGCCGCTTGCAGGCGTTCTCGGCGGCGGGGTGGGTGCCGCCGGGGGTGCCGCCGCACCTCAGCTCGAAGGTCCCGTCGGCCTCGGCGTGCCCGCTCCGCTCGATGCTGACGGTGAGGGAGTCGGGGGTGGAGAGCAGCGGCAGCGGGGGAAGCGTCCCGAGCCCGAAGGCGGTGGTGGTGGCGGTGACCGCCGTGGCGGCCGCGGTGAGGCTCGCGAGAAGAAGGGGGCGCAGCATGACGTACTCCCGTTGTGGTGCGGCGCGTGAGGCGCGCGCGGGTGGTGGCGGGGCGCTGAGGGACGGCAGACCGTTCCCCCTTCACTAACGCTCCGGACTCCGCTCCGTTGCGCAATGTGGGATGCGCCGGGTGGAGGGGGCGCGGGCCGGGCGGCGGGCGACCGGGGATGGCCGGAGCCGACCGGCGCTGGGTCGGCGGAGGCCGGGCCGGCCCGGGGGCGACCGAAGCTGGGCTGGGGGCCTGGGCTTGGTGGCCGGGGCCGGGGCCGGGGCCGGGGCCGAAGGCCCGGGGTGGGCCGGGGGGCCGGGGCCGGTGGCGGGGCGCGCGGGCAGGGCGGGGCCTTTGCCCTGGGCCCCGGGGTCCTAGTACGGTGATAAGCGATTGGTGGCGCGGCGCTCGTCTGTGTCATCATCTGCACGCACCACTCGCGTACGCGCGCGGTGCGAAGGAGGCGTCGCCTAGTCCGGTCTATGGCGCCGCACTGCTAATGCGGTTTGGGTCTTAAAGCCCATCGAGGGTTCAAATCCCTCCGCCTCCGCCAGCCCGAAGCCCCGGTCGTCCCGACCGGGGCTTCGGTCGTTTCCGGGACCGCGTGACCCGCCCGCGACCCGCGACCACCACCTGAGCCCCATCCGGTGTGACCCCGGTCTCTTTTCCTCGATTCCGCCCGCGGAACGCCCGCCCCCGCACCCCCTCCCGCCCCGCTCCCATCGGCCACCCATGCGGCGTTTTCGCAGGTCACAAGGGGTGGGGTCAATGGATTTCACATGACGGCGGCAGTCATGTAATGTTCTTCCTGTCGCCGCGAGCGGGCCGAAAGGCCGGGGAGCGGAGGCGGAAAACAAAACAAGCACTCGTAGCTTAACGGATAGAGCATCTGACTACGGATCAGAAGGTTGCAGGTTCGAATCCTGCCGAGTGCACAGTGACAAGAGGCCCGGACGAGAGTCCGGGCCTCTTGCGTTATCGGGTTTGTACGGCAGCGAAGTACAGCAACCGTGCCGATCGCGATCAACCGGTGGTGGCCCCGCCCATCACGTCGGACAGCTTGCCGATCGCGGCCCGCACCTCCTCCTCCTCCTCCTCGCCTCGGGTAGACCTCCATCGTCACGGCGATCTGCGAGTGCCGCAGGATTCCCTGCGCCACCTTCGGGTGGACCTCGAGGGCGACCAGGAGTGAGCTGCACGTGCCGGGTGTTCAGGTGATCGTCGCGGTCGGCGGCGTCCGCGAGGACCTGATCTGCCTCGGCGCCGGACCACGGCTTGATGCGGCGCCGGCGCGGCTTGGGACCTTCCCGAGGGAGGCGTGCAGCGCCTCATGAACGCGGAGGCTTCCGAGGACGAGGTGGGCGACATCCTGGCCGACCTCGAACGAGGCTTGGTCTGTCCTCACATCAGCAACTACATCTTCTGGGACTTCGATCCGGAGCTGACGGCCGAGAAGATCGTCGACAGGGCACCGGCCTACAAGCCGATCGCCCTCTGAGGGCAGTGCGGTAAGACTCTCTCTGCTTCATCAAGGGCGCTTCCGCCGCGCACGGCGCGGCGTCGCGGGCCCGTCGCCCCGGCCCTGGGCTCCTGTCTCCGCCCCGCTCCAGCTGACGGGGCCCGTCGTGCTTCTGCCGGCCGGTTCGTGGTTGGGGTGGGGGCTGTCATCCCGCCTGCTGTCGACCCAGGCAAGCCATGGCAGGCCGGGCTTCTGGGGCTCAGGTCGTTCGTCGAGCAGGGCGCTCCACCTGGGGCCCAGAAGCCTGCCCCGCTGCTTGTGGTGGTGGCAGCGGGCCCGTGGCTGCGGTCACACGAGCCCAATGGCTGAAAGAACGGCCAGGAAGAGCGTCATGCTCACCGCGAACGCGCTGCCTCCATACAGGAAGGCCTCGGCGAGCGTCGCCCCGGTCGTGCTCACGAGGATGCCGGCGATCAGCGAGACGATGACGGCCAAGGATCCTGCCAGCAGGACGCAGAGGATCTTCGTGCTCTGCGGACGCTGTGCGGGCTGCGTAACCAATTCGGTCCCTCCGGATTGGAGGGTGCTTGGGCAAAAAAAGAACAGACCTCAGCCCAACCACCCAACGGGTGTTTTCAGGCTGAGATCTGCCGACGCTCAGTTCTCGAAGCTAAAGTAAGCGGCTGGAGGGGCGTTGGCCTGATAGGCCTCGCATCTCCTACACGGCACAGCGTCCCGTTTGCGTCGTTGGGACATCTGGTGGTTCCACGTTAGCAGAACCAGTCAACTCCTGTGCAGGCAAGGCAAGAAGAAGCGCGGTAAGGCGAGCCGGCTGCGTTTTGGCTAGCTCAGAAGCCGCTGCAAGTAGCTGCTGCTGACGGCCCCGAGGCCGTGGCCGTCTTCGGCGAGTCGTTGTCCACGGACACCGAGCATGTGGCGGTGCCTCCTGATCCGCTCAGGCTGATGAGCAGCGATCCGCCCTTCATGAAGCCCTTCGTCGTCAGGGTCTTCCGCCAGGGCAGCTTCTTGACGGTTTCGGATCTTGAGGAGATGCCGTCGTTGTTCCAGACGGAGTAGGCGATGGTTACGTCTCGGGCGTCGCCCGTGACTGCGTACTCCACGGTGACTTCCTTCGACACCTCGTTGGAGATGCCGGCGACGATGGCTGCGCACCCTCCTGCCACCAGCAGGACCAGAAGGAGAAGCACCCACGGCCACTTCCGCCGCTTCCTTCGTGGTGCTGCCGCTCCATAAGGCGCTCTACCCCCCGGTGGCGACTGCCAGCCTGCGCCGGGTTGAGGCTGCTGTGCACCCTGCCCCCGTGGCTGCTCAGACGGATCTGGACGGGGCTCCTGCCAGGATGGGGGTTCGCTCATCTCCTCAGGGTCCGACGACACCCTCAGGAGCGCGACTCCGCATCCGGGTCTTGGCGTCCGTTTGCATGAAGCGTCATGGATGCGTGGCGCCCGCGTCAGGCACCCGGGCCGAGTGCTCGCCTACCCGTGCCGTCTGATGCTCCGGGCCGGTGTTTGCTGGTCAGAAGCCGTCAGTGCTGGCGGTAGAGAAGGTTGCAGGTTCGAATCCTGCCGAGTGCACAGTGACAAGAGGCCCGGACGAGAGTCCGGGCCTCTTGCGTTTGCGGGAGCGGGGGCGTTTCCAGGAGCTGGGCGCGGCGTGGGGGCGTGCTGCTTCCAGGTGGGGGCGCGGGCCTCAGGTTGACGTGCCTGAGGCGGAGTTGGAGGGGGACCGGGGTCCCCTCCCCTTCGTGACGTCGGCGGCGGGAGGTGTGGTGGCCGGTAGGGTCCGGCGCCATGCATGTCTGGTATGCCGCGTACGGGTCCAATACGGACGGCGCCCGCCTCGGGCGGTATCTGCTGCGGTGCCGGGACCGGGCCGCGCCCGTCGCGTCCCGGAGCGTCGTCCTCGACGGGGCCCTGTACTTCGCGACCGAGTCGCCCGTGTGGGGCGGCGGGCGCGGGTTCTATGATCCCGACGCGCCCGGCAGCGTGTTCGCGCGGGCGCATCTGATCACCGTCGGGCAGTTCTCCGACATCGCCGCCCAGGAGATGTACCGGGAGCCCGACGCCGACCTCGATCTGTCCTGGGCGGTGGCCCGCGGGCGGTTCGCGTTCGGGCCGGGGCGGTACGAGACGGTGGTCTGCGCCGGGGACCTCGACGGCGTGCCGCTGCTCGCCATCACCGCGCCCTGGGCGATGGGCGAGGTGGAGCCGCGGGTGCCGGCCGAGTCCTACGTGCGGCACATCGCCGTCGGGCTACGGGCTTCCGGAGCCTGGGACGCCGAGGAGATCGCCGGCTATCTCGCCCGGTGTCCCGGAGTCGTCGGCCACTGGAGCGCCGCCGACGTGCTCGCCCTCATCGGAGACCCCAGCTCCACACCTTCGGGTGAACCGGACTGATTTCCATGTCAGTTGAATATGCCCTCGGCCTAGCGTGCAGGTGGAGGTGATGCCGATGAACGCCATCGACATCGACGACTTCGTGTACGCCGCCACGGGAGCGCGGCTGCGGAGGTTGACCCTGCCGGACGGGACGCACTGGTTCCCCGCCGTCGACGTGGCCCGTCAGCTCGGCTACGCCAGTGCCCGGCAGGCCCTCCGGGCGTACGTCGGGCCCGCGCTGCACACGACCCTCGGGGAGCTTCCGGTCGACATCGCCCCGGCGACCGGGGCCAAGAGGCTCACGAAGTCGACGCGGATGGTCTGTCTGGAAGGGGTCGTGCAGCTCGTCAACGCGTCCTCCCGGGCCGAGGCCGCGCCGTTCAAGGAGTGGGTCGCCCAGGTCGTCGCCGACGTGCAGCGCGACGGGGCGCACCGGCTCGATCCCTCCCCCGTCCGCCCCACCGGTTTCCTCCTTCCGCAGCAGCTCCTCGACGTGCTCGTCCGCCTGGAGGAGAGCAGTCTCCGGCTCGACGAAGAGGGCTGTGAGCTGCTGCGCGAGGCCGGGCGCGACCTGCACCGGATCGCCGCCTCACTGGAGCGGCTCGCGCTCCCCACCCAGCGCTCCGGGTCCGCGACGCTCACCCCGCAGCAGCTCCTCGACTCCTGGTGCGAGCGGAACGTCGTCGAGAGCGCCGACGTCCACGCCGTCGCCGCCTACCTCGCTCCCGCCCTCGTCCGGGGCGGCGTCCGCTACCGCCTGGAGGACGTCGCCCGCCGCACCGGCCTCACCGCCGAACGCGTCCGCGACTGCGTCCGTGTGCTCGTCGAGCGCGGCTGCATACGGCACGCGGGCGGGGCGGCCGGAGCCGAGGGTGCCGCCGGGGCGGACGGCGCGGACGGCGCGGACGGTGCGGACGGTGCCGACGGGGGGCTGCTGTACGTGCTGCCCTGACCCCGGTCGATGTCAGTGGCCCGTACGACACTGGACGCATGGTGTGGCGGAGTGCCGGGATCTCGTGGCGGGGCGGCGTGCCCGCGCTCCGTTGGGAGGGCGGTCGGGTCAGCGCGCTCGCGTACGGGCGGGACATGGCCTTCCGGGCGGTCGGCGAGCGGCGCTGTCCCGGCGCGCGCGGCAACGCCTGCCCCCTGACCGCCGTCCTGCCGGGCCGCAGCACCGGTGGGCGGTGCCCCGAGTGCGCGCGGCTCGACCGGGCCCACTCCGTCGCCGCCGACACCGTGGCCGACGACCCCCGCACGTACCGGGTGTACCTCGCCTGGTTCGGGCCCGGCATGGTCAAGGTCGGGATCACCGCCGAGGAGCGCGGCGACGCCCGTCTCCTCGAACAGGGCGCCGTCGCCTTCAGCTGGCTCGGGCGCGGGCCGCTCATGGCCGCGCGGCGCACCGAGGAGGTGCTCCGGCACGCGCTCGCCGTGCCCGACCGCATCCCGTACGCCCGCAAGCGGGCCGTACGGCACGCCCTGCCGCCCGCCGCCGAACGAGCCGCCGAGGTCGCCGAGTTGTACGAGCGGGCCGTCGGCGTTCCCGCCTGGGCCGAGACCCTCCACGCGCTGCCCTGCCAGGTTCGTGATCACGTGGAGGTCTTCCGGCTGGAGGCGCTCGCCCAGCCCGGGCTCACGCCCTCCGCCCGCTCCTCCTCCGAGCTGGTCGCCACCGAGCTCGTTGTCACCGAGTGCGTCGACGGCGGGGTCCTCGCCGGGCGGCTGGTCGCCGCTGCCGGGCCCGACCTGCACCTCCTGGGCCCCGACGGGCGGCCCCTCGTCCTCGACACCCGGCTGCTCACGGGGTGGGAGCTGGTCGCCGCGCCGGCCGGTCACGCGGTCACCGTTCCCCTCGCCTCCGGCGTCGCCGCCCCCGCGACCGCCGACCCGTCCTCCGGCCGCGCGGACGGGCAGGAATCGCTGTTCTGAATGCCCGAGGGTGGCCGAGTGCCTGGGGGCCCGAGTGCCTGAGTGCCCAGTGCCTGGAGGCCCGAGTGGCTGAAGGCCTGAAGCGCTGAACCGTAAAGTCTTGGATCCCTTCCCGGGCCGTCCATGGACACCACAACCACCGCCCCCGCAGGGTGATCACATGACCCCGAGCCTCGTGGGCGGCCTCGAACCGCCCTACTACACCGCTGTCTTCACCTCGATCCGGCCCGACGACCCCGAGGGGTACGCCGAGACCAGCGCTCGTATGAACGAGCTCGTCCGGGACATCCCCGGCTTCCTCGGCTACGAGTCCGCCCGCACCCCCGGCGGCATCGGCATCACCGTCGCCTACTTCCGCGACCTGGAGGGGATCGCCGCCTGGCGGAGTCATCCCGAGCACCTGGCCGCCAAGGAGTACGGGCGCGAGCACTGGTACGACAGCTACCGCGTGCACATCGGCAAGGTCGAGCGGACCTATGGCCATGACCGGCACTGAGCACCCCGTCGGCCAGGCCCCCGCCGAAGCCGAGGCCCTGGCCATCCGTCGTTTCGCCCGGCGCCTCCGTCTCCCCGGCCTCGTCGACGTCCACACCCACTTCATGCCCCGCAACGTCCTCGACAAGGTGTGGGCCTACTTCGACTCCGCCGGCCCCCTCACGGGCGTCCCGTGGCCCATCACCTACCGCGAGGAGGAGGACCGCCGGGTCACGCTGCTCCGGGACTTCGGGGTGCGCGCGTTCACCTCGATGCTCTATCCGCACAAGGCGGGCATGGCGGAGTGGCTGGACGACTGGGCCGCCGACTTCGCCGCCCGCACCCCCGACTGCCTCCACACCGCCACCTTCTTCCCCGAGCCGGACGCCCCCTCCTACGTCCGCCGGGCCCTCGAACGAGGGGCCCGGGTCTTCAAGGTGCACCTCCAGGTCGGCGGCTTCGACCCGAACGATCCGCTGCTCGACGACGTGTGGGGGCTCCTGGAGGAGGCCGGCACGCCCGTCGTCGTGCATTGCGGGTCCGGGCCCGCGCCCGGCGCGTTCACCGGGCCCGGGCCGGTCGGGCGGCTGCTCGCCCGCCGGCCACGACTGCGGCTGATCGTCGCGCACATGGGCATGCCCGAGTACGGGGACTTCCTCGGCCTCGCGGAGCGGTACGAGGGCGTCCACCTCGACACCACCATGGCGTTCACCGACTTCAGCGAGCGCCTCGCGCCCTTCCCGGCCGAGGAGCTCAAGCGGCTCGAGGGGCTCGGCGACCGGATCCTGCTCGGCTCCGACTTCCCCAACATCCCCTATCCGTACGTCCACCAGCTCGACGCCCTCGAACGGCTCGGGCTCGGCGACGACTGGCTGCGGGCCGTCTGCCACGACAACGGGGCCCGGCTCTTCGGGCTCCCTCGGTAGGCGCGCGGGCCGTCGGGAGCCGGCGGCAGTGCGTCGGCAGTTCGGTGGCAGGGGAGTCGGGCGCCAGTGCGTCGGGAGTCCGGCGGGAGGGGAGTCGGGCGGCAGTGCGTCGGGAGTCCGGCGGGACCTCGCCGAGACCCTCGGGTCTCCGTCGGGTCTCCGGCGGGAAGTTCTCAGGGAATTCACAGCCAAGCGAAAGACACGTCTCAGGCGCCCCCGGGACCGTGACGCGTATGACTGCGACCACTCCCCGCTCGCGTACCGATCTGCTCCGGGCCGACGGCTCCGCCGTCCGCGTGCTCGTCGTCGACGACGAGGCCTCGCTCGCCGAGCTGCTCTCGATGGCCCTGCGCTACGAGGGCTGGCAGGTGCACAGCGCGGGCGACGGGGCCGGGGCGCTGCGGACCGCGCGCGACTTCCGTCCCGACGCCGTCGTGCTCGACATGATGCTGCCCGACATGGACGGGCTCTCCGTCCTGGGACGGTTGCGGCGCGAGCTGCCGGACGTCCCGGTGCTGTTCCTGACGGCGAAGGACGCCGTCGAGGACCGGATCGCGGGGCTCACGGCGGGCGGCGACGACTACGTCACCAAGCCGTTCAGCCTGGAGGAGGTGGTGGCCCGGCTGCGCGGTCTGATCCGCCGGTCCGGCGCCGCGCAGGCGCGCGCCGAGTCGCTGCTCACGGTCGGGGACCTCACCCTCGACGAGGACAGCCACGAGGTGACGCGGGGCGGCGACTCCATCCACCTGACCGCCACCGAGTTCGAGCTGCTGCGCTTCCTCATGCGCAACCCGCGCCGGGTGCTCAGCAAGGCGCAGATCCTCGACCGGGTCTGGTCGTACGACTTCGGCGGCCAGGCCAATGTCGTCGAGCTCTACATCTCGTACCTGCGGCGGAAGATCGACGCCGGACGCAGCCCGATGATCCACACCCGGCGCGGGGCCGGCTATCTGATCAAGCCGGGGGAGTAGTCGGCCGTGCGGTTCCCCGTGCGCCCGGGCGGGCGGCCCTGGTCGCTGCGGACCCGGCTGGTCGTCTCCGCCGTCGCGCTGATCGCCGTCGTCTGCGCGGTCATCGGCACGGTGACGACGATCGCCTTCCGGTCCTATCTGTACGACCAGGCCGACACGCGCCTGCGCGAGGTCGCCAACCGGGCCGCCGGCCCGCCGCCCGGGGCGTCCGTGCCGTCACCCTCGCCCGGCGGCCTCGACACGTCCCTGGCTTTCGTCATCGGGCCGGGCGCGCGGCTCGGGACGGTCGGCGCGCGGGTGGTCGAGGGGGTGGTGACGCAGGCCGACGTGTCCGTGCCGCCCGAGGACGGGGTGTACGGGCCCAGGTACCGGACGAAGATGCTCGACGCCGCCCAGAGCGCGGCCCTCGCCGGCGTCCCGCGCGACGGCGATCCGCACACGGTGTCGCTGCCGGGCGGCCTGGGCGACTACCGGGTGCAGTACGCGACCGGCCGGAACGGCGACTATCTCATCGGCCTCCCGCTGACCGAGGTCCAGGACGCCCTGTCCACCCTGGTCGTCGTCGAGTTGAGCGTCACCGGCGCCGGGCTCGTCGCCTCCGCGCTCGCCGGGACCGTGCTCGTGGGGGTCGCCCTGCGGCCGCTGCGCCGGGTCGCCACGACGGCCGCCCAGGTGTCCCGGCTGCCGCTGCACAGCGGCGAGGTGGCGCTCGACCACCGGGTGCCGGAGGCGCAGGTCGATCCGCGGACGGAGGTCGGGCAGGTCGGCGCGGCCATCAACCGCATGCTGGACCATGTGCACTCGGCGCTCGACGCGCGCCAGCAGAGCGAGACGCGGGTGCGGCAGTTCGTCGCGGACGCCAGCCATGAGCTGCGCACGCCGCTGGCGTCGATCCGGGGGTACGCGGAGCTGACCCGGCGCGGCCGCGAGGAGTGCGGGCCCGACACCCGGCACGCGCTCGGGCGCATCGAGTCCGAGGCGACCCGGATGACGGGGCTGGTGGAGGACCTGTTGCTGCTCGCGCGGCTCGACGCCGGACGGCCGCTCTCGTACGAGAGCACCGATCTCTGCCTGCTCGTGGTGGACGCCGTCTCGGACGCCCGCGCTGCCGGGCCCGGGCATCGCTGGCGGCTCGAACTCCCCGACGGCGGGGCCGCGGTGAAGGTGCCCGCGGACGGAGCGCGGCTGCATCAGGTGCTCGTCAATCTGCTGGCCAACGCCCGCACGCACACGCCGCCCGGCACGACCGTCACCGCCCGCGTCCGGACGGAGCCCGGCCACGCCGTCGTCGAGGTCGAGGACGACGGGCCCGGTATCCCGGCCGGGCTGCTGCCGTCCGTCTTCGAGCGCTTCGCCCGCGGGGACGCCTCGCGGTCCCGGCACACCGCCGGCACGGGGGCCGGGCACGCAGGCGGCGCGGGGGCCGGGCACTTCGGCGGCAACGGTTCCGGGCCCGCCGGCGACCCCGGCCATGGGCACGCCGGCAGCACCGGGCTCGGGCTCGCCATCGTCCGGGCCGTCACGCTCGCCCACGGCGGCGAGGTGAGCGTCGACAGCCGGCCCGGCCGCACCCTCTTCGCCGTACGCCTGCCCCGTCGTCGGTGACCACCGGGGAGCGCCCCGACGCGCCGGCCTACCGGTACCGGTAGGCCGGTACCGGCACGGCGCTGCCGGCACGGCGGCCTCGGCACGTCGGCGCACCGACAGCGGTCACCATCAGGCCGGCACCGCACCGGCGCTGACGCCCCTGCCAGGCGGCCGGCCCACCCACCCGCCGCCCACTCACAGGCGGACCACAGCCTCGCCACACGGCCGTGACAGCGGGCCTCGGAAGGGTCGGGGACATGCAAACGACAGTGTCCGCCGAAACCCTTCCCGCCCGGGAGCACCTCCCCGTGGGCGCGGCCGGCCGGCCCGTCCTCGACGTGGTGATCCCCGTCTACAACGAGGAGAAGGACCTGGAGCCGTGCGTGCTGCGGCTCCACGAGCACCTCCACCGCACCTTCCCGTACGACTTCCGCATCACCGTCGCCGACAACGCCTCCACCGACAGCACCCCGGACGTGGCCCGTGCGCTCGCCGCCCGGCTGCCCGACGCCGTGCGCTGCGTACGGCTGGAGGAGAAGGGCCGCGGCCGGGCGCTGCGGACGGTGTGGTCGGCCTCGGACGCGCCCGTCCTCGCCTACATGGACGTGGATCTGTCCACCGACCTCAACGCGCTGCTCCCGCTGGTCGCCCCGCTGATCTCCGGCCACTCCGACCTGGCGATCGGCTCGCGGCTGGCCCGCTCCTCGCGCGTGGTGCGCGGGCCGAAGCGGGAGTTCGTCTCGCGGGCGTACAACCTGATCCTGCGCGGCTCGCTCGCCGCCCGCTTCTCGGACGCCCAGTGCGGCTTCAAGGCGATCCGGCGGGAGGTCGCCGAGCGGCTGCTGCCGATGGTCGAGGACACCGGCTGGTTCTTCGACACCGAGATGCTGGTGCTCGCCGAGCGGGCCGGGCTGCGCATCCACGAGGTGCCGGTCGACTGGGTCGACGACCCCGACTCGACCGTGCACATCGTGCGGACCGCCACCGACGACCTGAAGGGCGTCTGGCGGGTGGGGCGGGCCCTGGCGACCGGTTCGCTGCCGCTCGACCGCCTCGCCCGGCCCTTCGGTGACGACCCGCGCGACCGCGAACTCAGCGGTGTGCCCGGCGGGCTGGCCCGCCAGCTGGTCGGCTTCTGCGTGGTCGGCGCCCTGTCGACGCTCTTCTACCTGGCCCTCTACTCCCTCTTCCGGCTCGGCGTCGGGCCCCAAGTCGCCAACGCCGGCGCCCTGCTGGTGTCCGCCGTCGCCAACACGGCGGCCAACCGCCGGCTCACCTTCGGCGTGCGGGGCCGGGACCGGGCCGCCCGCCACCAGGCGCAGGGCCTCGTCGTCTTCGGCATCGGGCTCGCCCTGACCAGCGGCTCCCTCGCCGCGCTCGGCGCCGCGACCGGCGATCCGGCGCACTCGACCGAGCTCGCCGTGCTGATCGTCGCCAACCTCGCCGCGACCGTCGTGCGTTTCCTCCTCTTCCGGCTCTGGGTCTTCCCGGAGCGCGCCACCGGCAAAAGGACCTCTCGATGAACTCCCTGACCCGACCGCAGCGCCTGTGGCGCGGGCGGCCCGAGGACGCGCCCTGGGTGCGGCCCGCCTTCTACGGCCTGCTCCTCGCGACCGCCGCCCTCTACCTCTGGAACCTGAGCGCGAGCGGCTACGCCAACTCCTTCTACTCCGCCGCCGTCCAGGCCGGCAGCCAGAGCTGGAAGGCCTTCTTCTTCGGCTCGCTCGACGCGGCGAACGCCATCACCGTCGACAAGCCGCCGGCCGCCCTGTGGCCGATGGCGCTGTCCGTGCGCCTCTTCGGACTCGGCTCCTGGCAGATCCTGGTCCCCGAGGTGCTGATGGGCGTCGGTACGGTCGCCGTCCTGTACGCGGCGGTCCGGCGCCGCTTCGGCGCGGGGGCGGGGCTGATCGCGGGCGCGGTCCTCGCGCTCACCCCGGTGGCCGCGCTGATGTTCCGCTTCAACAACCCGGACGCGCTGCTCGCCCTGCTCATGACGGTCGCGGTCTACTGCGTGCTGCGCGCCCTGGAGCTGGACAGGGGCGCGGCGCGGTGGCTGGTGTGGGCCGGGATCGCGCTCGGCTTCGCGTTCCTCGCCAAGACCCTGCAGGCCTTCCTGATCCTGCCGGTGCTGGCGCTCGTGTACCTGGTGTGCGCGCCGGGCGGTCCGGCGCGGCGCTTCGGCCGGCTGGGCCTGGGCGGGCTCGCGCTCGTCGTCTCGGCGGGCTGGTGGGTGGCGCTGGTCGAGCTGTGGCCGGCGTCCTCCCGTCCGTACGTCGGCGGCTCGCAGAACAACAGCTTCCTGGAGCTGACCTTCGGCTACAACGGACTCGGCCGGCTCAACGGCGACGAGGTCGGCAGCGTCGGGGGCGGCGGCCGCGGCGCGGCCCGGGTGACCGGGGACCTGCCGGCGGGCCTGGACCTGCCGGCGGGCATGGAGCCGCCGACCCGGCCCGGCGGTGGTGGCGGTGGCTGGGGCGAGACCGGCATCGGCCGCATGTTCGGCGACCAGATCGGCGGCCAGATCTCCTGGCTGCTGCCGGCCGCGCTGCTGCTGCTCGTCGCCGGTCTCGTGGTGACCTGGCGGGCCTCGCGTACGGACACGGCGCGCGCGGCGTTCCTGGTGTGGGGCGGCTCGCTGCTGCTGACGACGGGCGTCTTCAGCTTCATGGCCGGCATCTTCCACGAGTACTACACGGTGGCCATGGCCCCGTACGTGGCCGCCCTGGTCGGCATGGGCGCGGCGGTGCTGTGGGAGGAGCGGACCCGGTTCCCGGCCGCGGCGGCGCTCGCCGCCTCGGTCGCGCTGACGGCGGTGTGGGGCTGGGTGCTGCTCGGCCGCACGGCGGACTGGCTGCCGTGGCTGCGCTGGACGGTGCTCGTGGCCGGCTGCGCGGCGGCGCTCGGCCTGCTGCTCGCGGGCCGGGTGGACCGCCGCCTCGGTTTCGCGGCGGCGGGTCTCGGCCTCGCGGCGGGCCTCGCGGGCCCGTTCGCGTACACCCTGGCGACGGTGGCCGACGGCCACCAGGGCTCGATCGTGACGGCGGGCCCGGCGGGCATGGCGGGCCCGGGCGGCATGCGCGGTGGGCCGGGCAACGGCCGGATGTTCTTCGTGGGCGGCCCGGGCGGCCCGGGCGGCCAGGGCGGGCAGGGCGGGCAGGGCGGGCAGGGACAGCCCCCGGGCGGCCAGGGGCAGATCCCGGGCGGTCAGGGCCAGTTCCCGGGCGGTGGTCCCGGTGCGGGCCAGGGCCAGGGCCAGTTCCCGGGCGGCGGTCCCGGTGCGGGCCAGGGTCAGGGTCAGGGTCAGGGCCAGGGGCAGCTGCCCGGCGCCGGCGGGCAGGGCGCGGGCCGGTTCCCGGGCGGCGGCCAGGCCCCCGGCGCGACCGGTGAGAACCAGGTCGGCGGTCCGGGCGGCATGGGCGGCCTCCTCAACGGGGCCGGCGTCGGCACCGAGGCGGAGCGGAAGCTCCTGGCCGACGCCGACTCCTACACCTGGGTCGCCGCCGCCATCGGCGCCCAGAACGCGGCCAGCTACCAGCTCGCCACCGAGAAGCCCGTGATGGCGATCGGCGGCTTCAACGGCAGTGACCCGTCGCCGACCCTCACGCGGTTCAAGCAGTACGTGGCCGAGGGGAGGATCCACTACTTCATCGCCTCCGGCGGCGGCTTCGGAGCCGGCGGCAACGGCTCGCAGATCAGCTCGTGGGTCGAGGCCACCTTCGAGAAGGTCACCGTCGGCAGCGCCACCTTCTACGACCTGACCAGCAGGAAGTAGCCCCCGGGAGGGCCGACCGGAAAATCTCCTATACGGCGTACGAGGACTCCTGTACGGTGTACGAGAACCTGCCTCGTACACCGTATAAGGAGTTCCCATGACGGCGACGACCGCCGCGAACGAACGGGCCGCGACCGGCGGCCACCCGCAGCGCTGGCTGATCCTCGGCGTCATCTGCCTCGCCCAGCTCACCGTGCTGCTCGACAACACCGTGCTCAGCGTCGCCATCCCCTCGCTGACCACCGAGCTCCACGCGTCCACCAGCGACATCCAGTGGATGATCAACGCCTACTCGCTCGTCCAGTCCGGCCTGCTGCTCACCGCGGGCAACGCCGCCGACCGCTACGGCCGCAAGAAGTTGCTCGCCCTCGGCCTCGCGCTCTTCGGTCTCGGCTCGCTCACCGCCGGACTCGCCGACTCGACCGGGCAGCTGATCGCCGCCCGCGCGGGCATGGGCGTCGGCGGGGCGCTCCTGATGACCACGACCCTCGCCGTCGTCATGCAGATCTTCGACGACTCCCAGCGGGTCAAGGCCATCGCCATCTGGGCCACCATCGGCTCCCTCGGCTTCGCCGCGGGCCCGCTGATCGGCGGCGCGATCCTCGACCACTTCTGGTGGGGAATGATCTTCCTGATCAACATCCCGGTCGCCGCCGTCGGCCTGGTCGCCGTCCTCAAGCTGGTCCCCGAGTCGAAGAACCCGCAGGGTGAGCGCCCCGACCTGCTCGGCGCGCTGCTCTCCACGATCGGCATGTCCTCGGTCGTCTACGCGATCATCACCGGCCCGGAGCACGGCTGGACCTCGGCCCAGGTCCTGGTCCCGGCCGTCATCGGCCTGGCCGTCCTCGCCGGCTTCGTGACGTGGGAGCTGCGCATCCCGTACCCGATGCTCGACATGCACTTCTTCCGCAACCAGAAGTTCGTTGGCGCCGTCGCCGGCGCGATCCTGGTGATGCTCGGCATGGGCGGCTCGCTCTTCCTGCTCACCCAGCACCTGCAGTTCGTCCTCGGCTACGAGCCCCTGGAGGCGGGTCTGCGGATGGCGCCGCTCGCGCTGACGATCGTCGTCCTCAACCTCTCCGGCATCGGCCCGAAGCTCGTCATGAAGATCGGTACGGCCCCGTCCGTCGCGCTCGGCCTCAGCCTGGTCGCCGGCGGCCTCACCTCGATCGCCCTGCTCGGCGGCGGCACCGACGGCACGTACGGCGGCATGCTGCTCGGCCTGGTCCTGATGGGCGCGGGCATCGCGCTCTCCAACCCGGCCATGGCCAACGCGATCATGAGCGCGATCCCGCCGGAGAAGGCCGGTGTCGGCGCCGGCGTCAACGGCACCCTCGCCGAGTTCGGCAACGGCCTCGGCGTCGCGATCCTCGGCGCCGTCCTCAACGCCCGCTTCGCCGCCCTCGTCACCGTCACCGCAACCTCCCTCCCGGCCGCCCTGGCCGCGGCGGGCAGCGACGCCGAGCGGCAGCAGATCTCCGACGCCTTCGCCTCGGGCCTCCAGACCAGTCAGCTGGTCGGCGCGGTGGCCGTCTTCGCCGGTGGTCTCCTGGCGGCCTTCCTGCTGAAGCGGGCCGAGCGCACGGAGGAGCGGGCGAAGCGGCACGAGATGGCTGCCTAGCATGGTCCCGGATCACTGACATGCGGAGGGACGCGATGGTCAAGGCAGCCGACAGGGCCAAGAACCCGGCGCGTTCCAGCGTCTGGCTGGAGAACCGGGCCGCCCGCAGCGGGGGCGGCCCGGCCGGGCTCGACCGGGAGCGGATCGTCGCCGCGGCGATCCGGATGCTCGACGAGGAGGGCCTGGCCAAGCTGTCGATGCGCAAGCTCGCGACCGAGCTGAACGTGACCGCGATGTCCCTGTACTGGTACGTGGACACCAAGGACGACATCATCGAGTACGCGGTCGACACCTGCTACGGGGAGGTGGACCTGGCCGCCGTCGACGCCGCCGGCGACTGGCGGGACCGGATCCGGGTGATCGCCCTGGACTACCGCCGGATGCTGGTCCGCCACCCGTGGATGTCGGCCAGTGCCGGGCAGTACCTGAACATCGGCCCGAACGCGCTCGCCGTCGGCGTCAAGATCCAGGACGCGATCCGCGGCACCGGGCTGCCGCTCGACCGGCAGCCCAGCGCGATGTCGGCGGTCTTCCAGTTCGTGTACGGCTACGGGACGATCGAGGCCCAGTTCCAGCGCCGTGCGGCGGAGGCCGGGATGTCGCAGGACGACTTCTACGGGGAGTCGATGAAGGCCTTCCGCGACGAACCGTCGTTCGCGGAGGCCCTCGCGCCCATGACGGACATCCTCGACGAGCGGGCCTCGCACGGCAGCGTCACCGAGATCTGGGACCGCGACTTCGACTACGCCCTGGACGTCCTGGTCGCCGGTATCGAGGTCATGGTCGACCGGCGCGCCGGGGAGCGGGGGACCCAGGACGGGTGAGCGGGGCGCCGTCGCGCTTCCGCCGCAGCCGGCAGGAGAGTGCGGCGCTGACCACCGAGAGCGCCACCAGCGCGAGGCCGGCCCAGGGCGCCCGGGCGATGCCGACCAGGCTGATCACCGCGCCGCCCGTCGCGGCGCCGAGGACCACGCCCAGATGCATCGCCGAGGTGTTCAGCGCCACGCCGACGCCGCCGTCGGCCGGATCACCGGCGAGAAGGTAGCTCTGCACCGTCGGCGAGATCATCCAGCTGATGGTGGACCAGATCATCAACGCGGCGAGCAGCAGCCAGGGATGTCCGAGGCTCAGGGGAATCGCGAGCATCGACGCGGCGAACAGCAGCGGCACGATCACCAGCGCCCGGCGCGGGCCGAGGCGATCGCTCAGCCGGCCGCCGAGGTAGCCGCCGCCGACGGCCGCCAGGCCGATCAGCAGCAGGGTCAGGGCGATGCGCCGGCTGTCGGTGATCCCCGCCGCCTGCCGGAACCAGGGCGTGAGGTAGGCGAACAGGGTGAAGTGCCCGCCGAGCAGCAGGATCGACACCAGCTGCGCCAGGTTGAGCGCGGGGTCGCGCAGGTGGCGCAGGTACGCCGCGCCGTCGGCGCGGCCGTCCAGGACGCGGGGCGGCAGCGCGACGCGCAGCAGGGCGGCCAGGGGAAGCGCGTAGAGGGCGATACCGGCGAAGACCCAGCGCCAGCCGAACCATGCGTCGACCAGTACACCGGCCGGAACGCCGAGCACCAGCGCTCCGCTGATGCCCGTGAAGATCAGGCCGATGGCGCGCCCGCGCCGCGCCGCCGACGCCAGATCCACCGCCAGCAGGCCGGCCTGTGTGACCAGGAGACCGCAGCAGGTGGCCATGCCGACGCGCATCAGCAGGAGCGTGACGAAGCCGGGGCTCAGCGCGGCACCGGCGTTGAAGGCGGCGAACACCAGCAGCGTGATCACGAGCAGCCGGCGGCTGTCCGCCCCGCAGGTCAGCCGGCCGAGTAACGGCGCGGCGACGGCGAAGCTCAGGGAGAAGATGCTGGTGAGCTGGCCGGCGAGGCTGAGCGAGACGTCGAGGTCGGAGGCGACGGACGGCAGGATGCCGGTGAGGATCGCCTCGGCCAGGCCGGCGGCGGACGCGCAGAAGGAGAGCGACAGCAGGCGAAGGTCCATGGCGGGCTCCGATTCCCGGTGAGGGGTTTCGGGGCGAAGGGCCTTCGGTTATCCCGGACGGACGAGCAGCGGTCTGGCGACGCAGGCTAGTTGAGGCCGACCCCGGGTACAAGACTCCGGACAGGACTCCCGCACAGGACTCCCGCACAGGACTCCCGCACAGGACTCCCGCACAGGACTCCCGCACAGGACTCCCGGACGGGCCCCGGGCCCGTCCGCGGGCGGACATGACGGAGCGGCGGGCCGTCCCCTGCCCGCCGCTCCGTATTCCACCCGGCCGCGCCTCCGCTCGAAGCGCGGCCGGGAGTCCTTTCCTGCCGCCCTACTCGGCCGCCTTCACGTCCGCCTTGACGTCCGCGTTCACGTCCGTCTTCTCGTCCGCCTTCACGGAGTTGCTCTTCAGCGCGACCTCCTTGATGAACAGCGTCACCAGGAAGGCGAGCAGCGCGAAGGGCGCCGAGTAGAGGAAGACGTCACCGACGCCGTGGCCGTACGCGCTCTCCATGACCGTGCGGATCGGGGCGGGCAGCTTGTCCATGTCGGGGATGCCGCCACCGCCGCCGCCCTGGCCCAGGGCCGCCGCGGCCTTCGGGCCGAGCTCGGTCAGGCCGTCCTTGACGTAGTCGGTGACCCGGTGGGCCATGACCGCGCCGAGCGCCGAGACACCGATCGCACCGCCCAGGGAGCGGAAGAAGGTGACGACGGAGGAGGCGGCGCCGAGGTCGGAGGGGGCGACCTGGTTCTGGGTGCACAGGACCAGGTTCTGCATCATCATGCCGAGGCCGAGGCCGAGGACCGCCATGAAGATCGCGATGTGCCAGTACTCCGTGTCGTAACGGATGGTGCCGAGCAGGCCGAGGCCGCCGGCGGCGAGGGCGCCGCCGCTGACCAGCCAGGCCTTCCAGCGGCCGGTCTTGGTGATGATCATGCCGGAGACCGTCGAGGAGACGAACAGGCCGCCGATCATCGGGATGGTGAGGACGCCGGACATCGTCGGCGACTCGTTGCGGGCCAGCTGGAAGTACTGGCTGAAGAAGACCGTGCCGGCGAACATCGCGACACCGACGAAGAGCGAGGCCGTCGAGGCGAGCGCGATCGTGCGGTTGCGGAAGAGCCGCAGCGGGATGATCGGCTCGGAGGCCTTGGACTCGACGAGGACGAAGACCGCGCCGAGCAGGACGGAGCCGCCCACCATGACGGCGGTCTGCCAGGACATCCAGTCGTACTTGTCGCCGGCGAAGGTGACCCAGATGAGGAGCAGGGAGACGGCGGCGCTGATGAAGAAGGCACCGGCCCAGTCGACCTTGACCTCGCGCTTCACGACGGGGAGCTTGAGGGTCTTCTGCAGGACCAGCAGCGCGATGATCGCGAAGGGCACGCCGACGTAGAAGCACCAGCGCCAGCCGAGCCAGTCGGTGTCGGTGATGACGCCGCCGAGCAGCGGGCCGCCGACGGTGGCGACGGCGAAGGTGGCGCCGAGGTAGCCGCTGTACCGGCCGCGCTCGCGCGGGGCGATCATGGCGGCCAGGATGATCTGGGAGAGGGCGGTCAGACCGCCGACGCCGATGCCCTGGACCACGCGGCAGGCGATGAGCATGCCGGTGTTCTGGGACAGTCCGGCGACGACCGACCCCGCGACGTAGATGACCAGGGCTATCTGGACCAGCAGCTTCTTGGAGAAGAGGTCCGCGAGCTTGCCCCAGAGCGGGGTGGTCGCCGTCATCGACAGGAGGGCGGCGGTGACGACCCAGGTGTACGCGGACTGGCCGCCGCCGAGGTCGGTGATGATCTGGGGGAGGGCGTTGGAGACGATCGTCGAGGACAGGATGGCGACGAACATGCCGAGCAGGAGCCCGGACAGCGCCTCCATGATCTGCCGGTGCGTCATGGGAGCGGCGCCCCCCTGACTGGTGAGGCCGTCCCGCACACCGGCGTCGGGCGAGGTCGTAGCCATGAACTTCCTTCGTTCTCAGACGTGGTGCGCCCGGCAGTCCCCGAAGGAATCGCGGAGGCGGGCGAGCAGGGTGGTGAGCAGTTCGACGTCGTCGTCGGACCACTCCTCGAGGTGGCGGGCGAGCGTGACGGTCAGCCGACGGTCGAGTTCGGCCAACTTGTCCTCGCCCGCGGGGGTGAGGCGCAGGATGCGGGAGCGCTTGTCGACGGGGTCGGGCAGTCGTTCGACCCAGCCGCGGTCCGCGGTGTGGGCCACATGCCGACTGCTGACCGACGTGTCGACCCCCATGAGCTCGGAGACGCGGCCCATCCGCATGTCCCCGTGGTGCTTGAGCAGGGCGAGCACGATGGCCGAGCCCCCCGGGCAGTCCGCGGGCAGGGAACGTGCCATGCCCCGCTTGACCGCGCCGATGGCGCTCACCTGGCGGGCGAGGTTCTCGTACCGGTTCGGCTTCTCCACCGTGACCCCTACATCTTGTTGCTTAGAGCAACCATAGAGATGGATGGTTGCTTCAGGCAAACTAAATCGGTCAAAGCGCGCTAAAGAATCGGCAAAGCGGCCGGAGGGAGGCGGAGAGGGGCCCGACGGCGGTCCGCGCGGGGAGGGAAGGTGCAGGTCCCGGGAAGGGGACATGACCAGGGCTTGGGGCGGCGAGGTCGACTTCGCTAGGGTCCGGGCCATGGCACACAACCCCCAAGCACCGTACGGCCAGGGCGCTCAGGGCCCCGAGGGCTCCTACGACCCCGCCGGCAGCACCCAGATGTTCCGCGCCTTCGTCGACGAGGGCACCCCGCAGCGACAGCAGCACCAGGTCGCCGCACCGTCCTCCGGCCCCCGTGTCGGCCTGATCGTCGGCGTGATCGTCGCGATCGCCGTCCTGGCGGGCGTGGCCTGGCTGGCGCTGGGCTGAGCGGCGTCAGCCGACGGGCCCCGAAGAGGGCGGCCGGGCCAGGAGCTGTGGTGGGCTCCTGACGCGACCGCCCTCTTGGCGCGTCGGCGCCGGTGCCGGTCAGCCGGTCAGCCGCTGCAGCCGGTCAGCCCGGTCAGCCGGTCAGCCCGTGCAGCCGGGCACGGTGCCGGGGTCGCAGTTGGTGGGCAGGTTCTCCGCGACGATGGTCGAGTTCAGCACCACCTGACCTCCGGAGTTGAGGATGCCGCCCGGCGCGTTGAGGGCGGCGTTGTTCGTCACCCGCGTGCTGTTGAGCGTGACCGACCCGCCCCGGTTCGCGATGCCGCCGCCCTGTCTGCTGTCGATGGCCCCTTCGGTGACCCGGTTGGCGAAGACCTCGCCCCCGGTCATCTGCAGCGTGCCGTAGGTGTTGATCCCACCGCCGATGGCCGCCGACGAGTTGCTGCGGACGACCGTGTTGGTCAGCGTCACGTTCGCGTCCGGGGCGATCATGATGCCGCCGCCGTCGGCCCCGGCCGCGTTCTCGACGACCCGGCTGTCGCTCACGGTCAGCCTCCCGTCCACCTCGATCCCCCCGCCCTGGCCGCTGAGGGCGGTGTTGCCGCCGACCGTGCTGTTCCGGAAGGTCGTGACGCTCTGGGGGTAGTCGAGGTATCCGGCGCCGTCGCCGGTGCTGACGTTGTACATGAGGTCGCTGTTCGAGAAGCTGACCGTGCTGCTCGCGGACGCGATGCCGCCTCCGCCGTCGTGCGCGTAGTTGTGGACGACCTTGCTCCGGTCCACCGAGAGCCTGCCGCCGTCGTGCACCCAGACGCCGCCCCCGTAGCCCGTGGAGAGGCGCCCGTTCCGCACGGTCAGGCCGCCGAGCCGCAGGTCGCCGTTCGGTCCGCTGACCTCGAAGAGGCGGAAGTCCGGCGTACCCGTCTGAGTGCTCCGCCTGATCGTGCTGCCGTTGCCGACGAGGGTGATCTGGCTGGTGATCACCGGCAGGCCGTTGGAGGCGTTGTGCGGCGTCGTCACGGTGTAGAGGCAGCCGGGCGAGAGGATGAGCAGGCTGGGGCCCGGGGCCGCGTTCGCCTGGGCGATGGCACTCTTCAGCGCCGCCTGCCCGCACGGCACGAACTCCTGGGCGGCGGCCCCCGTCGGTACGCCCACGACCGCCGCGACCGCGGCGACCGCCGTGGCCGTCACGGTCGCCGCGGTCGCTCCCGCGAAGGCAGTGGCACGTCTTGTACGTCTGAACACATCCGTCCCTATCCGCTCGAGGTGACTACGGAACGCAACCTATGAGCGACATAAAGTGAACGCATTTCGATCTTGGGCTTTCCGGCGGCATTTCCGCGTACGCGAGGCGGCCCCACCCCTCTTCATGATCGACTTGGCACCGAGCCGGAACGCCGAGTCATGGGGGTCTTGAGATGCGTGTGCTGCTGCTGTCGTACGGGTCGCGCGGGGACGTCGAGCCGATGGTCGGGCTCGCGGTGCGGCTGCGGGAGCTGGGCGTGGAGGCGCGGGTGTGCGCGCCCCCGGACTTCGCGGAGCTCCTCGAAGGCGCCGGCCTGCCGCTGGTGCCGCTCGGGCGGTCGCTGAAGGAGATGGCGACCGAGGCCGTGACCGGCGCGGCGACGTCGCAGAAGCCGCTGAGCATGTCCGAGCGCGCCGCCCGGCTGATCGCGACGACATACGCGGCGGTCGCCCCGGTGGCCGAGGGGTGCGACGCGATCGTGGCGACCGGCCTGGTCCCGGCCGCGGCCGCCGCGCGGGCGGTGGCCGACAAGCTCGGCATCCCTTACTTCTTCGTCTCCTACTTCCCGAACTACCTGCCGTCGCCGCACCACCCGCCGCTCGCCTGGCCGGGCCGCCCGCTCCCGGCGGACGTCACCGACAACCGGGTGCTGTGGGACCTGAACGCCGAGACCCTGAACGAGCTGTTCGGGGAGGCGGTCGACGCCCACCGGGCCTCGGTCGGCCTGCCGCCGGCCGGCGACGTGCGCGCCCACGTCTTCACCGACCGCCCCTGGCTGGCGGCGGACGCGACCCTCGCCCCCTGGCGCCTGCCGGCCGACCTGGACGTCGTGCAGACGGGCGTGTGGATCCGTCCGGACGAGCGCCCGCTCCCGGCCGATCTGGAGGCGTTCCTGGAGGCCGGCACCCCGCCGGTGTTCGTGGGCTTCGGCAGCATGCCCGTACGCGACGCGGAGGACGTCGCCCGCGCGGCGGTCGAGGCGGTCCGCGCGCAGGGCCGGCGCGTCCTCCTCTCCCGCGGCTGGGCCGGCCTGGCACCGACCGACGAGGGCGACGACTGCTTCGTGGTCGGCGAGGTCAACCAGCAGGCGCTGTTCGGGCGCGTGGCCGCCGTCGTCCACCACGGCGGCGCGGGCACGACCACCACGGCCGCCCGCGTGGGCGCCCCGCAGGTCGTCGTGCCGCAGATGGCGGACCAGCCCTACTGGGCGGCCCGGGTGGCCGAGCTGGGCATCGGCGCGGCCCACGAGGGCTCGGCCCTGACCGCCGCGTCCCTGTCGGCCGCGCTCGGGACGGCCCTGACCCCCGAGACCGGCGCCCGCGCGAAGGCCGTGGCCGACGCGATCCGCACCGACGGGACGACGGTGGCGGCGGAGCTGCTGGGCGCGGCGATCGACCCGGCGGGCCGGGCCTGACCCGGCGCGGCCGGCTGAGCCGGGTCAGACCCCGGCCGGCGGGCCGAGCCGGGTCAGCCTCGCCGGCAGGCGCCCGGACGCCGGCGAAGGGCGGTGCCCCCTCCCGAGGGGGCGCCGCCCTTCGCCGGGCGGTGCCACCGCCCCGACGATCAGGCCTGGGGCTGCGCCGCGCGCGTGTAGGTGAGGAACACCGCGCCGCTCTTGAGGACCGTGTGGTCCGCGAGCGTCCACGTGCGCGGGTCGAAGGCGGCCTTGCGGGAGAACAGCGGGATCCCGTCGCCGATGGTCAGCGGGCCGACCTTGAGGATCAGCGTGTCGATCTCGGCGTAGAGCGAGCCGGCGAGCTCGGCGCCGCCGAGCAGCCAGATGTCCTTCCCCTCCTGCTGCTTGAGCTCGCGCACGACCGCCACCGGGTCCTCGGCGACCAGCTCGACGGCCGGGTCCGGGCTCTCGGTCAGCGTCCGGGAGAACACCAGGTGCCGCAGGTGCGGGTAGGCGTCGGTGACGCCGGCCGCGAGACCGATCTCGTAGCTGCGCCGCCCCTCCAGCACCGTGTCGAAGTGCGTGCCCTCCGCGGTGACGGACAGCGCCTGCCGGGCCTGGACGGGCAGCGTCTCCGGGTACTCGGCCACGAGGTGCTGTATGTAGTCCTCCGTGATGGGCCAGAAGCCGTTGGGGCCGGTGGGGTCGTCGCCCTCCGGCCCCGCGATGAAGCCGTCGAGAGTGGTGGCGACGTAATGGACGAGTTTGCGCATGCCGGGTTCCTTCCGTAGGTCACGCTGTCGCGGCGCGGCTCCCCGGCGGGGACGGCGAGGCCGCTTGATGATCATGACAGCCCGTCGTGGACGCGGACGGCGTTCCGACGAAAGGCCCGACCGGAGAGCGGCCCGGCGGCGGGCCCTGAGGGCGGGCCGGCAGGCGGCGGGTCCGCACCCAGTACGAGCGGGCCGCGACGGCGAGGGCGACCCCGTACCCGCCGAACGCGATCATGCCGGGCCAGGCGGCGAGCAGCATGTCCCCGGAGCTCGCGAAGTCGCCCTGCCGCATGGTCACCACCCCGGCCGTGGCCAGGGCGCAGTACCCGATCCCGACCACCCCGTACGGCGCGAGGGTGGCGGCGCCGAGCAGCGCCGGGGTCAACGGGAGCCAGCGCGGCACCCGACGGCCGCGCAGGAACGGCACCGGGCGCGGGAAGACCTGGCCCCACGGGCGGAGCAGCCCCCAGAGCAGGAAGACGCCGAGCGCGGCCAGCAGCACGGTGGGGTCCAGGCCCCAGGACTCCAGCGTGAGCCAGGTCCCCGAGGCCCCGTTGCGCTCGGAGACCGCGAGCATCCGCTCCTTGTCCACCCCGGCGTAGCTGCCGCCCCACGCCCACACCTGCTTCATCGCCGCGTACGGGAGGAAGGCCGCCGTCCCCGCCCAGGCGACCAGCTGGACCCGGGCGGGGGCCGCGGACGGCGCCGCCGGGACGGTCCCCCGGGGCGACGGCGGACCGAGGGAGCGGGCGGTCGCCGTGAGAGCCACCGCCCCGACGGCCGCGAGCAGCCGGTTCGCTGCCGCCGCCCAACTGTCCACCTCCTGCGCGAAGACCTGTGTGATCACGTCCATCAGCAGACCGAACGCGGCGAGGCCGGCCAGTCCGCAGGCCACCCAGAGCAGCGCCCGCAGCCCGGGCCGCGGCCCGTACCGCACCACCGCCCAACCGGCCACCGCCGCCCACGCACCCACGGCCACGACCGCCCAGTCGAGCGCGGCGCCGCCGCCCCCGAACAGCGGTGTCCCGCTCACCACCCCCACCAGCCCGAACGCGGCATAGGCCAGGCCCCACAGCGCCGACACCCACGGGGCCCTCCGGCCCCTCGGCTTCTTCCGTCCGTCATCGTTCATGCCATGACCCTCGCCCCGACCGCGGGGGCGGGTCGTCGACCTCGCGTCCCATCCGCCTCCGCCGCCGGGGCGAGCGCGAATACGACCCGGGTCTCAGACCTCGGAAGAAAATTTCGGCGGCGGTGTCACACGTTCCCGACGGGCGGTGTCAGTGCAGTGAAACCGTCACCGCGACGGCAACCGCCCGCAGAGGAGCCCGAGATGTCCACCACCGCCATCGTCGTCACCGCCGTCGCCGCCTTCATGGCCGGCTTCTCCGGGGTGTCGGTCTTCGCCCGCGCCAAGTTCGTCGTCGAGCCGCTCGCCGAGTACGGCGTCCCGCGCCGCATCTGGAACCTGCTCGGCGCCGCCAAGCTGGCCGGCGCGATCGGCCTCCTGGTCGGCTACGCCGTCCCGGCGATCGGCATCGCCGCCGCGATCGGGCTGGTCCTCTACTTCACCGGCGCCGTCATCACCGTGATCCGCGCCCGCGCCTACGCGCACGCCCCGTTCCCGCTGATCTACATGGCCCCGGCGGTCGCCGTCCTGGTCCTGGCGGCGTGACGATTCACAGGCTGTGGACGAATGCGTCCCAGGCAGAACGGCCGAAGACGACAGCAGGGCCCTCCGGGGCCTTGCTGTCACGTACGGGGACGAGGCCGGGGAATCCGGGGGCGACTTCGAGGCAGTTTCCGCCGTCGTTCCCGCTGTAGCTGCTCTTGATCCAGGTCGACGCGTCGAGTTCGTGCCTCTGCATGCTGCTCGTACCCCTTCATCGTCTCGCTGATCAGAGCGGCGGATTCGGTCACTGACAGAGCGTCCGCTCGGAGCACATCATAGGTCTGGCTATGGCGAGCGAAGACGGTTGGATCACCGATGAAATGGCCTTGCCCCAGCGATTCGGAGTAGACCCATTCCTTGCCTCCCGGCAGCCGGATCAGCGACATCGAGGTGCTGGGGCGGACGAGTTCGGCGCGGCCGGCCGGAGCTATCTGAAGGACGAAATTCGACCTTCGGCCCACCTCCAGCAGGTGCGCGCACTGATCGCGCATCACTGCGGCGTCGCCTACCTCGTTCCGGAGGCAACTCTCGTCGAGCACGGCCATGTACAGAGGGCCGTCCTCGGTCAGGAAGCGCTGCTGGCGGCTCAGGCGGGCCCTGACCCTCTTCTCCGCCTCGTCCGGTGGGGCGATCTGCGAGAGCAGGGCATACGCATAGTCCGGTGCCTGGAGCAGGCCCGGCACCACCTGCACCTGGTATTCCCGCAGTGCCACCGCTTCCGCGTCCATCTTCGCCCGACGCTCGAACCAGTCCGGATGTTCCACCTGCGGATACCAGTCGATCTTGGCCCACAGCCGCACTAACACCCCGCCCGTCCCCAGGACTTCGTCGCACGCCCTCGCGAACGCCTCCTGCGGGACCCGCTTCGCCGCCTCCACCCGCGCCACCATCGAGCGGTCGCAGGGGACGAGGCGGGCCAGCGCCTCCTGGGTCACGCCCGCCGACTCGCGGTAGTGGCGGAGGAGTTCGCCGAAGACCTCCGACGTCGTCGCGGCCTCCGTGCCCGCCGCTCTCGCGTTCCGCTGGGTCACTCCAACCCCCCTCGTGACAGTGGGCCTTGGCACGCGGTGAGCGTTGTGGCCGCCTCCCCCATTGAGCAACGCTGGGACCACAGAGAGTAATCGCCCGATCGGGTGAGCGTGGAAGGAACGAGGAATGGCAGGGCACACGGAGTGCGGGGCCTACCTGTACGACCCGGTGGCGCGGAAGGTGGGCGAGTACCGGGGGCAGGCCGGGCCCTACGCGATGCTGCGGCCGCTCGGTGGCGGGCGGGAGTGGCAGGCGGATCCGGAGCGGGTGCGTCCCGCGACGCCGGCCGAGCGGCTGAGCGCCGGGGTCAGGGCGGCGAACGAGCAGGCGAGCGTGACGTACGAGCTGAGCCGGCCGCCCGTGCCGGTGCCGCACTGCGTGGAGTGCGGCGAACTGGCCGCCGCCCGTGCCGCGGCCCGGGCGCGGTTCGACTGGAGCGCGGAGACCGACGCGAACGTCCTGCTGCGCAGGCACCAAGGCGAGAGCCACCCGTGAAAAGGGCGCGCCCCCCGCTTCCTAGGGGTGCTAGCTTGTTTCCTAGAGCTTCTAGGAAGGGAGTCCGGCATGGTCCGTGCCGGTATCACCGTCGACCGTCTCGTCCAGGCCGCCGCCGAGCTGGCCGACGAGGCCGGGCTCGACAAGGTCACCGTGTCGGCGCTCGCCCGCCGCTTCGGGGTGAAGGACGCGAGTCTCTACTCGCACATCAAGAACCTGCGCGACCTGCGGGTCCGGCTCGCCCTGCTCGCCTCCGGCGAGATGAACGAGGCCATCGGCGCCGCCGTGGCCGGCCGGTCCGGCAGGGACGCGCTCGTCGCCTTCGCGGACGCCTACCGCGACTACGCGCTGGCCCACCCCGGCCGCTACGCGGCCACCCAGCAGCGGATCGAGCTCGACGAGGTCGCCGACACCGCCGCCTTCCGGCGGAGCGTCGAGCTCACCTACGGGATGCTCCGCGGATACGGCCTGGTCGAACCGGACCTCACCGACGCCGGGCGCCTGCTCCGCAGCACCTTCCACGGCTACATCCACATCGAGCTGAGCGGCGGCTTCGCCCACACGCGGCCCGTCGCCGCGTCCTGGGCGCGCTCGCTCGACGCCCTGCACCACACCCTGACGAACTGGACGAACCGGGGGAACGAGTAGATGGACGTCACCGGCACCACGGACACCACCGACGCCACAGGCACCGCCGACGCCACGGGAAGCACCACCAGCACCACCACCAGCACCACCACTGGCACCACCGGCACCACCGCAACCACCGGCCGCCCGCCCGTCCGCGTCGGCACGCTGAAGGTTCCCGGGGCGGTCCTCCACCACGAGGTGCGCGGCAGTGGGCCCGTCCTGCTGCTCGTGCCGGGCGGCGCGGGGGACGCCGGTCTGTTCGAGGGGATGGCGGACCTGCTCGCGGACGCCGGGCGCACCGTGGTCTCGTACGACCAGCGCGGGCTCTCGCGCAGCCGGCTCGACGGCCCGCTCGGCGACCAGCGGGTGGCCGAGTGGGGCGCGGACGCCCTCGCCGTGCTGGACGCGGTCTCACCGGACGAGCCCGCGGACGTCTTCGGCTGCAGCTCCGGCGGCATCGTGGCCCTCGCGCTGCTCGCCGCGCGCCCCGACCGGGTGCGGCGTCTCGTCGCGCACGAGCCGCCCCTGGTGGAGCTGCTCGCCGACCCCGCCCCGTACCGGGAGCACTTCGCCGAGGTGCGCGAGCTGCACCGGACCCGGGGGCTCGGGCCCGCGACGGCCCGGCTCGCCGAGACGCCGGACGGCCGGAAGCCGGAGCGGGGGCACGGCGAGCTGCCGCCCTCCGTCCGGCCCATGGCCTCCCGCATGGCGGCCAACATGCCCGTCTTCCTGGAGCACGTCCTGTGCCCCTTCTCCTCCTCCGCGCCCGATCTCGACGGGCTGCGCGCCGCCGCCGGGAAGCTGCTCCTCGGCATCGGCCGGGAGTCGGCCGGGCAGGAGGCCCTGGCCGGGCCGGCCCGGCGGATCGCGGAGCTGACCGGGGCGGGGATCGTCGAGTTCCCCGGCGGTCACCTGGGCTGTGTCGAGCAGCCCGAGGCGTTCGCGGAGCTGCTGCTCACTGCCATGCGGCGGTGACCTCGCGGGTGTCCACGTGCATCCCGAGCGGCACCCGCCAGGAGTCCACGCAGACCCGGTACGTGCTGCTCCGGGTCGCCCCCGCCGCGATCGGCGCGGGCAGCGGCTGACTCGACCGCACGGTCGCCCAGTCGACGCCCAGGGCGCCGATGACGTGGGTCGCGAAGCTCACGGTGCCCGAACGGACCGCCGTGCCACCGGTGTTGCGGAAGGTCACGGTGACGTTCTCGCACCAGCGCTGGTCGGCGTCGGTGAGCACCGGAGCGGAGAGCGTGAGCGCGGCGGGTGCCGGGGGCGCGGTGGAGGGCGCGGGGGCGGGCTGCGCCGTCGTCGGGGCCGGGGCCGGTGGCTTCGCCGGCGTCGTGCCCGGGGCGGTGGGCTTTCCCGGGGTACGGGGCGGGGGGCCGCCGGGTACGGGAGGGGGTGCGGTGGCCGTGCCGCCGGGCGCTGTGCCCGTCCGCGTACCGGAGCCCGTATCCGTACCGGTGCCGCCTGACGGTCCCGGTGACGGGGACGACGTGCTGGAGGTGAGGCCCGGGTCCGTCGTGGGGGCCGGGTCCAGGGGGACCAGGGTGACCGTTCCGGACGGCGGGACCGGGCCCTTCGGCGAGGAGCCGGTGCCGACCGCCGCGTAGCCCTCGCCGTCGCCGCCCGTGCCGCAGGCGGTCAGCGCTCCGCCGAGGCAGAGCGCGACCACCACGAGTCCGGGTCGCTTCCTTCGCCGTATGACCGCCATGGCGGCAGTGTGACTGACGCTCCGTCAGCACGGAAGTGAAACGGGGGAATTCGGTCCACGCGCGGCGGCCGGGGATCGGTCCGGCCGCCGGGGCCGTGGGTCAGTCGGCGATCAGGCCCTCGCGCAGCTGCGCCAGCGTCCGGGTCAGGAGCCGGGAGACGTGCATCTGGGAGATGCCGACCTCCTCGCCGATCTGCGACTGGGTCATGTTCGCGAAGAAGCGGAGCATGATGATCTGCCGCTCGCGGGGCGGGAGTTTGGCGAGCAGCGGCTTGAGCGACTCGCGGTACTCGACGCCTTCCAGGGCCGCGTCCTCGTAGCCGAGGCGGTCGGCGAGCGAGCCCTCGCCGCCGTCGTCCTCCGGGGAGGGGGAGTCGAGCGAGGAGGCGGTGTACGCGTTGCCGACGGCCAGGCCGTCGACCACGTCCTCCTCCGACACCCCGAGCACCGCGGCGAGTTCGGGCACGGTCGGCGAGCGGTCGAGCTTCTGGGCGAGCTCGTCGCTGGCCTTGGTGAGGGCGAGGCGGAGCTCCTGGAGGCGGCGCGGCACGCGCACCGACCACGAGGTGTCGCGGAAGAAGCGCTTGATCTCACCGACGACGGTCGGCATCGCGAACGTCGGGAACTCCACGCCCCGTTCGCAGTCGAAGCGGTCGATCGCCTTGATCAGGCCGATCGTGCCGACCTGGACGATGTCCTCCATCGGCTCGTTGCGGGAGCGGAAGCGGGCCGCCGCGTAGCGCACGAGGGGGAGGTTGAGCTCGATGAGGGTGTCGCGGACGTAGGTCCGCTCCGGGCTGTCCGCGGCGGCGCCCTCCTCGTCGAGGGCGCGCAGGCGCAGGAACAGGGAGCGGGAGAGGGTGCGGGTGTCGAGGGCCTCCGACGTGACGGCCGGCGGGGCGACGAGCGCCTCCTCGGGCTCGGTGGCCGTGGCGCCGGTGGCGGTGAGCGTCGTCGTCGCCGTGGCCTCGGCGGCCGTCGGTGCCGTCGTCTGCGTGGGCACGGGCGTCTGCGCGGGAACGGGCGTCTGCATGGACGCGGGCATGGGCGTGAGCGTGAGCACCTTCGAGCTGCCCTGTTCTGCGGACATGCCACCCCCTTTGAGGTCGCGGACGGTCGTGATGGCCACGACCATCTGAGGAACGCAGCCTCCACCTGAATACCGGAGGCGGGGCTGCGGCAAACGCGGTTCCTGCAGAATGTCACATGTCGGCAACACGCTGTAGTGACTTGTCGACATGGCGAGGGTGAATATCCGCAGGAAACAAGGGGTGTGCGGCATTTGGCATGCCGAAAAACTGCTCTGAAACGGTCTACCCGTTCTGGTTACGCCTCGATCCGATTTGCGGATCTCAACCGGGCGAAGCTCCGGGCGAGGAGCCTTGACACATGCATCTGGGAGACGCCGAGTTCCTGACTGATCTGAGATTGCGTCAAGTTGCTGTAGTAGCGGAGCATCAGGATCCGCTGCTCGCGCTCGGGGAGCTGGACGAGTAGGTGGCGGACGAGATCGCGGTGCTCGACCCCGGCGAGCGCGGGGTCCTCGTAGCCGAGCCGGTCGAGCAGGCCGGGCAGTCCGTCGCCCTCCTGGGCCGCCTCCAGGGAGGTGGCGTGGTAGGAGCGGCCGGCCTCGATGCAGGCGAGCACCTCGTCCTCGCCGATCTTGAGGCGTTCGGCGATCTCGGCGGTGGTGGGGGAGCGGCCGTGTGCGGTGGTCAGGTCCTCGGTGGCGCCGTTGACCTGCACCCACAGCTCGTGGAGGCGGCGGGGGACGTGCACGGTGCGGACGTTGTCGCGGAAGTAGCGCTTGATCTCGCCGACGACGGTCGGCATGGCGAAGGTGGGGAACTGGACGCCGCGGTCGGGGTCGAAGCGGTCGATGGCGTTGATCAGGCCGATCGTGCCGACCTGGACGACGTCCTCCATCGGCTCGTTGCGGCTGCGGAAGCGGGCGGCGGCGTACCGCACGAGCGGCAGGTTGGCCTCGATCAGGGCCCCGCGCACGCGGTGGTGCTCGGGGCTGCCCGGCTCCAGGTTCTTGAGCTGCCCGAAGAGCACCTGGGTGAGGGCGCGGGTGTCGGCGCCGCGGGTGCTCTGGGGTCGGGGGCGCGGGGTGTCCGGGGCCCCGGCCTCGTTCTGGGGCGGGACTTGGGGCGCTGCACTGGCCGGCACGTTCACGCCACCCCTTCATGTCAACTTCGGTCGACTCATCCGTCAAAAGCGGTCATAGCATCACAAGACATGTCCACTGTGTGCAAGCACCGTATAAGCACGTGTTGAGGGCAAGTTGGGCGGGTAAAAATCCGGGCCCCTCGCCGATGGACGGCGAGGGGCCCGGGGGGAGAAGGGGGAGAGGGGCTCAGCCCTCGAACTCGTAGTCGGCGATCACCCAGGTCGCGAACTCGCGCCACTGGGCGACGCCCGCCTGGTGCGCCGGGTGGTCCAGGTAGCGCTGGAGGGCGGCGGTGTCCTCGACGGCCGAGTTGATCGCGAAGTCGTAGGCGATCGGGCGGTCGGTGATGTTCCAGTCGCACTCCCAGTACTTCAGCTCCGGGATCTGCGAACCGAGGGCGCGGAAGGCCTCGACGCCCGCCACCACGCGCGGCTCGTCGCGCTGCACGCCGTCGTTGAGCTTGAAGAGCACCAGATGGCGGATCACGGCGGGGACTCCTAGTTGACGAGCTCGGTCATGAACTGGCCGACGCCTTGAGCGGCGCTCGATATGCCCTCGAACCCTACCTGGACGAGGTCCGCCGCCCGGGCCGGGGACGTGATGATCGTGTACAGAACAAAGACCACCACCGCATAGAGCGCGACCTTCTTCGCCTGCGCCATTCGTCTGCCCTCCCCTGGCCGCGTGCCCTCCCTGGGCCGCGTGAGTCTAGCCGAGGCCCCTCGCCCTCACCCCGGGCTTATGGACCAAGGGCCCGGCGATCGGGGTCTTTCGCCGCCCCCCGGAAGAGTGACGGAGGAGCAGGATGGATGTCGAGCCCGGCGGATCTGGCAGGAATCCGCGGGGCCCGTGGAACCGGCCCTCACTGCGGGGTCCACGCCGCCGGCTTCCCCCCTGAACGGCGGCGTCGGACTTGCGGGACCGGTTCTCATCGGGGGGAGCGGCTTGTCCCCCCGATGCCGCTCCCCCCGTCCAGGCCCTCTCCCCGGCCCCTTCATGCATGGCATGCGCATGGCTACGCTTCGCGGGTGTGACGCACGTGGAGGACGTTCCCGGAGGGGGTCCGAGTGGTGAGCACGGCGGAGGACGACGACGGCGACGGCCGGCCCGGCGGATCCGAGGCGGAGGCCGGGGAGCCGTCCGCGCGCTCCTACGCCTCCGGGCGGGACATGTACGTCGCCGAGCAGGGCGACCTCCACCTCTACGTCGAGACCCCCGACGGCGACCGCGACCACCACACCGTGAGCGGCGGCCCGGTCACCGACGACTGCCCGTACCCCGGCCTCGCCCCCTTCACCGCCGGCCAGGCCGAGCGCTTCCACGGCCGGCGCCGGCTCCTCACCGAACTGGGCGAACGGCTCGCCGAATGCCACACCGCCCGAAAGCCGCTGGTCGTCGTCGCCCCCTCCGGCGCGGGCAAGACCTCCCTGCTCCAGGCGGGCCTCTGGCAGGACCTCGATCGCGGCAGGGTCCCCGTGCCGGGCTCGCGCCACTGGCCCAGGCTCCTGCTCACCCCCACCGCCCACCCCGTACGCGAGCTCACCGGCCGCCTCGCGGAACTCGCGCCGGGCCCGGGCGAGCGGATCCTCGTGGTGATCGACCAGGCCGAGGAGCTCTTCACCCTCTGCGCCGACCCCGCCGAACGCCAGGCCTTCGTCGAGCTCCTCGCCCGCCTGGCGGACCCCGAGGCCCAGGACGGCCCCCTCGCCCTCGTCGTCCTCGCGCTGCGCGCCGACTTCTACGCCCGCTGCGCGGAACTGCCCTGGCTGCGGAGCGCCGTACAGAACAACCAGCTCTTGCTGCCCCCCATGACCCGGGACGAACTCCTCGACGCGATCCGCCTCCCGGCCCGCGCGGCCGGGTTACGGCTCGAACCGGGCCTCGTCGAGGTCCTGGTCCACGACTTCGGCGCCACCCGCGGCTTCGCCGAGCCCGGCGCGCTGCCGCTGCTCGCCCACGCCCTGCGCGCCACCTGGCAGAACCGGCAGGGCCGGCTGCTCACCGTCGCCGGCTACACCGGCACCGGCGGCGTCGCGCACGCCCTCGGCAACAGCGCGGAGCGGGTCTACGAACGCCTCGACCCGGCCGGCCGGCGCACCGCCCGCCGCCTCTTCCTCGGCATGGTCACGATCGGCGAGGACACGGCGGACAGCCGCCGCCGGGTCCGCCGCGACCACCTCCTGGCGGGGGCCTCGGACCGGGCGGCCGCGGAGGGCGTCCTCGCCGCCTTCACCGCGCGGCGCCTCCTCGTCCAGGAACGGGAGACCGTCTCCCTCACCCACGAGGCCCTGCTGAGCGCCTGGCCGCGACTGCACGACTGGATCAACGACGACCGCCCCCGCAACCTCGTCCTCCAGGACCTGGACACCGCGGCCCGCGCCTGGCACGGCACGGGCCGCGAGCCGGACGCGCTCTACCGCGGCAAGCTGCTGGCCCGCGCCCTCGAGGCCGAGGACCCGACCGAGGAGGACCCGCTCCGGCGCGCCTTCCTCGACGCGTCGGTACGCCTGCGGAAACGTTCCGTGCGGGTCAGGCGCCGGGTGGTCGCCGTCGTGGTCGCCCTCGTGCTCGTGGCCGCCACGACCGCCGTGCTCGCGCTGCGGCAGCGCGACACGGCCGCGGTGGAACAGCGCGCGGCCCTCGCAGCCCGGATCACCGCCCAGGCCGACGGCCTGCGCGCCGCGGACCCGTCGCTCGCGGCCCGACTCGACCTGGTGGCGCACCGGCTCGCGCCACGGCCGGCCACGATGCTGAACCTGTTCGTGGACGGCAACACGGTCCTGCCCCAGCGGCTCGGCGACTTCCGGCGCCTGGTGACCGACACGGCGTACCGCCCGGACGGCCGCGTGCTCGCGGCCGTGGACACCGGCGGGGTGCTCCGGCTGTGGGACGTCGGCGACCCGGCCCGGCCGAAGGAGCTCGGAAAGCCGGTCGAGATCTCGGGGGTGGTACTCGGGATCGACTTCAGCCCGGACGGCCGCACCCTGGCCGCCAGCCGGTACGGCACGACGGCCGCGCTGTGGAACGTGACCCGCCCCGCCCGCCCCGTCCCCGTCGACCTGCCCCTCGGCGCCGCGGGCCGCGGGGGCAACCTGGTCGCCTTCGCCCCGGACGGGCGCACCCTCGTCGGCAGCGGCGCCGGGGGCCGGATGGCGGCATGGAGCCTGGCCGACCCCAACCGCCCCGAGCTGCTGCCCGAGGCGCCCACGGGCTCGAACGGCGCTCCGTACGCCTTCGGTCCGGACGGCCGCACCCTCGCGGGCTCGAGCGGCGACCACACCGTGCGGATCTGGGACCTCGCGCACCCGGACCGCTCGCCGGCGAAGCTCGAACCGCCGGACCCGCGCGACCAGAACTACCGCGTGGCGTACCGCCCGGACGGGCGGTTCCTCGCCCTGTCCAACGACACGCGCGTGTGGCTCTGGGACCTGGCCGACCCGGCCCGCCCCAAGCGTCTGCCCTACTACCTGCCGACGAGTGGCTCCGGTACCACCTCCCTGGCCTTCAGCCCGGACGGGCGCACCCTCGCCGTCGCCGACAGCGCCAGGACCGTACGCCTGTGGAACGTCACCGACCCGGCCGCACCCAAGGCGCGGCCGGCTCTCCCCACGCCCCAGGCCGAGGTCCGGGGGCTGGCCTTCGCCCCGGACGGGCGCACCCTGGCCGGTGGCACCGGAACCGGCCCGGTCATGGTGTGGCACCTGCCGGACGTCGCCCTTCCCGCCGCCGCGGACGACACCCGTGCGCTCGCCTTCGCCCCGGACGGGAGGCGACTCGCCGCCGGCGGGCGGGACGGCACGGTCCGGCTGTGGAGCCTCGTCGACCCGGCCCGCCCGCGGGTCGTCGGGACCCTGTCCGCCGGTACGGAGGAAGTGACCGGCCTGGCCTTCGGGCCGGACGGGCGCACGCTGACCGTGGCCTCGCGGGATGCCCGGCTCCGGGTCGGCCGCTGGGACATCGGCGACCCGGCCCGCCCCCGGCGGCTCGACGGACGCGCACTGGACCCGGTGGGGGAGCCGGCGGCACTCAGCCCGGACGGGCGCACCGCCGTCGTGGAGCGACCGCACGGGGTGGAGGTGTGGGGCCTGGCCGGTCCGGAAGGGGCCGCGGCGGCCGACCGGGCCCTGAACACGCCGGACGACGGGGTCGGCTCACTGGCCGTCAGCTCCGAGGGGCGCGTCGTCGTCGGCCATGGCAACGGGGACTTCTCGCTGTGGGTGGGCCAGGGGCCGTCGCCGGTGACGCGGGTGACCGGGACGATCCCGGACATGCTGGCCCCGCAGGTCCTGGCGCTCGCCCCGGACGGGCGCTCGCTCGCCAAGGCGGATCGTGCCAGGCTCACCACGTGGGATCTCGCCGACCCGGCTCGCCCGGCCGCCCGGGGCGCGGTGACCGGGGGCAGCGACGTGGAGTCCCTGGCGTTCGGCCCGCGCGGCGATGTGCTGGCCGTGGGGGACGCGGACGGCACCGTCCGCTTCACCGACCCCACGAGCGCCAACGCCCTCAGCCGGCCGCTCTCGGCCGGCACGGGCCGGATCACCGCCCTCGCCTTCGCCCCCGACGGCCGCACCCTCGCCGCCGCAGCCGAAGCCCAGCCCGTCCGCCTCTGGTCCACCGACCCCGACTCCGTCGCCCGTTGGATCTGCCGGGCCACCGGCAACGTCCTCACGCCTGCCCAATGGGCCCAGTACGTCCCGGGGTTGCCCTACGACCCGCCCTGCGGGGACCAGGGCTGAGGGGGCATGAAAAAACCTCCCCGGCCCGCGTTTCCACGGATCGGGGAGGTTCTCCAGCGGTAGCGGAGGGATTTGAACCCTCGGTGACTTGCGCCACACTCGCTTTCGAGGCGAGCTCCTTCGGCCGCTCGGACACGCTACCGAGAGAGAGCTTAGCCCAAAGGTGCCCGTGGACTGAAATCCGTATCGCGTCGCAGGTCAGCGGTCCCGGAAGAAGCTGGTCAGCTGGGCGGAGCACGCCGGCTCCAGGACGCCCTGGATCACCTCGGGGCGGTGGTTGAGGCGGCGGTCGCGGACCAGGTCCCAGAGGGAGCCCGTCGCGCCCGCCTTCTCGTCCCACGCGCCGAACACCACCCGTTCGACCCGCGCCTGGACGAGCGCCCCCGCGCACATCACGCACGGCTCCAGGGTCACGACGAGCGTGCACCCGGTGAGCCGCCATTCGCCGGTGGCCGCCGCGGCCCGGCGCAGGGCCAGGATCTCGGCGTGGGCGGTCGGGTCGCCGACGGCCTCGCGTTCGTTGTGTCCGGTGGCGAGGACCGCGCCCTCGGGCGAGAGCACGACCGCGCCGACCGGTACGTCACCGGCCAGCGCGGCCAGGTCGGCCTCGGCGAGGGCGCGCCGCATCGGTTCCCGCCAGGGGTCCCGTACGGGATCGGCGCCCGCGACCGGGCCGGGTGTGGCGAGCGGCGGCACTAGCGCACGGCCTCCAGGATCTCTCCCGCGCCGATCGCCTCCGCGATCTCCCCGAGGGCGTCGCCGGACTCGAGGGCGAGCAGTTCCCGCTCGCTCACCCCCAGGTCCGCCAGGATCCGCCCGTCGCCGAGCGGTCCCGCCGGGAGGACCTTGCCGTCCGAGTCCGCCACGTCGACGTCGGCGTCCGCCTCCGGCTCACCGTCCTCGGTGCCGTCCAGGTCCACCAGTTCGTCGAGCGCGCTGTCCATGTCGTCGTCGTCGCCGAGGATCTCCGAGGTGAGGATCTCCCCGTACGAGGAACGGGCCGCCGCCGTCGCGTTCGAGACGAAGACCCGGGGGTCGTCCTCGCCGTCGACGCGGACGATGCCGAACCACGCGTCCTCCTGCTCGATGAAGACGATCACCGTTTCTCCGTCGTCGGCTGCGGACTCGCGGGCCAGATCGGCCAGGTCCGCCAGCGTCTCCACGTTGTCGAGCTCTGTATCGCTCGCTTCCCACCCGTCTTCGGTGCGCGCGAGCAGTGCGGCGAAGTACACCTGACTCTCCCACTGATCAGAGGTGTGATGATCCGGCGGCGCGCTCCTGATGCCCCGCCCAATCGGCATCGTGACAGAAACCTCGCCCTCAGGAGAGGTCTTCGGCTCTTGCGTCGTGCATCAGTCTGAACGACACCGCGATCGGGCGGGCGTGCGACCCCGGCGCACAGAGGGGGCGCACGGCCCCGCCGCCGCGGCGGTCACCACCGGAAGGTCCGCATGCGCATCGCCTGCCGCATCCGGGCGGCCCGGGCGCGCCGGGGCTGGACGCGGTCACGCAACGCCTTGGCCTCGTTCAGTTCGCGGAGGAACTGGGCGCGGCGCCTGCGGCGCTCGGCGTCGGTCTCCGGGCGGGGCTCCTCCGGAGCCTCACCGCCGTGCTTGTTCGACAGGTCGGGCATAGGCCACACCACCCCACGACTGGGTTCCCTGTGCCCCCACCTTCCCTCGCTGGCGTGGGTTGACGCCAGTCCCGGCTACTGTTGGGGCATGCGTCTCCACGTCGTCGATCACCCGCTGGTCGCCCACAAGCTCACCACGCTGCGCGACAAGCGCACGGACTCCCCGACCTTCCGCCGGCTGGCCGACGAGCTGGTCACCCTGCTCGCCTACGAGGCGACCAGGGACGTGCGGACCGAGCAGGTCGACATCGAGACCCCGGTGACGCCGACGACCGGCGTGAAGCTGTCGCACCCGCGTCCGCTGGTGGTGCCGATCCTGCGCGCCGGTCTCGGCATGTTGGACGGCATGGTGCGGCTGCTGCCGACGGCCGAGGTCGGCTTCCTCGGCATGATCCGCAACGAGGAGACGCTGGAGGCGTCCACCTACGCCACGCGGATGCCGGAGGACCTGTCCGGGCGCCAGGTGTACGTCCTGGACCCGATGCTCGCGACCGGCGGCACGCTCGTGGCGGCGATCCAGGAGCTGATCAAGCGCGGCGCGGACGACGTGACCGCGGTCGTGCTGCTCGCCGCCCCGGAGGGCGTCGAGATCATGGAGCGCGAGCTGGCGGGCACGCCCGTGACGGTCGTGACGGCCTCGGTCGACGAGCGTCTCAACGAGAGCGGCTACATCGTGCCGGGCCTCGGCGACGCGGGCGACCGCATGTACGGCGCCGCCGAGTAGCAGGCCCGCAGGCCCTCCGGCCCTCAAGCCCTCAGCACTTCCACCGAAGCCGGTATCGAGCCCTCAGCAGCGGGCCGGTACCGGCTTCGGCTTGTTGAGCGCGACCAGCGCCGCGTCCGCCGCGGCCTTCGGGTCGAGCGTCTTGAAGGCCGTACCGATGATCAGGTCGATGTCCGCCGTGGTGCGGGCGTCGACCTTCGTCGTCGCGCCCTTCAGCTGGGTGCCGACGACGGAGAACATGCCCTTGGTGGCCCCGGGGGCGCCGAGCAGCAGTCCGGTGCCGGTGACCTTCTTGTCGTACGCGGCGGGCGCGTTGCCGACCTTGCCGATGAGGAAGCCGCGCTTCTTCAGCTCGTCCGCGGTCGTCTTCGCGAGACCGCTGCGCGGGGTCGCGTTGTAGACGTTGACCGTGATCTGGGCGGGCTTGGGAAGCGCCGCGGCCGCGGGCAGCGCGCTCGGCTTGGGGGCCGGCTTGCAGTCGGCCTGTTTGCCGGCGGTCGTCTTCGTCTTTCCGTCGCCGGAGAAGACGTCGACGAGCTGCAGCGTCCCCCAGCCGGCCGCGCCGAGCACGAGCACGGCGGCCGCGGCCCCGAGGACGATCCTGCGCCGGCGCTGGGGGCGGCGCATGCGCGGGTAGACATCCCCCGTGATGCGGTACTTTCCGCCCATTCCGGGGGGAGTGAGCATGCTCATGAACGCAGCGTAATGCGGCCCGCCGGGGATGCCTACTGGATGATCATGTGATCGCGTCCGGATGGGCGCGAAGTGGCCCCGAAAGGATCAGTCGGGGAGGCTCCGGCGGGTCAGTCCAGTTCGAGGACGCGCGCGTGCAGCACTTGGCGCTGCTGGAGCGCGGCGCGGACCGCGCGGTGCAGCCCGTCCTCCAGATAGAGATCGCCGTGCCACTTCACGACGTGCGCGAAGAGGTCGCCGTAGAACGTCGAGTCCTCGGCGAGCAGCGTCTCCAGGTCCAGCTGGCCCTTGGTGGTCACCAGCTGATCGAGGCGGACCGGGCGCGGTGCCACGTCCGCCCACTGCCGGGTGCTTTCCCGGCCGTGGTCGGGATACGGCCGGCCGTTTCCGATGCGCTTGAAGATCACACGGAAAGCCTACCGGGCGAGCGGTGCCCGGCGCAGCCAGGCGGACCCGGTGCGAAGCTGGGAAAAATCATGCGCAACCTGGACAGGAGTCCGTCATGAGCGGGAGCGAGCAGCCGTCCTCCGAACCGTGGGCGCCGATCGCCGCCGGGTACGCCTTCGACGGAGCGGCACTCGATCTGGGGGCCCTGCTCTGGGACGGCGAGTGTCACCCGGACGCGCGGATCCGCATCCCGCTGCCCATGCTCAACAGGCACGGACTGGTCGCCGGGGCGACCGGCACCGGCAAGACCAAGACCCTCCAGCTGATCGCCGAGCAGCTCTCCGCCCACGGGGTGCCCGTCTTCCTCGCCGACATCAAGGGCGACGTCTCCGGCATCTCGGCGCCCGGCCAGGACGGCGAGAAGGTGCGGGAGCGGGCCGCGCAGGTCGGCCAGGAGTGGACGGCGACGGGCTTCCCCTGCGAGTTCTACGGGCTCGGCGGCACCGGCCCCGGCATCCCGGTACGGGCCACGGTGACCAGCTTCGGGCCGGTGCTCCTGTCGAAGGTGCTCCAGCTCAACCGGACCCAGGAGCAGTCGCTCGGCCTGATCTTCCACTACGCCGACAGCAAGGGCCTGGAGCTGGTCGACCTGAAGGACCTGCGGGCGGTGGTCGCGTTCCTCGTCTCGGAGCCGGGCAAGGCCGAGCTGAAGGGGATCGGCGGGCTGTCGACGGTGACGGCGGGGGTGATCCTGCGGGCCATCACGGCCTTCGAGCAGGAGGGCGCGGGCGGCTTCTTCGGGGAGCCCGAGTTCGACACGGGCGCGTTCCTGCGCACGGCGCCCGACGGGCGCGGCCTGGTCTCCGTACTGGAGCTGCCGGCCGTGCAGGACAAGCCGCAGCTGTTCTCGACCTTCCTGATGTGGCTGCTCGCGGACCTGTACGGGGACCTGCCCGAGGTCGGCGACCTCGACAAGCCGAAGCTGGTCTTCTTCTTCGACGAGGCGCACCTGCTCTTCAACGGGGCGTCGAAGGCGTTCCTGGAGTCGATCACGCAGACGGTGCGGCTGATCCGCTCCAAGGGCGTCGGGGTGTTCTTCGTGACGCAGACTCCGAAGGACGTGCCCGGGGACGTGCTCGCCCAGCTCGGCAACCGGGTCCAGCACGCGCTGCGCGCCTTCACGCCGGACGACGCGAAGGCGCTGAAGGCGACCGTGCGGACCTTCCCGAACTCGGCGTACGACCTGGAGGAGGTGCTGACCGGCCTCGGCACGGGCGAGGCGGTCGTCACCGTACTGAGCGAGAGGGGCGCGCCGACCCCGGTGGCGGCGACCCGGCTGCGGGCGCCGGCGTCGCTGATGGGCCCGCTGCCGGAGCCGGACCTGGCGGCGGCGGTGCAGGGCTCGCCGCTGTACGGGCGGTACGCGGAGGCGGTGGACCGGGAGTCGGCCTACGAGAAGCTGACGGCCGAGCAGCGGGCGGCGGAGGCGGAGGCGCTGCGCGCGGCCGAGGAGGCCGCGGCGGAGAAGGCGGCGGCGAAGGCGGACAAGGAGGCGGCGAGGGCTCCTCGGCGGCAGCCGGAGGAGGAGCCCTCGCTCGCCGAACAGGTCGTCGGGAGCGGCCTGTTCAAGTCCCTCGCGCGGTCGATCGGCACCCAGCTGGGCCGGGAGATCAGCCGGTCGGTCTTCGGGACCGCGCGCCGGAGACGGTGACGGGTGGGTGACCCCGTCGACTACTGGGTGACCTCGTCGTGGTCGGCGTGCAGACCGCCGCCGCTGCCCGCGTCACCGGTGGTCGGGACGAAGGGGACCGGCCGCTTGAGCGAGCTGATGTCGTGGGCGTAGGTGCCCACGGCGTTGGCGATGACGTCGATGTTGACGTCGAAGGCCGCCATGTCGATGTTGGTGATGTCGTCGCCCTTGGCGTGGTAGTTCACGTCGTACGCGACGCCCGCCTGGCCGCCGAACTTCTTCGCCTGGCCTTCGGTCTTGATGCCCTCGGCGCCGGTGAAGGTGCCGCCGGAGGGGATGCCGACCTCGATGAACGGGCCGTAGTCGGAGCGGCCGGTGAAGTCGGTGCCCTCGTGCGGGGCTCCGCTCCTGTCCATGAAGTCGGTGATGTCGCGCTCCAGCTGGGCGGAGCCCTCGGGGCCGGCGCCCGCGCCGACGCCGTCGGAGTTGTCGCCGTCGTAGACGAAGAGTCCGTAGTTCGGCGAGGCGATCATGTCGAAGTTCAGGTAGAGCTTGATCTCCTTCTTGTCGAGGGAGCTCATGTTGGCCACGTAGTGCTCGGAGCCGAGCAGGCCGTTCTCCTCGGCGGACCACCAGGCGAAGCGGATCTTGTTGCGGACCTTGTCCTTCGACCGGGCGAGCTCCAGGGCGGTCTGGAGGAGACCGGCGGAGCCGGAGCCGTTGTCGTTGATGCCGGGGCCGGCGGTGACGGAGTCGAGGTGGGAGCCGAGCATCACGGTGTTGGCGGCGTTGCCGCCCTTGGTCTCCGCGATGACGTTGTTGGTGGACCGCTTCTCCTGGAGCTGCCGGATCTCGAAGGAGAGGTTCACCGGGCCGGCGGCGAGCTCGGCGGCGAGCTTCTCGCCCTCCGCCTTGGTGACGCCACCGGTCGGGATCTTCGCGGCGGCCACGTCGCCGAGGGTGCCGGAGAGGGCGCCCTCGGTGTTGTTGTAGATGATCGCGCCGACGGCGCCGGCCGCGGCGGCGTTCTCCTGCTTGGCGGCGAAGGTGCAGCCACCCCGCTTGATCAGGGCGATCTTCCCGGTGAAGGCGCCGGCGGCGAAGTCGCCCGGCTCGCAGCCGTTGCTGCCGTCGGCGTCGACCGGGGCGGCGGCCAGGCCGGCCTTGATGCCGCCGACCGGGGTCGACTTGGTGTACGTCATCGCCTTGATCACCAGGTCGCGCGCGGTGGGCGAGAGGACGGAGGCCTTCTCGGCGAGCGTCTCCGTGTACATGAAGTCGAACTTCTGGTACGTGACCGCGTAGCCGGCCTTCTTCAGCTGCGTGTACACGTACGCGGCCGAGGCGTCGTGGCCGAGGGTGCCGGCGGCGCGGTTGCCGCCGGCCGAGTCGGCTATCGCCTGGAGCTTCTGCAGGTGCTTGAAGGCGTCCTGCGCGGTCGTCTCGCGGACCAGCTTCCTGGACAGCCTGGCGGCGTCGCGGGCCGGCGCCGCCCCGGGGTCGGGGGTGGCGGTGGCGGGCGCGGCGAGCACCAGCGGGGTGGCGAGTGCTGCGGCGGCCAGAACGGCGGCGGCTCTGCGCTGCGATGCGTTCACAGAAGTCCTTCCCGGTTCGTACGTGGTTGAGGGGAAGTTAGCGATCGTCAGGGGATTCTGTGAACACATCTCCCACAATTCCTGTCAGGTCGAACAGGATTGACAAAAGGAATTAGCAATTCCCCTCGGTGCGAGCCGTTTTGGCCCCCGATGCGGCCTGCAGGCCCTAGACGTCCTTGCCGGCCTTGCCGGCCTTTGCTGCCGCCTTCATCTCCTGCTTGTGCGCGCGCACCTTCGCCAGGGACTCGGGCCCGGTGATGTCGGCGGCCGAGCGGTAGCAGTTCTTCTCGCCGTACGCGCCGGCCGCCTCCTCCCAGCCCTTGGGCCGTACGCCGTACTGCTTGCCGAGCAGGGCGAGGAAGATCTGCGCCTTCTGCTTGCCGAAACCCGGCAGTGCCTCCAGGCGGTCGCGGAGCTCCTTGCCGGTGGCCGCGTCCCGCCAGACGGCCTCGGCGTCGCCCCCGTACTCGTCGACGAGGAAGCGGCACAGCTGCTGGACGCGCTTGGCCATGGAGCCCGGATAGCGGTGCACGGCCGGCTTCTCGGAGAGCAGGGCGGCGAACGCCTCCGGGTCCTGGGCGGCGATCTCGGCGGCGTCGAGGTCGTCGCGGCCCATGCGGGTCGCGATGGTGTAGGGGCCGGAGAACGCCCACTCCATCGGCACCTGCTGGTCGAGCAGCATGCCGACCAGGGCGGCGAGCGGGGAACGGCCGAGGAGCTCGTCGGCCTCCGGCTGCTGGGCGAGGTGGATCGCGGGGCTCATGTCTCGATCATCCCGCCGGGCGCACGCTCACGCCCGGCGGCTCACCCTTTCGCGAAGCGTTCGAGAGCCTCCAGGACGAGACGGCGGGTCTCGTCGCCGCCCAGATGCCCGGCGTCCTCCACCACGTGCAACTCGGCGTCCGGCCAGGCGCGGGTGAGCTCCCAGGCGGTGGTGAGGGGCCCGCCCATGTCGAACCTGCCGTGGACCAGGACGCCGGGGATGCCGGCGAGCCGGTGCGCGTCCCTGATCAGGGCGCCCTCCTCCAGGAAGGCCCCCTGCGAGAAGTAGTGCGAGCAGATCCGTACGGTGGCGAGCCGGGCGGTGTCGACCCGGTCGCTGTACGGGGTGCCCTGGCCCTCTCCGGACAGGACGGCGTCCTCCCAGGCGCACCAGTCGGCGGCGGCCTTGTGCCGTACGGCGGGGTCGGGGTGGTTCATGCGGGCGGCGTAGGCGCCGAGCAGGTCCTCGGCGTCGTCGACCCCCGCCCGGAAGCGCTCGTGGGCCTCGGGGAAGAAGCGGCCGACGCCCTCGTACAGCCAGGCCGTCTCGGAGCGGCGGGTGGTCGTCACGGCGGGGATCACGATCTCGGTCACCCGCTCGGGGTGCGCCTCGGCGTAGGCCAGGATCAGCGTGGAGCCCCAGGACCCGCCGTACAGGAGCCAGTGGTCGATCCCGAGGTGCCCGCGCAGCCGCTCCATGTCGGCGACGAGGTGGGCGGTGGTGTTGACGGACAGATCGGCGGCCGGGTCGCTCGCGTGCGGGGTGGAACGCCCGCAGCCGCGCTGGTCGAACTGGACGATCAGATAGCGCGCCGGGTCGAAGAGCCGCCTCGCCCCGGGGGAGGATCCGGACCCCGGCCCGCCGTGCACGACGAGCGCGGGCTTCCCTTCGGGGTTGCCGGCGACGGACCAGTACACCTGGTTTCCGTCGCCGACGTCGAGCAACCCCTCGTCGTAGGGGGCGAGGTCGGGAAAGAGCTGCGGCATGGACGCGTCGATCGGCATCCGCCCGACGCTACCCGCGGCCGCGCAGGCGTGTCGCGGGGTTTTCGCACCACTCCAGGACCGAGGGTCAGGCCCCGTACCCGTGGTCGGGATTCAGGTGCCCGCCGCCCGGGACCCGGTCCGTGTCGAGGCCGAGCGGAAGGCCGTAGTGCACGTCGGCGCCCTCGGGGCAGTACGGGTCGCCGTCCCCGTGGACGAGCCGCGCGGGCGCCTGGAGCCGTACGGCGGCGAGGTCGAGCCCGTCCGCGAACCCCGCGATCTCCGGGATCGACGCGGTCACCGGCGGCGACGGCGGTGCGACGAGCAGCACCCGGTCCGCCACGGGCTCCCGGCCGGCGGCCGCCGCCCGCAGCCACAGCAGCACGCCGAGACTGTGCGCGAGTACGACGAACTCGGCACCGTCCCCGGGCCGCTCGCCGTGCTTCTCCAGCGCGTCCAGCCAGTCCCCGAGCACGGGGGCGTCCGGCTCCGGCAACTGCGGATACCGCACGTCGTGCCCCCGCCCGCGCAGCTCACCGGCGAGCCAGTGCTGCCAGTGGCCGACGGGACGGTGGTTCTGGAAGCCGTGGAGGATCAGGTAGGTGGTCATGGCACTGATCGTGGGACCGGAAGGGCGGGGGGTCCAGGGTGTTTCAGGGGGTGGACGAGGGTGGGGACTTGGGCACGTGGTGAACGTGGTGCTCCGAAAGATCCGGCAGCACGTCGGCGGCCGCGGCGAAGTCCTTGTCGTCGTGCAGGACGATCAGGCCGTGGTGGACCGCGGTCGCGCAGATGAGCCAGTCGGCGACGGAGAGGCTCTGGTGCCGGCCGCGCCGGGCGAGGCGGTACTGCGCGGTCTCGATCCACCGCCAGGCGTTCTTCGGCACGGGGGCGTCGGGATAGAGGTCCCCGAACATGTCGGTCATCTGGTCGTACTCGTCGAGATTTCGCGCGGACCTGCGGAACTCGGTTCGTTGGGGGTGGCAGGAGCCGATCGTGCCCGCGTGGACCTCGGCCGCCCTGGCCGCGCTCAAGGCGGGGTCGCGCTGGAGTCGCCACACGGCGGTGGAGTCCACCAGGTAGCGCAACATCACCCTTCGCCCTTTTCGGCGGCATGCTCCCGCCAGAAGCCCGTGTCGTCCCAGCCCTTGGCCAGTTCGAGGTAGCGAAGCCGAGCCTCCGTGCGCCGGTGCCGCTCGGTGTACTCGCGCAGCGCGAGGTTCACCATTTCCTTCTTGGTGCGCGCCCCGGAGAGTCGCATCGCCTCGGCGAGGGCCTCGTCGTCTATGTCGATCTGCGTGGCGGTCATCGCGGCCTCCTCCAGCTGATGGGCTCCATACAAGCGTGACCCATGTCATGTATGCGCAACACAGAGTAACCGGCGCGAGCGGGGAGCCGCCTCGGGCCCTAGGACGGCTGCTGGAGGCTCAGCAGCTGTCGTATGCCCGCCTTCAGTTCGTCGGCCGAGAGGTGCTGTTCCTGGGACAGGTGGTGCATCAGGCTCGGGGAGAACGGGGCGAGGAGGAGGTGGGCGAGGAGGGGTGCGTTGGCGCCCGGGCGGGCCTGGGTGACCAGGAGCGTCAGGTGGGCGTGCATCGCGAGGTAGGCGCCGCTGGTGTAGCGCGCGGTGGGGGCGGCGGTCTGGGCCGCGAGCAGGATCTCGCGCTGCTCGACCACGCGGTCGACGAGCGCGTCGAGGAAGGCGTCGAGCCGCTGCGCGGCGGGCGCGCCGGGGCCGAGCGGCGGCGGGCCGCTCATGTACGCCTCCTGGAACTGGCGCTCGCGGTCGTCGAGCAGCGCCCACAGCAGCTGGGAGACGTCGCCGAAGCGGCGGTAGACCGTGCCCACGCCGATGCCGCTCGCGTGCGCGACCTGGTTCATGGTGACGCACTCGGGGCCCTGCTCGGCGACGATCCGGGCGGCGGCGTCGAGGATCTTGCGCCGGTTGCGGGCCGCGTCGGCGCGCTCGGGGGCGGGGCCGCCGACCGTCGGGAGCAGGCTGAGCAGGGGCTTCGGCGCGGGCGCGTCCGCGGGTCCGGCGCCGGTGCCCGGCTTCCTCGTGCTCATCTCCTGCCGCCTGCCTTTCGCTCGCTTCCCCCTCGCGGTCCGTCTGGTCGGTCCGTCTCTGACCCGAGCATACCTGCCCCCCTTGCGAACCGGATAGCTGTCCGCTTACCCTTTCCATGTTGAAGCGGAAAGTAATCCGGTTTTCAGGAGGGCACGCCATGTCCGTCAAGGTCGCCGTCATCTACTACTCGGCCACGGGTAACGTCCACCAGCTCGCCCAGGCCGTCGCCGAGGGCGCCGAGAAGGCCGGCGCCGAGGTCCGGCTGCGCCGGGTGGCCGAGCTCGCCCCCGACACCGCCATCGACGCCAACCCGGCCTGGCGCGCCCACGTCGACACCACCGCGGGTGACGTCGAGATCGCCGCCCTCGACGACCTGGAGTGGGCCGACGCGTACGCGCTCGGCTCGCCGACCCGCTTCGGCAACATCGCCGCCCAGCTGAAGCAGTTCGTCGACACCTCCGGCGGCCTGTGGAACCAGGGCGTCATGGCCGACAAGCCGGCCACCGCCTTCACCAGCGCGTACAACGTGCACGGCGGCAACGAGTCCACGCTGCTCGCCCTCTACAACACCTTCCACCACTGGGGCTCGGTCATCGTCTCCCCCGGCTACACGGACCAGTCCGTCTACGCGGCCGGCGGCAACCCCTACGGCACGGCCCACCCGGGCGCCAACGGCGCCCCGGACGAGAAGGTCCTCGCCGCGGCCCGCTACCAGGGCCAGCGCCTGACGAAGATCGCGAAGCGCCTGAAGGGCCTCGCGGACGCCTGACCCGCGAACGCGTCGGAAGACGACAGGGGACAGGCCCCTGGGGATACGTCCTCAGGGGCCTTTTCGTGCGTGCGTGCGCACGGGACCGGGCGGGGCGCCCCGCGAGAGGGCGGGCGTCACGCGGGCCCGTCGCGCGCGGGCCGCCGGGCGCGGGGTCCGTGCCTCGCGCGGCTTACGCCAGCGACAGGAAGAGCTTCTCCAGGCGGGCCCGCATCTTCTCCGGGTCCTCGCCCGTCCTGCGCCCGTTCTCCATGTCGACGAGACACTGCTGCAGCCCGGTCGCGATGATCGCGAACCCGGCCCGGTCGAGCGCGCGGGAGGCGGCGGCCAGCTGGGTGACGACCTCCTCGCAGTCGCGGCCCTCCTCGATCATGCGGATGACCCCGGATATCTGTCCCTGCGCCCGGCGCAGCCGGTTCAGTACCGCCTTCAGCTCCGCGCCGGCGAGCTCCAGTTCCACGACCACTCCTCGAACATCCGCTTCCCCGTGACGGTGACAGTCACGGGGACCCTCGACGACCAAGGATGACATCAGGCCGGCGTTCAGGCGTTCGCGCCGCTGCCCAGGTCGCTGCCGCCGGCCTCGTCGATCGGGCGGATCACCACGGGATAGACGGGGGATCCGGGCGGGGCCGGGCACTGGGCGACGCGGGCGGCGATCTCGGTCACGCGCTCCAGGCTCGCGCAGTCGAGGACCCAGTAGCCGGCGAGGACCTCCTTCGTCTCCCCGTACGGGCCGTCCGTGACGACCGGGCGGCCCTCGCTGTCGGCGGTCACGAACCGGGTCCTGGCGGGCTCGACGAGGCCCTGGCCGTCGACGAACTCCCCGGTCTCGGACAGGTCGTCGTTGATCGCGTTCATGTAGGCGAACATCGCCCTGAGGTCCTGCTCGCTCCAGGCCGGGCTGTGGTCCGAGGCCTTGCCGTTCATGGCGTTGTAGTCGGCCTGCGCGCCCTGCACCATCACCAGGTACTTCATGACGTCCTCCTTCGGGACCCTCACGCTGTGCGGTGGTTCTTCCACAGGAGACGTCGGAGCCGGTGCGCGTTTCCCGACACCTCGCCGGAGGTCACCTCTTCGGGCGCGTCCAGGGGTACGAACGGTGCCGTTCCGGCCGGTCCGCGCAGGCGGCGCCGAGGCGGACGCCGGCGGTCACGCCCCCGCGGCCAGTTCCCGCTCCAGGGGCGTACGGAAGCGGGGGGTGACGCGGACGTCGCCGACCCAGGCGGCCAGCCGCTCGGCCGCAGCGCGGACCGCCTCCCGCGCCTCCCCGCCCACGTCCGTCAGGAGGCGCCACGACACCTCGCCGTCCGGGCGCTGGGCCCAGCCGCCGACGACGCGGCCGTTCCACCAGACCGTCGGGCCGATGTTGCCGCTGCGGTCGAACAGGGCCGCTCGGTGATCCGGGTCCAGGTACCAGTCGCGGGCCTGCCAGCCCATCGGGGTCGGGTCCAGGGCGGGCAGCAGCGCCGCCCAGGGTTCGGCCGGGGCCGGTACGGGATCGAGGTCGTCCGGCAGGACGTGCCCGACGCCCTCGTCGAGGGCGACCCGCCGCGCGTCGAGGGCCGCCAGGGCGCGGCGCACGTCCGTGACCTTCCAGCCCGTCCACCACTTCAGATCGGCCTCCGTCGCCGGCCCGTACGCGGCCAGCCAGTGCCGTACGAGCTCCGCCTGCGCCTCGGCGGCCGGGAGCTCGGCGTGCGGCGGCATCAGCGCCCAGCGGAAGCGGCTGGACGTCCAGCCGCCCTGCGGGCGGCCGCGGGCGATCCGGCCCTCCATGCCGAGGAGCCGCAGGATCCGGCTGGACACCGGCTGCGGGCCCTCCTGGTTGGTGCCGAGCCCGTACACGTACGTCGCCCGCAACCGAGGTACCGCGGCGCCCAGTTCCGTCCCCGTCGCCTCGCCCCGGGCCGCCAGCTCGGCGAGCACCTGCCGCTCGGTCTCGGCCAGCCACTCCTCGTCGAAGTCGCTGCCCGCCGCCAACTGCCGGACCAGTACAGCGCGTTCGCGCACAGCGGCCGCCTCCGAGGACGAGGAGTGGACGGCGGCGGCGAGGGTGGTCGGCACGACGAAGACCGTGTGCCGCATCCCGTGCATCCGGGTCAGCGTCCGGTCCTCGTACACGGCCCGCTCGACCTCCGCCACCGGGTCCCGGTCCGCGGCGAGCCGCGCCCCGGCCGCCAGGAACACCGTCGCCGCGTCCGTCGCGTGCAGCGCCACCAGCGAACCGGCGACCTCCTCCGCCGTCGCCGCCCGGGCGTCCCCGGCCAGCCGGTGCCGCAGCGCGAGCCTGGCCCGGCGCTCCTCCGCGCCGATCGTCCTCGTCGTACCCGTGCTCTTCTCGCTCATGGGGCCAGGATGACCTCAGATCGCCAGGATGACCGCAGAACGACAGGAAGTGCGGCGCCCTGTCAGGAAGTCCGCCGCCCGCTTCACTGACGCCTGCCGGTCTCGGCGTACGCGCTGCGGCGGGGCTCAGTCCGCCGCCGCCCGCTCCCCCAGCGGCCGGCGCCGCAGGGCCGGATCGGTCAGGGCGGCCGGCTGCCAGACGCCGTCCGCGCGGTAGAGGTCGGTGCCGGGCGGCACGATCGCGTCGATGCGGTCCAGGACCTCGTCGGTCAGGACCACCGAGGCGCCCTTCAGGAGCCCCTCCAGCTGCTCCATCGTGCGCGGCCCGAGGATCACGGACGTCACCGCCGGGTGCGTGGTGACGAACGCGATCGCCAGCTCGGGCAGCGTGCAGCCGATCTCGTCGGCGAGCGTGACGAACTGCTCCACGGCGTCGAGCTTGGCGGCGGTGTCGGGCAGCTCGGGGTCGAAGCGGTGCGGCGTGAGCGCGGCCCGCCCGCTGGTGAGGTCGACGGGCCGGCCCTTGCGGTACTTGCCGGTCAGGAAGCCGGAGGCCAGCGGCGCCCACGTCAGCACGCCCATCCCGTACCGCTGCGCGACCGGCAGGACCGAGGTCTCGACCCCGCGCGCGAGCAGCGAGTACGGGGGCTGCTCGCTGCGGAAGCGGCGCAGCCCGCGCCGCTCGGCGGCGGCGTGCGCCTCGACGATCCGCTCGGCGGGGAAGGTGGAGCAGCCGAAGGCCCGGATCTTGCCCTGGGACACGAGGTCGCCGAGGACGTCGAGGGTCTCCTCGATGTCGGTGCGGTGGTCGGGCCGGTGCACCTGGTAGAGGTCGATCCAGTCCGTGCCCAGCCGCTTGAGGCTGTTCTCGACCGCCCGGGTGATCCAACGCCGGGACGAGCCGCCCCGGTTGGGGCCCTCGCCGCCGACCGGGAAGTACACCTTCGTGGCGAGGACGGTCTCCTCGCGGCGGCGCGGGTCGCGCAGCGCCTTGCCGACGATCTCCTCGGACTCGCCCGCCGAGTACATGTCGGCGGTGTCGACGAAGTTGACGCCCCGGTCGAGGGCGGCATGGATGATCCGTACGGAGTCCTGGTGATCGGGGTTGCCGACCGCCCCGAACATCATCGTGCCGAGGCAGTACGTACTGACTTCGATCCCGGTCCCGCCGAGTACCCGATAGCGCATGCGCCGCACCCTAGGTCTTGGAGTCCCCTCCAGGGCAAGGGGTTTCGGCGAGGAACTCCGTCACCAGGCGGTGGAGGACCTCGGGCCGCTCCAGATGCAGGTCGTGCCCGGTGCCGGGCAGGCAGACGCCGCGCAGTCCCGGCAGCTGCCGTGCCATCTCCGCGTACTCCTCGTCGGCGACGAAGCCGTGCTGCCCCAGCACCGCGAGGACGGGCACGCCGATCGCCGCCCACTCCTCCCACCGGTCCCGGCCGGCGTTCTCGGCGAGCGAGGCGGCCATCACCTCGGGGTCGAACCGCGGCCACAGCCCGCCGTCCCGCTCCTCCAGGCCGTCCGCCCAGCCCTCGCCGACGGGCCCGCCGCCGAGGTGGGCGACGGCCGCCGCCCGGGTGGGGAACGGCACCGGCCAGGCCCGCAGCCAGTCCCCGACCTCCGCCACGGCCTGCGGGCCGGTCCCGCCGGGCCCGGCCTCGACGAGGACGGCGCCGGCGAGGCGGGACGGGTGACGCGCGGCGGTCAGGAGCGCGGCGTGCCCGCCGTACGACTGCCCGACGAGGAGCGTGTGCGTGAGGTCCAGCTCGTCGAGCACGGCGCGGACGTCGGCCACGTACGCGGCCCGTGAGACGTCGGCCGGGTGCCGTTCACTGGCTCCGTGCCCGCGCTGGTCGAGGGCGACGACCCGGTGCCCGTCGGCGCGAAGCCGGCGCGCGAGGCCGTCCCACTCGCCGACGTGCCCGGCGAGCCCGTGCAGGAGGAGCAGCGCCCGCCCGTCACCGCCCCAGTCACGCAGCGAGAGGCGCACTCCGTCGCGCACGAGGACGCGCTCGGTCCAGGGGGCCGCGGCCGGGTCCCCGGCCGGAGGGGTGGCGGTCACAGGGTCTCCGGCCGACGGGGCGGCGGTCACAGGGTCTCCCAATGGCGGGTGGCGGTCACAAGGTCCCCGGCCGAAGGGCCGGCGGTCACCGGGTCTCCGGCCGGAGGGGTGCCGGTCAGAGGGTCTTCAACCGAAGGGCCGGCGGTCACAGGGTCTCCAGCCGGCGGTGCGCGTGGCTGTCGGGGCAGAGCAGCGCGTCGGCGACGGCCGTCCGGGCGTAGAGCACCGACCGGCCGCTGCGGTGGGCGCTGACCAGTCCCGCGTGCTTGAGGGCGATGAGGTGCTGCGAGACGGCCGCCGCCGACAGGCCGGCCGTGGCGGCGAGTTGGGTGGTCGACGCGGGCGTGTCGAGCTCGGCGAGGAGCAGCGCGCGCGAACGCCCGAGGACGGCGGCGACGGCCTCGGTCGCGGTGCCGGTCGTCCGCGGCTCCCACAGATTGCCGATCCCCCGTGCGGGATAGGCAAGTTGGGGCGGGTCCGGGGCGACGGAACGGGTCAGGACCTTCGGCCAGGCGAAGGCGGAGGGGATGAGCAGCAGCCCGGATCCGGCCTTGTCGCGGGTGAGCCCGCAGGAGCGCCGAACCATCCTGAGCGTCCCGTCGTCCCACCGTACGGTCTCGTGGAGTTCGCCCAGGACGCGGGCGGAACCGTGCTCGGCGACCTGTCGTGCCCGGTGGAAGACGTCGGCCTCCAGGAGGCTGCGGATGCGGGCCCAGTAGGGGGCGAGGGCCAGCTCCCAGTACGTCTCGATCTCGGCGCACAGCAGGCCGAGGTCGATCTCCCCCTCCTCGACGGGGAGTTTGCCGGCGTCGCGGCGGATCAGCTCGGGGGAGGCCGCGCGGATGGCGTCGAGCTCCCCGGCGAGGGTGGGGAAGGGCCCGGTGGGCGTCGGGGTGAGGAAGTCGGCCAGGAAGACGCCGCCCGGGACCAGCTTCGCGAGCAGCCCGCGATCGAGCCCGGCGCGGGCGACCCTGGGGCGCACCTGCGCGGCCCAACGCCGGTGCAGCGGCGGGTCCACGGTGTCCCGGAGCAGCCGGAAGCTGGTGACGACCTCCCACATGGGGGAGACGGCGAAGCGGGTCTGGGCGAGATCCGCGGCGGAGAAGATGAGTTCGGACTCCATGCGTCCCCCCTGGTCGGCGTCCGGATTCGGCCTGAGCTTAATCATTGGAGGGCGGTCGGGACAGGGGCGCAGTCTCGGCACATGCCCTCTTCCTTCTCCGGTCTTCCGGCCACCGTCTGGACCGTCTTCGGCGGCACCGTCGTCAACCGCCTCGGCCACATGGTCACCCCGTTCCTGGTGTTCTTCCTCGCCTCGCGCGGCGTCACCGGCACCGACACCTCGTACGTGCTCGGCGCGCTCGGCGCCGGCAACCTCCTCGGCCCGGCCGTCGGCGGCGTCCTCGCCGACCGCCTCGGCCGCCGCCCCACGATGCTCATCGGCCTGATCGGGGCCGCGGCGGCGCAGGGCGCGCTCTTCGTGGCGCCCGGGGTGTGGACGATGGCGGCGGCCGCGCTGCTGATCAGCGCCGCCGCCACGGTCGTCCCGCCGGCCGCCTACGCGCTGATGGCCGACGCCGTCGACGCCGCCCGCCGGCAGCGGGCGTACGCGCTCTTCGGCTGGGGCGTCAACATCGGCACCGCCGTCTCCGGCGTCCTCGGCGGCCTGCTCGCCGCCCACGGCTACTGGCTGCTCTTCGCGGTCGACGCCGGCACGATGCTGGTCTACGCGGTCGTCGTCGTGATCCGTCTGAGCGAGCCCGCCCGCGGGCCGCGCCGGGCCGGTGACGGCATCGGCTACGGCGTCGTCCTCCGCGATCGCCTGGCAATGCTCCTGCTGCCCCTCTACGGCGTGCAGCTCTTCGTCTACTCCCTCACCGAGGTCGCCCTGCCGCTCGCGATCCACGACAGCGGTCTCTCGCCCGCCGTGTACGGCGCGATGGCGGCCGTCAACGCGGTCCTGGTGGTGGCCGTCCAGCCCTTCACGACCGCCCGCCTGGCCCGCCTGCCCCAGCTTCCCGTCCAGGCCGCGGGCAGCGCCCTGATCGCGGTCGGCGTCGCCCTGACGGGCGTGGCGGACGGCATTCTCAGCTTCACGCTCTCGGTCGTGATCTGGTCCCTGGGCGAGGTGGTCGTCGCGGGCATCTCGGCCACCGTCTTCGCCAACCTGGCCCCGGCCCACGCCCGCGGCCGCTACCAGGGCGCCTACAGCTGGACCTGGGGCGTCGCCCGCTTCGCCGCCCTCACGCTGGGCGTCACCGTCTACACCGGAGTCGGCCCCGCCACCCTCTGGTGGACCGCCCTGGTGGCCGGCCTGACCACCGCCTTCGTCTCCCTCACCCTCTCCCGCCGCGTGACCGCCCGCACCGCCGCGGCGGCGGTGGACACGGCCCCGGCCGAGGAGCGCGTGAGCCGGTCGGGGGTGTCTTCCTAGGGCGGGCGCCCGTCGGAGCTCACGCTCACCGTGGACGAGGGCAGACCGCGCCCCACCGGGAACTCTCCGGTGGGGCGCGGTTTTTGTACGCGCCGGCGGAGGGGGCGACGGAGAGGTGTCGGCTGAGAGGTGGCGACGGAGCGGCGGCGGCCGAGCGGCGGCGGCCGAGCGGTGGCGACGGAGAGGTGGCGACGGAGAGGTGGCGACGGAGCGGCGGCGGCCGAGCGGTGGCGACTGAGGGGGCTGCCGATACTGCGACGCCGTTACTGCGACACGGCTACTGAGCGGAGAGGGCCCGGCCCCGCACCGCGTACCGTTCCAGCCGCCGCAGCATCCCCGCCCGGCACTCCGGCCACTCCGTGTCCGTCACCGAGAAGATCGCGGAGTCGCGGAGGCGGCCCGCCTCGCCCGGGGCCCAGGAGGGGCCCCAGTTGCGCAGGACGCCCTCGAAGCGGGCGCCGGTCCTCCCGATCGCGGCGCGGGAGCGCGCGTTGCGGGCGTCCGTCTTGAGGTCGAGGCGGGAGACGGCCCACACCTCGAAGGCGTGCCGGAACAGCAGGTACTTGGCCTCGGTGTTCACTCCCGTGCCCTGCGCCGAGGCGGCGAGCCAGGTGAAGCCGACCTCGACCGCCTGGAGGGCGTCGCCGTCGGGCCGGGTGCGCGGGTCCAGGAAGGCGGTGACGCCGACGGCACGGCCGGTGGACTTCCGGATCTGGGCGTACGGCGCGACCGTGCCGGCCGCGGCGCGGCCGTGCTGGGTGTCGATGTACGCGCCGACCTCGTCGGCGGTCGGCACCCACGTGTACGCGTAGCTGCCGCGGTCCTCCGTCACCGCGACCGCGAGGTCCGCCGCGTGGCGGTGGTCGAGCGGTTCCAGGCGTACCAGGTCGCCGTCCAGGACCGGCCCCTCGAGCGCGAACGTCATCGCGTGCGTACCTCCCCGTCGCGTGCCCGCGCGCCACGGCCCGTGCCATGGCCCCCGTACCGGCCGCGTGATCGCCCGCAGCCTCCCAGATCGCCTCCCGCGTGTCGCGCGATTTCCGCCCCCCGGCTCGCGCCTGCTCCTAGGCTCGGTGCGTGACCGAGAACGAGATCAAGCTCAAGGCCATCGCCGCTCTCACGGCGCTGCGCGGGGGAGTCGAGGAGAGTCTCGTCTCGGACCTTCTGGGCGAGGTGATCCCGGGGCAGTTCGCCGTGCCGGCCGGGGCGAGCGCGGAGGAGGCGGGCCTGTCCGTGCTCGCGCAGCTCTCCGATCCGCTGAGCGCCCTGGTCAACGGCTTCATCCTGGCCTTCGACGCCGTGGCCGACGCCCACGACGCCGCCGGCGCGCAGCCGGACACCGAGTCGATCCTCCAGGAGCTGGCCCTGCGGCTGGCCAGCGACAACTTCGGCTGATCCGCCGCCGCGAGGAGACCGCGGGCCGCGCACTCCACCCCCCGGCCCGGCACGCGCACTGATCGGGTGAAGGCGCGGTGTCGCTGACACGCCCCCGCCGGGACGCGCCCCCGCCGGGAGCGCCCGCGTGGTGGGCTGACGGCCCGGTCACGCTCTCCGTGCGCGCCCGCCGCCTGAGTGATCCACTCCGGTCGGCTGGTGCGCCTGCGTGAACGGGCACGGCGCGGCTGCCGAGGATGCGCCCATGCGTCTTTCCTCTTCCCTGCGGCGCCGTGCTCTGGTTCCGTTCGTGGCCGTCGTGGCCCTGCTGGCCACCGGAGGCTCGTCCGTGGCCACCGCGGCCGAGGCCTGCGGTTCGATCATCACCGCCCCGCTCGCCCCGCCGGCCCCCGCCGACGAGCCCTGTCCCAGCACGGACCCGGTCGTGTGCCGGATCCGCGTGATGCCGATGGACGAGAAGGTCGAGGCCCAGCGGACCCGCATCCGCTACCACGACCTCCTGGAGGACATGCACCGCACGGAGGCGGACATGCGGGCGGCGGGCGCCACCGAGGAGGAGATCGCCCGGGAACTCGTCGACATGCGCAACCAGGCCAAGGAGATTACCCGGGCCGGGATGAGCCCCGAGGAGGTCCGGATCCTGGAGGAGCGCAACCAGGCGAAGTACGGCAACCCCCTCGGCCCGACGGCCGACCAGCTGTACGCGAAGTACGGCTCGTGGGAGAAGGTCGCGGACGCGGCGATGCGCACGAGCTACGCGGTCGACCGCGAACTGAGCCTGGAGTACCGCCCCTGCCCGGTCTGACGGGGACGTCCAGGGACACGGAGAGGGCCGGACCGCCGACACGGGGTCCGGCCCTCTCGTCCGCGCGTCCTCAGACCGGGTACGTGATCGAGCCCAGCGGCGGGCAGGGGACGAGCGTGGTCCCGACGCCGGGGCGTTCCACGAAGGCCCGGGCCTCGGCGGCCTGCCGGCGCCGGTCCTCCAGGTCGTCGGCGTACCAGGCGTCGCGCCTGGCGCGCTCGTGGTCCCATGTGTCGTCGATGAGACCGAGGCTGGTGTTGCCGGAGCTGCGCTGGAACTCCGCCTTCAGGGCAGCCTGTTGGAGCGCGCTCTGGACCGCGGCGAGATCGATGCGGGTGATCAGGACGCCGTGGGTGTGCGGTGCGCGGGTGGGCAGGGGGGCCTGCGGGAGCGAGGACACCCCGGTGTCGAGGCGGCCGAGGTTGTCGACGGTCGCGTCCTGGGCCTCCCTCACCGCGGTCTGCATCTCCTGGTGCAGCCAGAAGAACTCGTCGAGGTCCCCCTGGGTGACGCGCATGCGCTGGTACAGGGCGCGGAAGCGGGGATCGTGGTGCAGCGGGCGCAGGGGGCCCGCGTGGAGCGCCACGCAGTCGTTGTAGCCGGCCGTCACCGCGGCGTCGAGGTGGAGGATCACCTCCTCCGACTGCCCGCGCGCGAGGGCCATTTCGCCGAGGCTCGCCTGGCCGGCGGCGACGAGCCACCTCGCCTCGGGGCCGAGCGCCGTGGCGCGCGCCACGACGTCGTGGAAGCCCGCGGTGCCCACGGCGGCGGGGCCCTCGGTCAGGACCGCCACCAGCAGTTCGTGAACGCGGGCGGCCAGTGAGTTGACGGTGTCGACCATGGATCTCCTCGGACCTCGACGGTGAAGAACGGAAGAACGAAGGGGCGGTTGAGCGGGGTGACGAGTCCGTGGGACGACGGGCGGGCGGGGCGGGCGGATCCTGGAGGAGCCGCCCGCGCCCGCCTCAGCGCTTCTTCCGCAGCACCATGAACCGGGTCGGATCGGCCAGGCTCAGGGTGTAGTGGAGGGTGTCGTCCGACAGCGTCCTGATCTTGGGGTAGTCCACCTCGTCGACGGTGCACGCGCCGGGCGAGGAGCCGGTCACCCGGGACGCGTAGGTGGCCTGGCTCTCGTCGGCGTCGGTGAGCGTCCAGGCGGCTTCGCACCAGGCGCCGGACTTCGACGTCTCGAGGCGGACCTTGCTCTTCTCCTCGCTCGGCGCCGACTGGACGACGGTGAGGGTGACGGTGACGAAGCCCCCGTCGGCGGTCTGGCGCTCGCCGACCCATGTCCCGAGGTACTTCGCCGGGACGGCGCCGCGCCCCGGGTTCCCGGAGGTCGTGCCGGGTGTGGGGCTCTCGTCGGCCGGACCGGAACCGTCGTCCGTCGCCCCGGGGGTCTTCGACGCCGGACCGGCCGACGCCGTGCCGCCCCCGGCCGGGGCGGTCTGGCGGGGGTGCGATCCGTCGGCCTGCCGGTCGTTCTCCCGCAGCTGCTCGACCAGCAGGTATCCGCCGCCCAGCACCAGCAGCCCCACCAGTACGGCCACCGGCACGCCGTACCTCCGCGGGCCACGCGGCCGCCGCGGCCCGCGGTCCGGCACCACGGGCGGTGCCGACGGCGGCGGTACGGGGCCCGGCCCGTACGACCCGGCGGGCCCGCCGACCCCGCCGGCGGTCGGCCCGAAACCGGCCGGAGCAGGCGGCCCGAACCCCGGGGCGCCCACAGGGGGGACCCCCGCAACCCCAGCGGCCCTTGGAGCCCCTGGAGCCCCTGGAGCCACGGGCGTGCCGGGAACGCCGGACGCACCGCCGCCGGGTCCGGCGGCCGGCGCCGCCTCGGCCCCCGGTGTCGCCGGCGCGGCCTCGGCCACCGGTGTCGCCGGCGCGGCCTCGGCCCCCGGTGTCGCCTGCGCCGCCTCGGCGGCCGCCCCGCCCCCGGTGGACACCGGGGTCCCAGCCGCCGTTTCCTCCCCGGCCTCCCGTTCCCCCTCCAGGTCCAGCAGCTGTACGGCGCTGCGTCCGACCGCCGCCGCCAGCGCCGCCGGCAGCCAGTCCCCGTGCCCGAGCCGGGCGGCGGACGCGCCGTCGCCGTCCAGTCGTTTCCGTACCAGTCCGGGCGAGGGGCGGGCGGACGGGTCCTTGGCCAGGCAGTCACGGACGAGGGAGTGCAGCGGGCCGGCCAGCCCGGAGAGGTCGGGCTCCTCGTACAGCACCCGGTAGAGCAGGACGGGCGCGCTCACCCCGGAGCCGAACGGCATGGTCCCCGTCGCCGCGTACGCGAGCACCGCGCCGAGCGAGAAGACGTCGCTCTCGGGCCCGGCGGGCTGCCCGTCGGCCTGCTCCGGCGACATGAAGCCCGGTGAGCCGAACACCTGGCCGGACTGCGTGAGCACGGTGGTGGCGTCCAGTGCGCGGGCGATGCCGAAGTCGATCAGGCGGGGCCCGTCCAGGGTCAGCAGCACGTTCGACGGCTTGACGTCCCGGTGCACCAGCCCGAGGCCGTGCACATGGGCGAGGGCCTCGGCGAGGCCGACGCCCAGGGTGCGGACGGCCGTCTCGGGCAACGGCCCGAAGTCCCGTACGGCGGCGGTCAGCGCGGGCCCGGCGACGTAGCCGGTGGCCACCCACGGGTGCCCGCCCTCGGTGTCCGCGTCCAGGACCGGTGCCGTCCAGGCGCCGCCGACCCGCCGGGCGGCCGCGACCTCCTGACGGAACCGGGCCCGGAACTCGGAGTCCTCGGCCAGCTCGCGACGGACCACCTTGACGGCGACGGTCCGACCGCCCGCGGTCCGGCCGAGGTAGACCCGGCCCATCCCGCCCGCTCCCAGTTGCCGCAGCAACCGGTACTCGCCCACCTGCCGCGGATCGTCCGCTGCCAGCGGCTGCATGCCCACGCTCCCCCTCGCGCTCGGCGCCCCGTACCGCCTCACGCGTCCGCAGCAGACGCTACCCGCCCGGGACCACCCGCGGGAGGGGGTCGCGATCTTCAAGCGGTGCGGGCCTCCGACGTGGTCGTCACCATGGGCTGCGGCGACGCGTGCCCGTACTTCCCCGGCAAGCGCTACCTCGACTGGAAGCTGGACGACCCCGCCGGCCGGGCGTGGACGCCGTCCGCCCGATCCGCGACGCCATCGAGCGACGCGTCCGCGACCTGCTGACCGAACTCGGCATCGTGTTAGCGCGCGTGAGCACGGCCTCGCCGGCGTGCTGCCTGGCGCTCTGGCTGCCTGGCCGCCTTGAGCACGCGGAAAACGCCGAAGGGCCGGTCCACTTCCGCGGACCGGCCCTTCGGGCCGGCGGAGGACATGAGCGAGAGACGGGGACTCTCAGGACTGGCTGACCGGAGCGGACTTCTGCCTGAGGCCGGCCGGGGGGTCGGCGAAGGCCTTCTCCACGTCGACCTCGTAGCACAGGTTGACGCTTGCGTCACCGAGAGTCGTATCGGCGAAGCCCTGGACGTCGGCCACGGACTTCGTCTCCCAGAGGCAGGTCACCATGGAGCCGTCGACGTGCGGGTAGAACTGCAGCACCCGGGTGCCGTCCGGCGCTCCGGTGCCGTCGATCAGGGCCTGGCCACGGGGAAACGCCGTCTCCGGGTTCAAGATCTTGTGCTGGACCACGACGTACATGGGGTCCTCCTCGTTCGGTGCCGTGTCGTTCGAGGAATCGACGCAAGCGTCCGGAGGCGGCGCCGCGTCGCACGTAGTCACCACTTCCATTGTGGGCCGGATGGTCCGGCCCGGCTGCGTGCGCGGCCAGGTGCCTTGACGAGAACTGCTGAGACGAGAACTGCTGAGACGGGAACGGAGACGGCGGAACGCCGAAGGGCCGGTCCGCTTTCGCGGACCGGCCCTTCGAGCTGGCGGAGGATACGAGATTCGAACTCGTGAGGGGTTGCCCCCAACACGCTTTCCAAGCGTGCGCCCTAGGCCTCTAGGCGAATCCTCCGTGGAGAACATTACATGACCGGGGAGGGTGCTCGCGCACACGATTCCGGGCGGGGGGTCCGCGAAGGACGCAGGTCGGGGAGGGGGGACGGGACGGGGCTCGGATCGGGTACTCTGGGCGGAGCCCCTCACGTGGCGCTATCTGACTGAACTCCCCCAGGGCCGGAAGGCAGCAAGGGTAGGTCGGCTCTGGCGGGTGCGTGGGGGGCGCTTGCGTTCCCGGGTTGTCAGTGGGCGCCTATAACCTCGTATACGTGTCGTCTCTCGCGCTGTACCGCCGCTACCGCCCCGAGTCCTTCGCCGAGGTCATCGGGCAGGAGCATGTCACCGACCCGCTGCAGCAGGCGCTGCGGAACAACCGGGTCAACCACGCGTACCTGTTCAGCGGGCCCCGCGGCTGCGGCAAGACGACCAGCGCGCGGATCCTCGCGCGGTGTCTGAACTGTGAGAAGGGTCCCACCCCGACGCCCTGCGGCGAGTGCCAGTCCTGCCGCGACCTCGCGCGCAACGGCCCGGGGTCGATCGACGTCATCGAGATCGACGCCGCCTCGCACGGTGGTGTGGACGACGCCCGTGACCTGCGCGAGAAGGCCTTCTTCGGGCCCGCCTCCAGCCGCTACAAGATCTACATCATCGACGAGGCCCACATGGTCACCTCGGCGGGCTTCAACGCCCTGCTGAAGGTGGTCGAGGAGCCCCCGGAGCACCTCAAGTTCATCTTCGCGACGACCGAGCCCGAGAAGGTCATCGGCACCATCCGGTCGCGTACGCACCACTACCCCTTCCGGCTCGTGCCGCCCGGGACCCTGCGCGAGTACCTGGGCGAGGTGTGCGGGCGCGAGGGGATCCCCGTCGAGGACGGGGTGCTGCCGCTCGTCGTGCGGGCCGGTGCCGGGTCCGTGCGTGACTCGATGTCGGTGATGGACCAGCTGCTCGCCGGCGCCGCCGACGCCGGTGTGACCTATGCCATGGCCACGTCGCTCCTCGGCTACACGGACGGGTCCCTGCTCGACTCCGTGGTGGACGCCTTCGCCGCCGGAGACGGCGCCGCCGCCTTCGAGGTCGTCGACCGGGTGATCGAGGGCGGTAACGACCCCCGGCGCTTCGTCGCCGACCTCCTGGAGCGGCTGCGCGACCTGGTGATCCTCGCGGCCGTGCCCGACGCCGCCGAGAAGGGGCTCGTCGACGCCCCCGCCGACGTCATCGAGCGCATGCAGGCGCAGGCGTCCGTCTTCGGCGCGGCCGAGCTCAGCCGGGCGGCCGACCTCGTCAACACCGGTCTCACGGAGATGCGCGGTGCCACCTCGCCCCGGCTCCAGCTGGAGCTGATCTGCGCGCGCGTGCTGCTGCCCGCCGCCTTCGACGACGAGCGCTCGCTGCAGGCCCGCCTGGACCGGCTCGAGCGCGGCGCCGCCGCCGCGCCCCCGGCCGTCTTCACCACGACCTCTCCCGCGCCGCAGATGGGGTACGTGCCGACGGCCGAGGCGCACGTGCCGCCGCCGGCCCCCGCGCCGACGCCCGTGCCCGCTCCGCAGGCTCCGGCTCCCGCGCCCCAGCAGGCCGCCGCGCCGCCCGCTGCCGCACCCGCTTCCGCCGCCCAGCCGCAGCCCGGCGCCTGGCCCGGCGCCGCCCGGCCTGGTGGCGGCGCGCCCGGCGCGTGGCCCGGGGCATCGGCTCCGGCGGCCGCCCCGCAGCCCCCGGCCCCGGCCCCGGCCCCGCAGGCGTCCGCGCCGCAGGCCGCCCCGGCCCCGGCGGCCGGCGGCGCCGGCACCATGGCCGCGGGCGCCGCGCAGGTGCGGAACATGTGGCCGCAGATCCTGGAGGCGGTCAAGAACCGCCGCCGGTTCACCTGGATCCTGCTCTCGCAGAACGCGCAGGTCGCGGGCTTCGACGGCACCACCCTCCAGCTCGGCTTCCTCAACGCGGGCGCCCGCGACAACTTCGCGAGCAGCGGCAGCGAGGACGTGCTGAAGGCGGCCCTCGCCGAGCAGTTCAACGTGCACTGGCGGATCGAGGCGATCATCGACCCCTCGGGCGGCGCCAACCCGCCCTCCGCCGCGGGCGGCTTCTCCGGCGGTGGCGGCGGCGGTGGCGGCTTCGGCGGTGGCGGCGGCTTCGGCGGCGGCAGCGGTGGTGGCGGCTTCGCCGGCGGCCGTCCGCCGGCGCCCGCTCCGGCTCCCGCGTACACGCCCGCCCCCGCGCCGTCCCAGCCCGCCCCGCAGGCCGCCGCGGCCCCGTCGGCGTCGCCGGCCCCCGCTCCCGTACGGACCCCGGCCCCCGCGCCCACGCCCCAGGCGCCGCCGCCGGTCGCGCCCGAGGACGACGTGCCGGAGGAGGACGATCCGGACCTCGTGGACTCCGCGCTCTCCGGGCACGAGCTCATCGTGCGCGAGCTCGGCGCCACGGTCCTGGAGGAATACACCAACGAGTAGGGCCGTCTCGCTCGGTGGCCCGCACAAGGGGCATCCCGCCCCGCGGGCTACCCTGGCTGGCGTGAAGGTCCTCGTCATCGGCGGCGGCGCCCGCGAACACGCCCTGTGCCGCTCCCTCTCCCTCGATCCCGACGTCACCGCTCTGCACTGCGCGCCCGGCAACGCCGGAATCGCCGAGGTCGCCGAGCTCCACCCCGTCGACCAGCTCGACGGCGCCGCCGTCGCCGCGCTCGCCGAAGAGCTCGGCGCCGACCTGGTCGTCGTCGGCCCGGAGGCGCCGCTCGTCGCCGGTGTCGCCGACGCCGTCCGCGCCGCCGGCATCCCGGTCTTCGGCCCCTCCCAGGAGGCGGCCCAGCTGGAGGGCTCCAAGGCCTTCGCCAAGGACGTGATGGCCGGCGCCGGTGTGCCCACCGCGCGCAGCTACGTCTGCACCACCCCGGAGGAGATCGACGAGGCGCTGGACGCCTTCGGCGCTCCGTACGTCGTCAAGGACGACGGCCTCGCCGCCGGCAAGGGCGTGGTGGTGACGGAGGACGTCGAGCAGGCCCGGGCGCACGCCCTCGCCTGCGACCGGGTGGTCATCGAGGAGTTCCTGGACGGCCCCGAGGTCTCCCTCTTCGCGATCACCGACGGCACCACCGTCCTCCCGCTGCAGCCCGCGCAGGACTTCAAGCGCGCGCTCGACGGGGACGAGGGCCCGAACACCGGCGGCATGGGCGCCTACTCGCCGCTGCCGTGGGCCGCCCCGAACCTGGTGGAGGAGGTCCTGGCGACCGTCCTCCAGCCCACCGTCGACGAGCTGCGCCGCCGCGGCACCCCGTTCTCCGGTCTGCTGTACGCGGGTCTGGCCATCACCAGCCGCGGCATCCGGGTCATCGAGTTCAACGCCCGCTTCGGCGACCCCGAGACCCAGGTGGTGCTCGCCCGGCTGCGGACCCCGCTGGCCGGCCTCCTGCTGAACTCGGCCAACGGCACCCTCGCCGACCAGGCCCCGCTCGTCTGGCGCGACGAGGCGGCCGTCACCGTGGTCGTCGCCTCGCACAACTACCCGGACACCCCGCGCACCGGCGACCCGATCGAGGGTCTGGCCGAGGTCGCGGAGAAGGACGCCCCGCACGCGTACGTCCTCCACGCCGGTACGAAGCGGGACGGCGACGCCGTCCTGAGCGCGGGCGGCCGGGTCCTGTCGGTGACCGCCACCGGTTCGGACCTCACCGAGGCCCGCGAGCGTGCCTACGCGGCGGTCGGCCGTATCCGCCTTGACGGTTCGCAGCACCGTACGGACATCGCCGAGAAGGCCGCCCGGGGCTGACGCCCGGCGCCTTCGGGGCGCGGTCGTGCAGTGAACCGCACGGCCGCGCCACCGTCATCACCTTTACCCAAAGCCATTCCATCGAGTGACGGCTCGGCCATCTGGATGACGCCCGCCGACGCCCCAACTAGGGTCGGCGAAGGCGTTCCCGGTGACCTTCCGGGTGTGCTCCGGCACTTGGCCCACCGACATTGCGATGTCGGTGACGGGTGCCACAGTGGGGGAGTGAGCAACACCGCCACGGGCAGTCCCGGACAGGGCAGGAGGGGGTGATGTACGGCGTGACCGGCACCGGTTCCTCGCTCGGCGACGAGCTCGGCGCGCGCGCCGCGCGTGCCCGGGCCCTCGCCGTACTCCGCGTGCGCGGCAGGGCCCTCGGCCTCGCGATCCTCCCCGCCGCGGTCGCCGTCGTCCTCTACGCGGGCGGCGTCACCGGCCACTTCACCGGCTCGGGCTGGGACACCGCCCGCTGGGTGGTGACCGTCCTCGCCGTGGTCGTCCTGCTCGTGGCGGCGGCCGTCGCCCTGGTCGTGGCGCGGTCCCGGCCGGCCATGACCCCGACGGTGGAGCTGGCCGAGAGCTCGGCCCCCGACCTCTACCGGCTGGTGCGCGACCTCGCCGACCGGCTCGGCGTCCCCGCGCCCTCCGCGATAGCCCTCACGCCGGACTGCGACAGCTGGCTGGAGGACCGTTCCCACCCAGCGCACGGCCGGGGCCCCGGGCGTCACCAGGCCGGGGAGGCACCCGTCCTGGTCATCGGCTCCCCCTTCCTGTGGTGGATGCGCGTGGGCGAGCTGCGCGCGGTCCTCGCGCCCGTCGTCGCCGGTACGGGACCGGCCGCCCACCCGGACATAGCCGCGGCCCGGCGCTTCCTGCGCGGCCTCGACGCGGCGGTGGCGGTGCCCCGGCGGCCCGGTCTCGACCCGGTCCGCAGGCTCGGCGCGGTGGGCGTGGGCCGACTGGCCGGGATCCTCCTGAAGGGCTGCCGCGGTCACGCCGCCGAGATGGAGCGGGGTGTCGCCGCGGCCGGCTCGGAGCGGGCCCAGGCCGTCGACTACGGCGTACGGATCGTCGCCCAGGAGCAGGTCGGCCTCGCCTACGCGGGCTGGGACCGGCTGCTCACCCGGGTCGCGCTGCCCGCGTGGCGGATGGGCCGCTGGCCCGCACGTCTGGACGCGGGCGTGGTCTCCGCGCTCACCGAGCTGTCCCGCCGCGACCGCCTCGCCGAGGGCTTCACCTCCCGTCTGGGCGAGCGCCCCGCGTGCGACCTCCTGGAGGAGCCGGGCGCGGTCGACGAGGCCACCTCCCTCCTGGCCGCCCGCCTCTTCCACGGCGTCCCGGCCGAGCCGGGACCGGGCTGGGCCCCGGTGGAGTGGAGCGAGTACGCGGAGGAGGTCGTCGACCGCAAATGGCGCGCGGACGCGTCCCGCCTCCACCAGGTCCTCGAACGCCTCGGCCCGACCCCCACCCGGACCCCGTCCGCCCCGGCCCAGGAGCACGCGCGGCCCGACGGGTCCCCCGACCCCCTCCCCACCGCCGACCCCCCGAGCCCACCCACGGCCGACGGCGCCCCCCTCCCGACCCCGATCGACGGCACCCTCCCGACTCCGATCGACGGCGCCCTGCGCCCGGCCCCCGCCGACGCCCCCGCCGACGCCGACGCCCCGAGCGTCCCCGCCGCCGACGGCGCCCCCGAATCCGACCCCGCCCCCGCGGGCCCGACCCGCCCGACCACCCCTGTCCCGCCCGCGCCCGCCCGCGTCGGGGAGGTCGTCGGCGTGGACGGGAGCGACGCTCCCACGCTCTCCCGGGTCATGGCCCATCTCGCCGCTCCTCAGGCCGGTGACGGCGGGGCCGCCGACTCGCTCGCCGCCGCGCTCACCGCGCAGACGGCGCGTGAAGAGGGGATGCGGCCCGTGGCGCCCGCGGCCGAGGGGCCGGACGGGCCGCTGCCGCTGTTCCCGCTGCAGCCGCCGCGGAGCGGCCGGGACCTGCTCGCGGACCACGTGACGGCGATGGTGTGCTGCGCCGCCGTCGACACGGCCGAGGCGGCCCCGGGGCTCGACTGGCTGGACGGGCCCGCGCTGTTCGTCCGCGGCGAGCGGAGCACGGATCTGACCGCCGCCGTCCTCGCGCTCGTCGAGGAGGGGGACCCGGCGCCGCTGCGGGCCTGGCTCGCCAGGACCGGGGTGCGCCCGGAGAAGCCCGTACGGCTGCTCTGAGCCGGCTCGGAACCGGCCCGGGACCGCCCCGGAACCGGCTCCGAACCGCCGCAAACGCGGAGGGCCCTCTTCCACTCTCGCCAATTCGCGACGAAGGGTGACGGAGTGCGTGCGTTATGTGATGTGCTGGAGACCGGCACTGACAGAGGCAGTATCCAGAGGCACTGACCAGCCGACCGGGGGAGTCGAGGGAGGGCGCGGCATGGGGGCGGAGCAGATCAGGCGGTGGGAATCGGGCGCGCTGGCCCATGCGGTCTCGGATCCCTTCGGCCAGGGCCCGTTGCCCTGGCTGCGCGGCTCGGAGAACTACTTCGACGACACCGGCCAGATGGTCCCCTGGTACGCGGACGAGACCCTGGCCCGCGGCGGCACCGGCGGCCCCCGCACCGCCGACGACGTGCACGGCCAGATCAAGGGCTTCGCGTCGAACGGCGCCGTCGCGCCCGGCGAGGCGATCGACTTCCACATCACCGTGGACCCGCCGCAGCAGTTCTCGGTCGACATCTACCGCATCGGGCACTACGGCGGCGACGGCGCCGCCAAGATCACCACGAGCCCCCGGCTCTCCGGGATCGTCCAGCCGGCCCCGCTGACCGCCGACCGTACGGTGTCCTGCCACCACTGGTGGCAGTCCTGGCGGCTGCAGATCCCGTCGTACTGGTCGATCGGCGCGTACGTCGCCGTGCTCACCACCGCCGACGGCTACCGCTCCCACATCCCGTTCACGGTTCGCGACAGCCACCCGGCGGACCTGCTGCTGGTGCTGCCTGACGTGACCTGGCAGGCCTACAACCTCTACCCGGAGGACGGCCACACCGGCGCCAGCCTCTACCACGCGTGGGACGAGGAGGGCCGGCTGCTCGGCGAGGAGGAGGCGGCGGTGACCGTCTCCTTCGACCGCCCGTACGCGGGGGCGGGCCTGCCGCTGCACGTGGGCCACGCCTACGACTTCATCCGCTGGGCCGAGCGCTACGGCTACGACCTGGCGTACGCGGAGACCCGCGACCTGCACGCGGGCCGGGTCGACCCGAGCCGCTACCGGGGCCTGGTCTTCCCGGGCCACGACGAGTACTGGTCGGTGCCCATGCGCCGTACGGTCGAGCTCGCCCGCGACCAGGGCACCTCGCTGGTCTTCCTCTCCGCCAACACCATGTACTGGCAGGTGGAGCTCGCCCCCTCCCCGTCCGGCGCCCCGGACCGGCTCCTCACCTGCCGCAAGCGCCGCGGCCCGGGCCGCCCCGCGCTCTGGCGGGAGGTCGACCGGCCGGAGCAGCAGCTGCTCGGCATCCAGTACGCGGGCCGGGTGCCCGAACCGCACCCGCTGGTCGTACGGAACGCGGACCACTGGCTCTGGGAGGCGACCGGCGCCGGCGAGGGCGACGAGATCCCGGGCCTGGTCGCGGGCGAGGCCGACCGCTACTTCCCGCGCACCGCGCTCCCCGAGCACCAGGGCCGCATCCTGCTCGCCCACTCGCCGTACCGGGACGGCGAAGGGGCCCTGCGCCACCAGGAGACGAGTCTCTACCGGGCCCCGTCCGGCGCCTGGGTCTTCGCCTCGGGCACCTTCGCCTGGTCACCGGCGCTCGACCGGCCGGGCCATGTGGACACCCGGGTCCAGCGCGCGACCGCGAACCTGCTCGACCGCATCTGCAAGAGGGACTGAGCGGGGGTCACGGGCCCCCGGGAGGGGCTCCGCCCTGATGTGCGAGAGAATCGGAGACGCTCCTGGATCAACCTACGCGGAGGAACCGTGTCCGGATTCGTAGAAAAGCCCGAACCTGTCCAGGTCCCGGGCCTGACCCATCTCCACACGGGCAAGGTTCGCGACCTGTACCGCAACGAGGCGGGCGATCTCGTCATGGTGGCGAGCGACCGCCTGTCCGCGTACGACTGGGTGCTGCCGACCGAGATCCCCGACAAGGGCCGGGTGCTGACCCAGCTGTCGCTGTGGTGGTTCGACCGGCTCTCCGACCTGGTCCCCCACCACGTCCTGTCGACCGAGCTGCCGGCCGGCGCCCCCGCCGACTGGGCGGGCCGCACCCTCGTCTGCAAGTCCCTGAACATGGTCCCGGTCGAGTGCGTGGCCCGCGGCTACCTCACCGGCTCCGGTCTCGTGGAGTACAACGAGTCCCGCACGGTCTGCGGCCTCGCCCTGCCCGAGGGCCTGACCGACGGCTCGGAGCTGCCCGCCCCGATCTTCACCCCGGCGACGAAGGCCGCCGTCGGCGACCACGACGAGAACGTCGCGTACGAGGAGGTCGCCCGGCAGGTCGGCGCGGAGACCGCCGCCAGGCTGCGCCAGACGACCCTCGCCGTCTACTCCCGCGCCCGGGACATCGCGCGCGAGCGCGGGATCATCCTGGCGGACACCAAGTTCGAGTTCGGCTTCGAGAGCACCCCGGAGGGCGAGCACCTGGTCATCGCCGACGAGGTCCTCACCCCGGACTCCTCCCGCTTCTGGCCGGCCGCCGAGTGGCAGCCGGGCCGCGCCCAGCCCTCGTACGACAAGCAGATCGTGCGGAACTGGCTGACCTCGCCGGCCTCCGGCTGGGACCGCACGAGCGAGCAGCCGCCGCCGTCGCTGCCGGCCGAGGTCGTGGAGAAGACCCGTGCCAAGTACGTGGAGGCGTACGAGCTGCTGACCGGGAAGACCTGGTCCTAGCCCCCGTCGTCGTCCCGCTCCCGTCCGCCCCGCGGCGACGACGGGAGCGGGACGACCGGACCTTGGGGAACGACCGGGCCTTGGGAACGAGAAAGCCCCCGGTCGATTCGACCGGGGGCTTCTTCATGGAGCGGACGACGAGATTCGAACTCGCGACCCTCACCTTGGCAAGGTGATGCTCTACCAACTGAGCCACGTCCGCATGCGCCTTAGCGCGCTGCTAACTATACACAGGTTCGCGGGTGCCCCGGACCCGGTTTTCCGGTCCGCGACCCGTGGCCGTCATCACACCCCGTGAGGACATACGACGAAGGCCCCGGTTCCGAGAACCGGGGCCTTCGCTCCCTGAGCGGACGACGAGATTCGAACTCGCGACCCTCACCTTGGCAAGGTGATGCTCTACCAACTGAGCCACGTCCGCATGCCTCCGACCGGCTTTCACCGGGCGGTGCGAGCACCACTCTACCTGATGCACCGGAGTGCCTGGTAACCGTGATGCAGAGCGGGTGACAGGGATCGCACACTGCGCCTTCCCCCTGGAAGGGGGCTGTTCTGCTACTGAACTACACCCGCACGCTGCGTGAGGTCCGGCCCTGCGGCCTCGCCCCTCGGCGTGATCCAGACTTTAGCGGATCATGGGGGGTGCAGCGCAAATCCGCGTCAGCTCGCGGCGAGGAAGGCCTCGTAGACCCGCTTCGGGATCCGGCCCCGGGTGGGCACCTCCATCTTGTTGGACTGGGCCCAGGCGCGGACCGCGGCGGGGTCGGGGGCGAGCACCGTGTGCTTCTGCGCTCCGGGGGCGCTCTTCGGGCCGGATCCGGTGCCCTGCTTGGCGCTCAGCTTCCGGCCGGCGGCCAGGTAGGGGGCGAGGGCCTTGCGCAGTTTCTTTGCATTGGCGGGATTCAGGTCGATCTCGTACATCTTCCCGTCCAGGCCGAACGCGACCGTTTCCGCCGCCTCTCCGCCGTCGATGTCGTCGAAGAGAGTGACCACTACACGCTGTGCCACGGATATCGGTCCTTTCCTGCGGAGGGCCGGGTCGCTTCGGCGTGGACACCGCTCTGACGTGCGGTGATGCCGAGATGGCGGCGCTCCGGGGGCAACGCTGTGCTCGTTGAAGTTTCTCTGCATTCCCTTTGTACAGCGACCGGTGTCGCATTGTGAAGCCCACTCAATTGTTTCCGCGTGTCTCGGTCGGCGCGTGATATTCCACTTGAATTCACCGGCCCGGTGTCGAGGGGTGCTTTGTAGGATCCTTCAGACTTCTACTCGCGTAGAATTTGGAGGCAGGTACGCTGAAGGAACCGCCCACGCAACACACCACCGGGAGTGCCAGTGGCACGCGTCGTAGTCGACGTCATGCTCAAGCCGGAGATCCTCGACCCGCAGGGACAGGCGGTGCAGCGTGCACTGCCCCGCCTCGGATTCGATGGCATCGCCGACGTCCGCCAGGGGAAGCGCTTCGAGCTCGAGGTGGAGGGACCGGTCGACGAGGCCGCCCTCGCCCGCATCCATGAGATGGCCGAAACCTTCCTTGCCAACACCGTGATCGAAGACTTCGTCGTGAAGGTGGAGTCGTGACCGCACGCATCGGCGTCGTCACGTTCCCCGGAACGCTCGACGACCAGGACGCGCTGCGCGCCGCCCGCCTCGCGGGCGCCGAGCCCGTCTCGCTGTGGCACCGCGACAAGGACCTCAAGCAGGTCGACGCGGTGGTCCTCGCGGGCGGCTTCTCCTACGGCGACTATCTGCGGGCCGGAGCCATCTCCCGCTTCTCGCCGGTGATGGAGACGATCATCGAGCAGGCGAAGGCGGGCATGCCCGTCCTCGGCATCTGCAACGGCTTCCAGATCCTCACCGAAGCCCACCTGCTGCCCGGCGCCATGCTGCGCAACAACCACCTCCACTTCATCTGCCGCGACCAGAAGCTGCGGGTGGAGAACGCGGAGACCGCCTGGACCTCGGACTACACCCGGGGCCAGGAGATCGAGGTCCCGCTCAAGAACATGGACGGCCGGTACGTCGCCGACGAGCGCACGCTCGACGAGCTGGAGGCCGAGGGGCGGGTGGCCTTCCGCTACCTGGACATGAACCCCAACGGCTCGCTGCGAGACATCGCGGGCATCACCAACGCCGCGGGCAACGTGGTCGGTCTCATGCCGCACCCCGAGCACGCCGTCGAGCCGCTGGTCGGCACGGGCAAGACCGACGGCCTCGGTTTCTTCACCTCGATCCTCAAGAAGCTGGTCAACGCCTGATGACTCTGGACACGGTCAAGCACGCGACCGAGACGCCCGACGTCGAGCAGCCCTGGAAGGACCTCGGCCTCAAGCAGGACGAGTACGAGCGCATCCGCGAGATCCTCGGCCGCCGCCCCACCGGCGCCGAGCTCGCCATGTACTCCGTCATGTGGTCCGAGCACTGCTCCTACAAGAGCAGCAAGGTCCACCTGAAGCAGTTCGGCGAGAAGGCCCCGAAGAACGACGCCATGCTCGTCGGCATCGGCGAGAACGCGGGCGTCGTCGACGTCGGCCAGGGCTACGCGGTCACCTTCAAGGTCGAGTCGCACAACCACCCCAGCTACATCGAGCCCTACCAGGGCGCGGCCACCGGCGTCGGCGGCATCGTCCGCGACATCCTCGCCATGGGTGCCCGCCCGGTCGCCGTGGTCGACCCGCTGCGCTTCGGTGCCGCCGACCACCCCGACACCAAGCGCGTGCTGCCCGGCGTCGTCGCCGGCATCGGCGGCTACGGCAACTGCCTGGGCCTGCCCAACATCGGCGGCGAGGTCGTCTTCGACTCCTGCTACCAGGGCAACCCGCTGGTCAACGCCGGCTGCATCGGCGTCATGAAGCACGAGGACATCCACCTCGCCAAGGCCTCCGGCCCCGGCAACAAGGTGATCCTCTACGGCGCCCGCACCGGTGGCGACGGCATCGGCGGCGTCTCGGTCCTCGCGTCCGAGACCTTCGACGACACCAAGCCCACCAAGCGCCCCGCCGTCCAGGTCGGCGACCCGTTCCAGGAGAAGCTCCTCATCGAGTGCACCCTGGAGATCTTCAAGGAGAAGCTGGTCGCGGGCATCCAGGACCTCGGCGGCGCCGGCCTGTCCTGCGCCACCTCCGAGCTGGCCTCCGCCGGCTCCGGCGGCATGCGGGTCGAGCTGGACACCGTGCCGCTGCGCGACGCGACGCTCTCGCCGGAGGAGATCCTCATGAGCGAGTCGCAGGAGCGCATGTGCGCGATCGTGGAGCCGCAGCACGTCGACCGCTTCATGGAGATCTGCGAGAAGTGGGACGTCACCGCCACCGTCATCGGTGAGGTCACGGACGGCGACCACCTGGAGATCTTCTGGCACGGCGAGCTCATCGTGGACGTGCCCCCGGGCACCGTCGCCCACGAGGGCCCGACCTACCACCGGCCGTTCGAGCGCCCGGAGTGGCAGGACGCCCTCCAGGCCGACGACGCCGGCAAGCTGGCCCGCCCGCAGAGCGGCGCCGAGCTGAAGGACCAGGTCCTGAAGCTGGTCGGCTCCCCGAACCAGGCCTCCAAGGCGTGGATCACCGACCAGTACGACCGCTTCGTGCAGGGCAACACCGTGCTCGCCCAGCCCGAGGACGCCGGCATGGTCCGGATCGACGAGGAGTCGAACCTGGGCGTGGCCATGGCGACCGACGGCAACGGCCGGTACGCCAAGCTCGACCCGTACACCGGTGCGCAGCTCGCCCTGGCGGAGGCGTACCGCAACGTCGCCGCCTCCGGCGCCAAGCCGCTCGCCATCTCGGACTGCCTGAACTTCGGTTCGCCCGAGGACCCGGCCGTGATGTGGCAGTTCGCCGAGGCCACCCGTGGTCTCGCGGACGGCTGTCTCGCGCTCGGCACCCCGGTCACCGGCGGCAACGTGTCGCTGTACAACCAGACCGGTGACGTGGCCATCCACCCGACGCCCGTCGTGGCCGTCCTCGGTGTGATCGACGACGTCAACCGCCGCACCCCGATCGCCTTCGCGGAAGAGGGCCAGCTCCTCTACCTGCTCGGCGACACCAAGGAGGAGTTCGGCGGTTCGGCCTGGTCCGAGGTGATCCACCAGCACCTCGGCGGCATGCCGCCGGCCGTGGACCTCGACCGGGAGAAGCTGCTGGGCGAGATCCTGATCTCGGCCTCCCGCGACGGCATGATCGACGCGGCCCACGACCTGTCCGACGGCGGTCTGGTCCAGGCGGTCGTCGAGTCCTGCCTGCGCGGCGGCAACGGCGCGCGCCTGGTCGTGCCCGAGGGCCTCGACGCCTTCACCTTCCTCTTCAGCGAGTCGGCCGGCCGCGCGGTCGTGTCCGTCCCGCGCAGCGAGGAGCTCCGCTTCACCGACATGTGCGGTGCGCGGGGCCTGCCGGCCACCCGGATCGGTGTGGTCGACGGCGACGCGGTCGAGGTGCAGGGCGAGTTCAGCGCCTCCCTGGAGGAGCTGCGCACCGTGCACGAGGCGACGATCCCGGGCCTGCTGGCCTGATGGCCTGATCGGTCCCGCCTGCCGGGTGCTCACGGAGCCCTCGCCCTTCCCGGGCGGGGGCTCCGTCGTGTGCGAGGTCAGTCGCCCGGGCCCCAGAAGGTGTCCGACTCGACGATGTCCGCCACGCATTCGTCGATGTCGGAGACCTTGCCGCCGATGATCGTGAAGAAGAGACCGCCCTCCATCTCGATGCCCCGGTCGCCCCGGTCGGCATGCCACTTGTGGACGGACATGGCGTGGCCCCTGCCGTCCGGGTAGACGCCCTTGAGCTCCACGCGGAAGGTGCCTTCGCTCAGCTCCATGAGCTTCGCGTAGTGGCCGAGGACGTTGTCCCGGCCCTTGAAGTGCCCGGACATCTGGCTCTCGCCGGGCGAGTGGTGGGTGCAGTCGCCGGTCAGGAGGGAGGCGAGCGTCTCCATGTCGCCGGTGCTGAACGCTTCGTAGCCCCGGCGGACCAGAGCCGCGTCGGGGTGCTCGTGATGGGTCATGGCCCCGCCACTGCCTTTCGTGAGGGGATGTCCCCCCTTCCTCAAGTCTCGGGGCTAGCCTCTGCCCATGCCACCCGCCAAGAAGCGCACCCGCAGCTACGACTCCGCCAAGATCCGCGCCGCCGTGCTCGTCCAGTTCGGGCACGTACGGGACGCGGTGCTCGCGCTGCCGCCGGAGGTCCTCGACGGACCGACGCGGCTGGGCGCGTGGACGGTGCGGGACCTGGCGGCGCACCTCGCGTGGATGGTCGACAGCGTGCCGCTGCTGCTGGCCGAGCCCGAGCCCGCGAAGCAGGAACTGCCGCTGCTGGACTGGCCGTTCGCGACTGCCTCGGCGGCCGGGCGGATCGACGAGCACACCCGGCGGCTCGACTCCGCCGATCTCGCGGAGCTGTACGGGCGGACCGGGGAGGCGTACGGGGCCGCGCTGGCGACCGCCGCCGACACCCGGCTGCTGCCGGTGAGCCTCGGCGCGATGACCCTGGCCGACTTCCTCGTCACGCGGACCGTCGAACTCGTCGTCCACACCGACGACCTGAACGCGGCGACCGGTCTCGACATCCCCTACGACCGGCAGGCGCTGGCCGCCTGCACCCGGCTGCTCGCCGACGCCCTCGCGGCGAAGGCCCCCGGCGGCGCGGTGGAGGTGCGGGTCCCGCCGTACGCGGTGGTGCAGTGCGTCGAGGGGCCCCGGCACACCCGCGGCACCCCGCCCAACGTGGTCGAGACGGACCCGCTGACCTGGATCCGGCTCGCGACCGGCCGCGCCGACTGGGCCGCGGAGCTGGACGCGGCCCGGGTGAGCGCGAGCGGGGAACGAGCGGATCTGGCGGCCCTGCTGCCGCTGATGGCCTGACGGGCCACCGGCGACCGTAGGGCAGCGGCATCGGAACCGTACGGCGGCGGCACCGGAACCCACCGGCCACCGGCACCGGAACCCACCGGCCACCGGCACCGGAACCCACCGGCCACCGGCACCGGAACCCACCGGCACCGGAACCCACCGTGCACCGGAACCGTACGGCGCCGGCGTCCGTCCCACCCCCATGCAGAAGCAGCGCACACTCGCCGCCGCCCTCGCCGCCTCCGGGCTGGCCCTGCTGTCCGCCTGCGGTACGGGCGCGGGCTCCGGAGCCGCCGACGCGGGCGCCCCCGACCTGCCCGTCGCCGGCAGCCACTGGACGATCGCCGCGGTCACGCTCGACGGCGCCCGGTCGGTGGCCCCCACCGGAGCGCGCCTGGAGATCGCCGAGAACGGACGCGCCCAGGGCGACACCGGCTGCAACCACTTCGGCGCCGCCGTCGCCGTCCACGGTGACACGCTGACCGTCTCCTCGCAGGAGGTCACCGAGATCGGCTGCCCCGCCGACCGGGAGCGGTTCGAGCGGGCGCTGCTCAAGGCCTTCAGCGGCGAGCTCAAGGGGAAGCTGAAGCAGAAGACGCTCACCCTCACCTCGGCCGACGGCCGTAACGGCGTGGAGCTGACCGCCGAGACCGGCGTCCCGCTCGTCGGCACGACGTGGACGGTGGACGCGCTGCTCGACGGTGAGACCGCGGCCGCGCTGCCGGCCGGCTCCGAGGGCAAGGCGAAGCTGACCTTCGGCAAGGACGGCCGGCTCACCGGCAGCCTCGGCTGCAACCGGGTCACGGCTCCCGCGAAGGTCACCGACCGGACGATCACCCTGGGCGCGATCGCCACGACCCGGATGATGTGCACGGGCCCGCAGATGGAGCTGGAGACCAAGCTGTACGACGCCCTCGACGGCCCCCTCGCCTACCGGCTCGACCACCGCACCCTGACCGTCACGGACGCGGACGGCCAGGGCTTCACGGCTAAGGCGGGCTGAGGGCGGCGGGACACCCGGGGGCCGGTCCGGCGGAGCAGGTCCGGACAGGCTCCCGGGGGCCGGCCCGGCGGATCACGGCCGGACAGGCTCCCGGGGCCCGGGCCGTCAGTTCCCGTAGGGGAGGAGCCCGGCGTCCGTCCGCTCCCAGGCGGCCCTCAGCTCGGCCAGGCGCTCCTTCTCGTACGGGGCCCGGTCGGCCTGTTCGCGGGCGTCCTCGGTGAGGCGGAAGAGCTGGTCGCGCCCGCTCTTGCCCCGGTAGTACTTCCAGTCGCCGCGGCGCAGCGCCCGCTCGCCGCGCACCCGCCAGAACAGGTCGCGCTCGGGGACCTCCTCGCCGCGCAGCAGGTGTCCGGCGAGGCTGGTGCCGTCGAGGGGGTACGCGGGGTGGGGGCGGGCGCCGCCGATGTCGAGGAGGGTGGCGGTCCAGTCGGGCGAGTACACGGGCAGGTCGCTGGCCTGACCGCCGTCGATCCGGGCGGGCCAGCGCAGGATGGAGGGAACGCGGATGCCGCCCTCCTGGAGGGAGCCCTTGTTGCCGGCGAGCGGCCAGTTGTAGGAGAAGCGCTCGCCGCCGTTGTCGCTGCCGAAGAAGACGAGGGTGTCGCGCTCCCGGCCGGCCCGCTTGAGGGCGGCGAGCACGGTGCCGACGGAGCGGTCGAGGTCCTCGACCATCTCCTTGTACTTCTCGACGGAGCCGCCGTCCTGGTGCCACAGGGCGGAGCGGTCGCCGGCCTTGATCCGCCGGACGATCTCGGCGCTGGTCTCCTCGTCGCCGTCGGCGATCCAGGGCCAGTGGGGGGTGGTGAAGTTCAGGTTGAGCAGGAACGGGCGGTCGTGGTCGCGGCTCACGTACTCGCTCGCCCGCTCGGTGAGGATGCGGGTGTAGTAGCGCAGGTCCTTGTACGTGGCGTCGCCCTCGTAGAGGTCGTACTCGCCGCCGAGGCCGAGCTTGGAGTAGTACTCCAGGGCCCCGCCGAAGTTGCCGAAGAACTCGTCCCAGCCGGATCGGGTGGGGGAGTAGTCGGGGAGGTAGCCGCAGTGCCACTTGCCGATGAGCGCCGTCGCGTACCCGGCGTCGCGGAGCAGTGAGGCGAGCGTGGGGTGGGTGGGCTCCAGGCCGACCGACTTGTCGGCGATGGGCTCGGCGAGCCCGCCCTTGGTGCGCCCCGGGTAGCGACCGGTGTAGAGGCTGAAGCGGGTGGGGGAGCAGGTCGCGGAGCCGGAGTAGGCGTCGGTGAAGCGGACGCCCTGGCGGGCGAGCCGGTCCAGGTGCGGGGTGCGGATGTGCGGGGAGCCGTAGGAGGAGAGGTCGGCCCAGCCGAGGTCGTCACCGAGGATGAAGAGGATGTTGGGCCGGGGCGCGTGGCGCCCGGTGGCGGCCCGGAAGGGCCGCTCCTCGAAGGAGGCGGAAGCCGCGGGTGCGGCCGGCGCGGCCGAGGCGGCGGGGGCCGAGGTGCCGAGGGCGATGCCGGCAGCGGTGCCGGCGGCGGCGCCGCCGAGGGCACGCCGGGACAGGGGCGTGGACATACGGGTCTCCTGGTGGGAACGCAGCGGGGCACGCCGGGGGACGCCGGCGTGCGATGCCTGCGCGAGGGCAGGGGTCAGGCCTGAAGCGGGAGGGCGGGTTCAGGCGCGGCGACAGATCGCGCTCGCGACACGGGCCAGGTCCACGTGCCGGCGCGCCACAAGGGTGACCGAGGGGTCGAGGTCGCTGACGGGCTGCATGATCAGGAAGCCTGGCGGAGGCCCGTGGGTGGTGTCAACGACCGTCCCGGACCGTGGACTCCGTCACATCCCGACCGTTCGCCCCGTACCGTACGAGCGTCCGCTCGGGGAGCGGACGACCTCGGCTACCGACGGGTAACCCTTGCGGGCCTTGCTTTGTGGGCTCTGCCAAGGATCGAAGGATCAGTTCGTGGGATCCTACGAGCAGGTCGCCGGGCCTATCACGCCCCGTTCGCGAATTCGGACCGATGGTCGATCTCGCCTACACTCGGTGGCGTGCCACGTGGTGACGGACGACTCAACCACGACCTGCTCCCCGGTGAGAAGGGCCCCCAGGACGCCTGCGGCGTTTTCGGAGTCTGGGCTCCCGGCGAAGAGGTCGCAAAGCTCACGTACTTCGGGCTCTACGCCCTCCAGCATCGGGGTCAGGAATCCGCGGGAATCGCGGTCAGCAACGGCTCCCAGATCCTCGTCTTCAAGGACATGGGACTTGTGTCCCAGGTCTTCGACGAGACCTCTCTCGGTTCCCTCCAGGGTCATATCGCGGTCGGTCACGCCCGCTACTCGACCACCGGGGCCTCCGTGTGGGAGAACGCGCAGCCGACCTTCCGGGCGACCGCCCACGGCTCGATCGCGCTCGGCCACAACGGAAACCTGGTGAACACGGCCCAGCTGGCCGAGATGGTCGCCGACCTCCCCAAGAAGGAGGGGCGCGCCACTCAGGTCGCCGCCACCAACGACACCGACCTGGTGACCGCGTTGCTCGCGGGCCAGGTGGCCGAGGACGGCACGCCGCTCACCATCGAGCAGGCGGCCGCGAAGGTCCTCCCCGACGTCCGGGGCGCCTTCTCCCTCGTCTTCATGAACGAGCACACGCTCTACGCCGCCCGTGACCCGCAGGGCATCCGCCCGCTGGTGCTCGGACGCCTGGAGCGCGGCTGGGTGGTCGCCTCCGAGTCCGCCGCCCTCGACATCTGCGGTGCGACCTTCGTCCGCGAGGTCGAGCCGGGCGAGCTGGTCGCCATCGACGAGAACGGCATCCGCACCTCGCGATTCGCAGAAGCGAAGCCCAAGGGCTGTGTCTTCGAGTACGTGTACCTGGCCCGCCCCGACACCGACATCGCCGGCCGGAACGTGTACCTCTCCCGCGTGGAGATGGGCCGCCGGCTCGCTAAGGAGGCCCCTGTCGAGGCCGACCTGGTGATAGCGACGCCGGAGTCCGGCACCCCCGCCGCCATCGGCTACGCGGAGGCCTCCGGCATCCCGTTCGGCGCCGGCCTGGTGAAGAACGCGTACGTCGGCCGGACCTTCATCCAGCCCTCGCAGACCATCCGCCAGCTGGGCATCCGGCTGAAGCTGAACCCGCTCAAGGAAGTCATCAAGGGCAAGCGCCTGGTGGTCGTCGACGACTCGATCGTCCGCGGCAACACCCAGCGCGCGCTGGTCCGGATGCTCCGCGAGGCCGGCGCCGCCGAGGTCCACATCCGGATCTCCTCCCCGCCGGTGAAGTGGCCCTGCTTCTTCGGCATCGACTTCGCCACCCGCGCGGAGCTGATCGCCAACGGCATGTCGGTCGAGGAGATCGGCAGGTCGCTCGGCGCGGACTCGCTCTCGTACATCTCCCTCGACGGGATGATCGAGGCGACCACCATCCAGAAGCCCAACCTGTGCCGCGCCTGCTTCGACGGCGAGTACCCGATGGAGCTTCCGGACCCCGAGCTGCTGGGCAAGCAGCTCCTGGAGACCGAGCTGGCCGCCGGCCCGGCAGCCACCGCTGCCGCCGACGCGCTGCGCCGCCCGTAAGACCCCGCTGCAACCGCAGTACGACGACACGAAAGTTCCCAGCCATGCCTGAGTCCCCCAGTGCCGTAGGCGGCGCCAGCTACGCGTCCGCGGGCGTCGACATCGAGGCGGGCGACCGCGCCGTCGAGCTCATGAAGGAGTGGGTGAAGAAGACGCAGCGCCCCGAGGTCCTCGGCGGCCTCGGCGGTTTCGCCGGCCTCTTCGACGCCTCCGCGCTCAAGCGCTACGAGCGTCCGCTGCTCGCCTCGGCCACCGACGGCGTCGGCACGAAGGTCGACATCGCCCGCCAGATGGGTGTGTACGACACCATCGGCCACGACCTGGTCGCCATGGTCATGGACGACATCGTCGTCTGCGGTGCCGAGCCGCTCTTCATGACCGACTACATCTGTGTCGGCAAGGTCCACCCCGAGCGGGTCGCCGCCATCGTGAAGGGCATCGCCGAGGGCTGTGTCCTGGCGGGCTGCGCCCTGGTCGGCGGCGAGACGGCCGAGCACCCGGGCCTGCTGGGCCCGGACGACTTCGACGTCGCCGGCGCCGGCACGGGTGTCGTGGAGTACGACCGGCTGCTGGGCGCGGATCGCATCCGTACGGGTGACGCGGTCATCGCCATGGCGTCCTCCGGTCTTCACTCCAACGGGTACTCGCTCGTCCGCCACGTGGTGTTCGACCGGGCCGGCATGACCCTCGACCAGCAGGTCGAGGAGTTCGGCCGGACCCTGGGCGAGGAGCTCCTGGAGCCGACCAAGATCTACTCGCTGGACTGCCTGGCGCTCACCCGGACCACCGACGTGCACGCCTTCAGCCACATCACCGGCGGTGGCCTCGCCGCCAACCTGGCGCGGGTGATCCCGGACGGTCTGCACGCCGTGGTCGACCGGTCGACCTGGACCCCGGGCGCCGTCTTCGACCTGGTCGGCAAGGCCGGGCAGGTCGAGCGCCTGGAGCTGGAGAAGACCCTGAACATGGGTGTCGGCATGATGGCCGTCGTCCCTGCCGACTCCGTGGACGCGGCCCTGGCCACGCTGGCCGACCGGGGCGTCGAGTCCTGGGTCGCCGGTGAGATCACCGAGCGCGGCGACCGCACGACCGGTGCGGAGCTGATCGGGGACTACGCGAAGTAGTACATCGGAGGAAGCTACGAAGGAGCATTCCGGTTCGGGGTGCTCCTTCGTCACATCCGCCGAAGCCGCAGGCCTGGGCTGCCCCGGGAAGCCGCCGTACGGCCCTCAGCGGTCCCGGACAGCGCAGAAACCCGGTCCGGGTACCCCGGACCGGGTTTCGATGTTCAGAAGGTCAAGCGCGACGCTGAGTGGACGCCGGACCGGACTCTTCGTCCTCGTCCTCGTCGTCCGTGTTGTACAGATCCGCGTACTGTGCGTACGGGTCGTCTTCCTCGTCGTCGTCCTCGAACGGCTCGCCATTCGGCGGCTGGCTCGAAGTCGAAGCGCCCAGCTCATTGGCCAGACGCGCCAGGTCAGTCCCGCCGCTGCTGTACTTCAGCTGGCGGGCGACCTTCGTCTGCTTGGCCTTTGCCCGGCCGCGCCCCATGGCTCGACCCCCTCGGTGACGGGGCTCGACGGCCCCAGAGTCTTGACACGCGTTCATGATCCGGAACGGACTCTCGAATGAGAGACCGGTCCGTAGGGCTTCAACGGTACCTGTTTCCTCGGGTCTACGGTACGCCGCGCGCATCACATACCCCGGTACAGAACCGTCGAGGTGCCCTGTCCTTGCTGGTCAATCGCGATTTTAACCCCATCTTGAGGGGCGACCCGCCGATCGGCGTGAGCGAAGTCTCGCGAATCGCTCGCGCAGGGCGCTCCGAGGGCGGGCCGCCCCTGTCAAGTTCAGGCCCGGCGCGCCTCGGCCATGCGCTGCTCGGCGATCCGGTCGGCCGCGGCGGCCGGCGGAATGCCGTCGGACTTCGCACGTGCGAAGATCTCCAGGGTGGTGTCGAAGATCTTCGTGGCCTTCGCCTTGCAGCGGTCGAAGTCGAAGCCGTGCAGCTCGTCGGCGACCTGGATCACACCACCGGCGTTCACCACGTAGTCGGGCGCGTAGAGGATGCCGCGGTCCGCGAGGTCCTTCTCGACACCGGGGTGCGCGAGCTGGTTGTTGGCCGCACCGCAGACGATCTTCGCGGTGAGCACCGGGACGGTGTCGTCGTTCAGCGCGCCGCCCAGGGCGCACGGGGCGTAGATGTCCAGGCCCTCGGTGCGGATCAGGGCGTCCGTGTCGGCGACGACGGTGACCTGCGGGAACCGGTCGGTGATCCGGCGCACCGACTCCTCGCGGACGTCCGTGACGACGACCTCGGCCCCGTCCGAGAGCAGGTGCTCGACCAGGTAGTGCCCGACCTTGCCGACGCCGGCGACGCCGACCTTGCGGCCGCGCAGCGTGGGGTCGCCCCACAGGACCTGCGCGGAGGCGCGCATGCCCTGGAAGACGCCGAAGGCGGTGAGGACGGAGGAGTCGCCGGCGCCGCCGTTCTCGGGGGAACGGCCGGTGGTCCACCGGTTGGTGCGGGCCACGACGTCCATGTCGGCGACGTAGGTGCCGACGTCGCAGGCGGTGACGTAGCGGCCGCCGAGGGAGGCGACGAAGCGCCCGTACGCGAGGAGGAGCTCCTCGCTCTTGATCTGCTCCGGGTCGCCGATGATGACGGCCTTGCCGCCGCCGTGGTCCAGACCGGCCATGGCGTTCTTGTACGACATGCCGCGGGAGAGGTTCAGCGCGTCGGCGATGGCCTCGGCCTCGGTGGCGTACGGGTAGAAGCGGGTACCGCCGAGGGCGGGGCCCAGGGCGGTGTTGTGGAGGGCGATGACGGCCTTGAGGCCGGTGGCGCGGTCCTGGCACAGCACGACTTGCTCGTGGCCCCCCTGCTCCGAGTGGAACAGGGTGTGCAGTACGTCAGGAACGCCGGTCACATCGGTCACGGTGGTGACTCCCAAGTACGAAGCGGCGGAAGGTCCCCCCTGCGGGTGGGGGTGGGACCAGGTCGGCAGAAGGGTAAGTCCTACCTGGCCGTAGCAGGGACGCAGTGCTGAGGATCACCCCCTTCGGGATGACCCGCGTGGAAGGATTTACGACATGTCGGTCCCCTCGTCGGTGCTCGTCCCCTATGCCTCGTATCTGCGGGTGTACGAGCCGCTGGCCGCGTTCCCCGAGCCGGAGCGGGGGCACTGGACCCGCTACGCGCGCCGTACGGACACCCCGGGCGCGCAGGAGGAACTGAGGCGTTCGCTGGCCGACTTGGTGCCCGTGCCGCCGGTCCCGGTGCCGGTGCACGAGAGCGGGGACGCGTTCGTGGCGACGGTGGACGGGGTGGTCCTGGTCTGTCCCTGGCGCACCCGGCTGCGCGGCTGGCTGGCCCTGCAGGAGCTGGTGGGCGGGACGCTGCCGGCGCCGGTCCTGGACGCGATGCTGCCGCCGGTGGTGCGGGAGCAGGTGGCGGCGGACCACGAGCGGTGGCTGGAGCGGAACCCGGACGCGCGGCCGTGGATCCGCAGCGCGGTGTGGCGGGTGCCGTTGAGCTGGTTCGCGGTGTTCTCGGACGAGGAGCGGGAGTACGCGCCCGGGGACCGGGCGGCGGGGGAGCCGCCGGTGCTGCGCTACCGGACGCCGATGGCGCAGGCGCGGCGGCGGCTCGCGCGGGCCCTGAAGGCGCTGCGGGAGGCGATTGCGGAGGGGCCGATGACCGAGAGCCTGGTGGGCGTGGGCCGCTGGCTGGAGGAGTTCCATCCGCGGGCGCTGGTGGAGCTGGACTACGGCGGACTGGTGCACGCGGTCGGCGCGGAGACGCTGGCGGCGGACCGGTCGGCGGCGGACGTGGCGGAGGGCATCGCCGCGCTGCGGGACGGCGACGGCGAGGGCGCGGAGGAGGCGTACGGCCGGCTCGCGGAGCGGTGGCGGGCGATCCGCAACCTGCAGTTCGCCAACTGACCATCGACAGGACATGTCCATCTGATGTAAATGATCTTCATCGCTGGACACCAGTTCGGGTCTTTGGTGTGCTCTGTGGGGCCGAAGGTGCGGGTGGGTCGGGACGTAGGTCCCGATCCGGGCCTTTGGCTCAAGCGTGACGGACAGCACTTAACACACCCTTGCGCCTATCGCCCACCCTCGTGCCAAAATAGGACAAGGAGTCCGGGGAGGGTTCCTTCCGTCCAAGTAAGGGCGGAACGCTCAGCATTGCACTCTATGGGGGGTCTGAGGACTCCTGATCGCTCTGTGACTGATCGTCACAGTGGCGTGACTGTCCGTTATGGCATGGTCCATCGACTTCCGCCGCTGATGAACACCTGCGAGGGCAATTCCATCGGTTTGGCCGACGTGGCTGGACGGATGGTGTAGTTGTAGTGCCGAGGACAAGCCGTTCGTCCTATAACCGACTCGGCCCGCTTCTGCCATTTCGGGCAAGGCGGGTCAAGGTGCAGAATTTAGAGGAAAGAACCGAGAAGGTTCGGTTCTCCCGAGGAGGCCGCTCATGACCGCTCGCACCCCTGATGCCGAGCCGCTGCTGACCCCTGCCGAGGTTGCCACGATGTTCCGCGTGGACCCGAAGACGGTGACCCGTTGGGCGAAGGCCGGCAAGCTCACGTCCATCCGCACCCTGGGTGGACATCGCCGGTACCGCGAGGCCGAGGTCCGCGCCCTGCTGGCGGGCATCCCGCAGCAGCGCAGCGAGGCCTGAGGCGCCCGCGACACCCCGTAACACCCCGCTTCACCGGGCACATCCCGGGTCCCCCAACCCGGTTCGCCCACCCCAAGCTCTGCCGGCAAGTGCCTGCCCCAACAGGCTCTCTGTCATCGATCGCGCTGGACTCCGCCGGGTCCAGCGCGATCTTTTTTGTGCCCCCGTGGGCCCGCTCCCAGGCCGTGCAATTGCACATATTAAATTGGGGTGATGTAGGGAGGGTGTAAGTGAGCCACCTTCTGAAACGGATTCAGTGACTCCCGTCACACTGTCAAAACCTTGCCCCTCCACAGCCTTCCACCTCCGGGACCACCACCGCCCCGCCGTTGGTCACCCCTTGGGGGGACCTTGGTCCTCCGGCGCCGACAACGCAAGAAGGCCCGCACCGAACGGTGCGGGCCTTCCACTTGCGATCCTGACGGGACTTGAACCCGCGACCTCCACCTTGACAGGGTGGCGAGCTAACCAACTGCTCCACAGGACCTTCGCAGCCTCTGATGCGCGGCTGCGAGGAAAACTGTACAGCAGGTCAGCGGTCTGGTCGAACTCACCGACGGCGAGGGCCCCGCTACGGCGCCGCCGCGTCGATCGCCTTCACGATCCGCTTGTCCGACACCGGGTACGCCGTCCCCAGCGCGTGCGCGAAGTAGCTCACCCGCAGCTCCTCGATCATCCAGCGGATGTCCGTGACCGCGGACGGCACCGGGCGCCCCTTCGGGAGCTGCTCGAGCAGCCAGGCGTACTCGTCCAGCATCTCGTGCACCTTCTCCATCCGGGTGGTGTCCCGCTGCACGCCCGTCGGCATCTGCTGCAGCCGCCGGTCCACCGCCACCAGGTAGCGCATCAGGTCCGGCAGCCGCTTCAGGCCGGTACGCGTGACGAAGCCGGCCGGCATCAGCCAGGACAGCTGCTCCCGCACGTCCGACAGGTTCGGCAGCAGGGCCGGGCTGTTGGTGCCCTTCAGGCGCCGCTCGCAGGCCTGCCAGGCCGCCAGGACCTGCTGGACCTGACCCACCGTGCGGATCGTCAGCTCGACGAGGTCGGCACGGACCTTGTCGAACAGCTTCCGGAAGGACTCCTCGTCCCACACCGGCCCGCCGTGGTCCGCGATCAGCTTGTCGGCGGCGGCGGTCGCGCAGTCGTCGAACAGCGCCTGGATCGAGCCGTGCGGGTTCGCGGACAGGGCCAGCTTCTGCTGGTTGGTGAGCTTGTCCGAGGCGAACTTCGCCGGGTTCACCGGGATGTTCAGCATGATCAGCTTCCGGGTGCCCCGCCACATCGCCTGCGCTTGCTCGGCCTCCGAGTCGAAGAGCCGGACGGCCACGGTGTCGCCCTCGTCCACCAGCGCCGGGTACGCCTTGACCGGCTGGCCGGCCCGGCGGGTCTCGAAGACCTTCGTGAGCGTCCCGATCGTCCAGTCCTTGAGCCCCGTGCGCTCCAGGGACGGCCCGGAGCCGTCCGGGCCCGCCGTGGCCGCCTTGGCGGCCTTGGAGAGCGCCTGACGGGCCTTGGGGCGCAGCTGGAGGCGCAGCGCCTCCAGGTCCTTGTCCTCGGCCAGCTTGCGGCGCCGCTCGTCCACGATCCGGAAGGTGATCTTGAGGTGCTCGGGCACCTTCGCCCAGTCGAAGTCGTCCGCCGTGACCGGGACCCCGACCATCCGGTGCAGCTCGCGGGCGAGCGCCGCCGTCAGCGGCTCCTGCACCGGGACGACCGAGTCGAGGAAGCGGCCCGCGAAGTTCGGTGCGGGCACGTAGTGGCGCCGGATCGGCTTGGGCAGCGACCGGATGAGCTCGGTGACGACCTCCTCGCGCAGACCCGGGATCTGCCAGTCGAAGCCCTCGTCGGTGACCTGGTTCAGCACCTGGAGCGGGATGTGCACGGTCACGCCGTCCGCGTCCGCGCCCGGCTCGAACTGGTACGTCACGCGGAACTTCAGCGCGCCCTGCCGCCACGAGTCCGGGTAGTCGGCCTTGGTGACCGCCCCCGCCTTCTCGTTGATGAGCATCTCGCGCTCGAAGTCCAGGAACTCCGGCTCCTCGTGACGCTTGTGCTTCCACCACGAGTCGAAGTGCGCGCCGGACACGACGTGTTCGGGCACCCGCTTGTCGTAGAAGTCGAAGAGCGTCTCGTCGTCGACCAGGATGTCCCGGCGCCGGGCGCGGTGCTCCAGCTCCTCGACCTCGGTGAGGAGCTTGCGGTTGTCGGCGAAGAACTTGTGGTGGGTGCGCCAGTCGCCCTCGACGAGCGCGTTGCGGATGAAGAGCTCGCGGGAGACCTCGGGGTCGATCCGGCCGTAGTTCACCTTGCGGTCGGCGACGATCGGCACGCCGTACAGCGTCACCTTCTCGTACGCCACGACCGCCGCCTGGTCCTTCTCCCAGTGCGGCTCGCTGTACGTCTTCTTCACCAGGTGCTGGGCCAGCGGCTCGACCCACTCGGGCTCGATCCGGGCGTTCACCCGGGCCCACAGCCGCGAGGTCTCCACCAGCTCGGCGGACATGACCATCCGCGGCGGCTTCTTGAAGAGGGCGGAGCCGGGGAAGATCGCGAACTTCGCGCTGCGGGCACCGAGGTACTCGTTCCGGGTGCCCTCCCGCTTGCCGTCCTTGCCGCCGTCCTTGGACTCCTTCACGTCCTTCAGGCCGATGTGGCTGAGGAGGCCGGAGAGCAGGGACACGTGGACGGACTGCTCGGGGGCGTCCTCCTCGTTGAGGTGGATGCCCATCTGCTTGGCGACCGTGCGCAGCTGGCTGTAGATGTCCTGCCACTCGCGGATGCGCAGGAAGTTCAGGTACTCCTGCTTGCACATCCGGCGGAAGGAGCTGGAGCCGCGCTCCTTCTGCTGCTCGCGCACGTAGCGCCACAGGTTGAGGAAGGCGAGGAAGTCGCTCGTCTCGTCCTTGAAGCGGGCGTGCTGCTGGTCGGCCTGCGCCTGCTTGTCGGCCGGCCGCTCGCGCGGGTCCTGGATGGACAGCGCCGCCGCGATCACCATGACCTCGCGGACGCAGCCGTTCCGGTCGGCCTCCAGGACCATGCGGGCGAGCCGGGGGTCGACCGGGAGCTGGGACAGCTTGCGGCCCTGCGGCGTGAGCCTCTTCTTCGGGTCCTTCTGCGTCGGGTCGAGGGCGCCGAGCTCCTGGAGGAGCTGGACGCCGTCCCGGATGTTGCGGTGGTCCGGCGGGTCGATGAAGGGGAACTTCTCGATGTCGCCGAGGCCGGCCGCGGTCATCTGGAGGATGACGGAGGCCAGGTTCGTACGGAGGATCTCGGCGTCCGTGAACTCGGGCCGGGTGAGGAAGTCGTCCTCGGAGTAGAGCCGGATGCAGATGCCGTCCGACGTACGGCCGCAGCGGCCCTTGCGCTGGTTGGCGCTGGCCTGGCTGATCGGCTCGATCGGGAGGCGCTGCACCTTGGTGCGGTGCGAGTAGCGCGAGATGCGGGCGGTGCCCGGGTCGATCACGTACTTGATGCCGGGGACGGTCAGCGAGGTCTCGGCGACGTTCGTGGCGAGCACGATCCGGCGGCCGGAGTGGGCCTGGAAGACCCGGTGCTGCTCGGCGTGCGACAGCCGGGCGTACAGCGGCAGGATCTCCGTGTTGAAGAGCCTCTTCTTGATCAGGGCGTCCGCCGTGTCGCGGATCTCGCGCTCGCCGGAGAGGAAGACCAGGATGTCGCCCGGCCCCTCCTTCTGGAGCTCGTCCACGGCGTCGCAGATCGCGGTGATCTGGTCGCGGTCGGCCTCCTCGGAGTCCTCTTCCAGGAGCGGCCGGTAGCGCACCTCGACCGGGTAGGTGCGGCCGGAGACCTCGACGATCGGGGCGTCGCCGAAATGACGCGAGAAGCGCTCCGGGTCGATGGTCGCGGAGGTGATCACGACCTTCAGATCGGGGCGCTTCGGGAGCAGCTGGGCCAGATAGCCGAGCAGGAAGTCGATGTTGAGGGACCGCTCGTGGGCCTCGTCGATGATGATCGTGTCGTAGGCGCGGAGCTCGCGGTCCGTCTGGATCTCGGCGAGCAGGATGCCGTCCGTCATCAGCTTGACGAAGGTCTCGTCGGGGTTCACCTGGTCCGTGAACCGGACCTTCCAGCCGACCGCCTCGCCGAGCGGGGTCCTGAGCTCCTCCGCCACGCGCTCCGCGACCGTGCGGGCGGCGATCCGGCGGGGCTGGGTGTGCCCGATCATGCCGCGGACGCCGCGGCCCAGCTCCAGACAGATCTTCGGGATCTGCGTCGTCTTGCCGGAGCCGGTCTCACCGGCGACGATCACGACCTGATGGTCGCGTATCGCCTCGGCGATCTCGTCCTTCTTCTGCGAGACGGGCAGCTGCTCGGGATAGGTGACGGGCGGCACGAGGGCCGCGCGCGCCTCGACGCGCTCCTTGGCCTTGCCGGCCTCGGCGGCGATCTCGTCCAGGACGGCCTCGCGGGCCTCGGGCTTGCGGATGCGGCGGGCGCCTTCGAGACGGCGGCCGAGCCGGTGGGAGTCCCGCAGCGAGACCTCGGCCAGGACGGACTGGAGGGCGGCGAAGGAAGTAGACATACGGAATCCAGGATCGCACCTGCGGCCGAGAACCGGCGAACCGATTTACGAGGGCGGTGCGGCGCCCATGCGTAGTATTTCGGGCACACCGGTCAGCACCCTCCCGAAAGGTTTCGGCATGTCCCGCACCCACCGCGTGACGGCGGCGTTCGCCGCGCTCGCGGGGCTCGTGCTGGGGCTGCTGGTCTGCGGGACGGTGACGGCGGGCGCCCAGGACAGGAGCGCGGTCACGGTGGCCGGCGCGCCGGCCGACGGCCCGGGCTGCGACCGGGGCCACGGCGGCGCCGAGGGGGCCGCGGCCCCCGCCGTACCGCCCCGCCCGCACGGCTTCGGCGACCTGCTCCCGGCGCCGGCGGGGGCGCGGACCCCGTGCGGCGGCTGGGGCGCGGAGCAGGACGCGGCGGAGGCGCCGCCGGGGCCCGAGCCGCCGGCGCTCGCCCCGCCCTCGCCGGTGGAGCTGTCGATCCTGAGGGTCTAGACGGGGGCCTCTCCTCGCCGTCCGTCCTTTCTCCTCCGTCCTCAGGAGCGCTTTCGCATGTCCAGGTCCAAGCCCGTCATGATCGTCGCGGGGGTGGCCCTCGCGGCCACGCTGCTCGGCGTCGTCTCGTACGCGACCACCAAGCCGTCCTCCCCTTCCGGGTCCTCCGTCGCCGAGGTCTCCGCCGACCCGTCCGCCGGCGTCTATCCGGAGCTGGAGGCCTACGCCCGCCGCGACCCGAACGACAAGCTGGCCCTCGGCCGCGTCGACGCGCCCGTGGTGCTGATCGAGTACGCCGACTTCCAGTGCGGCTACTGCGGCAAGTTCGCCCGGGACACCGAGCCCGAGCTGGTGAGGAAGTACGTGGACACCGGCACCCTGCGCATCGAGTGGCGCAACTTCCCGATCTTCGGCGAGGACTCCGAGGCGGCGGCCCGCGCCTCCTGGGCGGCCGGGCAGCAGGGCCGCTTCTGGCAGTTCCACCGGGCCGCGTACGCGCCGGGTGCCAAGGAGAAGGGCTTCGGCGAGGAGCGGCTGGCCGCCCTCGCGCGGGAGGCGGGCGTCGCCGACCTCGCCCGGTTCCGCCGGGACGCGGGCAGCGCGGCGGCCCGGGAGGCGGTGAGCAGGGACCAGGAGCAGGGCTACGCGCTCGGCGCCACCTCCACCCCGTCCTTCCTGGTCAACGGACGCCCGATCGCCGGCGCCCAGCCGACGGCCACCTTCACGGAGGCCGTCGAGGCGGCGGCCCGGGCGGCGAAGGCCGCCGGGTCCAAGGCCGCGGGACCCGGCGCGGGCGGCCCGGACGCGGCGCGGGCGCCGGGCGCCGACGGCCAGGACCCGGCGCAGGCGCCGGGCGCCGGCCGGGGCGGGGAGTCGGCCGGGTCCGCGCGGGACCCGCGATGACCTCCGGGATCGGCTACTTCGCCGCCTTCCTCGGCGGCCTGCTCGCCCTGTTCAGCCCGTGCAGCGCCCTGCTGCTCCCGGCCTTCTTCGCGTACTCCGTCGACACCCGGGCCCGGCTGGTGGCCCGCACCGGGATCTTCTACGCCGGTCTGGCCACCACCCTCGTCCCGCTGGGCGCGGCCGGCTCCTTCGCCGGCCGCCTCTTCTACGGCCACCGGGACATCCTGGTGGCCGTCGGCGGCTGGCTGATCGTGGCCCTCGGCGTGCTGCAGATCCTCGGCCTGGGCTTCGCGTCCCGCCGGCTCGCCGAGGCGAGCGGCCGGATCCGCCCCACGACCGCGTTCTCCGTCTACGCCCTGGGCCTGGTCTACGGCCTCGCGGGATTCTGCGCGGGCCCCATCCTGGGCAGCGTCCTGACCGTGGCGGCGCTCAGCGGCAGCCCGGCCTACGGCGGGCTGCTCCTCGCGGTGTACGCGCTCGGCATGGCCGTCCCGCTGTTCGCGCTCGCGCTGCTCTGGGAGCGGTACGACCTGGGCCGGCGCCGCTGGCTGCGCGGCCGGCCGATCCGCCTGGGCCGTTTCACGGCGCACTCGACCTCGCTGCTCTCGGGCCTGTTCTTCATCGCCCTCGGCACGCTGTTCCTGGTCTTCGACGGCACCACGGCCCTGCCCGGGCTGCTCTCGGTCGACGACTCCTTCGCCGTGGAGGAGCGCGTGGGCGCCCTGGGCCGGGCGGTCCCGGACTGGGCGCTGCTCGTGGCCGTGGTCGCGGTGGTGGCGGCGGCGCTCGCGTGGCGCGGCCGCCGCGCCCGGCGCGCCGGGGAGGAGGAGTAGGGGGCGGGAAACACGGAAGGCCCCGTTCTCGCGAACGGGGCCTTCTCCTGTGGCTGGGGCCGGGGTCGAACCGGCGACCTATCGCTTTTCAGGCGATCGCTCGTACCAACTGAGCTACCCAGCCAAGAGATCGTTTCCGATCTCGGCGATCCTGACGGGACTTGAACCCGCGACCTCCACCTTGACAGGGTGGCGAGCTAACCAACTGCTCCACAGGACCATATGGTGTGCGAGAACAAGTCTCGCACAGGGTTGTGCGTGCCCCCAACGGGATTCGAACCCGTGCTACCGCCTTGAAAGGGCGGCGTCCTGGGCCACTAGACGATGAGGGCTAAGGGCCCACCTGGGCGCTTCTCAGCGCGTCGGGGACGTGAGAAGCATATGGGATGGCAGGCGGTATCGCCAAAACGGTTTCGAGGCGGGGTCGTGGCGGGCGCGTCGCGGCCCCGTGGCCGGCCCGCCGCGGGCGTCCCGAGGGGGGCGGGTCAGCCCCAGCCCAGTTCGTGGAGGCGTTCGTCGTCGATGCCGAAGTGGTGGGCGATCTCGTGGACCACGGTCACGGCCACCTCGTGGACCACGTCCTGTGCCGTCTCGCAGTAGCGGAGGGTCGGGCCCATGTAGATGGAGATGCGGTCCGGGAGCACGCCGGCGTACCACTCCCCGCGCTCGGTGAGCGGCGTTCCCTCGTACAGGCCGAGGAGTTCCGGGTCCGAGGGGTCCGGTTCGTCCTCGACGAACACGGCCACGTTGTCCATCACCCGGGTGAGTTCCGGCGGGATCGTGTCCAGGGCCTGGGACACCAGTTCTTCGAACGTGTCGCGCGTCATCTCCAGCACAACGCCATTGTCCGGTGCCGGGACGGTGAACCGCAGCGGCATTGGAGTGGCGATCGCGTGAGAGCGGTGACCCTGGGAAGGGTCCGCCGGTTCTCCCGGGCATGAACAACACCCTCAAGCGCTCCCTCGCGGGCGCCGCTGTCACGGCCCTGGCCCTTCTCGGTACGGCGGGCGCCGCCCACGCCGACACCGGCGACGTCCACGGCGTGGCCAACCTGGTCGACGTCGACGACGTCCTGGACCTGGAGGACGTGCTGAACGGCGTCGGCCTGCTCGGCGACGGCACCTCCTCCACGGGCGGCGCCGCCGCCACCACCGAAGCGGCCAAGCAGGCGGACACCACCGCGACCGCGGCGACGGCCACCACCGCGGCCAAGGAGACCTCCACCACCACCGTCGCCTCCAACGACGCCCTGGCCAAGGACACGGCCACCACCGCGGCCAAGCAGCCGGCCAAGGCGTCCGGCACCGCCGGTGCCCTCGGCCGGGCCGTCGCGCCGCTGGGCGTCCTGGGCGGCCTCCTCGGCCTCGGCGGCTGAGTCCCTCACAGGCGCGCGGAGGGCGTGTCCCCAATGGCACCAAGGGAGTTGGAGAGGGCAACGCGTTCGAACCGCGTCCCGTTCCTGCCTGTCGTGTTCTGGAGGTGCCCTCCGTGCGCCCTTTGCCCACCCCTGTGAGATGGGCCGCCACCGCGTTGGCGGTCGCCGCCTGCGCGGGCCTGAGCGGCTGTATGAGTGTCGGCGACGACGGCGCGAAGCCGGCGCCGAGCAGCTCCGCCGGCAAGCGCGGCGCGGCGGGCGGCTCCGGGGAGGACGGCGGGCTCTCCGGTTCGCACGGCGGGGGCGGCTTCGACCGTACGGGGCAGAGCGGGCCGGACCCGGACGGGGCGGGCAAGGAGACGCCGGTGCCGAGCGGCTCGGCGTCCGTCACGGCGCAGCCCTCCGACGGGGTGGGCCCGGCCGGTCCCGACGGGGTGCCGAAACCGCAGCAGCCGCCGGACGGCGCGGACGGCGGGGCGGGCGGCGACCCCGGGACGCCCGGCGGAGCCACCACCCCTCCGGTGGATCCGCCGCAGCCGACGCCGACGCCGGAGCCGAGCCCCACGCAGGAGCCGACGCCCGAACCGACGGTGACCGAGTCGCCCACGACGACGCCCGGCGCGGACACCCACATGGGTGCCATGCGGGCCGCCGAGCGGCCCGGCGGGGCGACCGAGCCGGAGGCATCGCCGCAGGCCGGGCCGGTGTGACGCAGCTCGGTTTGCCTTGGGTGGGGGAGAGTGCGTATGGTGGTAGATCGTTTGATCCCATTTGCCCGGCGCCACGACCGAAGAGCGCCGTGACTGGCGCGTACTCTCCCTTGCCGTGGCTGACCGCATTGAGGCGGTCGTAGTGCGAAACACGGAGTTGACGGGCGCGTGCCGAGACTCCGGAAGGTTTCGCATTTCGCATGTCCATTTTCAGTTCTGATCACGCTGTCCTGCCCGAGAACGACGAGATCGTCGACGTCGTCGAGGTCGTCGAGGCCGATGTCGTGACGACGTCCGTCGAGGCCGACGAGACCTCTGCCGACGAGACCCCCTCGATCACCTTCGGTGACCTGGGTCTCCCCGAGGGCGTCGTGCGCAAGCTCGCCCAGAATGGCGTGACCACCCCCTTCCCGATCCAGGCCGCGACCATCCCGGACGCCCTGGCCGGCAAGGACATCCTCGGCCGTGGCCGCACCGGCTCCGGCAAGACCCTCTCCTTCGGCCTCCCGCTGCTCGCCACCCTGGCCGGCGGCGAGACCGAGAAGAAGAAGCCCCGCGGCGTCATCCTCACCCCGACCCGTGAGCTCGCGATGCAGGTCGCGGACGCCCTCCAGCCGTACGGCGACGTGCTCGGCCTCCGCATGAAGGTCGTGTGCGGCGGTACGTCCATGGGCAACCAGATCTACGCCCTGGAGCGCGGCGTCGACATCCTCGTCGCCACCCCGGGCCGTCTGCGCGACATCATCAACCGCGGCGCCTGCTCCCTGGAGCAGGTCCAGGTCGCCGTCCTCGACGAGGCCGACCAGATGGCCGACCTGGGCTTCCTGCCCGAGGTCACCGAGCTGCTCGACCAGGTCCCGGTCGGCGGCCAGCGTCTGCTCTTCTCCGCCACGCTGGAGAACGAGATCGACAGCCTGGTCAAGCGCTACCTGGTGAACCCGATCACCCACGAGGTCGACCCGTCCGCCGGCGCCGTCACCACCATGACCCACCACGTCCTGGTCGTGAAGCCGAAGGACAAGGCCCCGGTCACCGCCGCGATCGCCGCCCGCAAGGGCCGCACCATCATCTTCGTCCGCACCCAGCTGGGCGCCGACCGCGTCGCCGAGCAGCTGCGCGAGTCGGGCGTGAAGGCCGACGCGCTGCACGGCGGCATGACCCAGGGCGCGCGTACCCGCACGCTGGCCGACTTCAAGGACGGTTACGTCAACGTCCTCGTCGCCACCGACGTCGCCGCCCGCGGTATCCACGTCGACGGCATCGACCTGGTCCTCAACGTGGACCCGGCCGGCGACCACAAGGACTACCTGCACCGCTCGGGCCGCACCGCCCGCGCCGGCCGCTCCGGTGTCGTGGTCTCCCTGGCCCTGCCGCACCAGCGCCGCCAGATCTTCCGCCTGATGGAGGACGCGGGCGTGGACGCCTCGCGCCACATCGTCGGCGGTGCGGGCGCGTTCGACCCCGAGGTGGCCGAGATCACCGGCGCGCGGTCGCTGACCGAGGTCCAGGCCGATTCCGCGAACAACGCCGCCAAGCAGGCCGAGCGCGAGGTCGCCGACCTGACCAAGCAGCTGGAGCGCCTGCAGCGCCGCGCCGTCGAGCTCCGCGACGAGGCCGACCGCCTGGTGGCCCGCGCCGCCCGCGAGCGCGGCGAGGACCCGGAGGCCGCCGTGGCCGAGGTGACCGAGGCCGCCGTGGCCGAGGTCGCCGCCGCTGCCGCGGAGCCGGTCCGCGAGGAGCGCCGCGACTTCGACCGCCGTGACGACCGTGGTGGCTTCGAGCGCCGCGACAACGACCGCGGTGGCGACCGTGGCGGTTTCCGTCGGGACAACGACCGTCCGTCGGGCGGTTTCCGCCGGGACAACGACCGTCCGTCGTTCAACCGCGACCGTGACAACGACCGTGGTGGTTTCCGTCGGGACAACGACCGCGGTGGCGACCGTGGCGGTTTCCGTCGGGACAACGACCGTCCGTCGGGCGGTTTCCGCCGGGACAACGACCGTCCGTCGTTCAACCGCGACCGTGACAACGACCGTGGTGGTTTCCGTCGGGACAACGACCGCGGTGGCGACCGTGGCGGTTTCCGCCGCGACAACGACCGTCCGTCGGGCGGTTTCCGCCGGGACAACGACCGTCCGTCGTTCAACCGCGACCGTGACAACGACCGCGGCGGCTTCCGCCGGGACAACGACCGTCCGTCGGGCGGCTTCCGCCGCGACAACGAGCGCCGTGACAACGACCGTGGCGGCTTCCGTCGCGACGACCGCCCCGCCGGCGGCCACCGTGGCAGCGACCGTCCGTTCAACCGCGACCGCCGCGACGACCGCCCGTCGAGCGGTTTCCGCCGCGACGACCACCGCCCCTCGGGCGGCGGCTTCCGCCGTGACGACCACCGCCCGTCCGGCGGCGGCTTCCGCCGCGACGACAAGCCGCGCTGGAAGCGCAACGGCTGACACACCGACAGGGCCCCCGTCCGCACTCCTGTGCGGGCGGGGGCCCTGCCCGTTGCACCACGCGAAGCGCCGGAGCCAATACCCGATCGGTTTGGCGGAGCTGTCGGGCTATGCTGCTCGGGTGTGCTTGTCCACGGGCCGTTAGCTCAATTGGCAGAGCAGTGGACTTTTAATCCATTGGTTGTGGGTTCGAGTCCCACACGGCCTACGCACGGCGGGCGAGGGGAGACCCTCTGACCTGCTACGGAGCGCCCCGACCGGCTTTGGCTGGTCGGGGCGCTTCGGCGTTCGGGGGTGCTTGCGTGAGCGGTGCGTGAGCGAGGGCAGAGTCCCGTGCACGTGGCCACAGGCGGGGTGGGAGGCCAACTGAGTGGACAGGATCGCTACTGAGCCAAGCGATCTTCGATCGCATCGACCGCTTCATGTAGGTGACGGAAGACCTGAGTCCCGATCTTCATACGACGCAGGCCGTGCGACAGATGCTCGCGCATGTGGCGTTCGCATACGACGAAGTCGGCGTATCCTGCTGCGCATCCCAGGTACACCATGTCGGTGCAGTCGTTCGCTCGCCACTTAGTCTTCTCATTGAGGTGCCGGGTGTGGAACATCTGGCGGAAGAGACCCAGCGAGGGAGCGCTGCTGAGGTCATCCATGGCCTTCCTTTCCAACCAGGTTCCGAACTGATCGACCGGTACTTGCAGGGCATGGGCTACCTCAGCGAGCTCTCCACGTACATCAGCAAGGAAGAAGGCATCGATCGCCTTCCGTTTCTGCTGCCCGTCGCGGTGCTTTTCCCCATCCAGCCAATCGCTGAATCGCTGGTTCTGAGCAGCCCAGCCGACTGATGGCCCAGGTTCCACCCGCTCTGTGTCGAGCATTGAGTCGATGGAGGCCATGGCACTGATGACTGCCTCCAGTGCCAGGGTGTGCTCGGGCGGTAGCCCAGCAGGAGCCTTGTAGCCCTGGTACCCGCGCGTTGCGGAGTACAGGGACTCGGGCTGGAGGGTGAAGACGGCAGGGGGCTGCGGCGTCTCTATGGTGCCGACGTGTCGGAGCAGCGCGTGCCGGATCTCCTGCTGCCTGACCTCCAGCGGGTCATGCATCTGCCACCCGCGACTCTGCTGGAGGATAGTTAGGGCGAGCTTGTAGCGCTTCTCGGTGCTGAACCGCTTCCCAGTCTCGGAGTAGTGACCGGCTGATGCCGGTAGGACGATGTGCCTGTCGCTTACCAGCTGGATCAGCCGTGCAGCTGCTCTGCGGTTCTCCGGACTCACTTTTTCCGGGGCGTGCAGCGAATTGCTGACCTCGCTCCACTTGTTCTGGTCCAAGTACACGACGAGCCGGCCGCCAAGCGGATCGGTCGAGTTTGCTGTCGGTAGCTCAAAAGCGACCGAGTCGCCGTGGATCGTCACCGCTAGCACCGCGTCGAACGACCCCGAGACATGCAGCCTCGTCAGAGCGCTGCTGTCCTCAAAAGGGGACCGCTGGAGAGGGAACCGTGCTTCCTTGCCATCGGAACGTGTCAGAACGATGGACCCAGTTTCTCGGTCCATCGTGAGCAGAGTGATCCGTTCTGTCCCCTGAGCGTGCATGGACACATCCTGCGGCAGACCACTGACAGATGTTCTGACTTTTAGCGAGGGCGACGGCTGCGAGGAACCAGTGCCGCTGCCGCCTCGGCCACCGCGCGGTCGACCTCCGGGAGAAGGCTCGTGTACGTGTCGGAGGTCAGGGTGATCGTGGAGTGGCGGAGGGTCTCCTTGAGCGTGTGGATGTCGCCGCCGGCGCCGTGGGTGAGTGTGGCAGAGACGTGGCGGAGGTCCCGCAGGGTGATGGGCGGGAGGTCGGTGGTGGCGAGGATGCGGCGGAAGGTCTCCGAGACGGTCTCCGGGTGGAGCCAGGAGCCGTCCTCCTTGGTGAAGACCTTGCCCGTGTCCTGCCAGGCGGCGCCGGCCTTCCTCCGCTCCTTCGCCTGACGGGCCTTCTGAGCGCGTAGGACCTGGATGTTCACGCTGTCGAGCGCGATCGTGCCCGCGCTGCCATCGGTCTTCGGTTCGGACTCGTACGGGTCCCAGCCGTCGACGACGATCTCCTTGGCCGGGGTGATGAGGCCGGCGTCGAGGTCGGTCTCGTGCCAGTCCTGGCCGACCGCCTCGCCGCGCCGGAGGCCGCGGGTGCCCATGAGGTGGAAGACGGCGTAGAGCCGGTCCTCTTCGGCGGCGTCGAGGAAGGCGCCGAACTGCTGCGGGGTCCACACCATGACCGGGCCGGGGACCTCGCCCGTCTCCCGCCAGCGACGGACCCGCTCGTCGGTCCACAGCAGCGGCTTGGGGCGCTTGCCGGACTCCAGCTCGACGTGGGCGGCCGGATTGAAGGTGATGAGCTGCTGGGCGATGGCGGAGTTCAGGGCCGCACGGAGAGTGCGGCCAGCGCCCGCTCGCCACCTACGAACAGGTGATCGCCATCGGACGCACCGCTCCCCTGGGACGCGACGGCCGCGTCTCCCGCCGCCACATGGAGAAGGCCATCCGCGCCGAGGGCCTCAGGCCCGGCCGACGCGAACGCCTCGAGAAGGCCAAGGGCGAGCTCCAGGCCGAGCTCGACCAGCAGCTCACCAAGACCGCCGCGTAGCCGCGACTCCGACCACAGGCCACTCGCCTCGGAACCCTCCGGGGCGAGTGCCACTCCCACCCTCCCCGCCGGATCAGAGAGCCCGCCCATGCACGCACAGCCCACCCCCGACTCCCCGCACACCACCCAACAGTCGGCGAACCACCCAGCCCCGGGCGGAGCAAGGTATGGCGTTGGACCGTCCAGGGGTCGGTCCAACGCGGACGCCTCCGCCCCAGGGGTGGCGGAGGCGGCGGAGCCCCGGCGCGAGGGCGCACCGGGGGCAGGGGGTGTGCGCGCGGCGGACGAGGCCGCTCTGCACCGTGTCGCCCGCCGTCGCGCCCGCCAGGACGTGCAGCGCAAAGAGCGTGTCGACGTGCGCTACAGCACGGCCGAGAAGCAGGCGATCCGCGCCGAGGCCCGTCGCCTCGGCCTGGCCGGCGCGCACTTCGTCGGCGCCGTCGTCATGGCGCACCTCAACGGCGACCTCGCCCTGCCCGCCGAGCGGACCGCCGTCGACGACCTGATCGACGAGTACACGGCCCTGCGCGAGCAGGTCGCCCGGATCGGCACCAACGCGAACCAGATCGCCCACCGCCTCAACTCCGGCGGCGACGCACACCCTGTGGACGCCGCCGTCCTTGCCGAGGCCAGGAGGCTCGTGGCCCTGGTCCAGGACACGGTCAAGGCCGTCGACGCCGCAGCGAACGTGGCCGCCACAACCCGTTGGGCGGCCTGAATGATCGCGAAGATCGGCAAGCCCGGCCACAAGACACGGGGCGTCCTGAACTACCTGTTCGGGCCCGGCCGGGCAAACGAGCACACCGACCCCCACCTCGTCGCCTCCTGGGACGGCTTCGCCCCCGACCCCGGCCGCGACCCCGACGCCACGCTCGCCCAGCTCGCCACCGCCCTCGACCTGCGGGTCAAGCAGGCTGGCCACAAGGCTCCAAGGAGCCACGTCTGGCACTGCTCGATCCGCGCCGCCCCCGAGGACCGCCACCTGGCCGACGTTGAGTGGGCCACCATCGCCCGCCGCGTCCTGAACGACACCGGCATCGCCCCGGACGGCGACCCCGACGCCTGCCGCTGGGTCGCCGTCCGCCACGCCGACGACCACATCCACATCGTCGCAACCAAGGTCCGAGGCGACCTCCGCCCACCCCGCAACTGGAACGACTTCCTACGCGCCGACAAGGAACTCATCGCCATCGAGAAGGAGTACGGGCTCCGCCAGGTCCCGCGCGGCGACCGCACCGCCGCCAAGCGCCCCACCCGCGCCGAGGCCACCCTCGCGAACGCCGCAGCCCAGGACGACGACCGCCGCATGGCCACCAAGCACCTCGCCATGTCCGAGACCGCCATCGGCAAGCTGGCCGCCGTAGTCGGCGACTCCTGGGCCGCCCACTACTCTCCCGGCCGCTGGGCCCACGAATCCGGCATGATCCTCGCCCGCCTCGGCGACCTCGATGCCGCCGAGGAACACCTCCACCTAGCCCTCGACATCCACGGCCTCGACCGCCGCCGCACCCGCGCCATCGTCCTGGCCGACCTCGGCGGCGTTCGCCTCCGCCAAGGCGACGTCGACGGAGCTATGGCCACTTGGCACGACTTCCTCGACTGCGCCGACGGCATCCGCTCAGTAAAGGTCCAGGCAGCACTCCAGGACATGCGCGTCCGTCTTCGGCGGTACAGCGGAGTCCCGGAGGCCCAGGAGCTACGGGAGCGGGGAGCCCGGTTCGTTACCTGACTCCCAGAGCGTCACTCACACTCACACCGGTCATTCTCGGTAGGAAAGCTGGGAGAGGAGCCAGGCTACGATCGCGCGAGTCGCCCCGGAGCATGCACCGCCAACCGCCGCAAGCGCGAATCTGCGGGTAGGTTTTTCCGACGTACTGCGTTGTGGTGCGGTTGGCACCTCGTTGGGCGATGCCATGGCTCCTCCTCAGTTGCATCAGCGCGTTGTTGCGCCTCCTAATCCAGTCTTCGCAGTCACGCTGTCAGGAAGGCACGTCTTGCCAGAGCCTGACGAGCTTTGACACGATCCGGGATGGAAGCTACAGCCCAGATGACTGGACGATTTTTGACAGTCCTTGACATGATCTGACGATGGGTGTCTTCCATCAGCCTCAGCTTCGGCCAGGCCCTCATCGAGATCTGAACGAGGCTCTGCACGACCTGCATCTCCGAGCCGGGTGCCCCAGCAGCCGAGACATCGCAAAATCGATCAGCGCTGGCGACTTTCCCATCACCGCCAGCCATGAGCGGGTACGCATGGCGTTCTCGGCGCCACAACTCCCTGCCTGGCCACTGGTGGAAGCTCTCTGCCAAGTGCTAGCGCCGCTGGCGGGCAGCACCCCTACCAGGGAACTGGACCTAGTCCGCAGCCTTTGGCGAGACTCTCGCCGCCCTGCCCAAGCACGCCCCAGACCAGCGGTTTCCGCTTCCGAGCCCGCAACTCCACGGCTCACGCCTCTGCCGCGCTCGCTTCCCGAAGTACCCGCCTTCGGCGTCGATGTCATACGGGCCATCAGGGAGCAGTTGAGCGAAACTCTCGTCCGAATGGATACCATTCCCATGGAGACGGCCAATGTGGCAGAAGTCCCTGACTCTGCGGGTATCTACCAACTGTTTCACAATGACAAGGCCGTGTTCGCAGGCCGGGCAGAACGTAGTCTGCGTAGCCGGATCCTTCAGGCCCAAAGGAAACTGATTGGTCGACAGCGTATATCCATCCAAGAGATGGCGTTTCGGTTCGTTCCTATGGATGCCCCGCTGGTCGATATAGCCCCTGAGCGACTGATCACCCAATACGCCGATCACCCTTGGAACCAAAACGGCTTCGGAGGTAAGGATCCTGGACGCCAAAGGGATAGGGTCGCGCTGACCTCAAACCACTTCGACCTTCAGTACCCAATCGACCTTGACTGGATCATCCCGCAGGAAATCATAGAGGAGTCCCTTCCGCAGCTCCTGCAATCGATTCGCTATTCATTGCCGTACATGTTCCGATACGGGAAGAATTACCCTGACCGGTCGGTGAAAAATTTGCGCATCGCCAGCCAGACGCCTGTCAGGGAGGCTTTCGCCGCTCTCTCCGAAGGCCCTCTTCAGGGATGGCAGATCACTGCCAAGCCGGGATATGTCATCGCATACGAGGAGAGTTATGACTACCCCCAGACCTTGGCCGTCTTCCGGTAGAAGCCCCACCCGACGTCGGTCCTTGGGTCCCTACAGGGCGAGCAGGGAGACGCTCTTCTACTCCATCCACTAGACAGTTGCTTGCGGGAGAACCCAGATATCAGCGTCTTGCCGGCAAGACGCTAGAGGGTGGACACAGGACGGCTCTCGCCTTTTCCGAAACAACCACACAGGGAGCGCCCCGACCATGCGCGGTCGGGGAGGAAGGTCCACCACCCCTGACTTTTCACGAGGCGCGTGCCATAACGTGCCAGTAGGGGCGGTAAACAGCGGACAACAAGGGGCTGACGCGGCTCCCGGAAAGCATTCCCTGATCGGGTGTCCCCCAGGTCAGAGGCCGCATAAAGAGCCAAGTGCCGGTTGATTCCCAAGTTCATAGCTCTTCGTCGTGCAGATACAGCTCAGCATGGTTGAGTCGGATAACCCAACTGTGCGTAGACGTGCGGTCCACCGTGACTCCTTCGATGCCGACTGTGGGGTGGGTGAGAGCCGCGGTGAGGTCGGCAGGGAAGGGGTAGCCCCGCCATTCGAGGTCCCATCGCTCCTGGTGCCCCCACAGTCGGCTCGCAGGCGCCCAGCGGGCTCGCTCGGTGCTGCGGTCGAGCGGATCGATGACCCCGCCCCCCAGGTGGAAGGAACGATCTGGATCTCGCAGTGACATGCGCACCCAGATGCCGGCCAGGAGTCGCTTCATGGAAGGGCTGATCTCGGGGATGGCGGCGAGCTTGTCGTACTCGTCGGCAGTGAGGGGCTCCTTCAGGTCAAGACGGCGGCGCAGATTCGGTAGGCGCCGCGCGCGGCCCCGACCGGCCGTGAGGGTGCCTCGCTCGGAGACGTACATCTGAGCACCGCTGGGCAGGTGCCGTAGGCGCCACACGTGGTAGCCCAAGCGCTCCTCAACCCGCATTCCTGGGATGTGGGGGTCGGTCTGGCTGCCGACGAGGCGGAGGGCGACGTTGTCGCAGGCGTTGACGATCAGCACGAGGTGATCGAATCGCGGAGAGATGACTGGGTCGTACGCGCTGATCTGCCCCACCCGCCAGCGCAGTCGAGGCGCGGCCAGCTCTCCGTGGTTGAAACAGGCGAGGGCCAGCAGAGCGCGCAGTTCGGTCTGCTCCGGGGTGCAGTGATCCAGCCCCAATCCGCCGGATCGAGCGATTCCCGGGAGGGCGGTGACGGGAACCTCTCCCGTGAAGCCGGCGCGGATACGTGCGGCAGCCTTGGCCGTGGTGTGTGGCATGGCGCGATGTCCTTCGTCGCTGCCGGGTCAGCGAGGGTCGCGTCCGTGTTCGCACATCGGGAGACACGTGAGGGGACTCGCAGAGTGGGCACGCCGCACCCTGGACGAGTCAGGAAACCCGGGTGCCCCGCTACGTCCCCCCGGGCCTCCGCAGACCGGGTGCAGCCGACGGTACCGGTGAGATCGGTGGAAGATGTGGGCTCCACATGCTGAATTCATCCGATGGGGTGTTGGTCTGGAGCTGTTTTGACCTTGGGCCGCGGCACCCCTTGTGCGTGAGCGATGCGTGAGCGGACGGTCCGGCACGGCCCGGTTCCGGCCGGATCGCGCGGCACCGTTCGCCCTGTCCGACCAGGCATCCTCGGACGGACCAACACCGCCCGGCATCACCCACCCGGCCCCAGCCAGGACTTTTAATCCATTGGTTGTGGGTTCGAGTCCCACACGGCCTACCGATCGGCCCCAGGTCAGAGACTCTCTGGCCTGGGGCCGGTGTCATTTCCGGAGCCTTTCGGACCGCCTGCCGGCCTCCCCGTTGGCCCTTCTGCCGACCTCTCCGCCGGCCTCCCCGCCGGCCCCTCTGCCGACCGCTCCGCCGACCTCTCGGCGGCCCCAGCCGGCCCGAGGCCACCACCGACCGCCGCGCGCCTTGATCGTCGAGGCGAAGGGCGAATGCTAGGGCACGGCGATCGATTCCTGCCGGATTCCCGATGTTTCCTGCGGTTCCGGAAGCCGATGGGTAGCGTCTGCGGTCATCGCCTGGCCGGGGTGGGTGATCGGCCGGGGTCTTCGAGAGCAGAGGAAGCGAGCACGGATGCTGTCTGTTGAGACATCTCTCAAAGAGGCAATGACATCGATCGAGGGGAGCCTTGGGGTCGCTCTGGTCGACTACACGAGCGGGATGGCGCTCGGAACCCTGGGCGGGGGCAAGGACCTCGATCTGGCGGTGGCCGCGGCGGGGAACACCGATGTGATCCGGGCGAAGGTCCGGACCATGGAGATGCTGGACCTCCAGGACAACATCGAGGACGTGCTGATCACGCTCGGGAGCCAGTACCACCTCATCCGGCTCCTCAGGGGCCGCGGGGGCAACGGCCTGTTCCTGTACCTCGTCCTGGACAAGGACCGGGCGAACCTGGCCATGGCCAGGCACCAACTCAGGAGCATCGAGGCGTCACTGGAGCTGTAGACGTCCTTCTCCCGCCGGCTCCCGCATGCCCAAGAGTTGAAAGAGTCTTCAACTCAGCACATCTGAATGTGATCAGGCAAAGGCAGGCCGGAGTCGGAGGCGGGAGGATGATGGGAGCGGGACATCGGAGGACCGGCAGTTCTCGTTGCCGGCTCTGGGGACGGTCGAACCGGGTGGGAGTGTTGTCGCATGCAGGTGCCGCTGTACCAGGCGAAGGCCGAGTTCTTCCGCATGCTGGGACATCCGGTCCGGATCCGCGTACTGGAACTGCTGCAGAACGGCCCGGTCCCGGTACGCGAACTCCTGAACGAGATCCAGATCGAACCGTCCAACCTCTCCCAGCAGCTGGCGGTACTGCGCCGATCCGGCATCGTCGTCTCGATCCGTGACGGCTCCACCGTCAGCTACGCCCTCGCCGGCGGCGACGTCGCGGAACTCCTGCGCGCCGCCCGCCGCATCCTCACCGAACTCCTGGCCGGACAGACCGAGCTGCTCGCCGAACTCCGGCACACCGACACCCCGGCGGACATCCATCCGCCCGCGGGATGACGGACCAGGCACGTCATCGGTGAGCACGAACGAAGCGCCCCGCCCCTCCCGGGCGGGGCGCTTCGGCGATGTCAGCCGGCGACGCCCAGCGCCGCCAGGCGCCGCGGGTCCGCGACGATGTCGATCTCGACGATGCGGTCGCCGGCGATCGTGAAGGCCATCAGACCGACCGGGGCCCCGTTCACGAGGGAGACCAGGCCGGCCGCGCCGTTGACGGTGACGCGACGGGCCTCGTGGCGGAACTTGGCGAAGGTGAGGGCCTGCGCGGTGACCGCCTCGGCGCCGCGGACCAGCTTGGAGGCGGCCGCGCTGAGCGCCCCGCCGTCGACGCGGAGGACGACGTCCGGGTCGAGGACGGTGAGCAGGCCCTCGAAGTCGCCGCCCTGGGACGCGGCGAGGAAGGCGTCGACCACCTCGCGCTGGCGGGCCGCGTCGGGCGCCGGGGCCGGGGCGGCGCCCTGGACGCGGCGGCGGGCGCGGCTGGCGAGCTGCCGGGTGGCGGCCGGGGTGCGGTCGACGACGGGGGCGATCTCGTCGAAGGAGACCGCGAACATGTCGTGCAGCACGAAGGCGAGCCGCTCGGCCGGGGCCAGGGTCTCCAGGACGACGAGGAGCGCGAGGCCGACCGAGTCCGCGAGCAGCGCCTCCTTCTCGGGATCGGCGCCGCCCTCCTCCCGGACGACCGGGTCGGGGACGTAGTACTCGAGCGGGTCCTCGCGACGGGAGGCGCGGGAGCGCAGCATGTCGAGGCAGACCCGGCCCACGACGGTGGTCAGCCAGCCGCTGAGGTTCCGCACGTCGCTGACGTCGGAGCGGTTCAGCTTGATCCAGGCCTCCTGGACGGCGTCCTCCGCCTCGCTGAGCGAGCCCAGCATCCGGTAGGCGACCGCCCGCAGATGCCCGCGGTCGGCCTCGAAGCGTGCGGCCAGGAGATCCTGGGCGGCGCGGTCCATGTCCATGGGTCGTCGTTCCCCTTCGCGTCCGGTCACATCGTGATGACGTACGGGGGCTCCTGAATGTGACGGCGTTCCGGTACGTGAGATCACCGGCCCCCGCGGGGCAACGCGCGGGAATCCCCGGCCGAACCCCCCGACCGCCGTGGATCACCACTTCAACGCGATGATCACCATCCCTAGATTGATCACCATGACGACGACAGCGAACCAGGTCAACTCCGTTCTCCGTACGCCCCCGGCCTCGCCGGCGGCCGCCGCGGCCTACTTCTCCGCGAGCCTCGCCTTCCACGCCGACGTGTCCGACGTGGCCTCCGCGCTCGCCGACGCCCGTGCCACCGGCGGCGACCCCGGCTTCGTCGTGCTCGACTCCCGTTCGACGGCCTCCTGGGACCAGGGCCACGTGCCGGGCGCCGTGCACCTGCCGACCGCGCTCATCCCCGAGCAGGCCGAGCAGCTGCTCGACAAGAACGTCCCGGTCGTCACGTACTGCTGGGGCCCCGGCTGCAACGGCGCGACGCGGGCCGCGCTGGCCCTCGCCGAGCTGGGCTTCCAGGTGAAGGAGATGCTGGGCGGCTTCGAGTACTGGGCGCGCGAGGGCTTCCCGTACGAGACCTGGGAGGGGCCCGCGCAGAAGGAGGCGGACCCGCTGACGGCGCCGGTCGACGCCGAGGACTGCGGCTGCTGACGGAAATGGATTTCCGAGCATGGGCATCCATGCCGTAAGGTGGTGTTCACCGACGCGGGGTGGAGCAGCTCGGTAGCTCGCTGGGCTCATAACCCAGAGGTCGCAGGTTCAAATCCTGTCCCCGCTACTCAGTAGCACGAAGGCCCGGATCCGGAGACGGATCCGGGCCTTCGTCGTTTCCGGCCCGCGCCCCCGATGTCCGGCTTGACCTTTACGTAACGTCAAGTTCTAGCGTCTTCCTCATGGAGTGGTCGATCCAGGAGATCGCCAGGAAGGCCGGCACCACCAGCCGCACCCTGCGCCACTACGGCGAGCTGGGGCTGCTGGAGCCGAGCCGGATCGGCGCGAACGGTTACCGGTACTACGACCAGGCGGCACTCGTGCGGCTGCAGCGGATCCTGCTGCTGCGCGAGCTCGGGCTGTCCCTGCCCGCCATCGCCGAGGTCCTCGAAGGCCAGCGGGACACCTCGGCCGCCCTGCGCACGCATCTGGCCCTCCTGGAGCAGGAGCGCGAGCGCGTCGGGCGGCAGATCGAGGCCGTACGGACCACTCTCCACAAGACCGAGAGAGGAGAACAGCTGATGGCCGAGGAAGTCTTCGACGGCTTCGACCACACCCGGTACGAGGCCGAGGTGACCGAGCGCTGGGGGCGTGAGGCCTACGAGAAGGGCGACCGCTGGTGGCGCTCGCTGAGCGAGGCCGAGAAGCAGGCGTTCCAGGACGAGCAGACCGGCATCGCCCGTGACTTCGCCGCGGCCGCCGCACGGGGCCTCGCGCCCGGCAGCGACGAGGTGCAGGCGATCACCCGGCGGCACCACGCCTGGCTGTCCATCACGACGACGCCGACCAAGGAGTACTTCGTCGGGCTCGGGCAGATGTACGTGGACGACCCGCGCTTCACGAAGAACTACGACCGGTACGGGGAGGGCACCGCGCTGCTCGTCCGGGACGCGATGCGGATCTGGGCCGAGCGGAACCTGTAGCCGCCCGGCGGGGCGGCGGGCCGGTGGGTGCCGGTCCGGTGGGGCGGCGGGCCCGGTGGGGCGGCGGGCCCCGTGGGTGCCCGTCCGGTGGGTGCCGGTCCGGCGGGGCGGCGGGCCGCTAGGGCGCCAGTCCGTGGGGTGCCGGTCCGTGGGGCACGCCGTCCGCTCCGGGGGTGGTACGCCCGCAAGTAAACGCTGGCCAAAAGAAGGCACGTCCTTTTGCGTGACCCCCTTGCGCCCCGTAACCTCGCGCGCACCATGAGTGATCGACGTGTGGCCGTGCGTGGTGCGGGACGGCGGGCGCCCGCCGTCCTGCTGCTGTGCGCGCTCGTCGCGCTGATCGCGGGCGTCTGCCACGGCGCCCACGGGCACTCCCTGCCGCTCGCCGCCGGTCCCACCGGGACCACCGTCTCGGCCCCCGCCCTGCCGCACGGCTGCGAGCGGCCCGGGGAGGGCTGGTCCTTCGACGCGCATCTGCCCGCGCAGTCCACGGGCAGCCAGCTCTCGGCGCCGGACGCCGGGAGCGCCGTCCTCCTCGCGTACGACGAGGTGTTCCCCGAGGCCCCGCACACGCGCTGCGTCCGGGGCAGGGCGGGACCCGGCCCCGAGCCGGGCCGACTGCTGATCGTCCTAGGAGTGGACCGGAACTGAGCCGGGTCGCGCACCCACGACCCCGGCTCCTTCCGCGTGTCCGCGCGACTGTCCGCGCGGCCGCCCCACTCCAAGGGACGTACCCCCATGACACATCCCGCCCACCTTCTCTCCGTCGTCGGTCAGACCGTCGGCAACACCCCCGTGCTGTGGATGGACGACGGCTACTGGGCCAAGCTGGAAGGCTTCAACTTCGGCGGCATCAAGGACCGCGCCGCGCTCCACATGGTCGAACAGGCCCGCCGGCGCGGCGAACTGCGGCCGGGCGCCCCGATCGTCGAGTCGACCTCCGGGACCCTCGGCCTCGGGCTCGCGCTCGCCGGCGTCCTGCACGGTCACCCCGTCCACGTCGTGACCGACCCCGGGCTCGAACCGATCGTGGAGCGGCTGCTCGTCGCCCACGGCGCCCAGGTGCACGTCGTGCCGGAGCCCAGCCCGTCCGGCGGCTGGCAGCAGGCCCGGATGGACAAGGTCGCCGAGCTGCTGATCGCCCTGGACGACGCCTGGTGGCCGAACCAGTACGGGAACCCCGACAACCCGCAGGCCTACACGGGACTCGCCGCCGAGCTCTCCGAGCAGCTCGACCGGATCGACGTGCTCGTCTGCGCGGTCGGCACCGGCGGCCACTCGGCCGGCATCTCCCGGGCGCTGCGGGCCGGCTCCAGCCCGGCGCTCGAACTCGTGGGCGTCGACTCCATCAACTCCACCGTCTTCGGGCTGCCGGCCGGCGAGCGCCTGATGCGCGGCCTCGGCTCGTCCATCCACCCCGGCAACGTCGACCACGCCGCCTTCGACGAGGTCCACTGGGTGGGGCCCGCGGAAGCGGTACGGGCGGCCCGCCGGCTGGCCGCCCGTCAGTTCGCGACGGGCGGCTGGAGCGTCGGCGCGGTCGCGCTGGTCGCCGGCTGGCTGGCCCGCACCCGGCCGCGCGGCACCCGGATCGCGGCCGTCTTCCCCGACGGCCCGCACCGCTACTTCGACACCGTCTTCAACGACGCGTTCTGCGCCGCGCACGGGCTGCTCGACGGGCCGGTGCGGACCGAGCCCGCCGCCTGGGCGGACGGCGTGCCGGTCAGCGGCTGGACCCGGCGGGCCCTGGACCGCAGGAACGGCGCGGACCGCATGGAGCGTGCCCGGTGACGACGGCGACGGCCCCCGCCAAGGGCGGGATCTGGAAGCAGACGCGCACCTTCGAGCCGGCGGTGCGGCTGCTCTTCCTCAACCAGCTCACCATCAACCTCGGCTTCTACATGCTGATGCCGTACCTGGCCGCCCATCTGGCCGACGGGCTCGGCATGGCGGCCTGGGCGGTGGGTCTGGTGCTCGGCGCGCGGAACCTGTCCCAGCAGGGCATGTTCCTGGTCGGCGGAGCGCTCGCCGACCGGCTCGGCTTCAAGCCGCTGATCGTCGCCGGGTGCGCGCTGCGGACGGTCGGCTTCGGGGCGCTGGCCTTCGCGCAGTCGCTGCCCATGCTGATCGCGGCCTCGCTCGCCACGGGCCTCGCGGGGGCGCTGTTCAACCCGGCGGTGCGGGCCTGTCTGGCGGCCGAGGCGGGGGAGCGGCGCGTGGAGGCGTTCGCCCTGTTCAACGCGTACTACCAGGGCGGCATCCTGCTCGGGCCGCTGGTCGGGGTGGCGCTGACCGGGGTGTCGTTCCGGCTGACGTGCGTGGTGGCGGCGGTGCTGTTCGCCGGCCTCACCGTCGTACAGCTGCGGCATCTGCCCGTACGGCGGTCCGCGGAGGCGGCGGCCGGGGACGGCGGGCGGACCGGGCGGCAGTTCCGTACGGTGCTCGCCAACCGGCTCTTCTGGCTGTTCTCCCTCGCCATGACGGGCTCGTACGTGCTGTCCTTCCAGGTCTATCTGGCGCTGCCGCTCGCCGCGGACGGCACGGCGGCGACCACCGCCCTGTTCGTGGTCTCGGCGCTGGTGGCGCTCGCCGGGCAGCTGCGGATCACCGCCTGGTGCAAGGCGCGGCTCTCCCGGGAGCGGTGTCTGGTGCTCGGGCTCGCCCTGATGGGGGCGGCGTTCCTGGTGCCGGCCGCGCTCGGGCGCTCCCTGGTGGGGCTGCTGCTGTGCGCGGCGGTCCTGGCGGTCGCGAACGCGGTGCTCTACCCGTACGAGATGGACACGGTGGTCGCCCTGTCCGGGGGCCGCTGGGTCGCCACCCACTACGGGCTCTACAACACGGTCTGCGGAATCGGCATCACGCTCGGGAACCTGGGGACGGGCGCCCTGCTCGACGTGACCGGCTGGTCGGCGGCGCCCTGGCTGGTGCTGTGCGCGGTCGGGCTCGGGTGCGCGGCGGCCGTGGCGGCGCTGGCGCGGGGCGGGCGGCTCGCCGTACGCCAACCGGCCGAGGAGGAGTCGCCGAGCCGCTCGGCCTGACGGCACCCTGAGGTGGGCGCGGTACGGTCCGCCGCCGTGGACGGACCGACCGGGCAGGAGAGCACAGGTGCGGCGAGCAGCGGCGGACGGCCGGGCGGGTGGTGAGGGCGCGAGCCGCCCCTACCGCGGCGCCCGGCGTTTCCTGCGCGCGCTGCCCCCGCTGATCATCGTGGGCGGCATCGTCTTCGACCTGTCCACCCCGCCGGAGTACACGGCCTCGCCGCTGTTCTCGGCGGCGCCGCTGATCGCCGCCCCCTTCTTCTCCACCCTGATCACGCTGCTCACGGGCATCGCCGCCGTCGTCGCCAGCATCGGTCTGCACGTCTACAACGGCACGGTCGACCAGATCCCGGCGCTCACCGAGACGCTGACCGTGGTCACGGTCTCGGCGCTCGCTCTGCTGATCAACCGGGTGGTGCGCCGGAGCGGCGAACGCCTCGCCTCGGCGCGGGTGATCGCGGAGACGGCGCAGAAGGCGGTGCTCCCGGCGCCCGCGGGCCGGATCGGCGGGCTGCAGATCGCGGCGCGTTACGAGGCGGCGCAGGCGGACGCGTTCATCGGCGGCGACCTGTTCGCGGTACAGGAGACCCCGTACGGGGTGCGGCTCGTGGTCGGGGACGTCCGGGGCAAGGGGCTGAACGCGGTGGAGGCGGTGGCCGTGGTGATCGGCGCCTTCCGGGAGGCGGCCGAGCAGGAGGCGACGCTGGAGGGCGTGGCCGCCCGCCTGGAGCGGGCGCTGGCCCGGGAGGGCACCCGGCGGGACGGGCTGGACGCCTTCGAGGGTTTCACGACGGCGGTGCTCGCCGAGATCCCGGGCGGCGACCGGGTCGTCCGGGTGGTCAACCGCGGCCACCCCGAGCCGCTGCTGCTGCGCGCGGACGGCGGGGTCGAGCTGCTGCGGCCGAGCGAGGCCGCACTGCCGCTGGGGATGGGGGACCTCGCGGTGTGGCCGGACCGGGCCGACGAGACGCCGTATCCGCCGGGCGCGACGCTGCTGTTCTACACGGACGGGCTCTCGGAGGCGCGGGACGCGGAGGGCACCTTCTACGACCCGCGGGAGCGGCTCGCGGGGCGCCTCTTCCCGGGTCCTGAGGAGCTGCTCGACGCGCTGGTGGCGGACGTGCGCCGGCACACGGCCGGGGGCGCGACGGACGACATGGCGCTGCTCGCGGTGAGCCGGCCGGCGGTGGGTCAGCCGGAGCGGCGGCTGACGATGCCGGTGGTGCCGCCGGGTCCTGTCCCGGGGCGGTGACCGGTCGTAGTCGGAGGGTGTCCCTCTGATAACAATTGACGTAACGTCAGATTCCGGGTTTGCTGCTGACGTGTTTCTGAGTGGTGCTCAAGTCAGGCGATTCCCTCCTAATTCAGCGAATGATCAAGGGGGACGGCTTGGAAACGAGTGGCCGAGTCTATTAACGTTCGATAACGCAGCGCGGTCGTCACAGCCGTCGCAAGAGGCGGCACCGTGCGCGCGCGCCGAATCCCGCAAGGGAACCGGGGAACCACCACTTGGGGTGAATCGGGCCCCACCGCACCCGTGCGGCACGCCCGTAGGAGACCTTCCTGCTCCGAACCCGTCAGCTAACCCGGTAGGCGAGAAGGAAGGAAAGGAGAGCGCCTTCGTGGCGTCCGACACCCCTGCCCCTCAAGCCCCCTTCGACTACTTCGACGCCGCCGGTGCGGCGGGCGCGGGCGAGGAGTGGAACCCCACCGAGGACTCCCTGCGGGACCGCGGCCGCTCCGGCGGACGCCACCGCGTCGTCAAGCAGCGCTCCAACTTCGCGCGCTCCTCCACCGTCCTCGGTGTCGGCGTGATCGCCGCCGTCGGCGCCGGCGGCCTGGCCACCGCCCAGCAGAAGCCCCCGGTCTCCATAGCCCTGCCGGACGTCGACCTGCCCGACGCCTCCGAACTGCCCGGCGTCGGCGCACTGCTCGGCGACGACCACAAGAACGTCGAGGCCGCGGGCGGCATCAGCGCCCAGCCGCTCACCGCGCTCACCTACACCACCGACGACGGCACGGGCTCCGGCAACGGTGCGGAGACCCGGACCGAGACGCAGGCCGACGCCGGCGAGGCGCTGCGCGCCCGCATCCTCCAGCAGGCCGAGCAGCAGCAGGCCGCCGCGGACGCCGCGGAGAAGGCGGCGGCGGAGAAGGCGGCCGCCGAGAAGGCGGCGGCGGAGGCCGCGGCCAAGGCCGACGCGGCGGAGAAGGCGGCGGCCGAGGCGCAGAAGAAGGCCGAGGAGGAGGCCGCGGCGAAGGCCGAGGCGGAGCGCCTGGCCAAGCTCGCCGCCAGTTACTCCCTGCCGACGTCCTCGTACACGATCACCTCGACCTACGGCGAGGCCGGCTCGATGTGGTCCTCCGGCTACCACACCGGCCTGGACTTCGCCGCCCCCACCGGCACCCCGGTCAAGGCCGTCCACGGCGGCACCGTGAAGTCGGCCGGCTGGTCCGGCGCGTACGGCTACCGGATCGTCCTGGAGCTCGAGGACGGCACCGAGATCTGGTACTGCCACCTCTCCTCCATGACGGTCGGCGCCGGACAGTCCGTCGGCACCGGCGAGACCATCGGCCGTGTCGGCGCCACCGGCAACGTCACCGGCCCGCACCTCCACCTGGAGGTCCACACCCCGTCCGGCGACGGCATCGACCCGGCAGCCTGGCTCCGCTCCAAGGGCCTGAGCATCTGACGTCCGTCCCACAGATCCCGCCGGTCCGACACGGGCCGGCGGGATCTGCTGTCCGGGCCGGGCGCGTCGGCTTTGCCGTTCGATTCGGGTCTCGCGGTATCTGCTGTCCGGGGCCGGGCGCGTGGGCCTTGCCGTTCGGTTCGGTCTCGCGGGATCTGCTGGTCGGGTACGGAGCCGGTGGGATCCGCTCGTTCGGAATAGGACCGGCGGTGCGGAGGGTTGACCACCCCATGACTTCTCTTCGCCGACTGGGCGCCTCCGACCTGCACGTCTTCCCGCTCGCCCTCGGCGGCAACGTCTTCGGCTGGAGCGCCGACGAGGCGCAGTCCTTCGCCGTGCTCGACGCCTACGCCGCCGCGGGCGGCAACTTCGTCGACACCGCCGACGTCTACTCGGAGTGGGCCGAGGGCAACGAGGGCGGCGAGTCCGAGACCGTCATCGGCCGCTGGCTCGCCGCCCGTGGCAACCGCTCCGACATCCTCGTCGCCACCAAGGTCGGCGCCCACTCCCGCTACAAGGGCCTGGGTGCCACGAACATCAAGGCCGCCGCCGAGGAGTCGCTGCGCCGCCTGGGTACTGACTACATCGACCTCTACTACACGCACTTCGACGACGAGTCCGTGCCGGTCGAGGAGATCGTCACCGCCCTCGACCAGCTGGTGAAGGACGGCAAGGTGCGGGCCGTCGCCGCCTCCAACATCTCGCCGGAGCGGCTGCGCGCCTCGCTCGACTTCGCCGAGGAGGAGGGCCTGACCCGCTACGTCGCCCTCCAGCCGCACTACAACCTGGTCTCCCGCCACACGTACGAGGGCGCGCTGCTGGCCACCGCCGAGCAGGGCGGACTGGCGGCCGTGCCGTACTACGGGCTCGCGTCCGGCTTCCTCACCGGCAAGTACCGTCCGGGCGCCGCCGTCACCAGCGTCCGTGCCCAGGGTGCGGGCAGGCACCTGGAGACCGAGCGCGGACGGAAGGTGCTCGCCGCACTCGACGCGGTCGCCGAGGCGCACGACGCCGAGCTCGCGTCCGTCGCCCTGGCCTGGCTGGCCTCCCGCCCGACCGTCGTCGCCCCGATCGCCTCGGCCCGCACGGTCGAGCAGCTCCCGGCGCTGATCGCTGCCACGGAGCTGAAGCTGACGGACACGGAGCTGGCGGCGCTGACGGAGGCGTCGGAGGCGTAGGAGGTGTCCGAGGCGTAGGAGGCTTCGGAGGCGTCGGAGGCGTAGGAGGTGTCCGAGGCGTAGGAGGCTTCGGAGACGTCGGAGGCGTCGGAGGTTTCCGAGGCATCGGAGGCGTCGGAGGTGTCGGAGGCTTCGGAGGCGTCGATGACGTCGAGGCCGTCGAAGGCCTGAGTCGGGTGCGTCCGGGCCGGCCGGTCTGACCGGTCTGACCGGTCTGACGGGACCGGGCCCTCAGCTGCGGTACGGGTTGTAGCCGCCGTAGTCCAGGTACTGCGGCGGCGACCAGACGCGGCCGGTCGCCCGGGCCGCGTAGGTCAGCGCCGGGGAGGCTATCTGCCGGCGCTGCCACAGGTGGTGCAGCAGCTCCTGCTCGCGGGCCGTGAAGTCCGGTGCCGCCTGGCCTCGCCGGGCGCGGTGGCGCAGGAACGCCAGGGTCGTCGCGAACGCCTCGTACTCGCCGACGGCCTGCGCGGCCGGCTTGCCGAAGCTGCGCGCGGCGTAACCGCGGGCCAGTGCGCGGGCCCGCATCGAGGAGAGCGCGAGCGGTTCGTCATGGGCGAGCCAGCCGGCCGTCGCGTAGGCCGGGAGCTCGCCGGATATCGTGCGCAGCTCCTTCTGGCGGCTCCATATCGCCAGCCAGGTGAGCAGGGCGAAGACGGGCACCATGATCACGCCGTAGACGACGATGAACGCCAGCGGGTGGAAGGTCGCCGAGCCGTTCCACAACGCGTGCATCCCCATGGCGAGCAGCAGCCCGCCGAGCGGCAGCAGCACCAGGCGGGTCCGGCGGAGCCGGGCGGCGGCCGGCAGCAGGGCGGCGAAGCCGAAGCCGAGGCCGGTCATCGACGTGAACAGGGGGTGCGCGAACGGGGACATGATGACCCGGACGAAGAACGTGCCCACCGTCACCGAGCCGAGGCCGGCGGAGCCGAACTCCTGGTCCTCGCCGAAGGCGTTGCCCAGATAGAGGATGTTCTCGGTGAAGGCGAAGCCGGTGGCGGTGAACCCCGCGTAGACGAGGCCGTCGACCGGGCCCGTGAAGTCCCTGCGCCGGAAGAGGAACAGGAGCAGCACGGCCGCTCCCTTGGCGGTCTCCTCGACGACCGGGGCGACGGCCGTGGCGCCGAGGGTGTCGGCGGAGCCGGGATCGGCGGTGGCGCTGCTGATCCACTCCACGGCGAAGGAGTTGGCGAGGATCGCGACCAGGGTGGAGGCGAACGCTCCCCAGGCGAGCGCGAACAGCAGGTTCTTCCACGGGGCCGGCTCGACCCGGTCGAGCCAGCGGAACGCGGCCATGAGCAGCGGCACCGGCAGCACGGCCAGACCGAGGCCCACCAGGAAGCCCTCGGTGCCGGTCTCCTCCCGCACCAGCGCGAGGATCGCCAGCGCGCAGATCGCGAGCGCGGTGATCAGCACGACGGCCCGGAGCAGCCGGCTGCGCCAGAAGGCCTTGCGCGGCTTGTAGCGCCACTTGGCCCGCTCCGGGACGGCGGCGAAGTCCGGCTGGTCGCTCTCGAGGGCGGGCACGGGAGCGGGCGCGGGGATCAACGCGTGGGCAGGGGCGGTGCCGGGCTCGACAGCGGGCCCGGCGATGGGGTTCGACGACACGGAACGACCCTAACGAGCGTCACCGACAGCGGCGAGGGAGTTCCCCGCAGCCTGTGGAAAACCCCTGGGCGAGAAACCCGTCAGAGCGTGGCGCGCCGGGTGAACAGCAGGTCGTGGACGACGTGCCCCTTGTCCAGGCCCTGGCCCTCGAAGCGGGTGAGGGGCCGGTATCCGGGCCGGGGCGCGTAACCGCCGTCGGCCTGGGTGTTCTCGAAGTCGGGGTGCGCGCTCAGCACTTCGAGCATCTGCTCCGCGTACGGCTCCCAGTCGGTGGCGCAGTGCAGCAGACCGCCGGGCACGAGGCGCGGGGCGAGCAGGCTGAGGAACTCGGGCTGGATGAGCCGGCGCTTGTGGTGGCGCTTCTTGGGCCAGGGGTCCGGGAAGTAGACCCGGCAGCCGGCGAGGGACTCCGGCCGGAGCATCTCGCGCAGCAGGATGATGGCGTCGCCGTTGGCGACCCGGACGTTGGTGAGTCCGTTGCGGTCGGCGAGCCCGAGCAGGTTGCCCTGGCCGGGGGTGTGGACGTCCACGGCGAGGATGCCGGTGCCGGGGTCGGCGGCGGCCATCTGCGCGGTGGCCTCGCCCATGCCGAAGCCGATCTCCAGGACGACCGGCAGCCCGCCGAACATCTCGTCGAGGTCGAGCACCTGCTTGCCGTCGATGTCGAGGCCCCAGTCGGGCCAGCGCTTCAGCATGGCCTCGGCCTGGCCCGCGGTCACCCGGCTGCGGCGCGGCTGGAAGCTGCGGATCCGCCGCTCGAAGTGCGCCCCGGCGGGGTCGGGCGAGGGGCCCTCGCCCGGCGCGAACATCCGGCTGCCTCGTCGTGCGACGGGCTGCTCGACGGGGGTGGTGTGCGGGGTGTTCTCAGGCTGCTCAGACACAATGCCCCCAATCCTACGGCGCCCCCACCCCCGCCCACCGCACCCTTCCGGGCCCTCCGCCCACCGCACCCTTCCGGGCCCCGCACCCGCCGCACCCTTCCGAGCCCCCCGCACCCTTCCGGGCCGCGCGCCCCGCGCCGCGCGGCCCCGCGGCCCCGCGCCGCGGCCAACGCCCCCGCGCCCCGCGCCCCGCGCAGCACGGTGCGGTGCCCGCTGCGGGCTTGCGCCCGCCGCCGTGGGCTGCGCCCGGCCGTCCTTGTTGTGGGCAGTCGTTCCGCTGGGGCGGAACGGGTGGGCACAACGGAACGCAGCGCCTTGCCGCGCCCAGGCCTCTACCGCTTTGACGCCGGCCACGAGAGCGCGGCGCCGTAGGGGCGGGCGTAGGTACAAGGAGCGGGACGCGCCGCCAAGCGCGGTCCCGTGTGCCCACCCGTCCCGCCCCAGCGGGACGATTGCCCACACGGAGGTGGGCGGGACCCCCGCACGGGAGTGGGCAGCGTGTGGTGGGGCGGGTGCCCCGCACGTGGCGGGGGTGGCCGGAAGGTGGCGTCCTGGGTGCCCCGTGCGGAGGGGCCGGGGTTACAGCAACGCCAGAGCTCGGCGGGCGACCTCGCGGCCGATGGGGAGGGAGGCCGTCGCCGCAGGGGACGGCGCGTTGAGGACGTGCACCGTCCGGACCGACTCGCGGATCAGGAAGTCGTCCACCAGCGTGCCGTCCTTCAGCACCGCCTGCGCCCGCACCCCCGGCGCCGCCCGCCGCAGATCGCGCTCCTCGACGATCGGCAGCATCCGCCGCACCGCCTCGGTGAAGGCACGCTTGGAGAGGGAGCGGTGCAGCTCGCCCGCCCCGTAACGCCAGTGGGCCCGCGCGATCGCCCAGCTGCCCGGCCACGCGAGGGTGCCCGCGAGTTCGCGGGGCCGGACGACCGTCCACCCGTACCCTTCCCGGGCCAGGGCCGGCACCGCGTTCGGGCCGACGTGGACGCCGCCGTCCATGCCGCGGGTGAGGTGGACGCCGAGGAAGGGGAAGGCCGGGTCCGGGACCGGATAGACCAGGCCGCGCACCAGCGACGGGTCGGCCAGCTCGTAGTACTCCCCCCGGAAGGGGACGATCCGCATCTCCGGGTCGTCGCCCGCGAGCCGCGCCACCCGGTCGCAGTACAGCCCCGCGCAGTTCACCAGGACCCGCCCGCGCACGACGCGCCCGGCGGCCGTGCGCACGGCCACGCCCCACGGGCGCCGGTCGACGGCGGTGACCGCCGAGCCGTAGAGGATCCGCGCCCCGGATGCCTCGGCCAGCTTGGCCGCCACCGCGCCGTAGTCGACGATGCCCGTCGTGCCCACGTGGATCGCGGCCAGGCCGCGCACCCGCGGCTCGTACTCGCTGATCTGCGCCGGGCCCAGCTCGCGCACCGGGATCCCGTTCTCCCGGCCGCGCTGCACGAGCGCGTGCAGCCGGGGCAGCTCCTCCCGCCCGGTGGCGACGATCAGCTTGCCCGTCACCTCGTGCGGGATGCCGTACTCGGCGCAGAACTTGACCATCTCCGCCGCGCCCTCGACCGCGAAGCGCGCCTTGAGGGAGCCGGGGCGGTAGTAGATCCCGCTGTGGATCACGCCGCTGTTCCGCCCGGTCTGGTGGCGGGCCGGGGCGTGCTCCTTCTCCAGGACCGTGACCCGGGTGCCCGGCGCGGCGCGCGTGATCGCGTACGCCGTCGACAGACCGACGATTCCGCCGCCGATCACGAGCACGTCACAGTCATACCGGACAGACACCTGCGCCACCTCCCACCCCTGATAGTGCACTGGCCCACTGACAATGCCGCTAAACCGCCCGCGTACTGGGACGCGCGTCACGCCGGAGTCACGAGCAGCGGGCGGGCCCGCTCCCGCAGTTCCATGACCCGCGGCTCGTCCCCGTACGGTTCGAGCCGGTGCAGCAGGTCCCGTACGTACTCGGTGGTGCGCGCCGAGGAGATCCGCCCGGCCACCTCCACCGCGCGCGTGCCGGCGGCGCAGGCCGCGTCCAGGTTCCCCGACTCCAGCTCGGCGACCGCCGACACCACGAGCCGCAGTCCGTGCGAGCGGACGTACTCCTCGGTGGGCCGGGACAGCGCCTGCTCGGTGAAGCGGCGCACCTGCCGGGGCAGCTTCAGGTCGCGGTAGCACTCGGCGGCGTCGGCGCAGAACCGGTCGTACGAGTAGAAGCCGAGCCAGGTCGGGTCCGGGTCGCCCTCGCGGGAGCGCTCCAGCCATCCCTCGGCGGCCTTCAGCGCGGCGGCGGCCGCCGTCCCGTCGCCGGCCTTGGCGTGCGCCCGGGCCTCGACGAGCCGGAAGAAGGACATGGTGCGGGCGGTGGCCAGCCCCCGGTTGCGTTCGAGAGCGGCCTGGGCCAGGTCGACGCCCTCGTCCGCGAAGCCCCGGTAGGTCGCCTGGAGCGACATCGACGCCAGGACGTAGCCGCCGAGCGGCACGTCGGCGGCGGCGCGGGCGAGCCGCAGCGCCTGGATGTAGTAGCGCTGGGCGGCCTCCTGCTGGCCGGTGTCGAAGGCCATCCAGCCGGCCAGCCGGGTCAGCTCGGCGGTCGCGCCGAACAGCGCGCGCCCGACCTCGTCCGAGTACGAGCCGAGCAGCAGCGGCGCGGCATCCACACGTAAGCACTCCGGGACCATGGAGGAGCGCCAGTCGCCGCCGCCGTACTTGGAGTCCCAGCGGCGCGCGTCCTCGGCGGCCTCGCGCAGCTTGGCGACGTCGCTGTGCCCCACGCGCGCGTGCTCCGCGTTCTCGCCCCCGCCGGCCGCGCCGCCCACGGCGACCGTGCCCGGGCCCACGGCCGGCGCGAGGCGCGGGGCCGGGCGCTCCACCGACGGGTCGGCGGGGGTGATCAGCCAGCGGGAGGCGGGCGTCGCGTAGGCGCTCACGGAGAAGGAGCCGGCGAGCGACTGCCAGATCCCGCCGCCGCCCCGGCGACCGGCGAGATCCAGCCGGTACAGCTCGGTGGCCGTGCGGACCGCCTCGCCGACGTCGCGCGGGAAGGCGAGCCCCACCTCGGGCGCGGGGTCGGCGTCGGCGAGCCCGATCTCGTGCAGTGGCACGGGCCGGCCGAGCTTCTGGCCGATGGCGGCGGCGATCAGGTGCGGGGCGGCGCCCTGCGGCACCATGCCCTTCGACACCCACCGGGCCACCGACGTCTTGTCGTAACGAAGCGTCAGACCCCGCTGTGCGCCGAGGTCGTTGACGCGCCGGGCGAGCCCGGCATTGCTGATTCCCGCGAGGGCGAGAACCGTGCCGAGCTTTTCGTTCGGCCCGCGTTGCTCCCTGGACATGACGCCACCCCTCGACACGACACCCAGACGGCCGCCACGACGCCGGGCATAGGCGTGCGGCATTCGTAAGCACAGCGTAGTTCGCCGGATCCCGACCGTTAAGGGGCGGTGTTCCGTATGGCGAGATTGTTGTGGGATGGAATGAGTGGCGGGTCCGGCGCCGTCCGCCGTGCTCCCGCCGTGTGGCCGTGCGCCCGCCCGTGCGCTCTCGTCGGGTGCCGGGGGGAGCGCTTCCATGAGTGCTGCGTGGGTCGGCCCACTTGGCCGAGGACCGATGTCCCGGTCCGGTGGGCTGGGGGACACCGTCGCCCCATTCCCCGCGGGCGGCGGGCGGCTCCGGGAGGCGACCGCCTCCCGGACTGCCGGAGAAACCCCCGGGAAGACCTCCGGCCTGACGCGGGGGTGAGAATGGCCGAAAGGCGCCGGTGCGTGCGCCTTGTCCAACTGGCCCATGCCAGGGGCGCATTCGCGTTCCGGCGATGCCTCCCGTGATACCTCCTGTGCGCCCTCGGCATGGCAGCATGTCCTCCACTCGACCTTTGTGGAGGCGGCGATGCGGTGGCTGGTGGGCTGGAGCAGTGTCGCCGCGCGCTTCGGGGCACCGCTCACGGCCCCGCCCGGTTCGGCCGGCGCCGTCGGCGACCCCGCCGAGGGGCGCACGGTGCACCCGGTGGGCGCGCAACTCCTGTGGGGCGACCCCGATCCGCTGTGGGCGGTCGGCGACTGGCGTCCCGACGAGGTGCGCCTGGTCTCCCTGGACGAGCGGACCAGGCTCGCCGTGCTCGGCTGCTGCGCCGCGAGCGACGAGGAACTGCGGCGCGGACTGCTGACCGCGCGCGGGGGCGCACTGCGGCATATGACCGCGTGGCCGGGCAGCTACACCGCCGTCGTCCGGATCGGCCGCCGCATCACCGTCACCGGTGATCTCGCGGGCGCCCGGCCGGTGTTCCACACCCCGTGGGCGGGCGGCACGGCCTACGCGACCGCCGCCCTGCCGCTCGCCGACCTCACCGAGGCCCAGCTCGACATCGGGCACCTCGCGGCGCTGCTCGCCTGCCCCGAGACCCCCGAGGCGCTGCGCGACTCCACCCCGTACGAGGGGGTGCGCCGGGTGCCGCCCGGGCACGCGCTGATCCTGCGCGAGGGCTCGCGCGAGATCACCGGCTACGAGCCGGTCGCCTCGCTCGCCGTCGCCGCGCCCGAGGCCGATCCGCGGCAGGCCGTGGAAGGGGTGCGGAACGCCCTGGTCGAGGCCGTACGGGCCCGGCTCACCGCGCCCCGGCACGCTCCCGAGGCGCCGCTGCCCGACCCGGGGCCGGTGCCCGGCATGGGGCCGGCCGACCGGCGCGCGGCCCGCGGCGCCACGCCCGCGCCCGGGATCGGCGCCGACCTGTCCGGCGGCAGCGCGTCCGGCACCCTCGCCCTGCTGGCGGCCGGGCTGCCGGGTGTCCCGGGCACGATCCTCGGCCACGGCACGGGCGCGGGGGAACGGCTCCTGGCCGTCACCTTCAACGACCTGACCGGCCCCGGCGGTCAGGACGAACTGGCCCGGGCCCGCGAGATCGCCGCCAACCCGCGGCTGCACCACGTGGTGGTCGCGGCCGGCGAGGAGGCGCTGCCGTACGCGGACCTCGACGGGCCGCTCACGGACGAACCGGGCCCCTCCTTGGTGTCGGCCGAACGCCACCGCAGGCGCCTCGGCGGCGGCAGCGCCGACCACCTCACCGGCTTCGGCGCCCGCCAGGTCCTGGACGCCCACCCGGCGCGCCTCGCCGACCTGCTGATGGACCGCCGGCGCCGCTCCCTGGTCCGCCCGGTGACGGCCCTCGCCAAGGCGTCCGGCCCCTCGGCGGGGGCGCTCCTCGTCCCCCTGCAGGTCTACCGGGCGGCGCGGCGGCTCGCCCGTACGCCGTACCGGACCGGCCTGGAGGCCGCCGCCACGCGCGTGCTGGAGGCCAACCGCGCGCCCGCCGGCTCCTACGGCCCCCTGGAGGCCTCGCTGTCCGCCCTCGCCTGGTCCCGGCCGGGGCCCGCGGCGCGCTGGCTGACGGGGGAGGCGCTCGCGGAAGTATCGGTTCGCCTCAACCGGGCGGCGACCCTGCCGGCCGCCGTCCAGCGCCCCGGCGAGGCACGCGCGCGTGCCGCCCTCGCCCGCGCCGCCGCCGACCTCCGGGTCCTGGAGCAGGCCGCCGAGATCCGCAGCCAGCGCCTGCACGCCCCCTTCCTGGACAACCAGGTCGTACGGGCCTGCCGGGACCTGCCCGAGTCGCTGCGCGTCCAGCCGGACGCCCGCGCCACCGTTCTGCGCACCGTCCTCGCGGGCGCCGGCATCCACGACCTGCCGCCCGGCTGGGGCGCCCCGCACCCGGCGGTCCCCGCCACGGCCACCCGCGCCGGCCTGCGGGCCGCCCTTCCGCAGCTCCTGGCCCTCTTCGACGCCCCGCTCCTCGCCGACGCGGGCCTGATCGAGGCCCGGGTGGTCCGCCGCGCCCTCCGCGCCGCCGCCGACGGCGAACAGATCCCCCTCGACGGCCTCGCCGACCTGATCTCCACCGAACTCTGGCTCCACCGCCTCCTCGCCCGCCGCGGCTCCTGCTGGACCGGCACGGCGGCACCCAGGCACCGGGCGGTGCCGGGGCCGCTGATCCCTTCGGCGCGGTCGCTGCCGGCGTGACGTGACGGGACGGGCGGTCCGGTCGGCGGGCGGTAAGGGCCGGCGGGGGTAAGGGCCGGCGGGCGGTCCGAGCGGCCGGGCCCCGCCGGATCTCGCGCCCCCCGGGCGCCCCTCTCCGGGTAAACCCCGAGGCGCCCGCCACCCCCGCCCGCGACAATGGGCCGGTGCGGTATCTCATCCTCGGCACCACCGACGCCCTCGACGTCCACGGCGCGTCCCTGCCTCTCGGCGGGGCCCGGCTGCGGGCGCTGCTCGCCGCGCTCGCGCTGCGCGGGGGCCGGGCGGTGTCCGTCGGGGAGCTCGTCGACGACGTGTACGGGGACGAGCCGCCGGCCGACGCCCCGGCCGCGCTGCAGGCGCTCGTCGGGCGGCTGCGGCGGGTGCTCGGAAAGGACGCCGTCGCGTCCGGACCCGGGGGGTACCGGCTGGTCGCCGCCCCCGACGACATCGACCTGTACGTCTTCGAGCAGCACGTCCGCGACGCCGGCGCCCGGCTCGACGCCGGCGACCCCGAAGCGGCGGCCCGGCTGCTGCGCACCGCGCTCGGCCTCTTCCGCGGCCCCGCCCTCGCCGATCTCCCCGACCCCGCGGGCGTGCGCCCCGAGGCGCAGCGGCTCGCCGCGCTGCGGCAGCGGGTCGAGGCCGACCTGCGGCGCGGCGCCACCGCCGGGCTCGTGCCCGAACTCACCGAGCTGACCGGCGCGCATCCGTACGACGAGACCTTCCACGCCCAGCTGATCCGCGCCCTGCGCGCCGAGGGCCGCCCGGCCGACGCCCTCGCCGCGTACGAGGACGCCCGCCGCACCCTCGCCGACGGGCTCGGCGCCGACCCCGGCCCCGAGCTCACCGCGCTGCACGCCGAGCTGCTCGCCGGCGAGCAGCCCACGCCCCGCAGAGAGGCGCCCCCCGCCGAGCCCGGCAACATCCGCCCCCGGCTCACCTCGTTCGTCGGCCGCGAGCCCGAACTCGCCGCGCTCGGCGCCGACCTGGAGCGGTCCCGGCTCGTCACCCTGACCGGTCCCGGCGGCTCCGGAAAGACCCGCCTCGCCGAGCAGGCCGCCCTCCAGGCCGTCGGCCCGGCCGCCTGGATCGCCGAACTCGCCCCGCTCGACGCCGGCGAGGCCGTACCGGGCGCCGTCCTCTCCGCCCTTCGTCTGCGCGAGATCAACCTGATCACCCGCGACGGGCTGCCGCTCCAGGACGACCCCACCGCCCACCTCGTCGAGCATCTGTCGCGCCGCCGGCTCCTCCTCGTCCTCGACAACTGCGAGCACGTCATCGGCGCGGCCGCCGCCCTCGCCGAGACCCTCCTCACCCACTGCCCCGACCTGCGGATCCTCGCCACCAGCCGCGAGCCCCTCGGGGTCCCCGGCGAGGCCGTCCGACCCGTCGGGCCCCTCCCCCCGACGCCGGCCCACCAGCTCTTCGCCGAGCGTGCCCGTGCCGTCCGCCCCGCCTTCCGCCCCGAGGACGACCTCCCGGCCGTCGACGAGATCTGCCGCCGCCTCGACGGCCTTCCCCTCGCCATCGAACTCGCCGCCGCCCGGCTGCGGCTGCTCACGCCCCGCCAGATCGCCGACCGCCTCGACGACCGCTTCCTCCTCCTCACCTCCGGCTCCCGCACCGTCCTGCCCCGCCAGCAGACCCTGCGGGCCGTCGTCGACTGGTCCTGGGAGCTGCTCGACGCCGAGGAACGCGACCTGCTCCGCCAGGCCTCCGTGTTCGCCGGCGGCTGGGACCTCGCCGCCGCCGAGGCACTGGCCCCCGCCGGCCCCGGCACCGCCGACACCCTCGGCGTCCTCGGCGGCCTCGTCGAGAAGTCCCTGGTGGTCGCCACCCCCACCGACGACGGCGAGATGCGCTACCGCCTCCTGGAGACCATCCACGAGTACGCGGCCGAGCGTGCCGCCGAGACCCCCGAGCTGCTCACCGCCGCCGAGGCCGCCCACACCGCCCACTTCACCGCCCTCACCGAACGCGCCGAGCCGCTGCTGCGCTCCGGGGAACAGCTGCCCTGGATCGCCCGCGTCGAGCGCGACCTCGACAACATCCGCGCCGCCCTCCACCGCACCGTCGTCACCGCCCCCGACGAGACGGCCGCCCTCCGGCTCGTCTTCGCCATGGGCTGGTTCTGGTGGCTGCGCAACTACCGCCCCGAGGGCCTCTCCTGGGTGGAGCGCGTCATCCGGCTCGGTGACGACCCCGAAGACCCCGCCGACCCCCGCTACTGGCCCCGGATGCGGCTGCGGATGCTGCACTTCTTCCTCGCCGTGGAGAGCCAGACCCTGCCCGCGCTCCGGGAGGACCCGGAGACCGTCGCCCTCGTCACCCGGATGCGCACCGCGTTCTCGACCACCTCCGGCCCCGAGTCCGCCCGCTTCCCCGGCCTGCTGTGGCCCTTCACCGCCTACCTCACCGACGAGCCCCGCGACGTGCGCACGCTCCTCGACACCGCCGTCGCCAACGCCCGCCGTCAGGGCGGCGAGTGGGAGATCGGCGTCACCCTCATGTTCCGCACCCACATGGTCATCGACATGCCCGGCGGCATGCCCGGCGTCGACGACGACCTCGCCGAGCTGCAGGCGCTGTCCCGGCGGGTCGGCGACCGCTGGATGCGCGCCCAGGTCGCCAGCGCCGCCGGCGAGGCCAACATGCTGCGCGGCCGGCACGCGGAGGCCCGCGGGGCGTACGAGGAGGCGCTGGGGCTCGCCCGCGAGGTCGGCGCGCACGCCGAGGCGCCGTTCCTCATCGCCCGGCTCGCCGAACTCGACTTCCGCCTCGGTGACGTGGCCGCCGCCGCCAAGGGCCTCGACGAGGCGACGACGGTGGCCGAGCGCTACCACGTCCGCGACACCGCGACGTACGTCTGCTTCCTGAAGGCCGGGCTCGCGCTGTACGAGGGGGACGTCGCCGCCGCTCGCGCGCACATGGAGGAGGCCGGCGCGGCGATCGCCGAAAGCACTCCGCCGCCGCACTTCCAGGCCCTCGTGACGGGTCTCGCCGCCCGGGTCGAGGCCCACGAGGGCGCGGGACCGACGGCGGTCGCGCACGCCGTCGACGCGTTGCGCACGGCACTGGACGCCCAGTGCGCCGAGGTCTTCGTGGCCGGTCTCGCCGAGGGCCTGGCCAGCGCCCTGGTGCTGGCCGGCGCCCCCGCCCTCGCGGTGAGCACCCTGGCCGCCGCCGGCACCTGGCGCGGCGAGGTGCCCCGTGACGCGCCGGAGCGACACGAGGCCGAGTTCGTCACGGCCCGGGCGCGCGAGGCACTCGACGCCGAGGCCTACGCGACCGCGCACGAGACCGGCCGCACGCTCACCGCGGAGGACGTACTCATCCGCGCGGCATCACACGCCGGCTGACAGGCCGGCGCCGTACCCGACCGCGCGTCACGCAACGGCCGGCCCGCGCGCCGTACACCGCCCGGTCCGGTCAGCCGCAGCCGATCAGGGCCCGCCGTGCACCGCCCGATCCGGTCAGCCGCAGCTGATCCGCGACTCCGCCCAGTCCGCGACCGCCGCCCGGCCGAACGGCGTGTGCTCCTCGACCTCGAGCCGCAGGGTGCGGCGGCCGGAGAGGGAGACGTGGACGGGGACCGGCGCGTCGCCGCGGCGGAGCACGGGGGAGCGCCACAGGCGCTCGCCGTCGCCGTACACGGCGAAGCGGACGCCGCCCGGCCCGATCGGGGCGGTGACGTCGTCGATGCCCACGACCGCGTCGTAGCCGGTGCACTGCCGGTTGAGGTCGATGAGCAGGGAGGACGGGGCGTGCACGCTCACCCCGTGGGCGTAGCGGGTGCCGTCGATCGTGAGGCCCGAGCGCTGCCACATCCAGCTGGACCGCGCGAGGTCCACCTCGGGCTTGGTGCCGTCGCCGAAGACGTCGAACTCGAGCTGGTCGACCTGGTAGACGGTCGGCGGTGCGGGCGGCGGGGCCGGCGCGGTCCGCGAGGGGCTGGGTGACGGCTTGGGCTTCGGCTTGGGCGACGGGGTCGCCTTGGGGCTCGGCTTCGCGCTCGGCGGGGGTGTCGGTGCCGGGCTGGGGGGCGGCGGCGGCACGGGCGGCGGCGTCGGCTTCGGGGTGGGTCTGGGCGCCGGCTTCGGCGCCGGCGCCGGTTCGACGGGCGCGACGACGGTGGGTGCGGCCGTGGGCCGGGCGACCGGTTCCGGCTCGGGGCCGCTGAGCGCCCAGACCAGACCGGCGGTGGCGGCGACGGCGGCGACGGCCGCGATGCCCGCCTTCGCGGGGATGCCCAGCCCCTCGGCCACGGCGGCGGAGGACGCCCCGGCCGTGCCGCCGGCGGTGCTCGTGCCCGTGGCGGCGGCCGCGGCGCCGGCCGCGCCCGCCCCGGCGACCCCGCCGGCGACCGCACCGGCCGCCTTGAGCGAGTAGCCGGCGGCGAACCAGCCGATGACGGCGACCGGCAGCAGCGCGGGGATGCCGGCGTTCACGTGCGCCAGCTCACCGGCGGCCAGCCGGCACTTGGCGCACTCGTCGAGGTGCTTGCGCAGCCCGCGCTCGGCCCGCATCCGCAGCCCGCCGCGCGCGAACGCGCCCAGCCGGTCGGCATACCGGGCGCAGTCGCCGCCCGCGGTGAGCGACTGGCTGACATGGGCCTGGAGATAGGCCTGCTTGAGACCCTCGCGGGCCCGGCTGGCGAGCACGGCGGTGGCGTTGGCGGTCAGGCCGAAGAGCGGGGCGACCTCGCTCGGCGACTCCTCCTCGACCGTGGTGTGCCACAGCACGGCCTGCCAGCGCTCGGGCAGCGAACGGAACGCCTGCATGGCGAGCGACTGTTCGGCCTCGTGCATGGCGAGAACGTCCGCGCCCAGGTCCAGACCCGCCCCGAAGGTCGGCGCCTGGTCGGAGACCTCGGCGGCGCGGGCGGCGTCCTCGGCGAACACCGCGAAGTCCTCGACGAGATGCTCCCGCTTCTGCGTCCTGGTCCAGTGCGCGGCGACCCGCCGGACGCCGGTCAGCAGGTAGGCGCGCACGGCCTGTTCCGGGCCCGCCCCGCCCCGTACCGCCTGGAGGGTGCGGGCGAAGACCTCGGCCGCCAGGTCGTCGGCGGTGTCCGCGTCCCGGCAGCAGGTGCGGGCATAGCGGCGGACGGCCGCCGAGTGCCGGCGGAACAGCTCCTCGTACGCGCTGTCGTCGCCCTCCCGCATCCGCCGCACGAGCTCGGCGTCGGACGGCGGCAGGTCGAGCGGCGGCGGCAGTACGGAGGCCAGGCCGGCGTCCTCGGCGGCGGGCTGCGCCGCCGAACCGCCCTCGCGCTGCTGCGGCACACTCGGCTCGGCGGCGACTCCGGCGGCCGTGCCGGGGGCGCCGCCCGAACCGCCCCGGCTCGGCAGGTGCGGGGCGGGCGAGCTCCCGCCCTCCGTGGTTCCGGCGGTGGCGCCCAGCGTCTCGTCCCGACTGTCACCGCTCATCGCGGAAGCCCCCGTATGCACGCTCGGACTCGAACACGGCCCAGCCTGCCACAGCGGCCGAGCACGCCGAACCACAGCGTCCACTTACCACTCGTCCGGGGCGACTTCCCGTCTCCGGGCGTAACCGCTCATCCGTTCGTGTCATGCTCGACGGTCCGCACGGACCGTCGAGAACCGGGAACCGCGCTCCCTCAGGGGCCGCCCGCTACCGCGAACGCAGCCCTTCCAGAAGGATGTCGAGGAGCCGGGCCGACGCCGCCGCCTGCTGGGCCGCGTCCGGAAGCGCCGGCGCCGCGGTGGCGATGACGAGCAGGACGTCCGACACCGTCACGTCCGTCCGCAGCTCGCCGGCCTCACGGGCCCGCTCCACGAGCCGGCCCACGACCTCCAGGAGCTCCGCGGCCCCCGCGTCCTCCTGCTCGACGGCCGGCACCGCGCGCGGCGCGACCACCCGCTGCTCGAGCTGCTCCCCGTACCCGCCGGAGCCCGCCGGCACGGACGCGCGCTGGTGCGGCACCCGCGCCTCGGCGTCCGGCGCACCGGCCGGCAGCAGCACGTCGTCGACACCCACCCGCAGCACCTGCGGCGGCAGCAGCCGACCGGCGCCCGAGGCAACCGAGGTGCGCAGGAAGCGGGACAGCGCCGACCACGGCTCGTCCTCCTGGCCGAGCGCGGTCCGCGCCTGCTCCGTGAGCCGCGCGGTCTCCTCCTCGGCTATCCGCCGGACCAGCACGTCCTTGCTGGGGAAGCGGCGGTACACGGTGCCGACGCCGACCCGGGCGCGGCGCGCCACGTCCTCCATCGGAGCGCCGTAGCCGAGCTCGCCGAACACCTCGCGCGCGGCGCGCAGCACGTGCTCCAGATTCCGCTGCGCGTCCACCCGCAGCGGCGCGGACCGCCCGTTCGGCGCCGGCTGTGCCGTACGGACCTGCCCGTACGAATCCTGAATCTGCATAAGCGTTCCCCCGCTCATGATGTCTCCCCCCGGAGACTCCCCGCCCTGACACGGGGGTCCGACCGGGCCGCGCTCCTGGTCCACGCGCGGCGATCCGACACCCCGACGAAGTACGAACATAGTTGAGTCGAGGTCAATTCAGAAGGGGCAGTTCCGTACGGTGCGCCCCCCGATCGGAGCAAGGACCCGGACCCTCCCGATTCCGACCCCGTCTCGCACCGGCCACGCCCACCCTGACCTGCGCACTTCCCCACCCAGCGGGCCCGTTCGCCACCCCACGCCTCCGTATCCCTCCGGTCACACAATTTGCCGGGCCTGTGGACAAACCCCGGACGGCGTTGCGTCATGGGACAGTGACCGAACCTGTGCGCATTCTCGTTGTCGGCGGCGGCTACGTCGGGATGTACACCGCGCTGCGCCTGCAGCGGCAGCTCAAGGCGGAGCTGAGAAGCCACGCGGCCGAGATCACGGTGGTCACCCCCGAGCCGTACATGACGTATCAGCCGTTCCTGCCCGAGGCCGCCGCCGGCTCCATCTCCCCGCGCCACGTCGTCGTCCCGCTCCGCCGCGTCCTCGACCGCTGCAAGATCGTCATCGGCGAGGTCCACGTGATCGACCACGCCAAGCGGACCGCGACCCTCTCCACCCTCGCCACCGAGGAGGAGGGCACCGGGAGCGTCCAGCTCACCTACGACGAGCTGGTCATCGCCCCCGGCTCGGTCTCCCGCACCCTTCCGGTCCCCGGCCTCGCCGACCACGGCATCGGCTTCAAGACCGTCGAGGAGGCCATCGGGCTGCGCAACCACGTCATCGAACAGATGGACATCGCCAGCTCCACCCGCGACCCCGCCATCCGCGACGCCGCCCTCACCTTCGTCTTCGTCGGCGGCGGCTACGCGGGCGTGGAGGCCCTCGCCGAGCTCGAGGACATGGCCCGCTACACCGCGCGGTACTACCACAACATCAAGCCCGAGGACCTGCGCTGGGTCCTCGTCGAGGCCTCCGACCGGATCCTGCCCGAGGTCGGCGAGGAGATGGGCCGCTACGCCATCCGCGAGCTGCGCAACCGGAACATCGACGTCCGCCTCGGTACCCGCCTCGACTCCTGCGAGAACCGCGTCGCCGTCCTCAGCGACGGCACCCGGCTCCCCACCCGTACCGTGGTGTGGACCGCCGGCGTCAAACCCGCGCCCCTGGTCGCCGCCACCGACCTGCCCCGCAACGAACGCGGCCGGCTCGTCTGCACCGCGCAGCTCGCCGTCGACGGCGTCGCCCACGCCTGGGCCGCCGGGGACGCGGCCGCCGTCCCCGACATCACCGCCGACGAACCGGGCAGGGAATGCGCCCCCAACGCCCAGCACGCCGTCCGCCAGACCAAGGTGCTCGCCGAGAACATCGCCGCCTCCCTGCGGGGGCAGCCGCTCAAGGACTACGCACACCAGTACGCCGGCTCCGTCGCGTCCCTCGGCCTCCACAAGGGAGTCGCCCACGTCTACGGCCGCAAACTCAAGGGCTATCCGGCCTGGTTCATGCACCGCGCCTACCACCTCAGCCGGGTCCCCACGTTCAACCGCAAGGCCCGCGTCCTGGCCGAATGGACCCTGTCCGGCCTGTTCAAACGCGAGATCGTCTCCCTCGGCTCCCTGGAGCACCCGCGCGCCGAATTCGAACTCGCCGCCACACCCCCACCCGCGCCCAAGGACAAGCCGCCGGGCAACACCCCGGGCGAGTCTTCGGCCTGACATCACTGTCAGTGCACTCGTCCACACTGGACGTGTGACCATAGGTGGGCTCACACCTGCACAGAGTGACTCTGCACGGCAACGACACCACGAGGCATACAGATCCGTGAACTTCACCCGTTGGAGCGCCCGGCTCCCCGGTACGCAGCGCCGCGCGGCGTCCCGCGGGACCGAAGGCTCCGTGCCCGCGGCCCGCGGTGAGTACGGGCCCCGGTCGGAACACCTCGCCGGAGAGACCGACGGCGCCGTGGACACCGCCGGCGTCCCCGCCCTGGAGGACTTCACCGTGCGGGAGATCGTCGGCCGCCTCCCCGGCCTGGTCGCCCTCGTGTACGGCCCGGAGCACCGCATCGCCTACGTCAACGAGGCGTACGTCGCCGCCTTCGGCCCCCGCCCCGCCGGGGCCACCGTGGCCGACACCTGCCCCGAGGCGGAGGAGCTCGGCCTGCTGCCCCTCCTCGACCAGGTACTGCGCAGCGGCAAGCCACGCACCGTGAAGTCCCGCCGCACCCAGGACGGCGGCTCCTACACCGTCACCTGCCTGCCCGTGGAGAGCCCGCGACTCGCCGACGGCGGCGTCCTCGTCCATGCCGCCGACGTCACCGACCACGCCGAGGCCGCCGAACGGCTGCGCGCCAGCGAACGGCGCCACCGCGAGACCGCCGTCACCCTCCAGCGCTCCCTGCTCCCGCAGGAGCTGGAGCAGCCCGACGACCTGCGGATCGCCGCCACCTACCAGCCCGGCGGCACCGACGCCGCCGTCGGAGGCGACTGGTACGACGTCATCACCCTCGGCGCCGGCCGCACCGCCCTCGTCATCGGCGACGTCATGGGCCGCGGCGTCCGCGCGGCCGCCGTCATGGGCCAGCTCCGCACCGCCGTCCGCGCCTACGCCCGGCTCGACCTGCCCCCGCACGAGGTGCTCCAGCTCCTCGACGGCCTCGCCGCCGAGATCGACGCCAGCCAGATCGCCACCTGCGTCTACGCGGTCCACGACCCCAACGAGGGCAAGCTCGTCTACGCCTCCGCCGGCCACCTGCCGATCCTGGTCCGCGACGAGGACGGCACCGTCCGCCGCGCCGAGGACCCCACCGGGCCCCCGCTCGGCACCGGCGGCTGGCTGCACACCTCCGGCACCATCGCCCTGCCGCCCGGCTCCACCGCCGTCCTCTACACCGACGGCCTCGTCGAGCGCCGCCGCGAGGACATCGACGAGGGCGTCGCCGCCCTGGAGCGCGCCCTGTCCGGCGCCACCGGCAGCCCGCAGGTGGTCTGCGACCGTCTGCTGCGCTCCCTGGGGGTCACCGCCGAGCACGACGACGACGTGGCCGTCCTCGTCCTCCAGCACCCGGCCCGCAAGGGACCCGACGCCGAGCTGTTCCACAACGCGGCGCTGGAGCTGCTCGGCGGCGTCGAGGCCGCGCCACGCGCGCGTGCCTTCGCCTCCGGGGTCCTCGCCAGCTGGCGCTTCCCGGTCGAGCTGCGCGACCTGGGCGTCCTGGCCACCAGCGAGCTGGTCGCGAACTCGCTCCAGCACGGCACCCCGCCCATGCGCCTGCGGCTCCGCCGCACCGACCGGCGCCTGATCATCGAGGTCACGGACGGCGACGACCATCTGCCGCGCCGCCGCAGGGCGGAAACGGAGGACGAGGCGGGTCGCGGAATCTCGATCATCGCGACGATCGCCTCGTCCTGGGGGAGCCGCCGCACCCCGGGCGGCGGCAAGGCGGTGTGGTGCGAGTTCGCCCTGCCGGACACGCCCTAGCGGTACGGGATCAGGCGGCCGCGGTCTCCCGCTCCGGCTCGTGCCGGGCGACGATCTTCGACGGCCGGGCGGCGAGCGACGGCTGGTTCTGCACCGGCGTGAGCCGCTTGCCGAGCCGGACCGCCAGGAAGGTGATCCCGAGCGAGAAGAGCACGAAGGTCAGGATGTACGGCCCGTGCAGCGAGGCCCCCATGGGGCCGCCCACCGCGGGGCCCACCGCCAGCGCGAGCTGCTTCACCAGGGCGAAGGCCGAGTTGTACGTGCCGACCATCGACTCCGGCGCCAGGTCGGCCACCAGCGGGGCGACCGTCGGCGACAGCATCGCCTCACCAAGCCCGAACAGGGCGTACGTGGAGACGAACGCCGCCGTCGCCATCGCCTGGCTGCCGTGGCCGAGGCCCGCGTACCCGGCGAACAGCCACGCCACGGTCCAGATCAGACCGACCGCGGCGATGACCCGGGTCCGCCTGCGGCGCTCGACGAACTTCAGCACCAGGAACTGGGCCGCGACGATCACCGCCGTGTTGGCGGCGAGCGCGATGCCGAGCGTCGACGGCGCGATCCCGGCGGCCTCCGTGCCGTACGCGGCGAGGCCCGACTCGAACTGCCCGTAGCAGGCGAAGAACAGGACGAAGCCGAGGACGCACAGCTGCACCATGGCCTTGTGCCCGAGCAGCGCCCGGACCCCGCCGTTCTTCTCGGCGGCCGGCCGCGCGCCCTGGAGGCCCGGCGCCTGAGGCGTCCGCACGGTCAGCACGATCGCCGCGAGGACCAGGAACATCGCCGACTCGATCGAGAACAACAGGAGGAAGGAGCCGGGCCGGCTCTCGTCGACCAGCTGCCCGCCGATCAGACCGCCGATGCCCAGACCGAGGTTCTGCAGGAAGAACTGCATGGCGAACGAGCGGGTGCGGGTGGTCGGCGTCGAGCACCACACGATCATCGTGGCGAGGGCCGGCTGCATCACCGCCGTACCGGCACCGAGCAGGGCCGCGGCCCCCACGGCCGCGGGCACGGAGGAAGCGAGGCCCATCCCGAGCGCGCCGAGCGCGGCGAGCAGCGAGGCCACGAGCAGCACGGGCACCGGCCCGCGCCGGTCGATGGCCCGTCCGCTGAAGGGGAGGACCACGAGTGCGGCCATGGCGAAGACGGCCAGCACGACACCCGCGGTACTCGCGCCCAGATCCCGCACCTGCGCGACGTACACATAGAGGTACGGCACGGTGAAGCCGAGTCCGAACGCGCTCAGCGCGCTGCCTGCCTGAATCCGGCGCATCGCCGCGCCCATCACCTTGGTCACACTCACCCACTTCGGTCGCGGGTTCAGTGCTGTAGCCCTGAACCCTGAAGACTTCAATCCTAAAGTTCGATGCTTAAAGATACACATGGAAGGACTTCAACGCCAACGAGCAGCGTGGGATACTCGCCGCATGTCCGACACCCCAGAGCCGTCCGGCTCGCCGGCCCTCCAGGAGCCGAGCCTCGACGAGCAGATCGCCGCCTATCAGCGCGAGTACCGCGACCTCGACCCCCAGGTCGAGAAGGTGGTCTCCGCCCTGGGCCGGCTGAACCGCCGGATGAACGTGGCGTACGGCCGCCAGGTCGCCGACCTCGGCATCAGCAACGCCGAGTGGGAGGTCCTCAAGACCCTCGTCCTCGCCGGCGCCCCGTACCGCCTCGGCCCCGGCGAGCTCGCCAAGCGCCTCGGCCTCACCCCGGCCGCCATGACCCACCGCATCGACCGCATGGCGGGCGAAGGCCTGGTCACCCGGGACCGCGACGAGAACAACCGCGTGCGCGTGATCGTCGAGCTGACGGACGAAGGCCGCCAGAAGTGGCTGGAGGCCATGCGAATGGCGACGGACTTCGAGGAGAAGCTCCTCCAGGACCTGTCCCCCGACGAGCGCGGTTCCCTGGGCGAGATGCTGATCCGCCTGCTGCGCCGTGTGGAGCTGACCCAGCCGGACGCGGGCGGCCGGCTGACGGACCTCGACTGAGGCCTCCGAGCGGCCGGCCCGCGCCCCAGGTCGAGGTTTGACACGCCCCTGGGGGACGCGTAGTGTTCTCCGAGTTGTCACGGAGCCGGAACGGTTCTTCGACAGCCACTCCCGCCGCAGTAGCGGCACCTCAACTCCGCACGATCTCCCTACCGGGACGAATTTCGGCATGCCGAAATTCATTTCGAAAGGCTCGATTATGAGCCGCCGGGGAAATCCGCTAGAGTTCAGGACGTCGGAACGGCCCAACAGCCGGGAAGACAACTCCCGCTGACTGGGAATCAGACGCCGAAAGGATCTGATAGAGTCGGAACCGCCGGAAGGGCCC